>NZ_CP163424.1:870000-2070000 GCF_041429795.1 Algimonas porphyrae | reverse complement strand
ATGACTTTTGGCATCGCCGTCTTTGCGCAAGTGAATGTGCGTGTTAACGCCCGCGCCCCGGTCAAACAAGCGACAGAGACGATGCATCTGATCATAAATGGTGAAAATCACGACGATTTGCCCGATGGCCTCACCATCGCAGGGCTGATCGCGCATCTCGGATTGCCGGAAAAGAAAATTGCGATCGAACGCAACCTTAGCGTTGTTCCTAAGTCGAGTTTCACCAATGTGAGGCTTGAAGACCATGACGTTCTCGAGATCATTCACTTTATCGGAGGCGGCTAAGTGTCTGCTGTAAAAAAAGATGTCCTGACGATTGCGGGGCGGGACTACATGTCTCGCCTGATCATCGGGACCGGAAAATATGCGGATTATCAGCAGAATGCCGATGCGCTCGACGCGTCCGGCGCTGAGATTGTGACTGTTGCGGTCCGGCGCGTTAATCTGTCGGACCCATCCGCGCCGATGCTGGCTGATTTTATCGATCCGGATGACACGACCTATCTACCCAATACGGCGGGTTGCTTTACTGGAGAAGACGCCGTGCGAACCCTCAGGCTGGCGCGCGAGGCGGGCGGCTGGGATCTGGTAAAACTGGAGGTTCTGTCCGACCCGAAACATCTTTATCCAGATATGGAGGAGACGCTCCGAGCCATGAAGCTCCTCAAAGAAGATGGTTTCGACGTCATGGTCTATTGCTCGGACGACCCGGTCTTTACGCGAAAGCTTGAAGATATGGGCGCGGCGGCCATCATGCCGCTGGGCGCGCCGATTGGGTCCGGGCTTGGCATACAGAACCCCGTCAATATCCGGTTGATTATCGAACAATCATCCGTCCCGGTCATCGTCGATGCCGGTGTCGGAACGGCGTCGGACGCGACGATTGCGATGGAACTGGGCTGTGACGGCGTCCTGATGAACACGGCTATCGCGGAAGCGAAAGATCCGATTCGCATGGCCCGCGCCATGAAACATGCTGTGATTGCGGGTCGTGAAGCCTATCTGGCAGGCCGGATGCCGAAGAAACGCTATGCCGACCCCAGCTCGCCTCTGGCCGGTCTGATCTGATCCGTTCAGATTTGATCATGTCCAATCTGAAACCAACAACACCGCTTTGCGTAGAGCTATCATGACACGTTTATTCATGCCGATTATCCTGACGTCGTTGGTCATCAGCGCTTGCGCCTCCACGGCTGATGATACGACCTTTCGGGGTGAGGACACGATGAGCGTCGAGCAGGCGGTCGTGACGCCAGTCAATGATCTCGGGCTGGATGATATCGATATTCCTGAGGCCTTGCTCTCACTTGAAAACCCTTATGCGGAGACTCCGGAAACCTGCTCTGCGCTCTCCGAAGAAGTCGTCGCACTCAATGCCTTGCTGGGTGAAGACCTCGATGTTCCCGAAGATGAAGCAGAACGACGCGAACGCTTGGCTCTCAATGCATCATCCAGCGCCATCGGCAGCATTCTGATTCCCTTTCGCGGCGTCGTCCGGGCCGTATCCGGTGCGGCCAGTAATGAACGCGATGCCAGAATGGCCTATCAGCGGGGTCTCGTTCGTCGGGCCTATCTGAAAGGCATGGCTGGTCCGATGGGCTGCGATCTCTAGTTTTTGCGACAGACATTCTGACTGGAAGTCGCCGCGCGTCCGGTCTATGGGCGCGTCCTTCGTCGACCGACCTTCAAGCAAAGCTCTATGTCTACCGTTCTGCTCGTCATCCTTCTTATCATCTCGGTCATCATGACCGGCCTGATCCTGATTCAGCGCTCCGAAGGCGGGGCGCTGGGGATTGGCGGCGGCGGTGGCGGCGGTGGATCGGGTTTCATGTCAGGCCGCGCAGCGACCACATCCGTTGCGCGCATGACTGCGATCCTCGGCACGATCTTCCTGATCCTGTCGCTGCTTCTGTCTGTGGTTTTCGCGCTGGAGACGAACAATACGTCACGGCTCGATGGTAACGACGTGGATGGTGCTGTCGCAATCGATACTGAAACTGGCGAACCTGCAGCCGACGAATCCGCAACCGACGAGTAGTCGTTCCATTCGCGGGACGGCCTGAATCCTATTCCTACGTTTCACTTAACTGTGCACAAACGAACTGGTGGGTTGACGTCGACCCCGGAGTCACCCGATGGAATTCATCCGTTGGATGTGACCACGCCCCAGCGGATACATCCTGCGTATTGATAGTCTTCATGTGACCACGGATCCATTTCGTGGGCTCAGCTAGGTTCGTGGACATTATGGGTTCTTCCCCGCGCTATATCTTTATTACGGGCGGCGTCGTGTCGTCGCTGGGCAAGGGCCTGGCGTCGGCGGCATTGGGCGCTTTGCTGCAAGCGCGCGGCTACAAGGTCCGTCTGCGCAAGCTGGATCCCTATCTGAATGTGGATCCGGGCACGATGAGCCCCTATCAGCATGGCGAAGTCTATGTGACGGATGATGGTGCCGAAACCGATCTCGATCTCGGCCACTATGAACGGTTTACCGGCGTTTCAGCAACGCAAGGCGACAACATCACGACGGGGCGGATTTACTCCGACATTATCGCCAAGGAGCGTCGGGGTGACTATCTGGGCGCAACAGTTCAGGTTATCCCGCATGTGACGAATGAAATTAAGAACTTCGTTCTGTCGGATGCTGGCGATGTCGATTTCGTCCTATGCGAAGTCGGCGGAACGGTAGGGGATATTGAGGGCTTGCCATTCTTCGAAGCCTTGCGCCAACTGGGTCAGGAATTGCCTCGTGGACAGTGCTGTTTCCTGCATGTGACTCTTCTGCCCTATATTGCCGTTGCCGGCGAAATGAAGACCAAGCCAACCCAGCACTCAGTCAAAGAGCTTCGCTCGATCGGCATTCAGCCTGATATTCTTCTGTGTCGGTCGGAACGTCCGATCCCGGAAGGGGAACGACGCAAGATTGCGCGTTTCTGCAACGTCCGCGAATCGGCCGTCATTCAGGGCCTTGATGCGGAGTCGATCTATGCCGTTCCGCTGGCATACCACAAGGAAGGGCTGGATCGGGAAGTCCTGGCGCATTTCGGTGTCGAAACCCCGCCCAAAGCCGATCTCGCTGTCTGGCAGGAGATTCACCAGACCTTGTCGAACCCGGACGGAGACGTAAAAATTGCCGTCGTCGGCAAATATACGGTTCTGCCCGATGCCTATAAATCGATCACCGAAGCGCTGGTACATGGCGGCATAGCCAATAACGTAAAAGTCCGCATTCGCTGGGTCGAAGCCGAAGATTTCGAAGCCGGCAATCCTGAAGACGTGCTCAAAGGGGCGAACGGTATTCTGGTTCCAGGCGGGTTCGGTGAACGTGGGACTGAAGGCAAGATCAAGGCCATTCAGTATGCCCGTGAAAAAGACATACCCTATTTCGGCATCTGTCTTGGCATGCAGATGGCCGTGATCGAAGCGGCTCGTAATCTTGCCGGCATCAAGACGGCCAGTTCGTCGGAATTTGGCGATGACGGGGAAAATATTGTCGGTCTGATGACAGAATGGACGCGCGGCAATGAACGGTTCGAACGCAGCAATACGACCGATCTTGGCGGGACCATGCGTCTCGGCGCTTATCCGGCGCGTCTTGAAACGGGGTCACTTGTGGCCGAGGCCTATGGGGTCGACCAGATCAGCGAGCGTCACCGTCACCGCTACGAAGTCAATATAGACTATCGTGCGGTTCTGGAAGAAGCAGGCTTACGTTTCTCAGGTCTGTCTCCGGACGGGGTTCTGCCTGAAATCGTCGAAATTCCCACTCATCCCTGGTTCGTCGGCGTGCAGTTTCATCCCGAACTGAAAAGCCGTCCGTTCGACCCGCACCCACTCTTCGATGGTTTCATCGGTGCGGCGAAGACGCAAAGCCGTCTTGTCTGATCCCGAAGCTTCTACCTCACTCAACTCTCACGAGAAGTTGTTGCCAAACAATCGTTAAGCGGTTGACCTGAAAGCGGTCGCGGCCTTTAGCGCGCAATCATTGCTACACCTTTCGAGAGTCCCCATGACATCCCTAAAACTTACAACCGCCGCATTGAGCGCGGTTCTCATGGCTGGGACCAGCCTGACACCGGCCCATGCACAAGACGTTACGGACGAGGTGATCGTGACCGCGCAAAAGCGGGAGCAAAGCCTTCAAGACGTCCCGCTGTCTCTTGATGTCGTCCGGGGCGAAGAGCTCGATGTCATCAGCTCCGGCGGTGAAGACATTCTCTTCCTGTCGGCCCGCGTACCCAGCCTTTATGCTGAAGGCTCTTTTGGGCGCACATTTCCGCGGTTCTATATTCGCGGCCTCGGCAATACTGATTTCGACCTCAATGCGAACCAACCCGTCAGTCTGGTTTACGATGGCGTCGTACTCGAAAATCCGATCCTGAAGGGATTTCCAGTTTTCGATCTGGACCGCGTCGAGGTACTTCGCGGCCCACAGGGCACATTATTTGGGCGCAATACGCCAGCCGGTGTAATCACGTTCGAAAGCGCGCGACCGACCCGTGAAGCCGAAGGCTATATCCGGGCTGGCTATGGCCGCTTTGATACGGTGGATCTGGAAGGGGCCGTTAGCGGTCCGCTTGGCGATAAGGTTTCGGCCCGTCTGTCGGGCCTGTTTCAGAGCCGTGGCGACTATGTCGACAATGTTGCGCCCAATCCATCCGAATCCGGCTTTGAGGAGTTCGAGGAATATGCTGGTCGCCTTCAATTCCTGTTCGAACCCACTGGCACGACAGATATTCTGCTGAACCTGCATGGTCGCAAACTGGATGGCGGATCACGGACATTCCGCGCCAATGCCATTCAGCCCGGCACGGGTGGCCTTGTCCCGGGCTTTGATCGATTCACAGCGGCACAGGACGCAACACAAATCCTGAATGTCGAGAACCTTGGCGCGTCCCTGACCATTGACACGGATTTTGGCAAAGGCACGCTGACGTCGATTTCTGCATTTGAAAGTGTGCGGGTCGATGCGCGCGGCGATGTTGATGGCGGCTTCGGTGCGGTCTTCGCTCCGCCTTCAGGGCCGGGATTCATCCCGTTCGCGGCAGAAAGTCAGGACAATATTACAGGCCACAGCCAATGGACGCAGGAACTGCGTTACAATTTCGATGCAACGGATGCATTGAACGTGACGCTAGGCGGCTTCGCGTTTTTTGAAAACCTCGAAATTGAAAGCCTGTCCTTCGACACGTTGTTCGGTGGCGGTGTCAATGGCCGCGCCGTGCAGGATCAGGACACGGAAGCCTTTGCCCTGTTCACATCCATGGAGTTGCAGGCCAGCGAACGGTTAACGGCAACAGCCGGTTTGCGTCTGTCGCTTGAAAATAAGGATTTCGTTGCGTCGCGGACCATCGGCCCGTTCGGCTCCGGCACGCTTGGTCCAGTGTCGCAGGATCTGGACGATACGGTCGTGACCGGTGATTTGGCCCTCAACTACGCCGCCAATGAAGCGCTGAACCTGTTCGCCCGTTATTCACGCGGTTTCCGCGCCCCAAATGTGCAGGGACGGATCGTGTTCGGGGACGCCGTGACAGTCGCCGATACGGAGACGATTGACTCCTTTGATGTCGGCTTCAAATCACGTTTTCTCGATGGGCGCGGAACCCTGAACGCGACGGTCTTCTATTTCGAAACGGATAATCAGCAGCTTACAGCCGTTGGCGGGGCCGGGAACTTCAATCAGCTTCTCAATGCCGACGCTGTCAAAGGTAGTGGTCTGGAAGTGGATGCGAGTTTCGATCCGACGGATCATGTCGAACTGACAGCGGGCTTTTCGATCAATGACACGGAGATTCAGGACACGGCGCTCGAAGTCGGACCGTGCGGCGCACCCTGCACCATACTGGACCGGGTTAATCCGGTGACAGGGAACGCGCTAATCAATGGAAACAGCCTGCCGCAGGCGCCGAAATATATCGCCAATGTTTCGGCGCGCTTCGGACTGCCTGTCTCGAATGCGGGCGAACTCTTCGTCTTTACGGACATGGCCTATCGTAGCGAAGTGAACTTCTTTCTGTATGACAGCGCAGAGTTCCGCAGCGACAGCCTCACCGAGGTCGGTCTAAGAGGGGGTTATGTCCATAATGATGACTTCGAAATCGCTGCCTATGTCCGCAACGCCTTCGGCGTGACGGAACTGGAAGGCGCTGTGGATTTCAATAATTTCACCGGCTTCATCAACGAGCCCTCCATCTACGGCGTCGAAGTCACAAAGCGCTTTTAGGCGACAGTCATTTCGCCAATATGAACCCGCGCTTGGGCGCGGGTTTTTTTATGAAATGTTATGAATTTGATCTCTCTCGGTCAAAATTCAGATTATTTGTTGACCTGACAATACCCCATCGACAGTTGAAAATTATAAGTCTGAGGGGAACATCTAATGAAACGAAGAAACGCTGCAGTCGCTTTAGGGGCCATGTTCGCGACTGCCTGCGCAACCGCCAATGTCAAGAATGCCAGTTCTTTCGACGAACCAAGACAATCCGTCAAAGTTCTACAGATGCCGGTGGATGCCGAAGTCTATTTCGTCAAACTCGGTGCATCCGACTTGAGAGCAGACTGGACGGAACAGGTAACCGAAAATTTTACGCAATCGCTTCGAGAACATCTCGAAGCAACAGGTGAGACCGTCATTGAGTTCGAACCTTACGCGGGGCAGATCGAAGACATCGACCAGCTCCTTCTGCTTCAACAGCAAGTGACAAATACGATGGGCAGGCATGTTGTCCCTCTGCTGCCTGGCACGCTTCTGACTCCGCTTCCTCATGCGGAGGGGCAATTGATGACCTACTCGCTCGGTGAGGATGCAAAGAGCCTGTACGATGCAACTGGCGCAGATTATGCAGCTTTTCTGACGAACCGCACGTCGATCGAAAGCGGTGGCTCGGTCATGACTAAGTTGCTGATCGGTGGGGTAACAGGCTACACACCGGGTCTGTCGTCGTTTCGCGGGACCTATGTGTCTCTCGTGGATTTACAGACAGGGGATGTCGTCTGGATACGCGCACAGTCGGGCACGGCTTTTTCAGGATCCGATGCGCGTGATCCGGAAGGTGCCGATCGCGTCGTGAAGGCCATCATGGATCAAGGTCCATTTACGGATGGCGAAGTCGATGAAAGCTGATCGCGTGCTGAGCCGCATTTTGCTGATATCAGGCTTGGTATGTTCTGTCGCTGCGTGTGCGACGACAGATGCCGGCTCGCGAGCGGTCGGGGCCGGTATTCAGGACTCGTCAAGTCGTCTTGCTTCGCTGGAATATCAATCGAACAAGTTCGAAGACGACGTACGTTTGTCTGGAGGGCGGATCAAAGACCCCGGATTAATAACCTATGTCGACTCGCTAGTTCAGAAAGCTGCGGGAGAGTATGCCGGGGAGCTCCGAGTTTACCTTATCGAAGCGCCTGTTTTTAATGCCTTTATGTTACCCAATGGCGCGATGGCCGTTTACTCGGGTCTTATGTTGCGCGCCGATAGCGAGGCGGAATTGTTCGCTGTTCTTGGTCATGAGTTTGGTCATTACGTAGAGCAGCACTCGCTAGAGCGCGTAAACCGGGCTGAGAATACCAATAACGCGATGACTTTCGTAAATGTCGCGACACTTGGATATGCCAGTCCACTCGTTCTTTTGGCCGGTGTCGGGGACTATTTTTCCTTTTCACGGGAACAGGAGTCAGAAGCCGATCTGATCGGCTTCGACCGGATGGTCGAAGCGGGTTATGTTGCTGAGGCTGCATCACGGATATGGAGTAATCTTCAGGCCGAAGAGCAGGCATCCAGTAACAAAAAACGCCGAAAGCGGGGCAATCGTTCACGATCGGCCTTGTTCGATTCACACCCGACACCTCAATTGCGTTTAGACGCTCTAAGGGAAAAAGCGAACGGGCTCAGAAACCGCTCACAGAAGGATAATGCTGCAGCCTATCGGGCCCGCATAAGACCATTCCTGCTAGATTGGTACACAGTCGAGCTACAGATGCGGGACTATGGAGCCATTCTGAATCTACTCGAGCGTAAGCGTAGCTTTGATGAAGATTTGGGGGTGCTGGATTATGTGGAGGGGCGTGTTTACATGCTTCGCAACAATGAAGGCGACCATGCCAATGCCATAAGGGTTTGGAAGCGAGGTGCAGAACGTCCTGATGCGCCGCCTGTCCTTTATCGGGATCTTGGCGACCTCTATCAGAAACTGGGACGCGAAGATGAAGCCCGTCAGGCTTTTCAAAGCTATCTGGAAGCTGCGCCTGACGCGCCAGACGCAGCTTTGGTCCGCTCCATGATGAAAACCTAGGAAATCCGATGAAATTGAAAACGAAAATCCTGTTTCTATCAGCGGCAGCGTTCCTGTCGGCCTGTGCGACAGGGCCCGTGCTTGCACCGTCTGGCGCATTCGTCGCAGAGCCCTTTACGCTAAATCTGAACCAGAATTGGAGTGCCTTTAAGCGCAAGAGTGAAGGTGTGCAGGGTGCGGCATTAACCCGTGAAGGCTTGGATCTCAACATGCTTGCGGTCTACATGATCGAAGAGGGACACGATCTGAAAGCGGGAAAAGGCGGCACACAAGAAGAAGTGGACTACAAATCCGGCATGTCACAGCTTGAGTTGGTTGAATTCGCGACGGCGTCACTAGCGTCACTCGATATGAAAAACATCGAAGTTTCTTCGGTCGAGACAACGACGTTTGCCGGCGAAGACGGTGTCGGGTTCGATTTCCAAGGTTTCTATGAGTTAGGTTTGGCAGCCAAAGGCATTATGCGGGTTTCTGAAACTGACATGGGTTTGGCCATGGGAATTTATGTTGCACCTACGCGTGTCTATTATGATCGGGACGCAGAGGAGGCTCGACGTGCCCTGACGTCGGCACGCTTGTAGGAATTCTGTAAGGTTCGAATTGGTTTGGCCCGTGCTTAGGCGCGGGTTTTTTCTTGGCAAAATATCCCGGTCTTGTGATCGGTTCGGCGATGACCTTGCGTCTCAGGCCTGATAGCCTTCGAAAAAATCTTCTAAGGGGACCTTCATGTATCGTCAATTTCTGCTCGGCTCTGCCGCTCTATCTATCGCGTGTCTGATGTCGCTCACAATGGCGACGCCTGCGCTGGCGGATGAGGAGTCGGATGCCAAAGAAACATGGGACGTCACAGATCCACCGGGCGAAAGCCGTAAGATCAAGATCGACGTGACCGAAGGGACCTGGATGAGTCTGGACGTATCGCCGGACGGACAGACGATCGCCTTCGACATGCTCGGCGATATCTACACTATGCCTGTTACCGGCGGCACGGCGACAAACATTGCATCTGGTTTTGCCTGGGAGATGCAGCCGCGTTTCTCTCCGGACGGGAAACGGATCGCCTTTACCTCCGACCGGGCCGGGGGCGACAATATCTGGACCATGAATGTCGATGGCTCAGAGATGCAGCAAGTCACCAAGGAGAGCTTTCGCCTGCTGAACAATCCGACATGGCATCCATCCGGAGATTTCATCGCGGCGCGCAAGCACTTCACGACGTCGCGTTCGGCCGGCGTTGGCGAGATCTGGCTCTACTCGACCAAGGGTGGTTCAGGCGTTCAGCTCGTGAAACGCCCATCCGAAGCGCATCAAAAGGAACTGGGGGAGCCCATGTTTACGCCGGATGGCGACGGCCTCTATTATAGTCAGAACATTACCTCCGGTCCGATCTTCGAATATGCGCAGGATTCGAACACGGAGCTCTTCCAGATCAAGCGCTATGACATGGTGACTGGGGAGACCACGGTCGCAGCTGGCGGGCCCGGCGGCGCAACACGTCCAGCCCCGTCACCAGATGGCAAGTATCTGGCTTATGTCAAACGGGTCCGGGCGGAATCCAAGTTGTTCATCCGTGATCTCGATAGTGGTGAAGAGCGAATGATCTTCGATCATCTGGATCAGGATTTGCAGGAAACATGGGCCATCACCGGAGTCTATCCCAATACGGATTGGTCACCGGACAGTCGGTCGATCTATTTCTGGGCGCGTGGCAAGATCCATCGCTATGATATCGACACGGACTCGATCGACCATATCGAGTTTCGCGTGAACGATACGCGTGACGTACTCGATGCCCCGCGTCCAATGGTCGACGTCGCGCCCGACACCGTTCAGTCCGAAATGCCGCGATTTGCGCATATTTCACCGGATGGCAGTCGTCTGGTTTTTGAAAGCCTCGGGAAATTATATCTTCGTGATCAGCGTAGTGGACAGATTGACCGTCTGACGTCGCTCGGCGATAACGTCAGAGAACTCCATCCCGCTTTTTCCCGGGATGGTCGCTCCATCGTTTTCGTTTCTTGGACTGATGCCGATCTCAGCACGATCCACACGATCGATCTGTCGTCACGGGCGATATCCGACGTCACGACACGCAAGGGGCACTACCGGAACCCAAGACTGTCGCCATCGGGCCGTATCGTGACCTATGAAAAACGTCGCGGCGGAAATCTGGTCGATCCGAAATGGAGCGATAATACAGGGCTGTTCATTCAGTCTGTTACCGGCGGAGAGCCGAAGCGGATTGCAACATCAGGCTCGGCTCCGCATTTTGACGGCGCCGAGAACCGAGTCTTCTTCACACGGTCGGCTAATAGCTTACGCGAACTGGCCAGTGTTGACCTTGCCGGGACAAATGAACGCGTTCATGCGACCAACACGATGGCGCAAACTTTTGTCGTCAGCCCGGACGGTCGTCAGGTCGCATTCCGGGAAAACTATAATCTCTACGTCATGCCGATGCTGCCGGGGCCGCAATCCGTCTCGGCGGGGCGGTCCAGCAAGGCACTGCCCGTCACCAAGGTGAGCGAAGGTGGCGCGACCTATCCGAGTTGGACAAATCGCGGCGAACTCTACTGGACCCTCGGACCAACGGTCTTTTCAGCCACATCCGCGCAGATGGCCGATGAGGATTTCGAGCCTGTGACCAAGGGTGAGACGCTTCGTGTCTCTGTGGCAGCAGACAAACCAGACGGGCGCATCGCCCTGACCAATATCCGTATCGTGACCATGGAGGGGGATGATGGCGGTGTGATCGAATCCGGCACAATTCTGATCAATGGCGACCGCATCGAATCCGTAGGCGAATCCGTACGCATTCCGGACGGGGTCATTGAAGTCGATCTGTCCGGCAAGACCGTCACGCCAGGGTTTATCGATGCGCATGCGCATGGCCCGCAGGGCGTAGCCGGACTTGTGCCGCAGCAGAACTGGGAGACAGTGGCGACACTCGCACTGGGTGTGACCACGATCTTCGATCCGAGTTCCAGCGCCGAGCTGATATTCCCGGCCGCTGAAATGCAGCGCGCAGGCAAGCTACTAGCCCCGCGCATCTTCTCGACGGGCGAAGTGATCTATGGAGCCAAAGCGCCAGGCTTTTATGCCTCGATCGAAAGCTATGACGACGCGAAGGAGCACGTCGACCGCCTTGCCAATCAAGGCGCACTCGCTGTGAAAAACTATAACCAGCCGCGCCGCGACCAGCGTCAACAGGTGGTGGAAGCCTCGCGTGAAGCCGACATCCTTGTCGTTGCGGAAGGCGGGTCGCAATATCACATGGACATGTCACTCGTTCAGGATGGCAACACGTCCGTGGAACATAATCTGCCGCTCTACGCGATCTATGATGATGTCGTGCAGATGTTCAGCCAGACCAATGTCGCTTACACGCCGACTCTGGCCGTGACCTATGGCGGTGTGCGCGGTGAGGACTATTACTATCAGACGACTGAGGTCTGGAAGCATCCGCTACTTTCGCGTCACGTTCCGCCGACAATCCTGCAGCCGCGCTCTGTCCGGCGTCAGATGGCTCCGATTGAGGATTATGCCGATGATGATGCAGCGGCTGTGTCCAAGGTTCTGATGGAAGCGGGCGTTCCCGTCAGCATCGGTGCCCATGGCCAACGTGAAGGTCTTGCGGCGCATTGGGAAATGCAGAGCTTTCAGCGTGGCGGTATGAGTCCGTTACAGGCCCTCATGACCGCGACGACGGAACCGGCACGACATCTCGGCATGTCGAATGACATCGGATCCATCAAGGCGGGTAAGCTTGCCGATCTTGTCATTATGGACAAGGATCCGCTGGCCGATATTGCGAATGCGGAAAGCCTGACACATGTGATGATTGGTGGGCGGCTTTACGATAGTTCGACCATGAATGAGGTCGCGACTGGCGATGCCAAGCGCTTGCCTTACTGGTGGGAAGACTGATCAGAAACCACGATCTGTAAGCCAGTCCAGAATGGTGGTGTTCACCGCCTCTGGCTGGTCCCACATGGCCCAGTGACCGCAATTCGGAATCGTGACCCGCGTCAGATCAGGCACGGTTTTCACCATTGGGTCAGTCACGCTGGGTGGCAGGAAGAAGTCGTTGGCTGGACTGATCATCAAAGAGGAAACCTCGATCTGTGTGCTGAGCCCTTTGGCAAGTTCCCAGTTCGCCGTTGTGTTCCGGTAATAGTTCATTCCCGGAAGGAACCCGTTTTTGCGGTAGGCGTCCGTATAGACGGCGCGCTGTTCCGGTGTGACGACCATCTTGCCATTGTCCGGCGCACCTGCGGCCAAATAGTCGGCAAAGCGGCGAGGCAGCTCTGTCAGTTCAGGCGTCAGTTCGACCCCATCGGGTGAAGTCCTGAACATCATCCGGAAGAACGCGTCCGGATTGGAATTGAATAAGGCTTCGACCGCATCCGTCCGGTCCCGAAACTCGACGAAATAGTGGTTCTTCCCATAGCGCTTCTCGAAAATCGCCATCGGGTCAATCGGCGCGCGTCCGACATGAGGTGTGCTGATCGATATTGCCGCGATCGTCCGTTGCTTGAGCATACGCACGACGTGCCAGAGAATGATCCCGCCCCAATCGTGACCGAGCATGATCGCTTTCTGGATCCCGTAATGATCGAGAATCGCTTCGACATGGCCGACAAGGTTGGCGATGCCGTAATGATTGACCGCTTTCGGCGCGTCAGAATGCCCGTAACCTAGCAGGTCGTAGGGCAGGGTACGATAGCCCGCATCCCGCAGAGCCGGCACCGTCGTCTGCCAGCTATAAGCCAGCTCCGGCCAGCCATGGATCATCAGAACGGGTGTGGCTGTTTCGGGCCCATCCGGGTAGGTCGCGAGTTGGAACCCATCACAGCTTACGAACGTAGGATCGTTATAGTTCATGGCGCGACAATGGCGTATTCACGCCATCTGCCAACCGCAAAAATGCCTTGCGGGGACGGGGAATTGCCACTATGTCCCCGACCGAACGCAGGCTCCGCGGGCAACCCGGGGCCTTTTGCTATTGAAACGACACCCTCGATACACTGCATCGTATCGAACATGAAAGAGAGTTGAACCGACACATGGTCGAAATCTACGTCCGCCAGAACAATGTCGATCAGGCCCTTCGCGCGCTGAAGAAAAAGCTGCAGAATGAAGGCATCCTGCGTGAGATGAAGTCTCGCAAACATTATGAAAAGCCATCTGAGAAGCGGGTTCGCGAACAGGCGGAAGCCGTTCGTCGTGCGCGCAAGCTGGCGCGCAAGCGGGCTCAGATCGAAGGTCTGATCCCGAGCAAGAAGAAGCGTCGCCGCTAGATTTTGCTACCTATCTGATTGAAGAAGCCGTCCGCGAGGGCGGCTTTTTCTTTGGGAGTTTCCATGTCCGACGCGCAAGACTTGATCGAAAGCCTGGCACTGCAACCGCACCCCGAAGGCGGATTCTATCGTGAGACGTACCGGGCGGAACTGACCGTCAATACGCCGATGGGGCTGCGGCCAGTCGGTACATCGATCTTCTATCTTCTGTCGGGCAAGGATGTGTCCCGTTTTCACCGGATCGATGCCGACGAAATATGGTTTCATCATCGGGGCGGACCGCTGATCATCTATTCGCTGGATGCGGATGGATCGATACGGTCGGAGCGTTTGACAACAAGTCATCCGCAAATCCTTATCAAGGCCGGTGTCTGGTTTGGAGCGGCGCTAGAACAACCTGATGACTATTGTCTGGTCGGTTGCACCGTCATGCCGGGCTTCGAATTTGCCGGGTTCGAGCTGGCTGACAGTGACCAATTGCTTGCCGGCTGGCCCGATGCAGAAGACTGGATCGAGCGCTTGACCTAAGCCGCAACAGGTTCGCTGACAGGGCCGCCGACAGCCTCATACGGATCGAGTCCGGCTTCACGCATCTGTCTGTGGACTTCCGGGTAGACGGTCATAGGAGTGATATTCAGCATCTCCCGAACATCCTCGATGGGGCGTGGCAGCAGATCCATTAGATCGTGAAGCATGATATTCTCGGCAGCTTTTCCCCGCCGCGCCGCTTCGCGAATGGACCCAAGGACAGGTGCGCCTTTCGGAGCCCAGCGTTTGACCTCAATTGCGCCCATATAGGCGATGAACTGAATGCCGAGACCGGACGTTTGCTGATAGCTATAGGCCAGTACGCTGGTCTCGCCGAGCGCATCGCGTCCATATCCGGTCAGGACATGCAGCATGTCATGCGTGTCCCGGGACCGATTATTGTACCATTTGAATTCGGGTGTCCGCTGATCGTCGATATCCTTTGCAAAGCGGTCGAATTCATCAACCAGACCCTGTGCGGTCAGGCCTTCGCGATCCATGAAATTGCAATAGGCGTCCGCCAGGGAGCCTTTCGGCATTGCGCGGAGAATGTCCCGATTATCAAGCAGTTGCGGGAGATAACGACGCTCTTCAAACCGTTTACGCCCTTCAGGGTGGGCAAGAAACCGATTGAATGCCTTGTATAAGTCATTGCCATTCAATGCGTTGGTAATGTGAAAGACTTGCGACGTATCTTCCTTATCGGCGATCAGATTGCGAAAATGGCGCATCGCCTTCACCCAGCAACGGGGAATGCGAGGGACTTTGATCTGATCAGGCGTCATTGATGTCATTCTGCATACATAACCGCATGAAATCCTAGCTCAACCCTCAAAGACTGTATGACGGTCGTTCGCGCATGCGTGCCATATAGTCATGGATGGCGGCGTTATCGCCATCCGGTTGAGCCTTCACCCATTTAGAGAAATCGAACACGACCGTCATTGTGATATCTGCCATGGTGTAATGATCACCTGCCACATAGTCGGTAGCTGTGAGGTGTGTTTCCATATCTTCGAAGAACCAGGCGAGCCGTTTGCGTCCTCTATCGGCCAAGGCTGAGATCTGTTCCAGATTACGCGGGCCGGGCAGGGCACGGTCCTTCATGTGCGGCGAGCTATTACGCAGTATCTCAGCAATGGCGAGCAACCCCTCCATCGTACAGCGGAAGTCCCACTCCAGCACACGCGCTTTTTCCAGAGCAGTCCTGCCCATCAAGGGCGGATCAGGGTGAAGGGCCTCGACATAGGCGGCGATTGCCAGATTCTCGGTCAGAATATTACCATCTTCTGTCATCAGTGCCGGAACGGTCGCGCGTGGATTGACCGCACGATAATCGGGCGACATCTGTTCGCCGGAACGCAAGTCGATCTCCACCGTCTCCCAGTCCAGGCCTTTTTCCGCCATGAACATCCGTGCGCGACGCGGTGAAGGGGCGGTCGAGCAATCATAAAGCTTGAGCATGAGCAGGCTTCTCCGTAAATCCTGTTCCATGTTGTCGACTTCTTCAGGCGCGATCAAGGCGTCTCTCAAACCCATGGTCAAATCATTAGGGGACGGGTTTACTGTCCGCCGTGCGCTGCCCTTTGTCAGTCAGCGGTCCGTTGGTCCGTGGGTCTTTTTCGACCATTTCGGTCCTGTGGACTATGATCCAGGAGAAGGCATGGATGTCAGGCCGCACCCGCATATCGGGATCGCGACAGTGACTTATCTGTTCGAGGGTGAGATCTGGCATCGTGACAGTCTCGGTAATTCCATGCCCATTCATCCGGGGGCTATCAACCTGATGGTCACGGGTAACGGGATGGTTCATAGTGAGCGGACACGCGATACGCTGCGCGCAGAAGGGTATCGGTTGCATGGGTTGCAGCTCTGGCTAGCGCTGCCAGATCATGAGGAAGAGCGCGACGCCAGCTTCCATCATCATCCAGCGGACACAATACCGGTCAGAGCACTTCCCAATGGCGCCAATATCCGCATCATGATGGGATCCGCCTTCGATCTGACGTCCCCGGTCGAGACGTTCTCGGAGACGGTTTACTACGAAGTCGACCTGCCGGATGGGGCCACCATAGACCTGCCATCCGCCACGGAAGCCGCGATCTATGTCGTCGAAGGTGCGCTCGAAATTGGCGATGCGACATCAGACCCATTCATTCTGTCGGTTCTGACGCCTGGCGAACATCCGGTCACGGCGCGTGGCCGTACACGGTTTGCTGTCGTTGGTGGAGACCCTGTTGGGAAACGATTTATGAAATGGAATTTTGTATCGTCCCGGCGAGAGCGTATCCGCAAGGCGGCCGAAGCCTGGAGAAATGGAGACTTTCCGACTGTTCCCGGTGATGAAAGCGACTTTATTCCGCTCCCTGAGACAATGGTATTCTGATGCGACTCTTACTCATCCTCACCCTTTGCATCAGCTTTCTGACCGCAGCGCCCGCCTTCGCACAGAATGTTACAGGCGTTTTCGGGCCAGTCGTGAATGTAGACGATCATAATGCTGAATATCGTGCAGCAGCTGTGATCGATGCACCTGGTGACAATGCGAAATGGGCACAACGCTTCCACTATGAACGCGCCCTCAGCGGGAATTTTCGTCTACGCGGTATTCTTGCATTGCGCGAAACTGCGTCATCCGATTTCGACTATGATTTTGCACGGCTCGAAGCGGTCTGGCAGATTACCCCGGACGGCAAGGATTATCAGACGGGCCTGCGTTTCGAAGCGCGCACGCGCGGCGATGGCCGCCCAGAGGAAGTTCGTATGAACTGGCTCAACCAATGGTCCCTGCCGGGTAACTGGCGAGCCCGCGCCGTCATGATGAATACGCTTCAGGTCGCGCAGCGCACCAATGATGAACTGCAGTTTCAGGGACGTTTCGAACTCTCCCGCAAGCTACCTGAAAATGGCGTCAGGCTTGGTTTTCACAGCTATGTCGATTTTGGCGATACGGGCGGCATCCATGTCTTCAAGGGTAATAAAGCCGAAATCGGCCCCTTTATCGAATTTGATCTGACGGATCAGGTCGCAATCTATCTGGGAACATTGCATGGCCTGACCGATGCAGCGGATGACAACCAGGTCCGTATTTTCATAGAGCGTGCATTCTAGGAGCGCGCTGTCTAGGCCACGAAGAGTTGAGCAGGATCTCTGAAGCTTTTGAATTCCAATGCATTTCCACTGGGATCGAGGAAGAACATTGTAGCCTGCTCGCCGGCTTCACCTTCAAATCGCAGATAAGGGTCGATGACGAATTCCGTCTTCGCTTCGACCAGACGATCTTTCAAAGCGTTCCAGGCTTGCCATTCGAGAACCGCCCCGAAGTGCCGGACCGGGACATCCTTGCCATCGACCTGATTGGTCGCAAGAGATTCGGGTTCATTGCAGACATGCAGGCTGAGTTGATGACCGAAAAAGTCGAAATCGATCCAGCGCTCGGCTTCCCGCCCGACAGTACAGCCTAAGACGTCGCGATAATAGCGTCGGGCTTCCTCCTTGTCCCGAATGGGGGCCGCGAGATGAAAGGCCAGAGCTGTCATGGATTGTCCCGTAAGTCGTAGGTCGCGTTTATGACCGCGGCCCGTAATCATAATCGCCGCCGCGCTCCAAGGCCCGCCGATAGGCCGGACGAGCCCAGACTCTCTCGACATAATCGTTGCACGCGTCATAACCCTTCAGACGCCCGCGCGCTTTTGCAGCTTCCAGCGGGAAGATCATCGCAAAATCGGCTCCGGTAAGGGAGTCCCCAGCGAACCACTCGTTTCGGATCAATGTATATTCGCAATAGTCGAGAACCTTGCGTATTTCGTCCATGATCATGGGCTGGATCGGCGTGGCTGCGTCACCGAGAAAACCCGTATAAAGCGCGAGCAGAAGCGGCAGCATGGCCGAGCCTTCGGCAAAATGCAGGAAATGGACGTAATCGACATAATCCTGCGTCCCTTTGTCGGGACGGAAACGGCAGTTTCCGTCCGCATCGGCTCCGAACTGATCCAGCAGATAGACGATGATCGCGCCTGTCTCCGCAATGACAAGGTGATCATGTTCGATGACCGGACTTTTGCCGAGCGGGTGAATCGCTTTCAGCTCCGCGGGCGCGCGGCTTGTATTGGTATCACGCTGATAAGCCCGGATGTCATAGTCAGTGCCGAGCTCCTCGAGTAGCCAGAGGATCCGCTGGGACCGGGAATTGTTCAGGTGATGAAGCGTCAGCATGGAAAAGGCCTAAGCGCCGCCCCGTGATCAGGCAACCGGTTTCGGGCCGTCATCTCCGCGAAAATCAAGTGTAACGGTCCGGTTGTTCCGGATGATGTTAACACTATTGGATTGCCCTTTAATCAGTCCGCGCAGCATGCGGGCATCGACACTCAACGCGTCAGCAGTCGTGGTCCCTTCCTGATAGACATAGATGCTATCGCCTTGAACCTCCGCGCCAATAAGTGTGAGCGACACAGGCTGACCGTTTTCCAGCAACGCGAAGCTGCTCTCCGTGTAAAGCGCCAGTTTCGCACGCGACTGGAGTGACATCAGATCAGGACGCTCGATCAGGCCGGCCTTGTAGAGCGCGTTCTGCGCGTCCTGAAGATGGTAGACATGGATGATGGATAGCTGGCCGTTGGCCTCAATGCGGATTTCGGTCTCAGTACGCGCCAGGCGATGCGCAAAAGCCGGCACAGTGTAGGAACCGGCCAGAGCCAGAGCGAGGTACGCCTGAATCATGCGGCGTCTATTCACCGTCACGGCCCAGCATCCGGCGAAGCGTGTCACGTAAGGATGGGCGTTCCGTTCTTGTCTCCGTCTCCGCGTCTTGGAGGGCGTCATCACTTATGTCGGGCTCGGCATCTGGATCATCCTCGGACCGGCGGAGCGGCAGATCCTGCGTCGTGTCTGCCGGGCCTCCAGCCGATTCATCCTTGCGTAATTCTCTCAACATGTCGGCCATCATGCTGCGGCGGGATGCGTTCGACTTGAACGCAGTCAGACGATCCGAGCGGACAGATTGCGGAAAGGCGTTATCGGAAAAATCCGCGTCAGCCGTCTGGTGGGCGGCGTCCAGTATGATCCCTGTAATGCGTTTGTTGCGAACGATCAGTTTCGTGACGGACTTGGAATTCCGTCGCCAGATTTCCGCAGGCACCATCATTTCTTCGGTCGTGCCGTCCGCAAAGCTCAGCGTCAGGGGAAGGGGTGAAATCAAGCCTCCTTGATTTTCAAAGTCGACGAAGTAGAAATACTCGCCGTCTTCCATTGCGCGGTCATAGGCGGCGCGTTCCCAATCCCGGAGCCCATCAACCCAGGCCTTGAACGTATTGCGGTCTGCATTCGTCACCGCGAACTTGTCGTTTTCATTGTAGAAGTCGTTCAGGTCCTCGAACCGTTCGACACGGGTCGTCAGACCCTCCTCGCGGTTGCGACGCTGCACGATGTTCTCGGGATAGCGCACTAGGTCTTCGTCGCGATCCGCTGTCTTCTCAACGTCGGGGTCATTCGTGCCGACCTGATATTCACGTACGCTCGTGATCGCCATGTCGACATGATCGGTCCCGTAGAACCAGCCGCGCCAGAACCAGTCGAGGTCGACAGCCGAGGCATCTTCCATCGTTCGGAAGAAATCCTCCGGCGTTGGGCGTTTGAACTTCCAGCGACGACTATATTCGCGGAAAGCGAAGTCGAACGCTTCACGTCCCATCACGGTTTCGCGCAGGACGATCAGGGCAGCGGCAGGTTTGGCGTAGGCATTTGGACCGAATTGCAGCACGGAATCGGACTGTGTCATGATCGGCACCTGATTGGAACTGGTCATGTAGCGCGTGATTTCATCCAGCGGGTTCTGCATGTTGCGCCGGATTGGGAAGTTTTCCTCCCACTCATATTCCGCCATATATTCGAGAAAGGTGTTGATCCCTTCATCCATCCAGGTCCAGCGACGTTCATCCGAATTGACGGTCATCGGGAAGTAGATATGTCCGATTTCGTGGATGATGACGCCGATCAGGCCATATTTGGTGTCGCGTGAGTAAACGACTTCGCCTGACTTTTCGTCTTCATAGGGACGGTAGCCATTAAAGGTGATCATGGGATATTCCATCCCGCCGCGTTCCCAGGCATTGACACTTTGCGATGTCGGATAGGGGTAATTGAACGCGAAACGGTTATAGACATCCATGGTATGTACGACGGCTTGGGTCGAAAAGCGGGACCAGATCGGATCCGCCTCCTTAGGGAAGAAACTCATAGCGAGGACTTCGGGGTTGTCGGCATCGTCCTGCTCGAAGATCATCGCGTCCCAGATATATTTGCGCGATGATGACCAGGCGAAGTCCCGCACATTATCAGCTTGAAAACGCCATGTTTTTGTCCCGCTTTCTTTGATCTTCTCATTCTCGACCGCTTCTTCGGGTGTGACGATATAGATCGGCTCTTTCGTTCCCGCTTCGTCCAGACGACGGCGTTGTGTCGGCGTCAACACGTCGCGCGGATTCTGCAAAACACCCGTGGCAGAAACAATGTGATCGCTTGGAACCGTCAGGTCGACCGAATAGTCACCAAATTCTAGCGTGAATTCTCCGCGGCCTAGGAACTGCTTATTCTGCCAGCCGGTATAGTCGGTGTAGGCGGCGAGACGAGGGAACCATTGCGCGAGAGCGAAGATATGGTTGTCGTCATCCTCGAAATATTCGAACCCGCCACGACCGCCAACAGCGACCTCGTCGATGATATTATGGTCCCAATCGACCTGAAAGCTGAACGTTTCGCCGGGGGCAAGGGGTTCAGGCAAGTCGATCCGCAGCATCGAGTTGTTGAGAAATGTTGGCAAGGCTTCGCCATTCATCGTCGCGATTTGTCGAAATTCGAACCCGTAGGTCCGATCCTTCATGGCCTGATTATAGCGGAGCTGTCCGAAGCTGATCCGATCCGAAGATCCGCTGGCATCGCCACGGCTGGTCCCGGACGCGGCGGCTGTTGCACTTTCGCGCGCCAGGCTCCCGTCCTTGAAGCGGTTCTGATCAAGAGCCAACCAGATATAGGTCAGTGTGTCGGGCGAGTTGTTGACATAGTCTATGTCCATCTCGGCGGAAATGCGCTGCGTGTTTTCGTCCAGCGTTGCGTCAATGTCGACATTGGCGCGTTGCTGCCAGTAGCCCGGACCGGGTGCACCGGACGCAGACCGATAGATATTCGGCGCGCGGAACTCTGTTCCCATCTGACGGAACTTAGCGACGGCATCCATCTCGCTACCTGCAACTCCGCGTGCGGGACCATCGGTTGCCATGGCCGACGTCGCTGACATGAGCACAAGTGCAGCCGAGGCGGCTACGGCACGGATCGTATATCCAAACATGAAATGTTCCTTCATCCAGCGCATCCCAACGCCTTCTATGGGTTATAATATCACCATTTCGATGCGGTGCGGCAAGGACTAATCCGTTGATCGCCGTTGCAGGGGCGAGGAAAAGGAGCTTTGCCGGGCGCGCCGTATGAACAAGGCATCTCGTAAAGCCTGAATGGGGTGATCACGCCGAAAGGCATGCCGACCTGCAATGGTGCCCCCTCGCGGCGCAGTTGCATCGAAAAGTGTTTCGACCTTGTTCGCGACGGCGCGCAAAGTGTTGAACCGGTCCAATGTAATCTCACGCGCCTTCATCAGGACCGACTGACGCGCCTCGTAAGCGTCCTGAACGATGGCCATCCGGATGACGTCTATCGTTCCTTCAATGTCTTCAATGTCGATGGGGATCACAGCGTCCGCCGGGAAAATTCGGGCATAATCCGGATCGCCGAAATAGAAGGGTAGACAGCCTGCAACGAAACAGTCCGTCAGCTTTTCGGTGAAGTGACCGGGTTCGACATGATTCTCAACGGCGACATGATAGCGGTAATCCGCCATCGCTTCGGCCTTGTCGTCCACAGGCAGGATGCCGCGCCCGTATAGATCCAGCTCTGCCATTCTGTCGCGAAGAGCCAGCATGAAAGCGAGCCGTTTGGCATGAACCGTATGCGCCATGGCCTTGGTCGAGGACATGGCCGACAGATTTTTTGATTTGGGCGGCGGACTGTCTGTCAGAGGCAAGTGCGGCCCATCCGCCATGTTCCGGCCATAGAAAAATCGCAGAGGCGGGGTTTCCCGGATTTGGTTGTCGTGTCGGACGAGCGATGGATGCTTGGCTGTCCAGACATGTCCGTACTGCCGTAGATAATGCGGTCCGTCGATACGGATAGAGGAGGGCTCTGTTGTCAGAAGCATCGTATTCTGCGGCGCGCAGGCCAGCGTTTCACGACGGTTGATCTTCTTGTCTCTGAGCAAGGGAGGCAAGTCTTCATAAACGACGAGGAAGTCGTAATCCGTCGCCTCAGGATTGAAGGTGAACTGGCATTCTCCAACCTCGTCTGACCCCGTCGGCAGCAAGGGTCGCCACAGAGAATCGATCTCGTCAGGCGGCATTTTGGCGACGAATTTGACGCGGATCGGACTCACCAATGTTCGGCAATCCAGGGTGTTGGACGCACATGCTTGTAGAGCTTTTTCCAACCAGCCTTGACTGGCCATTCGCCGCGCATGGCCTCGTCCTGATCGGGCTTTCCTGTAAAAGCGACGATCCGTGTCTCTTCAGGCAAGCCCGGTGCCTTGAAAAAATTCATAGGCCAGGGAGGCAGCAATGTATGCTTGAACGATGCGCACCAGAGGTCCGGCCAGAACACCATGTCGCTGACTTCGCGTGAGATATAGAGTTGTTCGATCCGGTAGCTTGATAGCACGCGATCCGGGTCTGCCTGGAAGTTATCGAAGATGTCGGCATGTTTCCCGACCGGAAACCTGAAGGCCGATGTGTTGCCATTGCCCTGACCCATCTGCGTCCAGTTTTCGATGACGCAGTAACGGCCCGGTTCAAAATGGAACATGACATCGAGTGAACCCGTGATAACCAGATCGAGATCCAGAAAAAGCACATCGCCGGATAGGTCCGCCAACGGGGATTTCCACAAAACCAGCTTTCGCCAAGGTGTGTTGATCAGATTGGGCGGGAGATTGATATCAGGGATTGGAAAGCACTGAACATCAGGATCGATACCCGTCTCATCATCCGTCAGACAAACGAGCCGCGTGGGGCGCGCCGTATTGCGTTTCACGGCGGCCCACATGCGGTTGACGAATTCGGGGCCATATCGGGTGCCCCACTTCATGCAGATGACGGTCTGCATGGGTGCGATCAGTCGAGACCGGCGCGCTGTTCGTCGCGAAGAGCCCGGAATTCATTGCCTTCGTACCAGTTCGGCCAGTCATTGCTGTCGGCGAGGTTGTAACCGAGTTCGAACAGAATCTCTGATGCCTGTTTGATGCCGGACAGGTCCCAGCTATTGTCATATTCGTCAGCCGGTTTGTGATAGCGCAGTTCGGTATATTCCTTGCCAAAGGCCTCGCCATAGGCGGTCCCTTTGGTGACATGATCGACGCCGCCATCGGCATACAGCATCGGGACGCCGCGCTTGGCGAGGCTGATGTGATCCGAGCGGTAAAAGTAGCCTGCCGATGGGTTCTTATCGGGTTCAATCCGCATGCCACGCGGCGCGAGCACAGTGTCAAGACGGTCTTCCAGTTCGGACGACCCGTGCCCAATCACCAGCATATCCCGCGTTTCGCCGACGGGTTGGATGGCGTCGATATTGATGCCGCCGACTGTCTGGGCGAGGGGGACCAGCGGCTGACTGGCATAAAAAGCGGAGCCGAGCAGACCGGATTCTTCGGCTGTCACTGCGACAAAGATTGCGGAACGGTCAGGTGCGCCCGCTTCGACAAACGCTTCGCCGATTTCCACGATCGCGGCTGTCCCGGTCGCATTGTCGACAGCGCCGTTGTAGATATGGTCTTCGCCGACGCCATTATTCCCGAGATGGTCCCAATGCGCCATGTAGAGGACATATTCATCCGGACGTTCCGTCCCGCGCACACCCCCTGCGACATTGGCCGACTGCACGGTCGTCACGGATTGCGAGAGGGATGCGTCCAGTTCCAGGCCGCCCATATCGACCGGCATAAATCCGGGCGTCGCCGCCTGCGATGTCAACATGTCGAAATCCAGTCTGGCGGACGTGAACATCGCCTTGGCCATGTCTTCAGTGACCCAGCCTTCCAGAACGGTCCGGTCAGCGCCGCCATCGGCGCGAACGACATCAAGCTGTGGTCCCGTCCAGCTACCGCTGACGACCTCCCATGGATATGAAGCCGGCGCCGTCTGGTGAATGATGATCGCGGCGTCCGCACCCTGGCGTCCGGCTTCTTCATATTTGTATGTCCAACGGCCATAGTAGGTCATGGCGTCACCGTTGAAGAGCGACTCGTCCTTGGTGGCGAAACCCGGATCATTGACCAGCATGACGACGGTCTTTCCCTCGACATCAAGCCCTTCATAATCGTTCCAGCCGAATTCCGGGGCAACGACGCCGTATCCGACAAAGACCAGCTCGCTGCCGTTCAGGGACAGTTCTGCGTCGGTTTTCTTGGTCCAGAACACTGCATTCTCAGCCTGATCGCCTTCGACGATGGTTTCGCCATCATGTGTGATGGTCATTGAACTATCAGGCGACAAGGTTGCTTCTGCGAGCGTGACCGTCTGGAAGTAGGTGCCGTTATCGCCCATTGGTTCCAGGCCGGCGGCTTCCATCTCCGCGGCCAGATAATCGAGCGTCATCTGTCCACCTTCAGTCCCGGGCGCGCGACCCATGAAATCGTCTGAGGAGAGCGTCTCGATCCGGCGTTGCAAATCGGCTTCGGAAATCAGCGCATCGACGTTCAATGTTGCGTCAACCGTGTCTGTCGAAGTTTCCGTGTCCTCCACAGCGCAGGCCGCCAGCAAAAGGGCAGCGGAAACGGTACTTAGCAGGGCGATTTTCTTCATTGCAGAACTCCTAATCAATCTCAGGCAGTTGCTAACGACGTCGGAACGATTATCAAGCCGCAAATCCATAAGTGACCTTACAAATGAAAACAGGGATATTGATCATGCGATACGGATTGTTTTTGGGCGCCGCTGCGTTTGTTCTGACGACTTGCGCATCAGTATCGGTCGGTCAGGTCGGTATGGACGGCTCAGACGGAATGGATGCCGTGGATTTTCAGATCCTGGAACAGTCAAGATCAGGTACGCAGGGATACGATATCGTTGAGGGATTGACGACGGAAGTCGGCGAGCGTCTGGCCGGAACGGAAGCAGAAGCCCGTGCACGCGACTGGACCGTCGCCAAGTTCAAAGAGATAGGTTTGGAAAATGTTCGGGTCGAGCCTTTTACGATCCCGGGCTGGGAACGCGGTGTCGAGACCGCAGCAATCATCAGCCCCTTTCCGCAGGAGATGTTGTTGACCGCTTTGGGTGGGTCCGTTGCTACACCTGCGGGCGGGATTACGTCTGACATCGTCTACTTTCCAACATTCGAAGATCTGGAGGCAGCACCGATGGGTGGTCTGGACGGCAAGATCGTCTTTATTTCAGGCCGGATGGAAAAAGCTCCTGATGGTGCTGGTTACGGACCGGCTAATCGCAAACGCCAGAGCGGCGCGACCGAAGCTGGGAAACGCGGGGCTACCGCTGTCGTTATCCGCTCGGTGGGCACGGATTCGCATCGTTTCCCGCATACAGGTCAAATGCGGTACGCCGATGATGTCGCGCCAATTCCCATCGCCGCTCTATCCGCACCGGATGCCGACCAACTCGAGCGTATTCTGGAACGAGGCGAAACCGTTCGCATGGCGCTGAACATTCAGCCGCGCGCAACTGGCGATATGCCCTCAGGAAACGTCATTGGCGAAATTGTCGGTAGTGAGCGGCCGGAAGAAATCGTCCTTATCGGCGCACATCTGGACAGCTGGGATCTTGGCACGGGAGCGATCGACGACGGTGCAGGCGTCGGTATTACGGCCGGCGCAGCACAAATTCTGATCGAACAGGGATTGCGTCCGAAGCGGACCATCCGGGTCGTCGCTTTCGGTGCCGAGGAAGTCGGTCTTCTAGGTGGCTTCGCTTACCGCGATCGGCATGCGGATGATCTGGACAAGCACGTTCTGGCAACCGAATCCGATTTTGGGGCAGAACCGCCTTATGAAGTGTTGCTGGGTGTCACAGAAGGCGACGCAGTGATCCGTGAGGTTGCAGCGGCGCTGAACCTCCCGATCGGCACGCGCGGCACCAATGGCGGCCCCGATATCGGCCCTATGGCCAGACGCGGCGTTCCGACAATGCGGTTCCAGCAAGACGGGACAGACTATTTCGATCTGCATCACACGCCAGACGACACGCTCGACAAGATCGATCCTGACGACATCGCTGAGAATGTTGCGGCCTTTGCCCTGATGGCCTGGCGTGCGGCCAATGCCGAGACGGACTTCCGGGCCGATACGCCTGACACAGATAAGTAAACGCAACCTACATTCACGTTCGAACTGGATCCTGATCTATGGCTCTGCCTCCTATCCTGCAAAACCTTCGCATGCCTGTCGTCGGCGCGCCTCTGTTCATTGTGTCCGGCCCGGAACTTGTCATTGCGCAGTGCAAAGCGGGCATCGTCGGCAGCTTTCCAGCGCTGAATGCCCGTCCCGCCGAAGTTCTGGAACAATGGATTGTGCGGATCAAACTGGAGCTGGACGCATATCAGAAAGCGAATCCTGACAAGATCGTCGCGCCTTTCGCCGTTAATCAGATCTGCCATCCATCCAACAATCGTTTACAGCACGATATGGAAATCTGCGTGAAGCATGAGGTACCGATCATCATCACGTCCCTGCAAGCCAGTCAGCAAGTCTATGACGCTGCGCACTCCTATGGCGGCATCGTCTTGCATGACGTCACCAATATCCGACACACGAAAAAGGCGCTGTCCATGGGAGCCGATGGCATTATTGCCGTTTGTGCCGGCGCAGGCGGACATGCAGGCACATTGTCGCCTTTTGCACTGATCCCGGAAATCCGGTCGTTCTTCGACGGTCCGATCCTTGCGTCGGGGTCGATCAGCACGGGTGCATCCGTTGCCGGTGCCATCGGCATCGGTGCGGATATGGCCTATATCGGAACGCGCTTCATCGCCACGGAAGAAGCCAACGCTGATCAGGCCTATAAGCAGGAAATCGTCGACAGTACGGGAGAGGACATCGTCTACTCATCGCTTTTCACTGGGGTTCACGGGAATTATCTACGTGGCTCGATTGTGAAAGCGGGCATGGATCCCGACAATCTGCCTGAAGCGGACAAGAGCGCGATGAACTTCGGGTCGGGCGGCAATACGGATAAGAAGGCCTGGAAGGACATCTGGGGCGCAGGGCAGGGCGTCGGTCAGGTCGATAGCGCTCCGCCCGTTGGTGACGTAGTGGATCAGCTGGAAACAGAGTTTCAACAGGCTCTGGGTCGCTTGGCAAAACACGCCTGAAGGAACCGCACAGGTCCCTTGGCGGTAAGCTAGCCCTTTACGAGTCAGCCTGCCATCGGTTAACCGTTCATCTGGGGGTCATTTGCTGTCACATACCGGGGCGCAACATGTGACTGAATTGGGAGGAAGCCATGATCCGTTGGCTATTGGGTGCCATCATCATGCTCTGCGTTGGATTGGTCTACGGGCTGATGACCGGAGAAGCACGGATCGATGATGTCGAAACCAACATTAGAGGGGCGCTGACAGAGGCTGGCTATGACTGGGCCAGTGTTGAAATGAGCGGCAACCAAGCGCACATTTCCGGGACGGCACCCAGCGTGGCCGCGCAGCAGTCGGCACTGTCTGTTGCCGAGGCGACACGTTGCACGGGGTGTAAACTCAAGCATAAATGGCACTCGGTCAGGGACGGCACGCAGATCGTCCCCATTGCGGCCCTGCCCACACAATCGCCTTATGTATTCTCGGCCCGGAAATCGGTCGATGGTAATGTCACACTGGATGGATTCGTTCCGTCTGAGGCAGTTCGCGGCGACGTCTTGCAGGATGCAGTTGACGTATTCGGCAATGACCGCGTGACAGACGACTTGCAGCTCGCTGACGGCGCCCCCGACGGACGCTGGGCGGACGTGATAAAACTTTATTTCCGCAGACTGGCGCAGCTTGATTCCGGACGTTTATCGCTTGAGGGTTATGAGGGCTCTCTGATCGGTGCGGCATCTGACGGGGGCGTTCAGACTTCGCTCTATGATGCCATGGGCACGACGATGATCGACGGATACAATTTTGTTGGCAATGTCCGCGTGCAGGGTGCCCCTGTTTCTGTGTTCGGGCGCTCACAGTCGCAATCTATCTGTCAGGGGCTCATGAATGACCTGCGCCGCGGGCGCAAGGTTCAGTTCGAAGCCGGTGATGCCGTGATCCAGGGGGCGCCGAACATCGCGCTTCTGAATGATCTTGCCAGCGCCGCCAATCAGTGCCCGGGCTTTCAGATCGCTGTTCACGGTTACACATCGAGCGAAGGTGATCCTGCCATGAACCAGACCTTGTCCGAAGCTCGGGCTATGGCGGTCATGAATTATTTGAGCAATGATGGCGGCATCGACCTGTCCCGTCTCTCAGCGCGCGGTTTCGGCGCTGACAATCCGGTCGCCAGTAATGCTACAGAAGATGGGCGCGAACAGAATCGCCGCATCGAATTCATTCTCACCCGAGCTGAATAGGACACGCACCATGGACAATTTTTTCGGATTTCTTGGGGCCTATTATCTGATCCCATCTCTGATCATCGGTATGATCGGCTTTCTGCTGGGCTGGTTCCTCAAGCCGTCTAAAAAACAGGCGGGTGATCTGTCGATCGAAGGGGAGGGTGCGCTAAAGGCCGAAGCTGACAGTCTGCGCGCCCGCGTTCTGGATCTGGAAGGTCAACTCTCGACGTGTACTAACGATCTGTCGGACGCGAATGCCAAACTGTCGGTTGCGCCTGTAGCCTCTGACATGGCTTCGGACGTCACCGCCAAAACGACCGAAGCCGATGATACATATGCGCTTGAATGGCAGAACCGCTATCTGGCTGCGCGTGTCAAATATCTGGATAGTCGTCTGGCTGAGCTTGATGGTGACGGCAAAGCGGCTGCGAAATCGGCCCCTGCCAAGAAAAAGACGGCCCCTGCGAAGAAAGCTGCACCTAGGGCTAAAACCGAGGCTGTAGCGAAGGCTAAGACAACAGCTGTCACCAAGGCGAAACCGACAGCTGCAAAAGCCAAACCCGCTGCAAAGAAATCTGCGGCAAAAAAGGCAAGCCCTTCCAAGCCGGCAATGAAGGCCAAAGCCACCCCTAAAAAGGCCGCTCCGACAAAAGCGGCTCCTGCCAAGACGACGAAGGCAAAACCCGCGGCGAAGAAAACCACATCTGCTAAGTCCAAATCAGACGCTGCGCTCGATGGTTATCTCGAGAAAGTGCGGAAATATGATGCGCGCGCAACCCGCAAATCCGTCGATGCAATCGTCAAATATTGCGGCATCGCCTTGCGCTCACGGGATGGTCGTCTCGTCGCCTGTTCCGACGAAGAAGAGCTACGGACTGTGGCCGATGGTTTCGTGACCAAGAAGCTCGGCATGACGACCGGGCAAATGGACCTGGTCAAATCCGTCTGCGAAGAGATGAAAGGCGACCGCATGAAATCCCGCGTGGTCTTTTACTACCTCGCGGCCAAGAAGGCCAAGAAACTGAGTGTGTTCAAGTAATGATCCGCTGAAAAGCGCATGAAAGAATTGACTGAAGCCCGCCATATGGCGGGCTTTTTTCTTGTCTGCCACTGAAATGATCCCCCCTGATTGGGGGTATGCCATGTTTTGGAAATGAGCGCTGGCAGTATCGAACTCATGACAATGACGCCGCCCCCCGGCTGGCGCTGGCCGAATTTCATGCCGCAGGAAATGGCCTGCCGCCATTGCGGCGAAACTTATTACTGGCCGGATTTCATGGATAGGCTGCAAGCCGCACGCGACCAGGTCGGGCGGCCATTTCGCGTGCTATCCGCGCATCGGTGCAGTCTGCATAATGCCCGCATTGGCGGAGCACCGCGGTCCCAGCATCTCAGGCTGGCAGTGGACATCGCTCTACACGGACATGATGCGCGGTCGCTTTACCGAGCGCTGCGACAGACCGGTTTCACCGGTTTCGGTTTCTACAACACATTTATACATGCCGACCTTGGCCCGCTGCGCCGCTGGTTTGGCAACAACTCTGCGAGGAAAGAATGGCACAACTGGCTGGATTGACGATGGATGCTGCCGCTGGCGGTCTGTTCGGATTGATCGGTACAGCGCTTGGACGCGTGACTGGCATCTTTGAGCGTCGTCAGGCCTTTGCGCAGGAACAGGCGCGCTGGCAGCATGAGTTGAAGCTCCATGAACTGACCATGCAGGCTCGCGGTCAGGAAACGGAAGCGGAGCTGGCCCTAATTGCGCAAAGCGGAAGCTGGTCCGGACTGGAAGCCTCCATCATGGCGGATGCCGCGATTGGCGAGGCAAGCCGGTGGGTGATCAATACGCTTCGCCTTGTAAGGCCCACATTGACGATGTTGCTATGGCTGATCACAGGCTGGATTTTCGCGCGCACGCAGGATGGCAGCATTGTCGAAGCCGCAGTCTTTGCGGCGACGGCTGCGACATTGTGGTGGTTCGGAGACCGGGCCCCTAGGGGTCGGTCGGCGGCACAACGTCTGGCGTAGCCGGCGTTTCGAATGGTACTGAAGTGGGGGTAGAACTATTGCCAAAACGGGCCTGTTGTTCGCTAAGGTCAAAGGCCAGTTCCTGTAATGCCAGAACGACGATCAGGAAGAAGACCAGAAGCATTACAAGCGTGTAGACCGCACCGACGCCATAGGCGGTCAGAAACGATTTGAACCAGCCGCGCTTGAACATGCGTTTCGCCGATATAGGCAGATAGATCAGCAGAATGATCGTATATATCAGCAACAGTGCCGGGGCAGCCGTATACTGGTTCAGCAGAATAAACACGAACAGCAGAATAAACGAGAAGCTGTGAATATAGGCCGCGTGGACCAGATGGTCATACAACATGGCTGTTTCGCGCCCGCGTATGAAGATGGCCCCCATCAGCATGGCGAAGGGCATCATGAAGAACATGGCGAGTTTCAAGTCGTTATTGACCCGCGTGTTGATCGTCTCGGGGTGCTGCAGGACCATGCGATAGAGCGCGTTCATGCCCTCGCGGTTGAGCGAAATCTCTTGCCCGTTGATCCCGGTAAAGCTGAGTTGACTGTCATTAGCATCAGCGTTGGAATTTTGAGACCCAGGCGAACTATCCTGAGCTTGCTCAGCTTCCTTGCGGTCCAACCGCGCTTGCAGCGAATCGCGTGTCTGGATCAGCATACGACGTTCGGCCTCGATCACGCTGTCTTCGATTTGCGAATCCAGTTCGGCGATCGCTTCTGCCAGCCCATCAGTTGAATCGACATCTTCCGTCGCATCGCGAAACCCCCTGAGGAAGTTTTCGGCGTTACGATCCAATTCGTCCTGATCCTGAAGCTGGATCATACGGTCTTTTCGCACGAAGAACAGCAACCGAGGGCTCAGCGTGTCTGCGCCCGTGCTAACTTTGACGATACTTCGCGGATTAGCCTCCTCAATCGTTCCGACGGCCAGAATTTGAGTTTGGGATATGGCAATGTAGCCAAACAGTAGCAGTGATGTGGCAATGTAGAACCGGATAGGTGAGGTCCAACGTTGCCGCGCGCCATTTGAGTAATCGCGCGACATCTGTCCGGGTTTGAGAATGAGTGACTTCAGGCTGCGGAGCATTCTGCCATCGAAGGCTGTCAGATTCTGAAACAGTTCGATTCCAAGCGACCAGACCGAGCGGCGATAATTGTCGTTCTTGTTACCGCATTTGTGGCAATAAAGCCCAACCATGGGGGCATCGCAGGCGAAACAGTTGAGTGACTGATTCTGGTTGGGAACGTCATCCTGGTCCAGCAGGCCGCGCCCTTCGTCAAGCGCAAGTAGAATTTCGTCTTCGGTCCCCATCCATTCACTATGACACATCCATCGTTCATGTGAAGCGGGTCAGTTCGGCTTGCGTGCAAAGCCCTGACCGTTAAGACACGCGCATGTTTGATAACCAAGTCGTTGCCGTGACAGGCGCATCCGGTGGAATAGGGCGGGCTATCGGGGCCATGTTCGCTCAGAATGGCGGGAAGGTCGCGCTCTCTGATCTATCCCCCCCCGTCGAAGCCGCTGCTGGCATCAATGCCAAGGCCTATGCGTGCGATGTCTCGTCGGAGCTCTCCGTCAAGGCTTTTATCGAGCAAGTTGAAGGTGATCTTGGGCCAATCGATGTTTTCATTTCCAATGCCGGTGTCGGGGCCGGGAACGGCCCTCATGTTGCCGGCGGGTCGAATGAGAGCTGGGAAACAAGCTGGCAGGTCAATGTCATGGGGAGCGTCTATGCGGCACGAGCCCTTATGCCAGGATGGCTGGAACGCGGCAGTGGCCGCTTCGTTGTGACGGCATCGGCAGCTGGTCTTCTCAACCAGGTCGGTTCGGCCAGCTACAGCGCCACCAAGCACGCGGCCGTTTCCTTCGCCGAGAGCATTGCGATTGAGCATGGTGATCAGGGTATCAAGAGCCATTGTATCTGCCCGCAATATGTCCGGACCAATATGACGGCTGGCGTCGACTTTTCTGGCCAGAGAGAAAAACTATTAGAACCCGAAGACGTCGCCGAAACGCTGCGTCAGGCGATCAGGGACGAAAAGTTCTTGGTTCTTCCGCACCCGGTTGCAGGCGAGTATTACGCCTACCGTGCGGCCAATCCGGATGGATGGCTCGACGGTATGCGCAAGATGCTCGCCAAACTCAAAGAGACCAAAAGCTACATTTTCAAGGACAGCTGATTATGGCCCGTTTCGATCTGACAGGAAAAGTTGCGCTCGTGGCCGGGGCTTCACGCGGCATTGGCGAAGCTATTGCGCATGGCCTGGCCGAACAGGGTGCGCATGTCATCTGTACATCGCGTAAGCCGGTAGACTGCGCCAAGGTTGCCGACGATATCAAAGCCAAGGGCGGATCCGCCAGCTTTGCCGAACTGCATCTGGGCGAACTTGATCATCATGACCGCGTGCTCGCAGAGATCGAGAAAGATCATGGCCGACTCGACATTCTGATCAATAACGGTGCGACCAATCCGCATTTCGGTCCTGCTCACAGCTGTACTGAAGCCGCTTATGACAAGACCTTTGAGGTCAATACGCGTGGTCCTTATTTCCTGACCAGTAAGGCTTATCCGATGTTGAAACGTGATGGCGGCGGTTCGGTTGTCAATGTGGCGTCGATCGATGGGTTGCAGCCAACGGAAGCACGGGTCGTCTACGGCATGACCAAGGCTGCCCTGATCGCAATGACGCAAGGTATGGCTAAGGAATATTCCGATGATCGCAAGGGGCAGGGCGTTCGCGTCAATGCCCTACTGCCGGGACCTGTCGATACAAAGCTCGCGTCTGCGCTGAAAAACGCTCCTGGCGTCGATAAATATCTCGACATGACGATGGCGATCAAACGTTTCGCGCAACCGGATGAAATGGTTGGCGCCGTGCTGTTCATGGTTTCTGACGAAGCCAGCTTCTATACTGGGCAATGCACGATCGTCGACGGTGGAGCGACTTTATAATGGCAGGTGAAAATGCCACGATTGCCGTCCGGAAGGGCGAAGGCCTCGATATCGGTGCTGTTGATGCCGTTCTGAAAGACCATGTGGACGGCCTGTCCGGATCGCCACAGGTCACACAATACCCCTCCGGAAATTCCAACCTGACCTACGCCATCGATTACCCTGACCGCCGCCTTGTTCTGCGCCGACCGCCTTTCGGCCCCCTCCCAAAAGCCGGGCATAACATGTTCCGTGAATACCGGATCATGCGAGATCTGAAGCCCGCATTCGACCAGGTTCCGAACACAGTTTTCTATACGGATGATGAGAGCATTATCGGCAAGGAGTTCTACGTTATGGATCGGGTCGATGGACCGCTGATTCACAAGACTATACCGCCCAACTGGAACTGGTCAGAAGACGATACGGCGGAACTGGGTGAGAATTTTATCGATACGCTGGCGCGTCTCCATACGCTTGATTGGAAAGCGCTCGGCCTTGATGATTTTGGTAAGCCGGATGGCTATGTGAAGCGCCAGATCACGGGTTGGAACAAGCGCTGGGACAAGGCGTGGACAGACGGCATAACGCGGTTTGAAGATGTTCAGGCCTGGCTCGAAGACCAGATGCCTGCCGAGAGCGGCAATGTTGGCGTACTCCATGGCGACTACCGTGTCGATAATGCGATCCTGAAGGCCGATGATCCGCGCAAGATTGCCGCGCTTCTGGACTGGGAGATTTGCGCTATCGGTGATCCGCTGATGGATTTGGGCAATACGCTGTCCTACTGGATCCAGGCCGACGACCCCGCGCCCATGCACATGATGATCCGTCAGCCTTCGGCCGCGTCCGGCATGCCGACGCGCCGCGAATTCGCAGACCGCTACGGCGATAAGACGGGTTATGACGTGTCCGACATCCATTACCATTTTGTCTACGGCATCTGGCGGTTAGCTGTAATCATTCAGCAAATTCATGCGAGATATGTCCGCGGTCAAACGCAAGACGAACGCTTTGCAGTCATGGACAAGTCAGTCGAAGCCCTTGGCGCGCTGGCGCGGCACAAGATCGACACAGGAACACTTTAGGAGAAAATGATGAGCGATGCGATGTGTCTCGGCGTGACCGAGCGCCTAAAACCGATTTTGGACGAAGTCCGGGATATGGTCCAGAATGACATACTGCCGATCGAGCAGAAATGGCATAATGAGACGGAGAACGCGGCGGATCGCTGGGCTCACACACCATGGCAGCTTGAGACGCTCGAGGCGCTGAAAGCCAAGGCGAAATCAAAGGGTCTGTGGAATTTCTGGCTAACCAAGACCGGTTTGACGGCATCTGATAAGGGCTTCGGTCTGACGACTGTGGAGTATGCGCATCTGGCGGAACAGATGGGCTGGTGTCACCTCGCGCCGGAAGTTTTCAACTGCTCCGCGCCTGACACAGGCAATATGGAAGTGTTCGAAAAATATGGCACGGAAGAACATAAGGAACGCTGGCTCAAGCCCATGCTGGAAGGGAAGGTCCGTTCGGCCTATCTGATGACTGAGCCTGATGTTGCCAGCTCCGACGCGACCAATCTGGAATTCAGTGCCGTCAAGGACGGAAACGAGTGGGTTTTGAATGGCGAGAAATACTGGTCGTCCGGTGCTGGTGATCCGCGCTGCGAAGTCTATATTCTGATGGCCCGCACCGAAGCCAAGGGGGGCGATCGGTCCCGCCGCCACAAGCAGCATTCCATGTTCGTGGTTCCAGCCAACCTGCCGGGCATCACCAAGCTGCGCGCCATGACGATCTTCGGTCAGGATGATGCCCCTCACGGCCATCTTCATATGAAGTTTGAAAATGTCCGCATTCCAGCCGATGCGCTGCTCATCGGTGAGGGGCGCGGCTTCGAAGTTAGTCAGGGCCGTCTCGGCCCAGGCCGGATTCACCACTGCATGCGTGCCATCGGTCAGGCTGAGCGCGCGCTGGAACTGCTCTGCAAGCGATCGACCTCACGCGAAGCCTTTGGTCGGCCACTTGCCAAGCTAGGTGCAAACTACGACATCATCGCCGATTGCCGGATCGGTATCGAACAGGCGCGCCTTCTTTGCCTGAAAGCGGCCTCCATGATGGACACGGGTGATCACCGTGCGGCAGCACCTTATATTTCGATGATCAAGGTCGCGGCGCCTCAGGTGGCCCTGAAATGTATCGATGAGGCCATGCAAATGCATGGAGGTGTCGGCATCAGTCAGGATACACCGTTGGCGGGCATGTTCATCCAGATGCGTACCTTGCGATATGCAGACGGCCCTGACGCGGTTCACCGGATGCAGGTCGCGCGCAAAGAGCTGCGCGGCTATACCAACCAGACGGTCTAGACAGCCGACAGAATGATTGGACGCCGCCTCTTCTGGGCGGCGTTTTCTTTGGAGATTGCATGTCCGACGACAAGAGAAATCTGCTGTCACGGCCCATGATCGCCGTCGATATGGATCATGTTATGGCTGACACAGGGAGCTATCTCTGTGACTGGCTCAATGAACGTTATGACACGAGCCATGACAATGAGAGCTTCGTGTCCCTGCTGAGCTGTCTTCCGGACGATCAGAAACAGGCGATGGTCGCCCATGTCGCGGAAGGGTCGCTGATGCGTGATCTGCCGCTCATGGAAGGTTGCCGGGAGGTCCTGGAAGATTTGAATGAACGGTTTGCGATTACGATTTGTACAGCTGCCATGGAGTTTCCGAATACGATTGCGCCTAAAATCGACTGGCTGGACAGGCATTTCCCTTTTCTGGAGCGCCAACTCTTCATCTTCTGCGGCTATAAGCAGGTGCTGGGGACCCACTATCTCGTCGACGATAGTCCTAAACATTTCAACGGCTTTCAGGGTATACCTCTTCTTTACGACGCGCCCCATAATCAAGCGGTTAGTGAGTATCGCCGTGTAACCGACTGGAACGATATTCAGCGATACTTCGCGTCACGACACTAAGTTTTGAGTAAGCATAGACCTTAGCGCACCCTTCAAGAGTCCTAATGAAATTTCCCGGAACGAAACCGGGAGACCTTGATGGCCGAAATTCTGACGCAGCCCGTAACAGCGGTGAAGCGTATTCCGTCCAGCCTGCTGGCGATCATGTTCACGACGACAATCTTCCTGTCGGCGACCCTGCTGTTTTCAGTCCAGCCCATGTTCACCAAGCTGATCCTGCCTTTACTGGGTGGAGCGTCGAATGTCTGGAATACCGCTATGGTCTTCTTTCAGGCCATGTTGCTGGGCGGCTATGTTTATGCGCATTTGAGTTCACGTTATCTGTCCTTGCGAGTGCAGATTGGTTTGCATGTCGCAATTACCGTGATCGGCCTGACATTCCTGCCACTCGCTATCGGATCGGTCGCTGTTCCGGAAAGCGGGACGCCGACGCTCTGGTTGCTGGGATTGTTTGCTGCCACGGTCGGCGCACCGTTTTTCGCATTGTCAGCCAATGCACCGCTCTTGCAGAAATGGTTCAGCCTGACGGACCATGCTGATGCGAAAGACCCGTATTTTCTTTATAGCGCGTCCAATGCTGCCAGCCTGTTGATCCTGTGTGCCTACCCGATCTTGATCGAACCGGCCTTGCGGTTGGGCGAGCAGACGTCTGTTTGGACCTTCGGATATGTCGGATTGATCATTCTGATCGGTGCCACGGGCTTGCTGACCTTGACCAGGCTGAAGCCGAACCTCGACACAGCTAACATCAAGGCCGCGTCATTACAGACCTTAAGCTTTCGGCGTATCCTCTTCTGGCTGATGGTCAGCTTCATCCCGTCCAGTCTGATGCTGGGCGTTACCAGTCACATGACAAGCAATATCGCGTCTGTGCCAATGCTCTGGATCGTGCCTCTTGCTCTCTATCTGCTGACATTCGTCATCGTCTTTGCACGTCGTCCGATGCTGCGCGCGGCTCAGCTTCGCCCGCTTATTCCCTGGGTCGTTCTAATAACTCTTTTTGTGATGTTTTTACCCGTGCTGAGCGCTTTGACGATTATCGCGATCTGTCTGACTTCCTTCTTGATTATCGCGCTTTACTGCCATGCCTGTCTGGTCGAGAGCCGTCCCGATACGTCACGCCTGACTCTGTTCTATATCGTGATGTCGCTCGGCGGTGTCATGGGCGGCGTATTCAACGCACTGGCCGCCCCGCTTCTATTTGTGACGACATTTGAATATCCGCTCGTCCTGTTTCTGGCGGCCTTCATTCTCCCGGCTCATATCGGCCTGATGCGGCCAGCACAGGGGGGTGTTTTCAAAAGTCTGGGTCTCCTGCTTGTCGCGATAATCGCCGCATTCGTTCTGCCCGCATTGGGCTGGCTGCCGCGCATGAGCGGGATCGTCATCGCCCTGATCGTATTCGCGGCAACGTTGCCGCTGAATATCCGGCGCGCTCAGTCAATTCTTATCTTGGCGACACTTGTCATCACCGCAGTGTTCCAACCGGGCGCTGATGAGGATACTATCCATCGTGATCGTAGTTTCTACGCGACCATGTCCGTAGAAGCGAAGATGACGCCGCTCGGACCAATGCACAGCTTCATCCACGGTGATACGGTTCATAATTTCCAGCTTCGAGCTCCTGAGTTCCGGACGCGTCCGGCCTCATATTACGCTCCCGGCGGGTCATTCGACCGCGCCATTTCGGCGGTCCGCAAACCCGGTGAGGGGATGTCCGTCGCGTTGATCGGTCTCGGTGCGGGCGCACTGAGCTGTTATGAGCAATCAGGTGATCGATGGACCTATTTCGAGATCGATCCTGCCGTCATTTCCATGGCGCGCAATCCGGACCTGTTCAGCTTTTTGGATGATTGCGCGCCTAGCGCCGATATCCGGGTCGGCGACGCCCGACAGACATTGGCCAGTCTCGCCAATGGATCCCAGGACATGATCATTATCGATGCCTTCAGCTCAGGCTCCATTCCAGCACATCTCGTTACGCGGGAGGCGATGACGCTTTACCGCTCCAAACTGAGCAATGACGGTTTGATTTTCTTTCATACCTCAAACCGGATGATGGATGTCACATCCGTCGTCGTGCGGGTGGCCGAGGATGCCGGTCTGGCAAGCCGTTTCATCGAGACGGAATTTTCCGGACAGGCCGCGAGCTATTCTACAGAATCGAACGGTTTGCTGATCGGTCCTGATAGCGTGTTGCAGCGCGCAACCGCTGGAGATCGGGAATGGACGCGCTGGATTCCCAGTGAAACCGTCGGCGTCTGGACGGATGACTATAGTGCAATCATCAGCGCCATCCGCGCCAAGATGTTGCGCAATGGCCGGTCCGAACCTATCAGGTCGACGGACTGATCCGGAGACCTGCCATGCCTTCATTCGATATTGTCAGCGAAGTCGATCGCGCCGAAATCGCCAATGCGGTTCAAAACGTGACCCGGGAAATCGGGACACGCTACGATTTCAAGGGCAGCAAGAGCACGGTCGAGGCCTTGGATGAAGGCATCAAAGTGTTCGCGGATGATGATCTGAAGCTCAAACAGATGCATGAGCTGATCCGCGGCCACCTGCATAAGCGCGGTATCGAGCCCGGGCAGTTGGACTACCAGAAAGTCGATCCGGCTGCGGGCGCGAGTGTCAGGCAGGTGATCGCCGTGAAAGAAGGGATCGACCGCGACATGGCGCGCCAGATCGTCAAAGCGATCAAGGGCTCAAAGATGAAGGTCCAAGTCGCGATTCAGGGGGATGAACTCAGGGTCACGGGTAAAAAACGCGACGACCTTCAGGCCGCCATTCAATTCGTAAAAGATATGGGGCTTGAACAACCTGTCCAATTCAAGAATTTCAGGGACTGACGCCTCGGCCCTAACGCGCCCAGACGACCTTTCCGTCCACCATGGTCATGACCGGTTCGGCATCCATCGGGGCGATCTCCGGATCCAGCATATCCTTGTTGAAGACGGATAAATCAGCCCGTTTGCCAACCGTAATCGATCCAAGCCGGTCTTCCTGAAAGGCGGCATAGGCCGGCCAGAGCGTGAACATCTTCAGGGCTTCCTGTGGCGTGACGCGCTGATCGACGTTCCAGTCTTCATTGGAATAGCCCGATAGATCCGTCCGGTTCATGGCCGCGTGCAGTTCTATCCGCGGATCGCCGACTTCAACAGGTGCATCGGACCCGCCCGCAATCACCGTCCCGCTATCGATCAGAGCGCGCCAGGCATAGGCCCCGCCCAGCCGGTCCGGCCCCAACCGATCGACTGCGAAATGCAAGTCGCCGATGGCGTGGCTGGGTTGCATGGACGGTATGACGCCCAGTGCGTTGAACCGTTCAATATCCGAAACATCCAGTATCTGACTATGTTCGATACGCCAGCGCGGATTGGGCACGGCCCAGTCGCCGCGTGGAACGGAATTAAAGACCTCCTCATACCAGTCGAGCACGGCCTTGTTGCCCTTGTCACCAATCGCGTGAGTATTGATCTGAATGCCGTTGCGAAGCGCGGCCTGGAACGTCGCCATTGCGCGGTCCCGATCCAGTGTCATAAGGCCCGTATTGGACGGATCGTCGGAGTAGGGTGCCAACAGTGCCGCACCTCGGGATCCGAGCGCGCCGTCAGCATAGAGTTTGACCGCACGCGTCGTGACGAAGGGTGATTCTGTCGACATGCCACCGCGCATCCGGTTAACCCGCTCGCTGGCCTGGCGGTCAGGCAGGCCGACAGCATTGTAAACACGCAGCTTGATGTCGCCGTCATTGGCGAGCCGGTTGATCAGTTCCACATCATCCTGCGGCACGCTCATATTGTGGATATTGGTCCAGCCCCGGCTGACATAGACATCGGAACCGAGCCGGTAAGCTTCGGCCTTGTTTTCCGCCGTTGCATCGGGAACCAGATCATCCGTCAGTCCCATTGCCGTATCGATCAGCATGCCTGTCGGATTGCCATCGGCATCAAGATTGATCGCCCCGCCGAAGGGAGCTTCGGTGGACCCAACGATGGATGACCGACTCAGGGCCAGGCTATTGACCACGGCGGCATGACCATCGGACCGGATCAGAACGACCGGATGACGGTCCGTCACAGCGTCCAGATCACCCCGGTTCGGGAAGCGGCCTTCGGGCCAATGGGTTTCGATCCAGCCCCGACCATAGATCGTCTCGCCTGCCGGAAGCGTGTCCGCTGCACCTCTCACAGCGTCCTGAAGTTCACGTATGGAAGTGACGGCGCTGAGGTCGAGCTCCATCTCGCGCTGACCAATTCCGATCAGGTGAGCATGCGCATCGGTCAGACCTGGGTAGAGCGCGTATCCGTTAAGATCGTAATCAGACGCACCGTCCGGGCACCAGCCATCCGTTGCAGGGCCTGCATGGACAATCTCACCAGCCATGACGGCGACAGCTTCGACCTGAGGCTGACGATCATCAGCCGTATGGATCGTCCCGCCATGAAAGCACCACCCGTCGACGGATGCGATCGACGGAGAGGCGGGTTCGATGGCTTGGCCACATGCGCCAAGAGTAAGTATTGATGAGACAAGGAGAGCGGAGCGGATCATACCGGCACCCTATCCTGATGATGCGGGATTGTCAGCCGTAAACCAAAGGGGTTTGGGGAGCCCTTCGTCGTCACGCAGCGTGCTGATCAGCTGCTGACTCGTTTGCCGTTGATGACAGAACTTCCTCAAAAGCTTCAAGCAACCCACTCAATTTGATAGGTTTTGCCAGTGAAGAATTCATGCCGATATTCCGGCATAGTCGGGATTGCTGATATTGTGGGTCGGCAGTGAGGGCGATGATCGGGACGGATTTATAAGGCGTATCCGAGCTACGAATGGCCAACGTTGCCTCGATGCCGTCCATCACAGGCATATGAATATCCATCAGGACGAGGTCGTAGACATTTTTCTCCAGCGTATCGATCGCATCCTGTCCATTCAGGGCGGTATCGATATGACCGACGACATTGCTGAGCAGGGAACTGACAACCATGTGGTTGGTGGCATTATCGTCGACAATCAGAACCCGTAGATGTGCAAAAGGCGAAATGGGCGGCTCGACTTTTGCAGGGCTTGGCGCGACCGGTCGGCTCTCAAGTTGCGCGGGCGGTGTGGCCATCTTCGGCAGGACGAGCGGCAGCGAGATGACAAACATCGTTCCTTGCGACGGCTTCGACGATACGCTGATCTTGCCGCCCATCAACTCAACGAGATCCTTGGTGATCGTCAAGCCTAGCCCCGTGCCTCCGAAACGCCCCGTGATAGTGTTGTCGGCCTGTTTGAAGGGCAGGAAAATACGGCTCAGAGCCGCTTCGTCCATGCCGATGCCCGTGTCTTTCACGGCAAGGATCAGCTTTTGACGTGTCGGTTCACCTGTCACGGTGATGGCGACCTGGACGGTTCCACCTTGCGCGAATTTCAGCGCGTTCGAAACGAGGTTGTTGAGACATTGCTCGAAGCGGAGAGGGTCGAGCATGATATGGTCCGGCACATTTGGATGAAGTGCGCAGTTCAGTGTCGTTCCGCCTTCGGCCGCTTTCATGTTCCAGGATGCGCAAGCGGACTTGCAAAGCGCTGCGACAGACGTCGGGACAGGTGTGATTTCGACCGCCTGATCTTCCAGTTTGGCATGCTCCAGCGTCCGATCGACGAGCCGGATGACCTTTTCAGCCGAATTCTGGATCAGGGAGAGTTTCGGGGCGAGTTCAGGATCGTCATAATTGTGCACTAGCGCATCAGCCATGCCGATCACGGCGTTCATCGGCGTTCGGACTTCGTGGGAGAGGCGGCCTAGAAAGGCATTCTTGGCCTTCAATGCGGTTTCAGCGTCTTCTTTCGTAACGCGCAATTCTTCTTCTGTTTCAATCTGTTCGGAAATATTTGTAAAGAAGCAGGACAGGGAACGCACCTGCCCACCTTCATCCATATTGGGCATCAAGTCAGCATTGAGCCAGATGATGGATTTATCGTCACCGACGATCCGAACGACGATCCCATGGGACTGGCGTGTAACGACGCATTGTTCCATCGCCTCGCTAACCCGTTTGGTATCTTCCGGATGAATGACGTCCATGAACCCTTTCGTCTGCATGGCTGCGAATGTCTTTGGGTCATAATGGGTTGCGAGCGAATCTGCCCGGACATGAAATTCGCCGGAGACAAGATTGTACGACCAGTAGCCGCTACGACCGACCTTAAGGGCCGTATCCAGCGCCCTGTCTCTGAGCTGTATTTCCGTGCTGTCGCGCATCAGAATGACATAGCCATCATCGCGTCCATAGCTGATACGGATGTCGACGAAGCGACCGTTCGGGGTGAACGCGTTGAGGAGCTGTGTCGATTCGTTCTGCTTCAAGCGCTGATTGGCAAGCATATCGTTGATCAGGGCTTCGAACATTTCCGGTTCGCCGGGGCCGAAATAGCCTTTTAAGGACATGTGCCTGATCATGTCTGAGAATTCGGCCCACTCCGTTACGACAGAGGCTTCGATTTCCAGCACATCGAGGATTTTCGGGTCGATGTAGTCGATGTAGCCGTTCCGACCGACGACGATGCAGGCATCACCCGTCACATCCGCCATGCGTTGCAGCCAGTAGAAATCTTCGCGACGGCGCACACTGACACGACGGTCCGTTCTTGGCGCATTCGCACCGTCATCGAGTCCAAGAGACAGCATTCGCGTCCTCAAAAGCAGCCAATCTGCGTAAATCAGCCTTTGCAGACAAACCGTAAGAGGGAGTTAAGAAATCAACGAGCGTTGAGGGAGACCTGGTGCCGCGAGAGAGAATTGAACTCTCGACCTCATCATTACCAATGATGCGCATCTGGGAAATAAACAGTTTCATATCAATCACCTGACTTTTCGCTTGTCTTCATTGCCCAAGGATTGCCCAAAATCGCGCCACCCGAACCGCTTCACCTCATCCTTCAAATCCTCCGATCCAAGGTGCGTGTAGCGCTGGACGAGGGCCAAGGAACCCCAGCCGCCATCCTCCATGAGCGCCATAGTCTTGCCGACAGTCGCATAGTGCCAGCTTGCCCAGCTGTGGCGGGACGTGTGCGGTGTCGTGCGGGGCAGGTCATGACGCTGACAGGCGCGCAACATCGCGTTGCGCGGGCCGGAATAGGCGGGCGGCGTTCCTGTCTGTGACCATGGCTGTCCGCGACTGTTAAGCCAGACGTGATGATCGCGGTCGCGGCGCGCGGGAAGGGCAGCGCGCGTCCGACGGCATAGATCGAAGGATCGAGAAACGGACTTCGTGACCCAAAACGTGACCCGCTGGCCGTCTGGCGACACGTCACGCCAGCGCAGCTCACAGGCTTCGCCAACCCGGCAACCGGTTCCAAAAAGAAAAGTGGTGAACGGCCCTAGTGGCCCCATCGCTTCGATTATCGCCTCCGCCTCCGCAGGCGTACGCCAATTAACCGCGGACTTTTCAGGCTTAGGCATTTTGATGCGATAGTCAGCCATCATCCGCTCACCCTGCGCATAAGTCAGGATCGCGCTGACAGGCGCGTAGAAGCTGCGCAGCCGTGTCGATATCTTCGCGTCCGGCCATCCCTCGATGGCCTTCTTATCGATCGTGCCCTGCGTGATCGCGTCCAATGGCTCGTCCGCTAGGAGCATGATGACAGGCTCAAGGTCATAGGGTGCGCCCCTGCCGCTCTCTAGGTAGCTGACGACGGCATCCGCAAAGGTATAACCTTCGGGTTCCGGGTCTGGCTCTGGTGGCGCGAAGTGGCGGGCCGTGATTTCGGTTTCGATGCGTTTTGCTTCACGCTTTGCCTCGACTTTCGAGCGAGTTCGAGCGCTTTGATCGACACGTTCTCCGTAGACGGTTCCCCTGATGCGGTAGATACCGGACCCTTGTCGTTTTGAGATTTTGAGAGGCATGGCGATTCCGCCTTGAGGATGTTGATAAGGGAACGAAGATCAGACTTGAGAACGCGCCTTCGTCCGCGACCGATCCGGTAGGCCAGGCGGTGCTTGTCAAGCACGGCCCGCAAGTCCCGGATCGGCAAGCCGTATTTGGTGGCGACCTCCGTGTCGTAGAGGAAGTCTGGCGATGGCTGGACGGCGGGCATTATCGCACCCCCGTCAGTGACTGTGCGTTGGCTGTCATGGCGCTGTCTCTGCTTGGTGGAGCGCGACAAGCCACGGCTCAGCCGTGACGCATCCTGGGGATGGGTAGTCTATAAGGCCAAGTGTGCGGAGCGAAGACAGTGCGGCCTTTAAGCTGCTGCCGCCATTTTCATAGCCTGTAGCCTCAGCCAGCTCTGCGCGGGACAGGGTGTCGCCTGACAGGAGGGGTTTTAGGGCCTTGGATTGGGGTCCACTTAACTCACTCGTAAGCCTATCGAAACTGGCTTGCGGAACTGGCCAATCAAGCCCCAGGGAAACATGGTCAGGTTGAGGGTAGTTGACGACATCGATCTTTCTAAGACTGCTCAGCGCAGCTTTGAGGCTGCTGCCGCCGTATGTGTAGCGCGCCACGAAGGCCACTTGCGCCCGGGATGGAGTGTCGAAACCAAACCCTCGCCAGAACGAAATGGCGTCTACGACGCGTCGTTGCGGGCCTGTGAAGGTAATGCCCGGCAGCGCGTTCTTCGACGCAGCGCGGGGCCTGTTTTCGGTTACGGCGGGGGCGGGCCCTTTCTTTGATGGAGGCAAGGCGGGAGCCTTTTCCGGCTTAAGCCTATCCAGAGCGCCGTGCATGGCATCTCGCGCTTGGCGCCACCCTAGAGCAATTCCATCTGTGTGTGCCTTGTCCTTGCCGCGCTCAGCCTCGGCAAACCCTTTCGCGTACCCCTCCTTTCGGGCATCTGAGATCTGGCGGGCAATGTCTTTACTGAAGTCTGGCGATAGCGCGACCTCCGGCTCCGCATCATTCGCCTGCAGCGCTTCGCGCACAGCGGAGAGGTCAGCCGTCGCAAGCGTGCTCGGCTCTATCTGGACCTCGCCTCGCTTCGGTGTCGCGCTGCTGTCGAATGTCCGGTTCATCGGGACGCGAACCAAGTCGAAAAGTTCTAGGTTTGCGCAACCGACTAAGGCTTGCCCAACGTCCAGCCTTCCCATCTTCTCCTTAGCCAACGCGACGAACTCGTCAGGTGCATTACCGGAAAACCAGTCGAGCGCAGGAGCTTTGTCGCGTTTGTGGACCAAGCGCATGGCGATCAGCGTGTCCGCCTGCGTCACCAGCGTCTTGTCCACCAATTGCACGCGCTGGCAGATGGACAGGAGGCGGAAACCGCGCTGCCGTCCAAGAGTGACGATCGTGCTGATGATTTCCTTCAACTCATACGCCTCCGTTCCCGACGGCGTTTGCGGGGCTAGCTGGTGAACCTCATCTTGGACAAGAAAGAGGGACTGCCGATTGTGGCGGTAAAGCGCGCGGTAGAATGACGTTAGTGCCGCGCCACGCTCTTTAAGTGTCAGCGAAGACGTGTCGATGATGGATGGGAGATTGTCATTGGCCAACATCCTCGCCAACGGCTCCGCATTGGACGGAGTGAACTCCATGTCACCATGCTGCCCACCAAAAACCGCGACGGGATAGCCGTCCGACTTGCCGTCTGCGCTGGATTTCAGGCCCCACCAGTCCCCTTTGGGGTCGATGATGAGCGTGCGTTCGCCAGCATCCAAGGATCGCTCGACCAAATCTTTGGCAAGGACAGTCTTGCCCGCGCCCTTTTTGGCCAGAATGATCGCGTCCTCATCGAATGCGGCTTCTGGTATCGGGAAGCTATCCATCTACCCACCCTCCTTCCGCTCAGCCCGCAGCGCGTCCAGCGTGCGGGCAAGCTCCATTGTGCGCGTGTCTGACCCGTATGCGCGGGTCATGTCGTCGCGGCCCCGCCTTTTGGCGCGCATGGCTTTGCGGTGGCGGGATTTCACGCCGCCTCTCTTTCCGCCAGAATGCGGTCGATTGCTGCCTTCAGGTCGGCAATGCTTCCATCTGACACGTAAATCTCAACGTCGCCGCATCGCAGCACAATTGAGCCATCATCATCGCCACTCTCCGTGACGGTGAAAGCGCTGAAGTTGCCATTGTGAACCGTCGCAATGATTTCATAGGTTACGTCACTCATCCCACGTCTCCCATCTCTTCACGGTAACAGTCCGAGGGCCGGACCTCTGTTTCTTCGGCGCAGCGCGAACAGCGCCCCGGTGCTGGCTTGGCGGTGTGGACGATCAGACGACCGTCACGCTTGCCGCAGTCTGTGCAGAGGCGGGTCATCAGGACACCACGCGGTAAGGCATTGTCAATGCGTCGACCATTAGCGGCATGACCGCCGGGGCAGAGCAACGACGTTCATACGCTCGCGCGACTAGCAACAGCATGGCCTGCCTAAGAGGCGCCGGGATGTCGCTTGGACACGTTCCGTAGCCAGCGGTATATCTCACAGTTACCACTCCGGTCCCCTTCACGCTAATAGTGCAGGGCCGTGCTCCCATGTCGATCGTGGCCGCAGTATCGGGTTCAAGATCAACCTTGACACTTTCCACCTGTGAAATCGGCCAGTGTGGAAGCCTCGCCTCTCCGTCAACGTAGCCCTCAACACCGCAATGACGGTTGCCCATCACAATACCAAGATGCTTTTCTAAAGCGTCTCGATGTTCAGCGATTGCGTATTTAAGAAAGCTGTCATGGTCATCTGTGTCGAGACGCAGAAACGTCTTGGTATCGGCCAGAAGGATTGGCTCACAGACTGGATCGCTTATCGTGAAGGTTTCCATCAATCTCTCCTATGCGGCTCGCCCTTGTTGATCCGCGGGGTCGCGCGGGTTGAAGTCGTCGTCAAAGTCGCCGGACGGGTCGTCGTCCTCCACGGCATGATCGACATGCTGAGCAACTCCGTCAGGCGTCATCGCGTCTTCCATCAGCGCCATAGCCTCGGATAGACGATCCTGCTTGTCGTCATGCGCGCCGCTGGCGTCGTCAGGCGCTCCTGCCGTGCCAAGGCGGCGCTGCAAGCGTGACACGCTCTCTGGCGGGTCTGACGGCGATACGGCAGCTTCTTGCGGAATATCCTGGACTTCTTCTGCGACGTGCAGTCCGAACAGCTTGTCAGCGAGGCCGTCGCGGATTGCAAAGGCACGGGCGCGGGCGGCAAGCATCCGATCTGGATATTGCGACCATGGACCCGGCTTCTGCCAAAGCTTCGCTCGCTTGGCGTCTTGAACAGAGAATGAGCGTGTGATGACCTCGCCCGTATCGGCACGCGTAATGGTGCAGGTCGCGATACGCGCGTCGGCATTACCTTCAAGGGTCTCCTTGACCCGATTTCCGCCGCGCCGGGCAATCGCGATAAGGCCATCGCCATAGATGGACAGGCGCCCGTTGATGCTCGCAATAGTCGCAAGCGCCTGCATCGGCGCAAAGCCAACCTCTAAGCCTTTCGCAATAGCCGTGAAGGCCTGCATCTTGTTCATGCCCTTTGGCGCTCCGCCGCCCATCACAAGGCCTTCTGCCAACCGGAAAGTCTCATCCACACCTTGCGGAATAAGCGCGCCCATCTTGCCGCCTGTGGCGATGTCAGCCTTTGCAGGCAGTTCGGTCTTCGTCTCAATAATCTCGGTCATGCCGCATCCTTTCTGAAATGATCTTTATATCCTGGCAGTCCGTTCAGCCCGCCATATCGGCTCGCCATGCTGGCCAGCTTCCATTCTTCATCATGGTATTCGACAAAGCCGTCGTTTGCGCCGCGCCAGAAACCATCTTCGCGCGACTTGATGAACTCAGCTACGGCGGCTTCGTTCAGCCGCATAAGGTCAGCAATATGCGTGTGCGGAATCGTCACACAGACGACCTCGAACGGAGGCGACTTCTCCTGACAGATCAGAACAAAATCGAAGTCCTCAAACCCAGCTGCACCTGTCGGAACCGTCGCAATCATACCTGCCGTGACATTGGCCAGCTTTTGCGCCCATCCGAAATCCAGAATGGCACGCATCAGCTTTCGAGGTTCGACGCTGGCCACGGTTTTGTAGTCGCAGATGATCCGTGCATCTTGGATTGGGATCACGTCAGGACGGGCCTTTAAGACAACCCCTTGGCTTTCCCAGAACAGGCTCTGCTCTGGTCTGCCGACCTCGAAGATCTGCATCGCCTCAGGGGACGATTTGAGTGCGCGCGCCATCCCTTTTATCAGGCGCATTTGCTCGATGGTTATAACTGTTATCCCATCGCCCTCGCGTTTATCGCGCCAAGCTTTTGAAGCTTTCGTTTTCCAGTCTGTGAAACGGGCTGGGCGGATCGCGTAATGTTCTTTGAAGTCTTCGCCCCCTGTTACAAGAGCATGGGCGGCTTTCCCAATGCGGAGCGCGTCGGTTTCCGGCCTCTTGAACCGCTTAGGGTTCGACCAGTGATAGGCGTACCATTTCGCTGGGTTCTTGCTGATAGCAACGAGATCGCCACTGGACAGGCTGGGAAGCCACGCACAGTCCGAATGATAGGTACCCATATCAATGTCATAGACGCCGGGTTTATCGATCACAGGCGCACTCACAGCGTCGTCCTCCGCACACACAGAAACGCGCGTGACATGCGGGGCCGTGTGCGCTTGTGGTAATCGACGGAACCGAGCATCGCGGCCACCCGGTCAGACCCGGACGCACGGGAAGACACGTCCTGGTCTGTGGCGCGCGCAGAGGAAGGCGCGGCGCCAATCGGGGAAGGGTATGGGGAGGTCATGCGGCCACCTCAGCCGGGACATAGCCAGCATCCAGAAGCGCCCTTCGGTACGTATTTCCGAAGCCTGTTCCGGCGCACTTTTCAAAACTGTCTTGAATAGACATGCTCTCAGGGAGGTCATCGACAGACAGGCCCAAGTGCAACGCGGTTCCGTATGCACACGCCCGCGTTATAGCGCGCCACTGCTGGAGAGTGACCACACCTTCCTGAATGATGAGCGCCGCAACTTCAGGGACGTTAGCGTTGCACAGAAGCTTATATTCAAGATCATTGACGGCCTCGCGTAACTTGCGGCCATGCGAATAAACATCGCCCCTTCGTGCCACAAAGCAGGCATTGCCTTTTGCTCTCAGATCGTCGCTATCGTCAGGACAGCGAAACCCCTTGCAGTACTCAATGTCACCTTTCTTCCGCCATTTACCAAGAATTGTTGGAATGCCATCGATAAGCTGAGCGGACGGCTCATGTAGGCCGTAGGCAAGATTTCCGCTCAGGACTTGGGCGGCAACAAGCTTATTAGCACCGCGCGCGTCGATGTAAGTCGATACCCCAGCAAAGATGTTGTATGCAGCCGTGACGGTTTTCGCGAAGATGCCCTCTCCAGCCTCGATGCCCTCTCCAGCCTTGATGCCCGATCCAGCCTCGATGCCCTCTCCAGCCTTGATGCCCGATCCAGCCTTGATGCCCCATCCAGCCTCGATGCCCCATCCAGCCTCGATGCCCGATCCAGCCTTGATGCCCCATCCAGCCTCGATGCCCCATCCAGCCTTGATGCCCCATCCAGCCTTGATGCCCCATCCAGCCTCGATGCCCGATCCAGCCTTGATGCCCCATCCAGCCTCGATGCCCCATCCAGCCTCGATGCCCCATCCAGCCTCGATGCCCTCTCCAGCCTCGATGCCCTCTCCAGCCTTGATGCCCGATCCAGCCTTGATGCCCCATCCAGCCTCGATGCCCCATCCAGCCTCGATGCCCCATCCAGCCTCGATGCCCTCTCCAGCCTCGATGCCCCATCCAGCCTTGATGCCCCATCCAGCCTCGATGCCCCCTCCAGCCTTGATGCCCGATCCAGCGTCAGCTTGAATGCTGAGATTTGCTCGAATGGAGAACTTAAACCGGACATAGCCAAGGTTCGCGGCGATGCGAATGTGTCCGTCGAAGTCGATTGAGTCTTCTTTGTAGAAGCCGTTCTCGTCTAAATCTGATTTAGTGATGTGTAAGGTATCAGCCATCACGCAGCCCTCGCCTTAAATTCATCATGAAGCTCATTGGCGATCCGGCGCAGGGCGTGCAGGTGTGGATCGTCCCGCAGGTAGAGGTCGCAGCAACCCTCGCCGTCCTCACAGGATTGCCCTGTGGCCCTTGCCGCGTCTTCATGCTTGACTAGCGCCTCGAACAGATCATCCATCAGATCACCGCGAGGCTCGTGTATGGCGGCGTCAAAGGCCGTCATCACGCGACCTCCATCTTGGCTTCATCGCGCCAAGCATCAGCCTTCGCAGCGGCGCGGTCATCCGCGGACAGAGGGAGTGCGTCGGCATAGGCCTCAAGCGCCTCGGCCATCAGACCGATATAGCCGGGACCGTATGTCCATTCGCCTGTGGTGGAGCGCCCGTCGATTTGCGCGCATCTCTTTATGATCTCGCTCGCCGTCCAGTCGCGGAAGCGCTGAACGAAAGCCTCAAGCGCTTCCTCGGTCACGTCACGGTTCGTGTGATCCGGGCAGATTTGGGTGACGCGCAGAAGGCGCATTCCATCGCACTCGGACAGCTCGCGAGCCACGTCATCCAGCGACGTGGGCGTTTCGCACTCTGCCTGCCACGGCTTCGTGTAAGACCCGTCCGCTTCGAACTGGATCAGGTAAAGGTCATGTGTGAGGCCGGTCATGCGGACGGGTCTTCTTTGACGCGCCACACACCAACGCGACCGTCATCGAGCGTGCGGATTGCGAAAGCGCCCTTGCCACCGACGCCAAGGGCACAAGCGGCCATGCGCTTTCGCAGCAAGGCGGAAGTTCGCAGATTCTTCAAAGGGGACTTGGGGTCAGGCGAAGCAGTGATGGCTGGACCGCCAACCGATAGACTTGAGATAGCCTCTTTAAACTTCGTCGTTTCGGGAGCTTCTTTTCTGCCCGACTTAATTGCGGGCATCGCGATATTTTCGAATTTGAAATCCATGCCATCCTCCATTGCCGTCATTGGCTATGAGGATGTAGATAGCATATGTCCTATTATGGTCAATAGCTATTTTGCTATCGTGATGCTATTCTTTCTGCTATCCTATGAAAAAGCCCGCACGTGGCGGGCTGGGAGGCGATGAATTGACGGCGATACTGGCCTTTTACACGCTAGGTTTCATCTGCGGTTGTGGGGCTGGCGGAATCATCTCGCATAGCAAGCTCCGCGCGCCACATGGCGAAAAGAGCTGTAAGAGTGATTGTGAGAAAAATGAGTAGGAGTGATCCCTGAAAACGTACCTGTTCAGTAAGTCTATCTATCTTCACCTGATCGGCTTCGCTTGCTTTAAGTGGGGAGTACCATTCTGGCCGAAGGTTGTTGCGATGATACGCATCAATCCCCGTGTTTATCGTGCATATTAACGTCGCTACTGTAGCAAAGAGCGCGATGAATAAACATAGAGATTGCGTATGAGCCGGATGCTCGTCGGCACTACGAAAGAGTAGGGCTGATATTGTCCCATATCCACCCAGCGCCAATCCGAACGCGACTGGCTCCATCCTCAATCCCCCCGCTGCAAAACCAGTTTGATCTTGGCGCACCAGAGTAGCGCCACGTCCTCGATAGGCGGATAGTTGGACGATAGCAGGGTGTAGAGGCCCGGTTCCGCGCCATGCACGACCTGCTTCACCATAATGCGCTCGTCGGCCAGCTTGACCACGCAGGCGCGCTTACCGACGAAAGCTTCAATGTCGGGCCGCGTGTCGTCCCAGATCAAGAGATCCTCGTCGAACAGGTTGCGGTCTCGCATGGAATGACCGCGTATCACGGCTCCCACAGCGGACGGGGAATAGTAGCCCTCCACCGTCACCTCGTCCATGCCGTCGCCCTTGGCGTAGCTGTCCACGAACTGCACCTCATCACCCGCGCCGATGTAGCCGACGATGGGGATGGGCTTCTTTGCAGGAGCGCTTTCCGCCAATAGCAGGCTAGATACGTAGTTGGCAGACAGGCTGGATGGATCCACCATTAGCCACTTGCCCAGGGCGCTGGCATCTTCAGCTGTAAGGTGGGCCGGCGCGTGGCGCTTGACGAACTGGTAGAGATACGAGTGATTTCTACCCAGCTTCAGTGAAAGCTCTTTGAGGTTTTTACCGCGCGCGTTGGCTGCCTCGACCAACGCAAGCCGCTCACCCTCCAACCCATCTGTCTTGATTCTACGCACGCCCCGTTATCGGCCGATCGCGCAAGGCAGTCGAAAAGGAATTGTGCTATTGCATAATAGTGCTTTTGCTATTATCACCCTTGCATGACCTTGTTTCAGATCGTGCAGGACGAAGTTGCCAGCTACCTTGAGGCGACCGGATTGAATGCAACGGAGCTTGGAAAGCGCGCAATGCGCAATCCGAACTTCGTTCACAAAGTGCAGCGTGGCGAGAACGTCACTGTGCAGTCCTTGGAGCGCCTTCGCGACTACATGCGGCATCACGCCCCCGCCGCCACCGATGGGGCTACGGCGTGAGCGCGGCGCTTGGTAAGCCGCTGGTCATCCGGGCAGCGATGTGTGCCGCTTCGTGACCCTCGCCCGCTTCATATGCGCCTATTGGCTCCGCGCCTTCAAGGCCGCGCTGGCCCTGTCGGCTGGCGCAAGCGTCTATGGCGGCGTCTGGTTGCTCGCGCATGGCCTGGTCTATTCCGGCGTCATGTCGCTGCTGTGGGCGCTGTTCTGCGTACAGGTGCTGTGGTGCGTCAGGATGGTGCAGAATGCGCGTCATGCCCGTGCGTTTGGCGGGGGTCGCTGACGTGGGTGTGCAGCGACGAAAGATTTGCAAGCAGCCTGAGGGTTCACCGTGCTTGACGCTCGGGCAGCGAGGTCCATGTCGGCATTGCTCCGACCTGTCGGCACACGCCGAGCGGATGCGGAAGCTCAATGCCGACCCGGAGTTCAAGAAGGCACACGCCGAGCGCGCCGCCGAGCGGATGCGGAAGCTCCATACCGACCCGGAGTTCAAGAAGGCCAACGCCGAGCGGATGCGGAAGCTCCATACCGACCCGGAGTTCAAGAAGGCCAACGCCGAGCGGATGCGGAAGCTCCATACCGACCCGGAGTTCAAGAAGGCCAACGCCGAGCGGATGCGGAAGCTCAATGCCGACCCGGAGTTCAAGAAGGCACACGCCGAGCGCGCCGCCGAGCGGATGCGGAAGCTCCATACCGACCCGGAGTTCAAGAAGGCCAACGCCGAGCGGATGCGGAAGCTCCATACCGACCCGGAGTTCAAGAAGGCACACGCCGAGCGCGCCGCCGAGCGGATGCGGAAGCTCAATGCCGAAGGCGTTAACAAGGCCTGCACGGAATGCGGGGAAAACAGATTGCATTCGCCAGCGTCAGCTATTTGCGATAGATGTTCTCTTGACCGCGAGAGCGATATTGTGGCGCTACGCGAAAGCGGGCTGACGCTTGCCGAGTGCGGCATGCCGTGGGAACTTTCTAGCGAGCGCGTTCGGCAAATCCTTAAGGAATGCGGCGCGGGACACTTGCTCGGAGCGAGGTCGAAGATCGGACTTGTTGCCCGCTCATGACGCATTGCCTTCATATCAAGCGCCGCCGCCGGACGGCTTTTGCCCGCCCGGCCAGCGTTCGTGGTAGAGCCGGATGCTCTGCGCATCGACCCTGTTTCTCTGCGTCCATGTCAGCGGACGCTTTCTATGGTCCGAGAGCTCTACGACTTGCCCTTGCATTCTCACCCGCCGGGGCGCGGTCGTCTTTCCTGTCTCACTCGCCATGTCTGGATTACTGACATGGATGCACTGACGATGACCACGCAACATTCCGCGCAATATCTGCGGACTTCCGCACCGGCGGACTTTTCCGCGCAATGTCGAGACCATTGGCCTAGTGCCAGAGCCATGGCGGACGGGCTCTCCGTCCATGGCATTGCCATAGGGGAGCGCACATGCGCGTCCTATCGTTCTGGTGAGACTGAGCCGAGTTTCAGTCTTGGCAGGAAGATCGTGCAGGCGATGGATGATGACCTAGCCGACCGGATTGCGCGCAATCGCGCACGGTCCGCACAATTGAGAGCCATGTTGTGAAACGCTTACGTCGCCGCTTGGCGCGCTTTCTCCTGCGAACGTCGGACGGACTGATTTGGCTGGCCGATGTCGTGCGCCCGAAGGATGGCGAAGAGCTTGATGATTGGATGCGCCGATGACCCCCGCCGACCGCATCGCACAGATCGACTTTGACCTTGCCCTGCACCGGGCTTCGATCATCAAGCACAGAGCAAAGGGGCGTCATCACGCCATCCTCAAGCTTGAGGGCTTGATTAACCGCCTGACAGGCGAGCGTGAGGCTCTGATCCAGAGAATGGACGGAGACGCCGCGTGAGCGCCGTTGAACGCATCCGAGACGACCACCCCTATGGTCCATTGTTTCGCGCATGGGCGCCAGTACGAGAGGCCAGGAAGCGACGGAATGCGGCCTGCCGGGATTATCACGATGCCGTCATGCGCAATGACGACAAGGCGAAGGGTCAGTCCTACCGGTGCAACATCAGAGCTACGGCGGACCTGATTAGAGCGGAAGCTGCGTGGCGGGCGGTTATGAGGCGAGGTGCGTCATGAGTTGGCGTCAGAACCCCGAATATCTTCTAACGAAAACGGTTGCAGGGGCCTTTGCCCTTCATCTGGATCGACGCGGTATTCCGTGGACGCATTTCCCTGCAGGTGAGAACCGAAAGCTGCATGTGGGATCCAAGTTGAAGCGCATGGGGCTGAAACCCGGATGGCCGGATTTTCAGATCATGATGCCTGGCGGTCGGGTGCTGTTCATTGAATTGAAGGCTGGAACGGGATCGCTGTCCAAGTTGCAAAAGCAGGTTCATGCCGAACTGATCGCCATGGGCGCGCCTGTTTCAGTCTGTGCATCGCTAGAGGCCGTTCTGATCGTTCTGAAAGCAGAAGGCCTGATGGACTTGCCGATCAAGGCCCCGGTCCAATGGACAGGGAGGGCGGCGGCATGACCGATAGACGCACGGATATGCTTCCAGTTTGGACGGACGCCTATCTAGCCGACACAACCCATTTGGAACTGGAACATCACGGGGCCTATTTCCTGCTGCTCATGAAAGCGTGGCGAATGGGTAGCGCAGACCTGCCTGATGACGACATGTTCCTGCGCAATACGCTCTCAATCACGCAGAAGAAATGGAAGGCTTTGAGGCCACATCTCGAACCCTTTTTCACCGTCGAAAACGGGCGATGGAAGCATAAACGGCTGACGGCCGAATGGGAGAAGGCGCAGCGTCTATCTTCCCGCAAGGCAGACCGAAACAGAAAAAATGGGTTGCCCGCAGGGCAGGGGGAAACGCCGAAAAAAACCAATGAAAACAATGAAGGTCAAAATCCCTACACGCGCGCGGAAGCTGGTGCTGGTGCTGGTGCTGACTTAGATAATAGCCAGAGTAACCCTGACTCCTCTCTATCTAAGTCAGTCAGTCAGTCCGACAAGCCGCCGCAATCGACCGACCGACCGACCGACCTTTTGTTTGATGATTTCTGGAAAGCGTTCCCGCACGTCCAGCCGTCCCGCAAGGACAAGGCGAAACACGAGTGGGATGGGCTGGACGACCCCGACCGCCAAGCCGTGATGGCCGCGCTTGACGGCATGGATGCCCCGCCGCGCAACATGTTCGCTTGGACATGGTTGGCGCAGCGCGAATGGCTATCGGCAAAACCTCATGAGTCCCAACGCTATCCCAGCAATGTCAGACCGACTGACCCGGTGGCCGCCGAAGTTTACGACGACATGATCGACGCGGGGTTAATTGGGCCTTGGATCGCATGGCTTTCGCCCGGAAATGTCACTTACGAAGGCCGTGTCGTTCATCCGCCAACGCCGTTCTTCGACCGAGAAATCAGACGCCGATATGGACCGATGCTTTCAGCGATGGACATATCAATAGGCCCGATCCGGCCCATACCCGCCAACGAATCCGAGAAAGACGCAGCATGACCCAAAAACAACGCGAACTTCTGGATTTCATCGAGCGCTATATCGAGAGTAACGGTCGCGCCCCGACTTACCTGGAGATGATGCGAGCGACCGAGGTTTCGTGCAAATCGTTAATTCACTACCGTCTGGATAGTCTGATCAATCGGGGTTTTATCAGGCGCATTCCAGCACATGCCCGTGGTCTTGAGAGAACCGAAAAACCGCTGCCGGGCGGCTTGTCTAGAACCCAGCTTCATCAAGAGTTAGATAGATTGGCTGCTGAGCTGATCATTGCCCATGAGGAAATCGCGCGCCTGCGGTCCATCGCCCCCCAAGTGTCCACAATGGAAAGCGAGGCCGCATGACCGCCGCCGCTATCCTGAACGAAATCGTATCGGCCTATGGTGTGTCTGCGCGGGAAATATGCGGATCGGAAACCTACACCTATCAGTGCGCGCCGCGTCATGCGCTGGCTTACCGGCTACGGACGGAGTTGGGCTGGTCCTACCCGCGCATTGGCCGTTTCATTGGCGATCGGGATCACACGACCGCCATCAACTCGGTCGGACGTCATCATGCGGTGCTGAATGGGCTGCCCCTGCGCGGCCAGGATTACGACAAGCCGCTCAATCATGTTTTTCGGGCCTATGCCAAGCTGGCAAGCGAAGCGAAGGTTGACACGCCATTGCGGGCTGTACCGTCCCATGTCACGCCAATCCGGCGCACCGGGAATAAACGCCAAAGCCTGCTGGATTCGAACGCGCACCGGGTGGGCTTTGTTCTGGATTGGATCGCAGATGGGGGAACGCCCTTCGAGGCGTTGGAGCCGTACGGGTTCACGGACAGGACGGTCACAGCCTTCATGCGGCATTATCTGCCGGAGCTGGTCGGCCTTGTGGGTGGGGACCGCAAGAGGCGGGCGGCTCAGATGCGCGAAAACCGGAGAGTGGCTGCATGAACCGGGCGCAACAGGTCCAAATGGTGCTGATCGAAAACCCGCTGATGACGTCAAGCGATGTCGGACGAATGCTGAACATATCCAGCAACGCCGTCCGGTCCGGGGTTCAGGCAACATGGGGCATCTCGTTTGGAGATCTTCGCCGCGAGGTCTTCGAAGGCCACTGGCAGCGCATCAATCAGGAGCCGCAATCATGAGCATCTACGACAAGCACCAGACGGGCCTGACCAACACGGCGGCGCGCGATGAGGACGAGCCCTTCTTTGTCCAAGGTGCGACAATTCATGACGGCGGCGGTCTGGCCGTGGAGGAAAACGGTCGCTTTGTTCGAATCTGCTTGGGCGCAGAACAACAACATCAAGCGTCATTCACGCCACGGGACGGACTAAGGATTGCGGCAGAGATTGAGGCGCTGTCGCGACGGAAATTATCTGCGTCCGACATGATGAACGAGCGACCACGAAAATATGGGTGAGAGAGTAGGATAGAAAATGCAAAAACAACACTTCATCGTCATTCACGAGAGGGTGGGTGAGAGCATCGTAAAGGACGCTGTAACCCTTCTAATCGCGCTCATAATCATAGCATTGTCATGGCGTCTTGATCTCGCAGCCTTCGAGTGGGTCGGTGCGATCATATTCCTGATGACATCTTTCACGGCAGGGAGCAGATACCGACGCTTCTCACTTGATGAAGCGCGCTCTGAATTGGATCGCATCCAAGGGACTTACTATGATGACATCGGTGAGGGATGATGGCTAAACGAAAACGCAGACAACGGCTCACAAAGCCTGTGCTAAGTCCGATTATGATCGCTGCCGAGGCGTCACTGACCGCAGAGGCGCGCGAACATTTCAAATTTCGCTCCGAGCGCTTCGCCGAGCGCGATTTGGAGCAAGGGACTATGGATGGGGCCAGAATGCGCAGGGTCGCCTGCGCGCGCGCCCTAGAGGGCCTTGTCGTCAAACAGCATAAAGCGTCAGCACCGTTTCTGGATCCTGTCCATGCGCAAGCAGCAAGCATCTATCAAGGGGACTTGGATGCCTGTCATGGAGGGCAGAGCCATGAGATCGTGGAGCGGGTGCACATGTCGGGTTCCCCGGATATGGCACAATGCTATCAGATTGACTGTCTCAACCGCGTCGCTCGAATCGGTAATCGCATGTGCCCGGATCAGAACAGGTCAGTTCGACTGGTCTTGGAGCACCGGAATCAATCGCTATCCCGCCTGTGGCCGAATCGCGCGCAACGCAACGCTGCCAGGTACAGAATCCGCGACGGACTAGACTGGTTAGCGCAGGAATACGGGCTAAAGCCATAAACCCTTGCAGGATTCACGCTTTTGGTATAAGCAGGGCATAATACGAAGGTGCGCCCGATCACAGGACCCGCCTTATTGATTCACGGGGCAGTAGGGCGAAGAGTGAAATCTTCACCGGGCTTGCTTGATTACCAAGTACCGTTGCGGCACCCAATCGCAAGGCCCCGCCAATCCTAGCATCTGGACGCTGGCCCGCTTCCTAATCATCGCCACTGATGGCCCCTGCGCTTCTATGCGTGGGCTTTTTCGTATGGAGACATGTATGACATTAGACACAGCAACATCGTGCCAACCAACGACCTGTCCGGCACCTGCAAAGGAATTAATGGACAGGCTGGATCAACTTTGCCGGCGCCTTAGTGACATCGGTGAGCGCACGAAAGACATTGCTGAAGTCATCGACCCTTACTCTACGCGAGGCGACGACGGATTAGCTACATCTGGAGATGGTTATTTTGGGGAAGCTCTCTGTTTGGTCGACCGGGCTGAATATCTTCTGGATCGCACGCAGGAGAACATCGCTGTCGTATCAACGACATTCGGCATCGGCATCTGACATGCCTTTAACGCCTAGTCCGGCCCGCATAGGGCGCGTGACGCTTAAAGGCGTCTGACTGGCAAAGCGCACAGAAGCGCGTCAATCTGGTCAGTCCGGCTGCGCTCGTTGTTGGCGTGAAGACGGGTTAGTCGATCATTGTTGATACAGTGGTAGAACAGTGAACAAGAATGGCACTCCAAGAAAGCGAGGCCGCGCAGGCTGCAGGGACAGGGAGCGTAGGCGCAGGCTCCATCCGCTGTGCTGCATGTGCGAAGCGCTAGGGCGGGTGACGCCGACCGAGCACATCGATCACATCATCCCACTATCCAAGGGCGGGCCGGACACGGATGGGAACACCTCCGGATTATGCGAGTCCTGCCATAAGCAGAAAACGCGAAAGGACATGGGGCAACAGGAAAAACCGACCTTCGGGGCGGACGGATACCCCGTTGAATTGTAAAGAAAACGGGCTGAATGGGACGGCAATCCCAGACAGCCCTAACCGATAACGAACATGGAGCGTTCGATATGGCTGAAGGCCAATTAGACCCAACGCGCGCACGGCGCAAACCCGTTACCACGATGACATGCGATAGATGTGGTTGCGAGTACTCGGCGCGGGGGCGGAAGCGCCACGCTAAGACGCATTATTGCACGAGAGAGTGCCGTAACCCTGCCCCAATAGACCAAGCCCTAGAGCAGGAAAGGGCAACTTACCGACGATGGTCGCGAAGATCATTCACGTCCCACGCCCCGCAAAATACAAGAACTGGGCAGAAAGGGCGCGATCGCCATGCCTTGTTTGTGGAAGACCGGTTGGTGTGGAGCGGACCCGCATCTACCCGGCGAAGACATGCGGTAGCAACAAATGCCAGTCACGGCAGCAAAGGCAGCGCCCAAGCACTATCAAGGCCAGGCGCGCTGCTAAGGCTCGGAGAAGGGCATTGAAGAAGGTGGGCGAGGCAGAGCGGTTTGACCCGTTCGAGGTGTTTCACCGCGACGGGTGGCGATGCCATATATGCGGTAAGAAGACGCTCAAGTCGAAGCGTGGAACAATACATCCACGCGCGCCCGAATTGGACCACGTCATGCCACTGTCGAAAGGCGGTGAGCACACGAGAAGAAATACCGCTTGCTCATGTCGCTCCTGCAATCACGCAAAGGGCAGTGGGGTCGCAGGCGGGCAACTGCTCCTGATAGGGTAGGGGGCGGCAAAAAGGCTGGTGTCATCCGAGCGTACACCGGCGGCAGTGTCAAACGCTAACCTGAATACAGTTTCCCCGCGCGCGAGGAGGTCCGATGGCACGACGCACCGCATCCGACAGCCTGACCAGCGCGCAGCAGGTCATGGCGGCCGCACTGGAAGACATCGCTGTCCCAACGCACGAGCCGCTGTTCGACGGCGCGGAGATGTATTGGGCCGAAATCCTGAAAGCCCGCGCCAACACGGATTGGCCGGCTGAAGACCTGACCATGGCCGCCAAGCTCGCCAACACGATGTTGCTACACAAGCGCGACCAGACCGCGCTGTTCGACCAAGGTTCCACGATCATGAAGGGCGACAACCCTGCGCCGAATCCGCTCGTCGCGATCTGTCACACGCATATATCCACCATCAAGGCGATTCGGCAAGACCTTCAGATCCACGGGCGCGGCAAAAACGGCGAGGCGCGCGACGCGGGGAAGCGTCGAGGCCAGCGCCGCAAGACACAAGACGCGGCCAAGTCCGGCGGCGCTCTTTTCGCGGGTGAAAGCGACTAGTGGCGCGTCTCTCGGCTCGCGCGAAGCGGGTCATTGAGTTCGTCGAGCGATTTTGCGTCACGCCTGAGGGTAAGCACGTCGGCAAGCCGATCAGGCTTGCCCCCTTCCAAAAGAAGTTCATCGGCGAAATTTACGGATCGAAACGCCGCGCCCGTCGCGCCATCCTTTCCATCGCGCGCAAGAACGGCAAGTCGGCGCTGATCGCCTGCCTGATCCTCGTCCACCTCGTCGGGCCGGAGGCGGTTCGTAATTCGCAGATCGTTTCCGGTGCGCGCAGCCGCGACCAGGCTGCGCTAGTGTTCAACCTGGCGCGCAAGATGATCGATATGTCGCCGGAGCTTTCCGCGCGGATCGGCGTGGTGCCGTCCAGCAAGCGGCTCATAGGTCTGGCAATGAATGTGGAGTATCGCGCCTTGTCGGCTGACGCGGCTACCAACCACGGGCTTTCGCCGGTCCTCGCCATCTTCGACGAGCTGGGGCAGGTGCGCGGCCCCAATGACGACTTCGTGGAGGCCATCGAGACGGCATCGGGCGCTTATGACGACGCGCTGCAGATCACGATCAGCACGCAGGCGCGGTCCGACGCGGACATGCTGTCCATGTGGATAGACGAGGCGCGGGCGGCGAACGACAACGAGACGGTCTGCCATGTCTATGAGGCGGACGCGGACGCTGATCTGGAGTGTATGAAGGCGGCAAAGGCTGCCAATCCCGGCCTCGGTTATTTTCGCTCCGAAGTTGAATACAAGTCCGCGATGCGGCGTGCGGCGCGCAGCCCGTCATTTGAGAACAGCTTCCGGTCGCTCTACCTTAATCAGCGGATCAACAGAAACGATCCATTCGCCTCGCCTAAGGCGTGGAAAGCCGCCGCTGGCGATCCCGGTAGTCCGGAAGGACATACTGTCTACGCTGGACTTGACCTAGCCCGCACGACCGACCTGACGGCGCTGGTGCTGGCATGGCGGGCGGACGGGAAGCTTCGGGCGCACGCTCACTTCTGGATGCCGGGCGACACGATTGAAGACAGGACGAACGAGGACCGCGCGCCATATTCACTTTGGGCAGAGCAGGGTTTCATTCGCACGACGCCGGGCGCTGTGTTGGATTACGGGTTCCTCGCCCGCGACATTGCGGAGATTTGCGCCGGGCTGGATGTCGCGGCGCTTGGCTATGATCGCTGGCAGATGAAAACGCTGATGCCGGAGTTTGAGCGCGTCGGGGTGGAGTTGCCTTTCGAAGAGTTCGGGCAGGGCTTCGCGTCAATGGCGCCCGCGCTCAACGCGCTGGAGACAGACCTGATCGGCGGCACACTGGCGCACGGTGACAATCCCGTGCTGAACATGTGCGCCTTCAACGCGGTCGTGACGATGGACCCGGCAGGCAACCGCAAGTTGGACAAGGCGAAAAGCAGCGGTCGCATCGACGGCATGGTGGCTTTGACAATTGCGCGCGGAATGGAGGCGAAGGGTATGGAAACACACTTCAACGCCGACGATTGGATCACGGCGCTCGCCGGATGAATATTCTCAAGAAGGCCGCGTCCTATTTCACGCGGGAGCTTTCGGTCGTTGACCCTGACGGTTGGCGCGATCCGCAAACACCGACGCGCGCAGGGATGGACGCTACCCCATCGGCATCGCTTGGCCTGTCGGCAACCTGGGCATGCGTAAACCTTATTGCGGGCACGATCGGCTCGCTACCCTGCATGGTCTACCGCACGGACAAGACAGGGGTTCGCACCGTGGCGAAAGACCACTGGCTTTATTCGCTCATGCACAACTCGCCAAATTTCGACCAGACAGCCGTGGATTATTGGGAGTTCATGTCGGCGTCCATAGAGCTGCACGGCGACGGATACGCTGAGAAGGTGCGCGGCGCAGAGGGCGCAATCGTTGCGCTGGAGCCGCTCCGACCCGACACAATGGGGAAGCGCCGCCTCGACAATGGCGACATCGAGTATCGGTGGACCCATGATGGTCGGCAGCGTGTCGAGACGCAGGATAACGTTTTGCATATCCGGGGGCCTTTTGGCGGTCCTCTGGGCGGAGCTTCCACTCTGGCGGTCTGCCGGAATGTGTTCGGCGCGGCCATCGCGACGGATGAGGCATCGTCGCAGATGTTTGCCAAGGGCGCGCTGCCGTCCGGCGTCCTGTCCACCGACAAACCGCTGACAGCAGAACAACGAAAGACCTTGGAGGCGCTGCTTCAAGAGAAGTTTGTCGGCGCGCAGAACGCCGGGCGACCGATGCTCCTCGATAACGCTCTCAACTGGCAGCAGATCACGCTCAATCCAGAAGACGCGCAAATGCTGGAAACCCGTCAGTTCGGCGTCGAAGAAATCTGCCGCGTGTTCGGCGTTCCGCCTCACATGGTGGGACAGACGGCCAAATCCACAAGCTTCGGCACTGGCATCGAGGCTCAAACGCTCAGGTTCCAGAAGTTCACCCTTCGCCGCCGTCTGAAACGCATCGAACAGGCCTGCGAGAAGCAGCTGCTTAGCCCCGCGGATCGCGCCGCAGGGATTACCATAGAGTTCAACATTGAAGGCCTCCTGCGAGGCGACAGCAAGGCGCGCGCTGACTTCTACCGTGAAGCTCTGACTAACGGCTGGATGTCCGTTAACGAGGTCCGCACTCTGGAGAATCTCCCGCCCGTCGAGGGTGGAAACGTCAACCGCGTGCAGATGCAGAACGTGCCGCTGATCGAAGCGGGTGCTGAGGATCAACCATGACACAGACAAAGCACGGCCGCGCGGTTCTTCGCGTCAAAGCGAATGGCGAGCCTGGCGAGTTTTCCGGCTACGGCTCTATCTTCGGCAACGTGGACAGCTACCGCGATGTCGTCATGCCAGGCGCGTTTACCAAGTCCATCGCACGCCACAAGGAGGCCGGCACACGGCCGAAGATGTTCTGGCAACATGACCCGGGCCAGCCCATCGGTTCATGGACCAGCTTTGAGGAGGACGAGACCGGACTCCTGATGTCCGGCAAGCTGAACATGGATGTGCAACGCGGCGCGGAAGCCTACGCACTTCTGAAGGCCGGTGACATTGACGGCATGTCTATCGGGTACTGGGAGATCGAGACCGAGCGGGACGATGATGGAAACACGTTGAAGCTCACGGAGCTGGATCTTGTCGAGGTGTCCGTTGTGTCCATTGGCGCGAACGACAAGGCGCTGGTGTCCGCAGTGAAGGCTGAGGAGGCCAAGACCAATTTTATTGCGCGGGTGAAGGCTGGGGACCAGCCGTCCATTCGCGAAGCCGAGCGATTTCTGCGGGATGCAGCGTCGCTCTCCAAGTCCGAGGCAGAGGCCGTTGTGCGCGGCATCGTCGGCATCCGTCCGGGGGACCCGGACTCCACCAAGCGCGCGTTTTGGGAAGCCCTGACGCGCTGATCCCACGGGTTCGTCCCCATCGACACAGGAGTCTATCATGACCTCGAAAACCGACGATAAAACCGTCGAGCAGCTCGCTGCCGACACTAAGGCCGCGTTCGACAAAAGCCTGAACGAGGTCAAAGCCATCGCGGAAGATGCTTTGGGTAAAGCCAAGGCCAGCGAGGCGCTGACGGCGGGTCAGAAACAAGCCGCCGACGAAGCCCTTACGAAGCTAAACGAGCTTTCGGCGCAGGTGAAGGAGCACAGCCAACGGATGGCTCGCAAGGGCAGCGATGACGAAGACGCCGCGCTTAGCCCCGGCGAACAGTTCGTCAAGTCCGACGCGTTCAAGAGCGCCTTCGGCGGCAACGTCCAGCAAGGCCGTAACGCCTCCTTCGGTCTGAAAGCGATCACCTCGCTGACGACCGACGAGGACGGCTCCGCTGGCGACCTGATCCGCACGCAGCGCGTCCAGTCGCGTATGCCGACCCTGCCGGATCGCCGGATGACCATTCGCGATCTGCTCGCACCGGGTCAGACCAACTCCAACGGCATCGAGTATGTCCAGGAGACGGGTTTTACCAACAATGCGGGCATGGTCGCAGAGGGCACGTTGAAGCCCGAGTCGTCCATCAAGTTCGACCTGAAGACCGCACCGGTTCGCAAGATTGCGCACTGGATGCTGGCGTCCTCTGAGGTGCTGGCTGATGCGGCTGGCCTCCGCTCCATGATCGACTACCGCCTTCGCTACGGCTTGGAGTATGTCGAGGAGGCGCAGCTGCTGAACGGAGACGGCACCGGGCAGAACCTGCTCGGCCTGATCCCGCAGGCCACGGCGTTCGCCCCGGAGTTCGCGCCCGCTGCCAAGACGCAGATCGATGATGTTCGTCTCGCAATGCTGCAGGCCGCCCTCGCGGAGTATCCGGCCAGCGGAACGGTGATGAACCCCATCGACTGGGCGCGGATCGAAACCACCAAGGACACGGACGGCCGCTACATCATCGGCAATCCGCAGGGCACGGCGACGCCGACGCTCTGGAGCCTGCCGGTTGTGGCGACGCAAGCCATCAGCGTGGACAAGTTCCTGGTGGGCGCATTCGCTCAAGGCGCTCAGGTGTTCGACCGCATGGACGCGACGATCATGGTTTCGACGGAAGATGGCGACAACTTCCGCAAAAACATGGTGACGATCCTCGCCGAGGAGCGCCTCGCCATGACGGTCTATCGTCCCGAGGCCTTCGTCTACGGCGACTTCGGCAACGTGGCCTAGTCGGCAACCCAGAACACTTGCGGCGGGGTTCCGGCCCCGCCGCACCTATTGGAGGATGAAAATGGCAAACCAGACATTTGAAGTGAAGCGCGCGCACATCGGCGATAGGGCATACGCCGCTGGTGAAGAGCGCAGCGCGAACCCGGCGGAAGTCTCGCATCTAGTGCCGCAGACGCTGGTGCTGAAGCGGGCGGCGAAGCCCAAGAACAAGGCCGCAAAGGCGGCGAAGAACAAGGCCTCATAAGGTGCCTTCCCTCGCCGAAGCAAAGGCGCACCTTCGCGTCGATCACGATGATGACGACGCGCTGATCGGGACATACCTGTCCGCCGCCCAAGGCCACGTGGAGGCGCACGTTTCTACGGCCTTTGCGGATTTTGATGAAGTTCCTCCGGCGTTGTTCTCCGCAACTCTGCTCATGCTCGGCCATTTGTATGAAAACCGTGAAGCGGCGACTTCCGGAAAGGTGCCGTCCATCCTGCCTCTCGGGGTCGAGGCGCTCTGCGCACCCCATCGCGCCCAGCTGGTCTAACATGGACATCGGAGCGCTAGACCGCCGCGTGACGATCCAGACACTGACGGCCACGGAGGACGCGTTAGGCACGCCTGTGGAGACGTGGAGCGACGCGCAGACCCTATCCGCCGCCGTGTCCTACGGCACAGCCTCTGAGCGCCGTGCGGCTGCGCAGGAGCAAAGCGCGCTGCCCGCGACGTTCACGGTCCGGTCCAGCACATTCACCCGTGGGCTGACGCCCGGCAACTGCCGTCTGGTTCTGGACGGCCTCACCTATGACGTGGAGGGCATCGCGCCGGGCATTGAGCGCCGGACGTGGATCGCCCTGACCGCAATTGCGAGGACATCGTGAAGGTCAAAACGCTTCGCCCACACGCCAATGGCTACGGCCATCCGTTCAACAAGCGCAAGGGGTCGATCTACGTCCATCCCGCGCCCGAAAGCCTCATCCGGCAGAAAGTGGTGGAGCCTTATGCTGAGCGTGAAACTCGAAGGCGCAAGGGATCTGGAAAAGGCGCTGCTCGGCCTCAAGACGGCGACGGCAAAGCGGGTGACGCGAAAGGTCATGAAGGAAGCGATGGAGCCGGTACGGGCGAAGGCTGAACAGCTTGCGCCGACCGACACGGGCGATCTGGCGATTGCTGTATCCATCTCGTCCAAGGCTAGGAAGCGTCGCGCCCCACCCGGCACGGTCGAAATCTACATGGGCGTGGAAACGGGACAGGGGCAGGTCGGCTCCAACCAGGAGTTCGGGAACGTGAACCATGCCGCGCAGCCCTTCATGCGGCCCGCGTGGAATCCCATGCGCTACCAAGTGCTGGACGTTTTTGGAGGGCGGATGATGGAAGAAGTCGAGAAGTCCGCCCGTCGCGCCGCCAAACGGGCTGCGAAGCGGTAGGATGTTCCAAGCCGATCTGGTCGCGCGCCTGCGGGCCGACGCGACGCTGACAAGCCAGCTTGGCACAAGCGGGGGCAACCCTGCCATCAACTGGCTGGAGCGCCCGTCCAAGGCGTCCCTGCCGAGCGTGACGCTCTCCGAGGTGTCGAGCGCGCCGACCTACATTCAGGGAGGACGCCTCGCCAGCACAGAGGCCACGGTCCAGCTGGACGTATGGGCGACCACGCCACTGGCAACCATCGCTGCGCTGGATCGCGTCGTCGCTGTCTTGGAAACCGAAGCCGAGCATGGATCGACCTTCTTCTTCCGTGGCTTCGTCACATCCGGTCCGCGCTCCATGCGTGCCGAGGACATTCCGGGGGGAATGCGCGTTCACCGCCGCACCGCCGACATCACTTTTACCCACAAGCCAGCTTAGGAGATTATCATGGCTTCAAACATCGCGTGCTCCGAAGAGCTGCATATCGAGAACGCCTCTGCCGCTCTCACAAAACTCGCGGGCCTTAAATCCGTCAACAAGCCATCCATCAGCGTCGCCACGGTCGATGTGACCACTCACGACGATGGCTGCGTTGAAAACACCCGGCCCGGCCTCATGTCGCTGGGCGACATCAGCGGCACGATCGAGGAAGTTGCTGGCGGTCCTGCTTCGACACTGCTGGCCGAAATGGCGACAAGCAAGGCTATCCGTGGCTGCAAGATCGTTTACGGCGAGACGGGCGGGCGCAAGGAAGTGTCGTTCAACGCCTTCGTGACAGAGTTGTCCTACGGCGATGCGTCCGAGCCGGGCGCGAATGTCCAGGTCAGCTTCACGCTGAAGCCGACAACGCGCGAAACCATCGCGGACCCGGCGTAAGCTGATGCGCCCTAATCAGGTCAAGGTCGGCGACTACACGCTGACCGTCAGCATGGCGACGCTCTACGGAGCGGACCGCGCTCTGGAGAAGGCGGATCGTCCCGGCGTCCTGTCCATCTTCGCCGACGTGATCGAAGCGCTGCAGGATCAAGACGGCGGCTTGACCATGGCAGGCGTCGCATCGGCGCTGCGCGTGGTGTCCGTCCCCGTCATGGTGACGGTGCTGACGGAGTTCCTTCGCCCGGTCCACAACATGACCGAGAAGAAGGCACTGGACGGCCCGCTATCCGAAGGCCTGCCTACGGAGTGGATTGTCGGCCTGTTTAACGCGCTCATGTCCAACGCGCCTCAGTCCGGTGACGTGGAGAGGGGTGAGGCTGACAAGGAGACGGAGGGAAACGCCCAAGCGGACTGAGTCGCTACTACCGAATGCTGGCCGACTGGACCTATGCGGGCCAGCCGGTCGATGCGTTTTGGGCGCTCAGCCCGCGTGAATACCATGCCTGCATCGGCGGCTTCGTCCAGCGCAGGCGCGACGACTTCAATATGGCGATCCGGCAGGCGCACACCACGGCGGTGCTGGGCCGGACGGAGAAGATCGGCCCTGTCGATGATTATCTGATCGGGGAGGCAGGTAAGGCGCGGTCCGACCAGGTTCCAGCCGGGGAAGGCTTGGCGGCGTGGGCTGCGGTGCTGGAAGGGCTGGGGCGTTAGGTGAGCGCCCCGCCTAAGCTATACCGCGTCCCGCTCGATGCGGTCGAGAAGCGCCTCTTCCAACGTGCCGTTGGAGTTGCAAGTTTCGACGGCAGACGAGCCATAAGCCCCGCTCTGCCGCATGGAGTAGGACGTGTTGACCTGAACGCTTGTCGTGTTGTCATCGACAGGCCGCACGAACACATTCACGTCGATCTGCCCAACGTCGTTCGTCATCATGAAGGCGGATGCGCAGTCAGCGAATGTTTTCATCGCGCCCGGCGTATATCGCTCATTTTTCGCGACAATAATTCCGGAATCCTTCTCAAGCGTGGCGATCGGGATGTTGTTCTCCGCGAAATAGGAAATGACTGACTCCCAGGTTCGGTCGAACGTGGCGTCTACGGATCGGCTATTATCGAAGTTGTAGGTCTGGGGTGTCGTCGCGCACCCAGCCACGACCAGTGCGGCCGCCGCAAGCATAAGAGCAGTTTTCATAGTGTCCTCCTGATTGAGGCATCTGCTTAACGGCATTCAACTGATTTAATCAAGATCATCGAAGTTATCGGGAGGAGAGTATGGCCCAAGCCCTAATCGGCGCGCTCCGTGTCGATTTAGCCCTTCGAACAGCCGCCTTCGAGAAGGGCGTGACGGAGGCCCAAAAGCGCATTCGCGCCCTTGACCGCACGATGAAGCGGGTCGGGCGTCGCCTGCAAAGCGCTGGCCGCGCCATGAGCATCGGGATCACGGCACCGATGGCAGCTATCGGCGTATCTGCCACAAACACGGCTATTCAATACCGAGAAGCCGCCGCGCAGGTGGAGCAAGGCTTGAAGACGATGGGTGATGCGTCCGGGAAGACGCTGGCGGGGCTGAAAGCCGACGCTGTAGCGCTGGAAAACACGTCGTTATTCACTCAGCAGGACATCTTGCAGACCGTCACCGCGAATATGCTGACCTTCGGCAATATTAGCGGGGAAGCATTCGACCGTGCGCAACAATCCGCCCTCGACCTGTCCCAGCGCCTTGGACAAGACCTGAAAAGCTCCACGATACAGATCGGCAAGGCTTTGAACGATCCCATTCGGGGCGTGACAGCACTTAGTCGCGTCGGGGTGCAATTCACCGACCAGCAGCGCGACATGATCAAGTCCATGGTGGAAGCCGGGAACACGGCTGGCGCACAGGCTATGATACTGAGTGAGCTTGAAAAGCAGTATGCCGGATCAGCGCAAGCCGCTCAGGACGCCGCGCCGGGCGACGAGATCCAGGACGCCTGGAACAGGTTTAAACTGATACTTGGCGAAATTGTCCTGCAATACCTTCCGCCCATCACAGATGCGCTCGCTAGGATGATCGACAAGTTCAACGAGATGACACCGGCGACGCAGAAAACGGTGCTAGTATTGGGTGGCCTCGCGGCCGCTATCGGGCCGATCCTGATTGCACTAGGCGCGTTGACCGCTGCGTTCACGACCCTCATGGCTGTAGCTGGTCCTTTAGCAATTCTAACAGGCGGCGTTCTCGCCCTGAAGGCTGCCTTCGATCTCATCGCACCGTTTTGGCAAAACGCTCGCCTCTCCCACGAAGCGCTAAACGCGGTCCTTAATCAAGGCGTCAACGCCCGCCGGGAGCTGCAGGCTGCGACGCTGGACAATGTGGAGGGGGCAAAAGCGGCTGCACGGGCGGCTATCACAGAAGCCGAGGCATCGCTGAAAGCCGCTGATGCGCAACGCGAGCGGGCAAGGACAGCGGCGAAGACCGCTAAGCTGCTGGGCGGCGTCAGTCCTGCGATGCAAGCCCTACATCGCAAGTTCATCATCGATGCCGCCGAGCAATCGCAGACGATCAACCGCCTGCGCGACTCCATCGCCTCGACCAAAGCCGAGATCAACAGCGCGGACGTTCGCCTTGGCATTGCGCCGACGCCTGCCGTGGCGACCACCTTGCCCACCACGACTTCCGTCCCGTCCACATCCGGCTCCACGACAACCGACGCCAAGAAAGCCGAGGTTGCTGCCCGCAAGGAAAACATCGCCGCAATCCGCGCCGAGCTAAAGGCCAAGACCGAGGCCGACCGCGCCGAGGAGGATATGCTGAACCGCCTCGCGCGCGAACAGTCCGCCCGCAACGACGCGCGCCGCTCCGTGATCGACCAGATCGCCGCCAACCACCAGCTGGCGGACGCCTACAAGATTTCCGAGACGGAAGGCCGGATCGTTGCCGAAATGCTTCGCATCCAGGCGACAGAGGCCAGCTACACTACGGAAGAACTTCGCCGCCTCGCGGAGCAGACAGTCAAGTCGTCCGACATCGCCTCAGACGCGATGGACAAGGCGCGCAAGGACGCAAAGGATTCCGGCGACGCCATGGAGGAGGCCTTCACGCGGGGGGCCAACGCATTCACGGGCCTCATTAAGGCTATTGAGTCCGGCGACATCGGATCTATCCTTTCGCAGGGCATTCAATTCCTTAGCCAGCTGTTCGGCAAAGGCCGTCAGAAAGGCTCCGCGGGAGGCCAAAATGGTGGGGGCCTGTCAGACATTATCGGCAAGTTTGCCGGAATGTTCGATAAAGGTGGCCGCATCCCTTCAGGCAAGTTCGGCATCGCAGGAGAGTTCGGGCCGGAGTTCGTTCGCGGCCCGGCTGTCGTGACGAGCCGCGAGGCGACGGCGCGGGCGCTGTCCGGCGTGGGGCGGGGGTCGTCAATGCCGCCAGTCAGGATCGCGGTCGAGGCCAACGACTATTTTGACGCGCGCGTTATCGGTCATGCGACAGGAGTCACCGACGCACGCGCACCCGCACACGCACAGGCAACACTTTCCAGCGCGAGGCGCTCCAACGCGAAGCGCGCGGCTCGCAGGGTCATGCCATGATCGTGCTGCCGGGGGGCGTGTCGCCCTCGCTCGCGACGCCCCGCGTGATCGACTATGGCGTATGGGTGCGCGGCGTGTCTGGTGGGGGCTTTTCCCGTACCGACCGCCCCGGCAACCGCCATGCCGTTCGGGTTGACCTGCCGCCGGTGCGCTCCGACCTGGCAGGCGCTGCTCTGGCATCCGACCTGCGCGCCGCCCTGACGGAAGGGCTGGAAATCCGCTGGCCGCAGGGGGCTTTCGCGTCCGCCCCAGTCGGCTCCGCCGTGGTAGACGGCTCCGACGTACAGGGCACGACTCTGAGCCTTCGTGGCGCGGTGCCCAACACGGTGATCCGCAAGGGCGCTTTCTTTTCCGTGGAGCATGGCGGCAAGGTCTATCTGCACGAATGCCGCAGCGAGACTCTGGCAAGCAGCGAAGGGCGCGCGACCATCCAGATAAGGCCGGAGCTTCGGGTGATCCTGAGCGACGGCGACGCGCTGGAGTTCGACCAGCCACGCTTCCAAGGTGTGATCGATGCTCAGGAGTGGGAGTGGACGATGCGTCTTGACCGTTTCATGGATATGTCCTTCGATCTGGTGGAAATGGCGTGAGTTACGCCGCAGCCATTGTGAAGCTCTGCGCGGTGTTGCGTATTGACCTGCCCGGCCATGCCGTTCGCTTATCCGAAGGCGGAGAAGTGGACTATGAGGGCGACCGCTACACACCAATCGACTCTGTGCTGGGTATAGTGGAGGGATTTGACGATGTGACCTCCGGCGCAGCCGATGAAGCTCCGGCCTTCGAATTGGTATGGGGTGTTCGGGACATCGCTGCCGCCGTCCTTCTGTCGACACCAGCGTCGCAGAACGCTCATGCCGAGTGGCGTGTTCTCGCTGTTGACACGGCGACCAATGCCATTCTGGCTGATGAGCCTATATTCATCGGTCGGGTGGACAGCACGGAGTTGGTCGGCGACCTGAACCAGTATTCCATGCGGATGGGTTTTACGACGGAGCTGGATCGACTCCTGAACACGGATAAGGGTAACCGACTTAACCGTTCCTTCCACCGCTCTGTCTGGCCGGGCGAGGCGGGCTTGGACTTGATGACAGGGACCACCGTGCCCGTCCCGTGGGGTGATGCGACACGAAGCTCACGTGGCGGTGGCGGGGGTGGGGGTGGTAGCGGCAATACTCGACTTGTGAGCCTCGTGTGAGCACCGCACTCCGCGCGGAGGCCGTTCAGTCCGCGCTCGACAAGTACCGCGACACGTCCTTCGAGTGGGGACGTAACGATTGCCTGCGCCTCGCCCGCACAGTTCTGGTCGGTATTGGAGCCAAGGGCCTGCCGCGCATACCACGCTATGGATCCGAGTTGACCGCCATTCGCCGTCTTAAGGAGCAAGGCCACGACACGCTGGAAAACCTTCTGGCGGAGCACTGCGTCGAGATTCCGCCGTCTATGGCGCTGCCAGGTGATCTCGGCACAATCAAAGGTGATGGCGCTTTGTCGGCCATCGTAGTCTGCGCGGGTGGGAAGTGGCTGGGTTGGCCCGCCGAAACCGCCGTTTTCGCTCCCGTCGGTCTGCGACCCGAACAACTATTCCGATGGGTCGCGCCGTGAGCATGATAGCGAAAGGGTTGTCTGACTACGCCGCCGTCAGTGCTACCATCTTGCAGTTTATTCCCGGGGGGCAGGCTTTCGCCGCCGCTCTGACTGCCGTATCGGCAGGATGGGGCGCAGTCGCAAAGTTCACTGCTGACCCGCCGCGACCACCCGCGCAAGCCGAGGATGTCATGTTTGGGGCCGACCAGCCCATGCCATATGCGCTGGGCCGTTGCCTCGTGCGCGGCCATCTGGTTCACAGCGAGGCACATGGCCGAGATCGGGAGGACGTGCCCAATCCTTGGCGCACCGATACCATTGCTCTGACCAATGCTGGGCCTGTCGTGTCCATTGACCAGCTCCTCGCCAACATGGAGCCGGTATCATTCGACACAGATGGCTGGGCTGATGGGGACTACGGCAAGTATCTGCGCGGCGATACGGTGACCGGCAACGCGCCCTCGTCTGACGTTCTGGACTGGACCGCACTCGACAGCGGCGCTCCGCCATCGTTCAATCAGTGGAGCGCTAGCCACAGACTTTCGGGTATAGCGGCGATGCAGTTCGGGATGTTGCTGGACGCAGAGGAAACACATTTCCGGTCAGGTCCGCCGGAGTTCGCCGCTGTAGGCCGCTGGACGCGGCATTACGACCCACGTCAGGACAGCACTTATCCCGGCGGGCTGGGTTCACAGCGTCGCGACGACGAGTCGACGTGGGGATATAGCGTCAACGGTGTCATCCAGGCGCTGACCTATTTTCTTGGTCGCCGCCAGAACGGCAAGGCAGTATTAGGGGCGGGCCTGCCGTGGTCCTCCATTGATGTGCCGAGCTTCGTCTCCGCGGCCAATGTCGCGGACGCCAATGGCTGGACCTGTCACGGCGTGGTTTTCGAGAATGGTGAAGATGGGGAGATCGGCAACAACGCTGCGCTGATGCTGGAAACGGCATCCGCTTGGTTCACCAATGACGGCGGAATCCTGCGGTGCCTGCAGCGCCGCCCCCTCGTCACGCTCGACACCATCCGTTCCGACGACCTTGTTGGCCCTTGGTCCATTCAGGGTATGCGCGAGTGGAGGGAGGGCATCAATACGGTCGTGCCGACCATCGTGTCCGAGTTGAATGAGTGGGCCAAAGTGCCAATCGATGCGGTGGAGGTTCCGGAGCTTGTGGCCGCGCAGAGCGAAGTCCGAAGCCGGTCCAAGACGTACACGCTCGTCACGGACCCAACGCAGGCGGCTCAACTCGCAGTACTGGACATCTATGACACTGTGGAGCTCGACCCGATTCAACTGACCGTGGGTCGGCGTTTCATACCCTTCAACGTCGGCGATGCCTTCATGACAGACTTGCCGGATCAAGGTCTTGTTGGACAAGTCGTGGTCGTGGTGAAGAAGACGATCAACCTTGCGGACGGAACAGTCACGCTGGGGCTGAAGACAGACACGACAGACAAACACGCATTCGCATTAGGCCAGACCTCGACGGCCCCGCCGCAACCTACATTGGCAACAGGCGCGGACTATGACCTAGCCACCCGCGAGATGCTGGTCGGCCCGCTGCGTAGTTCGGCCATCAGCTTAAGCTATGCGTCGGGATTTTCTTCCTCCATCACACTGACGGAGGAAGCGGACGGAACGTGGACGGCGGCTGTGCCAGCACATACGCGCATCTACGGTAACCCGTTGACCTTCCCCAGCGTGGCGGTGGATGCCACGAGCGCTACAGGTCTGGCAGCCTCGACACGCTACGCGCTTTGCTACGACGACCCGTGGATGGAAGGCGGGGCAGTGACCATTTTTCCTGTCGCCAACCCGGTCGACGCCGTGGTGAGCCAGACACACCCGCACCGACACCGCATCGCTACCGTTACGACACCGACGCCAGGTGGAACGCCGGACACCGGCCAACCCGCCCGTCCACCCGGTACTGACCCTGGCGACGACTGGGATGGCGCTGGCCAGATCCCCTAACTGAGGACCCGCATCCATGAGCACCTACAACACGCGCCTCGCGTCCACCGGGGCTGCGGCTGCAGCCCTGCGCGTTGTTCGCGCGAACGGCCTCGATCAGACCTTCTTCTTTCGCGATCTGGACGTGAACCACACCGACTTCGCAGCTCGCATCCGGCTCTACCCTGACGCACCCGGCGTGCCCCTGCTGACGCCATCATTGTCCGGCGACAACATCACGCAGACTTATGCCGAATGGATCGCGGACGAAATTCTGACGCCTGCCCATTTGCCTGAAGGCGCCGCCTTAACAGACACAGAGACGATCAGTTCGCTGACCCTTTCCGTGACGGCAGAGCAGATGAACGCACTCCCGCGCGCGACAATCCGAAGTGAGCCACTCGACCTCGCCTACGCAATCACGTTCGGACCTGACGACGCGCTGCTCGTCGGCGGGACCCTGACCATCATCGAAACCGCATAGGAGTTCGCCCGTGTCCACTCCCATCCTAATCGCTACCAAGACAGGTGGTGCGGCTGCGCTGAAGTCCGCGCAGACCGCGAGGTCCGAGGCCCAATCGGCCCGCGATGAAGCGTTGATTGCCGCCGCCACTTCTACGACAGCTTATGCGGCTACGCTGGCCGATGCGCAGGCTTCCAGTTTCACGGCTAACCTGTCCGTTAACGCAGTGGTCGTCATCCGCGCAGACGAAGGCGCGGGCGGTGGCATGACCTCGCGCATTTGGAATGGCACACAGTACACGCCTGGTCTGTCGCTGGTGGACGGCGCGGTCGCCAAGACAGCAAACCTCGCAGGCCTGCGCAACCTCACTGGCTCTGGCGCGGACACGCGGTCCATCGGCGGAGTCCAGTGGACCACGGACGGCACGACCGGCCATGCGCCGGGCGAGGACAACGGCACGGTGGTGGTGGTGGACGCGTCCGGTCGGCTTTGGCTTCGCGCGATCGACGGCGCGCCCACCGTGGAGATGTTCGGGGCCAGCATGGACTTGGCGGATAATCGGGCCGCTCTGCAAGCCGCTCTGGACTGGTCCGCACTGACGGGCCGTGAGGTCAATTTCCTCGGCAAACCCTACCCCATCACAACCGCTTATGGCGAGTTGCCGAGCTTTCAAGGCACGGGCCGGTCGGGCAGCTTCCTGTTCGGCTTGAACCTGCCTGCCGGGGCCAAGGCGCGTGACCTCCATCTGGATATTAGCGGCCTTGGCAACACGACGGACAAGGTTGGCGCGACGGGCATCCGCGCCCATGCCGCACGGCCCATCACGCAACATACGGTTCAGGCCAGTTTCAGCGGCCCTGCGGCGACGGGCTTTACGCTTCTCCCGGCTGTCGCGGCGCTGTTCTCGCCCGGCCAGAGGGGCGTGGTGCGCGGATCTGGCCCGGCCAATCTCAAGGACGCAAACAATACGGTTCAGGCCGAACAGGTCATCATCGAAGCCGTGAATGCGGACACCGGACTGATCACCGTGCGCGGCTTCATCCGTGGGAAATACACGGTCGATGGTGTCAGCAATTTCGTCGTGTTCGAGAGCATGGGCGATGATGAAGCCTATCAGCTGCTTGGCACGACGCGCGTGATCGGCGCGGGGGAGGGCTACGCACAGATTGGTATGGAATCCGGCGGTCACTTCCGGCCTTATATCGAGCGTGCTGAAAGCGTTGGCTGCGAATATACAGGGCTTTGGAGCATTCACGAATACGAGCCTGAGTTGGGGTCTGGTCACTTCGTTGATTCCGACATGGAGGGGTTGGGCTACGGCCTGGTGCATTCGGGCTGCCACTCGCCACGTGCGGGCGACGTCACCGGAGACAATTGCCGCCATCCCTATTCGGCGGGACGGTCGTCTGCGGGCTGGGAGACGTTCAACTATTCGCTGGGTAACGTCACGGGCAACAGCTGCCGGGACAGCGTGAAGGACACGCATGCCGGGGCCAGCGGGACGCATGGCAACGTCACGGGGTCCATGAAACTCGGGAATGGCGGCGATGTGGGCGTGACCTACGAAGCCGCGAACGTCAACGGCGGGGACATCCGCGTCACGGGCTGCCCCGGTTCGGTCTTGTTCGTGGATCACAAAGGCGGGGCCGATCCCGGTCGCAAGACGGTCCTGTCGCTCGGCACGGTCGAAGGCAGTCAGAGCAATTTCGGCCAGCCGCAATGGGTCATCACCAACACCGACACCAACGCCAACTCCGCGCTCTACGTGAACATCGACGCGTTGATCGGTGCAGGTGGGCGCGGCCTGTCGATTCTGGCGATCAACGGCGACATTCATGCGCAGATCGGACAGCTTGCCTTCGACCAGATCGACAGCACGGGCATCCACGGCGTCTTCTGTCAGGGATCGAACGGCTACCGGGTCTATCTGAGCATCCTGGACACCGATATCGAAATGGCGAGTGTCAGCAGCTCTGTGTCCGCGATCTACGCCATCAACTCCACCGTGCGGCTGGACGGGACAGGGCGGGTGGTCACGGCTGGCAGCGCGGCGGGGCAGGCGTTCCGGGCGGATAACTCGAAGATCATCATCGGCGAGGGCGTGACAGTGAGCGGCGACGCGACTTTCAAAATCGAAGAAACTGGAGGGACTGTCCTGCGTGAAAGCACGGCGGCGGCAACATCATGACGGATAAAACAGACTTTCAGGGATGCAGCTGCGGCGGCGCGACAGAACATGTCGTCCATTCCGGTCCTGACGGCGAGGCCGCGCTTCTGCGTTGTGCATCAGGCGGCATGTTCGTGCGCTCCGTGCATGACGCGACACCGGATGAAAAGGAGCGCCATTTCGATGCTGAGGATGACTATCTGATACCCCGAGAAAAAACCGAGGCGGCGCGGAAGGCGCGCGGTTTGGCGCTGCGGACCTATGCGGGGCCGATCGGGTGACACTCGATCTCGCTACGATCCTAGCCGGGGCGTCACCGCTAACGCTGCTGTTCGCGTGGCTCTACTGGCAGGAAAAGCAGGACCATAGAGCAACGAAGACCGCCGCTGCGACTGAGTTGTCGGCCGAGCGGTCAAAGCGCAACGAGTTGATCGACAAACTCCTATCCAAAGCGGGCATCACCGATGCTTAAGCTATTTCGCCGGAAGGTCGACAAGGAGCGTGTGGAACCCAAAGACGACCGTCGTCAGCGCGCCGCCATGCGAGCGCTCGACCTTCTCGGTCGTGACGCGGCGCAAGAGATCGCCATGGTCGAGTTCCTGAAGGCCGCCGACCGAAAGGCCAAGTCATGATTTTCCGCTTCGGGATATTCCTGGCGCTCTGGCTGGGCATTGCGTCCGTTCTGGCCCTGCTAATAACGGTGCGCAGCTACTGGCCTCGGGCGCGCCAGTTTTTCGGCCATCCCTCTACCCGTAACTTCACCGGATGGCTGACATTGGGTGTCGTCGTCGGCTTTTCGGCATGGCTGGCGGGCAACGCCTATTGGCAAGCGTGGTGGATGGCGGAGTATTTTCGGCTGCCCTTTGCAAAAGGGATGCAGGACGCGGGCGTATGGGTGAATGTCATATTCCGTAACGCCGGAGCGCTGGCAGGGGCCTACTGTTTCTTCCGCGCCTTCAAGATCGCCGCGCCGGGGCAGAAAGGCCACCAAGCCACCCTGTTCTTTGCCAAGACCCTTGGCATCGGCTGGGTGCTGGCAATGGCCGTCATGTTTGGCCCGGGGCTCCTGTGATCCGCTACGCGCTGGCCCTCACTCTCACGGCCTGCGCAACCACAGCCACTGACGTGTCCTGCACGCCGCCTGAGCGGCTGGATTGCGTCGAGCTGATGGCGCTACCGCTTGAGCATGACGGCGTGGCTGTCACCGTGCCTGTGTGCCTGCGTTACGCCCCGCCCCCTGACAATCGCATCCTGCCCGATCCGCAATGGTGGATCGCGGGCCGGGTGTGTGTGGAGATTTGAATGCGCCCGTGTGGGCCATGCGCGGCAAAGCGAGGGACCGCAACGCTATGACCGGCATCCCCTACCGACAGGCCATCCGAAACGCCTGCGCCGCCTTCCGCAAGCCACCGATACGGAGACAGCTTATGCGATTCCTGGAACCCGCCAACAGGCACATCGACCGCGTATTCATCCACTCATCCGCCACAAAAGCGAAGATGGACATTGGGCGCAAAGAGATCGACCGCTGGCATCGCGAGCGCGGCTGGTCGGGTATCGGCTACCATCTCGTCATCCGCCGTGATGGGTCCACCGAAATTGGCCGCGACGTGGACACGGCGGGCGCTCATGCGCGTGGCCATAACACCGGATCGATCGGCGTGGTCATGGTCGGCGGTCTATCAGACGATGGCGGTTCAGAGGCCAACTTCACGGGCGCACAGTTCAAGACACTTCGCCGTGTCGTGGATGAAATGATCACGACCTATCCCGGTGTAACAGTCATGGGTCATCGCAACGTTGCGCCTACCGCCTGTCCGTCCTTCGATGTCTTGCGCTGGCTTAAGACAGGCGAGGTGGAGCCATGAAAACCGCCTTCGCCGCAATCGCCATTCTTGCCGTCCTGGTCTTCGCCTTTGTCGTCACGCGCTGGGAGATGGGGCGATGACCGACCAAACGAAAAACCCGCTCGTGACGTTCTTGGCGACGAAGACGGGATGGTCAACGGCGCTCATCACGGGCGCAGTCGCAGTCGCGGGTCCGATCATCAGCTACCAGCTCACCTATCAAAAGGCCTTCACAGACGGGAAAGAGGCTTATGCCGACGCCATACGGGCCGGAACGGCGAAACTGGACGGCAGGATGGTTGAGATCATCACAGAGGCTGAGCGGCAGGCTGCACGAGACGCAGCCCTAATCGCAGGCGAGGCCGCGGGTTATCAGCGCGCACAGCAGCAATTCACGACAACATTGGAGACGATATATGCGCAACATGCGGATCAGATCGCCGGGATGTCGGCCCGGACATTCACGCAAGAGGAACGCGATTGGCGTCGCATTCCTGTTCCTGTTCCTACCCGCCTGCGCCTCGACGCAGCTCTCGCAGCCCGTGAAGGCGGTCGTCGTGGACCGGGACTGTCCGAGGTTGGAGTTGGACCCGAAACTGAAACAGATCCAGCCGATCACACCGACGCCATCGACTGAGGAAACAGGCGGGGTCGAGGACGCACTTGTCATCGTCTCAGCTGATCATGGACGCGACCGGGGGCAGTTGAAGCAGGTTGTCGCGGCTGATGACCAGCGCGCGAGAGATCAAGCAGTACTGGATGCACAGTGCGCGAAGTCCGCAGCGGATCAGGCGCGGATCATAGAGGCGGCGTCAAAAGAGACGGTGAAGGTCCGGGTTCCGTTCTGGCGGCGACTGGGGCTGTGATGCTTGGCGGGGCTAGACACCTACCTTACCCATCTAGCGACTGCCGGAGTTCATTCCCGGCCTACAACCCTTGAGACCCTACGAGAGGCCCGCCAAGCCCTATTCCCATAGCACGCTCCGCGCCGTATGTGAATGGGGTAATGTCCGAAACTCCACCCGAACTGACCCTTCTCGAGCTACAAGCCATTGCCGACCAGCTGCGCGGTAAGGCCAAGCCGGACTTGCTGACCAATGACGCGGAAAGCCGCCAGCGCGCAGAAGACATGACATCAGAAAAGACGGGCGAAGGGAACGTCCTCATATCCCGCCGCCTGCTACGGCGGTTGCTGGATTTGGCCGCGAAGGGGTTGAAGGAAAATTAGAGCCTCACCATCCTCACCCCAGGTGTGCCTCACGTGTGCTATCCTCACCTGACGGATGCGCAGAATCGCCGTGCGCAAGTTTCTTATGGAACAGGCATTTGATCGGGGCCTATATACCTAGCTAGCCAACTTCCGGGCGCAGCGATTGGCTAGCTATTGGAGTTGACACGAGTTGGGGCAGGACTCATGTCCTGCGCGTAGTGGATGTGAGCAAACGATGGCACAATCAGTAGCGATAGCCAATGAGTTCCTCAAACGACGCCCTTTCTCGCAAATGCAGTTGCAGAAGCTGGCGTTCATTGCCAACGGCTTCAATCTTGCAATCAACGGAGAGCGGCTTGTCGATGAGACCTATAAGGCGTGGGACCTAGGCCCGGTCGAGACGTATCTTCGCGATCATATCTCGCGATGGGGCTCGCAAAACATTCCGCGTCTTATCAGCGAGCGCGATCGTGGAAGTCAGTGGCTTTTTGAAAAGGATAAGCCGACTGGCGAGCCTTATCGCGCAAGATTGAGCGTTGATGAAAATGCCGTCGTAGAGCAGGTGTTTCGCAGATACGGTAGGTTGAGTGCCTTCAAACTTTCCGAACTGACCCACTTGCCGGACACACCATGGTACCGTGCGTATCAAAAAGGTCGCAACACAGACATTAGCGACGTTGATATTATAGAACATTACACAGATTTGCTTCGGAGTTCTAAAGCCACGGCATGAGCGGATTCCGTCCTGAAGACATCGGCGGTGTATCCAACGAGCCGCCCGAAACTGATTTCGACGAGTCTCAGAGCGAGTTTTATGCTGAACTGGTTGCTCAGCTTCAAACTGATCTCAGGCAGGCGCGTCCTGCCCCGCGACCGGCAGAGGCGCGGCGCAGGCGGACAGGGCGAAGGCGATGGGGATTAGGGTGCGGGTCATGCTAAGTAGGAGCCATAATCAATTAGGTCGATCTGGTCCATCTTATCGCGTCGGGTGCGCGCTGCGTTCATCTTCCGGTGCGGGAGGTCATAGACGTTGTGGCAGCGTTGGCACCAGGCGCGAAGGTTCGTGTCGTCCGAGTTGCTAGGGTCATGGTCTAAGTGTGCGATAGTGAGTACGACCTTGGAGCCTGTTTCGGGATGCGCGGCGTAGTTCTTTACGCGGCAATCAGGGAAAGCGGGAGAGCCCTCACACGCGTTATCGGCGCGCTCTAGGATTTCCGCCCTGATTGCCTTCCACTCTTTGGAGTTCGTTGATCCGCCGGGATAGCGCCTCATGTTTCTGGCAGAAATCGGCATCTCCTACCCCTCCCCATCCTTGAGGGCGCGGCGGGCTTGAGCTGCTGCGGTCCTTACCGCCATGTCGATGTGATTGCGTAGCGAGGTCCGGCACGACGGCCCGAGCATATCCCATTTCTCACGATACATGTCCCGAAGGTGAGACAGCCCGTCAGCCCCTACGCCGGAAAACTCATGGTCCGGGGAGCCGACCAACTCGTCCAGCGCGGCTTGAAACATTTCTGCCCGCGCCTCCGCATCGGCAAGGCGGGCTTCTAGGTGTTCGCAGTAGTCGAGTAGGGCGGGGGCAGCGGCAGCCAGACCCAAGTTTGCCATTCGATCGTGGCCTCGCGCGCATGACAGGTCAGGGTGGCCGTCATTCTGTATGGTCGGCGTAATAACCTCTACATCTTGCCCACTCCGCCAGTCAGAGCGAATGCGCCGCCAAGAAGAGCCGTCTCTTATGAACCACGGCCCCGGCGCCGCCTCTGCCAGCAACGCCTCCAGCTCGTCCATGGGAGGGACGGTCGGGGCGGTCATTGCTTTACAGGCTCCCGGACGAGAACGGCAGGCTCGTCCTCCATGCGTATCCAGTCTCCCGGCTTCCCAATAGTGTGGAAACCACAAATTTCATCGCCACCTTCATCAATTGCGCAACCATACTGGCAAGAGACAATACGGCTTGGCCAACTATGGACGTAGACCTCCAATGCCCGGGCATCTTGCCAAGGCTCCGGCATGTCCTCGACCGCATGCCAGCCGCCTCTAATTTCATTAGGCAGCGGCGCTCTTTCTCGCTTCATCTCTATTCTCCTTCCGCCCGCGTCGGGCTGTTGTGTGCGCGCCGGGGAAGACGCGCGGGGTGGGGTTAGTCAGACACTTTCCACACGCGGACGCCGATCACGTCGCTCTTGGCAGCGCGCTTGCAGGTGAAGATTGTCGTGTCATTCAGATCTCCGGATAGGCGCATGTCTCGGATGCGGGACGTGACCATGCCTACACGCGCTTCCTTGCCGTCACGGCGCGACCAGAAGAAAGATTGCCCCACGGGACAATCGCGGAGATTGCTCGACAAGATGAGCATCGCTCCGCTCATTCGCGCGGGCATAGGAAACTCATCGGTGAACCGACTATCAGCCATCTTCATTCTCCATTCTGGTCTGTCCGTCCGCCGTCAGGGCGGGGATCGGGATTTATCGGGCATTGATGGTTGGGGCAGCGCGCCAGAAACTCTGTCGTCCGGGCGCGAAGATCAGCTTCGACTTCATCGTAACTTGCGCTGTAGGGCAGGAGCGTCCCGTCATCGTCATGCTGCAGGATGTGAACGAACCGACTTTGCGTGACTGGCTCGGCGGCGATCGGCTGGTCGGAATGCAGCTGTTGTTGCTGCGTGCCGCAAGCCGCTACGAACATTGCCGCCAGTGTGAGCATTCTCTTATCCATCATCCGCCCCCTTTTCGTGCTGCTGATCGGGCATTGATGGTTGGGGTGGACCGGACAATCCGCGTCCAGTTGGTAAAGCCCTTCATAGCGGTAGCCGTCGCCGTCGCAGCGACACGCCTCCGCACGGGATGGGGTCGGGGTCATGCTGGCAGGCATCAGGCGGGGTCCTGCAAAGCAGCGCGTCCAGCGCCGGTAATCCGATAGTGATTGGTCCGACGGATGCCGCCGAAGGTGCGCACCTCGGCAAGCCCCTTACTGGCGAGCTGCCGAAGCGTCCTTCCGTGATAGCTTGCGTCCCATCCGCCTACGTCCATAGGACGCGCCCAGTCGCCGCCCTCGGTGAAGTAAAGCAGGCCTCGAAGGACTTCACGCTGCCGCTCGTTCAAGCAGATAGGTGGGCGCTGCACACTCACAGCCCCACCCCCATATTCACACATCGCCCCGAAAACAGCCCCATCCAGCCATTCCACGGTATGAACGGAGCCTTGCTTTCAAAGGCGGGCAGTCGGGCCACCCCAGCCGGACGGGAGTGGCCGGAAACGGTTTCCACTTTTTCGGCAAGCCATTGACCGTATTGGCCGGATCGGCGTTTTGGTTTACCGCCAAGCCATTGACGTATCAGGCGTAAACACCAGACTACGAATCTGGTGTGGTGGGCAGTGCGTTCCGGCGTTGCCCAAGAATTGCCCAACTTTGTTCTACCAGTTTGCACCGATATCGACGTTTTGGGACACGTTCGACGAACGTGGTGACAGCGCGAAACCGAGGCGAAACCGCCGAAAAGTCCAGTAATAGTGGGGCTTTTGCTGGTGCCGCGGGAGAGAATTGAACTCTCGACCTCATCATTACCAATGATGCGCTCTACCACTGAGCTACCGCGGCCTTCAGGTCGTGGGGACCGGCAAATCAAACCGGGCCTTCCGAAGGCCGCGCGCTATAACTTGCGCATGCAGTGTTGAAAAGCCCCTTCACGCGGTTAGAAACGCTGCGTGACAGGTGAAAAAAAATCCGATGTGAAATCCCGCGAAGACAGGCTGGCGGAACAGTTGCGGGCCAACCTTCGCCGACGCAAAGCGGCCGCGCGCAAGACGCGTCAAATCGATGACCGCAAAAAAGACGCGCCTGAGCCTTGATAACGTCTAACGGTCGCGTCATGCGCCCGTCCTATGGACAAGATAGTGATCGAAGGCGGATTTCCGCTGCGTGGCGACATCCGGATCAGCGGCGCGAAAAACTCCGCAATCAAGTTGATGGCTGTCAGCCTCCTGACGGATCAGCCCGTGACGCTGACCAACATGCCGCGACTACGCGATACACGCTCAATGGGTGAACTGCTGGCCCATCTGGGCGTGTCTGTCGAGGAAGAGGGCAACGCGACGCTGAAACTGCATGCGCCAAAGCTAAGCGGGACCGAAGCTCCCTACGATCTCGTCCGGAAAATGCGTGCCAGTTTTAATGTGCTGGGTCCGTTGCTCGCAAGAGAAGGGGAAGCGCGCGTCAGTCTGCCCGGTGGTTGCGCGATCGGCGCACGGCCTGTGGATCTGCATCTGAAGTCGCTGGAAGCGATGGGCGCAAAGATAGAGCTGGAACAGGGTTATGTTGTGGCCTCGGCTCGCAGCGGATTGAAGGGGGCCGAGATCGCCTTTCCCTTCGTCACCGTCGGCGCGACTGAACATGCGCTACTGTCGGCTGTTTTGGCTGATGGAGAGACGGTGCTGATGAACGCGGCCCGGGAACCCGAAATTGTCGATCTGGCGGAATGTCTGAATGGCATGGGAGCGAAAATCAGCGGGGCCGGGCGGTCGGAGATCCGCATTGAGGGCGTTAAGAGCCTTTCAGGAGTAACTCATTCTGTCGTTCCCGACCGGATTGAAGCCGGTACTTACGCCCTGGCCGCGGCAACGGCAGGCGGTGCCGTGCGACTGACCCATGTCCGGCATGATCATCTGGGGTCGCTCTGGCCGCTCATCGCGCAGGCGGGCGCACGTGTCAGTCTCGATGATCAATCCGTCCTGATCGAGCGCGGCACGGGCCGGCCCAAACCCGTCAATGTCGACACGCAAGCCTATCCTGGCTTCCCAACGGATCTGCAGGCGCAGTTCATGGCTCTGATCGGACTGGCAGACGGCGTGTCGATTATTCGTGAAAACATCTTCGAAAACAGGTTCATGCACTGTCCGGAGCTGACCCGGATGGGGGCGGACATTACAGTGCGCGGGCGTGAGGCGATCGTTCAGGGCGTCGCGGACTATGTCGGCGCCCCTGTCATGGCGACCGATCTCAGGGCCTCGGCCAGCCTCATCAATGCTGGACTGGCGGCGCGGGGTGAAACACATATTTCCCGGGTCTACCATCTTGATCGTGGCTTCGAGAATATCGAATTAAAGCTTGGACAATGCGGGGCGCGCATTAAACGCGTCCGCGACGACTAGGATTGTGCAAGGGCTGAAAAAGCGATGAGCTTGAAACTGATTGCCAGTGACGCAGATGATCTTCGGATCGTTGCAAGCGCCCTGCAGGACGCGATCCTGCGGGTTGGCGATATTGAATGGAACGCAGCACAGCGGTTTCTGACCCTGCGTCTGTCCCGCTTTCGGCATGAAGCCGCTAAAGCCGAGCGCATCGAGGCAGGTCTGCGGATCGATGGCGTCACCGCAATGCGCAGTCAGGCTATAGACCGAAGCCACCCCGATGCTTTTCTGGTATTGCTGAGCCTTGCCTTTGACGTCGGCGACGCGCCTTCCGGGACATTGACGGTGACATTTGCCGGTGGCGGCGCATTGCAACTCGATGTCGAAGCGCTGGATGTTCTCCTCGCCGATGTCGGTGATGGCCGCCGTACCCGTCATCGCCCGGATCATGCCGTGTCATGAGTGACGAGCCTGATTATGAGGCTGGCGAGCATTTCATCGCCGAGCTGCATATCGATGATGAAAGCCTGCCTATTACATCCGTCGAAATGCAGCATGAGCGTCGTGTTGCCATTTTCGACCTGATCGAGGGCAACCAGTTCAAACCACTTGATTCGGTGTCCGGGCCCTACATGGTTCGTCTTTCACTTGAAGAAGGCCGTCGTCTGCAATTCGATGTCAGCACAACGCTGGGCGTCCCACGAGCGCAGATCGGCCTGTCGGTCGTTCCCTTTCGGCGGATCATCAAGGATTATTTCATGATCTGCGAGAGTTATCACAATGCTATTCGCACGGCCACATCTGCCCAGATCGAAGCGATCGATATGGGTCGCCGCGGACTGCACAATGAAGGGTCGCGGCTGTTGAGCGACTCGCTGCGCAATCAGGCCGACCTCAGCTTCGACACGTCGCGGCGACTTTTCACGCTGATCTGTTCTCTCCACAGGCAGAATCGATGAGCGAGACCGTCCTTTTTGTTTGTCAGCTGAACATGGTCCGCTCGCCTATGGCAGAAGGAATCGCTCAAAAACAAGGGTTTATGGCGCAATCTTGCGGATTGGAGCCCGGTGATGTCGATGAGCTGATGCTGGCGGTGATGCGCGAGGTCGGGATCGATATGAGCGCACATCAGCCGAAATCCCTGCAAGACTTTGCAGATCAGACCTTCGACCGTGTTGTCGCATTCTCACATGACACGAAGGATGCCGCCGAAGCCGTACTGGGACCGGATGCGCCTGTCGAGCTCTGGACCGTGCCCAACCCATCTTCAGCCAGTTATGACGTGCGCGCCATTATGGACAATTACCGCGCCATTCGATCTGTCATTACCAACAGGCTATCACGGCTATCCTGATGTATTTACCCTTTCGGTTAGCGTGAAACGCCCTATATAGCGCGCGAAGAACGGGCTGCACCGGGCAGCGACGGATTAAGGACTGGTTTTGGCCAAAGAAGAACTCCTCGAATTTGAAGGCGAAGTTGTCGAACTTCTGCCAAACGCCACCTTCCGCGTGAAGCTGGTCAATGATCATGAAATCATTGCCCACACGGCGGGCCGGATGCGCAAGAATTGAATTCGTGTGCTGGCAGGCGACCGTGTGACCGTTGAGATGACTCCCTATGATCTGTCCAAGGGTCGGATCACCTATCGCTTCAAATAGCACGGCCTTATATGTCCGGTGACGGCTTCATACTGGCCAGTGCCAGTCCGCGTCGCCTGGATCTCCTGGCCCAGATCGGACTGACCCCTGACGCTGTTATTCCGGCCGACATCAATGAAAATCCAGTTGGAGGCGAGTTGCCGGGACCGCATGCATTGCGTCTGGCGCAGGAAAAGGCCCATCATGTTGCGAAACAAAACGCGGCATGCGTTGTTCTGGCGGCCGATACTGTGGTCGGTGTTGGGCGCCGCATTCTTCCCAAAACCCATGAAACCGACGAGGCCGAAACCTGTCTGCGTCTCATGAGCGGCCGCGCGCATCGCGTTTTTACGGGTATTTGCGTGATCGATCGTGACGGATTATCGCGCTACCGTCTCAGCGAAACACGCGTGAAGGTCAAACGTCTGTCTGAGCAGGAATTGGCGACCTATCTCGACAGTCGCGAATGGCACGGCAAGGCCGGCGGTTACGGGATTCAGGGTCGTTTCGGTGCCTATATTCATCATCTATCGGGCTCTTACACCGGGGTTGTCGGTCTGCCGGTCTATGAAACACGCACCCTGCTCGTTGCGGCTGGAGTGAATGCATGAAACGGCGCGCCGTGATCGAGGACTGCATCGGGGAAACCCGTGCAGCAGTCTATGAGGGTCGCAAACTGGTCGAGCTCCATCTTGACCGTTGGTCTGACTTCAATACGCCCCGGATCGGCGAGCGCTGGACAGGACAGGTGACATCAATCGATCCGTCCGTGGGCGGGCTGTGGCTCGAATTGGGGAAGGGACCATCGGGGTTGCTGACATTCAAGGCTCAGAAAGATCTGCCGCGTCTGACCGAAGGCGCGCTGATCGACGTCATCATCACCAAGGAAGCCATGTCCGAGAAAGGTCCGACTCTGCGTTATGTGGGCGATCCTTCGCGCGATAAGCCCGGAGCTGTGACCGTCCTGTCTCTGCAGCAACGCCTTGAATCCCGCTTCCCGGATATCGGATTCGAAGATTCGACGGTCGGCGTCATGGATATGGCGACCGAACGACAGCTTGCAGTCCCGGGCGGTGGAACGGTTACATTGGAACGCACACAGGCACTGATTGCGGTCGATGTGGACAAGGGCGGCGCTAAAACAGTTATGGATTGCAGCACCAATGCGGCCAGCCTGATAATGTCGCAGCTGCGTCTGCGGGGTCTGGGCGGTCTCGTGGCGGTTGATTTTCCCAACATGCGCCAGTCAAAACATCGCAGTACTCTGATCCGCCTTCTGGAAGAGGCCGGCGAGGCTGACCCGGCTAGTGTTCGGGTTGCTCCTTTTTCGCGTTTTGGCGTCGTTGAGATGACACGAGGGCAGGACGGGCCTTCGATCGATGCCAAGATGAATGACCGTTTTGGGCGCCCGACGATAGAAACGCAGTCCATTCAGGCTCTGCGACGTCTGACACGTGAAGCCAGAGCGGCGCCGGGTGCCCGATTGACGCTGAGCGTGACCCCAGACATTCGACACTGGCTTGACGACTGCCCGTTCGACTGGCGAACGCCACTGACTGAACGCATCGGTGCGAGGTTTACCCTCGATGAAGGCAACGCAGTCGATGTGCGGGGCGACCGATGACCGAGACGTGTCCAATCTGTCGGAAGCGCGAGGCTGTAACCGCGTATAAGCCCTTCTGCTCAAAACGCTGCTCGGACGTCGACCTAAACCGCTGGCTGACAGGCCAATATGCGATCCCAACAGAGGAAACTGTGTCAGAGGTGCCTGTTATGGTCCCCCATCCTGACGCCGCAAACGATTAGCGGTAGCTCTCGAAGGGGGCGCGCGAGTCACTGAAAAAGGCGTCGTGACCGAACCGGGTCTCGGCCTGTTCGATAGCTGCAGCTGTGACGTAGGAAAAGGCGCTGACCCGCGTGCCGTCCAGATGGTAATCGTCAACCAGGGCGGCATTGATCTGATTGGCCGGAACGCAGACCCAGTCGATGATCTGCCGCAGTTCTCCGCGTAAGGGCCCATTGACGAACCAGCCGGACCGTTCGCCGTGAACATGTCTTCGAACGGGTCGTTCAATATGGCCCAGATGAGCGTTGAAGACCTTGTGAATAGAGCGTGTCGCTACACCGGGTGACTGACACCAGTGCGACAGGCAAGAATGAGCGCCCGGGTCGATATCATGCAGTGCGAAAAGGACTTCGGGTAACCAGGACACCCAGACGGCGCGATTTAGCAAGCCATATGCAGCACAGAGCGCGTAGAGCATTTCCTCAAAGCCCGCATCCTTCATATCGACCAGAATGCGACACGCCCGGTTATCATGAGCTGCGATGGCAGCAAAAACCGATTCTGCCATCGGCATATGCGCGAAGTCACCGCCGAGAGATGTCAGATCACGCGCATATATGTCGCAGACCTTGTGCCAGCGTCCGTTTTTGTCGCGGGCCGCTTCATCATGCGTGACAAGCGGTGTTCCACACGCGGTTAGCCGGATGTCGAACTCTATCTGACGAACGCCAAAATCGAGTGCCGCCTTAAGACCGTCCAGCGAGCTTTCCCGTTCTGCGAATCCACGAAACCGATGCGAAATGATCTGGTCGAACTTGGCCATGCGTCGTGACTAAACCAAGATAATGGGAAGGGAAATGGTGCCCGAACCTGGATTTGAACCAGGGACACACGGATTTTCAATCCGTTGCTCTACCAACTGAGCTATTCGGGCCCTTTTTTCGAAGTCGCGTCTATAGGGTCGCGAGTCGGGCCTGTCCATATCGGATTACCTATCGATTTGCAGCGGTGTGAGGCCCTGTTTGTCGCTGTCCCGTTCCTTGGGCTAACAGTCTGATGCTGGGAGGATATTCGTCCACATTCCATGGCTATATGCACGTAATGGCGGGTTAACCTGTCGTTAAAATCGTGGCATTGATCCGTTATGACCGACATGACTCAGAGCCAGCGCGACCATCGTGACATGGCGAATGCCATTGCTGCCCTCTCTATGGATGCGGTCCAGCGCGCCAATTCCGGTCATCCGGGCATGCCGATGGGCATGGCGGACGCGGCGACAGTCTTGTTTTCAAAGTTCCTGAAATTCGACCCCAGCGATCCTGATTGGGCCGATCGCGACCGGTTCATCCTTTCGGCGGGCCATGGATCCATGCTGATTTACAGCCTGCTTCACCTGACGGGCTACAAGGCGGTCACGATGAAGGAGATCAAGAATTTCCGGCAACTAGGTTCGATTACGGCCGGGCATCCGGAATATGGTCATGTGCCCGGCGTCGAGACGACGACAGGTCCACTGGGGCAGGGTATTGCTAATGCCGTCGGTTTCGCTCTCGCCGAACGCCATATGAATGCCCGTTACGGTGATGGCCTGGTCGATCACCACACCTATGTGATCGCTGGCGATGGCTGCCTGATGGAAGGGATTAGCCAAGAAGCGATCAGTCTGGCCGGTCATCTGGGATTGAATCGGCTGATCGTTCTCTGGGACGACAATAATATCACCATCGATGGCCCTGTTTCGCTCTCGGATTCAACTCATCAGAAGAAACGGTTCGAAGCCTGCGGCTGGAAAGTCATCGAGATTGACGGACACAATCCGCAGCAAGTCGCCAGCGCACTCCGCCGCGCCAGGAAATCTGACAAACCGACGCTGATCGCCTGCAAGACGACGATCGGTAAGGGGGCACCGACCAAGGCGGGCCTGAATAAAGCACATGGGGCTCCGCTGGGTGATGATGAAATCGCAGGGGCCCGTGCCGCCATCGGCTGGGAACATGTTCCATTTCACATTCCAGATCATGTCTACAAGCTGTGGAAGCGTCCGGGGCGGCGTGGCCGCAAAGCCCATCGCGAGTGGCGTTCGCGCCTGCAAGCCTCTGATCATCAGGCCGATTTCGAGCGCGCCATGGCTGGCGATTTGAATGGAGGCTGGCTGGACAGCTTCCAGGATTACAAGGACCGGATCGCGGTGGAACAACCATCTCTGGCGACCCGCGCCGCATCCGGGAAGGCATTGGGTCCGTTGACCGAAGCTCTTACGGATATGATTTCCGGCTCTGCCGATCTGGAAGGATCGAACAAGACCAAAACCCCGGCCACATCGAACGAAATCCAAGCCGGCAAATATGGAGGCCGCTACATTAACTACGGCATTCGCGAACATGGCATGGCTGCTGCCATGAACGGCATGGCGCTGCATGGAGGAATTCTGCCCTATTCGGGACTGTTCATGGTGTTCATGGATTATTGCCGACCATCCGTGCGCTTGGCCGGGTTGATGCAGAAGCGTGTTATATATGTGGCGACCCATGATTCGATCGGCGTCGGCGAAGACGGTCCCACACATCAACCGGTCGAACATCTGGCATCGCTGCGGTCCATGCCGAATGTCTACACATACCGACCTGCCGATGCCGTCGAGACGGCAGAATGCTGGGAACTGGCCGTTCAACGCAGCGACGCACCCAGTATCATGGCTCTGACTCGCCAGAGTGTTCCGGCTGTGCGCGACGACGCATCGAAGAACTGGTGTGAACGGGGCGGCTATGTATTGCGTCCGGGGGAGGGTGCGGACGACATCATCCTGATCGGGACGGGCTCGGAAGTTCACCTCTGCGTCGAAGCTGCGAAACGTCTGCAAGAGGAGGGCATCTCCGCACGCGTTGTGTCGATCCCCTGCATGGATGTGTTCATGGAACAGGACGCGAACTATATCACCTCTGTCTTAGGCCAGTCTTTGCCCAAAGTCGCCGTCGAGGCCGGTGTGAGACAGGGATGGGACGCCTTGATCGGTCGTGAAGGGACATTCATCGGGATGGACGGATTTGGCGCATCCGCACCCGGCGCGCATCTATTCGTACACTTCGGAATTACGGCTGACGCTGTTTACAACGCTGCCAAAGCCAAGCTGAACGGATGAAGGAACTGCCCGGAGATGTGTTCGTGACGGGACAACTCATGCCGGCCCAGCTTGCAGCGCTGGCCGAGCAGGGCGTGATGAGCATCATCAATAATCGCCCCGATTTCGAAGCGCCGCTCCAGCCTGCATCGGATGAAATGGAGCAAGCGGCCTTGAGTGCGTCGATCGATTATTTCCATATTCCCATGGCCGGTGCGCTCACACCCGGTCTGATCGAGGCATCAATGACAGCCTACGACACGACCCCTCGTCCCATCGTGGCCTATTGTGCGTCGGGCATGCGCTCTGCCGCACTCTGGGCGTTCGCCCATGTCGACAGGATGGGCATCGACTCCGTCATGCAGGCGCTGTCTGACGCCGGCTATTCGCTTGAACAGATCCGTCAGCCATTGATGGAATTTGCCGCAAGAGACCGTACCTGCTGAGCCGGAGCTCATTCCGCTCCCACCGGGTGGCCACCTAATGAGTGGTGTCGTGCAAACAGCGCTGACTCGGCAGTTTGGCTGGTTGTCAGGCTATAATGGGCGGCAGTTCTCCAGCGACGTTGTGGCTGCAATCGTCGTCACCATTTTGCTGGTTCCGCAGTCACTGGCCTATGCTTTGCTGGCCGGACTCCCGCCCAAGGTCGGCATTTATGCGTCGATTACGCCGCTCGTCGCCTATGCTCTACTCGGCAGTTCGCGGCAGCTCAATGTCGGCCCAACCGCCGTGATTTCATTAATGACCGCAGCAACGATTGCTGATCTACCGGATGAGACCAGGATCGTCGGTGCAGCTGCACTTGCCTTTATCGTCGGCATGATGCTGATCGGGGCTGGCCTCCTCAAGGCGGGTTTTCTGATGAATTTCGTCTCTCGGCCTGTCGTGTCAGCCTATATCACGGGCGCGGCTTTTCTGATTATTGTGAGCCAGTTGCGACACATTGTGGGTGTCGAGGGCGGTGGACGGACTGCTCTGTCGATGATCCAGAGCCTGTCGCAGCAATTCGGACAGATTAGCGCGATTACGATGGTCGTGGGAGGGGCCGCACTGTCGCTGTTCTTCCTCGCTCGAAACAGCATCGCCTACAGGCTCGTCAAGGCAGGTGTGTCCAGTCGTCGTGCCAAGATGTTGTCCCGTATGGCGCCGATCTTCATCATTGCGGTTTTCATCATCGCCAGCTGGGCAGGGGATCTGGAACAGATCGGTCTGGCCGTTGTCGGTGACGTCCCCGGCGGTCTTCCGCCTTTCGCATTGCCTTGGGTCGAACAGTCCTTGATGCAGTCCCTGCTCGTGCCGGCGGCTGTGATCGCGATCGTCGCCTTTGTCGATAGCACGTCGACGGCGCAGGAACTGGCCGCCCGCAAGCGCGAATCGATCAACGCCAATCGGGAATTGTTCGGTCTGGGCGCTGCCAATATCGCTGCGGGGTGGTCGTCGGGTTACGCGGTAAACGGCTCCATGTCGCGCTCGGCGGTCAATGCTTCGGCTGGCGGCGAAACTCCGCTTTCAAGCATTATCGTCGCGGCCCTGATGGCGCTGACGGCCATGTTCCTGACCCCGCTGCTCAGACCGCTCCCGCTGGCCGTGCTGGCGGCCCTGATCATTATTGCCTGTCTGTCTCTGCTGGATTTCCGGTCGATCTGGCGGACCTGGGTCTATTCGCGGCTGGATGGTTTGACGGCTGTGGCGACTTTCTTGGCCGTTTTGCTGCTGGGCGTGCAGTATGGCGTGCTGGTCGGCGTTGTCCTAGCCATGGCGCTTCATATCCGGACGACAGTCAATCCGCATATGCCCCTGGTCGGACGGTTCCCGGGTACAGAGCATTATCGCGACGCCGATCGTTTCGTGGTCGAGACCAGTGATCGGGTGAAAACGCTCCGGATCGATGAGAGTCTTTATTATGCCAATGCGCGGACGCTGGAAGACCGCGTGGCTGGAATCGTTTCAAAGCATGAGGACCTTACGGATCTGATCCTGATGTGTACGGCTGTGAACCGGATCGATGCGTCGGCACTCAACTCCCTCGAAACGATCAATAATCGCCTCCGTGCTTCGGGGATCAAGCTTCATTTTTCCGACATGCAAAGTCGGGTGAGGGAGCGCCTGTTCCGGTCGTCTTTCCTTGATCGTCTGACAGGGCGAATATTCCTGTCCCAGCATGAGGCCATGGAGGCCTTGGAGCCAGAGCCTGACTGGTCGTTTCTGGACGATCATATTGATATTCATTGAGCTTTACCGCGTGCTTCATGCTTAAACCCGGCCTTGCACCTGTCGGCAACGCTCGCTAACAACGACGGGACACGAAACAGCAGGACGACCGAAAGGCGCGCCCGACAGGGCAGCGACTCGGGCGACCGCGAAAAGAAAGACGGCCATGCCGGACGATATGCAGTCCGGATCCGAGCCTGCGCCGACTCCACGGGATGAGTCTGCGCCGCGTACGGCACGGAGACGGGCAAGACCCAGGAATGGTGCGCGGCGTCCTCAGACGGGGAATCGCCGCGCCAGTACATTTGCCGCGATCGATCTTGGCACCAATAACTGCCGTCTTCTGATTGCGCGGGAAACACCGAACGGGTTTCGGATTATCGACAGCTATTCGAAGGTTGTGCGTTTGGGTCAGGGTCTGGCCCATAGTGGCGAGCTTGCACAGGATAGTATGGATGCGGCTGTCGACGCGCTAAAAGTCTGCGCTCGCAAGATGAAGTCCAAACAAGTCAAGCGCTGGCGATGTGTGGCGACGGAAGCGTGCCGCCGGGCAGATAATGGCTTGGAGTTTCTGCAACGCGTCAAGGACGAGGCGGGAATCGCGCTTGAAGTGATTTCGCCGCGCGTCGAATCCCGTCTAGCCGTTATGGGCTGCGTCAAACTGGTGGATCCGACCAAGGACGTCGCTCTGGTCATTGATATTGGCGGCGGATCGACGGAGCTCTCCTGGGTCGACATTCGCAAGCTCAAGGATCAGGACAGCACGCGTATTCATCGCCCGCCTATCAGTGCCTGGGCGTCGTTGCCTTTTGGGGTCGTCACCCTGTCCGACGCGGTTCCGGAGCGCGAAGATCGCGACAACTGGTATGAAGAGATGAAGGAGACAGTCAGGGCCGCCATTCGCGAGCAAGGCTGCGACACGCGCTTCACGCGCGCCTTCGAAGATGGCCGCGGCCATCTGATCGGCACGAGCGGGACTATTACCTCGCTGGCAGGTATTCATCTGAAGTTGCCATTTTATCAGCGCGACAAGGTGGACGGCCTCTGGCTACGATCGCGAGACGCGGTCAATGTTGCGCGCGACATGGCGTCACGGTCTCCTGAGGACCGGGCCAAGGAGCCGTGTATCGGGACAGACCGGGCGCGTATGCTCGTCGCGGGCTGTGCGATTATCGATGTCGTTTGCGCGATGTGGCCTTCAAAGATGATCCGTGTCGCCGATCGTGGTTTGCGCGAAGGTATGCTGATCGGCCTGATCGGGCATGGCCGAGATAATGACGGCCCAAAACCGGCAAGGGGCCGCGATGACGGATAAGCGGCCATGACGAATAAACGTATGAGCGGTGGAAAGCCTAGCGACGAAAAACGTCGTCGTCAGACCAAACCCGATGCCGACAACGCAACGCGGATGCTGACTAAGAAGGTCAAGACGGCCCGCGGTCGCAAGATCAGTTCCAAGCTCTGGATCGAACGTCAGATTAATGACCCTTATGTGCAGAAAGCCAAAGAGTTGGGCTACCGGTCACGCGCGGCCTTCAAACTGGAAGAACTTGACGACAAGTATAAGCTTGTTGGTCGCGATGCGCTGATCGTCGATCTCGGTTGTGCGCCAGGTGGATGGATGCAGGCGGCATTCAAGCGCGGGGCCAAACGTATCGTCGGCATTGATATTCTGCCTGTGGAAGCTGTGCCCAACGCCGAAATCCTGCATTTCGACTTCATGGCGGAGGATGCGCCGGACCGCTTGAAAGCGCATCTGGACCGCGCCCCTGACCTCGTCATGTCGGATCTGGCAGCCAATACGACCGGCCATAAGCAGACTGATCATCTCAAGACCGTCGCGCTTGTCGAAGCGGCAGCTGAATTCGCGATGGATGTTTTGAAACCCGGCGGGCACTTCGTGACCAAAGTCTTTCAGGGCGGCACGGAAGAGCAGCTCCTCAAGCGCCTGAAAGACCAGTTCGAATTTGTGCGCCATGCCAAACCGGCCAGTTCCCGCAAGGGATCACCGGAAATCTACCTTGTCGCAAAGGGCTTTATCGGACCACAGGGCGGTCCTGACTCGCTTTAATGTTTGCGGGTGAGCGACGACCCTGATAGGGGCGGCTCGCAAATGGAACGGAGACTCCCGATGGAGATTCGAGAAGGCCTGACCTTCGATGACGTCCTTTTGCAACCCAAGGCGTCCGACATAGTCCCAGCGCAAGCCCGTCTGACGACGCGGTTGACGCGCGGCATCATGATGAATGTCCCACTTCTGAGCGCGGCGATGGATACGGTCACGGAAGCACCGCTCGCAATCGCCATGGCGCAGATCGGCGGTATTGGCGTGATACATCGAAACCTGTCTGTCGACGAGCAGGCGGAAGAAGTCCGCCGGGTCAAGCGTTACGAATCCGGCATGGTTGTCAATCCGGTTACAATCAGCCCGGAGGCGACACGCGGCGATCTGGCCGCGCTGGGCGATCGCTATAATTTCTCGGGCCTTCCCGTCACCGAATCCGATGGCAAGCTGGTTGGGATCATTACGAACCGCGACGTGCGCTTCGCCGACGATCCGACGCAAAAGGTCCGGGACCTGATGACGACTGATCTCGTCACGGTGAAAGAAGGCGTTACGCAGCTGGAAGCGCGCGCCTTGTTGCATAAGCACCGTATCGAGAAGCTGCTGGTCGTGGATGATGATTATCGCTGTGTCGGCCTGATCACCGTCAAGGATATGGAAAAGGCGCTGACTTATCCGAACGCCTGTAAGGATGCGTCCGGCAGTCTGCGTGTGGCTGCGGCCTCGACGGTCGGCGATGCAGGCTATGAGCGTGCCGTTGCCTTGATCGAAGCTGGGGTCGATGCGCTTGTCATCGATACGGCGCATGGCCACAGCTCTGCAGTCGGTGCACAGGTCACACGTATCAAGGCAGCCTATCCGGACACGCAGATCATTGCCGGAAATATCGCCACAGAAGCGGCAGCCCAGTCACTCATCGATGCGGGGGCCGATGCGTTGAAAGTGGGGATCGGGCCGGGGTCCATCTGTACCACCCGTATTGTCGCGGGTGTGGGCGTCCCACAACTGACAGCTATCATGGATGCGTGCAAAGCGGCTGATAAGGCCGATGTGCCTGTCATCGCCGACGGTGGCATCAAATATTCCGGTGACATGGCCAAGGCTCTTGCAGCAGGCGCGTCTTCGGCCATGGTCGGTTCGCTGCTGGCTGGAACAGAAGAAGCACCCGGCGAAGTTTTCCTGTATCAAGGCCGTCAGTACAAAGCCTATCGCGGCATGGGGTCCGTGGCTGCCATGGCCCGCGGATCAGCCGATCGCTATTTCCAGAAAGAAGTCAGCGATTCCATGAAGCTCGTGCCGGAAGGCATTGAAGGGCGTGTCGCTTACAAGGGTCCGGTTGGGCCGATACTGCATCAACTGCTTGGCGGTGTGCGGGCTGCAATGGGTTACACAGGGTCCGAAACGATCAGCGATCTGCACCGCAATGCCGAATTTGTTCGCATCACAGGTTCTGGCCTGCGCGAGAGCCATGTTCACGACGTTCACATCGCCCGCGAAGCGCCCAACTACTCGATGCCCGGCTAATGGGTCCGTCCGCGTGAGCCAGATTCGATGAGACTGGGCGGGCGCATAGCTGCGGCGGAAGAAGTCCTGCAGGACATTCTTGAGCGTCGGACACCCGTTGCTCTGGCTTTGCGGGACTGGGCGAAAGCGCATCGTTTCGCCGGTTCCAAGGACCGGGCGGCGATTGGCAATATCGTCTATGACGCCCTGCGACAGCGCAGCAGTCTCGCTTTTCGTATGGATGACGACAGTCCGCGTGCACTTGCTTTTGCCGCAACGGTCTGGGGCTGCGGCGTATCGCTCCCTCAGCTCGACTTCGGCGATGACCGTCATGCCCCCAAACCGTTAAGCGACGCCGAGCATGCCAATTTGAATGGCCGTATCGATCTGGCGACAGCGCCGGACTGGGTTCGGGCGGATGTGCCGGAATGGGTCTGGCCGGCATTCGAGAACAATTTCACGGACGAGGCGATCCAGGAAGGACAGGCTCTGGCCCAGCGTCCATCCCTGGATATGCGCGTCAATACGATCAAGGCCATCCGCAGCGATATTCAGACGGAAGCTACACCAACCATCTTGTCGCCGATCGGGCTCCGCCATCCGCCAGTTGACGGCTTCGGACGACATCCCGACGTACAATCCACGGCAGATTACCAGCGCGGCAAAATTGAAATTCAGGATGAAGGCAGTCAGCTGGTTAGTTTGCTTTGCGCGGCGCAGTCTGGCGACAAGGTTCTGGACTATTGCGCGGGCGGCGGCGGAAAGTCCCTGGCACTAGCCGCAGACATGAATAATCGCGGCGAGCTTTACGCTTACGATATCGACAAGCGCCGTCTGGCGCCGACCTGGCAACGCGCAGACCGGGCTGGGGCGTCGATCATCGAGGTAATCGCGCCGCCAGCCGAAACGCTACCCGCGCTGAAAGGGTCGATGGACCGCGTGCTGATCGATGCGCCCTGCACGGGCGTCGGAACATGGCGACGCAAGCCCGATGCGAAATGGCGATTGACTGAGTCCGCTCTGGAACGCCGGGTCAAGGAGCAGGTGACGGTTCTCGACGAAGGATCGCAATTCGTGAGACCGGGCGGCTATCTGTTCTATGTGACCTGTTCGATGCTGGCTGAAGAGAATGAAGCCCAGATCTACAGCTTCCTCGAGCGATCGGAGGGCTTTTCGCTCCTTAGTGCGGGTGAGGTGTTCGAAGAACGATTTGGCGTCGATGGCCCGAAACCATGGTCAGAAGACGGGCTGACCTTGACGATGACCCCCGCATCGACCGGCACGGATGGCTTTTTCTTTGCCGTCATGGAACGCCAGTCTTGATTGGAAGTACGAATGACTGAACAGCATGACGAGATCATTCAGCAGCATGAACGGTTGTTGATCGTCGATTTCGGTTCACAGGTGACCAAGCTGATTGCCCGCCGTGTGCGTGAAAGCGGTGTCTATTCGGAAATCCATCCATTCAACAAGGTCGACGCCGCCTTTCTCAAAGCCTTCAATCCCAAAGCGCTTATTCTTTCGGGTGGCCCGGCCAGTGTGGCCGATATGGGAAGCCCGCGGGCCGACGATGCGATCTTCCAGCTCGGGGTTCCCGTACTTGGCATCTGTTATGGTCAGCAACTCATGGCGGCTCAACTCGGCGGAGCCGTCGAAAAATCCGATGAGCAGGAATTTGGTCGAGCCTATCTGGAAAAGACGGGCGTATCGCCACTCTTTGCCGGGCTGACGGAACGGGAGCAGGTCTGGATGAGTCACGGTGATCGCGTGAGCGACATGCCGGACGGGTTTGAAATCATTGCAAAAAGCCCGAACGCACCCTTGGCCGCCATTGCTAATGAAGCGCGTCGCTTTTACGGCGTCCAGTTCCACCCCGAAGTTGTACATACGGAAAATGGCGCACTCATTCTGCGTAACTTCACGCACACGATTGCCGGTTTCAAAGGCGATTGGACGATGGCCGCCTTCAAAGGCGAAATGATGCAGGCGATCCGCGATCAGGTTGGTGACGGCCAAGTTATTTGCGGACTGTCCGGCGGGGTCGACAGTTCTGTTGCAGCTGTGCTGATCCATGAGGCCATCGGCGATCAGCTGACATGCGTCTATGTCGATACGGGCATGATGCGAAAGGGCGAGAGCGATCAGGTCACAGCACTGTTTCGCGATCACTACGACATCAATCTGATCCATGTCGATGCAGGCGATGAATTCCTATCGCTGCTGGAGGGCGTGTCCGACCCGGAGCGCAAGCGCAAGATCATCGGCGGAACCTTCATCGACATTTTTGAGCGCGAAGCCAAGACCATCGGCGGCGCGAAGTTCCTCGCCCAAGGTACGCTCTACCCCGACGTGATCGAATCTGTTTCCTTCGATGGCGGTCCGAGCGTCACCATCAAGTCCCACCATAATGTGGGCGGCCTGCCAGAGCGGATGGACCTAGAACTTGTCGAGCCCTTGCGCGAATTGTTCAAGGATGAGGTGAGGGCGCTTGGTCGTGAGCTCGGCCTGCACAAGGACTTCGTGGAACGCCACCCGTTCCCGGGCCCGGGCCTTGCCATTCGTTGCCCCGGCGAGATCACCAAGGCGCGGCTCGATATTCTGCGCGAAGCCGACGCCGTCTATCTCGATCAGATCCGCAAACACGGGCTCTACAATGACATCTGGCAGGCCTTTGCCGTACTGCTGCCCGTACAGACTGTCGGCGTTATGGGCGATAGCCGTACCTATGACTATGTCCTGGCTTTGCGGGCCGTGACCTCAACCGACGGCATGACGGCGGACTATTATCCTTACAGCCACGATTTTCTAGGCGAGACAGCCACGCGCATTATCAATGAAGTGCGCGGTGTGAACCGGGTCGTCTATGATGTGACGTCCAAGCCGCCCGGAACGATCGAATGGGAGTAGGGAACTGATCCATTGTGATATGCTAAGCCACGGTGCTTCGATCTAGGCCTTTCGTCGACGCCCCCAAGAAACGGATTTGCCGATCACGATGTCTCGACGCGTGCCGATCTGACGGCAAGGCTGAAAGGCCTGAATGCGGAGTCCCGAGCGCGCTTCTTCATCCCGGAAGACGGCAAAAGTGCTGGAGGTCTAATTCCGGAAGAAAGCTGGAACGTCTCCACCGAAACCGGCATCCTTGCCGCCGGATTCACGTTTGCCGCGAGGTTCGCTTTTCCGCGCAGATGATTTGCGTGGTTTTGGCGTCTCAGTCTCCGAGTCAGCGGACTTGCGGCTACGGGATTGCGATTTCTTCGGCGTCTCTGAATCTGTCTCGCGTTTGGGCGCGCGGCGGGAGCGGCTTGAGGCGCGCTTGGTTTCGGTCTTGTCTTCCTGAGAAGACGCGTTCGGCGTAACGCGGTCATTCGCATCGTCGGACTTCGCAGTCTTGCGGCCGGGAGCCTTGCGAGTGCGCTGGGTCCCGGCATTGGATCGGCTGTCTTTGCTACGGCGAGGCTTGGCGTTTTCGCGTTCCTCGGCTTGCTCCTTGGAAGGCGTATCTTCGCGCTCGTCTGCTGCAGCCTTGCGAGCAGGTTTCCGCTCGCGGCTACCACTCGACCGTCCGCCGCGTGAACCGCTGCTTCCTGAGCGTCCGCGGGACCCACCAGAAGAGCGTCCCCGACCGCCGCCGCGGCCTTCGCGCGGGAAGTTGTCAACGTCGGGAATATCGATTTCGTCAATCGAGTCCCGATCGATCAGGTCAAGGATCGCCTCGTAATTCTTGTCGTCCAGCGGCGCGACCAGCATGATGGCGTCGCCTTCACGGCCCGCCCGGCCTGTACGGCCAATGCGGTGAATATAATCCTCGGAATGGAAAGGGACATCGTAATTGAACACATGGCTGACGCTGGAAACATCCAGACCGCGCGCCGCCACGTCGGAGGCGACGAGGAACTTGATGTCCTCACTCTTGAATTTCTCAAGAGTCTTTGTGCGCACGCTCTGCGGCAGATCACCATGGATCGGTTCGGCATTATAGCCATATTTGGTCATCGACTTGGCGACGATGTCGACATCCTTCTTGCGATTGCAGAAGATGATGCCGCTATCGACCTCTTCCTGCTCGATGATCCAGCGCAGGGCATTTCGCTTCAACTTGCCATCTGACGACGGGACACGCGCAATGCGTTGGGTCACTGTTTTGGCGGTCGAGTTGCGCCGCGCGATTTGAACTGTCACCGGCTGGTGCAGAAACTGATCGACCAAGCGCTTGATCTCCGGCGGCATCGTCGCGGAGAAGAAGAGGACCTGCCGCGTAAATGGTGTGATCTCGAAGATGCGCTCGATATCCGGGATGAAACCCATGTCGAGCATGCGGTCGGCTTCGTCGACGACCAGCGTCTGAACGCCCGTCATCAGGATTTTGCCGCGTTCGAACTGGTCGAGCAGACGACCCGGCGTTGCGATCAGAATATCGACGCCTTTGGTCAGCTTCTTGTCCTGCTCACCGAATGACACGCCGCCAATCAGCAGCGCCATTTCGAGCTTGAGGTATTTACCGTAGGCTTCCACATCTTCGGCAACTTGTGCCGCGAGCTCGCGTGTCGGACAGACGATCAGGCAGCGCGGCATACGCGCGCGTGCGCGCCCCGTCGCCAACTTGTTCATGGTCGGCAGGGTAAAGGCGCCTGTCTTGCCGGTGCCGGTTTGGGCGATACCCAGAACATCGCGGTTCTGCATGGCAGCGGGAATGGCCTCTGCCTGGATAGGCGTCGGCGTTTCATAGCCAATATCGCCCAGCGCTTTCAGGATGCGGCGGTCGAGGCCAAGTTCAGTGAAAGTCGTTTCCACCGGGGCATCGGGTGAAATTTCGGTCGGGGAGTCTTTAGAGCTCACTTAAGGGGTCTTTCGGGCCGTGCGCAGCGTCTTATCGTCTTGACGCGGCTTTGTGCACGACTCTCGCGCACTCCTCTCTGGCGCGCGCACCCTACACGGGCGCGGCGTATAATCAAGCGATGCTATGCGCCTGTGCTGGCTAGCGATATTTATGCGGTCGGTTGTCCTGGCTGGTCGGATTATAGCGGTCCCGCAACGCGGTCATGCGCGATTCCAGTGACATGGCTTGCCCGTCCTGGAACATGGCCACAGGGGCGGACGTCACCTCCATCGGATCACCATCCCAGATAACCAGCGATGCAGGGCTGTCTGCACGGATATCGCCCAGATCGATATCGAACCAACGGGCCGGCGTACCGGTTATGGCGCGGAAGGCCGCCTCGCGTGACAGACCTTGTCCGACCGCATTGCCGGCATGCTGCGACAGACCGCCCGCCTTGACGACGCGGAAGGAGGACAGGCCGGAAATAGCGAAGTCCACGCCTGCTGTGTCCAGCGCCAGAACATTGTCGAGCGACGAGTTGAGCGTATCGAACGTGTCCGGGAGGTTTTCATGCGGATCGACGATCAGACGAATGCCCGCGGCTGCAATGTCGTCAGCCAGGAGATGGGCTTCTTCAGCGCCGACAATAATGATGTCGAGGCTGGGATAGTCCTGCGTCAGACCGATGATACGGCGCAAGTCAGAGGCTCGACTGGCAGCGATCAGGAGAGGAATACGACCAGCGACCGCGTCGCGAAATGCCTGGGCATCCTGCCTGCGCAGAACATCACCCTCATCCTGTGTCAGGAAGCTGCGACGAGCATCGCCGAGTGCGGCTTCGAGTTGCGCGATCGCTGCGCCGCGCGTGTTACCCGCGCGCCGTGACCCGGCTTCCCCCAGAGCGAGATGGATAAACGCCCGGTCGTCCAGCACGGAGTCTTCCGTGCCGCTAAGGCTGGCCACAAGACCCGTTCCGGCAAAGATGGTGTCACCTGTCGGGGACGGGGTCACAGCGACATACATGACGCCGCGACGGCGGGCATTTGCGATATGCGCTTCACGCGGATTGAATGAGTCCGAAGCCTTGATCGAAATCGACGCGCGGTCCGTTGCCGATTGCGTGTCATTGGTCGAGCGTTCAGCCCCGATGTCGACAATCCCCAGCGTGCTGTAGGACGACACCAGACCGGGAGTGACCCACATGCCGGTCATCGTTTCAGAGCCATCCGTCGCTGTCAGGCTGGATCCCATGGCCGCGATCACGCCGCCGCTAAGCTGTATGTCGGCTGTGGTCGTGATACCGTTTTCGTCAATGACGGTCGCATCGTCGAGGAACATGTCCTGTGCGGCCGCACCGCTCGCCGTCATGAGAATTGCTGCAGAGGTCAGGAAGAGGCGTCTCATCGGGCAATCTCCGTGCCAAGGCGGAAGTCTGACTGCGGCTTGAGTCCCGTCGCACGGTCGAACATCAATGCGCCATCCATATAAACCTGATCAGGTCTGGCGTAGGTCGAGAAAGGATCGGCGCTCCAGAGCACGATGTCGGCACGCTTGCCCGCTTCCAGTGTTCCAGTTTCGTCGAGAATGCCCAACGCCTTTGCCGGATTGGTCGATAACCATGTCCAGGCTTCGTCCTGTGAAATGTTCAACCCGGCCCGGTTGCCGTTGGCCCAGGCCTTGGCGACTTCCTGATTGAGACGCTGAATATTCTTGTCATCATCCGAGTGGATCATGGCACAGGCGCCCGACGCGTGGACGAAGGGAATGTTTTCCAGAATACCGTCATAGCTCTCCATCTTGAAGCCGTACCAGTCGGCCCACATGGCAGCGCAGACGTCATTGTCAGCCAGAAGATCGCCGATCTTGTAGGCCTCGACAGCGTGATGGAAAGTGGTGACCTTATAGTCGAATTCCTTGGCCAGATCCATGATCTGCGCCATTTCATCCGCGCGGTAGCAATGCATCTGGATCAATATATCGCCGTTCAGAACACCCGCCAGCGTTTCAAGCTGCAGATCGCGCGTTGGTTCATCGCCATCCTCGATCTTCTTCTTATACTCGGTCGCTCTGATCCAGTTTTTCCTGTAGCCGGCGACATTGCCCATGCGTGACCCAGGGCCACCACGATCGCCATAGACGCGTTTCGGGTTCTCACCGCAGGCCATTTTCAGCGTTTCGGGTGCGTCAGGGAACTTCATGCCCTGCACTGTTCGTGCCGGCGCATTGCGTAAGGTCACGCCACGTCCCCCAAACAGGTTCGCCGATCCCGGAAGAATATGCAGTGTCGTAACGCCGCCCTGCAAGGCTTCGTCGAAGCCCGGATCCTGCGGCCAGACCCCGTGTTCAGCATCAACCTCAGACGTGATCGGCGAGGTCACTTCATTGCCGTCATTATGCGCATTAATGCTAGGCGATGGATAATTTCCGAGGTGACTGTGAATATCGATGATTCCCGGCGTGACGAAGCGACCTCCAGCATCGATCACGGTGGCACCGTCAGCGCTCAGATCGGTCCCGATGCTACTGATACGTCCGTCAGCCAACAGAATGGAATTGGCCGTCGAGGCCTCTCCTGTGCCGTCGATGATGCGAGCATTGGTAATAAGCGTCATAGCTGACGGCATGGGTTCATAGGTGCTGGGAAAAGCGGTGGGCAGTTCGAAGGCGACTGTCTCCTTCGCATCCTCATCGTTCGCCGCTGAACAGGCCACAAGCATGGCGGCTGACAGAAAGAGGGGGAGTTTCAAATATTTCATGGCTGCACCGTAACGCCGTAACTGGAAGGGGCAAGCGCTAGTCGAATGTTGTCTCGATAAAAATTGCCCGCCTCAGACGTGCCAGATAGTCATCGCGAGAGATTTCGATCGCGCCGAGTGAAGCCAGGTGGTCGGTCATATATTGTGCATCCAGCAGCGTAAACCGGCGATCCCGCAGCCGTTCGATCAGATGGATGAGGGCGAGCTTGGACGCATTGGTGGCCCGTGAAAACATGCTCTCGCCGAAGAACGCACCACCCTGTGTAACGCCATAAAGCCCTCCGACCAGCCGGGATTGATCCCAGACTTCGACCGAATGAGCGAGGTTTCGGTCATGAAGATCACGATACAGCCCTTCGATTCCGAAGCTGATCCAGGTTTCTGGATGCGATGTCGCACAGGCACCGATTACATCCGCAAAGGCCTGATTGATCGTCACAGTCAGTGATGTCTTGCGACGGAACTTCTCCATGGACCGAGACGGCTTGAATGTATCGAGCGGAAAAACGGCGCGGGTGTCCGGTTCCATCAGATAAAAGCCGTCCGACCAACGGCTTTCGGCCATGGGGAATGCCCCGCGGCGGTAACAGTCGATTAGTTCCTCCGCGCCGAAACCAGTCACTTCAGGACTGGATTTTGAGCCTTGAGCCTGGCTTTCAGCCGACGAACATCCTCGGCCCAGAGAAAGCCGAAGCTGACGGCGCCGTCGCGTGTATGGACCGCATGATGGAGCCGGTGCGCTTGCACCAGGCGTTTCATGTAACGACCGCGTGCCTTGACGAAGAACGGCCAGCGCTGATGTACCAGACCGTCATGGACAAAAGCGTAGAGCAGGCCGTAGATTGTCAGGCCGAGAGCGATAAACCAGGCCGGGTCCCACCAGAGCGAACCGGCAATGAACAAGGCTGCTGCAATGACGGAAAAGCAGACAGCATAAAGATCGTTGGTTTCAAACGGACCGTCCGTCTCTCTGTGGTGACTTTCATGCCACCCCCAGCCGATGCCGTGCATCACATATTTATGGATGGCCCAAGCAAAGATTTCCATCAAGATGATGGAAAGCAGGACAATCGTAAGGGCGGCCCATAGCGTCATGTACGGGATTCCAGCTTACGGAAAGGCAATCGCCACCACGGCTCATGCGGGTAGAGATGATGCTCATGGTGATAGCCGAAGTGAAAACATGTCAGCAATGACAGCCAACGTGGGTATTCATTCGTTCTGGCGAGATGGGCATCGTCAAAGGGCTCACCATGCCGGTGCGTCAGATAGGTGCCGAAATAGAAGAGCTGTACGGAGGACAGGATGGCTGGCAGGGCCCACATCAGGAGAAGATTGGGGTAGGGCGCACCCAGCAGCGTATAGACCGCACCGATGGCAGCCAGCACGACAATCTGTTTCCAGGAAAAATAACGCAGGAAGAAGCGCAGATACCACGGCCAGAAACGATGCGGATCATCAGCATTGAAGTCCGGATCTTCCGGCGTTCCAGGCGTCGCATGATGCTGATGGTGAGCTTTTCGCATCGAGTCCCAGTTAAAGCCCGCATACCAGAACAGAATGATGCGCCCTGTCCAGTCATTCAGGCGTGCGTGGCGTGGCGCAAAGGATCCATGCATCGTATCGTGAGCGACGATGAACAAACCCGTATAGAGCCAGAGCTGACCGAAGATCAGAGCGACAGTCAGCCACCAGGGATCCCCGATCGTGTGACCGAACAATGCATACAGATGGAGCGTGAGCCATGCCACAGCCATCAGTGCCGCGTAGATCAGGCCGCGATTTGGCGTGCGATGTGACGAGGTGGCAGACACGGCGCTTCAGGTGTTTCTCATGGTCATTGATTGGTCAGGCAATTACCATGTCCTACCGGTGACCGCCAGTCGAACACTGCAACGGGACTAGCGACCAAATGGCGCTTTGTAGAGCCGCAAACATGCGATGCGTCACAGTTCCTGAAGAAAAGCGAACTGCGCGTCGATCAGATCGCCTAGCACGCCCATATCTGCCAGTTCTGCCCTCGCCAATGCCAGCTTCGCATTATCCAGATACGTCATCAGCATAGCCTTGGTTTCAGCGAGAGAGTGGGTCGCAACGAGCGTTGTCTTGCCCTCATCACGATGGGGCGTTTTTCCACTGATTTCAGGGCTTTGCAGAACATCTTTAACATCGTCAAGAAGCTGAAACGCCAAGCCGATCTGACGAGAGAAATCCTTCAGGGCCGCGCGTTGTCCAGCCGGGCTTTCGGCCAGAATGGCCGCTGCATCAGCTGCGAAATCGAACAATGCACCCGTTTTCAGCCGGTTGACCCGTTCGATCTCCGACACGCTTGCCGCGCTATTATTGTCTAGATCGGCCATTTGCCCAGCTATCAGTCCCGTCGACCCGACCGCATAGGACAGTAGGTCACACAATTCGGTCCGTTGCGCGGGACTGAGCGCAGGGTTGCGAGCGATGATACCAAATGATCTGTTCAGGAGCGCCGTTGCGGACAGTATCGCCGTGCTTTCGCCAAAGGCGACATGGGTTGTGGGCTGATTGCGCCGCAGATGAGCATCGTCCATGCAGGGCAGGTCGTCCAGTATCAACGAGGCGGCGTGAACCATTTCGATGGCGCAGCCAACCTCCATGACCGCAACAAGTCGATCTTGGTCTACGCCACAGGCTTTCGACAGGAATAAGGTCAGCAGAGGCCGAAAACGCTTGCCGGGGGAGAGCAGGGCATGCCGCTGAGCTTCGTGCAGACGGCGCGGCCACGTATCGGCCGATGGAATCAGTGTGACCAAGCAGGCATCGATACGACCGCGAGCGGCGTCGATCTGGGAAAGGGAAGTCGGGTCGGCGCCAATCGCAGTCACAGTCATGATCCCGCTCTCGCACAGTCCGGAGCACCGCTCCAGTGTCTAATCGCTCATGCGCTTGTCATTGATAAGGCAAAGTAACGCTGCGGCGGCCCGGGCATCGCAGAGCGCGCGGTGATGGCTCTTCAGATCGATTTCGAAGTCCCCACAGAGATTTTTCAGCGAATAAGACCGATGTCCGGGATAGAGACGCCGCATCGATGCGCAGGTGCAAATTTTCGGATGGCGAAACCGCTGATCGATCATCTCATATTCAGCTGATATGAAACCGTAGTCGAAATTCACATTGTGGGCCGCGAAGATCGCATCGCCCATGAATGTGCGAAACTGTTCGGCTATTTCGACAAAGAGAGGTGCGCCGGCCACCATCTCATTGGTAATGTTCGTAATCCGCGTAATATGGGGCGGAATGGAGCGTTGCGGGTTCAATAGTGTCTGAAATTCGTCCGCCACTTCGCCGCCGATCATCTTAACCGCACCGATTTCCGTGAGGCGGTGCAGGCCTGGTCGACCACCCGTCGTTTCAACATCGACGACGACATAGGGTTGATCGGGATCGACGGCCCAACGAACCTTGACGATCCGGCATTCAAATCCAGCCGCTGTTAGCTGGCGCATCCGTGTCAGCTGGTTGCGGCGAATGCTGTCACCGGACGTCTTGATCTCAACAAAGCGGATGCGACCGTCATCGATCAGCATCAAGTCTGGAAAGCCGTCCTTCGTCCCGCGCCAATCCTGCGCCATCTGCCGCAGGATAGTTGCCACGGCCCCGTGAGGTGCGTGACTCACAAGCGCCTGAATGCGGTCCAGTGACCGCGATCCCCAATGCACTAGTGCATTGTCTTCGCCGTAATGAAGGGACAGCGTCTTCAATAGGTCGAGCAAGACACGGTGCGGCGTATCGAGACGGGCGAGGCGACGTTCGATCTCGTCTTTGTGTGTGGCGTAGAATTGTCCGGCGCGCAAAATTTCCGGAACGCGACGGCGCGGCATATCGGATGTGTGGAGGAGGGACCAGAAGAGAAGACCGAACAGGTTGCGCCAAGGCACATTCTCGGAACGATAGGCATCCAGCCCCTGCGCCTTGTAGTGGCGAAGGGCGGCGCGCTCAGGCTGATTTCGATAGGCTTCGTCGAGGAAAAGCTCGGTCGCACTGCGCAGCAAATCTGTAGTAGCGGATGTTCGTTTCTTGTGAAATTTGCGGGCGTAGAAGTCTTCGGCAAACTGCGCTTCAGTATCCGAAGCCGGACTTTCGATCATGGCTTCCAGTCGCGTGCGGCACCAGTCGCGATCATCTGCCATATCGCGCGACCAGCGAATACGAACGACACGTTCATTACTATGCGCGCTGTCGGAACGATCATAGAGAGCCAGAGCGGCGTCAGTATCGTCGCGGCGTTCCGACCACCCACCCAGCTTTTGCAATAGCTTCCCGGCATGGCGCGCGCTCTGTTCGCAGAGCGGCTCAGGCCAGTCCTCAACCTCCGAAATCAGAGACAGGGCATCATGGTCCGTTCCCTGTTTGAAGTCGTGCAGCGCCCGTGCGTAGAAATAGGCTGTCCGGGCTTCCTCGATCGTCTGAAAGCGCAATTTGGCTGCCTTTATCTCAGATAGCTTGACCAAGCCAAGGTCGCGCAAGGTGAAAGCCTGCAGATTGTCTTCAATTTTGCCGAAATACAGAAAAAGAAGATATTGCAACGTGTCCCGATGGCCCTGCGCGACGAAACGGTCAGGGATATGGGCGTCATCCGGGTCGATATGAGCGTGGCCAATATCGATGAGGCGGTCTTTCTTCCAGCTTTTCCTGAATAGCGTCTCACAGACACTTTCCGCTAAGACGAGGGTCAGCTCTGGCTTCGGCAAAGCGCTCAGCCAGTCGCGAAACAGAGCTGCCCCGATCGGATCCACGAAGTCATGGTCGCGCAGGACTTGCCACTGCGCATCAATCTGATCGATCTCATCATAGCGAAACTTGGTCTTGTCGAAGACATATCCACGACGATTGGCCATGCGGACATAGGTGCATTGGGCGGGCTGGGGTAGAGCGTCGAAAGCCGTCAAAAAAGCCAGTTCCGGCTGACCGAGTAAATCGAAGCAATTTGCGTGAATATCGGCAAGAAACCGATTGAAATTATTCAGATAATAGAATTGGGGGAGATCCTTGATCGCCCAGGCGCGTCCGGATTGCGCACGCCGAAATCGTCTCTGTTCCGCGCGGATGTAGTCATTCGCCCGAGCGGTACTCACACGGTTCTCCCCATCATGCACACAGACTTACGCACAGAAGACGTGCCGTGTTTGTTCAGTCTTCGTTCCATGGCGCATCGGGAGTCGATCGGTCAAGGGCGATCTCAAACGTCATACAGTTGCACAGCTGTCTGGGGAAGGGAGCGCTTTAGCTTTCCAATGGTGCGGTGCCTGCTGACGGCCGAAGCCTCTGACCATCAATCCAATGCGAATATTTGAACCGATGTTTGGCAAGATCCGCTAACAATGTTTTCCGCAAGGCTGGGTCCTCAAGCATCATCATCAGGCGAGCAAACGGCGAAAAGTCGGTGTCTGGAAAGGTCTCATAGGCCTTACGCTGCGGACCGACTAGGCGGCCTGCAAAATCCCGATAGACAAGTGACTGCACAGAGGTCTCAAAGCTGAACCGACGGTACAGGCCCCGTTCTGCAGTCTTCATGACGAGTGTCGGATCATTTATATCGATCGGATTCGAGTCCGGCGCAATGCATTGGCCATCCAAAGCATGAAGATGCGTGCCAGCGGACGTGCAAATGAGTGCCAGTCCGCGCCGCGTCGGCCAGCTCGGTCTCAACAATAATCCATCAATGTTTTTAGGGCCCTTGCTGAGCGCCTTGCGCGGTTTGACAGCTTTGTAGGGCACGAGCCGTCCGTCAGCATGAAGCTTGAAACGCCGTAAGCCAGACAGACTACGCCAAGGCGGTAGAAATTGGACCAGTATCGCGGGTTCGCTCATATATTTTTTTTCCTCAGAGTGCCGGATATGCAACCGCGCTTAGTGACACCCTTCGTCACAGATATGTCACAAAACTGTCGCGGTATCAATCTCGCCTATCAGTCCACGCTCGCATGAAGGGAGGTAGCGTGACCCAACGATGTCGAGAGCATCAGAGACATTGTGATTATGACCTGGCGCAGGGCCGACCTATGGCTTTGGAAAACACAGAAGAAGCAGGTTTCCTACATAAGCCAATTAAACGCATAATGCATATTATGAGAACTTATTGCGCCGTCTTAACAACCATTCCATCATATGCAGGCTGCGCAATCTTTGGAAGTTCTTCCGCTAACATGCTGTAATCCAGATCAATATGCAAGTTGGTCAGAATGCCGCGTCGCGTTCGTGTTCTGGCGAACCAGCTAAGCGTCTTGTCGACATGGGCGTGCGTGGGATGATCATTATAGCGCAGACTGTCGCAAATCCATGTATCGATGCCGTCGAGGCGACTGAGTGCATTATCCGGAATGTCCCAGACGTCAGGACTATATGCGAGATGATCGTCGAAAATGAACATTAGAACCGGCGTCGGCCCGTGCGACGCAACGATGACATCAACCTGGATCGAACCACCCGGCCCATCGATTTTGACCCTGTCACCATCCTCCAGCAAAGGCTGGAGCTCAAGAATAGCAGGATGCACGCGCCCTTCCGGCATTTCGAAACAATAGTCGAAACGGCTCACGACATGCGTTTGCGTGTGTGCGTCCATATAGGTCGGCAGGCGCTTTCGCATGCCGTAGGCAATAGCGCGCAGATCGTCGATGCCGTGCGTCTGGTCCGCATGGTCGTGCGTGAACAATATGGCGTCCAGACGCGTGACTTCGGCTCTCAGAAGCTGCTCCCGCAGATCGGGCGACGTATCGATCAGGATCGATGTCGTCCCATCCGGTCCAGTTTTTTCGACCAGAAGAGAACAGCGGCTGCGACGGTTTTTTGGTTCAGCGGGATCGCAATAACCCCACTCCCCGCCCACACGTGGCACGCCTCCGGAACTCCCGCAGCCCAGTATGGTGGCTGACAGCCTCATGCCGTGATCTTCTTGAACAACCGAAAGAAGGCGGCATTGGTACGGTCTTCCGTTTCTGCGCGCGTCCAGCCTTTTACATCGGCCAGACCATCGGCCACGTGGGTCAGAAAAGCGGGCTCGTTCCGCCGTCCCCGATGCGGAACAGGTGCGAGATAGGGGCAGTCCGTTTCCAGCATGATGTGATCGTCGGGCATGACCTGTATCCGCGCGCGAACATCATGCGCGTTCTTGAACGTCACAATGCCGGATACGGAAAAATATAATCCGGCGTCAGCCGCCCATTCAGCAAGTGCTTCCCCAGATGTGTAGCAATGCAGCAGCGCAGGATAATCCTGGCCGGCCCCGCTCTTCTGCAATGTGTCAAGCATCAGTTCGTCTGCCTCGCGCGTGTGAATGACGAGTGGAAGCTGCGTCTCACGTGCTGCTTCAATATGGGCCGCGAAATTGGCAATCTGATCATCACGGGTGGAATAGCCATAGTGAAAATCAAATCCCGTCTCGCCGATCCCGACGACTTTGGGATGGGCAGCCATATCGATCAGCGTATCTGCGGTCAGATCTGGATTGTCTTTCGCGTCATGCGGATGCGTGCCGACTGTGGCCCAGATGTGATCATGAGCCTCGGCAATAGCAATTACAGCCTCGAAATCCTTGATATTGCAGCAGATGTTCAGCATGTGGCTGACACCTGCTTCACGGGCTCGCAGGATGACGTCATCCAAGTCCTCGGCAAAGCGTTCGCCATGGAGATTGACGTGACTGTCGATGATCATGCGGCGCGCACGCGGCTCAGTAGATCATAGAGCGCTGCTGTCTTATCGAGATTGATGCCTGTTTCGGCGGCGCGAGTCTGCTGCGCCCGCTCCGCCAGTGTGACCCATGTCTCGGGGGACTTTTGTGCGGTCGATGGGTCGAACGGACCCGTCCACTCGCCTGTGCCAGCCTGGACCGCCTGTGCCTGCAGGACGTCGATCAGCGCGTCCCAGAATAGCTCTCGCGATGTCGCTTCCTTGATCGTGGCCAGTGACTTGGCCAAGGCCATGTCGTCGCCGTTTCCTGAGAGAGATTGCATGAGACGTTTGAGAGGTTGAAGAACAGTCTCAACATGTCCAACCAATGCGAGCGCTTTACCCGGTGCGCCGCGTGACAGCGAGACGGCGGCCTCCTGAAATTCGGGTCTGACATCCGTCCGCGCACCAAGCCAGCGCTTTACATTTGTCTTGTCGACCGCGCGAAGCGGCAAATGCAGACAGCGTGACCGGATCGTCGGCAGCAGGCATCCGGGCTGATCGGCCAGTAGCAGGAACAATGTCTGCTTGGGCGGTTCTTCGAGCAGTTTCAGCAACCCGTTCTCCGAATTCGCATTCAGATCATCGGCCTTGTCGACGATGCAGACCCGCCAGTCATCGCTTTCCGCAGCCGTGCTCTGGAAGAATTTGGCCAGCGCGCGGATTTCATCGACCGGAATGTCGCGCTTGAGCTTTTTCGACTTCGGATCATAGGGCCTGCGGATGACGGAAAGATTGCCATGGCCCTGACTCTCGATGCGCTGCGCGACAGGATCCGATGCCGGAATGTCGAGGGACCCTTCCAGCAATGTGGTTCCGCCAAGGCGATGCCGCGCAATCCGATAGGCCAGCGTTGCCTTCCCGATACCGGGCGGACCCGTGACCAACCAGGCATGATGCAGCCGTCCCGATTGCGATGCGTCCAGATAGCGCCGTTCCGCAGCCGCATGGCCGAGCAGTTCATAGACCTCGCGCGGATGGGGGGATCCGTCCGATCGGTCCGGTTCGGGAAAGTCTAGCGGCTCACGCGCCACCGAGCTTCCCGGCGAATTCAGGGTAACTCGCGGTCAGCGCATTTAGAATGCGAGCATGGACCGCACCGCGCGATCCGTCCGCATCGATCACCTTAACACGGTCCGGTTCCGTTTTGGCGATATCGAGAAACGCATCGCGGATCTTGACGTGGAAATCCTGCCCGGCCTTGTCGAAGCGGGAAAGATCCTCATCCTGTTCAAAGGCACGCGTTTCTACGCGCTTGAGCGACAGATAGACATCCATATCGAAGACGAGCGTAAGATCGGGATTGAAGCCTTGCATGACGACCTCATGCACAGACCGGACCGTCTCCACACCCATGCCACGCGCATAGCCCTGATAGGCAAGGCTAGAATCGGAAAACCGATCAGAGATGACCCATGCGCCGCGTTCCAAGGCAGGCTTGATAAGTTTTTCGACGTGATCGATCCTGGCTGCATACATGAGAAGTAATTCCGTCATGCCCGACCAGCGGTCATCTGTGCCTTCCAGGACAAGTTTGCGGATGGACTCAGCGCCAAAGGTTCCGCCAGGCTCGCGGGTCAGGATGACTTCAACGCCGACACCTTCCAGCGCATCTGCCAGCATTTTGGCCTGAGTGGTTTTACCCGCGCCTTCGCCACCTTCAAATGTGATGAGCTGTCCGGTCATGTCTAGCCTCTGATCTTTTGCGCCAATGATGTCGCCACGCGCCCGAAAAAGCCGATTCTGTCAACGGATTCGGATGCATAAAGCGGATAGCGCCCCAGCTCGACACCCTCTTTGGATATGATCAGCTCGGCAAGCTTGGCGCCGGCGTCGACCGGGGCTGTAGGCGTGACATAATCGATCCGAGCCTTGATCAGGCGACGCTCTGAGCGATGAGCCGGAACCGTAACCGTATCACGGATGACAAGCCCGACGGTCTCGGATTTACCAAGATAGACCGGCAGCTCACCCATGGAGAGCCCATTTTCATACAGTTGGAGAATGGAAAACTGGTCGAACGCCGCCGTCATCAACTCCATTGCCACGCGACGTCTCTCAGATTGAGACGTCAGGCCGTTCAGCACGACTGTGCGACGGATACCATTGCGCTCTGCAGACGCGACCAATCCAAAACCCGCCACCGATGTCGAGCCAGTCTTCACCCCGTCCGCCCCTGTGAAGTTGCCCAGAAGCGGGTTGCGGTTGTCCTGCGAGATACCGTTCCAACTGAAGCTGCGCTCCGCATAAATGTCGTAATAATCCGGGAAGCGCTCGATCTGAATGCCCGTGAGCTTAGCCAGGTCCAGTGCGCTGATCCGGTGTTCCTCATTCGGCCAGCCCGTCGCATTGCGAAACGTCGCCGAATCGAGGCCCAATTCACGCGCACGCTGTGTCATCATGTCAGCGAAGGCGGGCTCAGAACCGCCCAGACGTTCCGCGAACGTGATGGCGGCGTCATTTCCGGATTGAATGATCAGACCGCGCAACAGGTCGATGACACTGACTTCCGATCGTGGTGCTAAAAACATGGTCGAAGCGCCGGATGCAGCACCGCCGCGACGCCAGGCATCCTCTGAGATGGTCAAAAGCGTATCTTCGCTGAGATCACCCGCGTCAATGGCTTCCAATACCATCTGTACAGTCATGATCTTCGTCATGGATGCAGGGGGCATCGGGTCGCGGGCATTCTTTTCGAATAGAACGATGCCAGTATCGTGATCAATGATTACAGCCTGCTTGGCATCAGTCTGGATCGGCGCGGCGAGCAAAGATGCCGGCAAGAGGATGACGAGAAAAATCGAGAGGAAAAAGCGCAGCATAGTCCGGGTCTGAATCGAAAACGGACGCCGAATTGGCGTCCGTCAGCAGATGCCCGGAAACTGTGGCCACCGCAAGGCGGCGAGGCTGTGCTATTTCGTTCTGACCGGTTCAGCGATGAATTCCGGTTTTGGCTGGGTCTCATCTGACTTGGCGATATGGATCGGGCCCTTGATCGTCATGGTGATGTTACCCGAAGCAGGCGGGGTTATTGGCTGGGCTCGACGCGGCTGACTCGGTGCGATCGGCGTCGGCAGTGACGGCGCGGCAAATTTCCGACGCGTGCGCGGCACCGTCTCGCAGGCCGCAGGTATGACCGTGCCGTCACCCATTCGTGTGCTCACATCGTGACACGGGTTGGTCCGGGGTGACGTCGGTATCGTGATATTGTCGCGCGGCAGTTCGGCGACACGCGGGGAACGGCGCGGAAGAATGCGGTCGCCGGCCATCGGATCGGCGGGTCCCGCATATTGGACGCGCACTTCCGCTAGTCCGTTAGCTTTGTAGCCTAAGGCCTCGGCAGCAGCTTCCGACAAATCGATGATGCGGTTCCCGATGAAGGGTCCGCGATCATTCAGGCGCAAGGTAACCGTACGACCATTTTCGAGATTCGTAACAACAACCATTGAATTGAGCGGGAGCGTCTTGTGTGCTGCTGTCATGGCGCGCTTGTCGAACGTTTCGCCATTAGCGGTTGGTTTGCCGTGGAATTTTGGGCCATACCAAGACGCTGTGCCGGTCTGGTCATAATCAGGATCATGCTGAGGCTTATAGCTCCGGCCCATAATGGTGTAGCGCTTCCCGACTTTCTGATGACTATAGAGTTGCCGATCGATCTTGCTGGGATCGAAGATACGGCCCTGCGCACCAAGGGGGGCGTTATAGCGCGGCAATGCCCGGCGGGACGAACGTTCAGGCGTGCTTAGTGAGGCGAATTGTGTGCCGCCCTGCCCGATTTTGTAGGTGATCGGCGCCGCTTTCGATGTCGCGGTCACCTGTGATGTGGCGCAACCCGTGGCCAGAAGCCCGGACGCAGCCGCAATCATTGTCATCTTCAAAAACGTCGTTCTCATCTCTTCCTCACCATCGGTCGCTTGAACGGCACCCCTCGGTGCCCTCACCTTTTCAATTCCCCGAAACATCGGTCGGCCTGCGCCACGTGTTTCGTGTCATTGCAGAACGGATTAGCGGCTCAGTCCTAAATCCACGTTCGGAAACGCGGGTAACGCACCGTTCGAAAACAGTGATAACGGAGTCCCAATGTCTGTCGTTAAGCAGTCGTAAACGCGATTGATGGTTGAAGCCTGCTGCGCAGCGCCTTAAAGCGCCGCCACCACAAAGGCGTCGTCACAGACGCCCACCCGACGGGCGGGTGGCAGAGTGGTTGAATGCACCGGTCTTGAAAACCGGCAAGGGGGCAACTCCTTCGCGGGTTCGAATCCCGCCCCGCCCGCCACTCATTCCTGCACATTCATGTATGTAAGCATGTTTATGAGGACAGATTTCGCCCTTAATGCGAGCGATCAGTCAGCGCACCGATGCTGTGGCCAGCTTTATCAGCTGCCGCTCTCAATATCCTTTTCACGATCCGAGCTGTGTTTAGATAAACATGTCTAATTCGGCGTCACGTGAGCGAACCGGCTTGACCGAGGCGATCATGAATGTATTAGCGCGCTAACACAAAGGCACGATCATGAATGAGCTGAATACTGATGAACTTTGCGATGTGCTGGTGCGTATCGACGATGCGGCGCAGATGCGGGCGGTGTTGATCGACCTATGTACGCCTGCGGAACTTCGGGCTCTGTCGGAGCGTTGGCGCGTCGCGCAGATGCTGGCGAATGGTGAGAAAAGCTACCGCGAGATCAGTGCCGATACTGGCGTGAGTACGACGACCATTGGGCGTGTCGCCCGCTTTCTGAAGGATGAACCGCATGGCGGCTATCGCCTGCTGTTGGAGATGACGCCATGAGCGATCGCCTGCGCATTGCGCTACAGAAAAAAGGCCGTCTCGCCGATGACAGCTTTGCGCTGTTGAAGGCGTGTGGCCTGCGGTTCGCGATCCGAGGCGGCGGTTTGCTGGCCCGTGTTAAGAACATGCCCATCGACTTGTTGCTGGTCCGCGATGACGACATCCCCTCCTTCGTTTCGAATGATGCAGCGGATATCGGTATTGTCGGTGAAAATGTACTCGTCGAGGAACAGCTGACAGGCGAGTTGGACGCGACGATCGCGATGCGCCTTGGCTTTTCACGTTGTCGTCTCTGCCTGGCCGCGCCAGACGGCGGCACGGTGAAATCAAAGACCGATCTATCCGGGACGCGCATAGCGACGACCTATCCAGGCGTTACACGGCGTTTCCTGAGCGACAGCGGCATTGATGCCAAGCTGGTCGAGATGAAAGGTGCCGTCGAACTGGCACCATCAATCGGCGTGGCGGAGAGCATTTGTGACTTGGTCTCGTCCGGCGCAACGCTCGAGGCCAATGGCCTCAGCGCTTTCGAAACCATTCTGAAATCCGAAGCCGTGCTGATCCGCAGTTCGCGCGAACTGTCAGCGGCCAAGACGGAACTGCTCGACAAATTGTTGCGACGGATCGAAGGCGTGATCAAATCGTCCGAAACCAAATATATCATGCTGAATGCGCCCAAGTCGCAGGTTGCGGCGATCACCAACCTGCTCCCTGGATCGGACGCACCGACGGTTATGCCTTTGGCCGGAAATGACGAACTGGTGGCGGTTCAGGCCGTATGTACAGAAAATGTCTTCTGGGAAACGCTGGAGGACCTGAAAGCGCTCGGCGCGCGCGCCATCCTCGTGCTCCCGATCGAGAAGATGATGAGCTGATGCGCCGTTTTGACTGGACCGATATGAATGAGGCGGCGCGAGATGCCGCCCTCGCCCGCCCGGTGGAAATCGCGGATGCTGCGCTGATCGCGCGTGTACGCGACATTCTCTCGGACGTGAAAGCGCGCGGTGATGCGGCTCTAGCCGAATATACACAGCGTTTCGATACGGATCGCAAGGTCGTGCTGCGTGTCCCGGAAACAGATATGCAAGCCGCCTGGGAGGCGCTGTCAGCTGCGGATCAGGCGGTCATCGAACGCGCCCGACGCAACGTGAAGCGATTCCATGCCGCACAGATGCCTGCAGACATCGAAGTTGAAACCGAACCAGGCGTAGTCTGCCGCCGCGAAGTGCGTGCAATCGAATTTGCCGGGCTCTATGTTCCTGGCGGAACGGCCCCGCTCGTTTCAACTCTGATCATGCTGGCTACTCCGGCCAAAGTCGCGGGCGTGCGAAGGCGCGTCGTCGTCACGCCGCCAGGCAGTGACGGCAGAATCGACCCCATCATTCTGGCCTGTGCCTGGCGCTGCAAGGTCACAGACCTGTTTGCAGTCGGAGGAGCGCAGGCGATCGCGGCCCTCGCCTACGGGACGCAGACAATTCCGCGTTGCGACAAGATATTTGGTCCCGGCAATGCCTATGTGGCTGCCGCCAAGTCGCTTGTCGCGCAGGAACCGGGCGGTCCGGCCATCGACATGCCGGCTGGACCGAGCGAAGCGATGGTGATCTGCGACGAAACCGCAGACGCATCCTTCGTTGCTTCCGATCTGCTCAGCCAGGCCGAACATGACACCGTAGCTCAGGTGCTCTGCGTGTCCTGCTGCCCCAGTATTACGCAAGCCGTTCTGGAAGAACTCGATCGGCAGGTCGCAACGCTCGGGCGTCGCGAGATTGCCGAAAAAGCTCTATCACATGCGCGTATGATCGTGACGGATGAGCGGATTGAGATCGTCGATATTGTAAATCGCTACGCCCCCGAACATCTGATCGTGCAGATGGATAGGCCGGATTTATTGGTTCCGGCGATCCGTCATGCCGGATCGATCTTCCTGGGGCCATGGACGCCAGAATCTGTCGGCGACTATGCCTCCGGGACAAACCATACCTTGCCGACCAACGGTGCAGCGCGCGCCTATAGCGGCATTACGATTGAGAGTTTTCTGAAATTCATTTCAGTCCAGCAACTGACTAAGGCAGGTCTGCGCAGCCTTGGTCCTACGGTCGAAAGGCTGGCGGATATGGAAGGGCTCGATGCGCACCGCAGAGCGGTAACGTTAAGGCTGGAGGCCATGCAATGACCCTGAACTGGGCGGAACGGATGGCGCGACCCAACATCGTGGCCATGAATGCCTATTCGGCGCGCGGAGCGTCCACAGAAGCGCTGCATCTCGACGCGAACGAAAGTCCCTGGGCACCGCCACCCGGAACCGCCGCCGTTGATGGGTATAACCGTTATCCCGCCCAGCAGCCGGATGCATTGCGCCAAAGACTGGCCGATATTTACGGGGTTACGGCAGAAGAAATCGCAATGGGACGCGGTGCGGATGAGCTCATCGACGTGCTGGTTCGGACCTTTTGCGTCCCTGGTCAGGACAGGATCCTGCTGTCATCACCCACTTTTTCCTTCTTTCATACAGTTGCCACCCTAAACGGCTGTGACGTCATCGATGTCCCAAGTGGCCCAGCCCTGCGCCCGGACATGGACGCAATCGTTAAGACCGTAGTGAAAGCACAGCCCAAGATCACCTTTCTCTGCTCGCCCAACAACCCGACGGGCTATTCCATCGATAAGGCCGATATCCTGCGCGTCTGCGAGGCCAGCGATGGACTGGTCATGCTGGACGAAGCCTATATCGAGTTTTCTCCTAAACCGAGCCTAATCACTGACCGCCCGAAAAATCTCGTTGTTACGCGGACATTGTCCAAGCTTTACGGTCTTGCAGGCGTTCGGCTTGGCGCAGCCATAGCGACCCCGGAGATCATTGAATTGATGCTGAAAGTCATCCCGCCCTATCCTCTGCCGAAGCCTGTCATCGATGCAGCCATGGCGGCCTTGTCGGCGCCAGCTATGGCAGTCCTCCAGCAACGTGGCGACATTCTCATATCCGAACGCAACCGAATCGCCTCCCGACTGAACGAATCAGAATATGTCGTAAAAACATACCATTCCGATGCGAACTTCATCCTGTTCGAAGCAATGAATGAGACCGAGATGCTGATGCGGTTGAGCGCCGCCAACATCCGGATCAGAGATTTTCGGAGTAAGATTCCCGGTCATTTCCGGCTGTCAATCGGGACGCCTGAAGAGAATGATTTGGCGCTGGCTGCACTCGGGCTGTCCGACAGACCGCAACCGTCCCAGCGCGTCGGCGAAGTCTTTCGTACAACCAAAGAGACAGATGTTGCCATCCGCGTCAATCTCGACGATCCGAAAGAGGTCAGGATCGATACGGGACTAGGCTTTTATGATCATATGCTTGAACAGATCGCCAAACATGGCGGGTTAGGCCTGACCTGTGTAGTAAAAGGCGATCTTGAGATTGATGCACATCATACGGTCGAAGACACAGCATTGGCGCTCGGATCGGCGATGAAACAGGCGCTGGGAGATCGCGCGGGTATCGGTCGCTACGGTTTCATCATGCCGATGGACGAGACACAGGCCCGAGTCGCGATCGACCTGTCCGGTCGCCCTGCCGCGACCTTCAAGGGCGAGTTTCCGACCGATCATGTCGGCGAGTTTGCTGTCGAGATGTGCCCGCACTTCTTTCAAAGCCTGGCGCAAACGCTTGGCGCGGCCATTCAGATCGATGTTGAAGGTGAAAACAGCCACCACATGATCGAAGCTTGTTTCAAGGGTGTCGGCCGAGCGTTGCGTCCGGCCTTGGCCGTTTCCGGCACTGACATGCCCTCGACCAAGGGCATGCTTTAGGCCATGGGCGTTCTCATTGTCGATACGAAGTGTGCCAATTTGGCGTCGGTCGGATTTGCGTTCGATCGGCTTGGTATCATCTCAAAGGTCAGTGACGTACCTGAAGAAATCGCAGCCGCCGACCGCGTGCTGATACCGGGGGTCGGTTCAGCGCCCTATGCCATGGCCAAGATTGATGCTGCCGGACTGACCGACACATTGCGCGCATTGTCCCAGCCTGTCCTCGGCATCTGCTTGGGCATGCAACTTTTGTTCGAAGAGCTGGACGAGGGCGGACTGCTGACGCAGGGGCTCGGCCTGGTGCCGGGACGGGTGACGGCTCTGGATACAGGCGATCTGCCTTCCCCGCATATGGGCTGGAACCAGCTTACAGATCTAGTCGATGATCCAGTAACAGAGGGTCTGACGAATGGAGACCATGCCTATTTTGTTCATTCCTACGCTGCGCCCATTTCGACTGCGACAATAGCGACATCAACGCATGGTTCGCCCTTTTCGTCGATCATCCGGCATGGCAATGTGCGGGGATGCCAGTTCCACCCGGAACGGAGCTCCGCGACTGGAGCGTCGATTTTGAAAGCCTTTGCAGCCCTATGATTGTGCCCGCTATTGATTTGATGGACGGTCAGTGTGTCCGCTTGCTGAAAGGCCGTTTCGACGCCAAGACGGAATATGCGACCGATCCGCGTGATGTCGCCTTGTCTTATGCTGAGGCTGGTGCGGAATGGATGCATATCGTTGATCTCGATGGTGCCAAGAACCAGTCATCCTCACAGGCTGCTCTGATTAGCGAACTGGCCCAGCTTAGCGGCTTGAAAGTGCAGGCCGGCGGCGGCATTCGTGAACTCGGTACGATCAGGCATTTGCTCGATGCAGGTGTAGACCGGGTCGTCATCGGTAGCCTGGCTGTCACGCAGCCGATCATGGTTCGGCGCTGGCTGAGCGAACTGGGACCCGACAAGATCGTTCTGGCATTTGATGTCAATCTGGACGAGCGCGGCATCGCCTTTCCAGCAATCAAGGGATGGACGGAAGCGACCGAGACGCCGTTTCTGGAAATTCTCGATAATTATGCCGGGTCGGGTCTGCGCACAATACTGGTCACGGACATCGGTCGTGACGGCGCTGAAACAGGTGGAAATACATCACTCTACAAGACGATCCTGCGCGATTACCCGACTCTAGACCTGATCACATCCGGCGGTGTCGGCACGTTGGATCATGTTCGCGAACTCAAGACCTTGAGCCCTTACGGGATCATCATCGGCCGCGCGCTTTACGAGGGCAACTTCACGCTGGCCGAGGCGATTGCGTGTTAGGCCCTCATCCATGTTAGCGCGGCGCATCATCCCCTGTCTGGATGTGCGTAATGGCCGCGTCGTTAAAGGCGTTCAATTCCGCAATCATGAAGATGTTGGCGACATTGTTGAACTGGCTGCACGCTACCGCGACGAGGGGGCTGACGAGCTTGTCTTTTATGACATTACGGCATCGACGGATAATCGACAGGTCAGCCCGGACTGGATCGCACGTGTGAGCCGCGAACTTGATATTCCGTTCTGCGTTGCTGGGGGGATTGATAGTGTCAGCGCAGCAGGGGCTCGTCTTGCGTCCGGCGCGGACAAGATCAGCGTCAACTCCCCGGCCCTGCTCCGTCCGGGCCTGATCGACGAGCTTTGCGACGCGTTCGGACGTCAGTGTATCGTGGTGGGTATCGACACATTCGAAGAAGACGGCACCTATCGTGTGAAAAGTCATACTGGTGACCCCGGCAAAACGCGCGAAACGGGTCGCGCGACGCTGGACTGGGTTCAGGAAGCCCAAGCGCGCGGCGCTGGCGAAATCGTGCTGAACTGCATGAATCAGGACGGCGTACGACAAGGCTACGACATTGCTCAACTCTCGGCCGTCCGGGCCATCTGCGATGTTCCCCTGGTTGCCTCGGGCGGAGCCGGTGCAACGGATCATTTCGAAACGGTATTCAAACAGGTGGATGTCGATGGGGCACTGGCGGCGTCGGTTTTTCATAAGAAGGTCATCGCCATCGCTGATCTGAAAAGTGATCTGGCCGCAGCGGGCGTGGAGATAAGGCAATGATCACTTTCGAAAGCCTCAAACATGGGCCTGATGGTCTTGTCCCCGCCGTGGTGCAGGACTCAGAGACACTGCAAGTGGTGATGGTCGGCTATATGAATGCAGAAGCATTGGCAGCGACCTACACAAAGCGCCAGGTGACATTCTATTCGCGCAGTCGTGACAAGCTCTGGACCAAGGGCGAAACCAGCGGAAATACGCTGGCGCTGGTGTCGATTGAGGCCGATTGCGATATGGACACGCTCCTGGTCAAAGCTCGTCCCGCAGGCCCGACCTGTCATGAAGGCACACCCTCCTGTTTTGGTCGGGAGGGTGCATCAGGCGTCGGCTTTCTGGCTGCGCTCGATCAGCTCATTGATAGGCGACGGGGCGGTGACCCGCAGGGCAGTTACACCGCCAGACTTTTACACGGATCGCTAGTAAAAGCTGCGCAGAAGGTTGGTGAAGAAGGTGTCGAGACAGCCTTGGCCGCGGTAGCGGAGAGCGACGAAGCCTTTCTGAACGAAGCGTCGGACCTGCTCTATCATGTGCTTGTTCTCGCCCGTCATAAGGGGCTCTCGCTGACACAGATATTGACCGTGCTCGAAAGTCGCCACCAGTAGGAATAAAGCTTGCTCTCTGACAAACCCGTCGCCCCGTGATCGTCTATAGCTCGCGCAGTTATTCGGGAGTTTGGTATGCGTAGAGTGGGTTTGATCCTTATCGCGATATTGTTGTCCGGCGCCGCAGGAGACGCTTGGGCCGACCCATTTTCCGAGATCAAAACCTATGTTCGGAGCGATCATGACCGGACGGTCACAGAATGCGACCGGCTTGCCACCCATCCGAGCGATCCTGAAGCCGTACTGACGGACGGCATCACGCGCGAGCAAATGGATAAACCTGCCGCCATTCAGGCCTGTCACACCGCTCTGCTTGATGATCCGAATAATCCAAGGCTGAATTATCAGCTGGCGCGGGCCTATGGCTATTCTGGACTGCATGAGAAAGGCGATATCTATCGCAACCGTGCCGTAAAAGCCGGTTATCCGCAGTCGCTTTTCGTTGTCGGCTATATCCGGATCGAGGGCTGGGATGGTCGCAATCCTGATCCCTGTTATGGCGGCGAACTGGTCCGCCGGTCCGCTCAGGCCGGGCGTTTTGCCGGTCTGGTGGGCTTTCCACACTATGTGCAAACGGGTCAGTTTTTAGATTGCGACGACTATCCCGTCATCGACCCCGTTGAAATTGAAGCTTTTCTGGATGCAGCAGAAGCGCGGGCGTCGGGCTATTATCAAACTATCCTTGTCCGTAGTCTGAAAGCTCATTTTGCAGATGTGGCAGAGTAAGCGTCAAGACAATCAAAACAGTCAACGCGCTCGTTATCTTTCTCGCCAGGCAGGGATCCTCAGCTTTGCTGACCGGAATGAGTCGTTAACATAGGTTTTTTATCATTCAGCTTGGATAATATTCCAAAGCAGCAAGCACTTAACCCACTGTTTCTATTGACAGCGATATCATCGTTAACTTTTCGTTTACTATAACCGATCCTTCGTGCATTTATCCCCTCAACAGTTCAAACTGAGCGAGCGGGTACATCATGAAAGCATACATCAAGGGCGGACTTGTGGTTGCAGGTTCGATCGTCTTCAGCCTTACCGCCGGTGCAGACGTGAATATTCCGGATCGGGAAACTGATTTTGCAGCAACGCTCACAAGCGCTCAGGCTGCCCAACTGGCCGCGATCGACCGGCCAGCCGAGATGTCTATGATCGAGCGTAACTTTCATCAAAACCGCGACGAAACCCAGCAAAGCTATAAACGCACTGCAAGTTTGCTAATGGAAGATTTCTGTTATCAAGTTGCACACGACATGTGCGTGTTCATGCTTAACGGTCCACTGGAGATGCGCGACACCTTCTATGCCTGTATGGATCACTATCAGGATCAGTGCATGCAGGAGTTTCTCAATCCTGCCGAAGAGATAGGCGGTCAGTAGAACTGACCATCCCTCGTCGGCGTTAGAACGCTTCGAACGTCTGCTTGCGCTCAAGCGGTTCCCACTTGCCATCCACCATGTGGATGCCACATTCGGTTTTACCCTGGTTGCGCCAACGTCCGGCCCTTGGATCCTCGCCCTCAGCGACTCGTGTCGTGCAGGGCTGACATCCGATTGACAGATAGCCCAGCGCAAACATCGGGTGCGCAGGCAGGTCATACCGGCGGATATAGTTCGTCACATCTTTGGCGCTCCAATAAGCTAGCGGGTTGACTTTCACCGTACCGCCTTCGCGTATTTCGTAGATCGGCATGCTCGCACGCTCGGGTGTCTGGTAGCGCTTCCGACCCGTAATCTGTGCCCCGAAATGACCGACAGCCCGTTGCAATGGCTCGACTTTTCGCAAGGCACAGCAGGCATCGGCATAAGTCGCATGTAATTGCCCATCCGGGTCATTTGCTTTCACCTCATCAGGATCTGGCGCAACGCTGATAAAATTGGTCAGGCCGAGATCGCCGATCAGCTGGTCGCGATAGGCCAGTGTTTGACGGAAATGCTTGCCCGTATCGAGAAAATAGATCGGCAGATCAGGCTGGATGCGGCTGACCATATGCAGCAACACGGCGCTATCCGCACCGAGGCTGCTGGCCAGGAAAATGTCGCCATCATGCTGCGCAATCGCTTGTCTGAGCGCGGCTTGCGCGCTCAACCCGAAAAAAGGGTCGTCGGTCTTTCGATCCTCCATCGCTGTCAGGCGTGCATCGAAGATGGATGTCCCCGGCCCTGATCTTACGGCGTAGCCACGTTGATAGGTCAGATCGAAGGCTTCGAGAGCCGCATCCCAAGCTTCAGGGGTATGACGACCCAGTTCGCTATCTGCGATCCGGACAGCGTCGAAGCCGCACTGCAGGGCGAAGGCAAACTGATCGGGAATAAGCTGACCATCGGCAACCAGCAGACCTGTATAGCCATGGCGGGACTTCAGAATCCGCGCGAGGCTGAAACCGCGCCCGTCCGTGAAGGCTGCAAATTCGATGAAGATCGACTGAATGCGCGGCAGGGCGTCGACAATATCGGTTAGATCCGCATCCGCCGGTAGGCGCAGAGCTTCAATGTCATCATTACGGGTCGCGTCAAATAGTACGGGATCGCTGTCATTCGCGGCCCGACCGGTCGCCTTGACGAGCGAGAGATTAAGCTTTGGCATAAAGCGCCTCCTTGAATGCGGGTGTTCCGATACGACGGTAGGTGTCGAGGAAGCGCTCGCCCTGCTCTCGCTGGTCCAGGTAGAAATTGACGATTCGTTCGATGCCATCGACGAGCTCCTCCTGCGAGAAGCCCGCGCCCATCTTGTCGCCGATCGTGGCGGTCTGCGTCGCGTCTCCGCCGAGCGTGACTTGGTAGAATTCGACTCCAGCCTTCTCCAGCCCGAGAATCCCGACATGTCCGACATGGTGATGACCACAGGCATTGATGCAGCCGGAAATCTTGATCTGCATCTCACCGATCGCCTGCTGGCGGGCATGATCATCGAACCGGTTTGCGATCGCCTGTGCAACGGGAATGGACCGCGCGGTTGCCAGCGCACAGAAGTCCATGCCGGGGCAGCAGATGATATCGCCGATGAGGTTGATATTAGCGTCTTCCAGCCCTGCTTTGACCAACTCGTCCCACAAAGCGCGCAAATGATCCTGACGCACATGAGCAAGTACCATATTCTGCTGATGGGTGGTGCGAACTTCACCGAAGCTATGGGCATCGGCCAGATCAGCGACGGCGCGCATCTGCTCCGCCGTGATGTCTCCGGGTGCACGCTCCGGGTCCTTCAGGCTGATATTGACGATGGCGTAGCCGTTTTGCTTGTGCGGAACGACATTGGTGTCGACCCACTTCCGGAAGCCTTCAGGCTGAGCCGACAGGTCGAACGCCTTGATGTCGTTCCGATATTCGGGCGGAGCGAAATAGGCCGCGATCCGGTCCAGCTCCTCCCGCCCGACGGCGATGTCGCTCGGCTCGAGCGCGGCGAATTCCTCTTCCACCAGACGCGTGAAGTCCTCGATCCCAGTCTCGCGGACGAGGATCTTGATCCGCGCCTTATACTTGTTGTCGCGCCGCCCGAAGCGATTGTAGACCCGCATCGTCGCTTCCAGGTAGGGCAGCAGATCGGCCTTGGGCAGAAAGGCGCGCAGCGTCTGTCCGATGACGGGCGTGCGGCCCAGACCGCCGCCGACGATGATGTGGTAGCCCGTCTCGCCCGCCGCGTTGCGCACGATCTCGATGCCTATGTCGTGCGCGCGCACCATGGCGCGGTCATGGGTCGGCGCACCGGTCACGGCGATCTTGAATTTGCGCGGAAGGAAGGAAAATTCCGGGTGGAGCATGGACCATTGCCGGATCAGCTCCGCCATGGGCCGCGGATCCTCGATCTCGTCGCCAGCGGCACCGGCATAGGGATCGCAGGTCACGTTGCGGATGCAGTTCCCACTGGTCTGGATGGCGTGCATCTCGACACTGGCGAGATCGGCCAGCATGTGGGGCACGTCGCCCAGTTTCGGCCAGTTATACTGCATGTTCTGGCGCGTCGTGACATGGCCATAGCCCTTGTCATATGTGTCAGCGAGATGGGCGAGCATTCGCAGCTGCTCACTTCGCAGCGTGCCGTAGGGCACGGCCACGCGCAGCATGTAGGCGTGGAGCTGCAGGTAGAGTCCGTTCATCAGGCGCAGCGGGCGGAACTCCGTCTCGCTCAGCCGTCCGTCCAGGCGGCGTTCCACTTGGTCGCGGAACTGTGCGACCCGGGATTCCACGAACTCCTGGTCGAATTCATCGTAACGGTACATCTTAGATCAGCTCCGCCGTGTCATAAGTCGGGCCGTGCGTGCGGAAGCGTTCGCGGTAACGCGTCGGCTTCCCCTCCACCGTGTCGATGAAATAGGCGCCGACCACTTCGTTGAAGCGCTCGGCGGCCTTGGCGACGGCGTCCATCTTGGCGATGACCGTTTCGTCCTCGGTCAGCAGCGCGTCCGTATAGTCGCGCGACCACTCGTAATCGGCCGTCATCCACACATTCAACCCGGAGCGGAGCTCGTTCGCGGTCATGGCTTGCGGGCCTTTTCCTTTGTGTTTCAACGTGCTCATGACGCTGCTTTCAGCGATTTTGCGGCCGAACGGCGGGCGTAGCCGATCATCAGCACGGCAGGGCCTTTGATGCCTCCGGCCTTCAGATCGTCCGGCAATGCGCCGATCGTGCTCTCGAGTATGATTTCGTCAGGCCGCGACGCGTTCTCGACGATGGAAACGGGCGTGTCCGGATTGGCGCCATGCAGCATCAGGCGCCCCTGGATGAAGCGGGCGGCGCGCAAGCCCATATAGATGGTGGCGCGCGCGTTCAGTCGAGCCAGAGCTGTCCAGTCAAGTTCTGCAAAGCCGTTCTCGTCATGTCCTGTGGCCAGAGTTGCGGCGGTATTCTCCCCCCGGACTGTAAGCGAATGTCGCAGCGACGCCGCCGCAGCCGTGGCCGCTGTAATTCCAGGATGGATGGTGAAATCAACGCCAGCTGCATCAAGGGAGACGAACTCTTCTTCCGCGCGTCCGAATACCAGCGGATCGCCGCTCTTAAGGCGCACGACCGAATGCCCTGCCAGAGCCTTCTCGACGATGATCTGATTGATTTTGTCCTGTCGTGTCGACGCGCCGCCTGGCACTTTGCCGACATAGATGAAATCAGCTTCGCGACGGCAAAGCGAGAGAACCTCGTCACTCACTAGACGATCGTAAACAACGACGTCAGCACTATGCATGACCCGCAATGCGCCAATCGTCAGAAGATCCGGATCGCCCGGTCCGGCGCCGACAATATGCACATGACCGGTCGCGGTACGGTCGCTTGTTTCCTGTCGGCCTTCGGGGCGACGTTCTTCGTAGCGACGTGTGACGATTTCCGCATCAAGTGAAACAAAATCGCCGAGACCAGACCCCAGAACGGAAGCCCAGAGCGCCTGCCGTTTGGCAATGTCGGGCTCCTCATTCTTCAATGCGTCTCGCAGCGTCTTAATCGTCTGCGCGGTCTGACCGAGATCAGAGCGCAGGCGGGATTCCAAGTCGCTCTTCAGAGCGCGGGCCAGACCAGGACTCGTTCCTTCTGTCCCGATCGATATGGCAACCGGTGAGCGGTCGACAATGGCAGGCGTAATGAAGTCGCATCCGGTGGGTTGATCGGCCGCATTAACGGGAATGCCGTGTTCGCGGGCTAGCAAGGCCAGTCGCAGATTCTCATCCTGATCTTCCGTGGCTGCATAGATCAGCGTTGCGCTGGTGAAGTCCGCATGATCCGTGAGGGTGAGCCGCCCATGCTCGGCCCAGCGCCTGATTTCTGCGTCTGGTTTACCCGATACAACAATCAGTTCGGCTTCGGTTTTGACCAAGGTACGGAGCTTGGCCTGAGCAGCCGGACCACCGCCAAAGACGAGAACACGCTTGCCGCGCAGGTCGATATGGATAGGAAGGTAACGCATCACATGGACTTTATATGAAATAGGTTCTCTTGAAAGGACGATGCGTACTATATATCGAACACCCTTGAAACATCCAGTCTAAAAAAACTCACAAAGCTGTCATGCCCCGCAAAGCCCGATCCAAACGCCAACCCTGTCCTCAGACCGAAGCCCTGTCTGGTAAGCTCGGCGAGACAATCGCACGGTTGCGCAAGGCTGATCAGCTGTCGCTCGGGGAGTTGTCGGACATGTCCGGGGTCGCCAAGTCGATGATCAGTCAGATCGAAAAAAATGAATCCAATCCAACTGTCGCTACCTTGTCGCGCTTGTCGCAAGCGCTCGGAACAAGCGTAGAAGCAATGTTTGCGGCTGACGCCACCGAAACGGCTCTGGTACAGCACGCAAGGGTTCAGGACATTCCACGCATCATTTCAGATGACGGCCTGTGTGAGCTTCGCATCATCGGGGCGCTGGAAACTGTTCAGTTCGTTCAGGTCTATGATTTCAGGGCCGAAGCTGGCGGGAAGCTGGTCAGTTCGCCGCACCCGGACGGGTCGGTAGAGAATTGACTCTACTGGCCGGCGAGCTTGAAGTCCGTGTAGATGAGGAACGTTGGATTCTGAATGTTGGAGAGACATTGAGGTACCGGGCAGATCGTCCGCATAGCATTCACAATCCGGGCAAAACGCCCGCCCATGCCACAATGGTCAACATACTGGCCCACGCTGTCCGCCCCGGTTAGCCTTGGCGTCTCCTATTATTCCGGCTTCAGCCTCTTGTCATTCAAACTGATCGCGCTACGCGGTTGGCCCCATGACTTACCACTCTCATCTTGATCCAGGTATGGCTGCACGCTTTGGCGATGCTCTCCTGGCCAGCCTTGCGCCCGATGGTGGGCTCTGGATGCCAGACGTCATCCCGCACATTCCGGCAAGCCGCATGGCAACACTGGGAGCAATGAGTTTCGCGGACTGCGCAGCTGAACTTGCGGCGCATTTCACGGATAGTTTGTTCGACCCCGACGCATTGCGCGCACTTTGCCGCGACGCCTATAGTTACGACATGCCTATGGTGACGAGCGCAGGAGAACGGCTCGATCCCGCCATGCCGCCTCAGTCCGACCATTTCTTTCTTGAGTTATTTCATGGTCCGACCTTGGCGTTTAAGGACTTCGCAGCCCGGTTCATGGGCCGCGCTGCCTCCCGCCTGATGCAAGCCTCGGGCGAAAGACGAACGATCCTTGTCGCGACTTCCGGCGATACTGGCGGCGCGATTGGCGATGCTTTTCTGGGGCAAGACGGGGTGGACGTCTTTATCCTGTTTCCGGAAGGCGGGGTCTCAACCGTTCAGGAACAGCAACTCTGCACGATTGGCGGGGCTAATTCCAATGTGCACACCTTGTCAGTCACAGGGACATTTGACGATTGTCAGGCCTTGGTAAAAGGCGCCTTTGCCGATCCGGCTCTCAGCGCGCGCTTCGATTTGATGAGCGCCAATTCCATCAATGTCGGCCGCGTGATCCCGCAAAGCTTCTATTATGTCTGGGCCTCGCTTCACGCCAAGGCCGCCTATCCTGAGCGCGATCTGGTCATATCCATCCCGTCAGGAAATCTCGGCAATCTTACAGGCGGGCTGATTGCCCAACAGATGGGCGCACCAATTGACCGGTTTATCGTGGCACACAATGTCAACGATCCCTTTGTCGATTACTTGGTCGTCGGTGAATACAGGCCGCGCCCATCCGTCCCGACCTTATCAAATGCGATGGATATCGGTCGTCCGAATAATTTCCCTCGTATTCTCAGCTTATTCGATCAGAATCTTGAGGTGCTGCGCCGTGTCTGCTGGGGCGTGTCCTTTGATGACGACACCACAGCCGCACATTTGCGTCGGCATTACAGGGAGACCGGTTATCTCATGTGTCCGCATACGACCGTCGGGCATATGGGCACACTCGCCTTTCGGCATCTCCATCCGGATGATGCGACATTCCTGACTGTTGCGACGGCACATCCGGCGAAGTTTGCCGACTCCCTGGAAAAGATCATCGATGAAACGCTCAGCATGCCCGAACGGCTTGCTCGAGCCTATCAGACAGAGAAGCGCGTGACGCCGATCGAACCGACCCTCGACGCGCTCGTCGGCCATCTTGCCTCCGTCCTGGAATGAAACTGTCGCGCGCCGAGTTTAATCGCCGCTATGCCGCCGGAACATTGCGACTGGCGTTGATCGGCATGTCCAATATCGGCAAAAGCTATTCCGGCATGCGGCTGGCGACGGATTACGACTTCACACTGATCGAGGTGGACCGGCTGATCTGGGACGCGCTGGGCGAAACCGACATGACAGCCTTCGCCGCTTGGCAGGGCCAGCCCTATAGTGACGGTTATGCAGAACGGGAGCGACAGTCGATCGCGCTTGAAACGGATGCAACCCGGCAGAGCCTGACGATGCAAGCACGCAACCCCCTGCTCGATACTACCGGATCCGTAATCTACACAGATAAGGACGTCCTGAGGTCGCTCAAAGACGACTGGTATGTCGTCTATATCGAAGCGGCTCCCCAGCATCTTGAGCGACTGAAAACGCAATATTTCGCACATCCCAAGCCGCTCGCCTGGAATGGACATTTTGCCTTACAGGACGGTCTCAGTGCCAACGAATCGTTGATGGCGTGCTATCCAGAGCTGCTAAGCTCTCGCGCGGATGCTTATGCCGCGCTCGCGGACCGCATAATCGGCTCTGACGCGATCCTGACGACCGATAGCTCAGCACTCTTCGACCTCATCAAGCCAGTCGCCGAGTAGGCGACGTCGCGAAATATCGGCCAGAAGATCGATATGGTCGGCCCGGTCATTCAGGCATGGCACGGCTGTGAAATGGGTTCCGCCCGCCTCGAGAAAACTCTCTTCCGCCTCAATCGCGATTTCCTCGAGCGTTTCCAGACAGTCAGCTGAGAAGCCCGGCATCATGACGGCAACTTTCTTCACACCTTGCTCTGGCAGCGCTTCGAGCGTCTTATCGGTATAAGGCTGCAGCCAGGCCTTGGGGCCAAACCGCGACTGAAAAGTCGATTGCAGCAAGGTGGCGTCATAGCCCGTATGCGCCCGCAACAATTCCGTCGTCTCCAGACATTCGCGTTGATAGGGATCCCCTTTGTCGACATAGCTCTGTGGCAAACCGTGATAGGAGGTCAGGATACGGTCCGGTTTCCAGTCGAGCGTCGCCAGATGATCCGACAGGCTATCGGCCAACGCTGCAATGAAGGCTGGCTCCCGATAATAGTCGCGCAAAAAGCGGAGCTCCGGAACGTCCCACTGTCCGATAAGCGATTTGGCGACCTTGTCGTAGACGGACGCGGTCGTCGCGCCGGCATATTGCGGATATAACGGCAGTACGGCGATTTGGCGGCATCCTTGTTCCATCAAACGGTCGAGCGTGTCGGGAATGGATGGATTGCCATAGCGCATGGCCGTTTCAACGATCACACGCTCGCCCAGCCTTGCCTGAACCCCGGCGACCTGATCGCGCGTAATGCGGATCAGCGGAGCTTCTTCCTGCGGATCGCCCCAGATACTGGCATAGGCTTTTGCCGACCGGGCGGGACGGATGCGCAGGATGATCCCGTGCAGGATCGGACACCAGATCCAGCGCGACGTGTCGACAACGCGGTAGTCATGCAGAAATTCGAACAGATAACGGCGAGTCGCGTCAGCCGTTGGTGCGTCCGGACTTCCCAGATTGACCATCATCAGGCCGATGGGTGACGGATCGGGCAAGCGTTTCTCCAATTCCTTGGCCATAGAGGGCGAAAGCGACATTGAATCACCCGGCCTTGGTGGTTACGAACCACATAGACAAATAGACGGCCCGACGCATCCGCAAACGGGGCCAAACGGAGCGACCCTGATGAAAAATTTCTTTCTTGCCACGTCCTGCCTTGCCGTCCTCACGCTTGCCGGCTGTCAGCAGTCGCAACCGGCTTTGCCTGATCTGGACGCGGAACCGGCTGTAACGGTCGCGACGCCGGTCGATGCCCGTCCGACGATCCAGGATGCACGCGAGTTTTTGCAACAGGCCGAAGCGGATATTGTCGATCTGAGCCTACGCGCCGCCCGCATCTACTGGGTTCAGGCCAACTTCATTACGCAAGATACGAATGCCATGGTCGCCGAAGTCGGCACAGAAGTGGCCGAGCTGTCGACCCGGCTAGCCAATGCAGCCAAGCGGTTCAATGATGTCACCTTGCCGGATGATATGCGTCGCAAGATCGACATGCTCAAGCGCGGCTCCAACTTCCCGGCCCCGGATCGCCCCGGTGCCGCGCAGGACCTCTCTGAGATTATGTCGCGTATGGACGCCGTTTACGGCACGGCCAAGTTCACATTGCCCGCCGCACAGATGGCAAAAGCCGAAGCGATTATCGGCGAGGATGCAGATGGGGAGCTGGAACAGTTCCAGGCTGTACGCCTCATGGCCGAAGCGCGTGACCCTGACCTTCTGGAAGCCGTCTGGTCCGGTTGGCGAACACTGGCCATGCCTTACAATAGTGGTCACTCGCAGCTGATCGGGTCGGCCTCCGTTCCTGGCAACATGTCCAACAGCTATGCGATGGCCGACGATTATTCCGGTATGGTCAGCCTCATCAATGAAGGCGCGCAGGAACTGGGTTACGCCGATGCCGGTAACCTTTGGCGCGCGGGTTACGATATGGATGCGGATGAATTCGCGACCGAAGTCGACCGACTCTGGGGACAGGTGAGCCCGCTTTACGATCAGCTACACTGCTACGTTCGCACTGGTCTGAACGCCGAATATGGCGATGATGTCGTACCGCTCGATCAGCCGATCCGTGCCGATCTGCTTGGCAATATGTGGGCGCAGAGCTGGGGCAATGTCTATGAGCTGGTCGCACCCGAAGGGGCTGGCGAAGGGGTCGATACGACGGCCCTTCTGGAAGCCCAGGATTATGATGCGCTGAAGATGGTTCAAACTGCGGACGACTTTTTTGTCTCCATGGGGTTTGACCCCATGCCCGAGACGTTCTGGGAACGGTCTCTGATCACCAAGCCCGAAGACCGGGACGTGCAGTGTCACGCTTCGGCCTGGAACCTCGACGACATAGAGGATATCCGTATCAAGATGTGTACCGAAGTCACCGGAGAGGACTTCAATACGGTTCATCACGAACTCGGCCACAACATCTATCAGCGCGCCTACAAGGATCAGCCCGTTTTCTACAAGGACGGCGCCAATGACGGCTTCCACGAAGCTATTGGCGATATGATCGCTCTGTCGATCACGCCGGAATATCTGGTCGAGATCGGGCTGCTGGATCCTGCCGACGTACCCGGCGAGGACGCCGACATTGCGTTGCTGATGCGGTCAGCCATGGACAAGGTCGCCTTCCTGCCCTTCGGCCTTCTGGTCGATAAATGGCGCTGGCAGGTGTTTGACGGAACGCTCAGCCCGTCCGAATATAATGATGGCTGGTGGGCACTCCGGACAGAATATCAGGGTATTCGTCCTCCGAATGACCGTCCTGACGGTGCCTTCGATGCCGGGGCCAAATACCATATTCCCGGCAACACGCCCTATATGCGCTACTTTCTGGCGCACATTCTTCAATACCAATTCCACAAGGCCGCCTGCGACCAAGCCGGTTTTGACGGTCCGCTGCATCGCTGTTCGGTCTACGGCAATGAAGACGTCGGCAAGCGATTCAATGCGATGATGGAGATGGGCTCGTCCAAACCCTGGCCGGATGCGCTCGAGGCCTTCACGGGAACGCGTGATATGGATGGATCGGCCATTCTGGAATATTACGCTCCCCTGATGACCTATCTGGAAGAGCAGAACACCGGTCAGACCTGCGGCTGGAGCACGCCGCAATAGCTTGCGAGCCAATCTAGGTTAACGGATTGGAAGGGAGCGGACCGCTAGGCCCGCTCCATGACGATTTCTTCGCCAGAAACTCGCGATTTTGCATCCTTGCGGATCAATCGTCGCGTTCTCATCGTAACAGATGATGTCGACGGTTCTGTCGGAATGGTCGAGCATCTCAGAGCGCTCATGCTGGGCGTCAAGATCACGACCTATGATGGGGACGCGCTTCAGAACCTGCCGTTCGAGCCGCCTTCGGCCGTCCTTTGCTTTCTGTCCGACTACATTGAAAAAGCACCGGAAATTGTCGCGCAGATACGCGCTCACTACGCCCCCCGCGATTTCCCGATACTGGGACGCTTGATGCGCAAGACTGATGGGGACCACCCGTTCGACAGTGTTCTATACGCCCCTGTCCACCCGGTTCAGGTTGCGCACCGAATGGCGTCGCTGATCCGATTGGGGCAGATGGAAGCCGAGATCATTCGCCGCATGGAGACAATGCGCGATTCGTTTGGCGAATCCGTCACGCTATCGCCTGACATCAATCGCGCTCCTTTTCAGATCCTCTTCATTGGCAAGGCTGACCCAGCCTATATGGCTGTCGTCAATGCCCTTCAGAACAAGAACGCCGAAGTGGTTGCGGCCTTCACTTCCTTTTCAGCTTTCGACTATCTCCATGACCGGCGTTTTGACGCTGTTGTGATGAATGCGCGCGGCGGAAACGAGCCTGCCATGACCATTTCCGACACGATGCGGCGCAATCCGCGCCTGACACATGTGCCGACCCTGCTTCTGATCGACGAAGAGCGCTTTCAGGATGAGGACATGGCCTATCGTCACGGCGTCAATGATCTGATCGATTCGGATGCTTGCGCGTTGGAGATCAGCGGCCGTATTCTGGAACTCGCAAACAGCTATCGCCTGCATGAGAAGCTAAAATCCGATTTCTCGGACTTCGGCACGCCGAGCTGCATGGATCAACAGACGGCAGTCTTCAACAAGGCGTTCTTCACGGCCCATTTGAAGCGTGTCAGCCAGGAATGCCGCGAACAAAGGCTGCCGCTGAGTATTCTGACGATCAAGCTCAAGCCGCAAGCAGCTGGGTCTCTGGCTGCTGATGTGATGGATATAGCTCTGTCCAAGTGCATTCGTCTGGTCGCCGGAATTGTCAGGATGCAGGATATTGTCGCGCGTCTGGACCGTGACATGGTCGCCGTCGCTTTCCCCGAAGAACGGCGCGGCGATGTCGAAATCATCGCCGGTCGCATTCGCGAACTGATCGCCAATGCCGCCTTCGACACGCCGCATGAGGCGTCTGGAGCCCTGACATTGCGTGCAGAAACCGACATTGTCGAACAGGTGTTGCCTCCGCAGCCAACAAGCGTGCTCGCGGATATCGGTTCACCGCGACAACGGAGAAATCAGCGCGCTAGGCCGCGGCCTGTGCCGCACGCGGATCAATCAGGGCTCGCACGGCGCGCTCAGCACCCTGAACCCTCGACTTAGGGGTCTGATAGGACCCTTGAACCAGGATCGTCTGATCAGGACGAAGGCGCCAGCCGCTATTCTGCGTAATCGCATTCATTACGACTGACGGGTCCTTGATGTCCTCATGTCGCATGGACAGGACGACGCCTTTTGGCCCTGCATCGACTTTTGCAACATGCGAAAGGCGGCACAACCGCTTGATCTTCATGACTTTCAGCAATGCGTCTACTTCATCCGGCAAGGGGCCAAAACGGTCGATCAACTCTGCCGCCAGCCCATCGCTCTCCGTATCGTTTTCAAGATCGGAGATCCGGCGGTAGAGCGAGAGGCGAAGATTGAGGTCTTCGACATATTCGTCCGGGATCAGGACCGCGACTCCCAGATTGACCTGCGGCGTCCAGCTTTGATCGGATAGTGTATCGTCGTCCCTGAGTTCCGCAACGGCCTCTTCCAGCATATGCTGATAGAGTTCCACACCCAACTCCTTGATATGTCCGGATTGTTCTTCGCCCAGTGGATTGCCTCCACCGCGCATGTCGAGATCATGGCTGGCGAGGGTAAACCCTGCCCCGAGCGTATCGAGCGACTGCAGGACTTTAAGACGCTGCAGCGCGCCCGGTGTGGCAACATGCTCACCCGGCATGGTGAGATAGGCATAGGCGCGAGTCTTGGAGCGACCGACGCGACCCCGCATCTGATAGAGCTGTGCCAAGCCAAACTTATCCGCCCGGTTGATGATCATCGTATTGGCCGTCGGGATGTCGATCCCGGACTCGATGATCGAGGTCGACAGCAACACATCATACTGACCGTCATAGAAGGCACTCATAATGTCATCGAGTGCGCCTGCGGCCATCTGCCCATGGGCGATGACATATTTCACTTCCGGCACCTGAGTCCGCAAGAATTCCTCCAAGCGCGAAATATCGGCGATGCGCGGCGTCACATAATAGCTCTGCCCGCCGCGATATTTCTCCCGCAGAAGCGCTTTGCGGATCGAGACTTCATCGAAGGGCAGGACATAGGTCCGCACCGCCAGGCGATCGACAGGCGGTGTGGCAATCAGCGACAGATCGCGGATACCCGTCAGCGCCATCTGCAAGGTACGCGGGATCGGCGTTGCCGTCAGTGTCAGCATATGTACATCGGCCCGCAGCGCCTTCAGACGTTCTTTGTGACGGACGCCGAACCGCTGTTCTTCATCGACGACTACCAGGCCGAGATTTTGAAACTGGACCTGTTTCGACAATACGGCATGGGTCCCGACAATGATGTCGATCTCTCCGCGCGCCAGTCGCTCGCGCGTATCCTTGGCCTGTTTGGCCGGAACGAGCCTCGATAACTGCCGCACCTTGATCGGCATGCCGCGGAAGCGTTCGGAAAATGTTTTGAAATGCTGCCGCGACAGGAGCGTGGTCGGCGCAACGACGGCGACCTGACGGCCTGTAATGGCGACAGCGAAGGCCGCGCGTAGGGCGACTTCGGTCTTGCCAAATCCGACATCGCCGCAGATCAGACGGTCCATCGGCTTTCCTGAGGTGAGATCCCCAAAGACGTCCTTGATCGCGTTCAGCTGATCGTCCGTCTCGGCGTAAGGGAAGCGGGCGGCAAACTCATTATAGGCACCGTCGTCAATTTCGATCGGTTCGATCGTCTTCATCGCACGTTTGGCCGCGATCTTGATCAGCTCGGCCGCCATTTCGCGCAGCTTGCCCTTGGCTTTCGCCTTGCGGGATTGCCACGCGACACCGCCAAGTTTATCGAGCATGGCCGTCTCGTTCGCATTGCCGTAGCGCGACAGGAGTTCGATATTCTCGACTGGCAAGTACAACCGGGCTTCGCTGGCATATTCCAGTTCGAGACAATCATGCGGCGCGCCGCCGACATCCAGGGTTCGCAGCCCCAGATAACGCCCGACGCCGTGATCAATATGAACGATCAGATCGTTCGGGTTGAGTGCGCTCGCTTCCGCGATGAAATTCTTGGCACGACGTTTCCGGCCCCGATTGACCAGTCGGTCGCCCAATATGTCCTGCTCCGAAATGACGACCAGATTGGATCCCGGTGTCGGCATCACGAAACCCTGTTCGAGCGGCAGGACAACCGCCCTCACCTCGCCGGGTGCGATATCGAAAGCGGCACGTCCGTCGCGCGCGATGGGGACGATCAGACCCTGATCGTCCAGCACATTGGTCAGACGTTCGCGGGATCCTTCCGACCAAGTCGCTAACCAGACGCGGTGCTTGGTCTCGCGCAGCGCCTGAACATGTCTTGAAACCGCGTCGAACACGTTGACGCCTTCAGTCTGACGCTCGGCCAGAAAACTGCGACCGACACGCGCACCGAAATCAACAGTCTCGCCCTCATCCGGTGAGTTGAAGGCCGTGTGATCACGCACGCGCAAAGGCGCGGTCAGTTCCGCGAGCTCCGACGGCGGGATATAGAGCGCATCGGGCGCAAGCGGGCGATAGAGGCCCGCAGTCTTGGACGGATCACCGGACCCCGTGTCGCGGGCGTCCTGATGTTCCTTCCGCGATGTGTAGAAGTCTTCGATCAGGGCATCACGCTCGGCCATGGCTTCATTGGCCAATCCGTCAAATGCGATAATCGCTTGCGGACCGACATAGTCGAAAACTGTTTCCGTGTGGTCGTAGAATAGGGGCAGATAATGCTCGATCCCCTGCGGACGAATGCCGTCCACGACAGCCGAATAGACCGGGTCACGGCTGACCCCACCACCAAATGCGGCGATATAGGCTTTCCGGAACTGACTGACCGTATCGTCTTCGACAAAGACTTCACTGACAGGCGCGAGGGTCAGACTTTTCAGCGCATGGGTCGTGCGCTGCGTTTCAATGTCGAACTCCCGGATGCTTTCCAGCTCATCGCCGAAGAAATCCAGACGCAACGGCGCTTTTCGCGTCGGCGGGAAAATGTCGATCAGGCCGCCCCGAACCGCATAATCGCCCGGCTCGACCACTGTCGAGGCGCGGATGTAGCCATTGCGGGACAGGTAGGCTTCCAGATCCTCGCGTCTGACATCATCGCCCGCCTTGGCCCGGAACCCAGCCGCCTTGATGACCTTGCGCGGCGGAACACGCTGCAGAATGGCCGATACGGTCGTAACGATGATCAGCGGGCGATCCGCTTTGACGGCCAGAAGACTGTAAAGTGCACCTGCCCGTTTCGATGCCAAGGCGCGGCTCGGCGAGACGCGGTCATAAGGCAAAGCGTCCCATGCGGGCAGATTCAGGACGGGAATGTCGGATTGAAAGAACCGACAGGCCGCGGTGAACGAAGCCGCACGGGCATCATCGCGCGCAATGAACAGCACTCGGCCCGATATCTGGGCAGCCGCGCGGGTGACAACCAGCGCGTCGGCGCCCTCCGGTAAACCTGCAGCCGTTAGCCGGTGATCAGGTCCGATATAGCGTGACAGTTGGATGTGCATATCAAACAGAAGGTCTGAACGCGCGCAAACGTTCCAGCAAGGGCGGGTCGTAATTCGCCGGAACGGGCAAAGTACGGGTTATCCAAGCATAGATGTCATGATCCTTGGCCCCCAGAAGATCTTCGAACATCAGAATTTCGTCTGGAGTCAGATCAGGCCCGTGCTGCCGTGCGAAGCCGCCCAGAATCAGGTCCGCTTCCTTGAAACCGCGATAGTGAGCGCGGTGCATCAGACGCTTTCGTCGCGTCTCCCAATCGATTGTCGGCACGGAATCTGGCATGGGCGGGCCCTACTGAAACTGGCCGCGCCTGTCACGGGTTGATCCCTTGCATGGACGGGGATGCCGCGTCACATCATACGGAATGAGACCGCCAATTCTCAACAGCTGGTTTTCGGACATCCGGACGCTTAATGGCGTCGGCGACAAGGTCGGCGAGGCGCTAGAGCGCGCATTCGGCGTGCGCGGAACCGGACGGCTGCGCGATCTCCTGCTGACACCGCCCGCCAGTCTGATTGACCGGTCCAACCGTCCGGGCATTGCCGGGGCGATGCAGGGCGATATTGCCACATTTCTTGTAACTATCGGACGTCACCGTCCCGGGAAAAGCCGGACGCAGCCCTACAAGATCCGCGTATTCGACGAGACGGGCGACATGACCCTCGTTTTCTTCAAGGCTTACGGATCGACCCTGGAGCGACAATTGCCTGAAGGCTCGCAAAGGCTGATTTCAGGCAAGGTCGATGTCTACCATGCCGAAGCGCAAATGACGCATCCGGATTATGTCCTGCTGCCTGAGCAATCGGAAGATTTACCGACCTTCGAGCCTGTCTATCCCCTGACGGCGGGGTTGTCGCCCAAAGTCGCACGCAAGTCGGTCTGGTCGGCGCTGCAAACTGTCAGCCTGGGCGAGGCCCTGCCTGAATGGATCGACCCGGCTTTTCTGACGCGTCAGGCATGGCCATCCTTCAATGAAGCCGTTCTACGCCTGCATCAGCCCGTCCACATTGTTGATGCTTCTCCCGATGCGCCGCTTCGTCGACGGCTAGCCTATGATGAATTGCTGGCCAAACAACTCGCCATGGCGCTCGTGCGGGAACGCAATCGTGGTCTCAAAGGGCGCGCACTGGTCGCACCCGGCGAATATGTCAGCGATGTACTGCGCGGCGCGCCGTTCCCTCCGACAGGCGCGCAGTCCCGTGCATTCGAGGAAATCAAGGCCGATATGGCGTCAGATGCTCGCATGGCCCGTCTGCTGCAGGGCGATGTCGGTGCGGGTAAGACTTTTGTGGCCGCTCTGGCCGCCGCACAGGCGTGCGAAGCCGGGGCACAGGTCGCCATCATGGCCCCAACGGAAATCCTGGCACGGCAGCATGCGGAGACTCTCACGACGCTGCTGGATCCGGCTGGATTGACAGTGGCAGCCCTGACCGGGCGAGACAAGGGACCAGCGCGCAAGGCGATCAATACAGGTCTGATCGACGGTCATATCGATGTCGTCGTTGGGACCCATGCATTATTCCAAGACGGGGTCACGTTTGAACGCCTCGGACTTGTCATCATCGATGAACAACACCGCTTCGGCGTGCGGGACCGGTTAAAGCTGACGGAAAAGGGCGACGCACCGGACCTGCTGGTCATGACGGCGACGCCGATCCCGAGGACGCTGGCGCTGACGAGCTATGGCGACCTCGATATTTCGATTCTCGACGAGAAACCGGCAGGGCGTCAGCCGATCGAAACCGTTGCCCTGCCCCTGCAAAGGCTGGATGATATCATTGATGCGGTCGGCCGTGCCGTCGGTTCGGGCGATCAGGTCTACTGGGTTTGCCCGCTCGTCGAAGACAGCGAGCTCAGCGACCTGTCATCCGTCGAGGATCGCCACCGTCAGCTGACGGCCATTTTCGGCGGCCGTGTGGGCCTGCTGCATGGCCGGATGAGCGGCATGGAGAAAGATCGTGTCAATGGCAGTTTCAAGTCGGGCGGCTACGACATTCTTGTCGCGACCACAGTCATCGAAGTCGGCGTGGATGCGCCTAATGCGACGGTCATGGTGATTGAGCATGCCGAACGGTTCGGCCTCGCCCAATTGCATCAGTTGCGCGGGCGTGTCGGGCGCGGCAACAAGAAATCTTCCTGCATTCTGCTCTACAAATCGCCGCTGAGCCAGAACGGCAAAGAACGACTGAGTGTGCTGCGGGACAGTGAGGACGGCTTTCTAATTGCCGAAAAAGATTGGGAGTTGCGTGGTTCCGGTGATCTTCTTGGGGCCGCACAGTCAGGTTTACCGCGTTACAGTCTCGCCAATCTCGATAAGCATCGGGACTTGCTGGAAACCGCCATGCAGGATGCCCGACTTCTGGTCGCTCAGGATCCAGCTCTGACGAGTGAGCGCGGCAAAGCGGCACGGGTCCTGCTCTATCTGTTCGAACAGGATTACGGCATCGCGATGATGCGTGCGGGTTAGGGCTTGGGCTCGCTCAGTGTTTCGTCACTGAGCGGGACAGTCGGCTTCTTGGCGACATATTGCTCAAGCGCTTCATTGGATGATACCATGCCGCCTGAAATGATCATCTTGGCGCCCTCTTCCGGCGTCATATCCAGCAGTTTGATCTCATCAGTTGGGACAAACAGCAGGAAGCCCGATGTCGGGTTAGGCGTCGTCGGAACAAAGACACAGACGTAATCCTTCCCGTTCGGACTGAGCTCCTTTTCAGGCGCGCCGGATAGATCAGCTGTGACGAAGCCGATCGCCCAAATGCCTTTACGAGGATATTCGATCAGACACACATCGCGGAAGGCCCGGTCTTTCTGTTGCGCGATCGTGTTCAGGATTTGCTTGATGCCATTATAGATCGGCGAAATCACGGGAACACGCGCCAGGATCGACTCCCCTGTCCGCAACACGCTTGTCCCAACCTGATTCGACGCGAAAATTCCCAAAAGTGTCAGGCCAAAAACCGCGATAACTAGCGACAGGCCCCAGAAGGGAAAGTCCCAGTAGTTGGAGGGGTCGAGTTGCGGCGGAACGATGCTCCAGACCGCATTATCGATCGTGCCGATCAGTTTGCTGAGGAGCCAGATAACCGCCACGATAGGTAAGGCGACCAGAACGCCTGCGATAAAGCGATTGCGCAACCAGCGAAACAGACGGAAACGTCCGGCCTTCGGAACGACCTTGATCTCAGGATGCGCGCTGCTCATCGCTCTTGCCTTGCCTCTCACTCGCCCAACCGTGCGTCGCTTATGACCGATGGGACTTCCCTTGCAAAGCTGGAAGCGCAATAGATGACGGATGAGCGCAGCTTCCCAATCGACGAGTCGATTTGCTTTCTGGCAGATCATACTGGGCGGTGTGGTCGCGACATTGATCATCGCAGGCACGCTCGCCTGGATTTATCGCGACGATATTTTTCAGACGATTCAAGACCCACGCCAGCCTTTCCAGACCTATGATCCACCGGACGCACCGAACTATGCTTTGGCGGACAGCTGGTTGAGCCAGCCGGACCTTTCGGTCGATCCCTATACGCTCGACGTTCCAGGTGACGTCTTCGTTGTTGTGCCCAGCGTTTACCGGGGCGGCGAACATTATGTTCTCCCGAGCGACGATTTGCGTCGGAAGAACAAGCTCGAACGGATCGTCCGGCCCAATTATGTGGTGCCATATGGTGATGCGGGCCGCCTGTTTGCGCCCTTCTATCGTCAGGCCTCGCTCTATAGCTACATGACTACGCGCGAGGATGCCCGCCTCGCTCAGGATTTCGCCTACCAGGACGTCAAGCGGGCCTTTCGTGTCTTTCTGACGCAAAGCCCGCCGGAGCGCCCCATTGTGCTGGCCGGACATAATCAGGGGGCGTCGCATCTGATCCGCCTTCTGCACGACTTTTTCGCGCAAGATGAGGCGTTGCGTGCGCGACTGGCTGTCGCTTATGTGATCGATTATCCCCTGCCCGAGGACCTGTTCGACCAATCGCTGGCACCGTTGACGCCCTGCGAAACCGCGTCCGATACGAATTGCGTCGCGGCCTTCGGTATGGTCATGCCCGGCGAAGACGGGATCGCTGACCGGTTCACGGAGCGTCTATTGGTCCATGATGGCGATGGTTTTCAAAGCGTAAGCGGACGGTCCCTCGTCTGTATCAATCCGCTAACCTGGACGCGAAGCGAGGATTACGCCCCGGAACGTCTGCATCTGGGCGGTGTCGCCGCGGAAGGCCTTGAGCCCGATATACGCCCGGCAGCTCGGCCCAATCAGGTTGGTGCGCAATGCCAGGACGGCGTCCTGCTGGTCGACAAACCGCGCTCTCGCTCACTACGGCGACCCATTCAAATCGGGGCCAAATTCCGGACCTTGCCCTCCAACCTGTTCTACGAAGATTTACGTCAGAATGCTCTGCAACGGGTGACGGCGCTGGTCGAGACGGGATCACTGCCCAAACGTGTCCAGCGGCTCGATGAACTGTCAGTGATCGATGTCGATGACAGTCCGGTCGTGCCTGCCCAGGACCGCCCGCCGACATCACAATTTCCTGATGCGGATAAACGGTAGAAATAGCGCGGGCGTACTGGCAAGACGCTCTGCATGAAAGCCTCGTCCGTCATCGATCTGATTGGCAATACGCCGCTGCTGAAATTGCAGGATGCCTCCAAGATGACGGGGTGTGAGATCTACGGCAAAGCCGAGTTTTTGAACCCTGGCCAGTCGGTCAAGGACAGGGCAGCCCTGTGGATCGTCAAAGATGCCGAAGCGCGTGGGGTATTGCGACCTGGCGGCGTCGTGGTCGAAGGAACAGCCGGCAATACAGGCATCGGCCTAGCGATGGTCTGCTCGGCGCTGGGTTATCGCTGCAAGATCGTGATGCCACGCACGCAGAGCCAGGAAAAGAAGGATGCCGTCAAGCTCCTCGGCGCAGAACTTATCGAAGTCGATGCTGTTCCCTACGCCAATCCCGGCAACTATGTGCATGTTTCCGAACGTCTGGCCTCGGAGCTGAACGAGACGGAGCCCAACGGTGCGGTCTGGGCCAACCAGTTCGACAATACTGCCAATCGTCAGGCGCATATCGACAGCACGTCTAAAGAAATCTGGGCTCAGACAGAAGGGGCAGTCGACGGCTTTGTCTGCTCTGTCGGATCTGGCGGCACATTGGGGGGTATGTCGATCGGGCTGAAAGCAAAGAACCCAGACATCCAGATCGGCGTGGCCGATCCGCATGGGTCAAAGATGTTTGCCTATTTCGACCATGGTGAGCTGGAATCGGACGGCAATTCGATCACGGAAGGGATCGGTCAGGGGCGGATCACGGCGAATCTACAGGATATTATCGTCGATCGCGCCTACCGTATCAGCGACACGGAAGCACTGCAGATCATTTTCGAGTTGAACCAGCTGGAAGGGATCTGTCTCGGCGGATCATCGGGGATCAACATTGCCGGAGCGATCCATATGGCTCGTGAGATGGGTCCAGGGCACACGATTGTCACGATTCTCTGCGATTACGGGCAACGTTATCAGTCCAAAGTCTACAATCCTGAATTTCTGAGAGAACGCGGTCTTCCCGTGCCGAGCTGGCTATGACCTTATCTGTCCAACCATCTGATATTGATGATAACTACACATTGATTGACGCCACATGGGTCATGCCCGGACGAACCGACCCACTAGACAACTATCTCACCGCGACGGCGACGTCGATTGACACAAACTCCATCAAGGCGGCCCCTATTGCTCAGCGTCTAACCGCCAGCGCCGACGCCTTTGGTCAGGCCGGACTGACCGGTGAGGCGCGGATGGCTGTGTATGACCGCGCAGGATTGTTTTCGGCGCCGTGGATCTGGTGGTTGCTTCGTTCGCATGGATCCGACGTAACGCTTGTCGAAGGCTGGGGTGCGACGCAGGCTGACGTCCCTACCCGTGATCCGGTCACGTTCAAGCCGTCCGCTAATCCGTCTGACATGAACGCGACGCGGGATGATGTATTGGCTGCGCTGGGCACCACGGTGCAGATACTGGACGCGCGCCCTCCGGGACGATTTGCGGGTACGGCAGCTGAGCCTCGCCCCGAATGCCGCGCCGGACATATTCCTGGGAGCGTGAACGTACCGTTCGGCTCTTTGAAATCCGGTCGTACCTTTCACGCTGCCGATGATTTGCGAGCCCTCTTCCAGCAATCTGGCGTCGATCTGTCACGACCAGTCATCACAAGTTGCGGGTCCGGTGTCACCGCCTCGGGTCTCGCCTTCGCCTTGACCCGATGCGGCGCGGAGAACGTTCAAGTCTATCAAGGGTCTTGGGCCGAATGGGGAACTGACCCGACCTGCCCGATCGAAACCGGGTCATGACAGACAAGTCCACACGTTTCGTGCATCTGGGCCGGCCCAAGCCCGGCCTTGGAACGCCCGTCAATCCGCCAGTGCAGCGCGCTTCAACCCTTCTTTTCAATCGGGCCGAAGATCTCTATCGCACAGATATTCGCGGCTATGGCCGGCACGGTTCGGGGGTGCATGACGCGCTGTGCGAACTCTTTCTGGAGCTGGAAGGCGGCAAGAGCTGCCAGCTTTACCCGTCCGGTGTCATGGCCTGCACGCAACCAATTCTGGCCTTCGTAAAGCCCGGTGATCACCTGCTACTGACCGACAGCGTCTATGGTCCGACCCGCTATTTCTGCCAGACCTATCTGAAACGGATGGGTGTCGAGACGGAGCTGTACGACCCGCGCATCGGGGCCGGGATCGCTGATCTGATCCGTGACAATACATCTATTGTTTTACTGGAAAGCCCGGGGTCGTTGACGTTTGAAATTCAGGATGTTCCAGCCATCTGCTCATCTGCACGGGACCGGGGTGTTATCTCCATTATCGACAATACATGGTCAGCAGGCCTGTCTCTGAATCCGCTTATACTCGGCGCCGACATATCGACCCATTCCGCTACTAAATATTTCGGTGGCCATGGCGATCTTCTTTACGGGGCCGCGATCTGCGCTGATCCAAGACATGGCGAACAGATTGCTGCAACGGCCAAACAAATGGGCGTGGCAAGCGCGTCCGATGATGCCTATCAGGTCCTGCGCGGTTTCCGGTCCGTCGTGACACGGTTCGAACAGCAGGCGCGAACGAGCGAAGTTTTGGCCCGGTGGCTGACAGAGAAAGGCCAGATCCGGCGCGTACTCCATCCTGTGCTGGAATCCCATCCGGATCATGCCCTCTGGCAGCGTGATTTCAGTGGCGGCGGTTGCCTGTTCAGTGTCGAGCTCGCGCCCTGCTCGACGGCCCAAGTGAACCAATTCATCAATGCGCTCGAACTATTCGGGATCGGTTATTCCTATGGCGGCTTTGAAAGCCTGGCCATTCATTGCGATCCGCAGCTGAAACGGAAATTCGGTGAAGCGCTGGATGGTCCGATCGTCCGCTTCGCCTGCGGGCTGGAAGCCGTCGAAGACCTTATCTCTGACGTGGAACAGGCGCTTGCGACGCTGGATTGATTATCTGCGCGCGACTTTGATGTTGTGCATCATTGGGGCTGTGTTGATGCTCGGCTCCTGTACGGCGGCGAGAACCCTGCTCAAGCAGGCACCCACGGATCTGCCGCGCGGGTGGACGCAACCCACCTACACATTGCTACCCGAACCCCTCGCCTGGCAGCGACTGGAAGAGCGTTTATACGGCCCGCTCGCCCTTCAGCCGGCGGTCGAGGTGTTGAGTTGATCCGTGATTGACGATGCAGCCTTGTCTGGCACGGCCCATCTGATCCAGTGGCGCTTGCGGATCGGTTATGGTGCCGTTCAGCGCGATATCGATCTGGTCGCGCTGCTGCCTCTCAACCGTGCTGACGCGCCTGTTATTATCAGTCAGAATTTCTGCCCCAATAACAACGTTGTCCCGCTGGAAGGCGTGTCCGCCCCGTCAGCGACAGGCTTCGACTGTTCTGGAGGCGGTTTTATGGGCGGGGTGATGACGCAGATATTCGGCCGCTACATCGTCAAGCCGCCGCTCGAACTTATCATAGAACGCGGTTACGGTTTTGCCGCACTCTATCCGAGCCAGTTCGTTCCCGATAACGCTCAGGCGGGCCTGAGAACGCTGAGTGATCTGTTTCCCGATGACGCTGAACGCCCCGGTGCATTGTCAGTATGGGCGAGCCTCTTCGACGTCGCTGCCGAGACGATCGAGGCCGATGGTCCGGATCGCACTATGATCGCCTATGGCCATTCCCGATTCGGCAAGACGGCCCTTCTTGCCGGAGCCGTCTCTGATCGTATCGACATGGTCATTGCGCATCAAAGCGGCACACTCGGTGCATCGACATTGAATGATGGCACTGGCGAGTCCCTGAAAGCCATGGTCGATGCCTATCCGCACTGGGCCGGACCTGGCGCGTCTCACTATGTCGAAGATCTCACTAGTCTCGGTGTCACACCCGCTGACCTTCTCGCCCGTCTGTTTGATAAACCCGTCCTGCTCGGTAATGCGCGTCGCGACGTCTGGTCCGACCCATGGGGTGCGTTCAAGGAAGCCAAAGTCGCTTGGGGAGCACACTTTCCAGCCGCGTCGCCATCAGACTTCCGCCCAAAGGATGGTAAAGCCTACTGGTTGAGACCCGGCACACATGGGGTCGTCAAGGAAGACTGGCCCGCCTTCCTCGACTTCATCGATGCCCAGCTTTCAGACCCTGGCCAAAGACCCGGCTGATCTTGCATAAGAAAAAATTGGCGACCCCGGGAGGACTTGAACCCCCAACCTGCAGATTAGAAGTCAGCTGCTCTATCCAGTTGAGCTACGGGGCCGACTGGCAAGCTCGTGACCTAGTGAGTCCAGGGAAGCTTGCGATTGAAATCGAAATTCTCGGAATAGGACCGCGGAATGCGTTTCGTATCGGTCGATCCGTGAACGCGGTGCGGCATATCATTCGCTTTCGCAAAGGCAACGGCTTCTTCCAGCGTTTCGAACGTCATGCGGATCTGTTCACGCGTATCGGTAGAAATGGCATTGCCTGTGAGCGGATCGATCGCATGTGGTTCATCACTGTCGAACTCGAGCACCCAATGCTGAGCGTTTGCACGGCCCGAACTCATCGCCGATGGGCGCGGTCTGTAGATCTTAGCATACATAGAGGCGCGTTAGCCGCCGCCGCCCTCGCTGGCAAGATGCGTAACGATATCGCGCCTAGCTATCCCTGTGAAACGCTGCATTCAGAAGATTGCGAACGTCGCTCAGCGCCTGTGCCTTGCTATTGGGATGTGCGGGCGTCGTTGGCCGAACTGGCGCACCCTGATGCTGCGCCACTGGGATATGCCCTTGCGAATGGTGGGGCTGTCCTTGCACCTGACCGGGCGCAGGCTGCGTAGGCACCGGTGCGGTCTGGTGATGCTCCGGGTTTCGGCTACGACTCTTCCAGCTGCCATAGACTTTCGCCATGAGTTCTGGCGTCGATGTGTCCCGCCGCCAAAGCTGAGAGAAGGAGGCACTGGAACTGTGCGGCCTGTATTCTTCGGGAAGATTGTTCAGCAGGACCCGCATCGGCAAATTGACGGCCTCACCGAACACCATGGCTTCCGCCGTCCCGAGCGATGGCAGGAAAGTCAACAACTCGGTCGCACCATCCGGAACGGCGGCGCGAACGAAGTTCTGATCGACTTCATTGGTCAGACGCATCGAGAAGATAGTCGAACATTGTGACAATGTACTCGGTTCGAGTTCAGAGGGTCGCTGGGAGATGATGCCCAGCGATACGCCATATTTCCGACCTTCTTTCGCGATGCGCGATATAATCCGACGGGTCGCGTGAAAGCCCAGCTTCGGGTCACGGGGAATGTAACGATGCGCCTCCTCACAGACGAGTAGAATTGGTATTTGCCGTTCTGACCAGCTGGCGAGTTCGAAGGCCAGACGACTGACGACGGAGACGACGACATTGAGGGTTTCGGACGGAATTGAAGAGAAATCGAGAATGGAAATCGGCTTGCCATTGACCGGCAGACGGAAAATCCGGCCCATGATCGATTCCAGCGCCTGTGGTTTGGCCTGGTTGCGAAAAATGAAGGCATAACGCGGATCGGCGATCAGCATTTCGATACGCCGCTTCAACCGCTTATAGGGCTGCAGGTTCGAGTTGTTCTCGAGTTTCCCCATATCGTGATGGATCAGCTTGACCACATCGCGGATGCGATAGGGCACCGGACTGTCCAGCGATATGTGGGACGCGCGTTGCAGTTCATGCTCAATATCGTCCAGCTTGACCTGGGATGTGATTTCTCCACGCTGCATGGCACGTTCGAACAGGCGCTTCGCCTTGAGAATCGCATCGTGAAGGATCTCTTCTTCCTCCCGGGCATGTTCTTCGATTTCCGACGTCAGCAATTCGACGGTTTCAACGAAGTCAAACATCCAGATCGGCAGGTCGAGCGTCTCCCCCGTAATCACCTCCGCAAGGTCACCGAAGCTTTTCGAATATTCATTATGTGGATCGAACAGCACGATATGGCCGGCGGGATTGCTGCGCAGAATAGCCTGAAGCACAAGGGCAACCGTGCAGGATTTACCCGAGCCCGTCGAACCGATGATCGCAAAATGTTTGGACAGCATGTCATCAGTGCGAACTTTAGCAACGATCGAGCCGTCCTGCTGCAAACGACCAATATCGATACATTCGGAGCGTTCGCGCGCGAAAATCAGCTGCAGATCCGATGGCGACATGGTGTAGACCGCCTCGTTCAGGACCGGATACGTCCGAACGCCCCGGAAAAATTTTGTCTCGCGTGTTGTCGGGTTCGTCGTGATCTCGCCCAGAATGTTCAGCTTGGCCATGCAGCCATCATTCAGACCGTCATCATCGGTCGCTCCAATCTCCAAGGATGACACCATCGCGACGACGATTGAGTCGCTCGTCAGAATTTTCAGAATGGTGCCGATCTGCGCCAGATGCAGCTTATTATCACGAATGATCGTCTTGTTCAGCGAGATGACGACTTCAGACGATGCGACCGTGAGGATTTGCCCAACTTCAATTTGACCCTGCCAGCGCCGTGTACCGGCACTCGGTGCGGTGGCCTGCTTCAAACTATTTGGTGGGGACATAGCGATTCCTCTTCGAGAAACGCTAGGCCACAGGCATTAACCGTTACTTACGTTGTGCCACTGGGCACAGCCGTTTTGACAGGTCGGATGTAAAAGAAAATGTCTGGTCGGGGAGACTGGATTCGAACCAGCGACCCTCTGTTCCCAAAACAGATGCGCTACCAGGCTGCGCTACTCCCCGCGCCAGACGAAGCGGCTCATAGACAAATCACGCGCTCACGCAAGCGTTTAGCTGCCGAAAAACGGATGTTTTACCACATCGCCGGGCTTGATACCCAGTTCCAGTGCGCGGCCACCTTTCAGCTCGACAACGGCAGCGATGACAGCTTCGGAGCTGGCAGAGCGCTCCTTGAAGGGCTGTGCAAGATGTTCGATCTTCAGAATTTCGCCATTAGACCGCACGAACAGGATATCGAGCGAAATCGCCGTATTCTTCATCCAGATCGTCGCGACTTTGGGCTCGGCAAATTCGAAGATCATGCCGTCATTCTCGCCCATGGAATCGCGCCACATCATACCGCGCGCCTGTTGGTCGGCTGTTTTCGCCTCTTCCACCATGAAGTCATGAGTCGCCGTTTCGGTGACGATCGACAGCGGTTGCGGCTCGCCAAAGTCGACAACATCGTCCTGCGCGGTCTGCGCAAAGGCCGGTGAGGCAAAAAGCATGAAGGCGAAAAGCAAGATCAAACGTGTCATGCACACGCATCTAGCCAGACAGGTCAATGCTGTCAGGTCAAAATCGCATCATGAAAGAGAAAAGCAACTGGCAGTCCCTAGGGGAATCGAACCCCTCTTTCCAGGTTGAAAACCTGGCGTCCTAACCGATAGACGAAGGGACCACTCAGTTGCGATGCGCCATATATGAAAGCGCGTTTGGGCTTTCAAGCGAAAAACCGTGTCAGAGGGCGGTGTTTTTGCAGTCGCGGACAGTTAATCGGCCCACGCCAAATCCTTTAGCTGGAAATCGGCGCTGTCCCGGCCTTGCCAGCTATTGCGTTTAACCTGACCCAGCAAATGGAGATGTCGCTCTCCGGCGTCGAGAAGCGTCTGCCCCAGTGACGTTTCGTCACCCTGAAAGAGAATGCCGGACACCGATGCGCCGCCTCTGTCCTGCGCGGTGAACCGCACATGTCCGCCCTGCAACCGTTTGGCGAAGCTGACCCTTACATCGGCCACGATGAAAACGGGCGATGGGTTTTGCGGTCCATAAGGACCAACTTTCTCGATGGCGTCAACCAGAGACAGATTTACAGCGGCAGGTGATAAAACCCCGTCCACTTTGCTGACCGGTGATTGGCTTGCTTCCGCAACCTCTGCAGACAGTTGGCTCTCAATCCAGTCCGAAAAGGCGGCAATGCGGTCTTTCCAGATTGTCAGACCACCCGCCATGGCGTGACCGCCGCCAGCCTCCAGTAACCCGGCCTTCAAAGCCTCAGTGAAGCGGGTGCCGAGATCTACGCCTTTGATCGACCGGCCTGACCCTTTCCCAACTCCCTCTTCATCGATACCGATGACGATAGCCGGGCGTTCGAAACGGTCTTTCAGACGTCCTGCGACGATGCCGATAATGCCGGGATGCCAGCCTTCCATGGCGACAATGATCACAGCGCGGTTATCTTGCCGCTCCGCCTGCTCGATTGCGGCACGAACCATATCATCCTGCAAGCCACGCCGCTCGCGATTTAGCCGATCAAGCTCGATCGCATGCGAATGTGCCTTGGATTCGTCGTCAGTCGACAGCAGTTGCGCGCCCATTTCGGACTTCCCGATCCGTCCGCCGGCATTGATCCGCGGACCCAGCACGAAACCGAGATGGTAAGAAGAAAATGGTGGCGCAATGTTGGCAATGGCGGAGAGCGCATTCAGTCCAGCGATACGCTGCCGGTCCATGACTTTCAGCCCTTGCTTTACGATGGTCCGGTTCAACCCGACCATCGGAACGACATCGCAGACTGTGCCGAAGGCGGCTAGTCCGAGCAATTCGCGGATATCGAGTGCGGGAGTCATCCCACGCTGCTTTGCCGCACGGTTGAGCGCGACAATCAACAGGAAGGTCACGCCCGCTGCTGCCAGATGGCCCAGCCCGCTCTGGTCGTCAGGGCGATTCGGGTTGACGATCGCCTCGGCAGGAGGAAGTCCGTCCATCAAGTGATGGTCGATGACGACGACAGGAAGATCGATCTCGGCGGCCCCGTGCAAAGCATCATGCGCCGCGGCGCCGCAATCCAGTGTCACGACAAGTTCTGCACCATCCGCTTTGAGTTTTTCAAAGGCCTGACGGGATGGCCCATAGCCATCACGAATACGGTCGGGGACATGCAGGCCGAAATCAAAGCCCAGCCCGCGTCCCCACCGGATCATCTGTGCCGCAGATGTGCCGCCATCGACGTCATAATCGGAAAACAGGACGATGGTCTTCCGTGCTTCCATCGCATCAAGGATCGTCGAGACGGCCTGATCCATTCCCGCCATGGATGACGGATCAGGCAGATCCGCTTTTAACATTGGTTCGAGAAAACCCGCAGCCTTCTCGGGCGTGACATGGCGACCCGCCAGCAAGCTGGCCTGGATCCGATCCAACCCGGCCTGCTGCTGCAAAGCCGTAACGGCGGCATCCTCTGCGCGCGGGACCCATTTCCGTCCGCGCTCGGAGCGTTCGACTCCGAGCACGGCTGGCTGAGCGTGCTGAGAGGTCATCCCGCCATATAGGGGCGTGACGAGCGGAGGCGCTGAACGGCATTGTCGACGGAGTTCATTACCAGCGTGTGCGTATGCGCCCGCCCATTCTTGATCTTCACGCCGTCCAGCAGAGACCCTTGCGTGACACCAGTCGCAGCGAAGATCGTTGGCCCGGATGCCAGCCCTTCCAGATCATAGATGGCGTCCAGATCATCAATGCCGACCCGGCGTGCGCGTCCGATCTCGTCATCATTGCGAAAATGCAGGCGTCCCTGCATCTGTCCACCGATACAACGGAGCGCCGCTGCAGCCAGAACACCTTCCGGTGCCCCGCCCTGACCGATATACATGTCGGTCTGCGTATCCGGGTCGGTCGTGCTGATGACACCCTGAACATCGCCGTCCGTAATCAAACGAACGCGGGCGTCGATATCGCGCAGGCTTTCGATGATATTTGCATGCCGGGACCGGTCGAGAACGCAGACCGTGATTTCTGATGGGGCCACGCCTTTAGCGCTGGCTAGACGTTTTACATTATCTGCAGCGCTGTCTTCGATATTGATGATCCCCGGATCGAAGCCGGGGCCGATCGCAATCTTGTCCATATAGACATCTGGCGCAAACAATAACCCGCCCCGCGGCGCGAAAGCCATGACGGCCAGCGCATTGGCCATGGCCTTGGCGGTGAGTGTCGTGCCTTCGAGCGGATCGAGAGCAATATCGATCGCCGGTCCCTCACCTGTACCGACCTCCTCGCCGATATAGAGCATTGGTGCCTCGTCGCGTTCCCCTTCACCAATTACGATACGACCTTGAATATCCAGTGCATTCAGTCCTGTCCGCATAGCATCGACAGCTTTCTGGTCGGCCGCCTTTTCCCGGCCCCGCCCGACCATTGTTGATGCCGCGATGGCCGCCTGTTCCGTGACCAGCGCGGCCTGAACGGCTAGCCCTGCATTAAAGCCTGTGACGCTCATCCCTCTGATCCCTTCAGAATTCCCTGTAGTTCGATAGCCGATTCCGGCTGCGCCCTAGCACAGCTCCGTTTTCAATACAGGATAGGTTTTACGCGCCGACGCCGTCGCGTATCATCATCTGTTTGATGTTGCGCGCCGCCTGACGAATACGTTGCTCGTTCTCGACCAGCGCAATCCGCACATAGCCCTCGCCATTCTCGCCGAAACCATTGCCGGGAGAGACCGCGACCGAGGCATTGCGCATCAGATATTTAGAAAATTTCAGTGATCCCATCTCCTTATAGGCATCCGGCAGCGGAACCCACGCGAACATGGAGGCATCGGGCGACGGAACCTCCCACCCCGCCCGCGCGAAGCTCTCTACCATCACATCGCGCCGCGCCTTGTAGGTCGCGCGCGCCTCCGCGACCGGTTCCTGCGGCCCGTCCAGCGCCGCGCATGCCGCGACCTGAATGGGTGTGAAGGCCCCGTAGTCGAGATAGGACTTGACCCGCGTCAGCGCCGCGATCAGCCGCTCATGCCCGACGGCGAAGCCCATCCGCCAGCCTGCCATCGAATAGGTCTTGGACAGGGAGATCGTCTCTACAGCCAGAATATCCCAGGCCCCCGGCACTTCGAAGATCGAGCGCGGCGGATCGCCGAAATAGATCTCCGAATAGGCGAGATCCGACAGGATGATGATATCATTGGCTTTTGCGATCGCCACGATTTCTTCCAGAAATGCCAGATCACATGTGTGGCCCGTCGGGTTGGAAGGAAAGCACACCACGATCGCCAGCGGCGGCTTATCCGCGTCCGCCAGCGCCTGTTTCACGCCCGCCAGATACTCCTCGGCAGTGATAGCCGGAATGCCCTGAATTACCGCTCCGGCAATGATGAAGCCGTAGGCATGCAGCGGATAGGACGGATCGGGCGCGTAGATCACATCGCCCGGCGCCGTGATCGCCTGCGCCAGATTGGCAAAGCCTTCCTTGGAGCCGATGGTGGCAATAATTTCCGTTTCTGGATCCAGGTCAACGCCAAATCGGCGGTCATAATAACGACCGCAGGCCTCACGCAGACCCTTAATGCCACGCGAGGCCGAATAGCCGGTGACACGCGGTTTCTGAACGGCCTCAATCATCTTGTCTATAACGTGGGGAGGCGTCGGCAGGTCAGGGTTGCCGAAACCGAAATCGATAATATCGGCCCCCTCGGCGCGGAGTTCGGCCTTCAACTTGTTGACATCGGCAAATACATAAGGCGGTAAACGCTGGATGCGGTAGAATTCCTCCCTGAAGGTTCGATCTGGAACAGGCCAGTTCATGACGGATCATCCCTCTGGTAAGCCTTGGCCTCCGTCTGAGCAGCGTCGAAAGCGGCGTTAAATTCGTCTTCGGTCATGGCTTCGCCGTCTTCTGGCGCATCGAACGCATCGAAAAGTGCTTCCATCTCACGCGCATCCTGATCCCACTCCGCTCCGCTGCGAACGCCGGCAGGGAGGTCCGGGGTTTCATCCAGCGACGGATAATCCGGATCCAGCGCCTTGATTTCGTCTGAGAAGTCGGACTGCCCCATAAATTCGAGTGATGGCAGATCGACACTGGCGCAAGCCGACAAGGCGGCAGTAGCCGATAGGAGAAGGATGAGGCGTAAATTCGTCATTTGTCTAGACTAGCAAGATTAGGGCGAAGGTCATGTGAAACTTGGCATAGATCATGGGAAAAGCGCGGTTGCACTTAATCCCAAAGTCTCGTCCCATCCCTGCGTCAGATTATAGTTTTGCAAGGCCTGTCCGCTGGACCCTTTCACAAGATTATCGATGACGGAAACGATAATGGCGCGACCCTCGACCCGGTCTGGGTAGATACCGATCCGTGCAAGATTTGTCCCGCGCACGTGACGGCTTTGCGGCACGCTGTCATCGGTCGCGACCTGTACGAAAGGATCCGCGTAATAGCGATTTGCATAGCTATCTCTAAGGGTTTCGAGTGTCGTGCCGGGCGTCAGTTCGACATAGCACGTCGAGATCATACCCCGGTTCATCGGGACAAGATGCGGCGTGAAACTGATCGATGAGCAATGATCGCGCTCGCGTAACTCCTGTTCGATTTCAGGGGCATGTCGATGGTTTCCAATGCCGTAAGCGTGCGACCCGTCCGACAGTTCGGAAAAGTGCAGACCCAGTGTTGCCTTGCGCCCCGCCCCCGTCACGCCTGTCTTGGAATCGACCACAATATGCCGGTCCGCGATCAATCCCGCTTCGATGCCTGGCAGGAGAGCCAGCAATGTGCAGGTAGGATAGCACCCCGGACATGCGACCAGTCTAGCGCCGGGCAATGCGTCGCGCGCAAATTCTGTCAGACCGTAAACGCGTCCGGATAGCAGGTGCGGATGCTGATGCGGGGTACCGTAGACCCGCTCGAAAGCCTGGCCGTCAGACAGTCTGAAATCAGCGGAGACGTCGATCACGGTTTCGACCGACTCCAGCGCTGCTGCGATCGCATTCTGGCCCGTCGAGTGCGGCAGGCAGGAAAAGACGACGTCGATATCATTCAGATCGATGTCGCTGATTCGGCGAGTCTCCGGCAGATCCTGCCCCGAGAAATGGGGGTAGACAGACGCATAGGCCTCGCCTGCGCGGCTGTTGGCCGACAGGGCCTTGATGCGGATCTGGGGGTGTTCGAGCAACAGCCGGACAGCCTCAGCCCCTGTGTACCCGCTGGCTCCGAAAATCGCTGCGTTTTTCATCTATTGCCCCAAAGAAAAAAGGCGCCACGGAAAACCGAAGCGCCTTGAGACATAACCTTGAAAGCTATGTGTTGGTTTAGCGCTTCGAGAACTGGAAGCTCTTACGGGCTTTCGCCTTACCATACTTCTTACGCTCGACGACACGTGAGTCGCGCGTGATAAAGCCGGCAGCTTTCAACGGACGACGCAGAGCGGGCTCGTAGTATGTCAGCGCCTTGGTGATGCCATGACGAACTGCACCGGCCTGACCGGAGAGGCCACCGCCCTTGACTGTCGCCGTCACATCATAGCTGTCGACGCGGTCTGCGACCTGAAAGGCTTGCGCAATGATGAGGCGCAGAACGGGGCGGGCGAAATAGACTTCCTGATCGCGACCATTGATCGTGATCTTGCCGGACCCCGGCTTGATCCAGACACGGGCAATGGAATTCTTCCGCTTACCGGTCGCATAGGAACGACCATGGTCATCGATCTTGGGCTCAGGCAGCGGCGCATCGTCTGCGGTGGGTGCAACAGCGGTGCCGTCCATGACGGATTTCAGGTCCTCGAGAGAGGTTGCGACTTGTTCTTCGGCCATGGGTTAGGCTCCCTTGACGTTCTTGCGGTTGGCCGATTTGAAATCGACCGTAACGGGGTTCTGTGCGGAATGCGGATGATCCGACCCTGCATAGACACGCAGATTGGACAGTTGCTGGCGGGCCAGCGGTGATTCTTTTGGCAGCATGCGCTGAACAGCTTTGCGCATGACACGATCCGGGAAACGGCCGCCGAGCACTTTAGCCGGTGTCGTTTCTTTCAGACCGCCGGGATGACCCGTGTGGCGGTAATATTTCTTGTCCGTCAGCTTGTTGCCGGTGAACCGCACCTTATCAGCATTGATGATAATGACATTGTCGCCACAATCGATATGCGGCGTGTAGTCCGGACGGTGCTTGCCACGCAGACGCATGGCAACGAAGGATGCGAGGCGACCGACGACGGCGTCCTCTGCATCGACGACGATCCAGGTCTTTTCGACCTCCGCCGTCTTCAGGAATTTGGTGGTTTTCATTTCGTCCCCGAAAGTAAAAGGTGAAAATGACGAAAGGCCCGCTGTTCGGCGGACCTTGGGATTAAGGTTGGTGCCCAATACGGACCGCGTGACAGAGCGTCAAGACTTAAGCGCACGCTTACGCCCAAGAAAGCCAATAAAAAACAATGATTTAGTAAAAAGGTATATAATTACCGTATCTTTTTCCAGCGTGATAGCATCCACACAGCCACGATAAAGACAATGATCGAACTGAATTGATGCAGAAGCGCCAGATTAAGCGGGGCAACAGCGAGAAGCGTCCAGATACCAAGCCCGACCTGCCAAATGAGGCACAGCCCCAGCATGAAAAGCGGTAGTCGCATGACCCGGCTGCGGCGATAGCGAAACAGCACCGCGAAAAACAGAACAAGAATGATATAGGCCAGCATCCGGTGATTGAACTGGATTGCCGCCGGGTTTTCGAAAATATTGCGCCAGAAAGGGGACTGTATCCAGTAACCGGACGGGACGACATCGCCGTCCATCAGAGGCCAGCTATTATAGGTCTTGCCACTATCCGTTCCGGCAACGAAAGCCCCGGCCATGATCTGTACGTAGATCAGCACGAGCAGCAATGGTGGCAACCAGCCTCGCGGGGCACTGACCGTTCGGTTCCACCCACGCCAGGCTTCGATCAACATCCAGAGCAGCAGTCCCAGGATGATGAACGCCATGCCGAGATGAATGGCGAGACGATACTGGCTGACAGCGACCATGCCCTCCTGCAGTCCTGAATGCACCATCCACCATCCGATCGCACCCTGAATGCCGATCAGGATCAGGATTCCATAAAGCCAGACCCCCCGCCCTGCCGGGAGCTTGCGCTGCAATGTCAGAATCAGCAACGGCAGAGCAAAAACCAAACCGATGATGCGGCCCAGCTGGCGATGTGCCCATTCCCAGAAATAAATGAATTTGAACCCTTGCAGATCCATATCCGGATGCTCGGCCTCGAATTCGGGGATCAGCTTGTAGCGCTCGAACTCGGCAATCCAGTCCGCCTGTGTCAGCGGCGGCAAGGCACCCGTGATCGGAGCCCATTCTGTAATTGACAGTCCAGAATTGGTCAGACGTGTCGCCCCACCGACAATGATCATCGCCGTAACTAGCAGGACCATGAAGGCCAGCCATCCGGTGACCCAGCGCGGAACTTGCTTGTCGAAGGAAATAGCCATGCTGGGAGTATAGTCCCTCGGTCGGCGAAAGCGCTGCGACAAAGGCAGCGCGAAAAGACAAGTGGTCGGAGTAGCAGGATTCGAACCTGCGACCCCACGCCCCCCAGGCGTGTGCGCTACCGGACTGCGCCATACTCCGCGCCACTTGTGCGCGCGGGCTATAGTCGCGTCAAAGGCAGGCCGCAAGACAGCAAACGCGGTCGCTATCCGGCCTTATCGAAGTCGTTCCAGCTTTCTCTGAGCGTTTCCAGGCGCGACAAGGCGTCCTGAAGCCCGGAAACATCTATAGCAGGGGCTGGCTCGGGCGCGATCGGGGCCGGCTGCGTATCGGCTGCGATGTCAGCAACGCTTGGTTCGGGATCGGATTCGCGGGGTTCGGCTATGGGATTGACGATTGTTTCCACCGGATCGGGTTGCGGCTGCGCCTTGTCGATCCGGTCCGGGACGAGAGTCGTATCTGAGAGATCGCGATCCCGCGAAGCCTGTTCCACGGAGCGCCCCAGATTGATGATGCGCGCAGCGCCGCTCTTCGCGATCAGTTTCTGAACATCCTTGATCGGATGCTTCTCATCGTGAAGCAGGGTTTTAATCCCGCGAATGAATTCGATGTCTTCGGGACGGTAGAAACGTCGTCCGCCGCCCCGCTTGATCGGTTTGATGTCGGAGAACTTGCTTTCCCAGAACCGCAAGACATGCGGCTGCAACCCGAGCTCTTCGCCCGCTTCGCTGATGGTTCTGAATGCGCGTGTCGTCTTCGCTCGCATGGAAAAGTCCTATTGCGAATCGGACTCTATCACCGTTTGGGGCTTAATGCCGAATCGACCCGTTCGCGCAGCACCTGACTGGGCTTGAACACCAGAACGCGACGCGGCGTAATCGGCACTTCGACACCCGTCTTGGGGTTGCGACCGATGCGTTCATTCTTCTCGCGCAGGAGGAAGGTGCCGAAGCCGGCGAGCTTCACATTCTCGCCTTTCAGGAGAGCCCCTGAAATGTGACCGATGACGGACTCGACCAGCTCGGCAGAATCAGAGCGGGACAATCCGATTTCACTGTAGACAGCCTCGGCCAGATCGGCCCGCGTGACGGTTCCAGTATTGACGGTTTTGCTACCCATGGAGGCGTTAAAGCAAATCCCCACCCCTATCTGCAAGGCTTAACTTGCTGGAAAAGTCGAAAAAATGTTCTTTTTCAGTAGCGAAGCAAGCATGCACCCCAAGTGAACCCTCCTCCAAAGGCTTCCAGCATCACCGTATCGCCGCGCTTGATGCGTCCATCACGCACGGCAGCGTCCCATGCCAGAGGAACACTCGCCGCCGATGTATTGGCATGTTCGGACACGGTGGAGATCACCTGTTCCGGGCGCAGCTTCAACTTCCTCGCGACGGCGACAAGAATGCGCTGGTTCGCCTGATGCGGGACGAACCAGTCGATCGTGGGAACGTCCTGCCCGGCCTCTTCTGCGCATGTCCTGATAATCCCGGCTATGTCGGTCACAGCATGTTTGAAAACGGCGTTGCCGAGCATGCGCAACTTGCCGACGGTTCCGGTCGCGGACGGACCGCCATCGACATAGAGCATGTCGCGATGTGAGCCATCGGACCGAATCACGCTGTGGATGACACCGTCCTGCGTATCCGCAGTCGCCTCCAAAATAATTGCACCGGCGCCATCACCGAACAGAACACAGGTTCCGCGATCATCCCAGTCAAGGATACGAGAGAAGGTTTCCGCACCGATCAGCATGATCCGCTTATGCGCGCCGGAGCTGATCAGGGCGTCCGCCAGATGAATGCCGTATAGAAAGCCCGAACAGACGGCCTGAACATCGAATGCAGCACCATGACTGATTCCAAGCCGGTGCTGGATCATGGTCGCCGTTGAGGGGAAAGTCAGATCAGGCGTCGATGTTGCGACGAGGATGAGATCAAGTTCATCGGCGGACATGCCGGCATGTTCCAGAGCCCGAAGCGCCGCGTGATAACCGAGATCGGATGTCGTCTGGCCTTCGGCAGCGATGTGGCGGCGTTTGATACCTGTCCGTTCCCGGATCCATTCATCCGACGTGTCGAGACCGAGCTCATTCGCGAACTCGGCATTCTCCATCACCCGCTCGGGCAGGTAACTCCCAATACCTCGGACAACGGAGCGGATCGTCATGGAATAAAGCCTATATTATCGTCTTCATCGTGCAAGGCGTCGAGCCGTTCATCGATAGCATGCATGAAGTCCGTTTCAGCCAGACCGATCGCGATATTGACGGCATTGGCGAAGCCGATGCGGTCCGTTCCGCCATGGCTTTTGATCACGATACCGTTCAGGCCAAGAAAAACGGCCCCATTGACGCGCCGCGGATCGATCCGCCGTTTCAATTTGAAGAGAGCGAATGCATTCAGCCAGGTCGTGATTTTGGACCATAGATTGCCTTGTAGCGCTTCGTTGAAGAAGGTCCCGATCAGCTTCGCCGTCCCCTCAGCCGTTTTCAGCGCGATATTGCCGGTAAAACCGTCCGTAACAATGACATCGGCAGAACCCATGGAGATGTCGTTGCCCTCGACATAGCCGATATAGTTCAGGCCCAATTGGCTCTCAGATAGGCGTTCATGGGCGGCTTTCAGTATGGCGTGGCCTTTCTGATCCTCGGTCCCCACATTGAGCAAACCGATGGAGGGCTGCTCTTTTTTGTAGATCGCCTTGTAATAGGCTTCGCCCATCACGGCGAATTCGGTCAGTTGCGCCGGATCGACATCGATATTGGCACCCACATCAAGGACAACGGATACACCATTCTGTTTTGGCCATGCTGCAGCCAGAGCAGGCCGCTGAACCCCCTGTTTCATGCGGAGTTGCAGCTTGCTCATGGCCATCAGAGCCCCGGTATTACCGGCAGACACGGCAATTTCGGCGCGTTTGGCTTTAACGGCAGCGACGGCGTTCCACATTGAACTGTCTTTACCACGCCGCAAAGCCTGCGATGGCTTGTCATCCATCGAGACGACTTTGTCCGTATGCACCACTTCCGAGCGCTCACGGGTGCGAGGGTTCTTAGCCAGAAGAGGTTGAAGTTGCGCCTGATCCCCGTGAAGGAGAAAACGTGCTCGACGTCCCTGCCCCTCATGGGTCAGAAAATATTCAAGCCCGCGGATCACCATATCGGGCGCGTCGTCGCCGCCCATCGCATCAATCGATATGACCAAACCATCCAGCATCGGGCTGCTATAGTGTCCCTGTGACGTGACGCATAGCGCTAAACCGAAGGAAAGGAAAAACGCGCCTCAGTGAGAGCCTTCATCGGCTGCTGATGCAGATTATCTAGCCACGCCACCATATAGGTCGACAAGCGACGCTGAAAATCATCCGGCGAGTCGCTGGTTTCCAGGTCGAAGATTTCGCTTAGACGTTCCTTCGCCGCTTCGGACTGCAAGGCCTCAGAATAGGCTTTAAGCCGATCATAGAAATGGCCGATCATCGGCTTAATGCGCTTCTTGACGCCGGTATCCGAAATGCCCTCTTCTCTCAGAGCGATTTCAAAATCGTCTTTCATTTCATCAAAAAGCGCTTGGCTCAGCAATCGTCCATCGTCTCCTTCCTCGCGCAGTCGTTCCATCATGACGGCGAAATGTATCGCGATGGCGTCGATGCGGCCGTCATATGTGTCTTCCAATTTCCCGTGTCCATAGAAGTCCGTGTCCCGGGATTGTTCCAGCAGGCGGAAATAGATGCGACGTGCATCACGACGCTCGGGCAAATCGCGCCCCATAAGGCGACCAAACAGTCCCATCTCTTAATCCTCCGTCATCTACCGCGACCCACGCTTGCACGGCTCCACAGGTCCGGCTATCGGACGCCCATCGGGATGCCGGGCCAGTTGGCCAGATGTGCGGGCGCCCTAATGGAGAGACGGTTCATGCGCAAATCGGTTGCCGCATTAATGCTGACAAGCGTTTTGGCTCTATCGGCCTGCAATCCAATTCTGCGGACGCATGGCTATGTGCCGACGGCGGACGCGAAACCGCAGGCAATCAACCCCAACACAGACACGAAAGCGAGTGTCCTAGCTTCGCTTGGTAGCCCGTCTGTCGAAGGCACGTTCGACGAAGACGTCGAAGAAGACACCTGGTACTACATCAACCAAGTACGTGAACGTTACGCCTATCTGCGACCGCAAATTCAAGAGCAGTCCGTTACGATGATCAGCTTCAATGCGGATGGCCAAGTCACACGCGTTGCAGAATATGGCATCGAAGACCGCCGGATCATCAACTATTCCAATAGGGAAACGCCGACACGCGGTCGCGAACTCTCCGTACTGGAGCAGATTTTCGGCACGATTGGCCGGATCCCGACAGACCGGCTTGGCGGCGATCAACAAAATGTTCCCGGCGGACCAGGCGGACCCCGCTAGCCCTCCTGCTTAACTAGAATGTGTGCCGGTAGCCTTTTCCCTGCACGGGCTCACCGTCGATTGAAATCCCTTCACCCGGAACCACATGCCCGCAGCGCGTGACGGGCAGACCGATTGCGTCTGCGCCGGATCGGATGGCGGCTTCAGCCGATGGCGGGGCTGTCAACAGAAGCTCATAGTCGTCACCAAAGTCAGCGTGGCGGATATAGTCCATCGCGAGGTGAACACCACTCGCCTCCGCGATATGCCCCGCTTCGCTATACAGACCATCCGAAATATCGGCGCAGGCCGTTGCGACCTGTCGCAAGGTCTTCCGAAACAGAAAACGGGGTTCGGGACGGAGATAGGCTTCTTCACAGGCAAGACGATCTTCACCGGATAGGAGGCGAACGTCCGGATCGCCCATCACGACTTTCAGTCCGGTTTCGGCGCGTCCCAGAACGCCGGTATACCAGACATGATCGCCGGTTTTCGCGCCGCTACGCGTCACCATTTCTCCTGTCGGCACGACACCATAAACGTTTGCCGATGCGACCAGCGGGCCTTTGGTCGCCGTCGTGTCGCCGCCGAGTAGCGGGCAGTCGAAACTGCGCTGGGCATCATGCAGGCCACTGATGAAGGCGGCTGCCCACTTATCATACCGCCCCGAAGGCCAGGCCACTGCCAGCATATATCCGATGGGCCTCGCGCCTTTAGCTGCAAGATCGGACAAGGCGGTTCTGAGAAGTCGCTCGGAAAAGTCTCCTCCGATGCGCCCCTTGGGAAAGTGAACCCCCTCAACCATCGTATCGACCGACAGAACCAGATCGTGCCCGACAGGAGCGCTCAGGAGCGCAGCATCATCGTTCAAGTTTAAGGCACCCGGGCCGGCCAAGGGGCGGAGCATAGCGATAAAGTCGCGCTCATTCACTCCGTCGGACTGTCAGTGACGCCCGGTATCGCGAATTCTGCCCGCCGAACCGATTTCGCAATTCCATCCAGCACGGCATTGACCATGCCGGGTTCCTTGCCATCGAAAAAGTCCGATGCGATCGAGACATACTCATCGAGTATCACGGCGGCAGGCACATCGGGCCGCCAGCTGATCTCATAGACGGCGGCGCGCAACAGGGCACGAAGCGTCATGTCCAAGCGTCGCAAAGGCCACTTTTCCGGCAGTTGCGCTTCGAGAAGACCGTCGATGGTCCCCTGCTCCCGCACAACACCTTCGACAAGGGCTTCGAAGAATGGTTCATCGGCCGCCACCATGCCGTCTTCATCCTCGAACCCGAAGCGATGGTTGAGAAATTCGAAGATGACAGGCTTGGTCGTCGCCTTGGTCAAGTCCATCTGATAGAGCGCCTGAACACCTGACAATCGGGCCTGGCGCCTCAGCTTGGGCGTGGAGCCACTCATGAGACTTGGCCTTCATGCAACTCGTTGCGGATCTCGACCATTGTCATGGCCGCGCGGGCCGCGAAACCGCCCTTATCCTTGCGCGTCTTGTCGGCCCGCGCCAATGCCTGTTCTTCATTCTCGACCGTAATGATTCCGTTTCCGATCGCCAACTGTCCATCAACCGCCAGATCCATGATCGCGCGCGCGCTCTCCTGACAGACATAATCGTAGTGGGTGGTTTCTCCCCGTATCACGCAACCGAGAGCGACATAAGCGTCATATCCTGCCTGAGCCTCTTCGGCGAAGCTGATCACATGGGGGATTTCCAGTGCACCAGGAACCGTGACCTGGAAGATCTCCGCCCCAGCAGTAGCCAGCGCATCCAGCGCTCCGTCAAGCAGCATATCCGAAATTGGCTCGTAGAAGCGGGCCTCAATTACCAGGACTTTCATCGCTCAGGTCCGTGTGTTGGTCAGCGGGTGAAGGCCGACAATTTCAAGATCATAGGCATCCAGACCGATCAATTTCGGCATGGAGTTCGACAGCAAAGTCATCTGGGTGACGCCCAGATGGGTCAGGATTTGTGCGCCGACGCCATATTCGCGGACCGTCTGCTCCTTGCGATCGACCGTCGACTGGTGCGCGCCAAGCCGTTCCAGCAAGGAGTTGATCGAACCTTCCCGGATCAGAACCAGCACGGCATGACCCTCATGGTCGGCGAGTGTTTTCATTGCGTCCCAGATCAGGCCTGAGCGCGGGCTATCCTCGGACAAAACGTCTCCAGCGAAATCGATCTTGTGAACACGCACAAGAGACGCCTCACCAGGTGTCGCCTCGCCCCGGGAGAGCGCGACATGTTCTTTGCCGTCGAGAAGGTTGCGATAGACGTGGATGTTGAACGCATCGCCGCGCTGCGAGGTAAAGTCCGAACTCGCCACATGGGTGACGAAGTGATCCCGTTCGAGCCGATATGCCACCAGGCTTTCGATGGTACCGATCTTCAGCCCGTGAAACTGCGCGAACTTAACCAGATCATCGAGCCGCGCCATCGTGCCGTCATCATTCATGATCTCGCAGATGACGGCGGACGGGTTCAGCCCTGCCAGACGGGAGATATCCACGGAGGCTTCTGTATGTCCCGTCCGAACCAGCACACCGCCTTCCTTGGCGATGATCGGGAACATGTGACCCGGGCTGACGATGTCGTCGGCGCGGCTATCCGGGTCAATCGCAACCTGGATCGTCTTGGCACGGTCGCCTGCGGAAATCCCTGTGGTGACACCTTCCCGGGCTTCGATCGACTGGGTGAAGGCCGTTTCAAAGCGTGACTTGTTGTCTGCGCTCATATTACGCAGACCAAGCTCGTCCGCGCGCGTGCCTTCGAGGGCCAGACAGATCAGTCCGCGCCCATACTTGGCCATGAAGTTGATCGCATCCGGTGTTGCAAATTGCGCCGGAATGATAAGATCGCCCTCATTTTCGCGATCTTCCGCATCCACGAGGATGTACATCCGCCCGTTGCGCGCATCGTCGATGATCTCTTCCGGCGTGGCGAGATTATAGACCTCCTGGAAGGTCGCTTCGTTCAGTTGGGTCAAACCCACTCCTTACCGTTTCAGGCTTTCATATGCTGCAGGTAGCGCGCCACATAGCGAGCGATGACATCGATTTCCAGATTTACCTCGTCTCCGGGCTGCAAATCGCCCAGTGTCGTCACCTCAGCCGTGTGGGGAATGATGTTGAGCATGAACGCACCGTCACTGACATCATTCACTGTCAGCGAAACGCCGTCGACAGTAACTGAGCCTTTAGGCGCAATTGCAAAGGCCAGCGCATCAGGCACTGCGATATGAAACCGGGTCGAGCCCGCGACGGTCTCACGCGACAGGCAGCGGGCCGTCTGGTCGACGTGTCCCGTCACCATATGCCCGCCCAGTTCGTCCGCGCCGGTCAGGGCACGTTCCAGATTGATCCGGTGACCGGGTTCCCATTGTCCGAGCGTCGTCTTGTCCAGACTTTCATCCGACACATCAAAGGCGTACCATCCGGTCCCTTTGTCGACGACGGTCATGCAGGCGCCGGAATGAGCAATGGACGCACCGATATCGATCGAGGCCGTATTGTAGCCCGTTTCCACGACCATCCGCGTATCGCCCCAGGCTGTTTCCCTGGCCGACCCTGTTATGCGCGTGACCTCACGCAACCGACCCACATCGGTAATAATTCCCGTAAACATGGTGATCAGCCTTCGTCGGTGAGCTTCTCAAACTCGATGAATTGCCCGAAATCTTCCGTGGCTCTGAAGTCGCGATAGACACTCGCATAACGGACATAGGCAATCTTATCGAGCTCAGACAGGCCCTCCATGATCAGTTCCCCGATCTGCTTGGACGTCACATCGGCCTGTCCGGAGGATTCAAGCTGACGAACAATTCCTGAGACCATCTGCTCGACACGTTCTTCATCGACGGGCCGCTTCTGCAAGGCAATCCGGACGGACCGCATCAGTTTCTCCCGGTCGAAGGGTGCTCGCTTGCCAGAGTTCTTGACAACCTGAAGATCGCGCAGCTGCACCCGTTCAAACGTCGTGAAGCGGCCACCGCATTTGCTGCAGAGCCGCCGCCGCCGGACGGCATTGCCGTCCTCCGCCTGACGCGAATCTTTGACCTGCGTATCTTCGCTGGAACAGAATGGGCACCGCATAGGCGGCTGTTAGCCAATTGCCCGCTGAAAGGCAAAGCGCAGACCGCTATGCAGATAAGTGACTGTAGATCGGAAAACGCGCCGTCAGTTCTTTCACCCGCTCCCGCACACTCGCCTCGACCTTAGCATTGCCTTTGGGGCTCTCGACCAGGGCGTCCAGTACTTCGGCCATAAGCTGGCCGATCTCACGAAACTCGGCTGGGCCGAAGCCGCGGGTGGTGCCGGCTGGCGATCCGACCCGAATACCCGACGTCACCGTGAACTTCTCAGGATCGTTGGGAATGCCGTTTTTGTTACAGGTGATGTAGGCGCGACCGAGGGCCTTCTCGGCCGCATTACCCTTCACCCCTTTAGGAGACAGATCGATCAGGGCCAGATGGGTATCCGTCCCGCCAGACACAACCGCATAGCCCGCCTCGACCAGAGCCTGGGCCATCGCCTTGCAATTCTCGATCACCTGCGCCGCATAGTCCTTGAATTCAGGCTGCAGACAATCTCCGAACGCGGTCGCCTTGCCCGCGATCACATGCATGAGCGGGCCGCCCTGCAATCCCGGGAAGATTGCGGAGTTGAACTTCTTGGCCAACGTCTCGTCATTGGTCAGGATCATGCCGCCACGAGGCCCGCGCAGTGTCTTGTGCGTTGTCGTCGTCGCGACATGCGCATGCGGGAACGGGCTGGGGTGAGCCTCGCCCGCGACCAGCCCTGCAAAATGGGCCATATCGACATGCAGATAAGCGCCGACCTTGTCGGCGATCTCACGGAAACGCTTGAAGTCAATGACGCGAGAATAGGCCGAGCCGCCGCAGATGATCAGCTTAGGGCGATGCTCGGTTGCCAGCGCTTCGACTTGATCATAATCGATCAGATGATCACTGTCGCGGACACCATAGGTCACGGCATTAAACCATTTTCCGGACATGTTAGGCGGCGCGCCATGGGTGAGATGCCCGCCAGAGGCCAGATCCATGCCGAGAATCGTATCGCCAGGCTTCAACAGAGCCAGAAACACGCCCTGATTGGCCTGACTGCCACTATTGGGCTGAACGTTGGCGAAACCGCATCCAAACAACGCCGTCGCCCGGTCGATGGCCAACTGTTCCGCCACATCGACATGCTGACAACCGCCATAGTAACGCCGTCCGGGATAGCCTTCCGCATATTTGTTGGTCAGAACGGAGCCCTGAGCTTCCATGACCGCCTGAGAGACGATATTCTCCGACGCGATCAGCTCGATTTCGTGCTGCTGCCGCTCCAGCTCGTCCTTCATGCAAGCGTAAAGCTCAGGATCGCGCTCAGCCAGAGATTGGCTGAAAAAACGGTCGAGATAATCAGAAGCGGACATGATGACCCTGCGAATATTGCGTTTCGCAGGGCCTATAACGAGTCCGGTTAGACCGGACAACGCGAAGTCATCGCTTTAGGCAACCTTTTCGCGCGGCAGGTCGTAAGCCGCCCACACGTCGGACAAGGCCGCCATCAACTCATCCATCATTGCATCAGTGTGGAAGGGGCTGGGCGTGAACCGAAGCCGTTCAGTCCCTCTGGGAACGGTCGGGAAATTGATGGGCTGAGCATAAATGCCGTAATCTTCGATCAGACGGTCGCTGATCGCCTGACATTTGACGGGATCGCCGACCATAAGCGGTACAATATGCGTGTCGCCATCGATGAACGGGTAGCCCGCAGACCGGAACCGGGCCTTCAGCGCATTGGCGCGGTCCTGATGCTGGTCGCGCATTTCGGGCGAAATTTTGAGGATCCGGACCGAGCGCAATGCTCCGGCCGCAGTCGATGGGGGTATGGAGGTCGTAAAAATGAAGCCGGAAGCGAGGCTGCGGATCGCATCGACGATGACCTTGTCAGCCGCAATATAGCCACCGATCATGCCATAGGCCTTCGCGAGCGTCCCCTGAATTATATCGATACGGTCCATCAGGGCGCGCTGCTCGCAGATGCCGCCTCCGCGCGGACCATACATACCGACAGCATGGACTTCGTCGATATAGGTCAGCGCATTGTAAGTGTCAGCCAGATCACAGATCGCCTCGATCGGTGCGATATCGGCATCCATGGAATAGACGCTCTCAAAGGCAATCAATTTCGGAGCGTCGACAGGAATCGCCTTCAACTTCGCCTCGAGATCCGCAATATCGTTATGCGCAAAAATGTGCTTGTGCGTCCGGGCATTGCGAATGCCGGAAATCATCGATGCGTGATTCATCTCGTCGGACAGAATATGCAGGCCCGGCAGAATTTTGCTCATGGTGGAGAGCGCTGCCTCGTTCGCCACATATCCCGACGTGAAGACGAGAGAAGCGTCCTTGCCGTGCAGGTCCGCCAGTTCGGCCTCCAGCTGCACGTGATAGCGCGTCGTGCCGGAAATGTTCCGGGTTCCGCCCGAACCCGTACCGGCGGCATCGACTGCGGATTTCACCGCTTCGACAACGCACTCATTTTGCCCCATGCCCAGATAATCGTTGGAGCACCAGACCGTGATATCCTGTTCTTTCAGATCATCCTTGAACCACGTCGCACAGGGAAAGGCGCCCTTCTTCCGGCGAATGTCTCGGAAGATACGATAGCGGCCTTCCTGCCGAACGGTATCGACGGCGGCACGAAATTGATCACGATAGGGTGGGGTACGGGTCACAGACCACCTGCTTGTCTTGTTCTCTTTCCCATATATAGAACGGCCATTCACGAAACGCCATTGAAACTGAAACCGAAATTGCAACGAACTTCACCTTGAGAAGCGCTGATAAACCACTGAAAGAATTATAGACTATGTCGCAGTTTCCCCAGTTAAGAATGCGTCGCAAGAGGGTTTCGGCGTGGTCGCGGGCGCTCGTGAGAGAAACCAAACTCAGCGTGGACGATTTGGTGCTGACGACGGTGATCACCGACACGAAAGCCAGTGAGGGTCCTGTGCCTAGCCTGCCCGGCGTGTCGCGCTTGGGTCTTGATGGTCTGATCGAACAGGCCCGCGAAGCTGCCGGTCTGGGAATTCCGGCAGTCGCACTCTTCCCCCATATCGATCCCGCCAGGAAGGACGCTGCCGCTACGGAAGCCCTCAATCCGGACGGTTTCGTCCCTGCAGCGATCCGTCGTCTCAAGGCTGACGTCCCCGACATTGGCGTGATCGTGGACGTCGCCCTCGATCCCTTTACCGATCACGGTCACGATGGGCTGATGCAGGGCGACGTGATCGACAATGACACAACTCTGGACATGCTTGCGCAGGGTGCGGTCATTCTGGCCGATGCCGGGGCCGACATCGTTGCCCCGTCCGACATGATGGACGGGCGTATCGGCGTCATCCGGGACGCGCTCGATCAGGCGGATCATCCCGATGTGATGATCCTCTCCTATGCCGCCAAATATGCCTCTGCCTTTTATGGCCCGTATCGTGATGCGATCGGCACGGCGTCGGCCCTGCGCGGCGATAAGCGCACATATCAGATGGACCCGGCCAATTCGGAAGAAGCCCTCCATGAAGTCGCCATGGACCTTGATGAAGGTGCCGATATGGTCATGGTCAAGCCCGGCCTGCCCTATCTGGATATCTGTCATCGGATCAAAACCGAATTCGGCGTGCCCACCTTCGCTTTTCAGGTCAGCGGCGAATATGCGATGATCCAGTCGGCTGGCCAGAATGGCTGGGCGGACAGCGAACGCTTGCTGCTGGAAACGCTCAACGGCTTCAAACGAGCGGGCTGCGACGCTGTCCTGACCTACGGAGCCATTCGCGCTGCGCGCCTTCTGAAAGGCTAGGTCTTCTTGTCCACTTTGGGCAGGCTCCGAATGAGGGCCGACGTGTCCTGACGGCTGCCGCCCATGGCCTGCACCTTAGCATAGGCAGCGTCGACCTGTTGCGTGATCGGCAGGTCCAGCTCCATCGACCGCGCTTCAGACAGCGCAATCGCCAAGTCCTTTCGCATCCAGTCGATTGCGAAACCGAAATCGAATTCATCGCGCGCCATGCTGAGCAGGCGATTATCCATTTGCCAGCTTTGGGCTGCGCCCCCGCCGATAGCCTTCAGCAGAGTCTCGGCGTCGAGACCAGCTGCCTGCGCGAACCTCAGCCCCTCAGACAGGCCCTGCAGCGTTCCGGCAATACAGATCTGATTGACACATTTGGCTGTCTGCCCCGCAGCCACAGCGCCGAGATGGGTTATCGTCTTGCCATAAGCCCGCATGACCGGCTCCGCTGCGGCGAAATCACGCTCTGCCCCTCCGCACATGACCGATAGCGTGCCCGCCTCGGCCCCCGATTGCCCGCCGGAAATCGGGGCATCCAGAAAGGCGACACCGATGGCTTCGAGTTGCGCCGCGACCGTTCTGGCGCAATTTGGCGAGGCCGTCGTGTGATCGATGACCGTCATACCGCGCTTGAGGTTGGGCAGGATGGTCTCCACGACGTCGAAGACGTCCGTGTCGGCACCGACGCAGATCATGACGTAATCCGCGCCTGCGACAGCGTCAGCGGCTTCTGCAAAAGCCCCGGAACCGTGCTCATCCATCCAGCGATCGCGGGCCGCGTCGGACCGATTCCAGACCCGGACGTCATGCCCGTCAGCCTTCAAATGTCCCGCCATCGGATACCCCATGACGCCCAAACCCAGAAATGCGCAGACCGCCATGGCAAACCTTTCGAATAATCCCGATTCCGCTTGAAGTCTTCGCCGCCTATCGCCCATAGCGAAGGCAGACCGCAAGAGAGGGGTAGGTACATCCATGTGGGCGTTGCCCGAAACCGTTCAGATGTGGGCTGTTTTCGCGATCGTTGCGGTTGGCGTCTACCTTTATGTACGCGAGCGATTTTCGATCGAGGCGATCAGTGTCGGGCTGATTCTCGCGCTGATGGTCTTCGGCAACCTGTTCGTTTCGCCCGACAATGGCCTGGATACGGCGACATTGCTGTCAGGCTTCGCTGCCCCTGCTCTGATCACCATCATGGCCCTGCTTGTCGTCGGCCAGGGCATGTTTCAAACCGGCGCACTCGAACGCATGACCATGGCGATCAACGCCTCGCTGGACAAGCAGCCGCGACGAACTCTGGCTCTGGTCTTCGGGATCGCTTTTGCCGTGTCGATGTTCATGAACAACACCCCCGTTGTCGTCATGTTCATCCCGGTCCTGGCCGCCATGAGCGGTAAGCTGGGGGTCAACGCCTCGCGTTTCATGATGCCCCTGTCGTTTCTGTGCATTCTGGCAGGTATGACGACGCTGATCGGCAGCTCGACAAACCTGCTCGTCAACGATGTTCTGGTCCGCACCACTGACATGTCGCTCAGCTTTTTCACCCAGTTTGTCCCGGGCATGACGCTGGCAATGATTGGCGCCGTATTCATTATCTTCATGGCTCCCATCCTGATCCCGGACCGCGAGTCCGAGGAGCCGATCCTGCAGGCATCCGGACAACAATATATCGCCCAGATCCGGGTCACACCGGGCCACCCGCTCGACGGCGTCGAGCCTACTGTCGGTATTTATCCGCGCTTGAAGGATGTCACCGTCCGTATGGTCCAGCGCGGTGAAACCTCTTTCCTGCCGCCGTTCGAAGCGACTTTGCAGACCGGAGACGTGCTGATCGTCGCAGCTACGCGATCGCAACTCTCCTCCCTGCTGAAAACGCGCCCACAATATCTTCGCGGCATGCTCGATATCGGGAATTTCAGTCTGGATGAACCCGTATCCGATAGCGCAATCATGCTATCCGAAGCCGTGATCGCGCCGGGTTCGCGCATGATCGGACGGAACATCGAACAGATCGGCTTTCGAAGACAGACGGGCTGCCTCGTGCTCGGCATCCAGCGCCGGTCCCGCATGATCCGCAAACGCATGCTCGACATCCGACTGGAAGCTGGTGATGTCCTGCTGATCTTCGGCTATGAACGCGACGTGGCGGGATTGCGCCGCAACCGCGATCTGATCCTGCTGGACTGGAGCACGGCCGAGCTGCCCGACATTCGCAGGGCAAAGGCGGCGCGGATCATCTTCGTGGCCACGATTGCGGCAGCGGCGCTATCACTCGTTCCGATCGAAATTGCTGCGCTCGGCGGGGCGATGGGCATGATCGCTGCGGGATGTCTGAACATCCGGCAGGCCGTTCGGGCGCTCGATATGCGCATCTTCCTGTTGATCGGGGCCGCATTCGCCATGGGGCTGGCGCTGGAGCGGACAGGCGGGGCCGAATTCATCGGCACAAATGTCGTCGACTTCATCAAACCTTTCGGAACCCAGGCTCTGATCGCCGCCGTCTTTCTCGTCGTCGCCGTTTTCACCAACATTATCAGCAATAGTGCTGCCGCGCTTCTGTTTGCACCGATTGCGCTGTCGATTGCCGAAAAAGCCGATATCGACCCGATCATCATGGTGCTGACGGTTATCTTTGCGGCTAATTGTAGCTTCGCGACCCCGATCGCCTATCAGACCAATTTGCTGGTCATGGGGCCGGGACATTACCGGTTCGGGGACTTTGCCCGCTTTGGAATACCGCTGATGCTGCTTTTATGGGTCAGTTACGTCTTGCTCGTGCCGATCTTCTTTGGTCTTTAGGACAGGTGAGAGAAGGCAAAACAACACGATGAGCCATCCGTTCGATCCGAACCAGTTGCAGTTCTTTCTGACGATCCCGTCGCCTTGCCCGTACCTGCCCGGCCGGATGGAGCGGAAGATCTTCACCCAGCTTGATCCGCTCGATGGTCCACACCTCAATAACTATCTGACGCATGCCGGTTTTCGGCGCAGTCAGAACGTCATCTACCGTCCGGCCTGCGAAACCTGCCGGGAATGCCGGTCCTTGCGCGTCAGAGCGGCGGACTTCGAACCCAGTCGGTCATTCCGCCGGACATTGCGGCGCAATGCCGATCTGGACCCGGCTCTGACCCCGGCGATCGCAACGCAGGAGCAATACGACCTCCTGTCGCGCTATCTCGCCCATCGTCACCCCGGCGGAGGCATGACCGGCATGGATTTCACCCGTTATGAGATGATGGTCGAAGAATGCGCGTCGGAGACGGAAATCGTCGAGTACCGTAACAGCAAGGGCGTGCTGACGGCCTGCATGCTAATCGACCGGCTGAATGACGGTCTGTCACTCGTCTACAGTTTTTTCGCGCCGGAAGCGCTCGACCGCTCTCTAGGCAATTTCATGATTCTAGATCAGATTTCCCGCTGTCAGATGGAGGACTTACCCTATCTCTATCTAGGCTACTGGGTCCCTGGCAGCCCTAAAATGGACTATAAGGCTCGCTTCCAACCCGCTGAAATCCTGGGACATCGCGGCTGGATAGGGGTCGACGCAGCATGACGCGGCGTCGCGATATCGTCCTCGGTGCAGGGGCTCTGGCAGCGGGGGCCAGTGTCGTCGGCGTACTGGGTTCCAAACGTGATGCCAGCCAGTCCTCGGCGCGTAATGGACATGTCGGCGATGTCGCAGCACCCAACATTAATCGCGGCATCAAGCAGTTCCGCATGGCGACGAGTTGGCCCAAAGACTTTCCGGGGCTCGGCATCATGCCGGTTCGCTTTGCCGATGCCGTCAGGGAGATGAGCGACGGCATGCTCGACGTCAAAGTCTACGCAGCCGGTGAACTTGTGGGCGCGCTGGAATGTTTCAACGCGACCTCCACAGGCGCAGCCGACATGTACCATGCCGCCGAATATTATTGGCAGGGTGTCTCCTCCGGCTTCAACTTCTTTACATCTGTTCCCATGGGCATGACGGCGGTCGAACTGATGGGATGGATTGACTGGGGTGGCGGGCAGGATTTGTGGCATGAATTGTCTGCGCGCTCCAACATAATTGCGTTCCAGGCAGGGAATTCGGGCCATCAGACGGGGGGCTGGTTCAAATTCAAGCTGACAGGTCTGGAAGACCTGAAGGGTTTGCGTATGCGCATCCCCGGCCTGGGCGGACGGGTTCTGTCTGAATTAGGCGGAACATCTGTTCTGCTCCCGGGCGGCGAGATCTATCAGGCGCTGCAAAGCGGATCGATTGACGCGACAGAATGGGTCGGTCCCTGGAATGATCTGGCGCTAGGCTTTTACCGCGAAGCACCGAACTATTACGTGCCGGGATTTCATGAACCCGGCTCTGCGCTTGCCGTCGGCATTAATCTGGACCGCTGGGGGCAACTGACGGCATCGGAACAGGCGATTATCCGGCATGCCTGTAAAAGCACGAACGATCAGAGTCTCGGAGAATACACGGTCATGAATGGCCGCGCGTTGGAAACGCTGCGCGACCGTCACGGGATCGAACCCCAATTCATGCCGGATGACATCCTGCGCGCCGTCGGTCGGACCGCGGATCAGATCGTCGGCGATATTGCCCAGGGTGATCCACTCGTCAGACGTATTTTCGACAGCTATCTCCAGTCGCGCAATCAGAGTACCCGATGGACGGAAATCGGTGACGGAGCCTTTATCCGGGCTCGCACCCTGAGCCGGGATTAGGGCCAGATGCTAGGGGGTGCATTACAAGCGATCGGCTGGGCTTTTTTGCCATTTATGGTCTTGCCCGTGCTCTATTTGCTGTTTCCTCGAGACACATTCCGCAGCACCCTCGGGTCGATCATTCGGTCAATCGACCTCATCATCTACAAACTTGGCGAGACGGTGAAATGGTCGCTTCCGCTGCTTGTGGTCAGCGTTGCAGCGTCCGTTTTTGCGCTCTCCATTTTCGGCACCGCCACAGTGAAATGGCTTGAAAGCGCCTTCTATTTCCAGGCAATCATCATCATGCTCGGCGCTGCAGCGACACTTCTCGCTGGTCAGCATGTGCGGGTTGATGTGCTGTATGAAAAGATGGACCGGGTCGCACGGGCAAGGGTTGATCTGATCGGCTTTTACGTATTGCTTGCCCCGGTATGTTTGCTCATCCTCTGGAATAGTCAGGGATTTGTCAGCTTTGCATGGCGGACATTTGAGGGTTCGACGGAAAGTAACGGCATACGCGGGGTCTTCCTGCTGAAGACCTTGATCCCAATTTTTGCGCTCACATTGATTATGCAAGGCCTGGCCATTGCCTCACGTGCCGCACTTGTTCTGAATGGCGACGCTGAACCGGAACGCCCTGAGGGAGTCCCGCCCTTCTTCACCGACTCGGCACGAGAAACCCTGTGAGTTTGCCGGAAACACTCGCGGCGCTAATGTTTCTCTCTGCCTGCATCGGTTTGATGGCAGGCTATAACGTCGCCTTCACTCTGGCGGGTGTCAGCGCCTTATTCGCAGCCATCGCGACAGCGCTCGGCCTGTTTGATCCGACCTTTTTCCTGTCTCTACCCGCGCGCATTTATCCGCTTATCACACGCGAAATCCTGATCGCTGTGCCACTCTTTGTCTTCATGGGTGTAATGCTGGAAAAGTCGCGGATTGCCGAAGAACTGCTACAGAATATGGGCGATCTGTTCGGTCCTCTGCGCGGCGGGCTCGGCATATCCGTCATCTTCGTCGGCGCTCTACTGGCAGCCTCGACGGGCATCGTAGGTGCCACCGTGGTGACGATGGGTCTGCTGAGCCTACCAACCATGCTCAAGCGCGGCTATGACATTCCCCTCGCCTCTGCCTCGATTGCGGCGTCGGGAACGTTGGGCCAAATCATCCCGCCTTCGATCGTACTGGTTATTCTGGGCGATCAGATCGGCAACGCGTTTCAGGAGGCTCAGCGCTCCTACGGTTTGGAAACGGACGCCGTCGTCTCCGTCGGCGATCTTTTTGCGGGTGCTCTCGTGCCGGGTCTCATTCTTGTCGGCGCCTACGCGCTCTACATTTTCATAACGGCCGTCCTGACGCCGTCCAAAGCCCCGGCCCAACCCTGGCCGGACGATAGCAATGTCAAAGCGCTGCTGTGGCGTTCAGCTAAAGCCATGATCCCGCCCATCTTTCTGATTATTGCCGTTCTGGGATCGATCCTGTCGGGCTACGCCACGCCGACACGCGGCGCGGCGCTTGGTGCACTGGGCGCGATGCTTCTGGCTGCAACACGGCTGGCTCCCAACGGGCGGCGCTGGCCTCTCTACGGCGCTCTGGCCCTGCTCGCTCTTGTCGCGCTCGACCTCACTGGTTTGGATCTCCGGATAGCGCAAACCAAATGGACGGGCATCGAACTGGGCGGCGGTATTCTCGCGGCTGCGCTTGTCATCTTGGGCATCGTCGGGACGCTGATCGCCTCGCTCAGGCTCTTGCGCAATGGCCAGCTTGCCGACGTGTCGCGCTCGACCATGCATATAACCGGAATGGTGTTTGTCATCCTGATCGGTGCGACTGTGTTCAGCCTTGTATTTCGCGGGCTAGGCGGCGACGAAATGGTCGCTCGCCTGATGGAAGCCGCGCCCGGAGGAACCTGGGGCGCATTTGCCCTCGTCATGCTGGTCATGTTCGTTCTGGGGTTCTTCCTCGACTTTATCGAGATCACCTTTGTCGTCGTGCCGCTCGTCGCGCCGCCCTTGCTGGCCGCCGGGCTCGACCCGGTCTGGCTCGGTGTGGTGATGGCGCTGAACCTGCAGACAAGCTTCCTGACGCCGCCTTTCGGGTTCGCACTTTTCTATCTGCGCGGCGTCTCTCCGCCTGAAGTGACGACAGCGCACCTCTATCGCGGCGTCATTCCCTTCATCGGCATCCAGCTGGCCCTGATTGCCTTGCTGATCGCCTTTCCGGGCCTGGTTACCGGAATACTGGATTAGACTTGCGACGGACCGAGGCCGCGTCTAGTCTATCATCATGACGACACTTCTCATTATCCTCGGCATCGTTGCCCTGCTCGCCGTTTTCATCATCGGTATCTACAATCGATTGGTCGCACTGCGGCAGACGACCAATCAGGCCTGGTCAGATATCGAAGTGCAGTTGAAACAGCGCCAGGATCTGGTTCCGCAACTGGTCAACACGGTCAAGGGCTACGCCGCCCATGAAAAAGAGACGTTTCGCGAAGTCATCGAAGCTCGCAACCGGGCGGTCAGCGCCGATACGGTTCAGGGTCAGGCTGCTGCGGAAGGCATGCTAGGCGCGGCGCTGGGTAAGCTGTTCGCTCTGGCCGAAGCCTATCCGGAGTTGAAAGCCAACACCAACTTCCTGCAATTGCAGGACGAGCTCTCAGACGTTGAAAACAAGATTGCCGCCTCGCGTCGCTTCTACAATAATTCCGTACAGGAATATAATACGGCGCGCGAACAGTTCCCGGCCGTCCTGATTGCCGGTCCCTTCGGCTTCAATGAGCGTGAGTTCTTTGAATTGCCCGAAGGCCGCGAGGCGCTGCAGACACCGCCCGTTGTCGATTTTGGAACATCCTAAGGCGTTCTCCGACCCATGCTGATCGGAGCCGCAGGCCTTCGGACGCACATCTGGAACAATAATCTGCGCAGCATTCTCCTGCTCGCATTTTTTCCCGTTCTCCTGCTGCTCATGTTTTACGGCCTGACGATCGTCTTCGTCGGCATGACGGGACAGTCCCCGTCACTGCAGGACGGCCTGTCCGAAGCCGCCGCCATGCTACCGACCGCCGCCCCCTTTGCACTGGGCGCGTCCGGGATCTGGTTCGGCATCGCCTTTTTCGGCCATAATGCCATGATCAACGCGGCAACGCGTGCCAAGCCCGTGACGCAAAGTCAGGAACCTCGCGCCTATCGTATGCTCGAGAACCTGGCCATTTCGCGCGGGCTGACCATGCCGCGTCTGATGGTGATGGAAACACCAGCCCTCAATGCCTTCGCATCGGGCATTCGGCCTGACACTTATCAGGTGACCTTGACGCGCGGCCTTATGGACCGCCTCGACGATGAGGAGCTGGAAGCCGTTATTGCACATGAGCTCAGCCACATCATGCATAAGGATGTTCGCATGCTGATCATCGCGGTGATTTTCGTCGGCATTTTCGCCTTTGTCGGAGAAACGCTGTTCCGCAACATGTTCCGGGTTAATTTTGCCCGGTCGCGCAGTCATCGCCGCTCCGGCGGCGGCAATGCCGGGGTGCTGATCCTCGTCGCCTTCGCAATCGTCGCGCTGACCTATGTCATCGCCCTGATGATCCGTTTCACCATGAGCCGGAAGCGCGAATATATGGCCGACGCGGGCGCGGTCGAATTGACGAAGAACCCCGATGCGATGATCCGGGCCTTGCAGAAGATTTCGGCTAATCCCGAGCTGGAGACGGTTCCCGACGAAGTCAGGGAGATGGCGCTCTATAATCCGCGCACGGGACTGGCCGGACTGTTCACGACCCATCCGCCGATCGAAAAACGGATTGACGCGCTCGTCACATATGGCGGGGGACGCGTGGGTACGCAAAGCCGGATGCCCCGCACTGCCTCGCCGGATCGCACGCCATCAGGCGATCGCAACAATCCGTGGCGATAGGCGCATGCTTTGCCCCGAATGCGGGTATTGACGCAGACTTTTCCCCAGAGATGGCAAGAATGTGATCAGAACACCATTTGGTCTGCGGCCAGATGCGCTATGAGATATCGATAATCAATGATGGAGAGGCCCAATCTCCACGCTCACATTTCACTCACCGAGGACGTAAACCCCATGATTTAGACCCTGACCCGCACACTTCTTCTTGGGGCTGCGTCGCTTGCGATCGTCGCCTGCGAGACATCCGTCGACACAATGGTCGACACCGCTGCCGTTGTTATGGACTTAAATGTTCCAGCCGGTTTCACGCTGGTCGAGCGCTATACGGGCGAAGGTGCTGACGTGGCTATCCCGTACGAGAAATATGTCATGGATAACGGCCTGACCGTCGTCCTGCACGAAGATAATAGCGATCCACTGGTCCATGTCGACGTGACCTACCATGTCGGGTCCGGGCGTGAAGAGGCTGGCAGATCCGGCTTCGCCCACTTCTTTGAACACATGATGTTCCAGGGTTCGATCAATGTGGCCGATGAACAGCATTTTGGACTGATTACCGAGTTCGGCGGCACATTGAACGGCACGACCAACAGCGACCGCACCAACTATTTCCAGACTGTGCCGAGCAATCAGCTCGAGCGCATGTTGTGGCTGGAAGCGGACCGGATGGGCTATTTCCTCGACGCCGTGACACAGGAGAAATTCGAGGTTCAACGCGAAACCGTGAAGAATGAGCGCGGTCAGCGCGTCGACAATCAGCCCTACGGTCTTCTCTGGGAGCGCATGGGCGAAGCCATGTATCCCGAAGGCCATCCCTATAGCTGGTCGACCATCGGTTATCTGGTCGATTTGGACCGCGCCGATCTGGATGATTTGAAGCGCTTCTTCCTGCGCTGGTATGGTCCGAACAATGCGACACTGACCATTGGCGGCGATATCGACAAGATGGAAACGCTTGAGAAAATCCGGAAATATTTCGGCCCGATCCCGCGCGGCCCCGAAGTTGAAGCACCTGAAAAGCTTCCCGTATCGCTCGATGCCGACCGCTATATCTCGATGGAAGACAATGTCCGTCTGCCGCTACTCTACATGGCATGGCCGACAGTCTATGCGAACCATCCGGATGAAGCCCCGCTCGACGTGCTTCAGGACATCATCGGCGGCGGTGAAACTTCCCTGCTCTACAAGAATCTCGAAAAACCTGGCCTTGCCGTGAATTCCAGCGCCGGTCACGGCTGCCGTGAGCTACATTGTTCGTTCAGCGTTCAGGTTCTGGCGAACCCGGCCCGCATCGACTCACTGGCCGATATGGAAAAAGCGGCCCGCGACTCCATCGCCGAGTTCGAGACACGCGGCGTGACCGAAGACGATCTGGAGCGGACCAAGGCCGGTATCGTATCCGGTCTGATCTATGGTCTGGAATCCGTCCGCGGCAAGGTGAGCCAGCTGGCTGCCTATGAAACCTTCCGGAATACGCCGAATGGCATTTCGCGCGATCTGGACCGCTATCGCAACGTCACGGCTGAGGATGTTCAGCGCGTCTATGAGCAATATATCAAGGGTAAGCCTGCCGTGATCATGTCGATCGTACCGAACGGTCAGCCCGAGATGATTGCCCGCGCGGATACGTGGCAGCGCTATGAGCGGACAATTCCGCCAAAAGTGGCTGAAGCCGATGTCGACTGGTCTGCGCCCGTCGATAATTTCGATCGCTCCGTCATTCCAGCACCGGGCGAGAACCCCTTCATCAAGGCCCCTGACGTCTATGAAGGCGAAGTGGCGGGCATTCCGATCTTGGGCGCGGTCAATTCCGAAACACCGACAACGGTGATCCAGCTGCGCATCAATACCGGGCAGAAGGACGAACAGCTCGACAAGCTGGGACTGGCCTCACTGACCGCGCAGATGGTGGCGGAAGCGTCGACCAATATGACGGTCGAAGAGCGCTCGAACGAACTCGACAAGCTGGGCTCTTCCGTCAATGGCGGCGCCGGCGACACCTACACGACGATGACGATCCGGTCCCTGTCCGATAATCTGGACGAAACGATCGCGATCGCCATGGATACGCTGATGAATCCAGCCTTCAATCAGGAGGACTTCGATCGCGTCAAAGCCAATCAGATCCAAGGCATCGAAGCGTCTAAGAAAAACCCGTCAACGGTAGCCACCAACATCTTCAACAAGATGATGTATGGCACGAACAATGCCTTCGCCCATCCGTCCTCCGGGACTGTGGAGACGGTCGAAGCCATTACGCTTGACGATGTCCGGGCTTTCTACACCCGCAACATGTCGCCATCGATTTCAAGCATACTGGTCGTGTCGGACCTGTCGGAAAGCGAGATCGAACGCGCTCTGGCACCGATCAGCGCATGGGAGGGCGGCGATGTACAGCTGACGCAGATGCGCCCCTATCTCTCCGCGACTCCGGGCGTCCTCTACTTCGTCGACAAGCCCGATGCGGCCCAGTCCGAAATCCGGATCGGTAAGCCGTCACTGGCCTACGATCCGACGGGCGAATTCTATCGCGCTACGCTGATGAACTTCCCGCTGGGCGGAGCTTTCAACTCGCGGATCAACCTCAATCTGCGTGAGGATAAGGGCTATACTTACGGCGCTCGCGGTAGCTTCATCGGTCAGGAAGATCGAGGTCAGTACCGCGCCTCTGCCGCTGTCCGCTCCGACGTGACAATGGAATCGGTCGAGGAGTTCTTCTCCGAGATCAAACTTTTCCACGCTGAGGGTCCGACTCAGGATGAGATCGACTTCACCAAGGCGGCCATCGGCCAGTCCGAAGCCCGTCGCTATGAGACACCGTTCCAGAAGCTCAACATTCTGTCGCGGATGGATACGTATGAAGTCGGCACCGAGCATATTGAGGAGCAAAAAGCGATCCTGGAAGCCTTCACGCGCGACGAAGCGAAAGCCCTCGCGGCCGAACATCTTGATCTCAGCGACATGTTCGTTGTGATCGTCGGCGACAAGGCCACGCAGATGGAACGGCTGAGAACGCTCGGCATGCCCATCATCGAGCTCGATGAGGACGGCAACCGCCTCTAGGTCTGCCAATATCGCCCAATAAAAAAGCCGCCTCTCGGGGCGGCTTTTGTTTTGACGGGTCGGGTTGGGTTCAGTTGCTGACCAGCTTGCGATGAACCAGAAGCTCGGCAATCTGCACGGCATTCAGGGCTGCGCCCTTGCGTAGATTGTCCGAGACCACCCACATGTCGAGCGTATTATCCTGCGTGCTATCTTCCCGAATGCGGGACACGAAGGTCGCGAACTCGCCGACGCATTCGACCGGGGTGATGTAGTTGGCTTCGTCGTCTTCGGCGACGGGATTGTCGATGACCATTAGGCCGGGGCTTTCGCGCAGGAGCGCCCGCGCATCATCGGCAGACAACTCTTCACCGAGTTCGACATTGATGGCTTCGGCATGACCGACAAATGTCGGGACGCGGACGCAGGTCGCCGAAACCTTAATGGACGAACCGAGAATTTTCTTGGTCTCGACCTTCATCTTCCATTCTTCCTTCGTGTAACCATCATCCATGAAGACATCGATCTGCGGAATGACGTTGAAGGCGATCTGCTTGGGGAAGTTGATGGCCGGCAGGTCATTATTGACGTAGATGCCCTTGGTCTGCAGCCAGAGCTCGTCCATGGCCTTTTTCCCGGCGCCGGACACGGACTGATAGGTCGACACGACGACCCTCTTCACGCCTGCACGATCATGTAGCGGCTTGAGTGCGACCACCATCTGTATGGTCGAACAGTTCGGGTTGGCGATGATGTTCTTCTTCGCAAAGCCTTCGACCGCATCGGCGTTCACTTCCGGCACAACCAGCGGCACATCTGGGTCCATGCGCCAGGCTGAGCTATTATCGATAACGACAGCGCCTTTTGCAGCGATTCTGGGCGACCATTCCTTGGACACGGTGCCACCTGCACTCATCAGGGCAATATCGCATTTGGCGAAGTCGAATGTCTCGATATCCAGGCACTTCAGCGTGCGGTCGCCGAAGCTGACCTCACGCCCGAGCGAGTTGCGGGAGGCGACGGCGTAAACCTCACCAATATCCATGTCGGACTTGGAGAGGATCTCCAGCATTTCCGTGCCGACATTTCCGGTGGCACCGACGATCGCGAAATTGGTCGCCATATTCTTGTCCTGACTTGGTCTGGATGGATGGAATGAGGATCGGGCGCGTAACGGAAGGTTGCGCCGGTTTCAACTGGATCAACGCTTCTTGATACGCCGCCACATGAAGACGCCGATAATGCCCACCACGATCAGGCCGCCGATCTCGAGTCCGGTCAGCCTCAGAAAGGTCCTTTGGGTCAGATTTTCGGCATTGCCTGAGATCGTCGGGGCATTTCCGGAGCTGGCGATCATGGCCAGACCCAGTACCACCAGAACGCAGGCTCCGATCACACCGAAAATACTATTATAGAAACGCTGGTCGGCCCGACGCTGGGATTTACGGCGGTCCTGCGCGCGCTGATAGCGGCTGGTCCGTCGTTTGCGGGGTTGGTGCTGGGTCGGATCATTCATGGCTGCGTCTTAACATGGCAACGATCGGCCATCATGGTAAGAGGTGATTATGCGGTTTTTTACTGTCACAGCCCTCTTTGCCGGTCTGCTAGCAGCGAATGACGTCGCTTCCGCGCAATCGACAGATGCGATCGACCCCTTTGGACCACCTGATCCGACGACCGAATTACCGCTGGAAGGCGAAGCCCTGCGCGCCCTTTTCATGGACCACACCCATCGTGGCTATTACAATTATGGCGACTGGACGGACGCAGACCCCGCTTTTACCGAAGAGATGCGCGCTGACGGAACCACCCGCCATGATCATGACGGCATCATCGCCGAAGGGCGTTGGAAAGTTCGGTACACAGTCGTGTGTTTTGAGTATGAAATCCTCGATGGCGGATGCTTCAACATCTTTCAGCGCGGGAACTGTTATTATGCCATGTCAGCCGGAACGGCGGAACTCGTCGCCATAACGGTTCTCGATGGCGAGACACCAGATTGCGAGCCCTCTCTTGCCTGACTTTCGTGCCTTACTGAGCGGGTTTATTCTGGCCCTTATACCTGCACTGAGCATCGCGCAGATCGCCCCGCAACCGGCCCCGATGACGCCCAATGAAGAGGGTGATTTCCTGCCGGACCCGTCACAGGAAGTCCCCCTGTCCGAAGCGCAGCTGCTGGCCGCCTTTTCAGACAAGACCCATAGAGGAACCTATAATTTCAAACGGCCCGAAATCGATACGTTCGCCTTTGTCGAAACGACGACCTCTGACGGGCGAACCCGCCATGTGCATGGTGACAAGGTCGATACGGGGACTTGGCGCGTCAAAGCCAACGTCATCTGTTTTAGCTACATCAATTGGGATGGCGGCACGCATAATGCCTGCTTCAACATTTTTCAGCGCGGCAATTGCTATTATCATTACGGCCTGAATGTGAACGGTCTGGCCGGCATGGGTGGCAGCTTCACGGCGCGAAGTGTGCATGAGGGCGAAACGCCGGAGTGCGAACCGTCAATGGTCTAGCGAAAGATCAGTCCAGATTGGGAATGGTCCAGCGGTCGAGATCATGGATGCGTTCAAAGGCGCGGATCTCGATCCTGATATCGTCCATTTCATGATCCAGACGGGCGGCCCAGCTTTCCAGACGCCGTCTTTCCTTCGCACTCAGCCCCTCGCCGTCCGGATCGACCGCATCAAGCCGCGATCTCACATCCAGATATTTGTCGCGCCGATTCTGCCACCGATCGACCAGCGAATCTCGTTCGGCATAGAGCTGATAGACAAGGACACCATCCGCATGCGCGTCCAGATAGTCTGAATAGGCTCCGGCCTCGCATTCGGCATTGGGCGGCTGTCCATTACGGCCCGACGAATAGCCTGTATCGGGCGTGCAGTAACGGACCAGCCCCTCTTCCAGCCCACGAATGTAGGCGACGCGGTCAGGCACGACATTATATTTGGCGCAAGTTTCGGCAATGTTGGCCAAACGAGAGCGGGACCGCCCCTTCTCCCCATCCTCGAAGCCGATATCCTGCCAGCTGCCAGCGCGGCAGGCCTCTTCGGAAATCGTCGCGCAACTACTGAGAACAGAGGCACTCATGGCCCCGATTGCAAGCATCACCGTCAGTCGCTTCATCATCATCTCCCCCGACACCCTACCCTAATCCGTGCAATAGCTGATGAGCAAGCCATTCAACCTGTCATCATATTGATATGCGGAGCTTGCAGGCGCGAAACAGTCATGGTCTAGGCAGGTCATGCGTCTCGACACTGCCGCAATCGGAACTGGCGATCGCCCACCCCTCGGACTGGCTCTTGGAGGCGGGGTCGCGCGCGGCTGGGCGCATATCGGCGCACTGCGCGCCTTGATGGAAGCTGGGATCGAACCGGACATTATTGCCGGAACGTCAATCGGCTCCGTCGTCGGCGCTGCCTATCTCGCCGGACGTCTCGACAGCCTCGAAAAATGGGCGCGCGCACTCGATCGCCGACGCGTGTTGCAATATATGGATCTGTCTTGGGGCGGGTCGGGCCTTATGAAGGGCGCACGGCTCGTCAAAGTCCTCAATCACTATCTCAAGGACATGAATATTGAGGAGTTCGACCGTCGCTTCGCCGCTGTCGCCTGCGATCTGCGAACAGGCTATGAAGTCTGGCTGCAGCAGGGCCCGGTCATCCCGGCCATCCGCGCATCTTACGCTTTGCCAGGCGCATTCGAACCGGTTCTTGTTGATGGCCGATACATGATCGACGGCGCATTGGTGAACCCGGTGCCTGTATCGGCCTGCCGGGCCATGGGGGCGCATATGGTCATCGCCGTGTCGCTCAATGGCGATGCGTTCGGGCCGGTCGGCTCGAGTTATGAGGTCGATTTCGACCGGGACGAAATCGTCGAACCCGATATGCCGGAGATCGCGATCATGGCACATCAGTCTCTAAACAAGTTAAGACCGGACCGTATCCTGTTGAAATCCCTACTAGGTGGAACAAAACCCGGAAAAGGCCCCCGCATCGGGTCTGTCATGATGGGATCGCTGAACATCGTCATGGACCGAATCAGTCGATCGCGACTGGCCGGCGACCCTCCGGATGTGTTCGTTGCGCCGCGGATCGGTCATATCGGAATGCTGGAGTTTACGAGGGCGGATGAGCTGATCGAGCGAGGTTATCGCGCCATGAAACACGAAATCCCGCTGATCCGTTCAGTGATTGATATTCTCGGCGATATGCCCAGTGCCGCCTCACCCGCGACTGACAGACGGCGGGGACAGTCCGGGGAAGATGAATAGGCCTTTTCCCCGCTTCGGTGTATTTTCCCGATCGAATTCGTCCTGATAGGCACAGTTGTTGCACATCGAGCTGCCATGAGCAGCGACACTTGGCATAATGATCCGTGGTCACACGATAGGGCTGATGCGCCCACTCATGGCGCGTCCCACAATGAGGCGCTCCAGTCCGACCATTGGCCAGTGGACACGGCATTCGAACCGCAAGCTTTCGACCCGCACGCCTACTATGCCGCTCCGCCCCATACGATGGTCGAACCTTCCGGCGGTCCGCAGCCTTATACGCCGCCTGCGACCCCGGTCGCGCAGCCTCCGGCTCCCAATCGCAGCCTTCTGACACCAACAGACGATGAGGAGCCCGACAAAACGCGCCTGTCTCTGATCCGCAAGACCGGGATAATTCTGTTCGCTTTTATCGGCCTGTACGGACTCTTTGCGAGTTTGCGCGGCCTGTCTCCGCTGGAAACGGGCCTGACATACTTGCTTGCAGCCGGAGTCGGCACGTTCGTGCTGAATGGGATGGCTATGCGTCAACTTCTGGTTCGCGCCACATTATGTGTCGCCGTGGCAGGATGCGCGGCGATGGCGGCGACGTCACTGCTGCCGCATCTGGGGCTCTGGCCGGCTGACAGCACGAATCTCCTCGTAGCCATGACATTTGCAACTGTCGGCACACTGGCCCATTCGCGGCTCTGTCTCGGTATTGCGTTGATCGTCTTGGTCAACCTGCTGTTTCAGGGCAATGGCCTTGGTCTCATGCCCGGCCGGACACAGATCGCCGTTCTGGCGCTGTTCGGCATCGGCCTGCTGGGCGGCGTGACAGCTGGATCGCGCTTCATTGCCTCCATATCGCTTCTGTCGCTATTCGTGGCGCACATACATATCATGGCGTCCGCAGCCTTGCCGTCCGGCTCTGCGCTTGGCGTCACCCTAATTACTGCACTCTGCGCCGCAGCCCTGATGCGCAGCACCTACCAGCGCGGGCTGAAAAGCGCCTTAGAGCCGATGTTCGTCGCGATAGGCGTTTTTGCCGTGGCAACCCTGACATTTCAGCTCGTTTTGCTTGGTGGCAATGGCGGTCCAGACATGCTGGAAACCGCACCCATGCGAGGATCCGTGGTTACGGTTCTTCTCGGTACGCAGATGATCGTCCTGATCAGCGGCCTCTATGACTGGTTTGAAAACAGGGCGTCTCTCCAATCCGTCCTGTCCGTGCAAGCCGTGCTCGCGATGCTCACGCTTATGCTGCTCGACCCCCGTCGCATGGTGCTTCTTCCAGGCATCGACGCGTCAGGCGAAATGGCCTTCCTGACAGGCATCATTCTGGCCGCGATCATAATTCGCATTCTGTTTCACGCTTGGCGAACCGACAAACCCATCGTGACCGGCGTTTGCGCGCTGATCCTGATGGCTGAAGCCATCATGCTGCTCCGCTTTGTCATGACCGGTCTTGATGTGGCCTTTGCAGCGCTTGTCTGTGCTGTCGTGGCCATCGTGATGGGCGGCGTCATGGCCGTGAATGCGCGAAAAACGTCACAAGTCGCCCGCTCCTGACTATCCCCAACCTCCTGATCGGCTTATAGACCCATGATGCCATCCATCGACGACAGATCCGGACAGGCCCAACCGCGCTGGTATGTGCGGGTGGACGGGGTCGTCTATGGCCCCTTTGATGACCAGACCTTGTGGACCTATGTTCAAGAAGGACGGATCACAGGCGTTTCGGAACTGTCGCGTCATCCCGCAACCGGATATTGCTCCGCTGCGAGTGAGCCGGAGCTTGCGCACTGGTTCCGACAGGCTGAGCCCGTGCCGACCGTACAACAGACGCCAACATCGACACATGCGACGACTGCGTCTGTCAATCAGCCTGCAGCAGCCGTTCTCCTGGTGATGGCGGAAATCCCGTCCGAACGCGCCATGACTTTATTGCAAGCCCTGCAATCTGTCGGCGACACACAGCGTCTGGGGCATTCGGTCTGGCTGGTCCGGGCCGTGATGACGGCCGATCAGCTTCGGGACACGCTTTCGCGCTCGCTCAATCCCGCAGACCGCCTCTTTGTCATGGACGCAACGACCGCCGATCACGCCACGCTCAATCTTGGTCAAATGGTCGAGGCGCGCATGCGCCATATGCTGGCCAGTACAGGACGACAGATCTGACGCCAACGTCGCGGTCGGACCCTTAGTCGACCCGGCGTAATCCAGCCTGAAAGCGCTCGGCATTCTTGACATAGACCTGCGCGTTGAGCTTGAGGAAACTCGCTTCCGCCTCCCCCAGCACCTTGATCACCCGTCCCGGGGAGCCGACCACGAGACTGTTGGGCGGGATCACCTTGTTTTCGGTAATGAGTGTGTGCGCACCGACAATCGAGCCTGAGCCGATCTTCGCTCCGTTGAGAATTGTGGCGCCGATGCCCACCAGGCACCCATCGCCGATCTCGCACCCATGCAGCATGGCCTGATGACCGACGATGACGTCCTCACCAATAGTCAGGGGCTGACCCGGGTCGGAATGCAGCACGGCATTGTCCTGCACATTGGAGCGCGCGCCGACCGTGATCGGTTCATTGTCACCCCGCATGACAGCCCCGAACCACACAGAACTGTGTGCGGCCATAATGATATTACCGATAACGGAGGCGGTCTCAGCAACCCACACGCTGTCATGCAGGTCGGGCGTGTGTTCATCCAGTGCGTAGACCGCCATCAGCCGTCCAGATCCTGTTGCAGGATCGAGATGTTCAGATCGAAGGAGACATCGTTGGGATCCTCGTCGTCGATATAGAGAAGCCCGAGGATTTCGTCGTCCAGATAGACTTCCACACTGTCCTGAACCTTACGGGGCGCGAGGCGGATCGCCTCCGTTCCGAAACGTTTGCACAGATAGTCGCGGACCGACTTCATTTGCTCTGGTGTCATGCTTTGAATCCTTGATGCATGGAGGCTGCCGGGTCGCCACAAGAGCCCCCGACCGGCTTTGCGGGGACGCCCGCAACTGTACAGTTTTTTGACACGGGTTTGAGAACGACGGAACCGGCAGCAATCAACGCGCCGTCTTCGATTTCGATATTGCCAAGCACGGACGCGTTGGCCCCGATCAGAACACGGTTTCCGATCTTGGGGTGGCGGTCCTGATCGGATTTGCCCGTTCCGCCCAGTGTAACACCTTGCAGAATTGAGCAGTCATCGCCGAGCCGCGCTGTCTCACCCATCACGAATCCCGTCGCATGGTCCAGCATGATCCCGCAGCCGATTTGCGCGGCCGGATTGATATCGACCCCGAACAGTTCGCTGCTGCGCGACTGGAGGTGATAGGCCAGTAGGTCGCGCCCAGCCTTATAGAGCGCATGGGCGCAACGATGCGTCTGGATCGCCAGGAAGCCTTTGAAGTAGAGAAAGCACTGTAGGTAGGAATGACAAGCCGGATCGCGTTCCTTCACCGCCTGCAGATCGCGCGCAATGCACGGAACAAGCCCGGGATCGCTCTCGATGGCTTCGGCCAGAACCTTACGCAATTTCAACGCCGAGAAATCGCCGGACGCTAGTTTCTCCGATAGATGGTTGACGAGCGCAGAACCCAGATCCTGCTGATCCAGAATGGTCGCGTGCAAGAGCGACGACAGGGCCACTTCCCTGACCGCATAGCTGGCCGCTTCGCGTTTCATTTCGGACCAGACACAGACATCATCGGCCTGAGCGCAAACGAGATTTACCTGTGACATGTCCGTCGCCTATCGCGTCAGTGGGCGTATGAAAACGAAAATTTCCGTGAGGACGCCCTTCATTTAACCGCAGTCTAACCGCGACCGCGATAGGGCGGCACGCCCTGATCCGGGATCCACAGCCCCTCCGGCGGTGTACCGTGCTGATAGAAGACATCGATCGGAATGCCGCCGCGCGGGTACCAGTAGCCCCCGATACGAAGCCATAGAGGGTCGATTTCGCGCACCAGGCGCTGCCCGATGCCCGTCGTGCAGGCTTCGTGAAAATCGCCGTGATTTCTGTAGCTTCCAAGGAAAAGCTTAAACGCCTTGCTCTCGACGATCCAGTCCTTGGGAGAATAGTCAACGACCAGATGGGCGAAATCAGGCTGACCCGTCACCGGACATATCGACGTGAATTCCGGCGCGACCAACCGCACCATATAGGGCGCATCGCACGGATTGGCGACGCGCTCCAAGACGGCTTCATCCGGTGAGGCCGGCAGAGGGTTTTGCGCGCCGAGTTGGTTCAATCTGTCGTAACGGTCCATGCGCGGCGCTCTATCGCGCGATATGGCTCAGGTCCACTCTCGGGATCAATCCACGACAGTTGCGTCAATCCGCGCACACTTTCTCGAAACCGGACGGACTTGCTCTGCGTTGCACTAGCAGACAATGGAGCGTTTCATGATTGAGGACATACGGAAGAGCACGGATCAGGAGGGTTTTCTGCTTCATTCAACCCTTGGAATGTCTGGCTCGGTCATGCGCGTCAGGCCGGCGAGATGTTTCATGCGAAGCGCGATCAATGACAAAATGGACAGGCGCGGTCACGAAAACGCGTCTTCCACGTTTGCCTCGCAGTCTTTAAATCGCAACAACATGTCTTACATAACTCCGTCTGGAGGAACCCAGCCCTATGGCTAATACGAAAACACTACCGGCAACGCGTGGCACGACTGCGACCAAAAAGTCCGGCAATACGGGCGGCTTGTCCGTCGCCTTGTCACCCGAACAGGGCTTGAACCGCTATCTGCAGGAAATCCGAAAATTTCCCATGCTGGAGAAGAATCAGGAATTCATGCTCGCCAAGCGCTGGGCGGAAGATGGCGATACGGATGCCGCAGAGCAGATGGTGACCTCCCACCTGCGACTCGTGGCCAAAATCGCGATGGGTTATCGCGGTTATGGCTTGCCGATCGGCGAAGTCATTTCCGAAGGCAATGTCGGGCTGATGCAGGCCGTCAAAAAGTTTGACCCTGATCGTGGCTTCCGTCTGTCGACTTATGCGATGTGGTGGATTCGGGCGGCCATTCAGGAATATGTGCTGCGGTCCTGGTCGCTCGTAAAAATGGGAACGACGGCTGCGCAGAAGAAACTCTTTTTCAATCTCAGACGCTTGAAAGGCGAAATGAAGGCGATTGAGGATGGCGACCTGAAGCCGGAAGACGTAACCAAGATTGCGACGACCCTCGGTGTAAAGGAAACCGAAGTGACCTCCATGAACCGGCGCATGCTCGGTGGCGGCGACGCGTCTCTGAATGTCCAAATCGGTGCAGAAGACGGCTCGACCCAATGGCAGGACTGGTTGGAGGATGACTCCGAGAGCCAGGAATCCATGCTGGCCGACACGCAGGAACATGATGCCCGCATGGAACTGTTACAGGACGCCATGGCCGATCTGAATGACCGGGAACGGGATATCTTCATGCGCCGCCGTCTATCCGAAGCGCCCTTGACGCTGGAAGAACTCGCCACGGTTTACGGCGTTTCGCGCGAACGCATTCGTCAGATTGAAGCACGCGCATTCGAGAAGATACAGAAGGCCATGGTCAACGCCGCCGACAAGGCTGGGCTGATTGAGGCAGACTGACGCACCTTCCATTTGGAACTGAATCCTTCCGGGTTCCGTTGATCCTTCAAGTCAACGAAACCTGGAAGGACATCATGGATATTTACGAACGTCTCGAAAAAGACCACGACAAGCAGCGCGATCTCATCGAAAAACTCAAGAGCTCGAAGGTCGGATCGGATCGTCGCGCCACCCTCTGGACCGATCTCAAGATCGAGCTCGAAGCCCACGCATCCGCTGAAGAGCAGGCCTTCTATTCCACGCTGATGGCCGAGCCAGAAGGCACAGACGATACGCGCCATGCCATCGAAGAGCATCAGCAGATGCACGAAATGATCGCCAAGCTCGACGTCATGGATCAGGCTTCAGAAGAGTGGGACAAGCTGTTCGAAAAACTCGCTCATCGCGTCGTCCACCATGTGGATGAGGAAGAAAAAGAGTTCTTCCCTGAAGCCAAGGAAACGCTGTCTAACGCACAGGAAAAAGAGGCGCTGGAAGCCTTCAAGACACGCAAGGCGGCTGAGATTGAAAAACAGGAAGAGCTGGCCGAGTAATCAGCCTTCCGACTGCCTTACATTCAAGACGACCGTTGTCAGGTGACGACGGTCGTCTTGTTGATTTCACGCGGCTTTAACGTCACGATTTCTTCTGCAATCGTGGGGTGGACGGCGCATGTCGCGTCGAAATCGGCTTTCGTCAGTTTCGCCTTGATGGCGATACCGACCATCTGGATCATTTCACCACTATCCTCGCCGACCAGATGCACACCGATGACGGTCTCCTCCTCGCCCTTGGTAATCAGCTTCATGAAGAAGCGGTGGTCATCTTGCGCGAGTATGTTCTTCATGGGCCGGAAGTCCGTCGTGTAGACCGTGACATCGTCGCCATAGAGCTTCCGGGCTTCACCCTCCGTGATTCCGCAGACACCGACGGGCGGCCGCGTAAACACTGCAGAGGCGATATTGTCGTGATCGAACGCAGTCGGATTGTCCTTGAAGACGGTCTCGATGAAAGCCGCGCCCTCACGGATTGCCACCGGAGTCAGATTGATGCGATTCGTGACATCGCCGACCGCGTAGATGTTGTCCTGCGACGTCTTTGAGAATTTATCGACCTGAACCGCTCCAGCCGCGTCAATATCGACGCCCGCCGCATCAAGGCCAAGCGTCGCCGTATTCGGTCGGCGACCTGTTGCCATCAGCACGCAATCCGTTCCGATCTTGCTGCCATTATTGAAGCTGACGATATAGCCGCCATCCGTCTTGCGGATTTCTGTCGGGCTGATGTTGAACCGCGTGTCGATGCCGTTGCGAAGCTGCAGATCTCCGACTTCGTCGCGCACTTCGGCATCGAAACCGTTCAGCAGCCGCCCGCCGCGATAGGCCTGAATGACTTCGGTTCCAAGTCCAGCAAAAACGCCAGCAAACTCGCAAGCAATGTAACCGCCACCGATTACCAGCATCCGCTTGGGCTGCTCTGGCAGATGGAAGACATCGTCGGACACGATGGCGTGTTCGATACCCTTTATTTCGGGCGTCCAAGGCGATCCGCCCACAGCGATAAGGATCGTCTCGGTCGTTTTCGTCTCACCGCTCTGGCAGAGCCGGATCGTATGCGCATCGACCAGTTCCGCGCGCTCTCGGTAGAGATCGGCACCGTTCTTTTCCAGAATGCCGGAATAGATGCCGGACAGCCGGTTCACTTCCTTCTGGATACAATCGCGCAGCAAACCCCAATCGAACGACACCCCCTCAACAGACCAGCCATAGCCCGCCGACTTTTTGATCGCGTCGCCATAATCGGCTCCGTAGACCAGAAATTTCTTCGGTACGCAGCCTCGCACGACGCAGGTACCGCCCGGCATGCTTTCCTCGGCCACGCCAACCCGTTTGCCAAGTTGTGCTGCCAAGCGCCCGGCCCGCACGCCACCGGATCCGGCGCCGATGACAAACAGGTCGTAATCATAATCACTCATGAGGAGGTTTCCCGTCTGATTTCCAGTACTTTGGCGTGGTCGACTTCGCCGACGATAATGGTGCTGGCCAGATCGATGAACAGGCCGGTTTCCATCACGCCCGGTATCATCGCAAGGGCGCGTGCCGTTGCAACGGGATCGGGTATCCTGCGGCAGCGACAGTCGAGAATATAGTGCCCGCCGTCGGTCACGAGCGGCCCTGAGCCGTCCTTCATCTGACGCAGAACCGTCTGACCATCCTCGCAACCTGTCGCCATCAATGCGTCATAGACCTGCTGCGCCGTCACGCCGAGGCAGAACGGATCGACCTCGACCGGAAGCGGAAACGTACCGAGTGTTTCGACCATTTTACGATCATCAACGATGACGACCATTTTGCGTGAGGCCTGTGCGACGATCTTTTCACGGAGCAGACAGGCACCGCCTCCCTTGATCAGCTGAAAGACCTGATCGACTTCGTCCGCCCCGTCGATGGTCAGGTCGATATGATCCACACGGTCGGGATCCAGCAAGGTAATGCCCGCTTCGATCGCGCATTGTGCAGTTCGCTGTGATGTCGGGATGGCCGTGACTTTCAGTCCGCCCGCAACCTGATCGCCCAGCTTTTCGATGAAAATTTCTGCGGTGCTGCCGGAACCCAGGCCCAGCACCATGCCGTCCTGGACGAATTCGAGAGCGGCCTGAGCCGCATTTTCCTTCGCGATACTCACGACTTGGAGGCCTTTTTCTTACGCATGGTTTCGTGAAAACGCTTGGCCCAGCCTAGCTTGATCACGGGCTCGGCCCGCGCGACCATCAGTGCGTCATCGGGTACATCCTTGGTCACGACCGTGCCCGTCGCCGTAAAGGACTGCTTGCCGACCGTGACAGGGGCAACAAGCGATGTATGCGTTCCGATGAAGGCCCCATCGCCAATGATAGTCTTGTGCTTGAAATAGCCGTCATAATTGCACGTTACCGTGCCGGCACCGATATTGACGCGTTCACCGATTTCGGCATCACCCAGATAGGTCAGGTGGGACGCCTTGGCCCCGCGGCCCATTTTCGTGTTCTTGACCTCAACGAAATTGCCGACGAATGCCTCAGGACCCAATTCCGCGCCCGGACGCAGACGCGCAAACGGGCCGACAGACGCGCCCTCACCGACCAGTGCCCCCTCAACATGGCTGAAGGGATGGATGGTCGCGTGGGCCTTGACCGTGACGCCGGGTCCGAACACGACATGCTCACCGATGACGCAGTCGCGTTCCAGCACAGTGTCATAGCTGAAATAGACTGTATCCGGATCCCGCAAGGTGACGCCGTCTTCCAGTGCCATGCGACGCATGTTGGCCTGAAACGCGGCATGTGCCGAAGCCAGATCAGCGCGTGAATTCACGCCCAGCATCTCACCTTCATCACCGCGCACGGCTTTGGCGGAGCCGCCATCACGGCACATGATATCGACCACATCGGTAAGATAATATTCGCCCTTGGCATTATCATTGGTGACCTGATCCAGCGCACTGAATAGGCGATCCCGGCTCGCCGCGAGGACGCCGCTATTGCAGAGCGTCACGTCGAGCTCGTCCGGGCTGGCATCCTTGGCTTCGACGATTTTGGTCAGGCGTCCGTCCTTTTCGATCAACCGGCCATAGGCGCCAGGCTCTTCAGCTTCGAAACCCAGAACGGCCACGTCCGTTACTTTCAGCGCATCAAACACTGACAAAAGCGTCTGATGACGGATCAGCGGGGTGTCAGCGAACAGAATGGCGATATCACCGTCGAAATCGCCAATGGCCCGCTTCGCGCAAAGCACGGCGTGACCCGTTCCATTCTGTGGTTCCTGGACGGCGATTTCCATACCGAGCGCTTCGGCCTTGGCCCGGACATCGGCATTAGCTTCGCCGACGACGCAGATGATACGGTCACATCCGGCCTGAATAGCACTGGCCCGCACCCACTCGATTAGCGGGCGGCCTGCCAGCGGGTGCAGGACCTTGGACATGGTGGATTTCATTCGGGTACTTTTGCCAGCGGCCAGAATGACGGCTGCGCGGGCACGATGGGGGGAGTCGGGCATTGTCATATTGCCGCGCTTAACCGATAGCAGCGCAGATGACACGGGTGCATTTACGAGAATTTTCAGGTCGAAAGCGCGGCTGTCTGGACGGGTTGTCGATCAGTTTCGATCTGGACGGGACACTGGTCGATACGGCCCCTGATCTCGTGCGGGTCACGAATGACGTCATTGCGGAAGAAGGGGTTGGGCCGACCGATTTCAAGGCCGCGCGCGCAGCCGTAGGCTTCGGGTCCAGACGTTTGATAACGGATGCGCTGTGGCGTGCGGGCCGAACCGTCGACGCGGACCGGCTCGACACATTGCAGGCTTTGTTCCTGACACGCTACGCGGAGGACATTGCGCGCCATTCCGTGCCGTTTCAGGGGGTCGAAGCGACATTGCGAGCACTGCAGGCAAACGGAGCAGACCTGTCGGTGTGCACCAACAAACCCGGTTGGCTGGCCCGTCCTCTACTCCGCGAACTGGGCCTGACCCATTATTTCAGCCGTATCGTCGGCGGCGATGAGGCCCCACGGTCCAAACCCGATCCACGCCACGTCTTCATGGCGACTGGTCATCGCCGTGCCGAACGCATCGTGCTGGTCGGAGACGCAATTCCGGATATGGGCGCGGCGCGCAATGCGGGCGCGCTCGCTGTGCTGATGACCTATGGCTACAGTCACGACCCCCAGATACGACTCAGGGCCGATATGAGGTTGCGAATGTTCCGCGCACTCATACCGACCCTGATTGATCGTTACGACGTCAGCGCCAAAGCGCTGAGGCTCAGACGTTAACCGAAATCCGCTTTGGATTTGGTCGGCACGCCATTGACCATGTTGGAGCGCACATCGGTCCGGGCCGAGCGCATGGAGGCCAGAAAGCCGCCTTGGACGAGATTGATCTTAACGTCGTGACCGCGTTCGGCCCAATAAGCTTCAATCTGCTGTTTCAGTCGTTCCGCGCCTTCGCGCGTGCAATAATCACCTTTCATGGTGTTGTTCCCTTGTAAAATCGTGTTCGATGTCGATCCGCCGATTCCGGCGCGTCGTGTTCAATGGCATTTCCCAGTGCTGTAGTTAAGAAACTCACAGTGAATCTACAACTCCTAAAATCGATTTTTCTTATGTAATATTCGTAAGACTTATCACATTTCCGTACGTTCATTATGCATTCAGATAACCGTGATTCCTTGTGTATTGAGCTATTGAAGGGTTGAAAATCTTTTCATAAAGCGTCGCCGCCTCGTCTTATATATAAGTTAAACTATGACTCTCGCCACGCGTCTCAAATCAACCCGCAAGAAATATGGCCTGTCCCAGTCCGAACTGGCGAAGCAAGTCGATGTATCCCAGCCGACGATTGCCAACTGGGAACGTGGCGGTCACATCCCCCGGCCCGATGCGCTCTCGCGGATCGCCCGCGCGCTGGGTACAGAACCCGCTTGGCTGCTTTCGGGCGAGATGCCGGCTCAGAGTAATCCAGCGCATCAGCATCTGGCCAAGCCGATCCACCATATTCCTGTCTATGAATGGCCGATCGACACAACCGATCCTGTAACGACGCAACCGGTGCGCTATATGTCGGTCGCTGCTGATGTGTCCAACATGTTCGCCCTGGACGCGAATGAGGCCTGCGGCTTTCCAGAAGGCGCGATCCTCATCTTCTCGAAAACGGACCGGACGATGCCTGGGCAATTTCTGATCTACGGAAAACAATGTCCGGAGCTGGTCGAAGCGTCCTCACTCCGCGATAATGTCTTCGCCCGAACTCGTCTACTCGGTCGTGCCGCACTAGCGACCATACATCCGGCACTTCCTTCAACTCTTCCTGATAGTAGGTCTGGAAGCCGGGCATTTTGACCCGGTTGAGAAATGACGAATAGGCGAGATAGCTGATCAGGAAACGCAAATCCCTGATCCAGGGTGGCATGAAGCGCGGGCTCTCCAGATGGCCGTCCGCCGCCAGCTGTGCCAGCGCCGGCAAATCCTCAATATCCATCTTGCCGACGAACAGCACGCGGATCAGATCGGACCTGCCCATACGGACAACGGTGCGCATGAAATTGTGCACGCGTAGCAAGCCGTTCAGGTAAACCATATCCTTGGTGAAAGGCGCACCCCCCGTTATCACACCGCCGCGAAACACACGCCTGGCATTCTCATAGGATTGCTGCGGATCGTCATTCCGCTCGACGAAAAAATCGAACACATCTTTGAAATCGGCGCCTTCGACGGCCATCTGAATGGCCAGGACCCGGCCCGACAGACGCTTGAAGCGCCGCGGATCCATCGAACCGGTGATCATTTCCGCAAAAACAGCCAGCCCTTCCTGAATTTCGGTTGTTCCGGCGTGTCCGCGTCCGAGGATCGGAAACGTTTTCTGTGCCCGACCGTTCAAGGCCGTCGCCGTGTGAATTAAAGCTTCGTGATGCAATAGCTGGTCGACGTCACGCTCCGTGAAGCTCGCCCCCTGGCGAATGCGAATACGCTTGGAGGAAGCCGCCGCCTTGGCGCTGACGGTCGGGCTGATGACTACAGCAGGCGCATCAGTCTCAAAATGACGCCGTAGCCGCTCGCGCAGGCGACGGGCAAACTGGATGTCTGTCAGATGCTTTTCCGTACCCTCAACGACCAGACGCTGAAAATCGAGCCCTTCGAGGGCCGCATCCATATGCACGGCGAGATCGAGCACTTTGGTCTGTCGGTCCAGCATCAGGCGCGTGGGCTGACCATAGAGGGCCGTACTGTGGGTGAAGAAATCCGGCGTGCCTCGCGTTTCGATCAGGCCCGCCGTACTGCTCAGCGTTTCGCAGAGCCGCCTCTGCCAGTCGGCAACGACATTGTCCCCATCGATCAGCTTGCGCGCTGCCTTGATATGCTCTCTGGCCTTGTCCGTCGGCACTGCGGCATAGGTGGGGGACGGGAGGGTTCCGCGTCTGAGAAAGGTCGACTTCATCGCCGGGTTCCAGGCGATCGACGACAGGACCCGCATCGACCGGGCCGCCCGGTCGAGGTGTTTGCCGGCTTTGACCGCAGTTTTATATTGGGATTTCGTCAGCTGGCTCATAGGCCCCCCTCGCAACTGAGCCGCACTCTGTCAAAAGTCGTGCAGGCAGCGCTTTACGGCCCGCCCCTGCCCCGCTAGCTGCGCGCCATGTCGAAAGCCCTTGCAACAGAGCCCAGAACCCGGCGCGTCTTCGCGATCATCTCTCACCCGGATGCGGGCAAGACGACCCTGACCGAGAACATGTTGCTGGCATCGGGCGCGATCCATCAGGCCGGCAAGGTCGCCGCACGCGGCGAAGCCCGGCGGACGCAATCGGACTGGATGAAGATCGAACAGGAACGCGGCATTTCAGTCAGTTCCTCCGTCATGACGTTCGAGCATAAAGGCCTGACCTTCAATCTGCTCGACACGCCGGGCCACGAAGACTTCTCCGAAGACACCTACCGTACGCTAACCGCCGCCGATTGCGCCGTCATGGTTCTGGACGTCGCCAAAGGTATCGAGCCTCAGACGCTCAAACTGTTCGAAGTCTGCCGCCTGCGCGACATTCCGATCATCACCTTCATCAATAAGCTGGACCGGGAGGGCGTCGACCCGTTCGACCTGATCGCGGAAATCGAGGACAAGCTGGCGCTCGACGTCGTGCCGATGCAGTGGCCCGCCGCATCCGGACGGCGGTTTCGCGGAATCGCCGACCTCCGGACCAATCAGTTTCTGGCTTTTGCCAAGCAGGATAGCGGGGAAGACCATCACTGGACGCCCATGGACGGCAATTCGATTGGCCAGACATTTGATGATGACGCGCTGCTGGAAGAGTTCCAGATGGAAGCCGAACTGGCTCGCGAATATCCTGACTTCAACGAGCAATCCTTCCGCGAAGGCCATATGACGCCCGTCTATTTCGGTAGCGCGCTACGTAAGTTCGGCGTTCTGGAACTGATCGACGCGCTGGCGGAATTCGCGCCCATGCCGCAGGCCGAACCCGCAGTCAAAGCGGGGCAAGATGTCGAAATAAAGCCCACCGACAAGGAAGTGTCGGGCTTCGTGTTCAAAGTACAGGCCAATATGGACCTGAACCACCGCGACCGCGTCGCCTTCTACCGTATGGTATCGGGCGAGTTTAAACGCGGGATGAAGCTCAAGACCGCCGACGGCAAGGGCTTGTCCGTGCATAATCCGGTCATGTTCTTTGCTCAGGATCGGGAACTGGCGCAGGAAGCCTATGCCGGCGATGTAATCGGAATTCCGAACCACGGTGTTTTGCGCGTCGGCGATAGCCTGTCGGAATCCGGCAAGATCAAGTTTGCTGGCATCCCCAATTTCGCGCCTGAAATCCTGCGGCGCGCCCGGCTGGAAGACCCGCTCAAAGCCAAACATCTTCGCAAGGCGCTCGAATCCCTGGCCGAAGAAGGCGTCACCCAGCTGTTCAAGCCGAATTTCGGCGCGGACATGATCGTCGGAGCCGTCGGAAGCCTGCAGATCGATGTGATGCGCGAGCGTATCAAGACCGAATATGGTCTCGGTGTGCAGTTCGAGTCCCCGCCGTTTCAGACGGCCCGTTGGGTTACGTCGGACGACCCGGCCAAATTGAAGGCATTCGTCGACAAGAACATGATGAACATGGCCGAAGACATTGATGGTGATCCGGTTTTTCTAGCCAAGTCGGCTTGGGACATTGGCTATGCGCAGGAGAAAAACCCCCATCTGCGCTTCCTGACGACGAAGGAACGCCGCTAGCCTATTCTGTCAATCCGGTAAGATGGGCTGAAATGGCAGGCCCCTTGCATCGCGCTTTGCATCGCCCCAACGGGTCATCTTGCAAGGCTTGCCCATGTCGCTCAGTGCTTATCTACCCTCTCTGATCATGTTTGCGATCACGGTCGGTTTTGTCAGCCTGTGCTTTCTGCCTGCATCGTTCGAACGCCAATCTAAGTTGATCAATTTCTACTGGGTCGGTTTCTGGCTGTTTCTGGGGCTGATCGCGGCCATATCCGGTGCCACGCAGACCGTTCTACTGGCGGGTGTCGACGCCAGCTTTCTGTCCGCACGCCTGCAAACCGCTGCGTCACTCTGCTTCGTCATTTTCGTGATGTTTGCCTGGGTTCGGCTGTCGGGAGCCGCGCTTGTGACAGGGGTTAGGCGCGTTGCCCGCTATCGCCGCGCACCCGCCAGCTGGGTCTGATCGATCGGGGTTACAGGCTGCGCATAGCCTTGCGTCACGGGTGCCGCCGCGCGCGGCACATCATCATTCAGATGGCCGTAAAGGCTGGGACTCGCCGCCTGCCCCTGATGAAAGCCGATCGGACGGGTAACGGATGAACGCGGCATCGCTTGCGGCGAGGCTTGTCGCGCCCCGGCCATTGGCGACTGAACGGGCTGACCTTGATAGATCGGTCCCTGAGAAATTGGTCCCTGAGAAATTGGCCCTTGATAAGGCTGTCCTTGGTTCATCTGGCCTTGATAAACCGGAGCTTGTGACATTTTCGGCTGAACGGTTTGCGACTGATAGCCCGACCCTTGCGACGCGGGGTAGGTCTCTGGCGCAGGGATCGGCTGGCCGATCGGCGGACGTCCCTGTCGCAGGGCCGGTTGGGCTATGACGGGCTGCGCCGTCGCGATCTGACCATAACCAGGCTGCATCTGACCAGGGATTTGAGCCCGGAATGGCGCTTGCGGTTGCGGCGAGCGGAATTGCTGCGATTGCGGGGCCGTGCGAGCCCGACCACGCGGCGCTGGCGCAGGTTGCTGCGCGGGTCTGACGATCCGCGCCTGCGTGTCCAGCATGGGTTGCAAGCCCTGCGGAGCAGCCGATCGGTAAGTCGCCGGTTGGTGCGCCCCCGATTGTGCAGGCACAGCCTGCCTGACAATCCGGCGCTGTTCAGGAATTGGCGTGACTGCTGTGCCGACACGGATCGTGTGGGTGTCCCCTGCAACGACACGGCCCGGCATGGGCGTGGCCGACGGGCTGATACCGCTGATCGACACGGCGCTGGAAATGGGCTGACCGACGGATGACTGGAATTCGCAGACGCCCGGCGCGCTTGGCACTGCTTTGACATAGTTCCAGCCGCGACAGCGCGCATCGCCCGCACATTGGCTTTCGCACACATCTGCGCCCGGCACGACTGTGCTGTGATAGGGTGTCCCAGGCCTGTATGTCCCTAGATCAGCTGCAAAAGCTGGAGCTGCAAGGATCGTCGACAGAAGCGTCAGGTTCAGAATACGCATGAAAGTCTCGCGAGTCGTTTGTCGCGAAACTGGACTTTTATGGTTAGCGCGGCGTTAACGCCCTAGTGAGAGGCGGCGGCGATCTGTGCGAAACTGTCCATTTCCAGGCTCGCGCCGCCGACCAGTGCGCCGCCGACATCAGGCAAATGCAGAATTTCACGCGCATTGGCCGGCTTGACTGATCCGCCATAGAGAATTCGGGGTCCGTCCCCGACCGCCTTACGAATGGCGGCATGCATGGCTGCAATATCCTGTGCAGTTGCCGTCCGTCCTGTCCCGATGGCCCAGATCGGCTCATAGGCGATATCGTAATCGCCTGCGTTCGGCAGACTGTTTTCCAGCTGCCGTGTGACGATTGGCACCGCCTCACCCGATTCGCGCTGTCCCAGACTTTCGCCGACACAGATGATCGGGCGCAGAGCACTGAATTGGGCCCGGACCGCCTTGTCCTGAACACGTTGATCCGTTTCGCCAGCCGTTCTGCGCTCCGAATGGCCAAGAATGACATAGGACGCCCCGAGCGCAGACAGCAGGTCAGGATCCGTTTCTCCTGTATGCGCGCCAGCCGGAAATTCGCAGCAATCCTGACCGCCGATCTGGATAGTCGTGCCAGATGCAGCCTGGCAGAGCATGGCGACAAGCGGATGGGGCGGACAAATCAGCAATTCGCAGCCTGCGTCCGCTGACCGTGCGGCCAGATCCGAAACTTTGGCTTCCCAGCCCGGCATCCCGTTCATTTTCCAGTTTGCGGCAATCAGCTGTTTCATACCGAATGTGTGGCGCGTTCGATCACTGAACGCAACCGCTTGCGAGCGCGGCCCGGTCTGCTACAGCGCCGCCCTATGGCCAGTGACGATATCTATAACCGCCCCAAGGGCGCATTCGCGAAAATCCGAACCATTCTTGTCGGCGTGCTCGTCGGTATGCTGGTTCTCGCCTTCGCCGTCTGGGGGATCGAGGACGTCTTCTCGCCCAATAGTTCCAATGCGGTCATCAAGGTCGGCGAAGTCGAAGTTGGCCGGGCTGAATTTCAGGATCGCTTCAATGATGAGATGCGGCGATTTGCAGAAGAAAATGGAGAAGGTCTGACCCCGCAACAGGCTTTCGATCGCGGGATCCCGCAGCAATTACTGGCTCAACTGTCACAGGAATTGGCGATCGAGGCGGATTCACAGGATCTGGGCATCGGCGTCAATAATCGCGACGTGTTGCGCTATGTCGAAAATATCGACGCCTTTCAGAACGAGATCACGCAACAGTTCGACCGTCTGCAATTACGCCGTCTGCTGGCGAATAATCGCGTCACAGAGGCTGAGTTCGAACAGGATGTCGTCAATGCGCTGAGCCAGCGCCAGACCCTGCCTGCGATCATGGGCGGAATCACCGCCCCCAGCGATTACGCGCAACGCTTCAACACATTCGTCAATGAAATTCGCAAGGCGCGCGTGATCGATTTCGGGGTCGAAGCGCTGGACCCGCTGAGTGCGCCGACCGAGGCGGAGCTGCAATCCTATATCGCTGCCAATCAGGCCCGGTTCACGGCCCCTGAATATCGGCGCTTCCTGATGATCCGGGTCGAGCCCTTCGATTTTCCGAATATCGAAGTGACGGACATCGATCTGCGCCAGAGCTATGATGCTTATATTGAGGACTCGGACGTCAATCAGGCAGCGGATGTCAGCGTCCCCGAGTTCGACGACATCGATGAAGCGCTCAGAAACGTTCTGAGAGAAAGAGCGATCGAATCCTTGCTGAGAGAGCGTTACGAAACGCTCCTCGGGGCCGGCGAAATCGGTGCTGCGGAGACGCGCGACGTAACCGTCCTTGCCGTACCGACACAGGATCAGGCCTCCGTCGTGGCCGCGCGCATCACAGCGGGCGAGACGGTAGAGGCCGTCGCCGCCGATCTGAACCTTCCTGCACCCGACACATTTACCGGCATCAAGCCGGACGGACTGATCAATCCTGCAAGCTCGGCAGCCGCGTTCGACGCGCTACAGGGCGAGGCCCGTGTCGCCCCGACCGAGTTCGGCACGTTCGACGTCATCACGGTCACGACGATCAATGCGTCCGATGTTCCCGAGTTCGAGTCCATGCGCGAAGAATTGCGTGAAGGCGTTCTGGAAGGTCAGGCGCTTCGGCGGATCAATGACTATGAGCGCGTGATCGATGACCGGCTGCTTGAAGGCGCCACGATCGAGGAGCTCGCAGAAGATCTGAACCTGCCGCTTTCAAGCTATCCCTATATTGACCGATCCGGCGCAATGCAGGACGGAACGCGCCTGTCCGGCTTCTCCGCCATACCGGGCATCGCATCCGACGACCGGCTGCTACAGGCCGTTTTCACGAGCGATATAGGCTTCGAGTCGGACATTACGCCGACATCGAATAATGGTCTGGCCATTTTCCGGGTGACGGACATCATTGATGCGCGACCACGAGAGCTGGACGAAGTCCGCGATCTGGCCGCTGCATTGTGGTCACGCCAGCAACTGACGGATGCCCTGACCCAGAAAGGTGTGGAGCTCGCGACTCGCCTTCGCGAGGGCGAAAGCCTGGAGGTCGTGGCCGAGGAAATCGGATCGACCGTGCGCGAGATCGCCATACAGCGCGTCAGCCCTCCGACGGACGTTTCCGCTGCCGTGACTATCGGCCTGCTGGATGGGGAGGTCGGCCAAATCGCACGCGGCCCGGCCCGGAAGGAAGGTCGCTACGAAATCGGTGTGCTGGATTCGATCTCGACGGATAGTGAGCGCGTTGGCGGCCAGATGCTCGACATCATTCGCCAGAACCTGTCCGAACAGATCGCGCTCGACATCAGCCGCGCCTACCAGAATGCGATCACGACGGATAAGGATCAGCGCATCTTCGAAGACCAGATGCTCGCGGCCATCGGGCTGGAGCAGCCCAGCTAGCGCGCGAGCTCTGCCGTGACCCCTGAGCTCTCCCCATCACGTGAGGCGTTTCGTACGTCTGACGCCCCTCAACTCGTCTTCGCCCGGGTCATCAATGATATCGACACGCCTGTCTCGGCCTTCATCAAGGCGGGACTGGGCAAGCCTTACGCGTTTCTATTCGAGTCCGTTCAGGGCGGCGAACAGCGCGGCCGGTTTTCTTTCTTCGGCTTCGATCCGGACCTGATCTGGCGCAGCGACGGTGAGAGGGCCTTGCTGTCACGCAATGGCGGCGTCTATACCGACATGCCGGGCCAGCCGTTGGACGCACTGCGTGCCCTTATTTCTGAATGCCGCTTCGATCTGCCGGACAACCTGCCCCCGATGACGGCCGGCCTGTTCGGCTATCTGGGCTATGACATGATCCGTCATGTGGAAGTGCTGGCTCAGCCCAATCCCGATCCGATCGGCACGCCCGATGCGATCATGGTGCGTCCGCGGACCGTATGCATTTTCGATCAGGTCAAGCAGGAGATCATCGTCGCGGCCCTGGTTCCACCGGGCGGAGATTATGATGCGGCGCAGTCGCGGATCGAGTCCACGATTGCCGACCTGGACGGTCCGACACCCGCCTCGCCGTCTTCGTCGGTTCAGGTGCCGGAGATTGCGCCTGCCTTGGGCACGGATCTACCGGTATTTTCTGATCGCGTAAAAGCCGCGCGCGACTATATTCTGGCCGGCGATGTGTTTCAGGTCGTGATCGGACAAAGGCTGAGCGCACCGATGGTGGCCAGCCCCTTTGCGCTCTACCGGGCTCTGCGTCGGATGAATCCCTCGCCTTTTCTCTATTTCCTGGATTTCGACGATCATCAGATTATCGGCTCCAGCCCGGAAATTCTCGTCCGCTTGCGCGACGGTGTGGTCACAATCCGTCCGATTGCAGGCACGCGCCCGCGTGGAAAGACTTTGGCGGAAGACATTGAAAATGAACGCAGCCTTCTCGCCGATCCGAAAGAATGCGCCGAGCATCTGATGCTGCTCGACCTCGGTCGCAACGATGTCGGCCGCGTGGTCAAGGCGGGCAGCGTGCGTGTGACGGAACGTTTCATCGTCGAACGCTACAGCCACGTCATGCATATCGTGTCCAATGTCGAAGGCGATATCCGTGAAGATCTGGACTGTATCGATGCGCTGATGGCGGGATTTCCCGCCGGGACCGTCTCTGGCGCGCCGAAGGTCCGGGCGATGGAGATCATTGACGAGCTGGAGGATGAAAAGCGCGGCATCTATGCCGGTGCGGTGGGCTATGTCAGCGCTAATGGCGATATGGACACGGCGATCGCGCTCCGCACCGGGATCGTAAAGGATGACATGCTGCACGTCCGCGCCGGAGCCGGGATCGTTCTGGACTCAACGCCGGAGTATGAATGGGCGGAAACGAAGCACAAGGCCGCCGCCCTCTTTCGTGCGGCCGAGCAGAGCGTCCGGTTCGACCGGAACTAGTCGGCAGGCCGCATGTAAAACCCGTCCCGCGGAACCTCTCTGACAAAAGACCGCATGAGCGCAGGCCTGCCCGCCCTGACGGCCAGACGCATTTTCCGGCTAGCGCTGGCCCCGACCCGACCGTGCCAGGCTTCCGGACCGCCAACCCGCAACACTTCGCCGATTTCGCGGTACACGCTCAGCGCCGCGCTGATTGCCCAAGCGCACCGGAAGGGCAGCGCGCGAATGCCCGTCCGGGCTGACGCGTAATAGTCTTCCGCTATATCGATCAGATCGATGGCAGCCTTGTGTGCCGCGGGCCAGTTGGCATGCTGTTTCAGCAAATCCGGTGCGACAGGCGCGCCGTGCCGGATCAGCAGCGATTGCGGCACGAACACCCTGTCAGCCCGCGCATCGTCGATGACGTCGCGGGCGATGTTCGTCAGCTGAAAGGCCAGTCCCAGATCACTGGCCCGGTCGAGCGTCGGCGCGTCGCGCGTACCCATGATCATCGCCATCATCACACCGACTACGCCGGCTACATGGTAGGCATAATCGAGTAGATCATCGATTGTATGATAGACGCGCTCCTCAGCGTCCATCTCGAACCCTTTCAGCAGCTCGAATGCGTGGCGGTGCGGGATATCATTTCGTTCCACGACACGTGCCAGACCCTGAAAGATGGGGTCTGTGGCCTGACCATGTAGGGCAGCCCGCGTCTGGTCGCGGAGCTTTTTCAACCGTTCCGCTTGTCCGTCGCGATAATCCGCGATCTGGCCGTGACCCATTTCTTGTCCGTCAATGACGTCATCGCAATAGCGGCACCAAGCATAGAGCATGGAGGCATCATCGCGAATGCGAGGTGGCAGGACCCGGGAGGCAAGCGCGAAGCTTTTACTCCCGGCTTCGATCGATTGACGCCCCTGCCGGGCGAGCCTGTCCCCCTGCGGGTCCGGCATCAGGCGGTTTCGCCCCGCAGACGGGCCCGCGCGCGCTCCGGCCCCATCAGGCTGAGCAGCGGCCCCATTTCCGGACCGTGATTACGCCCAGTCAGCGCCTTGCGCAGCGGCATGAACAGACCCTTGCCCTTGCGGTCCGTATGCGCCTTGAGTGTTTTGATCAGGCCGGACCAGTCCGTCTCGTCGCTCAGAAGTTCTGCTGCCGTATCGCAGAAGGTCTTGTCGTCCGCGTCGATCAGACCGGCCATGGGCGCGAACAGGATCGTGTTCCAGCCCGCCGCATCATCGACCACATCGATATTGTCGCGAATCGCCAGCCAGAAGGCTTCGCCGCCTGCGACGCCAAGCGCGTCCAGTCGGTCCTTCACCTGCGCGTAGGGTGTTTCGTGCAGGATCTTCGCATTCAGACCGCGCAATTCGTCATCGTCAAACCGGGCCGGGGCACGTCCAATCTTGTCGAAGGAGAACTCCTCGACCAGCTGCTTCAAGGTAAAACGCTCCTCGACCGGGTCAGACGTGCCGATTTTGGCCAGCAGCGACAGGATCGCCATCGGCTCATAGCCGTCTTCGCGCAGCTGCCTCATGGACAGGCTATCGAGACGTTTGGAGAGCTTGCCGCCATCCTTGTCGACCAGCAGTGGCGTATGGGCGAAGCGGGGTTCCGTCCCGCCCCCCATATCACCCTGAAGGGCGCGGAAGATCTCGATCTGCGCGCCGCTATTCGTGACATGGTCCTCACCGCGAATGACATGGGTGATGCCGGACTCGATATCGTCAAAAACGCTCGGCAGCGTGTAAAGATAGGTCCCGTCACCGCGGATCAGGACGGGATCGGAAATACTGCTCGTCTCGATGCTTTGCTCACCCCGAACCATATCTGTCCAGCTGACGGACTGGCCCGACAGTTTGAAGCGCCAGTGCGGCTGTCGGCCTTCGGCTTCATAGGCCGCCTTCTGAGCATCCGTCAGCTCCAGCGCCCGGCGGTCATAGATGGGCGGCTTGCCTTTCACGGCTTGCAGCTTGCGTTGACGGTCCAGCTCTTCCGACGTGTCATAGGCCGGGTAGAGCAGACCCATATCTTTCAGCTTTTCAGCGGCTTCGTCATAAAGCTTGAACCGGTCCGACTGGTTGAATGTTTCCTGCCAATGCAGTCCCAGCCAGCTGAGATCATCCTTTAGCCCCTGCTCCAGTTCCGCACTGCCACGCGTCGTATCCGTGTCATCGATCCTCAGAATGAAGGTGCCACCGGACTTGCGCGCATGCAGCACATTCATCAGCGCCGTGCGGACATTGCCGACATGGAGCTTACCGGTCGGGCTGGGCGCGAAACGGACCCGAGTCTGCGTGGTTGAGCTGGTCATGATGCGGTCAATCGTCGAAACGGTCGCGATAGCGATTGGTGATCGGATAACGGCGGTCGCGACCGAAATTCTTCGAACCGATCTTCACGCCGGGTGGGGCCTGCCGTCTCTTATATTCGGCGATGTAAAGCAAGCGCTGGATACGGATGACATCACCCCGCGTATGCCCCCGCGCGACAATATCCTCGACCGGAAGTTCCTGTTCGATCAGCCCCATCAGAATGTCATCCAGCACCGGATAGTCGGGCAGGCTATCGCTATCCTTCTGATCGGCGCGCAACTCCGCCGAGGGCGGCTTGGTGATGATGCGTTCGGGAATTGGGCGATCCCCACCCAGCATGTCGTCCGGATTGTTCGCGTTCCGCCAGTTACAGAGGTCGAAGACTTCGGTCTTGTAGAGATCCTTGATCGGATTGTAGCCGCCCGACATGTCCCCATAAATGGTGGCGTAACCGACGGCCATTTCGGACTTGTTGCCCGTCGTGACCAGCATCGGCCCGAACTTGTTACTGATCGCCATCAAGGTCAGACCCCGAATGCGCGATTGAATATTCTCTTCGGTCGTGTCGGGCTCCAGCCCGTCGAAAAGTGGGGCAAGCATGTCGGAAAACGCATCCCGCGCCGGACGGATCGGTATGATGTCGTAGCGAATGCCAAGTGCATTCGCACAGTCCTTGGCATCCTCGAGACTGTCGCCCGACGTATATTCGCTCGGCATCATTACGGACCAGACACGCTCAGGGCCCAGCGCATCCGTCGCGATCGCGGCGCAAATGGCGCTATCCACGCCACCGGACAGGCCAAGGACGATCTGCTTGAACCCGTTCTTGTTGACATAATCGCCCAGGCCCAAGCAGCAGGCGCGCCAGTCCGCCTCAAGGCCCGACAAATGCGCCTCCGTCTTGGCCGACACACATACCCATGTGCCGTCGTGCATCTCCCATTCCGCCACATCATAATCTTCTACGAAGCTTTTGAGCGACTGCACGATCGTGCCGTCAGCCGCCATGGACCAACTGGATCCGTCGAAGACCAGCTCGTCCTGACCGCCTATCTGATTGACATAGACAAGCGGCAGACCCTCATTGAAGACCTTTTCGCCCAGTGCCGCCGTGCGTTCCGCATGGGCGGTCCGTCGCCAAGGCGAGCCGTTGGGCGACAGCATGATCTCCGCGCCGTGATCGGCCAGATGGTCGGCGACACCCGGCTGCCACAAATCTTCACAGATCGGCAGCCCGATGGTCACGCCCTTGAACGTGATTGGCATGGGAAGAGGCCCGCGCGTAAATACGCGCGCCTCGTCAAACACACCATAGTTTGGCAGATGATGTTTCAGCCTTACGTGCTTGATTTTACCCGCTTCCATCCAGAGCGCCGCATTGTAGAGATTGCCATGATCAAGCCAGGGCGATGTCGTCAGAAGCGCCGGACCATCGGTGGTTTTTCCCGCCAGACGTTCGCAGGCCTTGCGGCAATCATCGATTACGGTCGGCCGCAAGACGAGGTCTTCAGGCGGATAGCCCAGGATCATCAGTTCCGGGAAGACAGCAATATCCACACCATCGGATTTGGCCCGCGCATAGGCGGCATCCATCTTCGCCTCATTTCCCCAAATATCACCGACAACGGGGTTGAGCTGGCAGGAGGCAATGCGCAGGCGATCGGTCATGGAGGCTGTCTAGGTGAGCGCACTCTCAAGGTCCATCATCGGACGAAACAAAAGCCTGTTCCGGTGAGTTCAGTCACACCCAAAGTCACGACCATCAGGCAAAGGATCGATCTGTCTGCACTGCGGCGGAAAGCCGTGGACGCGCCAATAGTCGACAAAACCCTGTTCCTGCATGAGTCGGTAGCGATGTGGCGATTGCATAAAGTCCGGACGGTTCCAAAGCCAGACGATCGTTTCCCAGAAGCGCGTATTCTCCGCTGTGATATTTTTATAATCGCCTAGATTATGACGCATATCGCTAGGGATTCCTCCCATCTCTTCAAACATCCGGGCAAACGGGCCGAGCGCTGCCATGAAATCCGCGATTGCCTGTTCAGGATTATCGTCCGGATCGAAGAAAGCCATCTTCATGCGCTCAACATCTATGCCCGGCGGTGCCGTATCAATCATCATGGCTTCGGCTTCGGATTGACGCCCTTCGGCAGCCAAGGCGAGCGCAAGAGTCCCCCGCAATGGGCCGTTGGCAGACCTGAGATCGGCGCGTTCGGTCAGGAAACCCAAGGCTTCGTCAACGCGCCTTTGCAGGATGAGGTTACGGATAAGCCAAGAGGCCGAAATCCAATCCAGTGGATCGATCTCAAGAGCGCGGCGCAGATCCGCTTCCCCTTTCTCAAAATAACCTAGAGACGTCAGATACTGACCCCGCCATCCGATCAGAACGGCTTCATCAGGATCAATAGACAGGCCCTTATTGACGCCCTCCATCCAGGCGACGGTGTCGTTCGCGCCAAAACCGAGATTGCCACCGCTGGATATTGCGATAGCAAGCGGAAGCTGATCATTGATGGCCAGTGCGGCTTCTGCGGCCTCTTTGGCGTTCTTATCGAAATCGACGGCTCTTGCCCGCCCAACAGAAAATGTTGGCGCAACGTAATAAGCTGCGGCAAGCGCTTCCCACGCCCGGCCAAAATTGGGGTCGAGTTGTGTCGCCAACTCGAACCTGCCGATAATCTCAAGCAGGTTGTCATTGCTGCGCTGAGACAGAAGGTCACGCGCTTCCAGATAGGCTTCATAGGCGCGAAGATTGTCAGTGTCGGCAGCCGCCGTGAAACGCAGCGTGTTGACGCGACCCAGATCCATCTGGTCTCCCAACTGGGACACGATTCCGGTCGCGATCTCATCCTGAATTTCGAAGATGTTCTCGACTGTAAGGCGACGATCAAAGGTCTGAGACCATAAATGCGTGTCGGAATCCGCTCTGATCAGCTGTGCCGTGATACGGACAGTGTCGCCCGCTTTTCTGACAGAGCCTTCCAGCACATGTGCGACCTCCAGCGTCTGAGCCACGTCCGGAATGTTGATCCCGTCACGCCCCTTGAACTGAAAGGAGGACGTCCGGGACGCGACTTTCAACCCGTCGACGCGTGCGAGCACATTGAGGATTTCTTCGGCGATACCATCAGAGAAATACTCCTGATCTCCGTCGGCCGACAGATCGGCGAAGGGCAAGACGGCGATCGATGCGACATTGACGGGGTTGGTGTCCACCTCCGGACTCGACATTTCAGCCTCAACGACACGATTGAGGGTGGGTTTATCAGCCCCTGTTTCGCCGCCAATACCTGCCAACTGCCAAGCGGCTAGTGCAGAAACAAGGAGTAGTCCCGCGATCACGGCGTAATCTGTCGCCCGCATCGCCTTGATTTCCGTACCGTCTTCCGCGCTGCTCCGCTTGACGCCCTCCGGCGTGATTTCGAAGGCCCAAGCCAACAGCAAAGCGATAGGAAAGCCAATCAGGAGCGTGGAGACGATCACCGTATCAAACCAGTTCGGCAGCTCGAGTGCTGTTTCAAGCGTCACGGAAACCTGAGCGAGCAGCCAGCCGACCACAGCATAGGCGCCGGCGACACGGAGGACATGTCTCCGTCGAAGTTCCGCGATAAAATTGAACATAAACCTCTCTCTGTCCGCCGCGGCTACCACTCGCAAAGACCCATGGGAAGATATCAAAATCCCGTCAATCTCAACATGGCGAAGGTCATGGAACTCAGCTATCCTATCTGACCTTTTTCAATTTTTTCTTGCGTTACGGAAAACTCGCCACGAATGGGCTGTCTCCGCTGCGAAGGCAGCCGAGCTCTAACGGTCCGGAATCATCACCCGGCCAGTGCGGATCGCTTTGCGAGTGCCGTATGCTTGAGCCGGATGACGACGTGGTGGCTGTTGAATGCATGGGGATCAGGCGATCGATTTCGGTTCGATGAGTTCGGGTTGGCTACGGATTCGATAAACTGCAATCACCTAAAGTTAAGCAGTTAAGGATGCATCGCATTCCGCCCGCGCGAGCGGCTTCAAACGCCCAAATACGGTCACTCGATGAGGATCCAATCCATCGATCAACATATTGATTCACAGAACATACCCCTGGATTTTTCCACGAGACATTGGCAGTTTCACATTGCCGAAGGGGGCTCTCATGTCATTGGAAACTATCTATTACATCGGCCAAACAGTCGCTGTAGTCGCGATTCTTATCTCGCTTGTTTTTGTGGGCATTCAAATACGGGATGGTAATCGGCTCGCCAGGGCACAAATGCATCAGGAAATTTCGGACAGTTTCATAAATCTAGTGATGACTTTGCCTGACGAGAGCGACATGTTTTTTGAGGCATGGTTCTCAGTGGTAGCTTATAAACAGCTTGGGCGAAGAGATTCAGAGATGGTAAATGCCATTCTTCTCGGCCTCTACAAACATTTTGAGAATGTCTATTACCAATATAAAAGTGGCTTCGTCGAAGAGACATATTTTCAATCAACGACTCAGTTCATGTCGATATTCCGCGCGCGTGAAGGTATCCAGTTTTGGTGGGATGGGCGCAAGGCCGTGTTCGCGCCCGAATTCGTAGCATTTGTTGAAACACTGAGCATACCGGATATGCCAATCGATATGAAAGCTACAACTCGGGGAGAGGGGGTCTCGGAGAGGTCGAAAGCATGACCTTAAGAAAGCGTCCCGCATGCTTCAAAGCATAACCAGGATAATAGAGGAGCGTCCTAAATTCGCCTCGCATCGGTCACTGATATTTCCAACGGCTGCGGTTTTTGTGATCAATTGAATCGATTTCAAATCATCGAACTTACGGAGGCATAATTCCTAGTTTAGATGATATCTTAGCATTACGAAGCGACCGCGGAAACGCGGACATTGCTTAACGCGGCGAAAGTCATGGCGGACAACCCTGCCATGCTACGCCTGAACGCGCTCGAAGCGCTGAAATCGATTGCCGGACGGCGAGCGCGCTCACCATCCATTCGGGCACGAAAGGCCTGATGGAAGACATCATCTCGCTGAAAGCGAGCCGAGGACGACCCGTCCTCGCAAGGAGGCGGGTTAGTCTATTCCGCCAACCGTTCTGCCAAGCTGCGCATCAGTTCGATATTCTTGTTCATCGAATGCATGCCGACCTCGTCGGCGAACATGAATTCGCGGTCGGCGGCGTTCTTGGCAATGACGATATTGGTCTTGGGATCGACATAGACATACTGACCATAAATCCCGACGGCGAAATAGTCCTGCGCGGCGGGCATGGGCACCCACCATTGATAGCCATAGCCGACGCCCCGGTCCGACATGGCGGGCGCACTGTGGACCGTCGACTGCGCCACCCAGTCTGCCGGGATAAGCTGCTGCCCGTTCCATTCGCCGCCCTGCAGGAAAAGCTGCCCGAATTTGGCATAATCGCGCGTCGTCAGGTTGAGCCCGCCCAGCGCAAAGGCCACACCCTCACCGTCTGTCAGGTAGAAAGGCGGCTGACGAAAGCCCAGCGGCCCATAAGTCTCTTCCCAGAGCTCATGCAAACTCTTGCCCGTCGCGTTACGCAGCGCCCAGGCGGCCACATGCGTATCCATCGACACATATTGCCAGTCAGTGCCCGGTTCGAACTGACGGTCTTTCAGGCTCGTCGTATAGGTGTCCAGCGATCCGCCCAGCGCGATCGTGCGGCCCATCTTGTTAATGTCTGATGACTGGTCGAGATAATCCTCATTATAGCGAATGCCGCTGCTCATATTCAGGATGTTGCGAAGCGTGGCACCCTCATAGGCCGTGCCTTTCAGATCTGGCACATATTGGGTGATCTCGTCGTCGAGGCTGGCAATGTCGCCCGTTTCCAGCGCTTTTCCATACAGGCCCGACATGAAGGATTTCGCGACGGACCAGCTGATCCGGCGGTCATCCGCACGCGTGTCCCGATAATAGCTTTCATGGATCAACTGCCCGTCGCGGATGATGACCAGCGCCGTCGTGTCGAGTTCCTCCAGCACGTCTGCGAGTGGACGCTCCGTTCCGGCAATGTCGACCATCTCCGGCAAAGGCTGGGGATCCTCGGCCCAGTCGTCAGCCAGCGTTACGGACAGATCGCGCGTCAGGAAGGCCCGGTCCATATTAGAGAAATTGTCGACGATCCTGTCAGCGTCGAACAGTGTATTGACGGTCGCCAGACGGCGAATGTCATCACCCTTGAAAACCAGGAGCGCCGCAGCCCCCAGAACCAGCAGGCCCGCACCTGTCAGCGTGATTTTAGCCAAACGGTTCATGGTGTTCCCTCGATCGCAGCGGCCACACTCACGGCAGCCAGCCCATCTGCACCTGACGCGAGTGGCGGTGTGCCGTCAAGGCAGGCCCGGACAAAACGGTCGAAGGCTGCGGCGAGACTGTCCTGGACAGCCGGGTCGTCTCCGAAATCAGGATTGAGCGCAAACGGCGTGTCATGACGCAGCGTCTTGTCACCGAAATCGATGGCGACCGTCCCGTCCGCATAATCGAGCACCCAGCGGCGGCGGCTGTCCGCATCGCGCGACGACTGCAGATAGGCCGTCATGCCTTCATAACCGAGCTCGGCCCGGGCTTCGTCAATATGTTCGGAATAGATCGAGCGCGTCTGCTCCGCACTGATCCATGCCGGGGACCCGTAGAGCCAGTTCAGCAGATCCAGGTCATGCACCATCATGTCCATGACAATGCTGGTATCCAGATTTCGGGTCGCGCGCGGGCTGTTCCGCACGATACGGATTTCTCGAGGAGTCGCATCGACAGCCTTCAACCCGATGGCCTCCATAACGATCCGTTCCTGATGGCCTACTTGCAACACACGACCGATGCGACCCGCTTCGTTCACGATCGCCTCGGCGATCGCAACACTTGTCGCGAGTGGCTTCTCGACCAGCAGATGACAGCCTGCGAGCAATCCCTTGATGGCGGCGCCCGCGTGATAGCTGGCCGGACTGGCGATGATCAGCGCATCCGACGCTGAAGCCAGACGGTCGAGATCACTGAAGGCGTCACAACCATGCTGCGCAGCGAGCGCTTCGGCCCGCGACTGATCCGGCTCGAACACTCCGCTCAGCGACGCCCGCGAATGGGCCGCCACTTTCCCCGCATGGTAACCTGCAAAGACGCCGGCACCGACCAGCCCAACCTTGAGTTCTTCCGTCATATCCGACCTCATAGGCCCCCGTTCGGATGCGGCAAGTTGCATTTCGTTACGAAAATGATTCGCCTCTAAATGGTCGAAATCGCGTGGATTGTGCCTCTCCCGGGCCACTTCAGACACTGAAAAGTCGCTTATACACCCTAAAAACCGCAGTTTTGTGGGGTTTTTCGTGACAGGGGGAGCCGAATGGGTAGGCTTTGCACAATTGCCTCCCCCACTTCGGCAAGGGGCTTACATCGAAGGAGTATCTACGATGAACAAGAAAGAACTCGTCGGCAAACTGGCTGACCATCTCGACACCAGCCAGTCTGCCGCTGGCGACGCCCTGAACGGCGTTCTGGATATCATCACAGCCGAGCTGAAAGCCGGCAATGAAGTGAACCTGCCCGGTTTCGGCAAATTCATCGCCAAGCATCGCCCTGCCCGCCAGATGCGGAACCCGCAGACAGGCGAACAGATGATGAGCAAGGAAAAGACCTCCGCTCAGTTCAAACCAAGCGTGGGCCTGAAAGACCTCTAGGTCTCTTCCCACTCGACACGATCCGGCCGCTCCAGCATAGTTGGAGCGGCCTTTTCTTTGGGCGGAGCGCATTATGTCGGATGACACGGACACAGTCCGACCGAAATTGTCGGAACTCTCGGCTGACATCGGAACGACCGGGTCATTCAGCGACCGTCAGCCGGGCTCGGAGGAACTGCTCGAAGACATATTGGGGCTGAACAAACGAAGTCTGCGGTCGCTGACCACGCTCTTTGTCTCACCAGCAGATTACTTCGCAGCCGCAAAGACCATCGATTGGGGACGCTATCGTTTTACCCCATCCCCGCGCCTTTGGCTGGGCCTTATCGCAATCACGGTGGCCACCCAGTTCATCTGGGGCAAGCCGGACGGCAGTCTGATGACAATCACGACGCAGCAGATCGAAGCGGGTTTCATGGCCGGTGCGGGTGAGGATGCGAGCATCGTTCCTGATGTTGACTGGCGCGCCGTCGTGCAGAGAAGTTTCGACCTCGCCATGCTGATCCAGCCTTTCATCATGATGGCCATGATGATGATGCTGGCCACATTTCTGCGGTTCTGGGGCGAGCCCCTCACCTATATCGTCAGATTGCGCTATCTGTTTGCGATCATCATCCCGGCCAGTGTGATCAACATGCTCGCCACATTCCTGCTCCTGCTCATTCCGCCGACGGGTATCACGCTGCTCTCGCTCGTTCAGATTCTGGTTATCCTGATATTTTACGTGATGACGACCTTACGGGGCCCCTTTGCAGGTCATCCGAGAGACAGCGCGATTCCCAAGTCAATCGTCATTGCGCTGATCCTGTTCGTCGCCGTGATGATCACGTCGCTCATCGCGCAATCGGTCGCACTGCTTCTACAGCTCGTCCCGATCATCAGAGAGGCCGCCGAAGCGGCCCACCTGGCTGCCTAGACTTGTTGCGCGCCTAGACGGCTTGGCGAGTCGCCTCACCGCTGCGATAGCTCTTCAGTTCTTCCGCAATCAGAAAGGCCAGCTCCAGCGCCTGATCGGCATTGAGTCGCGGATCGCAATGGGTGTGATAGCGTGAGGACAGATCCTCCTCGGCCACGGCACGAACACCGCCGCCGACACATTCCGTCACGTCTTGCCCCGTCATTTCGAAATGCACGCCGCCGGGCCAGCAGCCCTCACTATGCAGGACCTGCATGAAGGTGCGGACTTCGGACATGATGTGATCGACGGGACGGGTCTTGAAGCCCGATGCGGTCTTGATCGTATTGCCATGCATCGGATCACAGGACCATACGACATGCTTGCCTGCCGCCTTGATGGCACGAGCCAGCGTCGGCAGACCTTTGGCAACCTTGTCGTGTCCATAGCGGGCAATCAGGGTCAGACGTCCAGGTTCATTATTAGGGTTGAGCACATCGGTCAGGCGAAGCAACTCGTCAGGTTCCAGACCGTCGCCGATTTTCATCGCGATCGGGTTTTCGATACCGCGGAAGAATTCGACATGGGCGTGATCGAGCTGACGCGTGCGGTTGCCGATCCACAGCATATGCGCCGATGTATCGTACCAGCGGCCCGTCATACTATCGATGCGGGTCATCGCCTCTTCATAGCCGAGCAGCAGCCCTTCATGCGACGTGTAGTAATCCGTTGCCGACATTTGTGGCGTCGATTGCGGCGTAACCCCGCAGGCTTCCATGAAATCGAGCGCATCGCTTATCGTGTTGCAAAGCGCTTCATAGCGCTGGCTGGCAGCAGAATCCGAGACGAAGCCCAGCGTCCATTTGTGGATATTACGCAAATTGGCGTAGCCGCCGGTCGAGAAGGCCCGCAGCAGGTTCAGGGTCGCTGCCGATTGGCCATAGGCTTTCAGCAATCGTTCGGGATCGGGCGTCCGCGCGTCGGGTTCGAAAGCCATGCCGTTGATGTTATCACCGCGATAGCTTGGCAGGGTCAGCCCGTCCCGTTCCTCGATGGGTGAACTGCGAGGTTTGCCGAACTGGCCAGCAATGCGGCCCAGTTTCACGACAGGTTGCCCGCCGCCATAGGTCAGCACGACCGCCATCTGCATCATGACCCGGAACATGTCGCGCAGATTGTCGGGATGGAACTCCTTGAAGCTCTCCGCGCAATCCCCGCCCTGCAGCAAAAAGGCCTTGCCCATGGCAACTTCGGCCAGCCGCGCCTTCAGACGTCGCGCTTCACCCGCAAAGACAAGCGGCGGATAACCCCGCAGCGTGTCCTCGACGGCATGCAACGCGTCCATATCCGGATAGTCGTCCGGAATATGTTTTGCAGGTTTCGTTCGCCAGCTGGACGGGGTCCATTTCTGCATGGCTTGGGTCTCCAAATCACCTTGGCCGCAACATTTTGCCGCGACCGACCGTCTCTTTAGCAAAGTTTCGCGCAGCCCGGAAGCATGTGTCTGCGTCGAACGCAGTCCCTGCGATCCTGCCTAGAAACGGAAATACAGGAAAGGTTGATGGGTCGTCGACGCCACGGCGGCAAAGCATAAGATTGTGAGGCCTGCGATCAAGGTCCAGCTGAGCGTCGTACCAACCAGTTCGGGTGTCCTGATGCGCGCTCCAAGCCCTTTCCAGCCATCCCAGGCCAGTAGCGCCCCCACGATCATGGCAAAGGCCGCACTTTGTGGCACGCCGATCATGTCTCCTCCCTCGCCACCAGGGATCAGCGCAGCCCAATAGGCCAAGGCATGTGGCAGACTATCCGCCCGGAACAGGACCCAGCCCAACGATACGAACAGCACCGTGTAGATGACGCCGATCAGGCGGGGCATTTTCGGAAAACCACGCGATCTTGCCAGCCGTTCCCCAATCAGGAAGACGCCGTGCCAGAGACCCCATAGCAGGAATGTCCATGCCGCGCCGTGCCACAGGCCGCACAAGACGAAGACGATCAGAAGGTTGCGATAGGTCCGCGCCGCACCATCACGTGAACCGCCCAACGGTATATAGAGATAGTCCCGAAACCAGCGCGACAGGGTCATATGCCAGCGCCGCCAGAACTCCTGAAAGCTCGCCGCACTATAGGGATGCTCGAAGTTGCGCGGCAGCTCGAACCCGAAAATACGCCCGAGCCCAATCGCCATGTTCGAATAGCCCGCAAAGTCAAAATAGATCTGCAGCGTAAAGGCCGCCAAGCCGATCCAGGCGGCGGTCGGGCCTAGCGTCGTTGCATCCGCACCAAAGGCGCTATCGGCCACCTGCGCAATCACGTCTGCGATCAGGACCTTCTGCGCCAGACCGAGCATGAACAGCTTTGTACCATCGCAGAACCGGTCCCAGCTTTCGCGCCGCTCGACGATCTGCGCCCTGATTTCGTCCCAGCGAACGATCGGCCCGGCGATCAGCTGAGGGAACATGCTGATATAGAGTCCGGTCCTGATCGCATTCGTCGCCGGTTTCGATCCGCGCGACACATCGATCAGCAGGCTCATTGCCTGGAAGGTGTAGAAGGAAATACCGAGCGGCAGACGCGGCTCGATCCTGGGCAGGCCGACTGTTTCAGTGATCAGGCCGAGATATTTGAATGCCACCAGCAGCGCCAGATTGGCCGTTATCCCAATAGCGAGCCAAGGCTGCGGCCGCTTTGCTATCCGCAGCGAGAATTCATGGTTCATCATGATCGAGATCAGCAGCAGCGACAGCCCCGCCCCCTCGCCCCAGGCGTAGAAGAACAGGCTCGCAATCAGCAGGAAGACGTTCCGCGCCCCGCGACTGCGCAACACGAAGTAGAGCGCGACGATGACGGGCAGGAAGAAGAACAGAAATGTGACGGATGCGAAATTCATGAGTCCCTTCGCGCGCTTAGCAGGCAGATCACATCGGGCAAGAGGCTGTGGCGTCTATCTAGCCGCTTAAAGGATCATCGCCCGGATCGCGAAACCAATGATCGTCACGGCTAGAACCCCCGCCGCCCACAGGCCGACGAACCAGACCAGACGCGATCCCCAGTTTCCGGCGGGGTCCCGCATCAATGATACCCCTCATCCGGATCGGTCTTGCCGCGAAACACCCAATAGGCATAGGCCGTATAGCCCAAGATCAGCGGCAGCAGCACGACGGCACCGACAAACATGAAGATCTGGGAGTTATAGGGTGTCGCCGCATCGAGTATGGTGACGTCGGGCGGGATCAGATCCGGGAAGATCGAAATGCCAAGACCGACAAAACAGAGCGCAAACAGGATCAGGGATAGGATGAAGGGCCTGTATTCATGGTGGTGCACCCGTAGCGAGCGGAACAGCAAGAACAGAATGATGGCAACCGCCATCGGCACGGGCGCTGAAATCAGCAGGCCCGGCATTTCAAACCAGCGATAATAATAGACACTGTCCAGGAACGGCGTGATCAGGCTGACTGCCCCAATGCATAGCACGGTCGCGATTCCGAAAATCCAGGCCAGTTTTCTTGCGCGGTCCTGCACGGGACCATCGGTTTTCATGATCAGCCACGTCGCGCCGAGTAGCGCGTAGCCGACAATCACGGCCACGCCGCATAGCAGCGAAAACGGGCTCAACCAATCCCACCAGCCGCCCGCATAGGCGCGGTCGGCGACCTCGATCCCCTGAACCAGCGCGCCGAGCGCGATACCTTGAGAAAAGGCGGCGACGACTGAGCCGCCGATAAAGGCCCAGTCCCAGTATTTGAGCCAGCGCTCGGTCCGCCAGCGATATTCAAAGGCGACGCCGCGAAAGACCAGCGCCAGCAGCATGGCGATGATCGGCGCGTAGAGCGCTGGCATCACGATACCGTAAGCCATCGGGAATGCGGCAAACAGCCCGCCGCCGCCCAGCACCAGCCAGGTCTCGTTGCCGTCCCAGACCGGAGCGACCGTATTCATCAGCAGGTCGCGATCGCGCCTGTCCGGAAAGAACGGATAGAGAATACCGAGTCCGAGATCGAACCCGTCCAGCACGACATAGATGAAGACGGCCAATGCCAGCAGGAAGGCCCAGCTATAGGCGAGCCATGGAACGATTTCCATCTGTCAGCCCTCCTCTTTCTTGTCTTTGGCCTGACTTTGCTGCGCAGGCGTGATCCCGGCAGTCCGGATCGGACCATCAGCCAATTCCGCGAGGCCTCCCTCATAAACATGCGGTCCCGCGCGCATCAGGCGCAGAATATAAAAGACCCCGGCCCCGAAGACGAAGAAGTAGACGATGATGAAAGCCAGTAGCGATGTGCCCACAGCCGGGGCGTCGAGCGGGCTGGCGCTCTCCGATGTGCGCAGCAGACCCCAGACCGTATAGGGCTGCCGTCCGACTTCGGTCGTAATCCATCCGGCCAGAACCGCGACCAGACCGCTCGGGCCCATGATCAGAGCCGCCCTGTGCAGCCAGCGATTGGTGTAGAGCGTCCGCCTGTAGCGCGCCCAGAGCGACCAGAGGCCGACGAACAGCATCAGAAAGCCGATCCCGACCATGATCCGGAATGACCAGAATAGGATCGCGACAGGCGGGCGATCCGCCACAGGGATCGTGTCGAGCCCGTCGAGCGGGGCGTTAAGGTCATGTTTGAGGATCAGCGAACTCGCCTTGGGAATACCGATCGCATAATCGAGCCGCTGCTTTTCCTCGTTCGGAATACCGAACAGATAGAGCGGCGCTCCGTCTGGATGACTCTCATAATGGCCTTCCATGGCCATGACCTTTTGCGGCTGATGTTCCAGCGTATTGAGCCCGTGCAGATCGCCCAGAACGATCTGCAGCGGCGCAACAATAGCAGCCATCCACATCGCCATGGAAAACATGGTGCGCGTGCCCTGATGAATGCGGTCATGATCGTGATCACGCAGTAAGTGCCACGCCCCCACGCCACCGACAATGAAGGCCGTGGTCAGATAGGCCGCCGTCAGCGTATGGGCGAGACGGTAGGGAAAGCTCGGATTGAACATGATCTCCAGCCAGTCGACCGGCACGAACTGACCATTTTCGGCGATTGCATATCCCGTCGGCGTATGCATCCAGCTATTCACGGACAGGATCCAGGTCGCTGACAGGGCAGTGCCGAACGCCACCATGATGCAGGCGAACATGTGCAGGCCGGGCCCGACACGCGACCGCCCGAACAGCATGATGCCGAGAAATCCGGCTTCGAGGAAGAAGGCCGTCAGCACCTCATAGGCCATTAACGGCCCGATCACGGGCCCAGCCTTGTCCGAGAAGACCGACCAGTTGGTGCCGAACTGGTAGCTCATCGTGATCCCGCTCACCACGCCCATGGCGAAGGTGATGGCGAATATCTTCACCCAGAACTTGAACAAATTCAGATATTTGCTGTCATGCGTTCGCAGATAAAGACCGTTCAATACGGCCAGATAGCTGGCCAGGCCGATCGTGAAGGCCGGAAAGATAAAGTGGAAGGATACGGTAAAGGCGAACTGGATACGCGCCAGAAGCACCGCATCCAGCCCCTCGAACAGACCGACTAGCATAACCGCCCTTCCTGTGACGTCCGAGTGTGACGCCGACCATGATATCCGACTGTCAGACTATCTCAGTTCCCTGAGCGATCGTAGCCCGAATATTGCCGGGGCAGGTGCGGCAAAACCGCAACTCGTGTTGAATCGCGGTCAATTTTCGTCCCGATCAAGGGTTCATGCGTATGCAGTAGCATGACCGACACAATTCCCCTCTCCACCTGGATCATCGCCTATGTGGCAACCCTGTTCGTCTTCCTCGTCGTCGACCTGCTCTGGCTCGGCGTTTTTGCGAAGGATTTCTATGCCGGGCAACTCGGCAGCCTGATGGCGGAGAATGTCCGCTGGGGCGCAGCGCTACTCTTCTATTCGCTTTACATCGTCGGCATTCTGATCTTTGCCAGCCATCACGGCCTGTCCGGCGGATCGCTGATGAAGACGGCGATCTATGGCGGTTTGTTCGGCTTCTTCTGTTATGCCACTTACGACATGACCAATCTGGCAACGCTGCAAGGCTGGCCGATCAAGATGGTGTTCGTTGACATCGTCTGGGGCACGGTTCTGACGGCGACTTGCGCCGTCGGGGGTGTCTGGCTGACGCGGATGGTGACCGGGTCCTGACGGATACGGCATTTCTGCATCCAAGCTGCCCGCTTGGCCGACTTTCTTCAGCGCCACTGATCCGGTACGACGCTGGGCATGAACAGACGCTATCATGGCCGCTCCCCCGTCGAGACCGGCATCCGCCTGCGCTGCGGGAATTGCGGACGCGGCAAGCTGTTTTACCGCTATCTGAAATTCAAGGATGAATGCGATGTCTGCGGGCAGAGCTTCGCGGTCGCCGATACGGCTGACGGCCCGGCCTTTTTCGTCGGCTTCCTCGCCCTGATCATCTTCACGCCCGCCTTCGTCATTGCCGGGCTGGTGCCGGAGACACGACTGGGCTTCGTCATCACCATGATCGTCATGACAATCATCGGCCTCGGCTCGATCCTGCTGCTCCTCCCGGTCTTCAAGGCCGTCCTGTTCAACCTGCAGATCCACCACAGGGCCGAGGAAGGCAAATTCACATCCTTCGGCGAACATGGCGTGGTGCCGGAGAACTGGAAGCGCAAGGACCAGACGAATGAGCCCCCGACCAAAAAGGGCCAAGCCAAAAAGGATCTGGCCAAACCGGATCATCACCCCTCAGGCGATTGATCCGCTCAATCTTGGCTCGACGCGCTGCCGATCAGTCTAGTCGACAGGCTGACCGTAAATGTCGAGCTGCACCACCTTGCCCTTGCCCGCCGCTGTCGCGAAGGCCTGAACTGCGTCCAATTGCGTCTCCGCATCGCCGACGACGAGATAGACCATCGCGTCCTCGACCAGATAGCGATCCGCCGTGTCGCGGAAATCGTCTGCCGTCATGGTGACAAGCTCCGCCTGCTCCTGTTCGACATAGTCATTGGGCAGATTGAAACGGCTGATTTCGCGCAGCGTGCCGAGTTTTGCGCCGAGGCTTTCAAAGGCCCTGGCGCCCTCCTTGATGACTTTCTGCTGCGTCGTTTCGACGGCTGCCGCATCATAGGTCGATCCGTGCGCCTGCACCATGTCGCGAATGATCGACAGGCTGTCGCCAGTCGCATTGGCGCGCACACTGGTAGACAGGGTGAAGGGCCGTTCGACGACACCTTTGGAGACGAAGCTGCCCGCTCCATAGGTATAGCCTTTTTCAATTCGCAGCATCTGTCCCAGATCACCGGAAATACCGCCGCCCAGCTTTTCATTTGTAAAGCTGATCTTGTTGAAATCAGGATGATCAGCGGCCGGGACGAGCGCGCCGATCCGCAAGACCGACTGTTTGGAACCGGGAACGTCGATGAAATAGACCTGCCCCGCCGCACTCTGTGTAGGAATGGCATAGTCCGGGCGAGCCATCGCGGCAGGCGTGACCGCCCCGCCCAGGGGCGCCAGAGCCTCCACCGCCCGATCGGGCGTAACAGCCCCAACCACATGGATGCGGGCTTTTGAGGACAGCAAGTCGGCATGGGCGGCTTTGACGTCGTCGAAAGTCATGTCCGTCACCGTCTCGACCGATCCGCCGCCGGGACGCCCATAAGGGTGGCGATCGCCATAGATCAGGCGGTTGAACGCCTGCGCAGCGATGGCGCGTGGATTGGCTTCCCGCCCCTTGATTGCGGTCAGGCGGGCCGACTTGACCCGTTCGAAGTCGGCATCGGCAAAGCGCGGTTGGGTCAGCATTTCCTCAACCAGCGCGACAGTCGCGTCCAGATTGCGCGACAGGGTCGTTGCGGTGATGACGAGTTCTTCGCTATTGCTGGTCACGGAGATGGACGAGCCAAGCAGGCCGATCGCCTGTTCCAGTTCCACAGGCGTGCGATTGGCCGTGCCTTCATCCAGCATGTCCGCCAGAAGCGTCAGGCGACCATTTTCTTCCGGCGTTTCGACCCAGCGTCCACCCGGCAAGGTAACATCGAACTGCACCAGCGGAATTTCATCGCTTTCGATCCCCCGCACGGCGACCCCGTCCGCCAGTTCATCTTCCCAGATGTCTGGCATCTGCAACAAAGGCAGCTCGCTGAAAGGCGGCTCTGAACGGTCGTGAACGGTCGGCGTTTTCTCGAACGCAGCGATTTCGCCCGCACTCACCTCTTCGGAGGCGACGTCGTCGCGTACCTCTTCAATCCAGACCGTGGCCCGCTCGGCCCCACTGACGGCCAGATCGGCCTGCCCCTTGGGGACGAAGCTGGTCATCACATAGGGCTTATCCTTGATGTAGCGATCATAGACATCGCGGACCTGATCCGCCGTCACCGCCTTGATAGCAGAGGCCGCTTTGACGACATGCGCCGGATCGCCGAACAGCTCATTACTGCGCGCGAATGAATTGGCCTTGCCGAGAGCCGTCGACAGACCGGCATAGAGCGACGTTTCCTGACCGGCCTTGACGCGCTCCAGATCCTGCGGATCGATCCCGCTGGTCTCGAACCGCTCCATGGCCGCATCGATCGCGGCCTTGACGTCATCGAGATCGGTTCCCGCCTTGCCACGAACCCGGATGGTAAAGGTGCCGGCCAGTTCGTTCGCCCCATGGAATGCGGAAACGTCGGGCGCGGCCTTCGCAACCTCGACCACCTCAACATAAAGAGGTGAGTTACGCGCCCCGCCCAGGATCGGCCCGAGCATATCCAGCGCGGTCTGATCGGCATGCAGGCTTTCCACCGTCGGGAAGGTCAGGCGCAATTCGGGGAGCTTGGCGAAATTATCCTCGAACCAGAGATTCTTGGTCGCCTCCAGTGTGACGGGTTGCGGCACGGGTTCGGGAATGTCGCGCCCGCGCTCGATTTCCCCGAACCAGCGCTTCACCTTCTCTTTCGTCTCGGCAATGTCGATGTCACCGACAATGGCGAGGGTCGCATTATTGGGCCCGTACCAGAGGTCGTAGAATTCGCGCACATCTTCGAGTGTCGCCGCCTGGAGGTCCGGGAGCGAGCCGATCACCGTCCAGTTATAGGGGTGATCCTCGGGATAAAGCGCCGCGCGGATCACCTCATTGGTGTAGCCATAGGCCGCATTGTCGACGCGCTGACGCTTTTCATTCTTCACGACCTGCTTTTCGCGTTCCAGCGCCGCTGTCGTGACCGTGTTGATCATGTAACCGAGCCGATCCGAGTCGATCCACAATATCTTGTCGAACGCATCCTTCGGGACGACTTCGAAATAGATCGTTCCGTCCGACCATGTGCCGCCATTGCGCAGGCCGCCCCATTTCGGGATCTGCCCCCGGTTCCAGCCACGCGGCACATTCTCGCTATCGTTGAACGCCATATGTTCGAAGAAATGCGCGAACCCCGTCCGTCCCGGCTTCTCCCGCGACGAACCCGCATGGATCACCGTCGACACAGCCACGATCGGATCCGACGTATCACGCTGCAAAATGACTTCGAGCCCGTTGTCGAGCATGAAGCTTTCATAATCGAGAGTGAAGCTTGTCGACTCTGAAGCCGTGTCTGTGGTGACAGTCGTGGTCTGTGTGACCGTCGTCCGGGTCGTATCAGTGGTCGCATTCGCGCAGGCTGCTAGCAATATGGTGGCCGTGCCGGACAAAAGGATGGATCGAAACGTCATGAGGAACCTTTGAGCTTTATCGCCCTCAGTTTATTGAAGATGGCCAGAGTTGCAATGATCGACAATATGTTGCCAAGAGGTCTTCATATTGCCAACAAGTCTGCCCTGAAGCATATGTCGTCTGTTGGGTGGGCGCGATCCCTCTCGAAATTCCTGGATAGCAGGGTCAGGCCTGGGCCGCGAGTCTCTTGGCCAAGGACATTTGGCAAGGGGGCGTTTGGAATGGGACTGGCAAAGTGGGTTTTCGGTCTGGTCCTGATCCCAGGGCTTGCCTTCGCTCAGTCCGCGCCTGTGATCGACTTCTCGACCGATGTTCAGGATCTGTCTCCGCCCGAGTCCCAGCCCGCGACTCCGCTAGGCTCCAGCAACGCTCCAGACCACGCAGACGACAAGAAATTGGATAGGAGTGCTGAACGAGAAAGGGTGGCGACGCTCTGCTGCAAGACATGGGGATTGGACTGTCCCGAACCGCCAGGCTCGTTCCATCTTATATCCAGGTCGCTTTCCCCGGAAAGCATTGCCGGTTCTCAGTGTAGTCCGCTGGGGTCTGGAGCGGTCGTCGCCCGATGCTGGGATCGCACGGTTGCCGCGATCAAGGCGCAGCGCGCACAGGAAGCCGCAGCGAGCAAGCGCCGAGCCGAGATCAGACGCCAGCGCGCGCGAGAAAAGGAGGCCAGCAGGGACAGCTATTGCCGCTCGATCAAGCCAGCCTATGACCGCGGAGAGGTTCCGCGCGACTTCGTCGAAAACCTCTACGTCGATCCGGCCAGTCTTGATCGGGCCGACGATAGATTGGACGCGCAACTTGCCGCTATTCGCGCTCAAGCCGAGCGAGAGACTCACGAGGAAACACGCCAGAAACGTTTCGACGCTGCCAACAAGGCCGAAGCGTCACGTCTGGATATCGAGGCTCTGAAGCGACGCGCTCGGACCAGCCTCGAAGAGAAGTGCAATGCCGGCAATCACTGCGCCTGTGCCGAGCTCAATCCGGACTCTAAAATTTTATGCTGACAGTCATGAAACAGAAAATCTGCGTTTTCGCCGCTCTTGCCATGCTGGCAAGCGCGCCCCCGACTTTCGCTCAAATCCCCGACACGGTTCGCGCCGAGGTGCTGCAAAGACAGATTGTTTCCTCGATACAGGACGGCGATCTGGACGGCGCGAAATCATCGATCGAGGCGCTTCGCAAACTCGATGTCAAAATGCCGAACCGGATCGAACTGACAGCGGCAAAGATCGATGCGGCCCAAGAGGATTACACGGCGTCTTATCAGGCCCTGACGCGATATTTCAAAACCGCGACCAATGCCGATGATGGGTATGACGAGGCGATCACACTATTTGCCGTGATCGAGCCGCTCTACAAGGCCGAACAGGAAGACATCAAGGCAAGGCGTCGGGCAGAGCGCGAAGCCGAAAAAGCAAGACGTGAGGCGGAACGTGAGGCGGCCGCAGCCATTGCCCGCGAAGAAAAACGGGGCCGGCTTGAAGCTGAAGCGCGAAAGCAAGGTTTTGTTGCCTATGATCTGCCCGTTCATGCCACACTTGTAGGACACAAAGACGACGTTACCGATGCCGTCTATTCGCCGACCGGGAACATCATTGTCACCGGATCGAAGGACAAAACCGTCAAGGTCTGGGACGCAGAGACTTATGGATTGCTGGCGACGTTGCCGACGCCTGGCTGCGGCGTCAATTCCCTCGATGTCTCACCAGACGGCACAATGATCCTGGCGGCCTGTGACGTTGGACCGAAGCTGTTCCTCTGGGAGACCCGGGACTACGCCCTGAGATGGAGCATCCAAGGCCGGCCAGTCGACGTTTTCGCGTCGGCCCTATTCTCGCCAGACAGCTCCATGATCGCGTCGGTCACCCGCTTGACCGGCTTGGCGGAGATCAGGACGGTCTCCGACGGCTCTCTGGTACAGAAATACGACATCGGCGCCTGGCCGTACGACATCGCCTTTACCACAACCGGGAATAGAGTGTATCATCTGGCAACGAACAAGCGGGTCCAATTTGACGTCGTCAACTCCGATAGATTTGACATCCTCGGATTCAATAATTGGAGGACCGGAACATATGATCAGGATTTCACGACCTTTCCCCATTTCTCGGATGAAGGAGCACATGCCATCGCGTTCGGGGCGTACCCCAACATAATCAACCTGTATCAGATGATTGCGATCGACGATCCGCAGACCGCAGATGAAGAAACGCACCTTTCGGTCAGCCAACGCCTTGAAGTTCCCATGTCCGGAAACACGCCGAGACATACGGCCTACCTGGCTGGCACTGAATACGGCGTTTTGTCTCGGAGCGACGGCACGACCCACATTTTCAAGATACCCGATGCGGGCAGTGCGCGCGACAGTGTGAAGATCGACTATCTTGCACGGTTCGATGGATCACAGAACCACCCTGCCGGTTTCTCCCCGGATTACCGGTTCGCCGTTGCCGGATCGGATAATAGCAGCGCCAAGGTCTGGCGTGTCAGAACGATCCCCTATTCGAAGCCTGTGATGAATTTAGGCGCGACCGAGGATCGCGATGCGCGTCCGCTCAGGAGAATTCCGCCGACATTCCCACCCAGGTTTCTGGAAGGCAACCACAGTGGCTATTGTAAAATGAAATTCGATGTGTCCCCGGATGGTCAACCCTTCAATGTGAGCGCAGAGATGTGCACGGACAATGTCTTATATCGCGAAAGCATTCGAACCATTGAGCGCTGGCAGTACCGACCCAAAATCCGGTTTGGAAAACCTGTCAGAAGGTCGGGCCTTGAAACCACGGTCGCATACATTCTTGTTGATGATGACAACAAGCAGCTACCCTACCCGGACGGTTTCTCAAATCCGTAATCAGAGAAATACTCTGACGGTCAATATGGGGCTACCACACATCGGTCGCTGAATGAATCCCTGTGACAGGCATTGCCCCTTTTGTCGGGGCTGTCCGGTCCACCAGGGGCTGTTCGCACCACAACTTATATGTTTGGGTGCCCTCTGCACAAAACTTTCGAGTTTTTGTCTTTGCGCCTCTTGCACCTCTTCCCCACCCTGCATACATGCGCCCCGTTGGCACTCTCATACGGGGAGTGCCAAGCGCTATTACCAACCTTAAATCAGAGAGAAGACGCAATGAAGTTTCGTCCCCTCCACGACCGCGTGGTCGTAGAACGTGTCGCAGAAGACACAAAAACTGCCGGCGGCATCATCATCCCCGACACAGCCACTGAAAAGCCCTCTGAGGGCCAAGTCGTCGCTGTCGGACCCGGCACACGCAACGATGACGGTTCCACCAACACGCTGGACGTTCAGGTCGGTGACCGCGTTCTGTTCGGCAAATGGGGCGGCACGGAAGTCAAGATCGACGGCAAGGACCTGCTGATCATGAAAGAATCCGACATTATGGGCGTGATCGGCTAACGCCGCCCGCCTCGACAAACCCACAATCAAGAACACCACCACTTACTGGAGAAGCTAAATGGCTGCCAAGGAAGTCAAATTCGGTTCGGACGCGCGCGATCGCATGCTGGAAGGCGTCGATATTCTCGCCAATGCCGTCAAAACCACACTCGGTCCCAAGGGCCGCAACGTCGTCATCGAAAAATCATTCGGTGCCCCCAAGATCACCAAGGACGGCGTCTCCGTCGCCAAGGAAATCGAACTCGAGGACAAGTATCAGAACCTCGGTGCGCAAATGCTGCGCGAAGTCGCCTCCAAGACCAATGACAAGGCCGGTGACGGCACGACCACAGCGACCGTACTGGCCCAAGCCATCGTTCGCGAAGGTCTGAAGCGCGTTGCCGCCGGCATGAACCCGATGGATCTGAAGCGCGGTATCGACAAGGCCTCTTCCGAAGTCGTCGGCGACCTGCTCAAGAAAGCCTCCAAGATCAAGAAATCCGAGGAAATCGCTCAGGTCGGTACGATTTCGGCCAATGGCGAAGCCTCCATCGGCGAAATGATCGCCGAAGCGATGAACAAGGTCGGCAATGAAGGCGTGATCACGGTCGAAGAAGGCAAGACAGCCGACACCGAACTCGATGTCGTCGAAGGCATGCAGTTCGACCGCGGCTACCTCTCGCCCTACTTCATCACCGACCCTGAAAAGATGCGCGTCGAGCTCGACGACCCCTACATCCTGCTCAACGAAGGCAAGCTGTCTTCGCTGCAAGCCATGCTGCCGATCCTCGAAGCGGTCGTTCAGACGGGCAAGCCCCTGCTGATCATCGCCGAGGACATTGAAGGCGAAGCGCTGGCGACCCTCGTGGTCAACAAGCTGCGCGGCGGCCTGAAAATCGCAGCCGTCAAGGCGCCTGGCTTCGGTGATCGCCGCAAGGCCATGCTGCAGGACATCGCAGTCCTGACGGGCGGCACGGTCATTTCCGAAGATCTCGGCATCAAGCTCGAAAATGTCGCGCTGACGGATCTCGGCACGGCCAAGCATGTCCACATCACCAAGGACGACACGGTCATCGTGGACGGCTCCGGCAAGAAGGGCGACATCACTGCCCGTGTTGACCAGATCCGCAAGCAGGCCGAAGACACTTCAAGCGACTATGACCGTGAAAAGCTGCAGGAACGTCTGGCGAAACTCGCTGGCGGTGTGGCTGTGATCAAGGTCGGCGGCTCCACGGAAGTGGAAGTGAAAGAGCGCAAGGACCGCGTCGATGACGCGCTGAACGCCACACGCGCCGCTGTTGAAGAAGGCATCGTCCCCGGGGGCGGTACGGCCCTGCTGCGCGCAAGCCGCTTCATCAATGTCGAAGGCCTCAATGATGACGAGCAGGCCGGCATCGACATCGTCAAGGCCGCCCTCGCCTACCCGCTGCGTCAGATCGCTGACAATGCCGGCGTCGAAGGCGCTGTGGTCGTCGGAAACGTGATCGCCAAGAACAAGGCGAATTACGGCTACGACGCGCAGAATGACGAATATGTCGACATGGTCAAAGCCGGAATCATCGACCCCGTCAAAGTCGTCCGCACAGCCCTGCAAGACGCAGCAAGTGTCGCCGGCCTGATCCTGACGACCGAAGCCGCGATTGTGGAAGCACCAAAGGCCGACGCGCCTGCCATGCCAGACATGGGCGGAATGGGCGGAATGGGCGGCATGATGTAAGTCGCCCTCTGCGGCTTACATCATACGCGACCATTCCTGAGAGCTTTTGAAAACGGCCCCGTGAAGAATTTGATCCATTGGATCAAATTCAGGGCCGGGTTCAAAACTTCGGAACCAATAAAGGCCGCCTTGCAGGAATGCAGGGCGGCTTTTATATTAAGGAATATACGATGCAACGATTTACAGAACGAACTGGGCTAATTGAGAAACCACAGCAACTCAAACTCGGAGAAATCCCAGACGGCTTCCGGAATATCGTACATCTATCAATGATTGAAGCCCTCGAACACGTTCGTTTGTACGGCTCAATGGGGGGTTACTACCTCAGTCCAGAAGGCAAAGAACTTTTCCGAGACTTTACTGTGATTGAACTCGGAAAACCTGTGGCAAAAAACATGAAGTATGAGGCGGCAGAGCGTATCGCCAACTCAATACATCTGTCAGCTTTTCCAAAGCTGTTCGATTATTTGGAATACTTTATGGAGCGTGACACCTCGGGACGATGCGCTGATCGGATTGCCACGGCATGCGTCAAACATGCCGTGGCCTATCGTGTAAGAAACCGACATTTCATTGCTATCGGAAATAATGAACAAGCTGAGGCTTTCGAATCTGCGTTCGAGATCACACGAAATTCGAGTGCAAATGGTGCAAGTGCACATCTTGAACAGGCGGCACGGGCTCTTGCTCAACAGAAATATGCCGACAGTGTGAGAGAAAGTATCTCTGCTGTTAAGTCTACAGTGCGATTTCTAACTGGTTCAAGTGGTACTTTGGGTGAGCTTTTAAGTAGCCTAAAAAAGAAAAAGGCTCTTCACCCAGCCCTTGCTAACTCATTTAGCAAAATGTACGGCTATACGTCTGACGTCGACGGCATCCGCCATTCTCTTATCCATGAGGACACCGCATCTGTCAGCGAGGCAGAAGCGCTCTATATGATTGGCGCATGCTCATCATTTATCAGCTACTTGCTTACTACTGAGGCCTCCTAGCACATAAACCGATAATAGATGCACCCGCCGATCAAGTCGGCGGGAGCGGGAACTCGGTCAGAGCCATCAGACCTCACCGTACATAATAATCCCTCCGGCTCCCATCGAAGCCGTCCTCCCTTAAAGCAGCATTTCTTAAAATCTCCGTCCGCTTCCGCAGGGACAGGGATCATTGCGGCCTAGCTTTTCGATCAGCTCAATCTCGCCGCCCTTGATGGTGCGGTGACCGCGTTTGACGCGGGTCTCGCTGGGGAAGCCCTTGCGGCGTTTAGAAGTCCGCTCGAAAGGACGGGCGGTTTTCGTCGTGCTTGGTATATTTTGGCATGACACCCTCCATCAGTTTTGTTTGGGATCAGGCGCTTATGAGGTTGAGGGCGTGATGGCAAGAGTGACCGCCCTGGCCATGACGGAGATGACTTGAATCACCGAAAGGATTGGGAGATGGGCTCGCCGATCAAGTCGGCGAGAGCGGTAAATTAAGGGAAACCGCCCTCCACCCGCTCAGGCCGACTTGATCGGCCTGCCCATCTCCCACACAGTGCGGTCATGGTGGGCGGTTGGTTCTACATCATGGTCAACCGGAAGAACGGGACGATCTATGTCGGATCGACCCGTGATCTGGCGGCGCGGAATTACGAGCATAAGACCAAGGCTAATCCGAACAGTTTCACGGCGAAGCACGGGTGTGACAGGCTCGTATATTATGAGGCGTTCGACACGCTGATGGAGGCTGTGGCGCGTGAAAATGCCGTGAAGCGGTGGAAGCGCGCTTGGAAGATCGCGCTGATCGAAGCCGACAATCCGGACTGGTTTGATCTGAAACTGAACCCGCTCGACTTCAGTTAGGACTTAGCCAGACGATAGTGATGGGAGATGGGCTGGACGTCGTAGCCAAAGATCAGTCCAATGGAGTGATCGATGCGGAGGGTCGGCAGGAGCGGAAGGAACGAAAATCCCCATTCATCCCCCATTCACCTCCCACTCCTGACATTCTCCCCATCCTGGGGAGGAACCATCATGAAGAAATTTATAGCAGAACTGATCGGCACGGCGACGCTGGTGTTGATCGGGTGTGGCACGGCGGTGCTGGCGGGGGCCGAGGTCGGCCATGCCGGGATTGCGGCAGCGTTCGGCTTGGCGATTGTGGCTATGGCTTACGGTATCGGGCCGATTTCGGGCTGCCATATCAACCCGGCGGTCTCGCTCGGCGCGTTTGTGTCGGGCCGGATGAGTGCGGGCGACATGATCCAGTACTGGATCGCGCAGTTCATCGGCGCCGCCATCGGCGCGGGCATTCTTTATATGATCGCAACAGGCCGGGCGGACTATTCGCTGGCAGAAAACGGGCTGGGCCAGAATGGCTGGGGCGCGGGCTATCTCGGCGAATATAGCCTGCAGTCGGCGCTGATCTTCGAGATCGTAGCGACCTTCCTGTTCGTCACCGTCATCCTCGGTGCGACGCAGACGCGCGCGCCGACAGCCTTTGCCGGCCTCGCCATTGGCCTGACCCTGTGGGGCATTCACCTGCTCGGCATTCAGGTCACAGGCGTGTCGGTCAATCCGGCCCGCAGCTTTGGCCCGGCCTTGTTCACCGGCCTGGGGCAGCTCTGGCTGTTCTTCGTCGCGCCCCTGATCGGTGCGGTTCTGGCGGGTCTGCTGTTCCGGACGCATCTGCTGGAAGAGACGTTTGCCGATGATGAAGCGGCGCTGGAAGTCAAAGGCGACATTTAACTCTGTCGATCAATCCCCGCTCCGGCGCGCTTGAAGGCCTGGTCGGAGCGGGCTCTGCACAAAACCCATCCCCTCCCGCAAAAACTCAGTCACACTGCGCCTCTGTCCCGTTCACGAGGAGGTTGCATGACCCTGGTGGGACAGGGTGTCCGGGTTATTCGGAACGGGGCGCATCTTGCAGCGATGCGCCGTGACCGCCGTGAGGGGGTCGCGTCACCCCGATCCGACTGGCAGCGATGTCGCGACGTGCAACGCGACGAGCCTGTCCGACCCGCGTCATGTGATGGATGTTCCGGCTGCGACGGGAATGAGAGGGGGCGTGCGCCTTTGATATGCGCGCCGAGCTGCGGCCGTGTGGAGACCGTTCCCCTCATCCCGTTCTGACCCGGACCTGTGGCAGGGCGCGTGACCGTATCCGGACAACCAACGCGCGGGCTTCGCCCCGTCGTAAACTGGTTATTCTTTGCTTTGCCATCGATGTGGCGAAGCCCGCGCCTCGTGTCTTTATCAGGCACAGACCGCCTCAACGCCGTGGCGCCCGAGATGGGTGAGGCCCGGTCGCACACTTCCCTCTGCCCACATGAAAATCTGGTCGCTTGAGCAAACGCATGGAGCTCTCAGGACGACACGCTAGACCGGGTGCAGGAGGATTGATCCATGCACCCATTTGCTCGCCCCCTCGCCCTGACTGCGGCTTTGCTGCTGACAGCCTGTGCGACCTCAGCCCCGGACGCGCCCGACTGGCCCGATCCGGCCAGCGCGGAAGCCAATGGCTGGACGGCGGAGCGCTTCGATCAATGGGTCGAGACCCGGGCCGGTGCGCCGGATGTGATCGGCGATGGCGAGCCGGTCTACTGGTATTCCGTTGGTACGCTGCGCGCCTTTCCCGGCGGCGAGCTGCTCTACCGCATCGAAGGCTATGACATTTCCAATGCGCGTCGCGTCTCCGCCACCAAGGCCGAACAATATTCGCGCAAGATCTATATTTATCGCGACGCCATGACCAACGATGTCGTGCGTATGGTCGACGGCGAACCGGTCGATCCGATCGCCTATCCCTATCAATTCATCAGCTATGAGCTGCGGCAGCCGGATGATGGCAGCGCCTATCTGGAAACCTATGTCGAACAGGGCAAGGAACCGCGCGTGCAGCGGATCGGCCCCGGCACGGACATCACCGTGCGGCAGATCGGGGAGCTGTCGCTCTACACCGCGCCGCTCTTCCTGGATTTCCCCCTGCCGGACGGAAGCCGCTATCAGACGTTCGAAAACTATGACTTCATCATTCCGGATGAGGCGGAAGACGGTCCCGCTTCCATCACCTTCATGCGCTACGGTCCGCTGCCCGATTTTGCCAAGTCGGACGGCGTGAGGATGGGCGCGATGCATATGCAGACCTGGCGGATCGATGATTATGCGGACGTGCCACAAAGCCTGCGCGACTATATCGAGGCGGATGCACCGCTCTATACGGCCCCGCCGGCAGATCTGGCCGATATTCGCCGCCTGCAGGGCCGCCCGGCTGACTTCGTGCTTGAGAGTGGCGAATGACGATCCGGCGTCATTTCGTCGACGGCCCGTTCGGGCAGGTTCACTACCGGACATGTGGCAATCCGGCGGCAAAAGCCCGTCCGCTCCTCTGCCTTCATCAAAGTCCGAAGAGCAGCCGTGAATTCGTCACCATCCTGCCGCACCTCGCCAACCAGCAAACTGGCGAGGAGCGGTATGTGATTGCCGTCGACAGTCCGGGCCACGGCGAAAGCGATGTGCCCTTGGCGCAGGCAGACGCGACCGTCCCCAACTATGCGCGCTCAGCCTGGGCGGTGGTGGACGCGCTGGGCCTGCTCGATTCTGCGGGAACGATCGATATTCTCGGCCATCATACAGGCGCGAAGGTCGCAACCGAGATGGCCTGGCAACGCCCGGGCGATGTCGCCGGGATCGTCATGGTCTCCGCTCTCGTACTCACGTCCGACGAACAGGCTGAGTTCGAACATATGTTCACCGAAGTACCGCTCGATGAGGCCGGCACGCGCTTCCAAGGCCAATGGGACGCGGCGATCAAACATCGCGGTCCGGGCGTCACGCTGGAAATGCTGGCGGCCAGCGTGGCTGAAAACAACCGGGCGGGCGACGCTTATGAATGGGGGCACAAGGCGGCGTTCGCCTATAATGCGCATTTTCCGGACCGCGTTGCGACACTGGATCATGCCATCACCGTGCTGAACCCGAACGACATGCTGTTCGAATTGACGCCGCGCGTCGCGCCGCTGCTAAAGAATGGCCGTGTCGTCGATTATCAGGACTGGGGCTTCGGCTTCATGGATGTCGATCCGCAAGGGGCCGCAAAGGCCGTCCTTGAGGCGCTATAGCGGAAGCTCGGTGGTGAATTTCAGTTTCTCCATCGCGAAGCTGGCCGATACATCGCTGATCTGCACCTTGGCGATGAGTTGCTGGTAGACGCGGTCATAATCGGCGACCGAGGCGATCATCATCTTGATGATATAGTCCACGTCTCCGGCCAGTCGGTAGAATTCGACAATCTCCGGGATCGAGTCCACCGTTCTGGCGAACTGCGCGGCCCAGTCGGCGGAGTGATTGTCGGTCCGGATGTGAACGAAGGCGGTCAGCGGCAGGCCGATCGCCTCATTATCAATAAGGGCTACACGCTTTTCGATGACGCCTTCGGTCTCAAGCCGCCGAACCCGCCGCCAGACCGTGTTGAGCGATACACTCAAGCGCTCGGCGATGGAATCGAGTGACTGCGTGGCGTCCGATTGAAGCGCTGCCAGGATTTTCCTATCTACGGTGTCAATTTTCGGCGTCATGAACAGCTGGTAGAAGGTTTTTTGATAAAAGGCCATGAGGGAGCTCAACCATTACGATGATTTCAACAGGGACGTTTCACTAGAGGGCGCCTATGAGCGATATGTCCCTGATCCACGATCCGATCCCGTTTTCACGGGCCGATTATGTCGAGCCGAAGCCCTTTCGCTGTCTGGAAAGGCTGATCGGCAACACGCCGATGATCGCGATCGACCTGTCCTATAAGGGCGAGCCCCGACGGGTTTTCGCCAAGCTGGAATATTTCAATCTGTCCGGCTCCATCAAGGATCGGATGGCGCTGGAAGTCCTGCGCAGGGCCTATGAGACGGGCGCGCTGCGCCCCGGCGACACGATTGTCGAAGCCACGAGCGGCAATGCCGGCATCGCTCTGTCCGCGCTCGGGCGCGCACTGGGTCATCCGGTCGTGATCTACATGCCGGACTGGATGAGCGTGGAACGGATCGAACTGATGCGCAATTACGGCGCCGATGTCCGCCTGGTGAGCCACGCGGAAGGCGGTTTCCTCGGTAGCATTGCCAAGACACAGGAATTGGCGCGATCACGCAATGACGTGTTCCTGCCGCGCCAATTCGAGAATGAAGACAATTGCAACGCGCATTGCCGCACGACGGGTCCGGAAATCCTGGCCCAACTCACACTGGCGGGCGCAACCGCATCCGCTTTCGTGGCCGGCGTCGGCACAGGCGGAACGGTCATGGGCGTTGGCAAAGCCTTGCGATGTGCCGATCCATCGATCCGGATTCATCCGCTGGAACCGATGGAAAGCCCGACGCTCTCCACAGGCTACAAGACCGGCAAGCATCGCATTCAGGGTGTTTCGGACGACTTCATCCCCGACATTCTCTGCCTGCAAAGCTTGGACAGTGTGGTGTCTGTCAATGACGGCGACGGCATCATCATGGCGCAACGTCTGTCGGCTGAGCTGGGGCTTGGCGTCGGGATCAGCTCCGGAGCCAATCTGATCGGCGCGGTGAAAGCCGGAGATCAGGGCGGCGATGTGGTGACTGTCTTCTGTGACGATTCAAAGAAATATCTATCGACGGATCTGACGAAGCGCGAACCCGTGAAGCCCGACTATCTTTGCCCGGATATCGAACTGCATGGCTTCGACGTCATCGGGTGACATTGCAGACGGGCATCGCTATGCGCGCCCGCAATGCAGACACAGGTTAAAATCTGCGGGCTGACCCGTCCGGACGATGTCGCAGTCGCGGTAGACGCGGGCGCGGATTATCTGGGCTTCATCGTCGAGGTGAAAAGCGCGCGCAGACTGTCCGTCGCGCAGGCCGCAGCTCTAATAGACGGTGTCCGGATCAATAAAGTTGCCGTTACCGGCGATCCGTCGGACACAGTTGTAGCCGACATCAAGGCGGCTGGCTTCACGCATATTCAACTACACGGCTTCGAGACACTGGCACGCGTGGCCCAAATCGCGCGGACAGGCTTGTCAGTGATCAAGGCGGTACCTGTAGACAGTCGTGACGACGTGGCCCTCGCAACCGATTATAGCGGCTCTGCAGATCTGGTTCTATTCGACGCTAAGCCGCCCAAAGGCGCACCCAAGGATGCCCCGCGCGGTGGACATGGACTGCGCTTCGACTGGTCGATATTGAAAGGCGCAGCCCTGCCGAAACAATGGATCCTGGCAGGCGGCCTGGATCCAGACAATCTGGCGCAGGCAATTCGACGAACTCATGCGCCAATTGTGGATGTTGCGTCTGGTGTCGAAATTTCGCCCGGCGTAAAGGATCCAGCCTTGATTAAAGCGTTCATCGCGCAAGCGAAGGGAATGGACAGACATGGATAGCGGGATGAACGAAAGCTGGCCTGACGAACGCGGGCGCTTTGGCGACTATGGCGGTCGGTTTGTCGCCGAAACGCTAATGCCGCCGATCCTGTCGCTCGAAAAAGCGTATGAGGACGCCAAGGCCGATCCGGCCTTTCAGGCAGAATTCGACGATTTCATGACCCATTATGTCGGTCGCCCTTCCCCGCTCTACTTCGCGGAACGGCTGACGGATCATGCAGGCGGCGCACGCATCTATTTCAAGCGCGATGAACTGAACCATACGGGCGCGCACAAGATCAACAACTGTCTCGGCCAACTCCTCCTCGCCAAGCGCATGGGTAAGCGCCGTATCATCGCCGAAACGGGCGCCGGCCAGCACGGGGTTGCGACTGCTACGGTTGCCGCGCGGCTTGGTATTGACTGCATCGTCTATATGGGTGCGACCGACATCGTCCGGCAGAAACCCAATGTCTTCCGCATGCGCCTGCTCGGTGCGGAAGTGCGGGCCGTGCATAGCGGCACGGCGACACTCAAGGACGCGATGAACGAGGCGTTGCGCGACTGGGTCACGAATGTCTCAGATACATTCTACTGCATCGGCACGGTGGCGGGGCCGCACCCCTATCCGGCCATGGTTCGCGATTTCCAGGCGGTGATCGGCCATGAAGCCCGGGCGCAAGTGCTGGAGCGTGAAGGCCGACTGCCTGACGCTGTCGTGGCCTGCATTGGGGGCGGCTCCAACGCGATGGGTCTGTTCCATGCTTTCGTGCCTGACACGGATGTTCGTCTGATCGGTGTCGAAGCTGCTGGGCGTGGCGTGAAAAGTGGGCTGCATGCAGCGTCACTCAATGGCGGGAAGCCGGGCATTCTGCATGGCAACAGGACCTATCTTCTGCAGGATGAGAACGGACAGATCGCCGATGCGCACTCGATTTCGGCGGGTCTGGACTATCCCGGCATCGGTCCCGAACACGCCCATCTGCATGACATCGGTCGCGCCGAATATGTCAGCGCGACGGACGATGAGGCGCTGGAACATTTTCAACTCTGCGCCAAGCTTGAAGGGATCCTGCCCGCGCTGGAACCTAGTCACGCCATACCGCGCACGCTGGATCTCGCAAAAGAGCTAGGACCCGACGGGCTCATCATCATGAATATGTGCGGTCGCGGCGACAAGGATGTCTTCACCATCGCCGATGCGCTCGGCGAGGACATTGCGGAAGGAACGGAAGCGTGAGCGCCCGCATCGATGCCGTCTTCGCGAAGGATCGTCCGGCCTTTGTCGCCTACATAATGGGTGGCGACCCGGACGCTGAGACATCGCAGCGTGTGATGAACGCACTCCCCGATGCTGGCGTCGACATCATTGAGCTTGGCTTTCCCTTCACCGATCCCATGGCGGATGGTCCCGTAATTGAAGAGGCCGGCATCAGGGCTCGCAAGGCCGGCGCCACGCTCACCTCCGTTCTGGAGATGGCGAAAACGTTTCGGGCTCAGGACACAGATACGCCGATCATTCTGATGGGCTATGCTAACCCCGTCTATCAAATGGGCTATGAGGCATTTTCCGATGCAGCATCCCTTGCAGGCGTCGACGGTGCCATCATTGTCGATCTCCCGCCTGAAGAAGACGGACCGCTACGCCAAGCCATGGATGCCAGAGATATGTCGCTGATCCGTCTTGCAACACCGACAACGGATGCTGCGCGTCTCCCCCTTGTCGTCTCCGGCAGTTCCGGTTTCGTCTATTATGTCAGCATGACGGGCGTGACAGGCGGCGCACTCGAGAGCGGTGGGTCAGTCGCTGAGCAAGTGGCACGTGTACGCGATGCGGCCAACCTTCCCGTTATCGTCGGCTTCGGTGTCAAGACGCCGGACCGCGCTGCCGAAATCGGGCGCGATGCGGACGGTGTCGTTGTCGGGTCGGCGATCGTCCGGGCACTTCATGAGGACGGCGAAACGAAAGCGTTGGAACTGGTCAGGTCGCTGGCCGATGCGACCCATGCTGCGCGTTAGTCCTCAGTGCCCTCTTTTTCGCGCAGAATTCTGGCAAACTGAGACAGGTAGGCCTGGTTCGTCGTGCTGAGCGCGTCGCGTCCATCCAGTTCAGTTGCCAGGTCCAAGCCGTGTTGGGCGTAGACTTCGCCATCATCCGCCAGATAGGCCAGACGCTGAAGACTATAGAGTTTGTAGCTGACGCGTGTTTCATCATCATCGGGCAGCGCATCCGATTGCGAGACGATCTCGCGGTGAATGTCCGCCGCAATATCTGTATTGCCAAGCTGATTGTGATCGTAAGCCAGAGCCAGCTTGGCCGAGAGGCGGCTGCGTTGAATGTCCGGTGAGGCACCGAAGCGACGTTCCATGGCTGTGATCATATCCAGCATGTCCTGATGAAACGGGAGAACAGCCGAGCGTTCCCGCTTCATCAATTCGGCTTCCCGAATCTCCGTCATAACCGCTCCTGCAAGCTGATTGACCCGCGCGACGTCAAACCCACTCTCCAGCATGTCCGCTTCGGTCTGCGCGATGAGCTGCTTGATCAACGCATTGGCGTCCTCGGACCGATCGGAGAGCCGCAATTGCTGCGCCTTCATGAGAAACAGCATATACTCGTGCTGCCATTCATCCGGAAAGCGTTCGATCAGAGCCGTCTGCCTCTGGACCGCTTCGTCCGTGCGCGCCAGTGCCGTTTCCATCTCGCCCAGCCAGGCATATTCCAGACCAACCCGTTGCAACCGGTTCGGCAGAGATTGCAAAGCCGTCAAATCGCCCGCCTCCGCGAGCGAGCGGTACAGCTCGATCGATTTCTCATGGGCTTCATGATGATTGGCGATGCGATCAAGCCGATGCATCGCATTGGCGCGCGCATCATGCATCGCAGCTTCGCGTCTTTGCAAATTCTGAAGCGTACGCCCCGATACGTAAGGTTCCAGCGCCTCGAAATAGTCGATCGTCCGAACGGCATCATCGAGCGCTCGCAACCAGTTAGACGACCGGATCGACAGATAGGTCAAATGCTCCCCCGCATAAGCGGCCAGCCAATAAGGCTGCTCTTCGACGCGACTGACACTGAGCGTTTCATCGGGCAGAGCGAAATCCGGCATGTCCGTATAGCGCTGCAAGGCCGCATTCAGGGCCTCATAGCGTTTTTCCAGCTGTGACTGATCGAGGCGCTCTATTGCCAGAACGGCTTTGAGGTTTTCGGAGAAGAGTTTCTCTTTAGGTGTCCGGCTGATGGTTTCCAGTGTTGCCGAGGTTCGGCGCGCTTGGGCGAAATCTTCGTTTTCAAGCTGCGCACGCGCCAGCATCTCCAGATAGGCCACATTGCCAGGGTCGAGCGATACGGCCTTTCGCGCGGCCTCGACTGCCATGTCTGTATCGCGTGAAAATGCGAGACGAGACAGCCGAATATATTCGTCCGCTGTCTCTGCTTCGCTTTCTAGGATCGCCAATCCTTGCGCCTGTGTGGACGGCAGCGCCAACAGGGTAAGCGCTTCGAGCTGACGGGTAGAGCCTTCTTCGAAGGCGGACGCCAGTACGGCATCGGCGGCATCCGTATCATCGATAAGCGCGCGCAGATCGTCGGCCTTATCGACATCAATCTGACCATTTTCGATCATTCTGGCGATGATCGCACGGCTATCATCCGGCGCGGCGTCCTGATCTGTCAGAAACTGATAGAGGCCGAGGACCCCACCGAGCGTGGCCAAGCCGACGAGCGCGCCCCAGATGATCCGCATGGACTGATGCGCCCGACTTTTCAGGTCCTGCTTCGGCATAGTTCGGAAAATCCCTCTCAGACTGCCTGCCTATGACACGAAGCGAAAGAACGACAAAGATACCATCGCACGGCGTTCGCATAGACCTCACACCTCGAAAACTGGCTTGGAGTGAGCGCGGGCTTGATGTGTGAACAGCCCGTTCCGTCCCAATTTAGCGAGTGATTTCTTGTGCGTGACCAATAAGGGGATATCAAAACAGTTTGAAATATAAACTTGACATTTTTACAAAGCCCCACCAATTGTAGTTTGCATTACAAACTTATCTGGATCGCGAAATGACATCGACCCTTATCGAAAACCTCGAACAAGCAGCACAGATCGCCAAGGAAGGTCGGGCCTCCCCCCTGCTAGGCGGCGAAATCGGGCTCACATGGACCATTCTCGCAACCATCGCCCTCATGGCACATGGTGCGATCATTTCAGGCTGGACGCCTTTAAACCCGAACTTCGTCGGTCTTGTATGGCTTGTCTACGGAGTTACAGGACTGCTGATCACGGCAATCCTGGCTAGACGTCTGAACAACATGTCGTCCGCGTCCTGCACGCTCACCAATCAGGCATCACGAGCGACATGGGTTTCAAGTGGCCACGTGATCGTCGTCGTCGTCATGTCTATCATCGTTGCCATAAACGTGAATGACTACTCGTTCGATCTGTTCAACGTCATCGTGCCCTTGGCGTTCAGTTTGGCAACTCTGTCCTATGCCGTCCTCGCGAAACTCACAGGGCAAGGTTATCTGAGATTCGCCGCAATCCTGAGCGGCAGCGCCGCGTCCGTGACCTTGATGATAATCCATGAACCCCACATGTATTTTGTTGCCGGGATTCTCCTCTTTATCTCGGGTGTCATTCCATCTGTGATCGAGATTCGGAAGGCTCAAACCGCGTGACTGGCTCTGAACCTGCTATCGACATTGAGGCGATTGATGATGTTATCCATGGTCGTCTGAGGCTTGGTGTCATGGCCTATCTCTCGGCAATCTCTCCCGCCAGTTTTCCCGAGCTACGAGATAAAACAGGGGCGACCAATGGCAATCTGTCGACCCATTTGACCAAACTCGAACAGGCCGGCTACGTACGACAGGAGAAAGGTTTCAAGGGCAAGCGACCACAAACGCTGGTCCATCTGACGCCAGAAGGTCGAGATGCCTGGATCGATTATCTGAATGCGATGAAGGCGTTGCTGGGCTCTGCATAAAATTGAAGACCGCCAGATCATCCCTGTTGGGCGGTCTTTGCTTTACGAGCGGTGCACCATCTGGCTAAGCCGCACGAATGACCAATCCTTTATTTACGCCTTTCACGCTCGGCACGCTCGAGCTCCCCAACCGTATCGTCATGGCCCCCATGACACGCAGCTTCGCCGTCGATGGCGTACCGGGTGACAATGTCGCGGAATATTACGCACGCCGGGCCGCCAACGATGTTGGTCTGTTGATCACGGAAGGCACACATCCCGACCGGAAAGCCGCCGGCAATGATGCCGGGGCTCCCTTCTTCTACGGCGATGCGCTGGATGGCTGGAAACATGTCGTCGCGCGCGTCAAGGCCGAAGGCGGACGGATCGCCCCGCAGCTCTGGCATACGGGCTATATGCGCAAACCCGGTACAGGACATTTTCCCGATGTCCCGTCGGAGAGCCCGTCCGGCGTGACCCATACGGGCTCGAAAGTCGCGGAAGCTCCAAGCGAATCCGATGTCGTCGAAATGGTCGAAAGCTATGCCAGATCAGCTGGTTACGCCAAAAACTTGGGCTTTGATGCGATCGAGATCCACGGCGCGCATGGCTATCTGATCGATCAGTTCTTCTGGGACATCATGAATGTGCGTGAAGACCGCTATGGTGGCGGCCTGCCAGAGCGTGCCCGGTTCGCTGCTGAAATCATTCAGGAATGTCGCAAGGCCGTCGGGCCCGGAATGCCCATCATCATCCGCATTTCACAATGGAAACAGCAGGATTTCACGCAGCGTCTGGCCCACACGCCGCATGAACTGGCGGCGTTCCTTCAAGTCATGGTCGATGCGGGCGTCGATTGCTTCCATTGCTCGCAGCGCCGTTTCTGGGAACCTGAGTTTCCCGAACAGGAGGGTTATGAGGATTTGAACTTTGCGGGCTGGACCAAGAAACTCACGGGCCTCCCGACGATCACGGTCGGCAGTGTCGGCCTGTCCGGCGAATTCGTCGCGGCATTCGGGGGTGAAAGCTCCAAGCCCGCGTCACTGGACCGGTTGGTCGAAATGCTCGACCGCGGTGATTTCGATCTTGTCGCTGTCGGTCGCGCACTCCTGCAGGACCCGGAATGGGTGACGAAGATTCGCGACGGTCGCGAGGACGAGTTGCAGGACTTCACCCGTGAATCCCTGGCAACGCTCTACTGATCGCGCATCGCCAAACGAACGAAATTCGTCAGGAACGGACGGGTTTCCCGCGGGTCGATAATATCCTCGATGGCGTAGCGCTCCGCTGTGCGGAACGGTGAGGTGACTTCCGCCAGTTTCGCTTTGATCCGCACCAGTTCCGCCTCCGGATCATCGCTTTTGGCCAGATCGGACTGATAGGCCACTTCGACGCCGCCTTCGATGGGCAGGCTGCCCCAGTCCCCGCTCGGCCAGGCGGCCCGATATTGGAAACGCGTATGGTCGCTCATGGCAGCCCCTGCAACTCCGTAGGCCTTGCGCACGATCACCGTCGCCCAGGGAACCTGACTGGCATAAATGGCCTGCATCGTCTCCACGCCGCGCCGGATGGTCCCGGCCCGTTCCGCATCCAAGCCGATCATGAAGCCCGGATTGTCGACGAGATTGACGACTGGCAAGCCGAAACGACTGGCCAGATCGACATGGCGACGGACCTTCTGCGCCGTATCGGCTGTCCATGAGCCGCCGAGAAATGTCGGATCGGATGCAATGACGGCCACGGGCCAGCCATCCAGCCGTGCCATCGCCGTGATTGCGGCGCGGCCCCATTTACGGCCGATCTCGAACACACTGCCGCGATCCATCACGGACCGGACAATGCGGCGCATCGAATAGGTTTGAGCCCGGTCACGCGGAACGATGGACAGCAGCTCTTCATCCTTTCGCGTGGGGTCGTCGCCGGATTGGATCCGAGGCAGCGATCCACCCGCGCATGATGGAAGGAATGACAGAAAGGCTCGCGCGCGAGCGAAGGCTTCCGCCTCGTCGGCCACTTCATCGTCGACAACGCCGTTACGCGTCTGAATGGAAGACCCACCCAGCCCCTCCTTGTCTAGCACTTCGCCAAGCGGAGCAACGATGGCTGGACCGGCGGTAAACACCTGTGACAGGCCTTTGACCATGACCGAATAATGCGAGGCGACAACCCGCACAGCCCCCAGCCCGGCACAGGGACCGAGCGCTAGCGACACGACAGGGACGTTCTGAAGATTATCGGCGACCACTTCGAAACCCGGGATCATGGGCACATAGGTGTAGCCCATATCTTCGAGCGACTTGACCGATCCGCCGCCGCCCGTGCCGTCAATCATCCGGATAAGCGGGATGCCATATTCAGCCGCCATCTGTTCGGCGTGAACGAACTTCCGGTGGATGGCCGCGTCCGAGGCCCCGCCCCGCACGGTAAAATCATCCGCAGACGCGACGACGGACCGTCCTTCGATCTGCGCCTGCCCATAAATGAAGTTCGACGGCGACGATGTGATCAGCTTGCCGGTATCGTCGTAGCGACCCATTCCGGCAAGTTTTCCGATTTCTCGAAACGAGTCGTCATCAATGAGCGCGGTCAGTCTCTCGCGCGCCGTCAGTTTCCCGCGGGCCTTCTGACGCTCGACCTTCTCCTGCCCACCCATCGCCTCGGCCATCTTTTCGCGGCGGGCTTTCTGTTCCAGCTCGGAAGACCAGTCTGGGGGCGTGTCATTCATGCGCGCTTATATCTTTCGGCAAGGACCCGTTAGGGTGCGTGTGTGACCAAAGGCTTTGAACAGTATCTGCCACATTCTCGCCCCGAACGGATGGAATTTTCAACATTCAGCACATTTGCAATGATCATCGTGTTCAGCCCAGGCTCATCCACGATGCTTATGGAAACTCTTTCCGCGCCATGCGTTTATGCCACTGCAACCACTTTTCGAAAGGTCATTATGTCCCGTCTGATCTCATCCGCCGTTTTCCTGGCCGCCTTTGCTCTTCCTCTCACCGCCACGCCTTCAATCGCGAAGGCTCATGACGGCGCGAAGTCAATGCCGGGCGTCATTCATGTCACCGCGTCTGCGACGACGGATACGGTCCCGGACCGGGCCACCGTGTCAGCCGGCGTGCAAACCAACGGCAAGACGGCACAGGAAGCCATGCGACTGAATGCCGAACTGATGCAGAATGTCTTCCGCGCTCTGTCGCAGGCCGGTGTTCCTGAAGATGATGTCTCAACATCCTATCTGAACCTCAACCCGCAGTATAATTACGAGACGCGTGTCAACGGACAACCCCAACTAGTCGGGTATCAGGCGAGCAATCAGATCGCGATCACCACACGCGATCTTGATTCCGTCGGCCGTCTGATCAATTCGCTACTGAGCGCTGGCGTCAACAATATCAACAATGTGCAGTTTTCCGTCACCAACACGGATGCGGCGCAAGATCGGGCCCGAACGCAGGCCATCACGAAGGCGCGGCGCAAGGCTCAATCCATGGCATCCGCCGCTGGCGTCGATCTTGGACGTCTCGTCTCGCTGACCGAGGGCTCGGCCCCCACTCCGGGACCTTATTACGCGATGGGTGCCTCTGCCGTCCGCAATGAGAGCATGGACATGGCCCCGCCGCTCGCCCCGGGACAGCGCGAGATCCGCGCCACCGTCACGCTCAGCTACGCGATCGCCGACTAGTCAGAGCTTGCTGGCCACATCGAGAATAAGCGCGGCGAGTTCGTCGGGCTTATCCTCCTGAAGAAAGTGCCCGCCACCTTTAATCACGCGGTGCGGCTGATCTTTCGTCCCTGGAACGCGCTTCTGGAAGATTGCATCGCCTCCCTTGGTGACAGGGTCCTGATCGGAAAAGCATGTCACAAACGGCTTCTCCCATTGCGAGAGTACCGTCCAAGCCTGGCGGTTATCCGCCGCGCCCGGATTATCCTCTGCGGTGGGTACCAGGGCGGGGAATATGCGGGCGCCAGCCTTATAGACCTCATTTGGGTAAGGCGCGTCATAGGCCGCGACCTCGGCTTCGCTGAGCTCACGCACGGTCGCCCCCTGAAGAATTTTACCTGTCGGAAATTCAGGGACGGTCTGCGAGAATTGCTGCCATTGCAGAAAAGCCTCGCTCGGCGTTCCCTGACCGGTCGGCAGCATCGTATTGCCGGCTACGACGGCGGAGAATCGCTCGGGCCGGGCGGCAACAAGCCGCAATCCGATTAACCCGCCCCAGTCCTGACAAAACAGAACAACGCCCGTCAGATCCAGACTGTCGAACCATTCCAGCATCCAACCCACATGCGCGTCATAGCTATAATCCTGCAAGGCGGCGGGCTTGTCCGACTTTCCGAAACCGATCAGATCCGGAGCGATAACGCGGTAGCCTCCATCTGCGACCGGCGGAATCATGTGCCGATAGAGATAGGACCAGCTCGGTTCGCCATGCATCATCACAACAGGGCGGGCATCCCGCGGGCCCTCGTCGATATAATGCAGCCGCAGCCCGCTTTTCAGCTCTGCATAGTGCGGCTGAAATGCATAATCCGGCAAATTCTCAAATCTCTCATCCGGTGTGCGCAGAATTTCCATGATCTCTCCTTCGTCTCTTGATAAGCTAGCAGACAGACAGAGGCCCACAATGCACGAATTCGTTTTCCCGCCCGCCATTCCCGTATCTCTGCCCGTCGTCGGCACGGAGCAGCGTTTTCCGGTTCGTCGCATCTATTGTATCGGTCGCAACTACGCCGATCACATCAAGGAAATGGGCGGTGATCCGGCCCGGTCTGAACCTGTTGTTTTCACCAAGGCCGCCGAGGCGATTGTGCCGAGCGGGTCGGAAATCACCTATCCGCCTAACACGTCCGACATGCATTTCGAAGTCGAACTGATCGCGGCGATCGGTCCAGACGGTGTGTTCGGTTACGGCGTCGGTATCGATCTGACGCGGCGTGACTTGCAGGCGTCTGCCAAATCCAAGGGTGGTCCCTGGTCCCGCGCGAAGAATTTTGCTTCCTCCGCGCCATGTTCGGCGTTGACACCCGCCGATCAGGTCGAACTCGGCGATGCACATATCGTCCTGCGCAAGAACGGCGAGATCGTACAGCATGGCCGTCTCTCCGACATGATCTGGTCGGTCGAAGAAATCATCGACCAGATCGCCAGTGATATGGACCTCGCCCCCGGCGATCTGATCTTTACCGGGACACCTGACGGTGTTGGCCCTGCCGTTGCGGGAGATGACCTCGAAGGCGGTATCGAAGGACTGGAACCCATCAGGATCAGGATAATCTGATATGGCTGAAAATACTGACACGCCGACCCATAGCGTCGATGATATCCTCATGCCGCTCGCTATTGCGGTAGTAATCGATCACAAGGTTCGTCAGCTCGAAGAGACGGCCTTCGTCACTCATGCCAATGGCCTTCTCGAACTATTTGGACACGACACCAAACCCGACGCGGATATTCTGCGCTGGTTTGCGGAACGTAAGGTCGACCTGGAAGATCAGCTCTGGGACAAGGGCGGCAACACTCTGGTTCTGAAATCCCTGACGCGCTTCGACGAAGCGCACCATCGCGAAGCCGTTTTCGACGCGCTCGTCTCCATCAGCATCGCCGACAATGAATATGTCACCGAGGAATCACGGCTGATCAAATCCGCCGCCTCCCTCTATGGTTTCCAGCGTCCGCCTCTGAAGGTCAAACGCGACTAGCCGTCTGTCTCCAGCGCTTCGCGAGCGCGCTGATCCTTCTTGCGCTCATGCTCCAGCAGGTAACGCTTGCGGATCCGAACACTCTCCGGCGTGACTTCGACCAGCTCGTCATCATTAATGAATTCCAGCGCGAATTCGAGCGTCGTCTCGATCGGCGTGACCAGCACGACCGCTTCGTCCGACCCAGCGGCGCGAACATTGGTCAGCTTTTTGCCTTTGAGCGGATTGACGGTCAGGTCATTGTCGCGGCTGTTTACGCCAATCACCATACCTTCATAGACTTCGGTCGCATGGCCGATGAACAGCTTGCCGCGTTCCTGCAGGTTCCAGAGCGCAAAGGCGAGCGCCTTGCCGGTCGAGTTGGCAATCAGCGCGCCCTTCTGGCGCCGCCCGATGCCCGCCTTGGCCCGCGGCGCGTAGCGGTCGAAATTGTGATACATCAGACCGTTGCCGGATGTCAGCGTCATGAAATCCCCGCGGAAACCGATCAGGCCGCGCGTCGGAATATCATAGTCCAAACGCACACGCCCCTGCCCGTCGGGCTGCATGTTCTTCAGATCACCCTTGCGTTCGTTCAAGCGCTGAATGACCGCACCTTCCGTGCCTGCTTCCAGATCAATCGTCAGCGTTTCCCACGGCTCGCAGAGAACGCCGTCTATTTCACGGTTGATGACTTCGGGTCTCGAAATGGCGACTTCATAACCCTCACGGCGCATGTTCTCGATCAGGATTGACAAATGCAGCTCGCCCCGGCCCGATACGCGGAACTTGTCCGCCTCGGATAGTTGCTCGACGCGTAGCGCGACATTGTGGATCAGTTCCCGGTCCAGCCGGTCCTTGATATTGCGCGAGGTGACATATTTGCCCTCCCGACCGGCAAACGGGCTGTCATTAACCTGGAAGGTCATGGACAGGGTCGGCTCATCGACGGAGAGCTGCGGCAGGCCCTCGACCATTTCCGGATCGCACAGCGTATCGGAAATTCCGATCTTTTCGATCCCGGTAAAGGTGACGATATCGCCCGCCGTGGCTTGTTCGGTTTCGACCCGTTCCAGACCCATAAAGCCAAAAATCTGGCCGACCTTGGCCTTGCGTTCCGTCCCATCTGCGGCCGCAACAATGACAGGCATGCCCCGGCTGATCGTGCCGCGCTGAATCCGGCCAATGCCGATGACTCCCTTATAGCTGTCATAATCGAGCGCGCTGACCTGTAGCTGCAGCGGCCCGTCCGGATCGACATTCGGAACCGGCGCATGCTGGACGATCGTCTCGAACAGGGGCGTCATATCCGTACCGGTTTCGCCCGCATCATGCGTCGCCCAGCCATTGATCGCAGACGCGAACACGGTCGGGAAATCCATCTGCTCATCCGTCGCCCCCAGCCGGTCGAACAGGTCGAAAGTCTGATCGACCACCCAGTCGGGACGCGCGCCCTGACGGTCGACTTTGTTGACGACCACGATGGGTTTCAGACCATGTTCCAGCGCCTTGCGGGTCACGAAGGTTGTCTGCGGCATCGGGCCTTCAACGGCATCGACCAGCAGCACGACCGAATCGACCATGGTCAGGACGCGCTCGACCTCGCCGCCAAAGTCGGCGTGTCCCGGTGTATCGACGATATTGATCCGCCATTCCTGTCCATCCGGAGCCGTCCAACGGATCGCCGTATTCTTGGCCAGAATGGTGATGCCGCGCTCTTTTTCGATGTCGCCACTATCCATGACGCGCTCGGCCTGCTCGCCACGCTCGTCCAGCGTGCCGCTCTGGCGCAGCAGCTTGTCGACGAGTGTCGTCTTGCCATGGTCGACATGCGCAACGATCGCGACGTTGCGGAGGTGTTTGATCTGTTCGGACATGGCGCGGCCCATAACGACCGGACAGCAGGATGCAAGGGGGCGATGGAGTCGATTTGCGCATGGCCTAACACTCCCTCCAACCGCAAGCGGTCTCCTGCAACCTTATGTGCCAATCCGAACATATCGTCTTCCGCTCTCTCCCTCGTCATTCCGGCCAAAGGCATTCGCGTCATATCTCCATTCACCGCCCCCCTCATTGTCCCCGGCATTGATTGCCGGGGCCTTTGGCCGTCGCTCACCCAGGTCGAAGTGGCGGTGTCGTTCTCAACTTGTCTGGCCGAAGGAGCGTTCACGGTCTCACCTTGTGGAGCACCCCCTGATGAGGCCCCGGCAATGAATGCCGGGGACGGTGGCTTTGACGGTTCTGAATGAGGCAGGCGCTATCCTGCGGCTGAGAGCGGGTCATCAGCATCACCCCTGGGGTGATCCCTGCATGTCAGAAGTGACACGAGGCGCGGGCTTAGCCCCGTGACCGGAGCAAAAGAGAAGTACCGTTTCGTCGCAAGACAGAGCCCGCGCGCGGTGATTGGCATCCGCCGTCACCGCCGTCCGACGCTCGTCCCATGCGTGAAGCGGCCTAACCCGTTAAGGACCGATCATGGCCCAGAGAGATGTTTGGCTCCGCGCAACCCGCACAGGGTCTGCGTCGAACGGTGGTGAGATCGGACAGGGTATCAGGGGTCGCATAAATCCCGCTGATGGTCCCGTCAGGCCCGACGCGCTCTGCCGCCGTTGCTAAGCAAAGCTGACGAACGTCGCCGCCGCTTGTAGCATGATCGCCACACGCCGGGCCCGACCCGCACACCGGCCCGCCACACCGAGGTTTATGCACCCCCTCGTGTCTGTGGCGAACAAGTGGGAGTATAGAGAGCTGATTTGAGGCGGGGATTGGGTTTGTGAAGGGCGGGGATTGAATGCCTAATGCGCCCCCTCCGCTTTCGCTGACCTGATCAGCGACCCTATCTCCCACCCCTCTCCGCCAGACGCAAAGTCAGGAGATGGACCCACCGATCAAGTCGGTGGGAGCGGACTGAAGGATGGCGCGTTCTGGACGCTATAAGCAGAGCTCAGCCCACCTCTTCCCCCGCCTCATCACCGGACTTGATCCGGTGATCCATCGCCCGACCCGCTGGCACGAACTGATGACATTCATCTCGCAACCCGCATTGCCTCCACCTCGCGCTGCTCATAAGCCCGCCTTATGATGGGGGCTTCATCCATTGGTATTGCCGGGTGCGGGATTGGCGGGCTGGCGGTTGCCTGTGCCTTGGCGAAGCAGGGACACAGCATCACCCTCTTCGACAAGTTCGATACACCTCGCCCGGTCGGGTCCGGCCTGGTGATACAACCTGTCGGTCAGACCTGTCTGGGCCGGATTGGCGTTCTGAAGGCAGCATTGGAACGCGGACGCGCAATCTATCAGCTCAGAGGCCATGAAAGCCGGACGGGCCGGACCGTGCTCAGGGCCAATTACGGCGCGTGGGGTGGAGCCGCGTTCGGCCTGGCGATCCACCGCGCCGACCTGTTCGAATGCCTTTATGACAAGGCGACACGCTCCGGTCTGACCATCGTTCCGTCCACCGAAATCACCGCAACCGTACTGGAAAAAGACAAGCGGATCCTGTGCGATCAGCACGGCCAGTCATATGGGCCTTTCGATCTCGTCATCGATGCATCGGGGGCAAAGTCCGCCCTGAGCCCAATCCGGACGCAGGCCCTGCCTTACGGCGCGCTGTGGGGGACGGTTGAATGGCCGGGTGATACGCTTTTGCGCCCCGACTGCCTGACGCAATGCTATCGCGGCGCGCATCATATGCTGGGCGTTCTGCCCCTGCATGATGATGGGCGCACGGCGATCTTCTGGAGCGAGCCGACCGACCAACTCGAGGCCTGGTTCAGCGGCGACCTGGACGCATGGAAGACGGCAGCCACCAAGCTGTGGCCGGACTTCGCGCCCTTCATCATGCAGATCGAGGCCCATGAAGCGATGACGGTGGCGCGTTACAGGCATGGCACGCTGGCCCAGCCATGGGGAGAGCGGATCGCCTATATCGGGGACGCGGCCCATCAGGCCAGCCCGCAGCTCGGTCAAGGGGCCAATATGGCGCTACTGGACGCAGCCGCACTGGCGGATGCCATTCGGAACGGGCCCATTGCGCTGGCCCCACAAGCCTATGCGCGCAAGAGACGGCTCCACATGCAATTCTATCAGGCTGTTTCCCGGGTTTTCACGCCCTTCTACCAGTCGGCCAACCCCACTTTTCCGTGGGTCCGCAACAATCTCATGCATCCTGTCAGCCAGATTTGGCCTGCTAACAGGATGCTGACGACGTTGATTTCAGGAGATCTGGTCCCGACAGGCGTCTAGTCTGCCACAACGGGCACGATGGTCACGCTTTCGCCGCAGCCACACGCATCGGTCTGGTTGGGATTGCGAAAGACGAACTTGCTGTGCAGCAATGTCGTTTCATGATCGATGATAGAGCCGAGGATAAATAGGACGGCCTTGGCATCGACGACAATCTGGACGCCTTTATCTTCGACAATTTCGTCGAATTTCTCCGGCTCGGACACATAGTCCATGACATATTCCATGCCGGCGCAACCGCCATTGGTGACGCCAACACGCAAATAGCCTTCACCGCGTTCGGCGAGGATTTCCCTGACTTGCGCCGCCGCCGCATCCGTCAGTGTAACCAGTTTGGGTCGCGGGCGGCGGGATTTCGTAAGTGTGTCCGTCATAGCATGTTGAGCTCGAGCCGAGCCTCCTCGCTCATCCGGTCTGGCGTCCACGGCGGATCGAAAACCATGGAGACTTCGACGCGACGCACACCGTCGACTCGGGCGCAGGCATCCTGCACCCAGATGGGCATTTCGCCCGCCACGGGGCAACCGGGCGCAGTCAGGGTCATGTCCACCAGCAAAGTCCGATCGTCTTCGAGTTCGACCTTGTAGATCAGACCCAACTCATAGACATCCGTTGGAATTTCAGGATCATAGACGGTCTTGAGCTGCGTGATGACGTCATGCGTAATCCGCGCGATCTCGCCGTCCGTCGGCGGCTCCATTGGTGCGCCCGACACATCCAGCACGTCACGCGCTGCCACCACGTCGGGCTTATCGGTCGCCACATTTCCACCGCCAGACCCAGCATCAGCCTCAGACTGTGGGTTGGCGTGGGACGCGTCCGGGACATATCCCGGGATCTGCGCATTGGCGATCTGCTCGGCGCGGCGTTCTCTGTCGGTTACATTGTCCATCTTACGTCCAATATAGGGGCATTCGCTCAGCCAAGGAAGACCGCAGCCTTTTTCACGGCAGTCACAAAACGGTCAGCTTCGTCCAGCGTGTTGTAAATACCGAAGCTGGCCCGCACAGTCGAATGCACGCCAAAAGCGTCCATCAAGGGTTGCGTGCAGTGCTGGCCCGCCCTGACGGCTACGCCATATTTGTCGAGAATCTGCGCAACATCATGGGCATGTGCACCATCCAGATTGAACGCCAAAACCGGGCCTTTATCCGGCATATCGCCAAAAATCCGGACATTGTTCAGATCGCGCAGCCCGTCCCGCGCAGCATGGTAACAGGCCATTTCATGCTGATGCACGTCGGCCATGTCATATTGAGAATACCAGTCTATGGCCGCGCCAAGGCCGATCGCTTCGAGAATGGGCGGTGTCCCGGCTTCGAACTTGGCCGGGGCGTCGGCATAGGTGATCCGGTCCATGAAAACGTCCTCGATCATCTCCCCGCCACCATTGAAGGGCTGCATCCGCTCGAAAATGTCCGCCGTGCCGTAGAGCGCGCCGATGGCCGTGGGGCCGTAGAGCTTATGGCCCGTCATGGCGTAGAGATCGACGCCGAGCGCCTGCACGTCGACATCCATATGCACAGCGGCCTGCGTGCCGTCGGAAATCATCACCGCGCCGGCAGCCTTGGCCCAGCGCGCGATTTCGGCAATGTTGTTGATCGTGCCCAACACGTTGGACATGTGCACGACCGAGACAATTTTCGTTTTCTTTCCAATCACTTTGCGGAAGGCGCTCATGTCGAGGCTGCCATCTTCCAGGACGGGAACGAACCTCAGCTCCGCACCGTAGCGTTCCCGCAGGAAATGCCACGGCACGATATTGGAATGATGCTCCATCTGCGTGATGACGATCTCGTCGCCCGGCTCGATCAGATGCGACAGACCATAGGCGGCCAGGTTCAACGCTTCGGTCGCGCCGCGGGTGAAGACGACATTGTCGGGCGACGGCGCGTTCAGGAAGGTCGCGACGCTCCGCCGGGCTTGTTCGAACGCATCCGTCGTTTCATTGGCCAGCGTGTGCAGGCCGCGATGGACGTTGGCATAGGCCCCGCGCATCTGACCGGCCATGGCGTCGATGACGGCATCGGGCTTCTGCGCCGACGCAGCATTGTCGAGGTAGGCAAGCGGATAGCCGTTCACAGCGCGCGCGAGGATTGGAAACTGATCGCGAATGGCTTGGATGTCGAACATGGTCAGGCTGTCAGCCGAAAATAGAGGTATAGGCCGACAAAAACGAGCACCAGCAGCCGGAGAGCAATGACGCTCTTCCCCAGCCACGCAGGCGCATCGGCCATCCGCCTCTCGATCTGGGAGACCACCAGCAGCAGCACCGCCGTCACCGCCGCAGCAATGGCGAAATTCATGATTGTGCCTCCAGCCAAGCCCGCACACGGTCCAGCAGATCCGCATGCTCGCCCAGCCGCGCCGCCACGAACGCTTCGATCAGCAGGGCTCGCGCCTGTACTTCCGGGATGCCGCGCTGGCGCATGTAGAACAGGGCCGCTTCGTCGAGCTGGCCGATCGTATTGCCATGTGCGCATTCGACATCATCGGCATAGATTTCGAGTTCCGGCTTGGCATTGATCTTGGCAGTTTCGGACAGCATCAGCGCGTCGTGACGCATTTCGGCGTCGGTTTTCTGCGCCGGGCGACGCACATGGAATTTGCCCTGGAACACGCCGCGCGACTTGTCGGTTACGACGCCGGCGACGGAATCACGCACGGTCGAGCCAGGCGCAGCGAAATCGACATAATGAGTAATGTCGGCATGACGAGCGCCGCCGAGCAGATAGGCGCCGGACATGTCGACCGACACGGCCCCCATACAGGCGAGCCGCGTTTCCAGCCGCGTAAACGCCCCGCCAAATGTCAGCAGGGTCTGACCGAAATCCGCCTGATCCCAGAGTGTGACATGAGCGCGGACATGACGGATCATGTCCGCACCGTCCTGTGACAGGACCGTCCGGTGAAAGGTCGCCCCCTCCCTGACGACATAATGGATGTCGACATTCGCGAACCCGGCTTCGGACTTATGCACTTCGACGACATTCAGCGTCGCGCCTTTTCCGACCTCGATACGGAAGCGCGCATGACCTGTTTCCATATCCCGAATTTCCAGCGGACGCAGATAGGTCTCGCCGTCGGGAACGACGATCGACATCACGCCGTCCGCATATTCAGCCGCGATCCGACCCATCAAATCATTTGGCTCGGCTGGCGCTGGACCGCACAGACCTAATCCGGTCTGGGATGCCTCCTCAGGGCCGTGCAGACAGGCTTGCATGGCGGCGTCAAAGCCGTCCGGGTCACGCGCGGCGACTGCAGCCCGGAGATCGGACCACTTCCACGCTTCCAGGCCACGATGGGGGAGCTGATCACGCATAGGCGTCATAGCCTTCCGTCTCCAGCGTTTTGGCGAAGTCCGCCCCGCCGCTCGCCTTGATCGTCCCGCCGGCCAGCACATGCACGGCGTCCGGAACGATATAATCGAGCAGGCGCTGATAATGGGTGATGATGAGGATGCCGCGATCCGGTGCGCGTAGCGCATTGACCCCGTCCGCGACGACCCGCAACGCATCGACATCCAGACCCGAGTCGGTCTCGTCCATGACGATAAAGGTCGGCTCCAGGATCATCATCTGGAAGATTTCCATGCGCTTCTTCTCACCACCGGAAAAACCGACATTGAGCGGACGGCGCAGCATTTCCGGTGCGATTTTCAGCTCTTTTGCCACGGCGCGGGCGCGCTTCATGAAATCGGGCGCGCTGATCTCCGCTTCGCCGCGCGCCTTGCGTTGCGCGTTCATGGCCGTGCGCAGGAAGGTCAGCGTCGGAACGCCGGGGATTTCGAGCGGATACTGGAAGGACAGGAAGACACCTGCCGCCGCGCGCTCTTCCGGATCCATTTCGAGCAGATCTTCGTCGTTCAGCGTGACCGAGCCGTCCGTGACGTCATAGCCGTCGCGCCCCGTCAGCACATAGGACAGGGTCGATTTCCCCGCCCCGTTCGGCCCCATAATCGCATGGACCTCACCCGCCGGGACGGAGAGGGACAATTGATTGAGGATCATCTTCGCCCCGTCATCGACGGTGGCGGAGAGGTTTTGGATTTTAAGCATTATCGTTCTCTCCATCCGCCTTCGCCGACTTGATTGGCGAACCCTTCTCCCAGACTTTGAACCCGGGTTGATGGGCAGGCCGATCAAGTCGACCTGAGCTGGTTATCTTTTCTTTTTGTTCTTCCTCAGTCGCCTCAATTTGATCCCCTGGATCAAATTCTAATCGGCTCCTTCGTTATCACCCACAAAAACCCGTGACTTCGATTTCCACCTTCATCCGCTCGTCCACCAGATCGGCGATGACCATGGTGGCGGCTGGGAGGATCTTGCCGAAATGCTGGCGGATGACGGGTAGGATGGCGTCGATATGATCGCGGGACGTGAGCGTATATTGCACTCGGATCGTATGGCCGAGCTCGAACCCGGCGGCTTTCATCGCGGCCATGATGTTGGCGAAAGCGTTCCGCGCCTGCTGAGCGGCATCTTCAGGCATGTCGCCGGTCGCATAGTCATAGCCGACCGTGCCGGACACAAAACACCAGTCACCCTGCACGACGGCCCGGCTCATCGCGTAGGTCTTTTCACTCTCCGACAGAGTGACCAGCTGGCGACTGGGTACGGATTCGGTTTTCTTGGTCATGTTGGGGTCACAATGCGCGTATTTTGATCATGAATAAGTCGCCAACTGCCATTTTGCAGCTGAAAGACGAGCCCGAGAATACCGGCGCGAGGTGTCCCGTCCGGTGTGTCGCGATATTCCGTTCGCAAGGTCGCGACAGCCATGTCGTCACCGACAATCGTACCAATCACATCAAATTCCATGCGCCAGTCCGGATCGGCGAACCAGTTGGTATGAAAGTCGACGACGGCCGCGCGAGTCGACATGATTTCTCCATTCGGAAAAATGAGCGGCAAGGCGTCAGCGTCAGTAATCGTCGTCAGATAGGTTTCCAGATCGCGATCCTGAACCGATTTTAGATGCGTTTGCAGGGCGGCAGAAAAATCCGGTGCGTCCGCTCGCTCCTGTGTCGGGGCACATGCGACAAGGACGAACCCGATGAGTCCGATTAAAAAGGCACGGGTCATGGGCAGAGCTCCGTTGTCCATTGATTGGGCGTGTCGCCGCGGCGACATTGCTGACGCGATCCGTATTCAACCAGCCTGTTGGCATCGAACAGCGCATAGGTTTCCTCCGCTGCGATCGAATCGTCTGCCAGACCGCTGCGGCGGATTACGAATAGCGTCGCTCCGTCGACAATGCGCTCAGTCGAGCTGACCTTGGGGCGTTGAGCTCCCTCGCCCTCTGGCTCCGCAATGTAATAAAGCAGCAAAGCATCCTTGGCAGCATAGCGATCCATGCCGCGTTCGATCGGAATGAAACGAGCCAAATCGCGTGAATAGTCACTCGGATCGAGCGTGAGATCGGCCTCCGGCATGACCGGCGTTCCCGGGATTGCCGGGCTGACCATATTGCGGGCAATCTGTTCGCGCGCATCCAGCGGCTCGACGGGCATGGGCACGGCGGCAACTGGGGTCGGTGCAGGCTCAGCATCGCCAAGGAATACGGTCGATGCGATCCAGATCTTCATGGCGACCATGAAACCGATTACGCCGATACCAACGATGGCGATGATCCGGATCAGATTTTTGCGGGTTCCTGACACGGCCATCACCCGACACTGCCTTCCAGCGAAATGGCGACGAGTTTCTGCGCTTCGACGGCAAATTCCATCGGCAATTCCTGCAGCACTTCGCGGCAGAAACCGTTGACCAGCAGCGCGACCGCATCTTCTTCCGACAGGCCACGCTGGCGGCAGTAGAAGAGCTGATCGTCCGACAGTTTGGAGGTCGTCGCCTCATGTTCGAACTGCGCCGTCGGCGTGCTGGACTCGATGTAGGGAACAGTGTGCGCACCACACTGATCGCCGATCAGCAGGGAGTCACATTGCGTGAAATTGCGCGCGCCTGTCGCCTTGCGGTGCGCCGACACCAGACCGCGATAGGTCGAGTTGGACTTGCCCGCACTAATCCCTTTGGAAATCACCCGGGACTTGGTGTTCTTGCCCAGATGGATCATCTTGGTGCCGGTGTCGGCCTGCTGATGCCCATTGGTGATGGCGATAGAATAAAACTCGCCCTGACTGTCATCGCCGCGCAAAATGCAGCTGGGATATTTCCAGGTCACGGCAGACCCGGTTTCGACCTGTGTCCAGCTGACCTTGCTGTTCTTGCCGCGGCAGTCCGCGCGTTTGGTCACGAAATTATAGACCCCGCCCTTGCCGTCGCTGTCGCCTGGCCACCAGTTCTGAACGGTCGAATATTTCACTTCGGCATCATCATGCACGATGATTTCGACAATCGCAGCGTGGAGCTGGTTCTCGTCACGCATCGGCGCGGTGCAGCCTTCCAAATAGGAGACGTAGGAGCCCTCATCTGCGATGATCAGCGTACGTTCGAACTGGCCTGTGCCCTGCGCGTTCATGCGGAAATAGGTCGAAAGTTCCATGGGGCAGCGCACACCCGGAGGGATGTAAACGAACGACCCATCCGAGAAGACGGCGTTATTGAGCGTGGCGTAGTAGTTGTCCGTCACAGGCACGACCGAGCCCATATATTTGCGCACCAGCTCCGGGTGATCCTTCACGGCTTCGGAGAAGGAACAGAAAATCACCCCATGCTTGGCGAGCTCTTTCTTGAACGTCGTGACGACGGAGACGGAGTCGAACACCGCATCCACGGCGACCTTCGGTGCGCCTTTGACGCCTGCCAGAACTTCCTGTTCTTTCAGTGAGATACCGAGCTTATTGTAAACCTCGAGGATTTCCGGATCGACATCATCGAGCGATTCCAGCTCCCTCTTCTTCACAGGGGACGCGTAGTAATACATGTCCTGAAAGTCGATTTCGGGGTAATCCACCATCGCCCATGTCGGTTCCTCCAGCGTCAGCCAGCGGCGATAGGCTTCCAGCCGCCAATCGAGCAGCCACTCGGGCTCATTCTTCTTGGCGGAGATGAAGCGAACGATATCCTCGTTCAGTCCCTTGGGAGCGAACTCCTGTTCGATGTCCGAAATCGAAACCATATTTGTACTTGTCAGCTTCCAGCGCGCGAACGCCTTCGACCGTTTCAGAGTCGATACCATCTTTGATATTCACATCAGATGTTGCGGTTTCAGTCATTATGCGGCTTTCCTAGCCTTGCGAAGGTTGCGCCATGCTGACGCGAACGCCTCGACATCATCCATCGTGTTGCCGGGACCAAAGCTGACCCGGATCGCACCGTCAGGTGCGTCCTCTATACGGCCCATAGCGCGCAGAGCGCGGCTTTCGCCGACTTTTCCGCTACTGCAGGCCGTGCCTGTACTGACGCTGAGGCCTTCCAGATCAAACGCCATCATCGCTGTCATAGCGCGCAGGCCAGGGGCGGCAATGAACAGCGTATTGGGCAGGCGGGCTTCGCCTTCCCCGAAGATGACGATGTCAGGATCGATCGCTTTCAATTCGGCCTGCAGCGTATCACGCATATGTTCTGCCCTGTCGAAACGGTCGCCCATGACCGCCGTCGCCGCGCCGAAGCCTGCAATTCCGGGAACGTTCAGGGTTCCGGCCCGGCGTCTGCGTTCATGCCCGCCGCCATGCATCAAGGGCGTAAACGGCGCTTCCGGCGACACGTAAAGCGCGCCCACGCCTTGCGGGCCACCGATCTTATGCGCCGAAACGGCCACATAATCCGCCGGGTAAAGCATGGGGAGCTTGCCCAACGCCTGAACCGCATCGATCAGTATCAGACCGCCCGCATCCTGAATCAGATCGATCGCGCGGTCCGTATTCTGAATGACGCCCGTTTCGCTATTGGCGGCGACCAGCGACAGGAAAGGACGCCCGTCCGCCGCGTCCCAACCGTTCAGAATGTCAGCCAGCGCGTCAAAATCGGTCTGACCCGTCGGCGTTGCGGGTAGCAGCGACACGCGTACGCCGCTCGCCTCTGCCGCCATTATGGAGGCCGGATGGTCGAGCGACGAGATGATCAGATGTTGGCAGCCGTCAGAGACCGCCGCATGAATAGCTGTATTGATCGCTTCCGTGCCGGACCCAGTAAACAGCACATCCTGCGCGCACTGGCCCATCGCCATGCCGATCGCTTCGCGGGCATCGGCCACAAGCTTCGCTGCGGCGCGGCCATGGCTGTGCTGGGCGGACGCATTACCGACGACTGTCATGGCATGGGCGACGGCATCAATAACCGTCTGCGGGGCCGGGCTGGTCGCATTATGGTCGAGATAAGCGCTCACGCCGTTTGCATCCGGGCCGACATGGTTCGTGTCGGCAGATCGCCATCGACGATCATCTGCACTGTGACCGAATCCAGAAAGCCGCCAATATGGTCTTCGAGCGCGCCCCAGAGACTATGGGTCAGGCATTTGGCCGTTCGGCCTGTGCAGCCCAGCGCGATCTCAGGCCGACACCCATGAGCGCGAACTTCTTCCTCGACGGCGGCGATGACATCGGACACTACCACTTCGGAGGCCGGGCGGGTCAGCGCGTAACCGCCCTTGGGTCCGCGTTTGCTATCGACCAACCCAGCGCGGCGCAGATCGGAGAAGACCTGCTCCAGAAAGGACTGGCTCAGCCCCTGACGTGCGGCAATGTCTGACAGCCGAACACGCGCACCCGCACCGTGTATCACGGTTTGTGTCGCCAGATCGGCAACGGCGGTAACAGCCGTTCGTCCTTTTGCGCTCAGTTTCAATGCCGTCTCATCATAAGGTCCGGGATCGGACTGCCATTTTTTTTGCAATCAGGGCGTCCCCTTGATAGGGCGCACCGGAAACGTCGCAGATTCCGGATTGTGTGGGGCATTTAGTATTCCCGACCAATTCAGTCAAGAATAACAATTCGCAAGGCCCACGCGGCATTTGTGCATAGCTCTGAGAGCCCGTCCTCTATGCCTGAAGTCATTTTCGCCGGTCCCGAAGGCCGTCTCGAAGGCCGTTATCATCCCTCCGATGATCCTGCCGCGCCCTGTGCCCTGATCCTGTCGCCTCACCCCAAGGCTGGCGGCCATATGGATCACCGCATCCCAGTTGCCATGTATGAACAGTATAAGCGTCGCGGCTTCTCCGTACTGCGCTTCAACTTTCGCGGCATTGGTCGGTCCATGGGGACATATGACAATGGCCAGGGCGAACTGCAGGACGCGGCCTATGCGCTCGACTGGATGCAGAGCTTCAACCAGAATGCGCCCTTTACTTGGGTATCAGGCTACAGTTTTGGCGCTTGGATCGGCATGCAACTGCTGATGCGTCGGCCCGAAATCGCCGGTTTTATCTCGATGAGCCTGCCAACAAACACGTATGATTTCAGCTTTCTGGCGCCCTGCCCGGCTTCGGGCCTGATCACTTACGGCGATGAAGACCCGATCGTGCCGCATGAGGATGTGGTACGCGTCGCCGAGAAAATCCGCGTGCAGAAAGGCCATATCATCTCGACCCACAAGATCGAAGGGGCCGACCATTTCTACACGCACCATCTCGAAGAGACGATGGAGGTGATCGAGGATTATCTCGATGAGCATCTCGATCCACGTTACAGCCCTCCACGCGAGCCGAAGCTGCTGGAAGGCTAATCCGCCGAAGTTTCTAAAACGCTTAACCAATGACCCGGTTTCGGCCGGGTTTTTTTATTGAGGATATGCGATAACGCCGCCCACCGTCGGTTCCGGCACGCCCGTGGTCGTCGGGAAACTATTGGGTAGACCGCGCAGCACCCGCACGGCCAGATAGGCGAAGGCCTGCGCCTCGATTGCGTCACTGTCCCAGCCGAACCGTTCGGCGGGCAGGACGGGACAGCCCAGCTCCAGCGACAAGAGCGTCATGATCGTGCGGTTATGCCGCCCGCCACCGCAAACGATCACGCGGTCCGGCCGCACCTGCATCTGCCTGACCGTCTTGCGCACGGATAGCGCCGTAAAAGCGGCCAGTGTGGCGGCCCCATCCGTCCGGTTCATTCCTGCCATATCGGCCAGCACATCAAAATCGTAGCGATCCGCGGATTTGGGCCAGGCCCGTTCGAAAAAGTTCGCCTTGAGCCATGTCTCGACACGCGCCAAATCGGGCACGCCCTCACGGCTAATGGTCCCCGAATCGTCCACCCCGCCCAGCCAGCTATCGAGCGGCCCATTTGCAGGGCCCGTATCGCTCGCCAGCAAACGGTCGCCATCGATAAGGGTCACATTGCCGACGCCGCCCAGATTCAGGACGGCGGTCACGCTGCTCAGCCCGGCATGGTCCACCAGCGCCTTATGATAGATCGGCGCAAGCGGCGCGCCCTGCCCGCCCGCAGCCACATCGGCCGAGCGGAAGTCGTAAATGCAAGGGCAAGCGAATGCTGTCGCCAAAGACTGACCCCGGCCCAACTGCAGCGTTCTGTATCTGTCAGGCCGATGCAATAAGGTCTGACCATGATAGCCAATCACATCGACCCCATCGATATCCAGCGCTGCTGTGGCAGAGCGATGAGCGGCATCCAGTGCGTCTTCAGCTTCTGCAAAGATGTTGGGCGGTGGACCATCAAAATTCCATGTCAGGGCCGCTTGGGTGGCGCGATCCAAAACGGATCGCTGCGACGCCGTATAGGCGCAGGTCAGGGCAGGACCGAAAGTATAAATCGTTTCGCCATCCGTTTCGATGATGGCCGCATCGACCCCGTCTAGCGACGTGCCACTCATCAATCCCAGGACTGTGTAGATTTTGCTCATATGGCCCTTTGACACTATTCGTGCGGTGATTAGAAGCCGCGGCCTATGACGGACCACAAATCAGAGCTGATGACCACGCTCACCGAGCGCGGGTTTCTCTATCAATGCACCAGCGAGGCGGGGCTCGATACGGCGGCCATGAACGGTGTGACCGGTTATATCGGTTTCGACTGCACCGCCCCGTCCCTGCATGTCGGCTCGCTCGTCCAGATCATGATGCTGCGTATTCTTCAAAAGTCGGGTGGCACACCCATCGTCCTGCTGGGCGGCGGCACGACGAAGATCGGCGACCCGTCTGGCAAGGACAAGTCCCGCCAGATGCTGACCCAGGATCAGATCGACGCCAACAAGGCCGGAATCCGTCGCGTTTTTGCAAAGTTTCTCGACTTTGACGGCCCCAATGCCGCGATCATGGTCGACAATGACGACTGGCTCAGCGGGCTTGGTTATATCGATTTCCTGCGGACAGTCGGACCCGAATTCACGATCAACCGGATGGTGACCATGGACACCGTCAAACGACGGCTCGAAACCGAGCAGCCCATGACGTTTCTGGAGTTCAACTACCCGCTATTGCAATCCTATGACTTTGTGGAGCTTTATCGCCGTCATGGCTGCCGATTGCAGCTGGGCGGATCGGATCAGTGGGGCAACATCACAACAGGCGTCGATCTGACCCGGCGCATGGAAGGGGCTGAAGTCTTCGGCTTCACGACCCCGCTTATCACGACCGCATCAGGCGGGAAGATGGGTAAGACGGCGGATGGGGCCGTGTGGCTGAACGGCGATGCCACATTGGGTGAAGACTTCACCCGAAGCCCTTATGAATACTGGCAGTTCTGGCGCAACTCGGATGATGCCGATGTCGGTCGTTTCATGCGCCTCTTTACAGATATGCCGCTCGACGAAATTGCCGCATTTGAAGCCATGGAAGGTGCTGACATCAATACGGCTAAGGTCAGACTGGCCGACGAAGCCACCGCATTGCTGCATGGTCGCAACGCTGCCGAGACAGCGAAGCAGACAGCGCGCGAAACCTTTGCAGGCGGTGCGTCAGACGGCCTGCCGACGACGGATGTCACGCTGGATCTGCTGATCGGCATGGGCATTTTGAATGCGGCTGTCACGGCAGGGCTGGCCGCGTCGAATGGCGAAGCGCGGCGCCACATCAAGGCTGGAGCGTTGAAACTGAATGATCAGGCCGTGACATCGCACGAAACCGCGATAGCCGACACCGACATAAAAGAGGGCATCGTCAAACTGTCCGTCGGCAAGAAACGTCACGCCTTGCTGCGGGCAACGACGAGCTGATTGATCGCCCCTTATCCCTTCGTCTCTAATCCGTCGTCTCTGGCCTGACGGACTCAATCTCCTCGACCACACTCTCGGGCAGATCGTCGCGGCTTTCGCGGAAAATGCCGCGGATGAAACCCGGAGTCAGCGCAGATAAGGGATTGATCGCAATCTGCGCGCCGCTGAAGGGTCCGCGAACGGCATAGGTGACGGCGAAAATACCCTCGCCGTCCTGCCCGACCAGCAAATCGCCTAACAAGGGAATGTCACCCAGAAACGAATTGGCTGTGTAAGCCGGGACCAGCGTCCCGCTGAAATCGATCAGGCGATCATTGAGCTTCACCTCGCCTTCCCCCGTCATGCCAATGGCAGGACCGCGCATCTTCGCATCCCGCACCGACAAGTTCCGGTCTTGCATCGCAAAGTCGAAAACCAGTTCGTCGAAGCCCAGCCCCGTGCCTGACAAGGTATCGACGATACCAGTCAGGGACGCCAGGGACAGGATTTGTGCCAGAAACGGTGCATCCCGTACCGTGAAATCCGTCGCTCGGACCGTTCCAAGCGTCGGACCAATGTCTCCAGCCATCGGTAATCTGGCATCGATCACCAGATTGCCGCCCGAAAATGTCGCCAGTCCAAGCAAATTGCTGGCGGCCAGAGAAAGATCCGGAATGCGCAATGTTGCAAAGCGTGCGGTCGCATCATCCGTATTGGCCAGTGATATTTCAAACGGGCCGTCCGGTCGCGTTCCGTTCAGATCCATCCGCTCAATGGCAACCCCGTCATGGCGATAAGCCAGCACAGCCTGTTGCACCGCATAGTCAGGGGCCAGACGTATGGTTTCGAAACGCGCATCGACAGCAATGGGTAGCTCGCTTTCATCCTGACGATCCGCGCTTAGGGCCGCATCGACCCACTGGCTCAAATCCAAAATCTGGCCTTCCGCGTCGAGCGCCAGCCGCGCATTGTCGATGTCGCGAGTCAGCGTAGCTCGTCCGTCAACCAGCCCCTGAACTGCCAGACGGTCGAGATTCAACTCCTCCAGAACCAGATCCTGCTGCAGGCGGCCCTTACCCGACAGGGTCAATCCCGGCGCTTCCATTCGCGCATTATCGATCATGAGCATGGAGTCCTGCCGGGCGATCGTGGCGCGGAACCGACCGGCTTCCCCTGCCGGTTTGGACCACACGTCGCCAAAGGCGATCTCAGCTTGGGTCATATCGATATCGACAAAGCTGCCTTCGAGATCGAGCCCGCGCCCTGTCGCCTCGATATCGACGTCGATTTCACCGCCGAAATATTCCCGAAAACCCAACCCGAACCCGTCCATCGCCTTTCGGGTCATCGGTCCGGTGATGCGGTAACGCGTCGGCTCGTCATTCTGGCCATACCGCTCTTCCCAATTCAGGTTTGCGCGCCAGGGACCCAGATTGACCAGCCCGTTGACGAAAAGTCCCTCCTTACCGCCTGTGACTGTTACGTCGGCATCAGTCAGGCCATAGGGACCGAAGGTGAACGGGGCCGTCGTGTCCGTAAATTTGCCGTCGACGGAATACTGGATCCGGTCCTGATCGAAAAATTCGAGCAAGGGCCGCTGAATGTTGAGGGTCACATCGGCTGAGCCGGAAAATCCGTCCGCCTGCACGCCGTAGCGATCCAGATATTCGAATGGCGGCTGATTGATCAGGTCGAGCAAGGCTGGGACGGGCCCTCGTCCCTGTGCCGTGACGAAAATGTCGCCGCCGCGCTCCAGACGCGGGATACTGACATCGCCGCCGACGATGTCGATCTCTCCAATCGTCCCGCCCTCCAGGACGAAACCGAAATTGGCCCCTTCGATCCGGCCAGTGCCGCTGACCCCGGTGATTGGCGTCATGGTGGAAATGTAGCGGGCAACGCCGTCCGTGACCCGGAATGTTAGCTCGAAAGCACCTGAATCAATCGTCGGATCCGTGAAAAACACCTCATCCAGCGCCACGTCGAAGACCACATCGTCCAGACGTCCGTCAAGAATGGACCGATCGATCCAGCGCCGGGCACCGGACGCTGCATCCGTTGGCCAGAGCGAGAGAAGATTCTGGACGTTCATCGCCGTCTGCGTCTGACCGCTGAGAGTCAGTGAGGATAATCCGTCTTCGCCAGACACGACATTGAGCGTCGTCGTCAGCCCGAAATCACCGAAATCCACAGTCAGCTGATCGAATGTGAGACGTCTAGCATCGACGTCGATTTCGCCGACGGCCATCGCTCTATCCATTCGCAACGGGGCGGGAAGAAAGGGTGTCAAGTCCAGCCAGGCGTCGCGCATGGCGAGATCGAATTTAGGGGATGTGCCGACATCACCGTCGTAAAGTCGACCGATTTCGCGGATCACACCCTCGCCCGACAGCACGAGGCGTTCGGAGTCGATCCGCAACGCTTCGACCTGCATTTCTTCACCACCGGGGTTCAGAACAGCATCGAAGTTCAGCGCGTTGACGCGGTGCGTGTCCCCCGCCAGATCGACACTCCCTTGCCCGGCTGAGAGGGCAAGACTGGCTGCTTCCAGTCCGGTTTCGCGCCCGTAGCGGGCTGTCAGACGGGCATCCACAGGCAGTGCCAGCCCTTTTAAAGCAGACAGACGCCCTGCCCGGGTCGACAGGCTCTCGGGGACCAGACCCTGCAGCTTCAGGTCGAGGTCATAGGTCTGCATGTCGTCGAGCGACTGCATGGCCAGGCGCATTTGCCCACGCTCATTGCCCGACATGACCGCACCGTCTACGTCCAGGATCGTCAAGGCGGCGTCCTTCCGGCCATACAGGCGGTCAAGTTCGATCACGGCATCCAGTCCCGACTGCCAATTCTGGATAAACCCCCGACTCTCCCGCAAGGATATGGATTGAAATTCTGATAACCACTCGGTCAGCGCCTGATCGCCGCGATCGGCCCGGCCTTCAAAAGTCGGGCCAATACCGCCGACCGTCTCCGGCCGCCCGATACCTGCAATGACCCGACCATCGTCACGGACCACCCAGCTAATCTCTCCGCCCACGATTTCGATATCCCTGAGGCGCGGCTGCAGTGCCAGCAGACTGGCTTTCGTAGTGCTAAGGCGCAGCAGCGGCAGGGTCTGAACGATCCGGGATTCTGTATCATAAACGACAATGTCGGTCGCGGTCATGACGACCGTGTCTTCAGACGGATTCCAACGTATGGACAGCTCTCCCAGATCGGCGCGCGCGCCTTCGAAGGTCTGACTGAACCAGCGTTCGGCATTGGGCCGCATCGCGTTCAGATCCATCGATTGTCTCGCCGCCAGATTGCTGGCCAGGTAAAGCGCCGTGATCGCCAGCGCCAAAATGACCGATACGATTTCCCCGCCCAGGCGATAGGTCCGGTATCCTGCAAAGGCTGCAGCTGGCAGGACGGCCTGTTTCAGGCAACGGACCCACAGGGACGCGTCGAAACGCGCACGCGGCCCATTGCGGGGCTTGTCGGCTTTCTGAAGCTCGGCCATAAGCCCTCGCGCTAGCGAAGCCCTGCACAGGCGTCCAGCATCCGTCACCGTCAGCCGGGTTAAATTTCAGTTGGCCTGCCCCCGAAAAGAGAATGAGAGGACCCCCGTCATGTCGAGACCCGAACCCGGCGACACTGCCCCGGACTTCACCCTGCCCGGCGACGGCGGGAACACGATTACACTGTCAGACTATCGCGGCCAGAATGTCGTGCTCTATTTCTACCCGCGGGACGACACGCCCGGATGTACAAAAGAAGCGATCGGGTTTAGCGCAGTCAAAGAGGATCTGGCCGCATTGAACACGGTCGTGATCGGTATGTCGAAGGACACGCCCGCCAAGCATGACAAGTTCGTAGCCAAACATGATCTGGACGTCAGACTGGCGTCTGATGAGACCGGTGACGTTCTCGAGGCTTTTGGCGTCTGGGTCGAGAAAAAGAATTACGGCAAGACCTATATGGGAATCGAACGGACGACATTGCTGATCGGCGAAGACGGCACAGTGATCGAAGTCTGGCGAAAGGTCCGGGTCAAAGGTCATGTCGATGCCGTTGTCGAGGCCGTGCGCGATCATGCTGGATAGCGCGGAGCCCGTCTCGGCGCTGTCGGTTCTGGTCACGGCCGACCCTCTGGCCAAGGCTCAGGCAGCCCGCGACTTCAGGGCCGCTGTCCTGGCCGGGCGTGCGCTGATTCCCTGCGATCCACCCGACAGTCCGGCACGTCCGCAAAAGCCGGACCTCGTACCCGCCAGCCAGCTTGCGCGTCGACGACTCGGTTCCCCCGAGGGCAGAGCCGCCCTGCTGCATGCGATCGCCCATATCGAACTCAATGCGATCGATCTGGCAATGGATATGATCGCCCGCTTTGCGCACGCGCCTGACATCATCGGCGAAACCGATGACTTTGTTTGCGACTGGTCTTCCGTCGCCAATGATGAAGCTCGTCACTTCGTCATGATTGAAGAGAGGCTGACCGAACTGGGATTCAGCTATGGCGACTTTCCCGCGCATGGCGGCCTCTGGGATGCAGCCATGGCGACACGAAGCGACGTTGCGGCCCGTCTGGCAATTGCGCCTCTTGTGCTCGAAGCGCGCGGTCTCGACGTGACTCCCGGATTAATCGAAAAACTGGATCAGGCGCGTGATACTCACAGCGCAGACATCCTCAGAATCATCTATGAAGAGGAAGTCGGGCATGTCGCAATTGGTATGAAATGGCTCCGATACACGGCAAGGGTGCGAAAGGTCGACCCTGAAACCCTTTTCAAGACGATGGTGACTGAATTTTTCAATGGTCGAATTCGACCGCCCTTTAACCATGTTGCAAGGTCTAAGGCCCAGTTTCCTTTAAGTTATTACACGGGCATAGTATCGGAGGGTGCAAAAAGCCGCGCGCATTAACCATGAAACGTGGCAAATTCACTTTACTGCCCCCAATCGCGTATGGTGTAAGCCGCGAGGGGAAATTGAACCGGATGGGGAACGATGGTCAGTGACGTTTTGGAGGATGCGCGATCCCGCATCCTTTCGACATTTCCAGAACGCCAGATCTACCTCCGTTCCGGCGGTGAGGTTACCTATTACAATCTGTCGACACGGCTGCAGCTGGGCTTCGTCTTCATTGTCGGCCTGATGTTTGTTATCTGTCTGGTGTCGTTCGCAAACTTCGCTCTCGGTTTCACGCCCCTCCACAATTCCAGCAAGGAAGCCCAACAGGTCGAAGCCCGCTTCACCCGCCTGCTCGCTGACAGCCAAGCTAAAGAACAGAAGGCGCGCTTACGCCTCGTCGAGCAGCAAGAAAGCTTCCGCGAGATGGCCGCAGGCATCGAAGCGCGGCATAATGCACTTTCGCAGATTGTCGGCAGCGACACACTTCCGGAAATCATCGCCGAACCGGTCGTGACGTTCGCCGACGCGCAAGTCCTCGTGTCACCAACCATCCGCGATGCCGACGAACGCGTCGCCCGTCGCAACATCACTGTCAGCCATGCGTCACTGACGCCCCTTCCAAATGACAATACGCTGAACGCTATCGGCACAACACAGACGAAATTCCTGATGAATGCCGAAACCAAATTATTGGATCGCATCGATCATAATCGCATGGTGATCAACACGACCGACATGGATACGGAGACTCTGCTGCAACAGAGCGCTGTCGGACAGGGCGGACCGTTCATCCCGCTCGACACGATGGATTTCCCGATCGCGGACGGCGAGTTTCAGCCCCGCATCATGACGATCAAGGCTCGCCTGGCCGAAGCCGAAGCGCTGGAGGCCGCCGTTCGAGCCATGCCCCTCGCCCATCCGGTCGCGAATGATTCGATGCAGACATCGGGTTTCGGCGTTCGTCGCGATCCCTTTACTCGCCGCCCGACCTTCCATCAGGGCTTGGATTTCATCAGCGGGCATATGGCTCCGATCGTTGCTACCGCGCCTGGCACAGTGATCTATTCCGGCGTCAAAGGCTCCTATGGACGCACGGTGGAAATCGACCATGGCCATGGCTTCGTCACACGGTACGCCCATCTGCGTAAAGCCCATGTTAAACGCGGTCAGATCGTCGAAGCCGGTGATAAAATTGGTGGTATGGGATCGACAGGCCGCAGCACAGCTACACATCTTCACTATGAAGTTCTGTTCCAAGGTCGTGCCTACGATCCGAAGAAATTCCTGAAAGCCGGACTCTATGTTCAGTAAATCTGCCAGCAACGCGGCGACCGGGCCTGGCGATGTTAGCGACAGGAAAAAAACCGTGGCAAACCCGTCCAATCCTAAAATTCCTTCCGTTCCGTCCTTACTCGGGCGCGATCTTAGCATCACCGGCGACGTCAAGACGGATGGGGAAATACAGATTGACGGACACCTGGAAGGCAATCTCGATGCGGTGAGCGTCACGATCGGTGAACATGGGTCCGTCAGCGGGTCGATCACCGGGCAAACGGTTCATGTCCGGGGCAAAGTGACCGGTCGTATCGACGCCAATTCCATCGAACTGTCGGAGACGGCCAATGTCCAGGCCGATCTGGTTCAGGATCAGCTGATGATCGCCAATGGTGCGTTTTTCGACGGCAAGTGCGCGCGCAAGACGACCGCACCGACACCGCTCAAAACGACGCAGAAAAGCGCCTGAGCCTGATCCTTGTTGGGCGCTCCCAGCTAAGCCATCAAAGCCAGCTTACCTAGGCGTTCGCATCATCCCCGACGCGCGCCGACAGAGCGGCAGCCATGAACTCGTCGATCTTCCCGTCCAGAACGCCCTGCGTGTCCGATGTCTCGACACCGGTGCGCAGATCCTTGACCATCTGATAGGGCTGCAGAACATAGGATCGGATCTGATGGCCCCAGCCGATCTCCGACTTCGAATCGGCTTCGGCCTGCGCCGCCGCTTCACGTTCCTGTAATTCCTTCTCATAAAGGCGCGCTCGAAGCATTTCCCAAGCTTGAGACCGGTTCTTGTGCTGGCTGCGATCATTCTGACATTGCACCACGATACCTGTCGGTTCGTGTGTAATGCGAACGGCAGAATCGGTCTTGTTGACATGCTGTCCACCTGCCCCTGACGCGCGGTATGTGTCGACACGGCAGTCGCTCTCATTGATCTCAATCTCGATGCTGTCGTCAATCTCCGGATAGACCCAGACGCTGGCAAAACTGGTGTGTCGACGGGCACTGGAGTCATAGGGGCTAATCCGCACCAGCCGATGAACACCTGATTCCGTCTTCATCCAGCCAAAAGCGTTCTGACCTCGGAATTTCAGCGTTGCGGACTTGATCCCGGCTTCGTCGCCGTCTGACGTTTCCAGAACATCCACCTTCATGCCACGTGCATTCGCCCACCGCGAATACATGCGCATCATCATTTCAGCCCAGTCCTGGGCCTCCGTTCCGCCCGCTCCGGGATGGATCTCGACGAAACAGTCATTGCCATCGGCTTCACCGGAGAGCAGCGCTTCCAGCTCGGCGGCAGCCGCCTTGTCCTTCACCGCACTGAGCGCCGACGCAGCCGCATCAAGCAGACCGGAATCTTCATCCATTTCAGCCAGTTCGGCCAGTTCGACATTGTCAGACAGGTCAGCGGTGATGGAGTTGATCGCATCGAAGGCAAACTCCAGCCTGGAGCGTTCCTGCATCAGTTTCTGCGCGGTTTGAGCATCATCCCAGAAGCTTGGATCTTCGGCGAGCGCGTTCAGTTCCGCCAAGCGTCTTTCACTGGTTTCCCAGTCAAAGACGCCTCCTCAGCAGTTCCACAGACTGCTCGATTTCAGATTTCAGCTGTTCAATGTCAGCCCGCATGGATCATGTCCTCTAGTAAAGACCATCGTCGAGCTCACGCTCGGGTTCTTCAATATCGGGGGTCTGCAAGTCGGGATCAAGCGGATCACCGGGCAAACCTGTTGCAGGAATCTCTGCCGGAGTTTCGACAAGCGCCTCGTCACCCGTTCCGAAGAAACCCGACCCGAATGTATCGGAGCCGGAGCCGATCCGGATCGTCGAATCCAGTGCGCCGACCTTGGGCTCCGTTCCCGGATGGAAGGCTTCGAGAATGACATTCGGACCACCGATAAAGCTCGGCTCGCCCGTGTCGCGATTGACCGGTGCCAGCGTCAACCCGTCCGGAATACGAAACGGAACGGCGGGTTCGCCTTCCAGAACATCTTGCAGGAAATCCAGTGCGATCGGCACGGCGGAACTGGACCCGGTCTCGTTAGCCATGCGGGTTGGCGTGTCCATGCCGACGAAAACGCCTGTCACAAGGTCGGGGGTGAACGCCATGAACCAGTTATCCTTGGAATCATTCGTTGTTCCCGTCTTGCCGCCAACTGGCCGCCCCAGCGCCTGCAGCTTCGCACCTGTGCCGTTCTGCACGGCACCGATCATCATATAGGTCACCTGATAAGCCGTGATCGGGTCGATCACCTGCGCGCGCTCGTCCGGCAGCTCGGGTGGGGCCTGTCCGGTATAGTCATCCTGCTGGCACTCAGGACAGACCACGTCGGAATTGACGAAAATCGTATCACCGCGCCCGTCCTGAACCCGGTCCAGAATGCTGGGGACGATCCGTTTGCCGCCATTGATCATCATGGAATAGGCCGTCGCCAGCCGTAGCAGGTTGGTCTCCCCCGCACCGAGAGCCCAGGCCAGCTCCGGACGGGGACGATCATAGATCCCGAATTGCTGGCTCAACTGCATGATCGGCGCCATGCCGATATCGTTGGCCAGACGAACCGTCATGGCATTACGCGACTTCTCGATCCCGAGACGGAGTGTCGACAGGCCGTAATAGCGTCCGGCATCGTAGTTTTCCGGCTTATAGAAGCGTTCGCATTCATCCCGACGCGCCGGGTTCAGGTCAGCATTCCCCTCGCTTCTGTCCTCAGCTGTCTCGCGCAACTCTAAAACACCAAATTCATTCTCGACGCATTGCGAATCCGATCGCTCGATAACAAACGGTGCATCCAGGACCTGCGAAGCGGGCGTGTAGCCCTCCCGCAAAGCCGCTGCATAGACGAAGGGTTTGAAACTTGAGCCCGGCTGGCGATTGGCTTGCGTCACGCGGTTAAACTGGCTCTGATCGAAACTATATCCGCCAACAAGCGCTTTGACGCGTCCCGTATGTGGATCCATGGCGATCATGGCCCCATTGACGCGTGGGATCTGGCGAAGATTATAGGCCCCTTCTGCTTCCAGGTGCGCCTGAACGAGAATAACGTCGCCTACCGAGACCACATCCGTCACGGCCCGCGGCGCACGGCCCTTGCGTCCATTTTCACGCGCTTCGCCTGCCCAGGCAATATCTGGGAGCGCCATCGTGCCCCGCCGTGTCTCGATCGTTTCGCCGTCATCAGTTTCAACCAGTTCGGCAAACCCCAGCGACGCTTTGTCGTCACCCGCCTCAAGAACGACAGCGATCTCCCACATGCCGATATCGGCTGGGGTCTCATAGTCGACGAGCTGCTGAGCCCAGTCATCGACCGTTTCAAAAGTCGCGAGAGAGCCCCGCCACCCCATCCGGCGATCGAGCATCTCCAGTCCGCGACGCAGAGCACGCCGTGCCGCCAGCTGCATGTCCGTATCCAGTGTCGTGCGGATCGACAGCCCGCCGGAATACAGCTCGTCAGAACCATACATGGCAAAAATCTGCTTCCGGGCTTCCTCGACGAAATATTCTGCCGCCAGATACTCGTCTCCCGTCAATCGGTCCGTCCATTCCAGCGGCGCAGCTTTGGCCGCAGCAGCCTCTTCAGCGGTGATATAGCCGTCTTCGGCCATACGGTTGAGAACGTAGTTCTGCCGTGCCTTGGCCGCCTTGTATTCGTCCGGATCATCCAGCTGGTAGTTGGACGGCCCCTTCACGACGAGCGCCAGATAAGCCATCTCTCCGATCGTCAGATCATCCATCTCCTTGCCAAAATGGTTCAGAGCTGCCGCCGCCACACCATAGGCGCCGCGACCGAAGTAGTTGTCGTTCAGGTAAAGCTCGAGAATTTCGCCTTTGGTGAAGGCCTTTTCCATCCGGCGCGCAATGGCGATTTCGCGCACCTTGCGTTTGATTGTATAATCGTCGCCCACCAGAAAATTCTTGGCGACCTGCTGCGTGATGGTCGAGGTTCCGCCGATCCGCTCATTGCGCAGTTTTTTCGCAGGCGCGCTCAGGGCTGCGCGGGTCAGGCCTATCGGGTCCCAGCCATTGTGACGAAAGAACCGCTTATCTTCTGAGGCGACGAAGGCCTGCTGCAATTTCAGCGGGACACTTTCGATCGGCACGAAAACACGAGCTTCCGTCCGGAATTCACTGATCAACTTGCCATCACCGGCATGAACGCGGCTCATGACGGGCGGCTTATATTCGGACAGTGTCTTGACGCTCGGCAGTTCGTCCGTGGCCCGTATCACCCAGACCGTCAGAGCGATCGCTATCATCGTCCCGAGAACAGCACCGACAATGACTAGCCATTTCACGATGCGCCACAGTTTGCGGCGTTTGTTCGGCTCGGCGACAGACGCGCTTGCCGTGGAATGTGTGGTCAAATCAGTCACTCTGTGCACCGTCTAGCGCGAAATGCGGCAAGGTCGAGGTTTCGTTGGGGTTATTTGCAGACAAAGCCGACAAAGGCCGGAAAGGTTCCCATAAACGGTTGCCCTCAGAATGCGTCAGCCACGCCGACCCGGACCCGTGAAATATTCGTCGACCGAGCGGCGAACGGCCTTCATCAGTTTGACCCGGTGCGCTTTGGTTTTCAGCAGTTTTTCGTCCTGTGCGTTGGACAGAAAACCCAGCTCCAGCAGGATCGCCGGGACATCAGGCGCCAACAGGACGAAATAGCCCGCGCGGCGATGCGAATTACCAACCATTCGGGTTTTCCCGTCCATATTACCCAGCAGGATGTTGGCGAAGGCTTCCGAGTGGGTTTCCGTACTCCGCTGCGCCAGATCGACCAGAATATCACCGACTGGGTCGCTCTGCTCCGCCAGATCAACATCCATGATCCAGTTCTGACTATTGACAATGCGCTTGCTGCGATTGCGGGCCCGATCTGCAATTGTGTAGACCGAGGCGCCACGCGTCGATGGGCTGCCTGTCGAATCGGCGTGAATGGATATGAACAAATCGGCGTGACGTTCGCGCGCCAGACGGATGCGATCTTCATGTTCGACATAGATGTCGCTGTTGCGGGTCAGCAGAACCCGGTAGCGCCCAGTCGATTCGAGCAGACGCTTCAACTCGTTCGCTGCCGAGGTCGTGACCGTCTTTTCATAAAGACCGCCCTGCCCGATGGCCCCGGGGTCGCGTCCGCCATGCCCTGGATCGATGACAATCAGCGGAAGCGGGGTTGCCGCCTCGGGTTTGAGACGCGGATAAGGCGCAGAATTCTCGAAATAGCGCGGTGCCGCAGCCGCCGGCAAGACCAGCAGCGTCAGAAGCATGGCGACGATGACAGCACGCAACGACATGTCAGAAGACTCTCTCATTGGAGTGAAGAAACACTTATCAGGCCGCTGTCTATCGAAGCGTCGTCAGGCCGAATTGTGGCAAGGCTGAACAAGGCTGACAAATGCTTTGCACAGCGCGGCGAATTCAGGCAGTGACGGTCCAATCCAGTTATCGGACCGCTTGCAACGAGCCGGATCAGAGATGTTGGACATTAGGCTGGTCGCAATCATTGCGCCATATACCTAACCGAGAGAATTCATGCGCTTAGCGAACTTTGCAGTAACGAGTGACGGATTGGTCCGCACCGCTGCCTCGCGCGCCCACCCTATCACCCTATCATTCGGCCCTAACCTGCCAGGACGCCCCACGATTCATCGTGGTGACGCGCCGCAGGTGCATTATGGGCCCACAGGAGAACTCCATGACAAAACGTATGTTGATCGACGCCGCCCACCCGGAAGAAACACGGGTTGTGATCGTCGATGGAAGCCGCGTCGACGAACTTGATTTCGAAAGCCGCCACAAGCGGCAGTTGCGCGGCAATGTCTATCTTGCCAAGGTCACACGGGTCGAACCCAGCCTTCAGGCTGCCTTCATCGACTATGGCGGCAATCGCCACGGCTTCCTCGCCTTTTCCGAAATCCACCCGGATTATTACCAGATCCCCTATGAGGATAAGCTTGCCTTGCAGCAGGAAGAAGAAGAGACCGCTGCCGAGGCTGACGATGACGATGAGGTCGAAGAAGACGAAAATCTCGACCCCGATGCCGATGACACGTCGGACGAGAACGATGCCGAAGTCGCCGACGAACAGGTAAAAGTCGCAAGCCAGCGCCGCAAACAGATGCGACGCCGCCGTTACAAGATCCAGGAAGTCATCAAGCGCGGCCAGATTCTGCTGGTTCAGGCCGTCAAGGAAGAACGCGGCAACAAGGGCGCGGCGATGACGACCTATCTGTCGCTGGCAGGGCGTTACTGCGTGCTGATGCCGAACACGCCACGTGGTGGCGGCATCTCCCGCAAGATCCCCAGCGGCACGGACCGCAAGCGTTTGAAGACCATCATGGACAGCCTCTCCGTGCCGCAGGGCATGGGCGTTATTGTCCGCACCGCCGGGGCAAAGCGGACCAAAGCCGAGATTACGCGTGATTACAGCTATCTTTCACGTTTGTGGGACGAAATCCGCGACACGACGTTGAAATCGGTCGCACCTGCGCTGATTCACGAAGAAGGAAATCTGGTGAAACGGTCGATCCGCGACCTCTACAACAAGGATATCGAAGAAGTCCTCGTTCAGGGCGAGGAAGCCTACAAGACGGCCAAGGCCTTCATCAAGATGCTGATGCCGAGCCACGCCAAGTTCGTGAAAAAATATGATGACATGATCCCACTCTTTCTGCGGTTCGATGTCGAACGGCAGATCGAGAATAGTCTGGACGCGACGGTTCAGCTCAAGTCCGGCGGTTATCTGGTCATCCACCCGACCGAGGCGCTCGTCTCCGTCGATGTGAACTCCGGTCGCTCGACCAAGGAACGCAACGTCGAACGCACGGCATTGAAGACCAATCTCGAAGCCGCCGAAGAACTGGCGCGTCAGATGCGCTTGCGTGACCTGGCCGGATTGATCGTCGTCGACTTCATTGACATGGACGAAACCAAGAACAACAAAGCCGTCGAGCGGAAGATGAAGGACGTGCTATCGGGCGATCGCGCGCGCATCCAGACCTCGCGCATCAGCCAGTTCGGCCTGATGGAAATCAGCCGCCAGCGCCGTCGCCGCTCGCTCCTCGAAGGCAGCACAGCCGTCTGCAAGCATTGCGACGGCGTCGGCCGCAAGCGCACGGTCGAGTCAGCCGCGCTCGCCGCGATCCGCGCCGTCGAAGAGTTTGCCATCCGGGGCAAGGCGAAGAAGATCCGCCTGAAATGTCCGCCAGATGTGGCGCTCTACCTGCTCAATGAAAAACGCGACCTGCTGACCAAGGTCGATGAAAACGCCGACGTGTTCACGGTAGTGGAGCATGATGACACGCTCATCCGCCCAGCCTTCACGCTGGAAGTTGCCGAAAAACGCTCGGATGGTCGCAAGGATCCGCTCAAGGATATTGAGAAGGAATTGCGCGAGGAGAGCAAACGCTCCGAAAAGAACCAGGCTAAACCCAAGCCGGATCCTGACGAGGATGACGAGGAAGCTGACGTTGCAGAAGAGACGGCGGAAACACGCGAAGACGATGAGGACAGCAAACCTCGTCGCCGTCGCGGTCGCCGGGGTGGGCGCAACCGAAAGCGTCGTTCATCGAGCGATGACTCCAGATCGAAAGATGATCCAGACGATCAGGATAGCCAAGAAGAGGCCGACTCCGACGCAGAATCCGGTTCAGACGCCAAGTCTGATAGGGATGACGCCGATACCGAGAAGCCGAAACGCCGTCGCCGTCGTCGTTCGCCGGCTCGCAATTCCGACAACGACTCGTCTGACGAGAGCGACAAGGACGAAAAGCCGGACGCCGATGCGAATGATTCGGATGAAACAAAACCGACCGCAAGACGCCGCAGCTCGACTCGCAGAAAGGCACCCTCAAAGTCGGGGGCTGACAGGTCCGATTCCACCGATTCTGATGCGGCTGAGAAGACTGTCGCTTTCGATCAGGGCGCTTCCGATACGGACACGTCAAAGCCGTCGCGACGCCGTCGTGCGCCTGCAAAAGGGGGGACAGCCAAAGCGGGCACTCCGTCTAAAACCGACACGACGGATGAAGACGCGCCCAAGCCGAAGCGTCGCCGCAAGGCGCCCACTAAGACTCCTGCCAAGACTTCTGTCAAAGTAGAGGCCGAAGACGAATCTGATGACAAGGCCGAGACGACGCAACCAAAGCGTCGCCGCGCAGCCCCGAAACGCAAGGCAGAAATATCAGAGGAAACGACCGAAAAGCCACAGCCAAAGCGGCGTGCGCCTGCCAAGTCGAAGGCCAAACCTGACACCGAACAGGACGACGCAAAGGGCAATGCCAAACCGGTCCGTCGTCGTAAGGCTCCGGCCAAGTCGACTGCGAAGGCTCCAGAGAAGGCCCCCGCGAAAGTAGACGCCGATGCTTCGTCTGACGACAAGCCGAAGCCCCGCAGCCGCAAGGTCGCGCCGAAAAAGGCATCGACGGCAAAGACGGCATCTGCGCCAGCCGAACCGAAATCGGAGAGGTCCGCAAAGTCAGATGACAAGGACAGCGCGAACGTCAAACCAGCCCGTCGCCGACGCGCGCCAGCTCGCAAACCAGCCGTCGAAACAGCGCCCGTCGATCGTCCGTCAGACCCCGCGCCGGAGCCGTCGCCCACACCAGTCGCAAAGGACGCAGCGTCCCCGGCACGGCGGCGCAAGGCTCCACCGCGGCGCAAACGTGGCCTGATCGATCGCTTGATGGGCAAGGAATAGAGGCGGGATGCAGACTGAATTCAGGCCGGTTCGACCGGCCTGAACGCCCGCTGAACGCACTGAAACGTGACCCCGGCGTAACTTGACGTCTATAGTCACGCGGAGGACTGTGTGGTCATGAACGTCAGCCGTGCCATTGTTACGTCCTGTCTCCGCCTTATCGGCGGAATGGCTGTTTTCGCCATGCTTGCCGCGCAGGCACAGGCGCAGGGACTGCTGCGCGATACGGAAATCGAAGAAACATTGCGCGATTTCTCCGACCCACTCCTGCGGGTGGGCGGTCTCAACCCCCAATCTGTCGATATCTATCTGGTCAATGACCCTGAGCTGAATGCCTTCGTGACGCGCGGGCAGAATATTTTCCTGCATAGCGGTCTGATCATGCGGGCCAAGACGCCCAACGAACTCAAGGGCGTCATCGCTCACGAGGCGGGCCACATCGTCGGCGGACATATTGTCCGCTCCGACTATGGCAACCGATCCGCTTATGGGGCCATGTTGCTGGCCGCAGGTGTCGGCCTGGCTGCCATTCTGGCGGGTGAAGGCGGGGCTGGCGCGGCCATTCTGGGCGGGGCACAGCAATTCGGTGCGGTCGAAGCGCTTGCCTATTCGCGCGTGAACGAATTGGCCGCCGATCAATATGCCGTGACGTTTCTGGACCAGACCGGACAATCCGGTCAGGGTCTGATCGATTTCTTCAATAATTTCCGCGCTCAGGAAGTCCTGTCATATGCGCGGCGCTACGAATATTTCCGCTCCCACCCGCTTTCTGCTGACCGGATCGACAAGATGCGCGAACGCGTTGCCGAAAGCGACTATGTCGACGCTGTCGATCCGCCCGAAGATCTTCACCGCCATGAAATGATGAAAGCCAAGCTGAGCGGCTTTCTCGATGCCCCGCAACTCGTCTTTAATCGCTTTCCGAGCGACGATGTAAGTCAGCCCGCGCGTTATGCACGGTCCGTCGCCTTCTTCCGGGCTGCGGATATGCGCAACGCTATTCGCGAGATCGATACGCTGATCGCCGACGAGCCCAAAAACCCATATTTCCACGAATTGAAGGCGCAAATTCTGTACGAATCCGGTCAGCGGGAAGCGGCTCTCCCATCGGCGGAACGTGCGCTGGAACTGAAACCCGACGCTATGCTGCTGAAAGTGGCACTGGCGCAATCCCTGCTCGAAACGCGCGACGATGATCAAGTCGAGCGCGCCGTCAGTTTGCTGAAGTCAGCTCTGACGCAGGAGCCCCGCTACTCCTATGGCTGGTATCTCCTGTCCCTCGCTTATGCGCATCAGGATGATGACGCACTGGCCAAATATGCGTCGGCTGAGCGCTTTTATGCGCTGGGTGATCTGGAATCGGCGCGATCGTTTGCCGGTCGGGCGCAGCAGGACCTGCCGCGCGACATCCCGCAATGGCGTCGGGCGTCGGACATTATTGTCGTCGCCGAGACGCAGATGGACAAGCGCCGCCGCAACCAGCGCCGGACCCGGCCGCTTACAAATATGTCGATCACGTCTGATTGATCGGGACGCGGCTTTACTAGCCAAATCGCGACGCCGCCCGTAAACACCCCCGACTCAATACAATCGGATCCTGACCCATGAAGCATTTGCTCCGCACTGTCGCAGCGACCTCTATTCTAGCCCTTGCCGCCTGCGCGCAAGCAGGACCGAACGACATGTCAAAGGCCCAAATCGAAGAGATCGTCCGCGACTATCTTCTGGAAAATCCCGAAATCATTCGAGAGGCCCTGATCGCACTCGAAGTCAAGCAGGCCGAAGCCGAACTGCAGAACACGCGGGACGCGATTGCCGATCTCTCGGATCAAATCCTGCGCGATCCACGGGACTATGCGGTCGGTCCTAGAGACGCGAAAGTGCAGCTGGTCGAGTTTTTCGACTATAATTGTGGCTTCTGCAAACGCTCGACCGACTGGATGGAAGAGACCATGGCGAAATATCCGGATGATGTCCGGGTCGTCTTCAAGGAACTGCCGGTCCTGACGGGGCCTGACGGCACGTCCTTCATCGCCGCACGCGCGGCACTTGCTTCGGCACGCCAAGGCAAATACCGCAAGATGCATTTCGCTCTGATGGGCGAGCGTTCACTGACCAAAGCTCGCATACTGCAGATCGCCGAGAATAATGGGATCGATGTGGACCAGCTGGAACGCGATATGGACGATCCGGCGATCGAGCGGCAGATCCGCGACAATCTCGACCTCAGCGACAAGATCCCGGCCCTCAGCGGAACGCCATTCTTCGTGGTCAATGGTGACTTCGTATCAGGTGCGAATATGCCGAAACTAACAGAATATCTGGAAGCCGCGCTGGAAGGCTGACCAAGCCGACTGAACAGATTAGCTGAAAGACAAAGCTAGCGCAGCAAGGTTGCCGCTGCGCCGTATAAAGGCACGAATTGCGCCTGTATCAGGCGTACGGGTACTGTTTCGACGAACCAGGACCCGTGGCCCCTGCCCTTGAATCGCGCCACGAAATCCGATTCCGGAATGAAAGGTGCGATATGGCGCGATACGCCGCCCCCCAGCACAACACCGCCTGAGGCGCCCAGCGTCACGCAGGCATTGCCGGCAAATGTGCCGAGCATGTCGCAGAAGCTCCGAACGCAGAGGCGTGCCAGCGACGATGGGTTGGCCTGCCCTGCAGCCACGATTTCGTCAGCCTTGGTACAGATAACTGGCTCGTCGCGTATGTGGCACAGGGCCGTGTAGATGCGGTGCAGGCCCGGACCGCTGATCAGCGCTTCCGCTGACACATACCCGCGCTCCGCCCTCCAGTAGTTCAGAATATCAATCTCCAGATCGGATTGCGGCGCAAAGGCGCTGTGACCGCCTTCCGTCGGAACAATACGCGGCGGACGGCCTGGCAGAATGCTGGACAACCCCAATCCGGTCCCGGGTCCTAGAACCGCGACAGGCATGGCATAATTGACCTTGCCGGGAATGATCGTCTGAAAGCCGTAATCAGGGATAACGGTCGCGCCGTTAGCCATGGCAACAAAGTCGTTCTGAACCACGGCCCTGTCGAAGCCGAATGTCGCGACCAGATCATCTTCGGCGACGATCCAATCGACGTTCGTCATCCGGATTTCATCATCGAATTTTGGCCCGGCAAAGGCGAAGGAGGCTTCCTTCGGCGCACCGTCAATACCGCTCAGATAGGCCGTTACCGCATCCTTGAAATGCGTAAATTCCTTCACGGCAAAGCGTTCGGAATGATGTAGCTCGATGGTGCCCTGCGATGTGCGGTGGGCCAGCGCGAAACGCACATTCGTCCCGCCGACATCTCCGACCAATATCTGATCCACGCTTTATATCCCCCGCCGAACCGACTGTAAGATCCGGTCTTTTTTAGTCCTGCACCATGAACGCCATATCGCCCAAAGTCGATGCTCCGCTTTCGGCATCGGACGCGATGGCGCGCTGCGGTGCGAACATATTCATGCCCAGACCAGACAGATTATCGGCCAGTCTGGCGATCGCCGGCTGTCGCGCGTCCAGATCCGCGCCTAGCACATCAAGCATGCCATTGGCTGGATCGAGCCGGACGATGTCGCCGGTCTCGACGCGCGAAAGCGGCCCGCCCAGAAGCGCTTCAGGATGAAGATGGATTGCCGCCGGAACCTTGCCTGATGCACCGGACATGCGCCCGTCTGTGACCAGTGCCACGCGAAACCCTTTATCCTGCTGCAAACCGAGAATGGGCGTCAGTTTGTGCAGTTCCGGCATTCCGTTAGCGCGCGGCCCTTGAAAGCGCAGCACGGCGACGAAGTCGCGTTCGAGCTCGCCCGCCTTGTGCATGGCGATCAGCTCGTTTTGATCATCGATGACGATCGCGGCAGCTTCAACCAGCCAGTTTTCGCGTTTGACCGCTGAGACTTTCATCACGCCGCGGCCGAGATTACCGGATATCAGCGCCAACCCGCCATCAGGGCGGAACGGTTCTGACACAGATGTCAGAACATCGGTGTCGAGACTTTCGGTCGGGCCTGCGCGATAAGAAACCGGAATGTCGGATTCTTCGGCTACGAGAATGGGCTCACGCGTATATTCGACCAGCCCCTCGCCGCCGGCCACTGTGGTCACATCGGCATGGACAAAGCCGTTGTCGATCAGTTCGCCGATCAGATAAGCCATCCCACCGGCAGCGTGGAAATGGTTCACGTCCGAAACACCGTTCGGATAGACGCGGGTTATCAGCGGCACAATATGTGAGACGTCGGCATAATCATCCCAGTTGATGAGAATCCCGGCACTGCGGGCGATCGCCGACAGATGAATGGTGAGATTGGTCGAACCACCTGTGGCCATGAGACCAACAAGCCCGTTCACAATGGCGCGCTCATCGATCACATCACAAGCGGGTGTGAACGCATCCGTCATATTTGTGATTTCGATGGCCCGGCGAGTTGTCTGGATCGTCATCGCATCACGCATAGGCGTGTTCGGATGGATGAAGGAACTGCCGGGCAGCTGCATCCCCATGATTTCCATCAGCATCTGATTGGTGTTGGCCGTGCCGTAAAACGTGCAGGTCCCGGGCGCGTGATAGCTTGCCGCTTCAGCCGCGAGCAATTCGTCCCGTCCTACTTCACCGGCTGCAAAAAGCTGTCTGACACGGGCCTTTTCAGGATTCGGAATGCCGGAGGGCATTGGACCGGCTGGCGCAAAAATCTGCGGCAGATAGCCATAGCGCAGGGCTGCGATGATCAGGCCCGGCACGATTTTGTCACAGACACCCAGATGGATCACCGAATCAAAGCAATCATGGCTCAGAGCGATCGCCGTGCCTGCGGCGATGACATCACGCGAAAAGAGCGACAGTTCCATACCGTCCTGCCCCTGCGTCACCCCATCGCACATGGCCGGTACGCCACCGGCGACTTGCGCCGTCGCACCGTTCTGGCGGGCCGCGGTCTTAATGATCTCGGGAAAGCGATCGAAAGGCTGATGCGCGGACAACATGTCATTATAGGCCGTCACGATCCCGACATTCGGCCAGCGAGCCCCTAGCAGTTCCGTCTTTTCCAGAACCGGACAGGCCGCCGTCGCATGCGCCAGATTTCCCTCGCTGAGGCGTTTGCGTCGTGGCCCGGGGCGCATATTTGCGCGACAGGCCGACAGATAGGCGGCGCGCGTTTTTTCCGATCGCTTTGCAATGCGGTCTGTCACAGCCTGAATTTCGTCTCTGACAATCATGATGCGTTCTCGACGGCGTGTACGGATAATCTGGAGCCCAGCTGCGCCAGGCTCGCAACAGGTCTGTCAGTCACATCTCCTTCGAGAGATTGGCGAAAGACATCCAGTTTCTCGGCTGTGTTCAACAGCAGGCAGACATGTCGGGACGCCGCCACGGCGGCATAGGTCAGGGTCATGCGGTCCGTATGATCGCCAGCAACCGCGCAGCCCGTTGCGTCTATCGAACAAAGCGTTGCCAGATTATCGCGACGCAAAGCAGCTTCCAGGCCCCGACTGTGCGGAAACCAGGATGCCGTGTGGCCATCCAGCCCCATACCCATGACACAAATGTCAAAAGGACGCGCCACCGTACTCAGTGCCTGTTCGGCGCTTTCGACTCCGCTCGCCGCGTCATCATGTCCGTTATAGAGCGGAACGAAGTGAGCCCGCTCAGCGGGCGTTCCGGCAAAACAGGCTTGAACGAAGTCGGCGTTCGATCCGGGAACGCCGGGTGGCACCCAGCGTTCATCGACAAGGCTGATCCCGACCCCGTCCCAGGCAATCGGCTGCTGCGCCAGCGCTTCATAGACCGGCTTGGGACTGGATCCTCCGGACAGCATCAGGCTGGCCCGACCACGTTGCGACAGGGCCGATTGCAGCCGTGTGGTCAGATCAGCGACGGTCGCACCAATTAGCGCCGCTTCGTCCTGAAACAGGGTAATGTCCACCGCGCTCATTGCGACGTCTCGCCAGTGTCGTCAGTCTCGCCCGGATCGGACCATTGATCGCCAAGCTGTTCCAGCATGAAGCGGGCTGCGTCGGGACCATCCGTCCCGGCCGGATAGAGGCTGAGCCGCTGCTCCGTCTCGGCCCACGCATCGATGATCCCGTCGACCCAGCGCCAGGCCGCTTCCACCTCGTCGCGCCGCATGAACAGGGACAGGTTGCCACGCACCACATCCAGCAGCAGCCGTTCATAGGCATCCGGATAGCGCGCCGCGAAACTGTCGGCATAGGACAGGTTAAGCGGCAGCGTTTTCAGGCGCAGCCCCCCCGCCCCCGGCTCCTTGATCTCCATCCACAACGTCACCGCCTCGTCCGGCTGCAGACGGATAACCAGCCGGTTCGGTTGAATATGCGTGTCAGACGGAAAAATGGAATGAGGTACAGGCCGGAACTGGATGATGATTTCCGAGCGGCGCTGCGCCATGCGCTTACCCGTTCGGATGTAGATCGGCACGCCAGACCAGCGCCAATTCTGGATCTCCGTATGGATGGCGACAAAGGTTTCCGTGTCGGATTCCTCGACGTCGACATCGGACAGATAATCCGCCGCCGTCTCGCCATCGATCCGCCCTCTGACATATTGCGCCCTGACGGTCATGTCCTTGACATTGCTCGACGTGACCGGGCGCAAAGCCCTTAAAACCTTTATTTTTTCGGTCCTGAGATCATCTGCATCGATGGATGCGGGCGGCTCCATCGTCGTCAGACAGAGCAGCTGCAGCAAATGGTTCTGCACCATGTCGCGCAAAGCGCCAGAGCTGTCATAATAGGCACCACGTCCGCCTACGCCGATCGTCTCGGCCACAGTGATCTCGATATGTTCGATCGCCCGACTGTTCCAGAGAGGTTCCAGCAGAATGTTGCCAAAGCGAAGGACGAGAAGGTTCTGAACTGTCTCTTTACCGAGATAGTGATCGATCCGGTAAATCCGGTTTTCATCAAAGACTCGGCCGACGCCTTCGTTGATCGCATCGGCAGACGCAAAATCGTTTCCGAGCGGCTTTTCCAGAACGACGCGGCTCTCATCATGGGCAAGTCCCGCCGTCTGCAGACCTTCGGCAATATCGACGAACAGCCGCGGCGGCATGGCCAGATAGAAAATCCGGATCAGCGACTGCGTGGCGTCCAGCTTGCCCCCGAGTGTGTCCCAGTCCGCCTGATCATCGGCAATGTCGATCGCGACATAGTCGAGCATATCGGCAAACGCCTTGAAACAGTCAGGATCATGCTGAGAGCCATCTTCGAATTCGAGATAGCTTTCCTCGACGAGTTTGACGAACTCTTCACGGTCCATGGCGGTTCGCGACGCGCCTATGATCCGGGAATCTTCCGGTATCTGACCATCGCAATAGCGATGATAGAGGGATGGCAGCAGCTTGCGACGCGCCAGATCGCCCGTGGCTCCAAAGACGACCAGTTCGAACGGATCGACAGGAACGAAGGCCGACCGACCGCCCTCATCCATATCTGTCTTTTCATCAGACGGGTCAGTGGATGTGGTTTCCGACTGGGACACGATATAATCCTGTTAATCGGCCTTTACGGTGAAAAGGCGTTACGACGACAATGTGGAACCCTGACAGCGCTGTCAACGACCTATCATGTACCGGCGCGAGCTGTCGATCCCCGGATGATCAATTCATAATCGAATGTATGAGTAGCCGGGTCCCGTCGCTTGTCGCGACTGATCAGAATTTCAGCCGCCTTCCGACCCATCTGATGGATCGGTTGAGCCACGGTGGTTAGCTGCGGCCAGAGAATGCGGGCGATCGGCGTATCGTCGAAACCACAGACGGATAGAGCGTCAGGAACGGCTATATTCAGCCGATTGGCGGCACTGAGTACCCCTGCTGCCATATCGTCATTAGCGGCGAAGATCGCTGTCGGCCGAGATGTCGGGTCTTCCAGCATCCGCTTGGCGGCTTCCAGACCGGACCGGAACGTGTAATCACCTTGAACGACACGGTCCGTGCCAGCATGCAAACCTGCATCCTGCATGGCTGCATCGAAGCCGGCGCGTCGGTGACGGGTCGAAGCATGATCCGGGTCACCGGCGATAAAGCCGATATCCCTGTGCCCGAGATCGATCAGATATTTGACCATCTGAAAGGCGGCGTCCTGATCATCCATGCGAACCGCTGCGCCTTCATCGGCATCTTGCGGACCGACCGCGACATAGGGAATATCGAGTCGCGTCAGGCTATTGCGCAGCGCCGTCAGGTCACAGAGCGGAGCCGTCAGGATCGCGCCGTCGACATTCATCCGCCTCAGGATGCGTTCGGCCTCCTCACTCTCCGTCTGCGCAGCTGTCATCGGCTCCAAAAGCAGGTGATATCCCTGCTGCCGACAGGCTTCGATCGCGCCGCGCTGAATGTTGGTCAGGTAGCTCGGACTGGCATTATCATAAAGCAGTGCAATCAGATAGCTGCGCGAACTGGCGAGACCCCGTGCGGCGAGATTAGGCGAATAATCGAGCTGGTCTGCGACTTCCATGACCCGTTCGCGCGTTGCCTTGGCGACATTAGGTTCATTGTTGAGCACGCGCGACACGGTCTTCATCGATACGCCAGCCTGTTTGGCGACATCCGTTATCGTTGTTCGCATCCGTCCTGTTTCCGATCCTGCGTTTCAGTCGGCTTGCGACTTTAGTCCACGCCATTGACAGCGGTGTCAAGCGGACCTAGCCGACCTGTTACCCCGAAGCGAACAGTTGGACCTCCCTTATCATGGACCGCACCCGCCTGAAACAGTCGCAAGTCGTGCCCGTCGTCGCTCTGGACGATCCCGATGTCGCCGTTCCACTGGCCGATGCGCTTCTCGCTGGCGGGATTGGTGTGATCGAGCTGACCCTGCGGACACCTCGGGCGTTCGATGTTATCGATGCGCTCAGACAGGCCGATCATCCGATCATGCTCGGCGTCGGGACCGTGATCAACACGCAGCAAGTCGAGCGCTGCGCCGCACTCGCCGTCGATTTCATCGTCACGCCGGGAACAACGGCGAAACTGGTCGATGCCATACAGGCCAACAATGTCGCGGCGATACCCGGAATCAGCACGGTCGGCGAAGCCGTTGCCATGATCGAGCGCGGTTTTGATCTGGTCAAATTCTTCCCGGCCGAAGCTGCTGGGGGCGTCGGCGCTCTCAAAGCGATCGGCGGCCCTCTGCCCGATCTGTCATTCATGCCGACAGGCGGCATCGGGCGTGACGATGTGCGGCGTTATCTGGATCTCAGCAGCGTTGTCTGCGTCGGCGGATCCTGGGTTGCCGACAAGACGGCTCTGGCCAATCACGACTGGTCTACAATTACGCAGAACGCCCGATCTGCGACCGCATTATAGCCCGCATCTTGCAATCGATGTGACAGAGGCCTAGGCGCGCCACAATGAGCCTGCCCCCCTATTCCACCCGCCCGACTTTGCGCGTCGATCTCTCCACCCTGAAATCCAACTATGAGGCGCTGAAGACATTGGTGCCGCGCGCCAAAGTCGCAGCCTCGGTCAAGGCTGACGCCTATGGGCTGGGCCTGGAGACTGTCGGACGGGCATTATACGGTGCCGGCTGCCGGATCTTTTTCGTGGCCACGGCAGGCGAAGGCAAATTGCTGCGCGAAGCCATCGGGCCGAATGGGGCCATTTATGTACTGAACGGACCGGCGCCGCGCGACAAGGCAGCCCTCCTCGGTGCAAAGCTGAAACCGGTCATCAATTCCATCGAACAGGCGCGCTACTGGGCCGAGGTCTGCCGTGAGGTCAACGATCCGCCTTTTACAGCCATTCATATCGATACGGGTATGAACCGCTTGGGCATGTCAGAGGACGACGTAGCGATGCTGGCGAGCGACAAGGGTCTATGGAAGACCCTCAACCCCGACTGGGTCATGAGCCACCTTGCCTGTGCACCTGACGTGTCGCACCCGCTCAATGCCGTGCAGCTGCAACGATTTAAACGTCTTGCGGCGACCTTGCCGCCTACGCCGCTCAGCTTTGCCAACTCCGCCGGCATCTATCTCGGCAAGGATTATCACTTCCAGATGGTGCGTCCCGGGATCAGCCTCTATGGTGGCTTCGCGACCAGTATGCCCGGACAGGAAGTTACGAAGCCGGTCGTCAAACTCCTCGCCCCAATCCTGCAATTGCGAACCGTAAAAGCAGGCGAATCAATTGGTTATGACGCTAGCTTCACAGCTGATCGCGATATGCGGATCGCGACGGTCGGCGCGGGTTATGCCGACGGTGTTCCAATCGCACTCAGCAATCAGGGGCAGGCTGTCATTCATGATCAGTCCGTGCCGATCATTGGGCGGGTCTCGATGGATATAACCCTTCTGGATGTTACGGATTTGCACCTGCCCGTTCAGGTCGGCGGCGTTGCCATCTTCCTCGGCGATCATCTCGAGGATCAGGCCGCAGAGGGCAACACGATCAATTACGAACTGCTGGTCCGGATCGGCCAGCGTGTCCGGCGTGACTACTGGAAACCCAAATCAGATCGGGACGACACGGACCGCACACAGACGTCGCGTCCGCAACACTCAAAGAAACCCGGACCAAAAAGATCTGCTTCGAAAAAAACCGACCCGAAGGGATCAGGCTTCAAGACGTCGAGCAAGCCGTCTGGCCGCAAGACCTATCCCAACAAGGGTCAGCGCTCTCCGGGGCGATAATCTTCCGTCGCCACGTCCAGCGCCTCCTCGAGGGTCATCGGCATGGTCTTATATTCATGCGTTGCGAACAGTTCGACCTGATCGTCATAGTGGGGTGAGGTCTCGTCCAGCGTCGCAGATCCGTACTGGTGTATGCTCTCCGCGCGCAAGGTGCCGTCAGGCGCCCAGTCTGCAACCATGATGTGCGTGTCGCCCGCAAACGCGTTCAGATAGCCCTGTTTGGCCACGCCGTCCTTATCTGCATAAATGGCGCGTAGCACATCCGGCGCGCCGTCTAGGGGCCAGTTTTCGTCACCTCGCACAATCCGGTTGACCTCCCCCCATTCCGGATCGATGCGTCCGAAGGCGGCTTCGAGCTCCGACGCGGTCGTTGCCAGAATGTCCAATGAGGCCTCGCCCTCATCCAGGAATTCATAGCCGAGAGTGCGAACACCGGTGATAACGGCCAGCGCGGCTCCGTGCGATCCCACAACCGTATCGCCATCCCAGTTTCGCAGAACCTCCTGTGCAGCCTGAATATCGGGGTCGTCCGTCGCTATGCCGACCAGTTCGACGACAAGCTGCATTAACCGCGACTCGGGGTCGAAAAGCGTGTCCGCGCGGTATCGCAGCAGCTCTTCGCGCGTGATCGATCGATCCGGCACGATCTGCGCGACGGCACGGCGCGACCGGTTCGTAATCCGGTCCTCGATTCCGAATGTCGCTGAAAAATCGGTGCGATCCTGATCACATTCCGGATCTGTCACCATGAACGGGGTGGCATTGGCGGAAAAAACCCAACCGCAGTCTGGATTCCAGAGCTGTGGCAGGTCGGAGACAGGTCGGAAACCGTCCCATATCAGCCGGCGATCATTTCCCGGTAGAACGCCCGTCCAGTCCGGACCTTCGATCCGGTTCGGCATACGGGCATTGTAGATCGTACCGATATTGCCGTCACGGTCGCCATAGACGATATTGAAGGACATAACCCCGTTGATCGTAAGCGCCTCGCGCCATTCATCCAGATTTTGCGCCTTGGCCATGCGAAACCATTGTTCGACTGCAGCTGTCTCGCCCAGCCCTGCAAAGCGCAACGCGTAATGACCGCTTGGAGTTGACAGGACAGGTCCATGTTCTGACCAGAGCGCATCGCGTTTAATCGGCAGGGAGAACGGGCCCCAGAGTTTCACCCGGAAATCGGCCATTCCTCGATCGAAGGGTAACCATTCGCCGTCCAACTCATATGTTTGTGGATCGCCCTCATCATCCACGGTCAGCTTGTAGATATCGATCAAATCAGGGCGATTGACCGTATGGGTCCATGCCGTGTTCGGCGTAATGCCCTGCGGAATGACAGGCGTCCCCGGGAAAGTCCCGCCCGCTATGTTCAACCCTTCTTCGCTGACCAGATGAGCCTCATACCAGGCATATCGTCCCACCATGGGTTGATGAGAGTTGACGATCAAGCGGGTGTGCCCATCCGCGCTGCGCGACGGGGCCACGGCGAACCCGTTCGATCCGCGTACAGCCTGCGGCAGACTCAAAGCGGCCTGCTGCTGCCAGGGAGAGACTTGCGGCGCATCCGTTTCGCTGAACAACGGCGCCAGATAGTCATCCATCCGGTAGAAAAAGGGCGTCAGCCACATCACAGCCGCATTGATATCATCGGCGGTCACCGGGAGAAGGCCGGGCGTGATCTGATCCGGATGATCGGCGCCAAACTTGTTCAGCCCTGCCGCATAGGCTTCGATAATCGCCTGCACGTCGGCAGGAATACCGAGATCGCCTGCAGCCACAGCCTGTTCGACCCGGAATAGATCATAGAGATAGTCGGCGGGCGCTTCAGCTTGCCCGAAATGCTGGGCACTCATCCCGCGACCAGACAACAGGGTCTGCTCCATCGTTTTCCAGTCATCTTCCGCATGTGCGTAGGCGAGGCCAAAATGCGCGTCCGCATCCGTTTTCCCGAAAATATGAGGCACACCATAATTGTCGCGAACGATACGCACGTCATAGCGCTCCGCGACTTCCTGCGCCGCCTGTGCGTCGAAAGACTGCCCCGGTGGCGTCCACAGATAGATCGCGCCCCCTATGGCGGCGACCCCGGTCAGGGCGGCGACGGACAGAAGAGACTTTTTCAGGACTGAGTTCATCTGCGCTGCTTTGCGCGAATTATCAGACCCTGCAAGAGCCATGATTGTCGCGTGGCTCGTCATGAAACACAGGCAGACAATATTTGAAGCCCCATGATCGAATCACTATGAGTGTGCTAAGGAGGTTGCGATGCCCAAGGAACTCAAGACGCTTGCGAAAAATCCAGAAGCCTTTCTGGCTGAACTTCTCGGCAGCGGGCGCGCTCTGCTTGACTCGCCCTCATCAAGGAATCTCACCGAGCAGGCTCGCGATATCGGTCGACGTGGTGAGGATTTCCTCATCGACAAACTCGGCATGGAGGACAATCCGGACAGCCGTGAGCAGATTCGGCAGCAGGCGAAATATGCGGGTATTGCCGGGGCTCTGGCGCTTCTGCTGAAATCGAAATCGACCCGCAAGATGGCGGCTCTGGGTGGGCTCGCCGCACTCGGCACGATTGCCTATAAAGGCCATCAACGCGGTCGCATGCCGTCAGACTTCAATGATGCGATCGGGATGCTAACGGGCAAAACAGCCGAACGACGTGCCAACATGTTGCTGCGGGCCATGATCGCGGCTGCGCGCGCGGACGGGGTAATCGACGATGACGAAGCCGCCCTGATCGAAGCCTATCCGGACGCCGATGTCGAAACGCTGCGCGAATTGATGGCGCGCCCAGACGATCCGGTCGAAATCGCCGCGCTCGCCACGTCCGAGCAATGTGCGGCTGAAATCTATGCTGTCAGCGCCCGGATTGCAGACGGAATCAATCCGGCGGAACGGGATTATCTCGACCGTCTGGCCATGGCCCTTCGGCTCGATCCCGAAGCCGCCGCCCTGATCGAAACTGAAGTGAGGAACGGATGATGCGCAATTTTCTGATAGGCTTGGCCATGCTGATGGCCTCGGCATTAGTGGTGTCCTGTGCCCAGACCGGGCCGGGTTATTACGGTCATGATCATAGCGTACATCATCCGCCTGGACCTGTATCGCCGACACCCTATCCGCCTGCCCCCGGTATTCCGCATACCCCCATGCCACAACCCGGCGAGCGTATCTGTGGCGGCATGACCGGCGCGACATGCGGCGTCGTTGGCGAATTCTGCTACCAAACTGTTGAAGCGCAGTGCGGCGCAGCGGATCAGACCGGTGTCTGCCGTCCGATCCCGCAGGCCTGCACGCAACAATATGCACCGGTTTGCGGCTGTGATGGTCGCACATATGGCAATGAATGCATGGCCAATGCGTCTGGTGTCTCAGCGGCCTATCGCGGCGAGTGTCGTCGCTAGGCCCTGATGTTCCATCATTTCTTCAGCGAGCTTCGCCGCGCCTCCGTTCCGGTCTCGATCCGCGAATATCTGACCCTGCTCGAAGGGGTCGATAAAGGCGTGGCCAATGACAGTCTGGATGGCTTTTACTATCTGTCGCGGACAGCCTTGGTGAAGGATGAACGCGATCTGGACAAGTTCGACCAGGTCTTCAGCCATGTCTTTCGCGGGATCGACTATATTGGTGATATTTTCGGCCAGGACGAACACGCCATTCCCGAAGACTGGCTCCGCAAAATGGCGGAGCTGCATTTGTCGCCTGAAGAAATGGCTGAAATTGAAGCCCTTGGCGATTTCGACAAGATCATGGAAGCCCTGAAGGAACGGCTCGACAATCAGGACAAACGACACGAAGGCGGAAACCGCAATATCGGCACGGCTGGGCGATCACCCTTCGGCGCATATGGCTACAATCCCGAAGGCGTGCGCATTGGTCAGAAAGACGGCCGCCACGGCAAAGCCGTCAAAGTCTGGGACAAGCGTCAGTTCAAGAACCTGGACGGCGACAAGGAGATCGGCACGCGAAACATCAAGGTCGCGCTGCGACGCCTGCGTAAATTCGCCCGTGAGGGCGCCGCCGAGGAACTCGATCTGCCCGGAACGATCCGCGGGACGGCGCGGCAGGGCTGGCTCGATATTCGCATGCGCCCGGAACGGCGCAACGCGGTCAAAGTCCTGACATTCTTCGACATTGGCGGCTCGATGGACGCTCATGTCAAGCAGGTCGAGGACCTGTTCAGTGCCGCCAAATCAGAGTTCAAGCGGCTGGAACATTTCTACTTCCACAATATGCTGTATGAACAGGTCTGGAGAGACAATCGCCGCCGCATGTCCGAGACGACTCCGACTTGGGACATTCTGCATACATTCCCGTCTGATCACCGCGTCGTCATCGTCGGTGATGCCGCCATGAGTCCCTATGAAGTTGCCATGCGCGGCGGCTCGGTCGAGCATTGGAACGAGGAAGCGGGCGCAGTCTGGCTCAAGCGGATCGCCGACGTTTATCCCCATCTGGTCTGGATCAACCCGACACAGGAAAAATACTGGGAATTCAGCCAGTCGACGCAAATGATTCAGGAGATCATCGGCGGGGAACGCATGTTCCCCATGACGCTGAACGGCCTGGAAGACGCGATGCGGGAACTGGCGCGCTAGCGATCCGTATCACTACTCACACCTTACTTTCAAACGGAGACCCACAATGTCACGCATACTCATGGCAGCCTCGCTAGCGGCGCTTCTCGCGGCCTGTACCGCCTCAACCGACGATGTCGGCGCTGTTGGCGAAGACGATTCGCCGGCGTTGGTCGAAGGCGATTTTGTCTGCCCCGACAATCTCGTCTTCTCACTCGATGATTATGAGGATGAGACATTACCGTCAGCGAGTGACTTTTCAGTCTGGCATGCGGAGAACGCGCTACGCGACGGCGTCATGGAAACGGATAGCGGCCTGCAATATCGCGTCCTGCAGCCAGGCCTCGAAAATGGCGCAACACCGCGCGCCGGCGAAGAAATCTTCGCGAATTATCACGGCTTTTTCCCCAATGGCGATGTCTTTGACAGCAGCTATCAGGCGGGGGAACCCATCGTTCACACGGCGGATGGCTTTATTGCAGGCTGGAACGAAGCGCTGGCCGATATGAAAGTGTGCGAAACACGGACCCTCTACGTCCCTGCCAATCTGGCCTACGGCGAAAACCCCGTCGGACGGCCCGGCGGCACGCTGGTGTTCCACATGCAGCTTTTGCGGGTCAACCGGACCGATTAATCCGCAACACATAGAACCCTTAAAAGCAGCGCATTTTGCGGTGCTTTTTTGTTTCGCTAGCCTTCGGGCATGATGTGAAATCGAACGGCCTTGTCAGGGTCGAACAGCTCTGCCGCCACAGCGCTGAGATCCGCCGCCGTCATGGACTGATAGGTCTCGTCGCGCGTCCGATGGCTGTCCAGCGTATCGGGGCGGGTCTGGGCATTGTCGATAACGCCGAACCAATAGCCGTTATTTTCCAGGCTGGTTTCCAGATTTTCCAATGTCGGCTTGATCGCACGATCAAACATATCGTCTGAGACCCCTTCAGTGGCCAATTTGGCCATGACAGTTTCGACAACATCCGTCAGCCGGTTCAACTCATCTGGCGCGGCCTCCATCGATACGGCGACATAGCCATAATCCGGTGTCAGCTCGGAGGTCGAGCGGTAGGCGGAAGGCGAATAGGTCGCCCCTTCTTCCTCGCGCAGCACATCGGTCAGTTCCAGACGCATGACGGTCGTCAGCATACCGATCTGTCGCCGCCGCAATTCATCGCCATGCCCCGTCGACGGCCAGAACACACGCAGCATGCCTGTGTCCGGTTCGCCCGCATGGGTGAACTCATACGGGCGACGCCGACCGTCCGGGAAGACCTGATCGAGCGATCGTTCCGGAATGTCTCGCACGTCAGCGCGCGGCCCCGGCAATGCGCCGAATGTCTTCGCCACCCGCTCAATCATGGAATCGACGTCGAAATCACCGACAATCCCGATCTCGATCGCGCCGTTCCGGACATTGTCGTCATACCAGCGGCGGATCGCGTCCATGTCGATATCCAGCAGTTCCTCTTCCGTCGGATGGACACTGCGCCAGTGACCCGATGTGATGACGGGCGGAATTTCAATGGAGGCCGCACCGGATGGAGTGGAGTTGATTTTCGACCAGTTGGCACGGATCCGGCTTTTGAAAGCCTTTTGCGTTTCTTCGCGAAATGCCGGGTCCGTCAGATAGGCGGCCAGCAGCTTGAACTGGAGGTCCAGATCTTCCGGTGTTACCGTCCCGGTCAATCCCATCGCGCGGAAGCCGAAGCCGCGACCAACACTGGCCGATGATCCGGCGGTCAACGTGCGAATTTCATCCGCCGTATGTGCGCCCAGACCCGACGCGCCCATAATGGCGTTCATCTGGATCACAAAGCCCGGATCATCCTGCGGCTGCCAAGCCGTGCCCGACCCGACATCGACTCCAATACGGATCACGTCTTTCTGAAAATCGGTCGGTTTCATGTTCAGCATGACCCCGTTTTCGAACCGGACGGTCGTCAGCCCGATATCCTCAATATACCCTCTCTCGGAGACAACTCCCGGCGTGCCCCAATCCTCATAGGCAAAGGCCGCTTCCAGTGCTTCGGCGGCTGGCTGCAGCGACGTCGAACGGCTTTCCGACAGCAAGGCTTCCAGCCATTGCTCCGGTGTCTCGACAACCGTATCGGACTGCAAATAAAGCTGAGGCGCTCTCTGCAACGCCTCCCAAGCTTCTCGCAGCGCAGTTTCCGTATCCGCAAGCGTGACGTCCGCGACGGCATCTTCGAACAGCGCCAGCCCGGTTTCAGGCGTTGAAAAGACGGTCTCGCTGGCAAAGTGGCTCAGAATTTGTCGCGACAGGCTCGGCGTGCGCCGGGTCGGGGCCGTCTGGACGGCAATTTCCCATGATTTGCGCGCATTCGCGATCTGCTCGTTCAGCTCGGCCTGAGTGAACCCGTGATCCAGCGCCTGGCGCAGAATGCGCTCGGCCTCGATAAAGCCGGTCCGCAATCGGTCGGGTTCGGCTGAAACTGAGAGCCCGGCGATCTCTGCCGAGTCGAAAAGTGGCGAGACGCTGACCCCTGCACTGGTATAGCTGGCTTCGCCGCTTCGAACCCGCTTGGACAGACGACGATTGAGCATCGCATTGGCCAGATAGATCGGCAGAGCCTCCGCCCGGTTTTCGATCGTATCACGCGTCTCCGAATCAGGCTTGCGGGACGTGATGGTCGATAGAGAAATGAAGTTGGACACTTCAGGATCGAAAAACGCACCGTAACGCGGGCGATCGAAGGCGATGTCACCCAGCGATGCATCAGCCACAGCGGCAGTTTCGTTGTTCCAGTCCGCAAAGGCCGCTTCAATCTTCTGGACAAGCTGCTCGGCGGGTCGGTCCCCAACCAGAACGATCATCGTATCTTCCGGGCGATATTGCGCGTCGTAGAAGGCCCGGAACTGCTCGGGTGTAACGCTCTCGATCGTTTCGACCGTTCCGATCGGCAGACGATCGACAAGCATCGTGCCTTGCGTCTGAAATCCGATGGACGCGACCAGCGCCCGGAATGAGGGGCTGTTCCGGGCTCGCTTCTCGGCCAGAATGATTCCGCGCTCATCATCGATGGCCTCGGGATCGAGGGTCAAACGCTCGGCGGTCTCACGAAAAATGAAGAGCGCCTCGTCCAGCAGCTCGTCAGCAACATCCGGCAGCTCGAGCTGATAGATCGTCTGATCGAAACTGGTCGATGCGTTCGTATCGGCCCCGAAGGCTAGCCCCAGTCGTTCCAGCCGTTTGATCATCTCGCCTTCGGGGATCGCCTCGGATCCGTTAAAGGCCATATGCTCCAGGAAATGTGCAAGGCCGCGCGTTTCATCAGTTTCGTCCAGTGATCCGGCATCGATCCGCATCAGAAGCGACGCGGTTTTCGTCGGTGTGTCGTTACTTTTGACCGCATATCGCAATCCGTTCGGCAGACGCCCATACTGGACTGCTTCGTCGACTGGCACGTCACTGGCCTGATGGACAAAATCGACTGAATCAATATCTGGAAATATCGCCGCGCCACGCTCAGCGGTCATATCCGGGTTGGGTGTACAGGCGATGCTCGCGCCGAGAAGGAGCGACAAAGTCAGGCGTCGGGACATGCAGGTCTCACAGTATCGGTTGCAACAGTGTACGGACCCTCTGTCGCCAGCAATTTCATGAATTGCAACGCATCATTCAGGTTGAGTGATTCGCAAATCTGTCGTGACAAGCGGCACATCCTGGGCTGACGCGGCCAAACATTACGATCTGTTCATATCAGGTTCATCAAATCCGGCAGATGTCTTGCATGGAGGTTCGAAAATTATTTTCGAATAATTCGGGATCGGTCTGACCGCTCGCGAGTTAAACCCATGTTGAATTCAAGTAAAAGCGAGATTCTGTCCCGTGCGATGGTCACTACCTCCGGGTTTCATAACTGCCGATACCGTTTCGGCGGCTCTACCCCGTAAAGGGGGCATCTTCGCGACAATTTCGCCTGTAACCCGTCACCACTTGATTGGTGCTAAACCATTCCGTTAAATTTGATTAAGGTCTGGCCATGTTTCCAACGTGGCGTTAGATTCGGCTCACCTGTGCCTGACAGGAATCGCTACTGGAGACTTGGGGGTCTATGATGAAAAAAACCTTGCTGATGGCAGCCAGCGCCGCTGTACTTGCCGCACCCACCATCGCGCAGGATCTGCCGCCTGGTAATCCCCTTCCCGGCGAATGTTTCGCCCGGGTCATCGTCCCCGCCCAGTATGAGGTTTCGACCGAGCAGGTCGAATTACGTCAGGCGAGCCGCGAAATCCGCAAGATTCCGGCACAGCTTGAAACTGTTACGGAGCGCATCCTGATACAGGAAGAAAGCTTCGAGATTGTCCCTGTCGGCTCCCCCTCCGGCACACAGCTCGTTCCCGGTATCGGTCGCATCACACTGATCTATAGCGGTGTCGCCTACACAGTCGCACCCGACCGCAGCCTGATCGACCCCAGCGGTCAGCGCGTCGGATCCATCGACGTCAATGGCGATCTCGTTGGTCTCAACGGCAATGTCATCCTCGCCGGTGCCGTTGACCCTGTCACCTTCATCGGTGTGCGTAATGGCATCGTCACCAACCTGCTCATCAATGGCACACGTTACAGCGTCGATACGGGCTACGCCGTATTTACGGCTGACGGGCGTCCTTTCGGTCTGATCGACCAGAGCGGCAATATTACCGGTTCGACCGGTCAGGTCATCGTCGCCAATGCGGTGAACAGCTATGGCGGCGCGATCGGCTCCGCGACACCGACGTTCCGGACGGTTCAGGAAACCATTGTCGTGCAGGAAGCCGCGACTCAGCTCGTCACAATTCCGCCTGTCTATGAAACAGTGGCTGAAACCATCGTCGTTCGCCCTGAAAGCATCGAATATGTTGCGATCCCTGCAACCTATGAAGACTTCACGGACACAATTGTCGTGCAGGAAGCATCGACCGAACTGGTCAGCATTCCAGCTCAATTCGAAACGGTGCAGGAAACCATCGTCGTCCAGGATGCGTCAACCGAACTGGTCAGCACGCCCGCTACATTTGAAGCGGTTGCCGAAACGGTTGTCGTTCAGCCTGCTAGCGTTGCCTATGAAGTTATCGCTCCCGTTTTCGAAGATGTGGTCGAAACCATCGTCGTTCAGGAAGCATCGAGCGAACTGGTCACCATACCGGCCCAATTCGAGACCGTATCCGAAACGGTCGTCGTTCAGCAGGCCGCAAGCGAACTTGTCACGACACCCGCCGTCTTCGAAACGGTCAACGAAACGCTGGTTGTGCAGCCCGCTACGACCCAGCTCGTTTCCGTTCCTGCCACATTTGAAACCGTCCAAGAAACAGTTGTCGTTCAACCGGCATCCGTGGAGTTTCAGGTTTTCCCTGCTGAATTTGAAGATGTAACTGAAACGGTCGTCATTCAGGAAGCTTCGACCGAACTGGTGTCCACGCCGCCCGTCTTTGAAACCGTGACGGAAACAGTCGTGGTGCAAGATGCGTCCAGCGAACTGGTCGTTACGCCGGCGGTCTTCGAGACCGTGACGGATAATGTCGTCACACAGGCCGCCTCGTCCGAATTGATCAGCGTTCCGGCTGTATTCGAAACGGTCGCCGAAACCGTCGTCGTGCAGCCCGCAACCGTCGAATATGAGCTGATCCCGGCGCAGTTCGAAGAGGTTGCCGAAACGGTCATTGTACAGGAAGCCTCGACCGAGCTGGTCAGTGTCCCGGCCGTGTTCGAAACCCTACAGGAAACCGTTGTCATACAGCCCGCTGGCGTCGAATTCGTCACGACGGCCCCTGTCTTCGACACAGTCAGCGAAACGATCGTCGTACAGGAAGCCTCGACCGAGCTGGTCAGCACGCCGGCCCAGTTCCGCGAAGTGACTGAAACCGTCGTCGTCCAGCCCGCCACGGTCGAATATGTCGCGACGGCCCCTGTCTACGAGGCCGAAACCTATGAAGTCCTCGTCCAGGAAGCTTCGACCGAGCTTGTCGTCGTTCCTGCCGTCTTCGAAAAACTCGAAGAAACGGTCGTCATTCAGCCTGCCGGTGTCGAGTATACGGGTGTCCCCGCCGTCTTCGAAGATATCACCCAGACAATCGTCGTACAGGAAGCCTCGACCGAACTGGTCAGCACGGCCCCTCAATTTGAGAGCGTCACGGAAACGGTCGTCGTCCAGCCCGCCACGGTCGAATATGTAACCGTTCCGGCTCAGTTCGAAACCGTTCAGGAAACGGTTCTCGTCCAGGAAGCCTCAACCGAGCTCGTCACCGTTCCACCCGTCTTCGAAACCGTCTCCGAGCTTGTCGTCGTGCAGCCTGCGTCAGTCGAGTTCGTCACGACCCCTGCCATCTTCGAAACCGAGCAATACCAGGTCGTTGTACAAGAGGCCTCATCCGAGCTCGTCTCGACACCGGCCATCTTCGATACCGTTGCGGAAACCATCGTCGTGCAGCCTGCAACGGTCGCCTATGAGACAATTCCGGCTGTATTTGAGGACGTTTCCGAAACCATCGTCGTGCGGGAAGCCTCGACCGAACTGGTCACGGTCCCACCTGTTTTCGAAACCGTCACAGAGACAGTCATCGTCAAGCCTGCCACGGTCGAGTTCGACTCCGTTCCGGCACAGTTCGAGGACTATGCGGAAACCGTCATCATCCAGCCCGCAACAACCGAACTGGTCAGTGTTCCGGCGCAGTTCCAGGAAGTGACGGAAACCGTCGTCGTGCAACCCGCAACGGTTGAATATGTCGCGACGGCAGCTCAATTCGAAACCGTCCAGGAAACGATCGTCGTTCAGGAAGCCTCGACCGAGCTGGTCAGCGTGCCACCTGTCTTCGAAACCGTGACGGAAACTGTCCTGGTGCAGCCAGCAACGGTCGAATTTGTCACCACACCGGCTGTCTATGAAGATGAAACCTTCGAGGTCGTCGTTCAGGGCGCATCGACAGAGCTGATCAGCGTCCCAGCTGTGTTCGACACGGTCACCGAAACCGTCATCGTTCAGCCCGCTGGCATCGAATATGTCACGACTCCTGCCGTCTTCGAGACGGTTCAGGAAACCGTTCTTGTTCAGGAAGCCTCGACCGAACTCGTAACTGTGCCACCTGTCTTTGAAACCGTGACGGAAACCGTTGTCGTTCAACCGGCTACGGTCGCTTACGAAGCGGTTCCGGCGTCCTACCGCGACGAGACCTTCCAGGTCGTCGTTCAGGAAGCCTCGACCGAACTGGTAGTCACACCCGCCGTATTTGAGACGGTTTCAGAGACCGTCGTCGTCCAGCCTTCGACAGTGACATTCGAGACCATCCCTGCCGTCTTCGAAGAAGAGCAGTATCAGGTCGTCGTTCAGGAAGCCTCGACAGAGCTTGTCACCGTTCCCGCCGAATTCGGCACCGTCACCGAGACCGTGGTCGTTCAGGAAGCCTCGACAGAGCTAACAACCATCGCAGCCGAATTTGAGACGGTTGCCGAAACTGTCGTCATTCAGCCTGCGACAACTGAGCTTGTCACCGTCCCGCCTGTCTTCGAGACGGTCGCGGAAACGATCGTCGTGCAGCCCGCCTCGGTTGCTTATGAAGCAGTTCCGGCTCAGTTCGAGACCTACCAGGAAACGGTCGTAGTGCAGCCCGCTTCGACCGAACTCGTCGTGACACCCGCCGTCTTCGAAGATGTGACGGAAACGATCATCGTTCAGGAAGCCTCTTCCGAACTCATCTCTATCCCGGCGCAGTTCGAGGAAGTCAGCGAAACCATCGTGGTTCGCGAAGCCTCTACAGAGCTCGTCTCTACACCGGCGACCTTCCGCGAGGTGACGGAAACCGTTATCGTTCAACCCGCGACGGTCGAGTATGTCTCTGTCGCTGCGGAGTTCGAGACCTTTGCGGAGACAGTGGTCGTCCAGGAAGCTTCGAGCGAACTGGTCGTTACGCCGGCGACCTTCCGCGATGTCACTGAAACCGTTGTCATTCAGGATGAAACTGTCGAACTCGTGACCGTGCCCGCTGAATTCGAAACGGTTGTCGAAACCGTTATCGTCCAGCCTGAAACGGTTGAATATGTGTCCGTTGCTGCCGAATTTGCGGCTGAGACGCAGACATTCGTCCAGCGCGCTGCCGCCGAAACGCTCAGCGTCATCCCGGCTGAGTACGAGACTGTGACAGAGCAAATTCTGGTTCAGGAAGCCTCGACAGCGATCGAAGTCGTCCCGCCAACGTACCGGACCGTGACGGAAACGATCATCGTCAGCCCTGCGCGGACGGACATCGAAGTCATCCCTGCCCGTTACGAAACACGTAGCGAGCGCGTTCTGATCGAACCGGCTCGTGAAGAATGGAAACCCGGCAGCCAAGCGCTCAATGCCATTGAACTGGGTGGCCAAGGCCGCGTCAATACAAGCACGGTGGGACAATTTACCGTCTTTAACGGCGTGTCCGATCAGGTCGTCGAGTTGTCACAGACAATCGTGACTCAGACAGGCGAGATCCTGTGTCTGGTTCTGGTTCCAGCAAAGTACAAGACGATCACCAAGCAGGTTGTGGCGGAGCCCGCCCGCGTGGTGGAGCAGACCATTCCGGCTGTGACGCGTGAAGTCACGCGCCGTGTCGTTGCGACACCGTCTTCAACCCGCGAAGTCACAATCCCGGCTCGCTACGAGACGATCGAAGTGCGCCGCGTCAGAACCCCTGCCCGCGTCGTACGCAACGGACCGACAGGTGAATTCACCGAACAGATCGGTACGGTTCAGACCCAGCGTCTGGTCGATCAGGCCAATGTCGTCGAACGCCGCATTCCGGCTGTAACGCGTCAGGTCGAACGCAATGTTCTGCGCTCGCCAGCGCAAGTCGTCGAACGCCGTATCCCGGCTGTGACGCAGCAGGTGACACGCCGTGTTATCGATACGCCAGCGCGGACTGTCGAGCGCGCCATTCCGGCTGTGACTCGCGTCGAGGAACGCCGCCGCATCACCAATCCGGCCCGCGTCGTCGAACGCACGGTTCCAGCTGTGACACGTGAAGTCACACGCCGCGTTGTTGATCGTCCAGCTGGTGTTGTTGAGCGCGCCATCCCAGCGGTGACACGTGTCGAAACCCGCCGCGTCGTCTCTGCGCCGGCCCGGGTCGAAGAACGCGCCATTCCAGCCGTCACCCGCAATGAAACCCGTCGGGTCGTCCGGACGCCAGCTCAGGCGGTCGAACGTGTCATTCCGGCTGTGACCCGCGTTGAAGAACGTCGTCGCCTGGTTCGACCGGCTGCGACTGTCGAAACCACGATCCCGGCTGTGACACGCCAGATCGAACGCCGCGTTGTTTCCCAGCCGGCCCAAGTCGTCGAGCGGGCCATTCCGGCCATCACCGAAGTGCGCGAGCGTCGCGTCGTCCGGACCCCGGCTCGGGTTGCGGAACAGGTTATCCCAGCAGTAACGCGCCAAATCACGCGCCGTGTTGTCGAAACACCAGCTCAAGCCGTCGAGCGGGTCATCCCAGCTGTCACGCGCAATGAAACGCGCCGTGTCGTCCGGACTCCTGCCCGTGTTGTCGAGCGGGTCGTTCCGGCTATCACCAAGGTTGTCGAATGTAACTGCCTGGTCACCCCGGCATCTGTCACCGAACGGGTTATCCCGGCGGTTGTTCGGACCGAAACGCGTCGCGTTCTGGATCGTCCGGCAACAACGGTCGAACAGGTCATCCCAGCCGTTACGCGTCAGGTCGAACGCCGTATCGTCCGCACACCAGCCGCTGTCACGGAACGGGTCATCCCTGCCGTCACGCGCGTCGAAGAACGCCGTGTCGTCGCTCAGCCTGCAGCAACCGTCGAACGCACGATCCCGGCAGTCACCAAGGAGCTGACACGCCGCGTGGTCCGCACACCCGCCGCGATTACGGAACGCGTGATCCCCGCCGTCACCCGTCAGGAAACGCGCCGTGTTCTGACCGCACCGGCCACAACCGCCGAGCGGATCGTTCCAGCCGTGACCCGTGAGGTCGAACGCCGTATCGTCCGCACGCCAGCCGCTGTCACGGAACGGGTTATCCCCGCCGTCACACGCGTCGAGGAACGCCGTGTCGTGCGCGCCCCTGCCGGCGTGACCGAGCGCACTATTCCAGCCGTGACCAAACAGATCACCCGCCGCGTCGTTTCGGCGCCAGCGAGCGTAACTGAGCGGGCCGTGCCTGCCGTAACGCGGACAGAGCAGCTGCGTCGCATCGTAACGCCGGCCCGGACGGTCGAACGGGTCGTTCCTGCCGTGACGAAAGAACTGTCACGCCGCGTGGTTCGCACACCTGCATCGACAGTCGAACGGGTCATCCCGGCGGTCACACGCGTTGAAACACGCCGCATCGTCAGCAACCCGGCTCAAGTCGTGGAACGTACGATCCCGGCTGTGACCAAACAGGTCGAACGCCAGATTGTCAGAACGCCGGCAGCGGTGACAGAACGGGTCATCCCGGCGGTCACGCGCATGGAGACTCGCGACGTGCTCGTCACCCCTGCAGCTGTTGTCGAACGCGCAATCCCCGCGGTTACGCGTGAAATCGAGCGCCGTGTCGTCCGCACGCCTGCCGCTGTCACGGAACGGGTCATCCCGGCCGTGACGCGGGTCGAAGATCGCCGCGTCGTCCGCGCTCCTGCTGCTGTGACGGAGCGGGTCATCCCAGCCGTCACGAAGGAAGTGACGCGCCGTATTGTCCGCACCCCAGCGGGCGTGACCGAGCGCGTTGTCCCGGCGGTCACCCGTCAGGAAACGATCCGTCAGGTCGTCACGCCAGCGCGTGTTGTCGAGCGGATCATCCCAGCCGTCACAAAGGTCATCGAGTGTAACTGCCTGGTTACGCCGGCGTCTGTCACTGAACGGGTTATCCCCGCGGTCACGCGTCAGGAAACACGTCAGGTCCTGCGCACGCCAGCCGGCATTGCGGAACGTACGATCCCAGCCGTGACGCGTCAGATCACACGCCGTGTGGTCGAAGCGCCAGCCGCTGTGACGGAACGGGTCATCCCCGCCGTGACACGCACCGAAGAGCGCCGTGTCGTCCGTACCCCGGCTGCCGTCACCGAACGGGTTATCCCGGCGGTCACGCGTCAGGTCGAGCGTCGCGTCGTCCGCACGCCGGCTTCCGTGACGGAACGGGTCATCCCGGCCGTGACGCGCGTCGAAACACGCCGTGTCGTCTCGGCTCCGGCCCGGACTGTCGAACGCACCATCCCGGCGGTGACACGTCAGATCGAACGTCGTGTCGTCCGTACACCGGCCTCAGTGACGGAACGGACAATCCCGGCTGTCGTCGAAGCGGTCACGCGCCGCGTCCTGCGCACCCCGGCTGCGGTGACGGAACGGGCTATCCCGGCTGTCACTCGCGTCGAGGAACGCCGTGTCGTCCGCACACCAGCGGCTGTTACAGAGCGTGTCATTCCGGCGGTCACCCGTCAGGACACACGCCGTGTCATTCGTACACCGGCCCGCACGGTCGAACGCGCCATTCCAGCGGTCACACGCCAGGTCGAACGTCGTGTCATCCGCACGCCGGCTTCAGTCACCGAACAGGTCGTCCCGGCGATTACGCGTCAGGTCGAACGTCGCGTCCTGCGCACGCCGGCATCGGTAACGGAACGCGCCATCCCAGCGGTCACGCGTACAATCGAACGCCAGGTTCTGCGTCAGCCGGCCCGGACCGAAGAACGCGTCATTCCGGCGGTCACCCGTCAGGAAACACGCCGCGTCGTGGCGCAACCGGCCCGGACCGTCGAGCGAACGATCCCGGCAGTGACACGCCAGGTCGAACGCAATGTCGTCCGTACACCAGCATCTGTCGTCGAACGCGCCATTCCGGCGGTCACCCGCACGGTCGAACGTCGCGTCATGCGGGCTCCGGCTCGGACGGAAGAGCGCGTCATCCCAGCAGTGACACGCCAGGAAACACGCCGCCGTATCGTGACACCGGCACGGACTGAAGAACGGGTCATTCCCGCGGTCACCCGCACGGTCGAACGTCGCATTGTCGCACAGCCGGCTCGGACGGAAGAGCGGGCGATCCCAGCTGTGACCCGCACGGTCACGCGTCGGGTCGTCGACGCACCGGCACGCGTCGAGCGCCGGGTCATTCCGGCAGTCTATGATACCGTTCAAGTCCAGCGTGTCGTGACACCAGCCCGCACGGAAGTGATCGAAATCCCTGCCGAATACGGGACCGTCGAGAAGCGCACACAGACGTCGGCTCAGCGTTCCGAATGGCGTCAGGTCCTCTGTGAGGCCAATGCCAATACGGTCGTGATTTCCGCGATCCAGCGTCGCCTGCAGGAGCTTGGGTTCTACAGCGGTGCGATCGATGGTCGCCTGTCTCAGGAAACCTACGCGGCTGTGGAAGCCTTCCAGGTATCCCGCAACCTCTCGACGGGCGGTCTGACACTCCGGACTGTCGACATTCTGGGCGTCGACTGGCGCTCCATGGTCAGCGGTTCAACCACGACCACGCGCACATCGGGCTTCTCGACAGGCGGTTCGGTGACGACGACCACGGGTCTGCAGACTGGTGTCGTCACGGAAACGACGACCGTTACCCGCTCCTACACGGTGCGCGATGACGGCGTGGTGATCGATCAGAACGGTGCCATTATCGGTCGCTATGACGCTGCAACGCTGAATGTGATCGATGCCAATGGTCAGATCGTCGTCCGCAATCTGCGTATTCAGCCTGGATCGCGCCGCACGACGACAGTCACGACGCCTGGTGCGATTACCAGCGGTTCTTCGACCACCGTCACGACGACCGGAGCCACGACGATTACTTCGGGCTCATCATCGTCACAGTCCAGCCAGACCTTCACCATCCGTTCCGACGGGGCCGTGCTGGATCTGTCAGGCGCGGTGATCGGACGGGTTGATGCGCAAGGCCGTGTGATCGACGCCAACGGCAACGTGCTGGGCACGGTCCCGGCTCCGAACTAGCCGCTTGCATAGGGCGACCACGACTCGCCTTTTATGATTGACCCTGCCGATCCGTTCGGCAGGGTTTTTGCTGACGGTTCGCATATGTGTCTGACCGTCTGGCTTGACAGTTTGCAGGGGCGGGGCTAATTCGCTCGCCACTGCCGCCCGGTGAGTCTCTTCTCACGCGCGCGGCTTTCGTTATTTTAGGGCTGACCGGTCATATTCCGGCACTCAGCAAGCAAGAGGGACGGGACATCATGTTCGCAGTCATCAAAACCGGCGGCAAGCAGTACAAGGTTGCCAAAGACGACATCATCGTCGTTGAAAAACTCGATGCCGAAGAAGGCAAAGCCGTCACATTTGGCGATGTGCTGATGCACGGCGCAGATGGTGACGTTAAAGTCGGCGCGCCTATGGTCGACGGAGCGTCCGTGACCGGCGAAATCATCGAGCAGCGCAAAGGTGACAAAGTCATCGTGTTCAAGAAAAAGCGCCGTCAGAACTATCGCCGCAAACGCGGCCATCGTCAGCTGGAAACAGTTGTCCGCATTACAGGTATCGAGGGCTAGGCGTCTGCCTGCCCCTTCACGACTGACAGGAGACCGACATGGCACATAAAAAAGCAGGCGGCTCGTCCAATAACGGCCGCGATTCCGCTGGCCGCCGCCTTGGCGTCAAGAAATTCGGCGGCGAGGCCGTCATTCCCGGCAACATCATCATTCGCCAACGGGGTACGAAATACTATCCCGGCACGAATGTCGGTATGGGCAAAGACCATACACTCTATGCGCTAGAAGGCGGCCGCGTGACGTTTGCGACCAAACGCAACAAGCGCACCTATGTGTCCGTCGAACCGATGGCCGAGGCCGCAGAGTAGCGACCGCTCTTTTTCAGGGTCGCCCAGCAGGATGACCCCTTTGCAAGATTAAGCAGGGAAACCGGGGTCATCCGGTTTCCCTTTTTTCATGCCCGTTTCCCTGCCGACCGCCGACGGAGACAGACATGCGTGACATCGTTCATACGGAACGCCTGACCCTGCGAACGCCTGAACTCCGGGATGGCCCGGCTCTGGCTAAGCATTTCAGCGACTTCGACGTTGTGAAGATGACAGGCACGATCCCCTTCCCTTATCTGTCGCCCGCCGCGGATTTCTGGATTTTCCGCACGCGGGCGCGGCAGCGGCGTGGGCTGGCGCAAAGCTATATGATGGAGACGCGTTCAGGCGACGTGATCGGCAATATTTCTCTCTTCCGGTCTTCGCCAGAGGATGATTACGAAGTCGGCTACCATATTGGGCGTGACTGGTGGGGCTTGGGCTATGCGACGGAAGCTTGCCACACTGTTCTGAGCGAGGCGAAATCGACCGGGCACACACATATCGTTGCAGGCGTCTATGACGACAACCCCGCGAGCCAGCGATTGCTCGCCAAGTTCGGATTCACGCAGACCGGGACAGACAATATCTGGTGCATGGCCCGGGGAGAACGAGTGAGCGGACGTCGTTACGCTCTTGATCTTTCACAGTTCACACCCATGTCAGCCCGTCACGTATCCACTTTTCAGGTGGGTTGAGTCCCTCCCTTGTCACTCCGACAGTCAAGCCCCATTACCAAGCCATGAAATTTCTCGATCAAGCCAAAATCTTTCTGAGTTCCGGCAATGGCGGCGCAGGCTGCGTGTCGTTCCGACGCGAGAAATATATCGCATTCGGCGGACCGAATGGCGGTGACGGTGGTCGCGGCGGACATGTCTATGTCGAAGCGACACAGGATCTGAACACGCTGATCGACTATCGTTATCGTCAGCATTTCAAAGCCGGTACAGGTACGCACGGTATGGGGCGTGACCGGACCGGTGCCGCCGGCGAGGACCAGATCATCCGCGTTCCCATCGGCACACAGGTGATCGATGCGGAAACGGACGAGGTTCTGGTCGATCTCACCGAGGACGGTCAGAAAGTCATGCTGGCCCAAGGCGGCAATGGCGGCTGGGGCAATACACGGTTCAAATCATCGACCAATCAGTCGCCGCGTAATGCCAATCCCGGCGAACCCGGCGAAGAACGGTGGGTGTGGTTACGCCTGAAAGTCATTGCCGATGCGGGTCTGGTGGGCTTGCCCAATGCCGGCAAATCGACCTTTCTGGCCGCGGTCTCGGCTGCCAAACCGAAACAGGCCGACTATCCCTTCACAACCTTGCATCCGCATCTGGGCGTCGTCGATCTGGGACCGGGGGAGCGCTTCGTTCTGGCCGACTTGCCGGGACTGATCGAGGGCGCAGCTGAAGGAGCCGGCCTCGGGCATCGCTTTCTCGGTCATGTGGAGCGCTGCGCGGCCATCATTCATCTGGTCGATGCAACTGCCGAAGACCCGACCGGACATTACCGTGTGATCCGCTCTGAGCTCTCAGCCTATGGCGAAGGTCTCATCGACAAGCCTGAAATCGTTGTTCTGACCAAGTGCGAAGCCATCGATCAGAAGGCTCTAGAGACCGCGCAAGCCGATCTTGAAGCCGAATGTGGCCAGACTGTTTTCCTGATTTCGTCTGTCGCCAGGCAGGGGCTTAAGCCCTTGCTGTCTGCCGTCTATCAATATGTCGATGCCCGGCGAACGGCGGAACGCGCCCCGGAAGTCGACGAATCCGAGGGCTGGTCCCCTGTATGAGCCAATTATCCGGATATGACCGGATCATCATCAAGGTCGGATCGGCCTTGCTGGTCGAGAATGGACAACTTCGGAACGATTGGTTGAGCAGCCTTTGCGCCGACATCTCCGCACTCAAAGCCCGCGGATCGGACATATTGATCGTCTCATCCGGGGCAATCGCCCTCGGGCGACAAGTGCTGGACCTGCCGGACGGACGTTTGTCGCTGCCCCAGAAACAGGCCTGCGCGGCGGCGGGGCAGTCGATCCTGACTCGTGCTTATGATGACGCTTTGTCGGCACATAGCCACCGCTCAGCTCAGGCTTTGCTGACGCTGGACGATACGGAAAACCGCCGTAAATGGCTGAATGCGCGCGCAACGCTCGGCACATTGCTTTCCCTGGATATCGTCCCGGTCGTGAATGAGAATGACACGGTTGCGACGGAAGAGATTCGCTACGGCGACAATGACCGCCTCGCAGCCCGTACGGCGCAGATGGTTGGCGCGGACCTGCTCATTCTTCTCTCCGACATTGACGGCCTCTATACGACTGACCCGCGCACCGACCCTGCAGCCAGCCATATCGCCAGAGTCGAGACGCTGGATGAGGATATTATGGCCATGGGCGGACCGGCAAATGTGCAGACAGGCTTGGGAACGGGCGGCATGGCTACGAAATTGCTGGCCGCAAAAATTGCCGTTTCCGCAGGCTGCGACATGATCATCTGCGATGGTCGCGCCGCGGGTGCGCTGGCAAAGCTTGATACCGGCGCGCCGCACACGCTCTTCAAGGCCATGCAAAATCCGAAAGGCGCACGCGCCCAATGGATTTCCGGTAGCCTGTCCTCTGTCGGGACGCTCCGCATAGACGACGGTGCCGTGGCAGCCTTGCGGTCCGGGCGCAGCCTTCTGGCTGTCGGGCTGACAAAGGCGACGGGTCCGTTCAGCAAGGGTGATACGGTCAGGATCGAAAGCCCAGACGGAACCGAAATCGCCCGGGGCCTGACGGCCTATGATGATCGCGACCTCATATCGATATGCGGCTTGACGTCCGATCAGATCGACCATCCTTCGGGCGCTGTCATCGTTCATCGCGACAATCTGGTTCTGTCATGACCACCGCCGTCACGGATCTCGGTCACTATATGTCAGACGTCGGTCAGGCTGCCCGCTTTGCTGCCTCGAAGCTAAGGTCATGTGACCTTCACTCTCGTCAAGAAGCCATTGAAAACATTTCCTTATCGATCACAGAGGCAAGCGACAGGATCCTCACGGCTAATGCGCAGGATGTCTCGGATTTTGGTGCAAAGGGCCTGAGTGATGCGATGCTGGATCGCCTGCGTCTGGATCAAACGCGTCTACAATCGATCGCGGATAGCGTCAAAGCGATCGCCGTTCAGCCTGACCCTCTCAATCTGGTCCAGACAGAATGGACGCGCCCGAACGGGCTGACGTTGCGAAAAGTAACGGTCCCGATCGGCGTTATCGGGATGATCTATGAAAGTCGCCCCAACGTTACCGTCGATGCGGCGGCACTTTGCCTCCTGTCGGGCAATGCGGTCATCCTTCGCGGGGGTTCGGACGCTGTCAGGTCCAATCGCGCGCTGCATGAAGCGATCATGGAGGGTTTGCGCCATTCCGAATTGCCGCGCGATACCGTCCAGCTTCTCAAGACGCAGGACCGCAACGCTGTCGGCATGATGCTGACGGGACTGGACGGGGCCATCGATTTGATCATACCGAGAGGCGGCAAGGGTCTTGTCGCTCGCGTACAATCGGATGCGCGTATTCCCGTACTCGCCCATCTCGATGGGCTCAACCATACCTATGTTCACCATTCGGCGGACAAGCAGATGGCCATCGATGTGATTGCTAACGCCAAGATGCGCCGAACCGGTATTTGCGGCGCAACGGAGACCATACTGATCGATCGGGCCATCGCCTCGGACCTGTTACCGGATCTGGCCGCACGCCTTGTCTCCCTCGGATGCGATCTTCGCGGCGACACGGCCAGCCGGGGGCTGTCCGACCATGTTCGCCCAGCTTCGGAGACCGACTTCCGAACGGAACATCTGGCGGCCATACTCAATATTGCGATCGTCGATGGTATGGCGGTCGCCATAGCGCATATCGGCCAGTACGGGTCCGGGCATACGGACGCGATCATTGCGACCGATCAGGCGGCCGCACAGGCTTTTCTGCGCAACGTCGACAGCGCCATTGTCATGCATAACGCCTCGACCCAGTTTGCCGACGGTGGTGAGTTCGGTTTCGGAGCGGAAATCGGCATCGCAACAGGGCGTCTCCATGCGCGCGGGCCAGTGGGCGCACAGCATCTGACTACTTACAAGTACCACGTCATCGGTACAGGAACCGTTCGGGCGTGAGTAGACAGGCGGGCGTGAGTAGACGGTCGGGCATGAGTAGCCGCGCTGGACCCGCAATCGGTCTGTTCGGCGGATCGTTCAATCCTGCGCATGCCGGGCATCGCCATGTCGCTGACGCAGGCTTGCGCGAATTGCAGCTCGATCAGGTCTGGTGGCTCGTGAGCCCGCAAAACCCTCTGAAACCAGCGCAACCGAGCCCCTATGACCGCGCCAAATCTATCGCCAGCATGGACCTGCCCTACGCCATGAAGATCAGTCATGTCGAAAGCGATCTGAACACGCGCTACACGATCGATCTGATCAAACGGCTGCAGGAACAACAGCCATTTGCGCGTTTCGTGCTTCTCATGGGCTCGGACAATCTCGCACAGCTGCCCCGCTGGAAGGACTGGCAGGGGATCATGCGCCGCGTTCCCGTCGCGATCATCGCACGCCCCGGTGATCCCGTGAGGGCCAGACTAGGTCGCGTCGCACGGCATATGGCGGATCACCGGATTCCAGAAAGGTTCGCCCACACGCTAAAGGACACGTCCGCCCCGGCCTGGACCTATCTCACCCTGCCTTTCAATTCACTGTCATCCAGTGCACTTCGTGCTGCGGAGCGATGATAGTGTTGGCGCGTTCACTATGCTACGGATCCGCCCAAATCCTCTAGGAGACATCACCCTGTCAAACCAAACTGCCCATAAAGGCTTCCTCGAAGCCGGTTCCCCTGAAGCGGACAAGCTGCATGACGATTCTGCGGCCCTGTCGACCTATGTGCGCGATATTCTCGACGAGAATTCGGCGCAGGACATTCTGGAAATCGATATCAAGGAAAAGTCGTCCGTTGCAGACTATATGGTCGTCGCTTCGGGACGCTCCAACCGACATGTCGGTGCGCTGGCCGATTACGTGCTGCGTGGCCTGAAACAGGCTGGTTTCAAGGATATCGGCACCGAAGGTCAGGACGGTCAGGATTGGGTTCTGATCGATGCAGGCGATGTCATTCTGCACATTTTCCGTCCCGAAGTCCGCGTCTTCTATAATCTGGAAAAGATCTGGTCAGTTCCCCTGCCTGACGGTCTGCGCCAGATTGCCGAGCAGGCCCCGGACGACACACAGGCGTGAAGCTGATTATCCGGGCCGGCGGAGCGTTGCGCCAAGGCCCAGAACGTGATCTGGTTAATGATTATCTGACCCGCGCCCGAGGCCTGGCCCGCGGTCTGGGCTTCCTGGATGTCGAAGAACAATCCATCGATCTGGGCAAATGCCGCGACCGAAGCGCGGAGACCCGCAAGATTGTTTCGTCCATGCCCGCGGGCTCTACTTTGTTTGTGATGGATGAGCGGGGAAAATCGCTATCCTCGCGTCAATTCGCAAAAACATTGGCCAGATTGCGCGATGATGGCTGCCCGGCTGCCATTTTCATGATCGGTGCCGCCGATGGTTTCGAACCCGCTGACCTCCCGCCGCATGTGCGTAAACTGTCTTTCGGTACCCAGACATGGCCGCATAAGCTCGTTCGCGTCATGCTGGCCGAACAGATCTACAGAGCGCTGAGCATTCTGGCAGGCGCGCCCTATCACAGGGACTAGACCGCCCGAGCCCCGGCAACTGGTCGTCGGGGATTGACGCCACCGCCATTGAAGGAAAAGACGCGCTGTGCGCATCATTTCGTCATGTCTGGCCATCATGGTCCTCAGCCTGTCGCCATCCGCGTGGGCGCAACAGACGGATGATTTGAACACATTGTCCGAAGCCGAAGCCGAAGCTCGCGCCAAGGAAGCCGCGCTGCAGTCCGATCGGACTGCCGTCACGCAGGAAATCGCCTCATTGAAAACGGCATTGCAACGCGACACGGAGCAAACGCAGGCATTCGAGAGCCGCCGCCTGCAACTCCTGACGGATATGACGGAGATCGAGCAACAGCTCGCGGACATCGAAACCGAACTGGCTGATAATCGTATGCAGACGCAGGTGCTGCTGGCCTCGCTGCAAAGGTTGCAGCTCGCCCCGAATGTCGCGACGCTAATCGATCCGGACGATGCCGTGCGTACGGCGCAGGCCGCGACGATGATCGACCTTCTGTCACGCCGTTTACGATCCCGGGCGGAAGCCGCAAAAGCGCTCTCCCTGCGACTTCGCGACAGGCGCGACGCGGCCGCGCTGCAACAGGCCGAGATCGATGCCAATGCCAGTGAACTGACCCGGCGGCGCGAGCGCACCCAGGCACTGGTCGCGCAGAAGGAAAGCCTGCGTCAGTCGATCGAAACCGAGGCCGAGGCCGCGCGGGCGGAAGCCGTCCGTCTGGCCGCCGAGTCCGCGACATTGCGCGACCTTCTCGAGCGCGTCAGCCGGGCTGCAAAGTCCGTGACGCCGCGCCTGAAGCCCGGACTAGACGACGTCCCGATGCCGCTCGACCTGCCCCCAGGCACGCGTCGTTTCGCCGATGCCAAAGGCGGCGTCGTGAAGCCCGTCTCGGGCCGTATGACGACGGCTTTTGGAGGCAGCGAACGTGGCGAGACCTATTCGGCCCCAAGCGGCGGGCAGGTTTTGGCGCCTTACGCCGGTCGAGTGGAATTTTCGGGCCCGTTCAAGACCTATGGTCGCGTCGTCATTCTCAATATGGATGATGGCTACTATCTGCTGCTGACAGGGCTGGGACAGACCTATGTCGAAGCGAACGAGACGGTCCGGCGCGGCGAACCGGTCGGACAGATGCCGCGCACGGGTGAGCGCGCGCCGCTCTATATGGAATTGCGCAGGAATGGCCGCCCGATCAATCCGGCGCCCTGGATCGGCGGGCGGGGTTAAACCCCGGTAAGACAGGTGATAAATCGCAGCAAAGTGACTGGTCAGACTTTTAAACCATGGATAGGGATTGTCTGTTAGGAGTCGTAGTATGAAATATGCATTGCCGATTATGGGAACGGTTGCTGCGGTGGCACTTTTCGCTTTGTCGACAGCCAGCCAGCAGGCCAGAGCAGACGACCAGCCATCCTATTCCGACACGTTCGAGCAACTTGATCTCTTTGCCGATGTCATGGCGCGGGTTCGCAGCGACTATGTCGTCGAAGTCGAAGACGGCGAACTGATCGAAGATGCGATCAACGGCATGCTGCAGGCGCTCGATCCGCACAGCTCCTACGTCAATCCGGAAAGCTTCCGCGACCTGCAAGTCCAGACATCCGGCCGCTATGTCGGCGTCGGTATGGAAGTGACGCAGGAAGATGGCTATGTCAAAGTTGTGGCCCCGATTGACGGCTCACCCGCAGCGGAAGCCGGGATTAAGTCTGGTGACTACATCACTGAAATCGATGGGGTAACGGTTCTGGGCCTCTCGCTGACAGAGGCGGTCAACACGATACGCGGCGAAGCTGGCGAGTCTGTCACGCTGACGATTGCGCGTATCGATGAAGAACCTCGGGATGTGACGCTGGTGCGCCGCGAAGTGAACCGCGAAGTCGTCTCCCACGAGATCAAGGACGGGATTCCCTATATCCGGATCAGCCAGTTCAACGAAAAGGCGGCCTCTGGCTTGGAGTCGGCGATTGAGGAATTGCGCGCCGCGATGGATGGCGACCTTCCGGGTCTCGTTCTCGATCTGCGGACCAACCCTGGCGGTTTGCTTGATCAGTCAATCAAAGTGTCGTCCGTATTTCTGGATGGCGGCGAAGTCGTCTCTACACGGGGGCGCGACGGCGTCGACATAGAAAGCTATGAGGCGGAAGCGGGTCAACTGCTTGAGGATGTACCACTCGTCGTCCTGATCGACGAGGCTTCGGCGTCCGCTTCCGAGATCGTTGCAGGAGCCGTTCAAGACCGCGGCCGCGGTCTTGTCGTCGGCATGACCAGCTTCGGCAAAGGGTCGGTCCAGTCGCTTATCCCGCTGCGGGGCGGTCGTGACGGCGCGTTGCGGCTGACGACACAACGCTATTACACGCCTGCGGGACGCTCGATTCAAGGCACGGGCATCGACCCCGACCTCTACATTTCGGCCATCCCGGATGACGGTGAAGACCATACACGACTGAGCGAATCCGACCTGCCGAACTATATCGAGAACGAAAATGGCGATAGCGAAACTGACGAGATCGACATCGCCATCGACTATCCGGATGCCGAATTCGACGTGCAGGATGATTATCAACTGCAACGCGCGATCGAGATCATCAAGTCCGGCAATTATCAGCAACGCCTCGCCGAGCTGCAGAACTAGTGATCCGGCGTCAGGGGAATATCGCACGACAGGGTCTGGTTGCCGGCCTTGCAGCGGGATTCGTCCTATTTTCCGGACAAGGTCTGGCCAACGACACGGACACGGCTCCCGATCCTGAAACGCAAGGTCCAGCCTATGAGCGCTTGCAGCTTATGGCCGAGATACTGACCATCGTCGAAAGCGACTATGTCGAGCCCGTCGAGACCAGCAAGCTGATCGAAGGCGCACTGGACGGTGCGTTATCAAAACTGGATCCCCATTCCAGCTACGTGCCGCCTGTAGCGTTTACGGAGCAGCAAAAGGCTGCCCGGCGAGAATATGGTGGCCTTGGCATCGAAGTCATCATGGAAGACGAAGGAATCCTCGTCAGCTACGCTCTCGAAGAAGGCCCTGCCTATGGCGCTGGCATTCGGAGCGGCGACTATATCACAGCCGTCGAAGGCGAATCCATTGTCGGCAAGGATCTGGACGAAGCGGTGGACGGCATTCGTGGACTGGCCGGCGATCCTGTCAATGTGACCATCCTCTCCCCTGCATCCGAACCCCGTGAGGTTACGGTCGTGCGGGAGCAGGTTCGCGGACGCGCCATCCGTCACCGCGTCGAAGATGGCCTCGGCTATATCGTCATCGATACCTTCAATAATGAGAAGCTGACGGACGATCTACGCCATGCGCTCAATTTGCTCGATACCGAGATAGAAGGCGATCTTCCTGGCCTGATTATTGATTTGCGTGGCAATCGCGGGGGGTTGCTGACCCAATCCGTTTCCGTCGCGGGATTGTTTCTGGATGGAGGCGAAGTTCTTTCCGTCCGGGGTCGCGACGATATCGATACGGAGCGCTACCACGCCGCTGACGGCGAGCTCTATCCGGACACACCGATCGTCATTCTCGTGTCGCCGGGCTCTGCCAGTGCTGCGGAAATCGTGGCGGGTGCAATCCAGGATCGGGGCCGCGGAGTCGTGCTCGGACGCCGCTCTTTCGGGAAAGGCTCGGTTCAGTCCGTCACGCCCCTGCCTGACAATCGAGGCGCACTGCGCCTTACCACGCAGAAATACTACACGCCTTCCGGCCAGAGCATTCAAGGCCGCGGAATCATGCCGGATCTGCTGGTCGCGGCTCTCGACGATACAGGTGAATTGCGGGATCGTTTCCGCGAGGACAGTCTGCCAAACGCGCTGACAAATGACGATAAATCGACCTATGAAGAGAATTATGAGGACGTCATTTTCCCGCCTGAGGACTTCCCCGTTACGGAAGACTTTCAGCTGAGCCAAGCGATCGACGTGTTGAAAACGGATCGCTACCGCACATTGCTCGATGCTCAATCCGACCTCGACTAATCCCCTTCCCTGACACTAGATTGGTCACATGAACCCGCGCAACTCGCTCAACCGTCCCGTGACACAACGACGGCGGGCTCTTTCGTTGCCGCGGCGACGTTCGCATATCATTGCGTCCATCACATTTTTCGCGGCAGTGATCGCTTTGCCGTTTCTTTTGTCCTCCTGGATCGGGAGTCCGTCCGATGCGGAACCCCGCGGATCCGTACGGCTGGAAACACCTATCGCCGAGACCCAGATCGCCGATCTGGATCTGGATGAAGCGCTTCTGCCTGATCTTCTATCCGATATCGTTCCTGTCGGCGAAAACCCAACGGAAGGGATAGAACGCGACGCGCTCGGCAATCCGATCGATGACAACCCGAAAGTGGCCGCCAGTGCGGCTCAGCCGACGCGGTCATCCGGATCCCCACGGACGAATACGCTGAAAGCGCCGCCGCTCGATCCGTCACTGACGCGTGACAGTCGCTTTGGCCCCATACCCGGGCCGAATACCGATGGCCTGACCCCGCTTCGAGCCTACCAGTCCCAACCCGTCCCCGTGGGCGACCGGTCGCCCGTGGCCCTGATCGTCGGTGGGCTGGGCGTGCAGAGTGCGCTGACACGCCGAACGATCGACGAACTTCCCCCTGAGGTCACGTTATCCTTTGCCGCACATGCACCCGGACTGCAGGACTGGATCGACCGGGCCCGCGCCGCCGGCCATGAAGTCCTGCTGGAAGTGCCGATGGAAAGCGAAACATTCAACGCCAATGAGCCCGGGGCTGACCGGGCCATGCGCGTCGGCGCCAGCGTATCAGACAATCGTCGCAACCTGCATCACCTCCTGTCGCGGGCAAAAGGCTATATCGGTGTGATCAATTATAATGGCGACCTGTTCCTGCGGCGCAGCGATGTGGTCGCGCCCGTTCTGGCCGAACTGACAGCCTCCGGCCTCGGTTTCGTGTCTGACGGCGCATTCGACACGCCGTCCCTGTCGGCCCTGTCCGCCTCGGTCAATTTGCCCTTTGCGGAGGGCTTCGGCCTGATCGATCCGCAACCGGACCCGCAAATCATTCAGAGTCGGCTCGACGCTCTGACGATTGCGGCCAAGGACGAACCGGGACTGATCGGTGTCGGCTTTGCCTATCCGCAGACCATCGATGCGGTGAAAGGCTGGACCGCAACACTCGCCGCCGAAGGGCTGATCCTCGTGCCCGCTTCGGCCTCGCTGAAGTGAGCCGCGATCCATCCCTATACCGTCCGTGTGTCGGCGTTTGTCTGTTCAATCAGAAGGGCCGGGTCTGGCTGGGGCGTCGCTATGGCCAGACAGGACCCCATAGCTGGCAGTTTCCGCAAGGGGGTCTCGATGAAGGCGAAAGTCATGAATTCGGAGCCTTGAGAGAACTCTGGGAAGAAACCGGTATCACGATTGCGCATCTGTCCCCGTTGGGACAGATCGACGACTGGCTCTATTATGACTACCCGCCCGGGGTCGCGCCAAAAAAGGGCCGCCTCTATGCCGGACAAAAACAGCGCTGGTTTGCTTATCGGTTTCACGGCGGTCCTGAACATGTCAATCTGACCACCCATGGCTCTCAGGAGTTCTCGGAATGGAAATGGGCGAAACTTGAGAAGACACCGGACAAGGTCATCCCGTTCAAGCGCAACGTCTATGAGCGGCTGACCCACGAATTTGCGCAGTTTGCGATCCGGTGAGACTGCCTTAAAGCAGCCCATGTCCAACAGTTTCAGAGACCGCAACGCCCTTGTCTTCGTCCTGATTACCGTGGCGATCAATGCCGTCGGCTTCGGCATCATCATCCCGGTTCTGCCGGAACTGATCCGGGCCCTGACGGGACTCGAGAACAACCAGGCGGCCCTGCATATTGGTGGCATGACCTTCGTTTTCGCGCTCCTGCAGTTCATCTGCATGCCGATCATCGGGGGACTTTCCGATGCTTGGGGACGACGTCCGATCATGCTGGCTTCGGTCGGGGCGCTGGCGCTCGACTATCTGCTCATGGCCTTGGCGCCGACTGTCGCCATTCTCTATCTGGGCCGCGCCATTTCCGGAGCCTTCGGCGCAACATTTTCGACCGCGAACGCCTATATTGCCGACACCAGCCCGCCGGAGAAACGGGCACAGAACTTCGGTCTTGTCGGCGCCGTGTTTGGCGGCGGCTTCATTCTGGGACCCGTCATCGGAGGATGGCTGGGCGAGTTCGGGCCCCGTATCCCCTTCTTCGCCGCGGCCGCAATCTGCGGACTGAATTTCGTCTATGGCTGGCTGGTCCTGCCCGAAACGCATAAGCCGGAAAAACGCAGAGCCTTTTCCTTCGCCCGCTCCAATGCCATCGGATCGGTCAAGAGCCTGGGCCGGATAACGGGCGTGCGGGCGCTTCTTTTCGTCTACTTCCTGCTGGCGATTGCGCACACCGTTTACCCCTCATCCTATACCCTCTCGACGCAGGAAGCGCTCGGCTGGTCGACTGCCGATGTCGGCAACTCACTGGGCGCATTCGGATTGGCATCAATGGTTGTGCAAGGCTGGCTGATCCGAATCATCATTCCCAAAGTCGGGCAATATTACGCCGCTCTGATCGGCATTGTCGGCGCAGCCCTCGCCTATGCCATACTGGGTAACGCCAATGCGGGGTGGATCGTCTATGCCGCCGGGCCCTTTGCGGCACTGGCCGGCCTGTACGGCCCGACGCTGACCAATATGATGAGCATACGCTTCGACGAGACGGAACAGGGTGAATTGCAAGGCGCAATCGGCGCGGCGCAAGGCCTGGCTTTGATGATCGGCCCTCTCCTCATGACGGGGACGTTTTTCGTGTTTGCAAACCGCGACACGTCGCCGGTCTATATGCCGGGAGCGCCCTTCCTTGTTGCCGCGATCTTGACCATACTGGCCCTGTTGGTGTTCATGAAGACGACCACAAAAGCCGATCGTCGCAACATTATGGATGCGCCGGAAGATGGGGCTACCAAGTAGGCCCGCAGGAGGACAGAATGTGCATACGCACTTGTCTTATCACAAGCCTGGCCCTCATGCTGACAGGTTGTGGCGATGTTTCAGTGCAGGCAGACGCCGATCCCGCGTCCTGCGATCTCGCTTCCATCGATCGGACCGCCTTGGCAGCGGCACAGGAAACGGGCTTTGATACGATAGATACAATACTGTTCAACAGGACAGCTCTGACGCTCAGCCACTGTCTGGGTCATCCCGATCCAGCCATTCGCGACGAGCTGGCTTACGCAACGCTCACCGCAATGTTGCGCAGCGGGAAAGCCGATCCCGCGCTTCTTCTTTCCCTGCGTGAGACGCTCTACAACACTCTGGACGCCCCTGATCCGGACGGATTTGCGCATCCCTTTGCCGCGCTGATTCTGTCCGAAGTAGCGCGCGTGGACCGTGTTACGCCCTATCTGTCAGCAGACGATCGGCAAGCCATGGTCGCCAGAGCAACAACATTTCTAGAATCCGAAACCGACTATCGCGGCTATTCGGACTCAGACGGCTGGCGTCATAATATCGCGCATGGAGCAGACTGGCTGATGCAACTCGCCCTCAATCCGGCTCTGACAGACGATGATCGCGCCCTGATTTACCAAGCAGTCGGGTCGCAGGTTCAGGCTGGTGGCGGACATGCCTACATTCATGGCGAAACCGAACGACTGGCCCGGCCTTATCTGTTTGCGGCGATGCGCGGAACGGACGCAACAGAGCTGTGGACAGAACGCGTCACAGCGCTGGCAGACCCATCCCCGTTGGAGACGTGGAACGACGCCTTCCAGTCAGAAGCCGATCTGGCGCGACTTCACAATCTCAAGGCCTTTCTTCGCATCCTGCTCGTCAATATCGGCAATAGCGAAAATCCGGCATTGCAAGCCATGCAGCCTGCGATCCTGGCAACGATGCAGACTTTGCCATAAAAAAAGCGGCCCGACCGGGCCGCTTCATGTTTCGTATGATCAGACGATCAGACGATCAGACGATCAGACCATGTTGAACAGAGCTTCGAGCCCGTCAATATTCTGACGGGCAGCCAATGCCGCTTCGTCCTGCAGAGTATCGAGATCGGCCTTGGCCTTCTCGATCTCGGCGGTCAGATCGTCGCGCGTCAACTCAGCCATGGGCCGAGCCAGTTCCGCCAGCACTGTCAGGCCCGCAGGCGTGACATCGGCGAACCCGCCTTGGACGAAGAACTGTTCCTGTGAGCCGTTTGCATAGACCGTGATCGCGCCCGTGCTCAACGCTGCCATAAGCGGCGCATGGTCGGGCAGAATACCCAGATTGCCTTCCGTTCCCGGCAGATCGACCTGGCCGACCTGGCCCGAGAACAGCTCCCGCTCTGGCGAGACGAGAGAGAATGTCAGCGTGTCAGCCATAGAAAAAGGTCCAGACCCTTATGCGGCTTCCGCAGCCATCTTGGCAGCTTTTTCAATCACATCGTCAATGCCGCCCACCATGTAGAAGGCTTGCTCTGGCAGATGATCATAATCGCCGTCGACAACACCCTTGAAGGAACGGATCGTATCTTCCAGCGGCACCTGAATGCCCGGCGAACCGGTAAAGACTTCGGCAACGTCGAAAGGCTGCGACAGGAACTTCTCGATCTTACGCGCGCGCGCCACGACAAGCTTATCTTCTTCCGACAGCTCATCCATGCCGAGAATGGCGATGATGTCCTGCAGAGATTTGTAGCGCTGCAGCGTTTCCTGAACCTGACGGGCGACCTGATAATGTTCGGCACCAACGGTGCGAGGCTCGAGAATACGCGATGTCGAGTCGAGCGGATCCACAGCCGGGTAGATCCCCTTCTCGGAAATCGCCCGGTTCAGAACCGTGGTCGCATCCAGGTGCGCGAATGATGTGGCCGGCGCAGGGTCGGTCAAGTCATCGGCGGGAACGTAAATCGCCTGAACCGATGTGATCGATCCTTTAGTGGTCGACGTAATGCGTTCCTGCATCGCACCCATTTCGGTCGCGAGTGTCGGCTGATAGCCCACGGCGGAGGGGATACGGCCCAGCAGGGCGGACACTTCGGAACCGGCCTGCGTAAAGCGGAAAATATTGTCGACGAAGAACAGGACGTCCTTGCCTTCTTCATCGCGGAAATATTCAGCCTGCGACAAGCCTGTCAGGGCCACGCGGGCACGCGCTCCGGGAGGCTCGTTCATCTGACCGTAGACCAGCGTCGCGCGGCTCTCGCCTTCCAGATTGATCACGTTGGATTCGATCATCTCGTGATAAAGATCGTTCCCTTCACGGGTCCGCTCGCCGACGCCGGCGAAGACCGAATAGCCGCCGAACAGCTTGGCGATATTGTTGATCAGCTCCATGATCAGAACCGTCTTGCCCACGCCGGCACCACCGAACAGGCCGATTTTGCCGCCTTTAGCGTATGGGCAAAGCAGATCGATGACTTTGATACCTGTCGCGAGGACTTCGGTTTCCGTCGCCTGATCCACGAAAGGGGGAGCCGAGCGGTGGATCGGTGCTTTGACCTTCGAGCCAATGGCACCGCGCTCGTCGATCGGCTCACCGATAACGTTCATGATGCGCCCAAGCGTTTCCGGGCCGACGGGGACCGTGATCGGCGCGCCTGTATCGACAACGTCCTGACCGCGGACCAGACCTTCAGTCGCGTCCATGGCAATGGTGCGGACCGTGCTCTGGCCGAGATGCTGGGCGACTTCGAGCACAAGGCGCGAGCCATTATTGTCGGTTTCCAGCGCATTCTGAATTTCCGGCAACTCGCCGGTAAATTCCACATCGACCACCGCGCCGATGACCTGGCTGATTTTGCCGGTCGCTGCGATATTGGTGTTAGCGACTTTTTTTGTCGCGCGTTTCTTGGCAGCGGGTTTTTTGGCAGCGGGTTTTTTGGCCGGAGCCTTCTTCGCTGTCGTCTTTTTCGGAGCAGTCGCCATCGGATCTTTCCTGTCAGCTACGTACGTTAAAGCGCTTCCGCGCCTGAAATGATTTCAATGAGTTCAGAAGTAATCTTTGCCTGGCGCGTACGGTTGAACGTCAGGGTCAGATCGTCAATCATGTCGCCCGCATTACGCGTGGCGTTGTCCATGGCCGTCATCTTGGAGCCCATTTCACCCGCTTGGTTCTCCAGCAGGGCCGAGAAGATTTGCGTGTTGATGGAGCGCGGCAGCAGGACACGAAGAATGCCAGCTTCGTCAGGCTCATAGGTATAGATCGCGCCGTTCAGGTCAGGAACCTCAGCATCATCGCTCGACACATCGATGGATGCGTTGGCCGGGATGATCGTCTGTGCGACAGGGTCTTGTTCCATGACGTTGCGGAAGTTGGCATAAACCAGCTTCGCCACGTCGAAATCGCCAGCATCGAACATGGCCGTGACCTCTTCGCCAATGGCCCGTGCGATCCCCGCGTGAAGAGAACGCTCTTCCTTGAGTGAGATATATTTGACGATCTTATCGGCATAAAGTCGATTGAGCTGGTCATAGCCCTTCTTGCCGATCAGGTAGAGCTTCACAGTCTTGCCGTCACGCTCGAGCGCGACAATCTCTTCGCGTGCCTTACGAACGATATTCGTGTTGAACCCGCCGCAGAGACCGCGATCAGCCGTGGCGACGATGAGCAGCACCGTATCCTGTTTGCCCGTCCCGACGAGCAATGTCGGCGCCCCACCACCATCACCCATGGACGCGGCGAGATTGCCGATCACGGCGCGGATACGTTCCGAATAGGGCCGCGCACTTTCAGCGGCTTCCTGCGCTTTACGCAGCTTGGCAGCCGCGACCATTTGCATGGCGCGTGTGATCTTCTGCGTATTCTTGACGCTGGAGATCCGACTCTTGAGCTCTTTGAGAGAGGCCATGGGAGGTCCTTACGCCTTGGCCGCCACGTAGCTGGACGTGAAGGCTTCCAGCACGTCCTTCACATTGGCTTCGATCGCATCGGTCAGCTTCTTGTCGGTTGCGATGCTCGACAACAGGGCTGTGTGATCGGAGCGCAGATGCGCCAGAAGCTTTTCTTCATAATCCTGAACATCGGCCACGGCGACATTCTGCAGATAACCACGTGTACCCGCATAAAGCACGACAACTTGCTCTTCCACTTCGAGCGGCGAGAATTGCGGTTGTTTCAGCAATTCTGTCAGGCGGTCGCCGCGTGCCAGCAGGGCCTGTGTGGACGCGTCGAGGTCGGAACCGAACTGCGCAAAGGCCGCCATTTCGCGGTACTGAGCCAGCTCGCCCTTGATCGGGCCAGCAACCTGTTTCATCGCCTTGATCTGCGCGGCAGACCCGACGCGAGACACGGACAGACCGACGTTCAAGGCCGGGCGAATACCCTGGAAGAACAGATCGGTTTCAAGGAAGATCTGGCCGTCCGTAATGGAAATCACATTGGTTGGAATAAAGGCCGAAACGTCATTACCCTGCGTTTCAATGATCGGAAGCGCCGTCAGTGAGCCGCCGCCATAAGGCGTATCCATCTTCGCCGCACGTTCCAGCAAACGGGAGTGCAGATAGAAAACGTCACCCGGATAGGCTTCGCGTCCTGGCGGACGACGCAGCAGCAGGGACATCTGACGATAGGCAACGGCCTGCTTGGACAGATCATCATAAACGATCAGGGCATGCATGCCATTGTCGCGGAAATATTCGCCCATGGCGCAGCCCGAGAAGGGTGCGAGATAAAGTAGCGGAGCAGGCTCGGATGCGGTCGCGGCCACGACGATGGAATAATCCATGGCGCCGTTTTCTTCGAGCGTCTTGACGAGCTGAGCGACGGTCGAGCGTTTCTGCCCAATCACCACATATATACAGTAAAGTTGATCATCCGTACGACCGTCATCGAAGGCCGATTTCTGGTTCAGGATCGCATCGACCGCGACCGCTGTCTTGCCGGTCTGACGGTCACCAATGATCAGTTCGCGCTGACCGCGACCGATCGGGATCAGCGCGTCGATGGCCTTAATGCCTGTCTGGACGGGCTCGTGAACGGATTTACGCGGAATAATGCCCGGCGCCTTGACGTCGACACGGCGGCGCTCTGTCGCTTCAATCGGGCCTTTGCCGTCGATCGGATTGCCGAGCGGGTCGACGACGCGGCCGAGCAGGCCCTTGCCGACAGGGACGTCCACGATCTCACCCAGACGGCGAACCTGATCGCCTTCCTTGATCGAACGGTCATCACCGAAGATCACGACACCGACATTGTCGGTTTCAAGGTTCAGGGCCATGCCCTTGATGCCACCCGGAAACTCGACCATTTCACCGGCACGGACATTGTCCAGGCCGTAGACGCGGGCGATACCATCGCCGACGCTCAGGACCTGACCGACGTCGGAAACCTTGGCTTCCTTGCCGAAGTCCTGGATCTGCTGTTTCAGGATTGTGGAAATTTCAGCGGCGCGAATGTCCATGAAAAAAGTCCTCTAAGGTCTTGGCTTAGGCGCGTTCAGGCGTCCGTTTAGGCGGATTTGAGAGCGAGGCGTAGATCCTCGAGCTTTGTTTTAAGTGATGCATCGAACAGGCGCGACCCGATCTTGACGACGAAGCCGCCCAGAAGATCAGGATCGACATGCGTTTCAACGTCGACGGCATGACCGAGCTCGGCCTTCAGCGTCGATTTGAGTTTCGTCAGTTGCGCCTGCGTCAGCTTGGTTGCGGACGAAATGCGGGCAACTTGCGTGCCGCGCAGACGGGCGACCTGCTCATTAAAGGCTTTGATGATGATAGGCAGTTCGCCGGCGCGCCGATTCGCGGCGACTGTGCCGATAAATTGCTGCGTCAGCGGGCTCAGCTTGGCTGATTTGGCGATCGCCGTCAGGGCCGAGACCTTATCGTCCGTCGCAACGACTGGGCTGTCGGACATGCGCCGCAACTCGTCGCTATCCGCGAAAGCCTGCGCTATGACAGCGAGGTCTTTTTCCACGCGATTTAATGACTTGGCGTTATCCGCCAATTCAATCAACGCCTCGGCATAGCGAGCCGCAGCTTCGCCCGTAATGACATCGTCAGCAGTCACGTATGAAGTGTCCGTTACCAGTAAAGCCGGAAGGAACCCGGCGCATCATTCGAACCCGGCAGGCCTCCCTGCCCGGTGATCGCGCGCGCTCTAGCAAAGGCAAAGCGCGGGGGCAAGCAATGGAAGCGTAATGGTGCACATTGCGCTGCGAAGATTTGAAGCGCTTGCCCAAAACGAAAACGGGCCGCCCGAAGGCGACCCGCTGAACTTGATCTTTCGATCGGTTCTAGAACTTGGTGTTCAGACCGAAGAAGATGAAGCGACCTGTGTCATAGATCGTTGGGAACGTATTACCGTTGCCCAGTGGCGGACCAGCCGAGATCGAGACAGGAGGCTGCTCGAGGAACAGGTTGTTGACGCCAACCCGGCCTGTGATGCCTTCCATGAACTCGTAGCTGGCTGCGAGATCGACATAGTCCTGAGCGGGCAGATCCGTGTCGACAGGCGCAGGGTTCGCACCGATGTTATCAACACCGGAGTAGTGACGCCAAGTCGTGTTGACCTGCAGGCCATCAACAGGCGTGTTCCAGGTGAAGATCGCACGGTGGCGATAGCTTGGAACAACCGGTGTGTTGGCAACATCACAGGCATTCCCGAAGAAGCCGGCACAATCCGTGCCTGCGTCACCTGGGAATGGAACGAAGTTGAACTCTTCCGTGAACGTACCTGCATATTGCAGAGCGAAGTCGCCTGCATTTTCGGCACCCATGCCAGCCAGATCGAACTGATAACCAACCTGAACGTCGAAACCAGAGGTCGACAGTTCAGCAATGTTGATATTTGTCGACTGGAAGCCAACGCCGGCCTGACCTGAGTTCAGAGAGCCGAGGGCGTCCCGTGTGATCAGGCTACAGAACGTCGCGTCGCCAGTGGCCAGACAGTTGTCCAGAACAGTCTGTGACGGGATACCCGCATTGATGAAGTCTTCCACAGTGATGTCGAAGTAATCGACCGTGATATTCAGACCGTCAACGAAGGTCGGCGTGAACACCAGACCCAGCGTGTACGTATCCGAGACTTCTGGATTCAGAAGCGGGTTACCACCTGTCAGAGACTGCGTTTGGCCGGCAATGACGTCAGGAACGCTACCATACTGAGCCGCCGTCACGCCTGTGTTGGCACACGCTGCAGCGGATGCTGCTGGGGTTGGGCCCGCACAAGGGTCAAACAGACCGTTTGGCAGCTGGTTCAGGTTTGGCAGGTTCGTGTTCTGGCCGGTAAACAGCTCGATCACGCCAGGTGCGCGAACGGCACGCTGGAACTGGCCACGGAATGTGAGCTCTTCAACAGGCGCGTAGCGCAGCTGCAGACCGTAAGCATCGGTCGAGAAGCTGTTCTGAACGCCATTACCGTCTGTATCGTAATCTGAGTAACGATACTGACCGTTGAAGACGAGCTCATGGATACCGGCCATGCCAGTAACGATCGGCACTTCGAGTTCGCCGAACAGTTCGAAGACCTGAACGGAACCTTGAACAGGAAGCGTCGCGCCACCAACACCGGTGAAGCCGCCGCCAGGGATCTGGCTGATCTGGTCAGGTGTCGCATTCAGCGTATCTTCACGCCACTCAGCACCAACCAGAAGGCCGACGCCTGTGTCAGGGGCCCATGGCGATGCAATGCCATAATCGGACAGGTTCGTCTGCGCGTTGCCGCCGAAGACGAGCTGCTCGGTTTCACCTGAAACGATGCCGATACCCTGGATGTAGTCCAGAGCTGCTTGCGTTACGCCTGTTTGTCCACCCGGACGGGTAAAGACGTTGTAAGGCACACAACCTGGGTTGCCGCTACGGCAGACAACGTTGCCGTTGCCATCGTCAACAGCAAAGAATGCGTCCTGCAGGTTGGCGATAACAAAGTCGTTCGTCGAGATCGACTCGTCATTTGTGCGCGAGAACTGCGTGAACAGTTCATAGTCCCAGCTGTCGGCGAGTGTGCCGCGCAGACCGAATGACATGCGCAGCGCTTCGTTCTCGAGGCGCGAGTTACGAGAACCACCCTCGACGTTACGGTGCGATGCGGTGATACCACCGACGTCATTACCAGCAGCGATGTCTGCGGCCGTACAGCCATAGACGTCAGTCGCGAGGTTCAGACCTGGCGTGCCGTTGATCAGTGGGTTGTCACAGTTGATCTGATAAGCACCGAAACCGAACGAAGCGGACGGAGCGATCTGTGCGTCGGAGAAGTTGTTGACGTAGGAAATGTCAGCAAACAGCTCGTGACCGTCGAAGATCTCATAGTGACCTTTACCGAAGATCGTCACGCGTTCAGCAGGACGCTGGAAGAAGTTCGACGCACCGAAGTTAAACGTCTGAGCCGGACCACCAACGTAAGGGATGATCGTGCCATCTTCCTGTTGGAATGCCAGACCACCGGGGCCAGCGAAGAGACGGAAGTTACCGGAACCGACACAACCAAATCCGTTTGCAGATGAGGCGCCAGTAGACGCACCCAGTGTACAAGCGGAGAAAGAACGGTTGGCTTGGACGATTTCTTCGCGGTTCTGATACGAACCATGGATTGTCACGTTACCGCGGCCGTCAGCGGAGTTGACACCAATCGTGGCTGCGAGGTTGATCTGCTCACCATCTGTGACAGAATCTGGAACTGGCTGACCGCCGGCACGCAGAACGTCATCATACAGGTCGATGCCGTTGCTGTTCTGCTCGAACGAGTACTGAGCGTCCAGCTCGACACCTTCAAAGTCGCGTTTCAGGATGAAGTTGGCAACACCACCGATCGCATCGGAACCGTAAACGGCGGAAGCACCGCCTGTCAGGATCTCGACGCGCTCGACCAAGTTGGTCGGGATCAGGTCAAGGTTGACGGCAGTTGTCTGTGACGAACCGTAAGGCAGACGGCGACCATCGATCAGCGTCAGCGTACGAACCGCACCGAGACCGCGCAGGTTCAGTGTTGATGTACCGGAGGAACCGTTTGAAACCTCAGCCGCCTGGCCCGCAAAGACTTGCGGCAGGTTGTTGGTGAGATCTTCGATGTTGACCGTACCCCGGAAAGAGATTTCGGAATCATCGACCGTCAGAACCGGATTGGCGGCCGTCAGGTTCGGGTTCACGTTCAGACGTGAACCGGTAACGATGACTTCGTCTTCGTCAGCGGTCGCATCCTGTGCCATTGCGGCGGTCATGCCAGCAGAGGCCATAACCCCGCCCATGATCGTCGATAGCAAAAACTTCGACTTTAGAGTTCTACGCATTGAGAGCTTCCCTTCTATCTGCTCATTGTCCCCCGAGCCCAAAAGGACTCGCAGTTGTGACGGCTTTATGACTGGAAATTCAGCATTGCCAGATCGCAAGGAAGCAAACGGCACAATTACTTTGTATGTGTGTCAAATTTGCATCACCCATTTTAAGGCGCAGAATGAAGCTGCACAGCCTCCGCAATAGGCTTCTTTCAAGGCCTGTGGTAGAGCCCAGATATGCTGATCGAGCTGATACAGATATTCCGCGCGCGACGGGATCCGCAGAGAGCCGCGCGGCTGGCGGGTCGCCTGGCCCAAAACCAGGCCATCGACAGGCTGACAGCCCCTTTACTGCTTGTGCATATCCTTTTGTGGGGGCTTATCATCATCGCCATCGGGGTTGCAGCGGCCCTCCTTTACCTTGCTGCGCATTCGCATTGGTCGGTCGGACTGGCGACTGTCTTGCCGATCACGATTGCTGGACTTTCAGGCGCCCTGTCTTTCGGTCTGAAAGCGGGTCTGGATCGCGTCCGGGACCATGCTGGACGGATCGGCGACCTCGGCGTCGAGAAAACAGCGCAATTCGGGCGGACTGTGCGAGGACGGCTATCACGGCCTAACGCTGCCCCTGCGGAGCCCAACAAGCCTACTCCCGTTAATGTAGACGAGCGCTAGCGGGCAGGCCACATCATTGCTACATTGCCTGTATGAATTATATTGAAGCGACAGAAGCGCCGGCCCTGCGAGACGGCGCGATCAAACTGCATGGCGCCGATGGCTTCGCCGGCATGCGCAAGGCAGGCCACCTCGCCGCCGCCTGTCTGGACCATCTGGCTCCGCTCGTCGTGCCCGGCGTCAGCACCGCAACGCTGGACAAGGCTGCTCAGGACTTCATTCTGGATCATGGGGCGCTTCCGGCGACGATGGGCTATCGCGGTTACAAACATTCGCTCTGCACCTCGATCAATCATGTCGTCTGCCACGGCATTCCCGGCCCGAAGCCTCTCAAGGACGGTGACATCGTCAATATCGATGTGACCGTCATTGTGGATGGCTGGCACGGTGATACGTCGCGAATGTATGTGGCCGGAACCCCGAACCGCCGGGCCGAACGTCTGATGAATGTGACCTATGAATTGCTGATGCGGGGCATCGGCGTGGTCAAACCCGGCAACACGACCGGGGATATCGGACACGCTATCCAGAGTTATGTCGAAAGCGAACGCTATTCCGTCGTCGAGGATTTCTGCGGCCATGGTCTGGGCCAGCTCTTCCACGACAGCCCCAACATCCTGCATTATGGGCGTCCGGGCGACGGTGTCGAACTGCGTGAAGGCATGTTTTTTACTATCGAGCCCATGGTGAATATCGGCCGTCCCGGCGTAAAGATACTGTCCGACGGGTGGACGGCTGTTACGCGTGACCGGAAACTGACGGCACAGTTCGAACATTCGATCGGCGTGACGGATACGGGTTGCGAAATCTTCACGGCCTCCCCGACCGGACTGCACAAGCCCTATGCCGCCTGAGGATCGTCCTGCTGTCGGGGAATCTCTGGCTGCGTTCGAAGCGCTATTCAAGCGCGCGACCAAGACCGAGCCGGACGATGTCTCGGTCGACAACATAGCTGACGCACCTTACGGTGAGCCCTCGCAGACGACACCCTCCCCGCCTGAAGCCGAGCCTGAAGCCGAGCCCGAGCCCAAGCCTGAGACCACAAACCGACCGTCGCAGAGCAAGCCTCACTTCCATGATCATCGCGACCGCCTTCGCGACAAGTTTGCCCGACGCGGTGGCGATGCGTTCGACGATTACGAACTTCTGGAACTGATCCTGTTTCAGGTCTTACCCCGGATCGACACGAAGCCGATCGCAAAAGCATTGATCAAGCAGTTCGGATCGCTGGCGGATGTTGTGGCCGCGCCCGTCGAGAAACTGGTCGAAGTCAAGGGTATCGGCGCCAGCTCGGCGCAGCATATGAAGCTGTTGCATCAGGTCAGCGTCCGTATCAATCGGAGTGCCGTCATCAATCGGCCCGTCCTGTCGAGCTGGAATGCCCTTCTGGATTACTGTCGTTCCGCCATGCAGTTCGAAGGGCGGGAGCAGTTCCGGGTCCTTTTCCTCGACAAGAAGAACCGGCTGCTCGGCGATGAGATTATGGGACAGGGCACGGTCGACCGGGCGCCGGTCTATCCTCGTGAGATCGTACGGCGCGCCCTCGTGCATGATGCGACAGCGGTCATTCTGGCGCATAATCACCCGTCCGGAGACCCGACTCCGTCCCGGCAGGACATCGAACTGACGCAGAGGATTGTTGAGACGCTGAAAGCCATCAATGTCATCGTTCACGACCACCTTGTCATCGGTCGCGAAGATGTCGCCAGCTTCAAGATGCTGGGTTTGATGTAGCGGGCCAATAAAGATAGCCCTTGCGCTTTAACGGAAATTGGCTTTTGCAGGGCCGACCATTTCAAGGACCTGCATGACCGATCCACAGCCCCCCCGACAGCCGCGCAGCCGTTACCGGACCTATGTGCTGTTGCTGCTCACACTCGTTTACGGTTTCAATTTCATCGACCGCCAGATCGTCGGCATTCTGGCTCCCTGGATTCAGGCCGATCTGGAACTCACCAACACGCAGATGGGGCTTCTGATAGGGCTCGCATTCGCGATTTTCTATACCGTCATGGGCATACCAATCGCGTTTATTGCGGATCGGGTGAACCGCAAAGGGCTTCTGGCCATCGCGCTCGCCACGTGGAGCGGATTTACAGCCCTGACAGGCCTGGCTCAGAACTTTCTTCATATCGGCTTGGCCCGGATTGGCGTCGGCGTCGGCGAAGCTGGCGGCAGCCCGCCTAGCCACTCCATCATCTCCGACCTCTACGGAAAAGAAGAACGCGCGGGCGCACTCGGCGTCTATTCGCTCGGCATCCCGCTCGGCATCATGAGCGCCTATTTCATCACCGTCGCTTTGATGGGTGCGGATCCGTCTGCCGTCGACTGGCGACGCATCTTCATCATCCTCGGCGTGAGCGGCATTCTGCTGGCCGTCATTGTCATGTTCACAATCCGAGAACCTAAGCGGGGCGCCATGGAAGCGGCACCCAGCACTGACATACCAAAAGTTCCGTTCAGTCAGGCCCTGAAGACGCTTCTGAGTATTCCGTCCTGGTGGTGGATGTCTTTCGGGATCGCCTTTGCCAGTTTTGCGGCCTACGCGCTGTCCGGCTTCCAGACAAAATATCTCGGTCTGCTCGAACCGGACATGACTGGCGCGCGGCTGCGCGAAATTCTGCTCTGGCTCGGCGTCATGAACGGTCTGTTTTATGCCAGCGGAACGTTTCTCGGTGCCCGTTTTGTCGACAAGCAGGCCAAGAAGTCCGTCTCGGCCTATGGCTGGGTCCCGGCACTCTCGATTCTGATTGCACTACCGATCGGCCTCCTGTCGCTGTGGGTTCCGAGCATCAATATGCATCTGGTCCTGCTGGCCCCGTTTCAGTTTCTGCTGGGTGTGTATCTGGGACCAAGCTTTGCAATCGCGCAGACTCTGGCGCCAGTCCATATCCGGGCCATGTCTACGGCTTTGTTCTTCTTCATCCTCAACATGATCGCGCTTGGCGGCGGTCCGACAGTTGCAGGCTTTCTGATCGACGTGTTTGCAAGCGACACCGTCAGCCAGTTGGAAGCGACACGCTACGCGCTGATGACCGTCTTCGGATCGTTCATACTGGCCGTTATCAGCTTCATGATGGTGCGGCGCACTTTGCCCAAGGACTGGGCTGACGCCGAAGCGAGAAATTCCACGGCGAGTTGATACCGTCCCCTTCCCACACGCGTCGCAATCGCTAAGAGGCGAGCATGATCAGCCGTTATGCCCGCCCTGAAATGTCTGCGATCTGGTCTCAGGCCAGCAAGTATCGAATCTGGTTCGAAATCGAAGCGCATGGCTGTGACGCCTTGGCCGATCTGGGCGTCATTCCGAAGCAAGCCGCAGAGACCATCTGGGAAAAAGGCGGCGCAGCCGAATTCGATGTCGCCAGGATCGACGCCATCGAGCGCGAGGTCAAACATGACGTCATCGCTTTTCTGACGCATCTGGCCGAATTTATCGGCGAAGAGGCTCGTTTCGTCCATCAAGGCTTTACCAGCTCCGACATTCTCGACACGACGCTTTCGGTACAGCTGGCGAGAGCAACCGATCTTCTTTTGGTCGGGATGGACCGGGTTCTTGCAGCGTTGAAGTCCCGCGCTCTGGAACATCGACATACGATCACGATTGGCCGCAGCCACGGCATCCATGCCGAGCCGACCACTTTCGGCATCAAGCTGGCCCGTTTTTATGCTGAGTTCTCCAGAGGTCGCGACCGGCTTCTACAAGCGCGAGACGAAATCGCCGTTTGCGCCATCTCCGGCGCGATCGGGACCTTTGCCAATATCGACCCCGCCGTCGAAGCGCATGTGGCCGAGAAAATGGGTCTGTCGGTCGAGCCTGTCTCGTCGCAGATAATTCCCCGCGATCGCCACGCTGCCTATTTCGCCGCGCTGGGCGTGATCGCCTCCTCGATCGAGAATATCGCGGTCGAGATTAGACATCTTCAGCGTACGGAAGTGCTCGAAGCGGAGGAATTCTTCTCCAAAGGCCAGAAGGGCTCAAGCGCCATGCCGCACAAGCGCAATCCAGTTCTGACGGAAAATCTGACCGGTCTAGCCCGACTGGTCCGGATGGCGGTCATGCCCGCTATGGAAAATGTCGCCCTCTGGCATGAGCGTGACATCAGCCATTCATCGGTCGAGCGCGGCATCGCCCCGGATACGACCATCCATCTGGATTTCGCTCTGCACCGCCTTGCAGGCGTGATCGAAAATCTGGTTGTCTATCCCGACAAGATGAAAGCCAATATGGACCGGCTCGGGGGTCTGCATAACAGTCAGCGCGTCCTGCTGGCGCTGACCCAAGCAGGCGAACAGCGCGAAAGCGCCTACCGTCTGGTACAGCGTAATGCGATGAAGGTCTGGGACATGTTCCGCGACGAAGGCGGTGCCGGTGACGGGGCGTTCCAGCAACTGCTGCATCAGGATCCAGAGGTCAGCGCACTTCTGACGGCAGATCAGATCGATTCCATGTTCGACGATGCCTATCATCTGAAACATGTCGATACGATTTTCGATCGCGTCTTTGATTAGCTGCGTATTGCTGCCGGCACGGGGCTGCACGGATCCAAACTTGGACGCGCGATAGGTTGGCTTGGTAAAGGTTACGCTGGCTAAAGGTTGCATCCGTTGCAACCACCCTAAATCTTAAGCGCGGCTTACCGCGTCATTTCAATTTTCTTCACTCTCATCTGTCACAGATCGGAACAAATCGACCGGTTTGGTCCCCTGTAACAATTGGATGAGATGATGAAACTGAGAACCGCCCTCGCCATTTCCGCCCTGCTGTCGGCCATGATTGCGCTTCCTGCGATGGCCGCGCCCGACGTCTATGTCGTGAATTTCCGCAATGACGGCGAACCCGCCTCGAAAATGCTGGATGACGCGCTGAGCGCAGCCATCAAGATCGCTGGCGTCGAAGCCGAAGAAGTAATCGTCGATACAACGACCGCGGCAAAGTGGGAGCGCAGCGCCCACGACGCCTTTAATCGCAACCTCGTCCCGGTCTTCAATCGCTGGGTGGGGCTGCCGGGTTTTGCCGCTATTGTCGATGCCGATACGAAAGCGGTCATTGGCTGCGTCACGCCGAGGATCGCACCGACCGAAATGGCGCGTGCTCTGCGTCAGATGGCTCAGACAGCGCAAGGCCAAGCGGTCATGACACGGGCATCGACCAGTTCCGCAACGGAATGCCCGGCTGATTATAATACGCCGCTCGTCGAATAGGCACGCGCAAGATAAGCGTGTTCAATGTCGCATAAACACTCTCATGCCCGACCGGTTTCACCGCTCGGGCATTGTGTTTTGACCCACCCTCCTTCGCTATGGCAGACCATCTGGCAGCATTATTGCAAGGTCCATAATTCCACTTTCAGGACAGGCTCATGAGAATCGCCATTTTGACAGGCCTGATGGGCGCTCTTCTGAGCGTCGGATCAGCCCTACCGGCCACTGGCCAGACATATCGGGTTCACACCCCATCCGTCCCCGACATTTATGTCGTCATGTTCCGGGCCGACTGGTGTGCCCCCTGCAAGGTTGTCGAACCCAGACTGTCGCAAGCCATGCAAACGATCCGCGATCCGCGCATCGAATATGTCAGCATCGACATCTCCGCAGGGCACGGCGACTATAATGCGCATCAGGTTTTCGACCGTGGCATCACCACGCAGTACAATGAATGGATGGGCATTACCGGATTTGCTGCCGTCATCGATGGCGATACGAAGCGCACACTCGGCTGCATCAATATCAGCTACGATACGAATGCGATGGCTCAGCACCTGCGCAACCTGCAAGGACAGGCGCAACGTAATCTGCAAACCTTCGACATGACCTGCCCACCACCGAACAGGCGCGCTTAGTCAGCGTTCGTCTTTCGGCTCGGAGAGGCGGTCCACGAGGGATTGCAAATCCGCCTCTTCAATCGCGCCATCTGCCTTGCCGCGTGACAGGACGGTCGTTCTGACGACATCGTGCAGATAGGCGCACTGAAGCGCCTCTGCCTCCGCATCGAAAACTCCCAGAGTTGTATAGCGCACCTTGATGCGCCATCTGTCAGCCTGGCTGATGGCAACGAATGTATTGAGCCCCTCGCCCTGAAGGGCAGTGACAAAATAGGGTACAGGTCCGCCCTCATCGGATGGATCGATCTGAATTTCGTTGCCGCCATCGCTCAATATGTTCGAAAGGCCTGATAAGAGTTGAGACTGGAGATTGTAACTTGACCCGAAATCCCGACATTTCTCACTGAGCGTTTGGGACAAAGTAAGCTCGTTATCCTCTGACGCCTCGAGTACGGCAGCGACGCTCCGCTCAAGTTCGTCCTGAAGCGGCCCGCCAGATGCGTAGGCGTAAACCGTCACACGTGAGGATTCATCCTCGTAATTGCAGCTCGCATCGACAGCCTTCTGATACTCCATCGTGCGAATTAGCGGCAGATCACCGTAACTGTCAGGGCAAAACAGACCTGTTCCGACGTGATAAACCGATCCCGTCTGAAGCTTGGCAAACCCTTTATCATCAACCGTCATCGCCGACGATTGCGGCGTGGATGTCGTCGCGCAACCCGCAAGGGCCAAGGCCGCAACAGCGCCAATCAACAGTGCCCGCATAAGTCCACCTCCTTCGATCACCCCGTGTCTGAACCATCGTCAGGACGGTCGATCTCGGTTGAGGTGTCAGGCGAGTCGGCTGCGTCAGCATCCTCATCATCCGTATCGGCAATCCGCTCGACACTGACGACATGTTCGTCTTCGCGCGTCCGGATAACCCAGACACCCTTGGAGCTGCGCGATACGATCGAAATGTTGCTGACGCCGGTCCGCAGCAGCTGCCCGCCATCCGTAACCAGCATGATCTGATCATTATCCTCGACGACGAAACTGCGGACCAGTTTTGCGTCAGCGGCCTTGCTGCCCCGGTCCAGATTCTGCGCCTTGAGGCCGCCGCCCCCACGCCCTTGAACCTTGTAGCGGTAACAGGATGTCCGTTTACCCAGCCCGTCATCGGCCAGGGTCAGGACGAACTGCTCCGCCGCGCTGAGCGCACCGTAGCGCTCATCCGACAGGCTGGCTTCGACTTCACCCTCATCGTCATCGACCCCGTCTTCAACGTCGTCGCCCAGCGCCCGCCTCTCTATGGCCGAGCGCTTGAGATAGGCGTTTCGTTCTTCGATGGTGAGATCGACATGACGCAGAACGGCCATGCTGATCACATGATCGTCGCCGGACAGCTTGATCCCGCGAACACCGGTCGATGACCGGCTGTTGAAACGCCGTACATCTGTGACGCGGAACCGGATCGCCTTGCCTTCTGCCGTGGTCAGCATGATGTCATCATCTTCGCTGACAACCCGGACGTCGACGATCCCGTCGCCTTCATCCGGTTTCATCGCGATCTTGCCGTTACGGTTGACTCGCGTGAAGTCCGCCAGACTGTTGCGACGCACGCCGCCGGACCGTGCGGCGAACATGATATCCAGCCCGGCCCAATCGTCCTCATTCTCCGGCAGCGCCATGATCGAGGTGATCTTCTCGTCGCCGTCGCCGCCATTTCTGTCCAGAGGCAGGAGCTGATTAAAACTTCGCCCACGGGTCGCAGCCCCACCTTGCGGCAGCTTCCACACCTTGAGCTTGTAAGCCATGCCGCTGGATGAAAAGAGCAGGATCGGCGTATGGGTGGTCGCGACAAAGACCGTCGTGACGAAATCCTCGTCCTTGGTCTGCATACCCGAACGACCTTTACCGCCACGATGCTGCGAGCGGTACGTATCCAGCGGTGTGCGCTTGACGTAGCCATTATTCGTCACAGTTACGACCATGTCCTCAACCGCGATGAGGTCTTCATCGTCAAAGTCGAAGCCACCATCCATGAACACGCTGCGCCGCGGTGTCGCGAAAGTCTCGCGGACCTCTGTCAGCTCGTCGCGAATGATCGTCTGGACGCGGTCACGCGAGCGTAAAATTTCCAGTAGGTCGGTGATTTTCGCTGCCAGCTTTTCCGCTTCGTCCGTGATTTCCTCCATGCCAAGCGCCGTCAGCTTCTGCAGACGCAGATCGAGAATGGCGCGGGCCTGTTCTTCCGTCAGCTTGATCGTGCCGTCATCCTGCAGGCGGGAGCGCGGATCGGCGATCAGCCGGATTAATGCACCCATACTTTCAGCTGGCCAGTTTCGCGCCGTCAGCGCTTCGCGGGCCGCGGCAGGATTGGGGCTGGTGCGGATCAGGCGGATAATTTCGTCAATATTCGCAACTGCGGTTGCCAGGCCCACCAATATGTGAGCCCGGTCCCGCGCCTTGGCGAGATCGAACTTGGTGCGGCGGGCAATGACGTCTTCGCGGAAGCTGAGAAAGGCTTCCAGCATCTGACGGACATTCATCTGTTCCGGCTTGCCCCCGTTCAGCGCCAGCATGTTGGAACTGAAATTCTGCTGTAGCGGGGTATAGCGATAGAGCTGATTGAGAACGACATCGGCGACGGCGTCGCGTTTCAACTCGATGACGACCCGCATGCCGACACGGTCGGACTCGTCGCGCACGGCGGAAATACCTTCGATCCGCTTTTCATTCACCAGCGCGGCAATCTTGGTGATCATGGAAGCCTTGTTCACCTGGAACGGGATCTCCGAGACGATGATCGCATAGCGATCCTTGCGGATCTCCTCGACCTCGGTCTTGGCCCGCACGGTCACGGTTCCGCGCCCTGTCAGCACGCCCTGCTTGGCCCCGCTGCGACCCATGATCTGGCCGCCGGTCGGGAAGTCAGGCCCCGGAATGATGTCCAGCAATTCGCTGTCGCTCAGCGCGCCATTATCGAGCAGCGCCATGGCGGCGTCGCAGACTTCCCCGAGATTATGCGGCGCGATATTGGTCGCCATACCGACGGCAATACCGCCAGCGCCATTGACCAGAATATTTGGAAACCGGGCCGGCAGAACCACAGGCTCGGATTCGGACGCATCGTAATTGTCTTGAAAATTGACGGTATTCTTTTCGATGTCCGCGAGGAGCTGCGCTGCCGGATTATCCATGCGGACTTCGGTATAGCGCATCGCAGCAGGCGGATCGCCATCGACCGAGCCGAAATTACCCTGCCCGTCGAGCAGTGGCAGGCGCATGGAAAAATCCTGCGCCATGCGGACCAGCGCGTCATAGACGGCACTGTCGCCATGCGGGTGATATTTACCGATCACATCACCGACGACCCGGGCCGATTTCTTATAGGGTTTGTCGCGCGTGAAGCCGTTCTCGTGCATCGAATAAAGGATACGTCGATGAACGGGTTTCAGACCGTCGCGCACATCCGGAATGGCCCGGCTGACGATCACGCTCATCGCATAGTCGAGATAGGAGCGTTTCATCTCCTCTTCGATAGTGATCGGGGAGACGCCATCTTCGCGGGCGGGCGAATTTTCAGCCGGTTCGTCCGTATCGTCGCTCACATGACATCCTTATCGCAGACACACCAATCATGACCAAAAACGGTCCTGCGATTCGAGTGTTTCAACAGAACGATTTCTATCATCCGAAGGCCGGTTTCACAAACCGTCACACCATAGGAACATTTGCTTGTCAGTGACGTTGGAAAACCTAGAATGACTGGAAATTCCACCCTTGGAGACGTGATGATGCTCAAGAAAGTTCTACTTCTGACAAGCGCGGCCATGCTCACAGCCTGTGGATCCCCTGAGGCCGAAATCGATCGTCCGGATGCCGACAATACGCTGGACGTGGCAACCGAGATGATGACCGACACCGATGCAGATACCGTCGTCATGATGAGCCAGAGTTTTCCCGTCATGAATACATCCGGCGCGGAAATCGGGACCGTGACCGTGTCAGACCAGTCCGCAGGCGGTGTCACCGTAACGCTGGACGTGACGGCGATTACGGCGGGGGCGCATGCCGTTCATTTCCATGAGACCGGACGCTGTGACGGCCCGGATTTCACAAGTGCTGGCGGTCATTACAACCCGATGGGAAATAATCATGGCTTCGATGCGGATGCGCCCAATCCGCATGCGGGTGACATGCCCAATGTCGAAGCGCCGCAATCGGGTGTGGTGCAGACAGTGATTGAGAATGAGCGTGTGAGCCTGTCCCCGCGTGAGGGGATGGCCCCCCTGTTCGACGCCAATGGCACGGCTTTCATCATTCACGCCGACGCGGATGATTATGTGTCGCAACCGACAGGGGCCGCTGGATCGCGCATTGCCTGCGCCGTCATCGCGCCTTAGCGGACGAGGCGCACCGTCCGTTTCGAACTGGCTTCCGGCAAAACGGAATTCAGCATCTCCCGCAACTCCTTGAGGTTGCGAACATCCGCAGAATAGGATGTTTCGTCGCTGGAAATCCGCACGGTCAGTCCTGATGGCAGCGTTTTCGTTTTCGTCCCGGAGTCCGGACGATCGGGTGTTGTCTTAGCACCCTTTTTTACTTTGCCATTATTGTTGGAAAGGCCGTTCACGCACATATCGATCGTGTTCGACGCGATGCCATCTTCACCGGAAAGGTTGACGGCAACGATTGAGATGTCCTCCTCGCGCGCCTTTTCGCAGGCTTCTGCGACACGCACGGGCTGAACGGGTCGACACTGCTCGACATAGTCGCGGCGGGCCTCAAGCCGCTTGGCCATTTTCTTCAACGTGCCGTTATTATGGCCATGCCCGGAATGCATACCCGTGGAATTCGCATCATTACCGCCGGCCTCATCCCCGAGATTGACATTCACAAGACCGGCAACGTTCACTGACAGCGCGCTCGCATTCGCGCTGACTTCAACGAGATGGGGTTCCAGCTGACGATCCAGTCGTGCGAGCGTCTTGGCCAGCTTTTCACAATTCTTGTTCCGGCCCGCTTCGAAGATATCGTCCTCGCGCAGATAGCGATTCAGCCTGTCATCCTTGTCTTCGTCGACTTTGCCATCCGTGATGTAGATAATGAAACGATCTCTGCCGGATACGGATTTGGCGTCGTCCATCTGTTCTTTGACGGCGCGTTCCATTGCAGTCGTTGGAACACTGCCATCAGACAATGACACGTAGGATAATCGATCAAGCACCGTCTGACCGCCCGGTTCGAGAGCGACGGTTTCGGTGTCGACCATACCCCAGTTGAAGGGGTAGAGAGCTGAACTGAACCGCGACTGCGATGCTGCCTTGCCGCCGAAATCCGCTTCGATCGAAGCGATCAGATCGGCAATTGCGCTGCGCGTCATGTCGACCTTGCTGCTTCCGCCTAGATTGCCCTGCATCGATGAGGACAGATCAAGAACAAAGGACATGGAGAGAGGGGACAAACTCCCCCCCGTGAATTCCGCAGCTATGGATTCCGTAGACACGCGCCGTGTATCGCTCCCCATCAACCCGCCAAACAACATCGGGACTTCCGTTGCGACAGAGACATAGACCTGCTCGCCGCCCGCACGCACCTGTGCATCGGCCTGAAGATCCGCATATTTGGCACCGCTTCGTTTTGCGAAGTCATTGACAGACCGAAGCGCCATCGCCTTGCGTTCACGGTCACTCATTCCCGGCTCAGACATAGCCGCCAGCGCAGCGGCGTCCGAAATGGATTGCAGTTTCTGAGATGTCGTAACCTGGCGTCCGGTGTCGAAAGCGGCTCCCGTGGCCGTCGCGAGCATCAAGCCAACCAGCGCCGTCGTGATCGACATATTGCCGCGCGTTTCGCGGAAAAACCTGTTGTCAGCGCCCTGTCCCATAGGACCTTAGCTAGCAAACAGCTGTTAAAATCCTTTAGATAATCGTGGTTAATATACAATCACGAACGAACAACTCGCCATTCTATAGTTCCGACTAGTCCTGCGACCATATGCGCGACCACCATTTGTGGTTTGGAGCGGTTTTCGAAACATCGAAGAACCCCGTATCGGCCTCGACACGCTCGCGAATATCGTCGCGCTTCCAACCCGTCAGATTGGCTAGCGTCTTGATTTCCGTTTGGCGTCGTTCATTGACGTCTGTCTTGTATTCGGATGCCGCTTCGCACGTCATCTCGCCATCATAGGCGTGGCGCAGCACATAGCGTCCCTGGAAGTTGTCGCGATTGCCCGTCGTCTTGAACTTCAGATCCTCGGGAAAGCTCTTGGCGTCGTAGCGCACGTGCAGGCGTGTCACATAGACATCCTTGGCCTGCTGAATCGGGCGACCGCGCCGAGGCTGAATGGCGGGGCCGTCAGTCGGGCTATCCAGCCAGAAGACACCCAGTTCCTGCAACTGTTCATTCGATAGCGGGTCTGCGGCGCAGGGATCGCACCAGTTCATGTCCCAAGCATATTCCATGAATACACCGTGCCCGCCGTCACGGTCCGCGGCGGTGGCGAACATGGCCTTGTAGAAGTCGCCAAATTCATCCTTCACATAGGGCGGAATCTCCTGCCCCGTCGGGATTTTCTGCGTCCGGTAATTGGTCGTCTCAACCTGACCGGACCGTGTCAGCATATAGACGAACAGGTCCTGATCATCCTTGGCGTTGACCGTTCCCAGCCGGATCGGCAGCATGAATTTCGGTGTCTCGAAGGCCACCGCAATGGGTCGCAGATATTCAGACCCGTTCTCCGCGCGCGCTTCCAGATTGACCTTGGCAACGAAGAATTTCATGTCTTGCTTGATATAGCTACCCAGCGTCCGGCGCGCCTTGGCGGGTACGCGGTAGCCCTCTTCCTCCAGCCACGTCTGCAGCCCGTCGCTTTCCTCGGCCGACAGGATCAGAATGTCATATTCGCCGACTGTGAATTCGTCTTCGATGGTCACGCCCAACGCCTCAGCGCGTTTCTGCAATGTCACAGTCTCGGACTCCATCGCGACCGGTGCCGGGACGGCGTCAAACAAGCGGTAGCGATGTGAGTCGCATGGATTGTCATCGAAATATTCGACCAGTCGCGGCGCCGTGTAGGCGTCCAGATGCGTCAGGAGCGCCGGATCGCTGATGTGAACCTGATCCTTGGTAATGACGGTGGGGACCGGAATGACCATGGCGAATTCTTCGGGCTCACCCTGATAGTCATTGGCCATGGTAATGACGGTGCGCTCCCCGTCCCGCATCATGGCGACCTTGCTGCTCTGGTTAAACAGATCCGTATCGGCCTTGGCGACATAAAAGCCGCAAAAGGCCGAGGCCTGTGTGGCGACGGCGGTAGCACTCAGCGCGATAACGCTACTCAGCAGGCGTGAGGACATAGGTATCTCCTTGGGTCGGACGGATAAAACGGGGCCAGGCATAGCGCTCGCCCCCGACAAGATGATCGATAAGCGGAACGGTTGGGGCACAGAGAATAAGCGCCAGAATGATCCCGGCACTATTATGAAGGCCGAACTGGATCGCAAATCCAACGCTGGCCACCAGCGCCGCAAAGATCAGTCGACCGGTCCGCGCATCCGGCGTCGTCTTCGGATCGCTGATCATAAAAAAAGCGAAGATGAGCAAGGCTCCGCTCTGCAGTTGATGCAAAGGTATGGCGACCGGATCGCCCAGCCATAGCGCCCGCCCCAGCAATAAGGCCGCGTAACTGCCGAGCAGCGCCAGACTGACGTCCCAGCGCTTCGCCTTGCCTGTCACAATGCCGCCCAGACCTAGCAGGAACAAGGCCAGCACAGGTGCGGCGCCCCACTGCCCGGGTGAAATCCAGGCGGAGGTGAAAATCAGGCTGACGATCACCAGTCCGAAGTTGGCCGGGTTGAAGACGTGTTTGCCCCGCCAGCGCAGAACATATTTCGACCCGACCGCCAGCACACCTGCCAGAATCGACAGGGTGATGCTGCCTGTTCGGAGCAGGAGCGTCAGCGAGAGCGCCGAAATAAGCGGACTGCGTGGATCGAACGAGCGCTTGGCGATGAACCTGTCTGCCAGCGCCTGTGTGCCCAATGTGGAACCGACACAGGCGAGGACATGCCACCAGGGCAGCCTGAAACTATAGACGAACAATCCGACAAGGATCAGGGATGACAGAATGGCGATCTGATAATGACGGGGATCGCGCGACACTGCCCGCATCCAGTCCATTACACCCGCCATTTTAGCCCCTTTTCGTTACCTCATAACAAAGCCCGGCAAATATGGCAAAGACAGGGCAGACAATATGACATTTCAGCCATCTATGCCTGATCCGTCGCGGTCCGCTCCGATAGCGGAATGCCCCCTAACAGGATCCACAAAAAAAGCCGCCCGAGGGCGACTTCATTTTTTATATGCTTTCGGCCTCAGCCCGCTTTTTCGGTCTGCGTTTCATCATAGATCAGAAGCGGCGTGGCGTCATTTTCGCCCGAGACGACATCGGCATTGATCACGACTTCTCCGACCCCTTCATATGACGGCAGGTCATACATGGAGTCCAGGAGGATGCCTTCCATTATGGACCGCAGACCGCGGGCGCCGGTCTTGCGGGCCAGCGCTTTCTTCGCGATCGCCTTGAGCGCATCATCCGTGAAGGTCAGTTTCACCTCTTCCATGCCGAACAGGGTTTCATACTGTTTGACTAGGGCGTTGCGCGGCTCGGTCAGGATCGTGACCAGCGCTTCCTCGTCCAGGTCGGTCAGTGTCGCAATCACGGGCAGTCGTCCGATAAATTCAGGAATCAGGCCGAATTTCTGCAGATCTTCGGGCTGAACGCCGCGCAGAATATCGCCGACGCCGCGTTCATCTTCTTCGCGGACCTTGCCGCCAAATCCGATCGAAGCCTGATCGCCGCGATTGGCGATGACCTTGTGCAAACCCGCAAAGGCGCCGCCGACCACAAACAGGATGTTGGTCGTATCCACTTGCAGGAATTCCTGCTGCGGATGTTTCCGACCCCCCTGAGGCGGAACGCTTGCGACCGTGCCTTCCATGATCTTCAGCAGCGCCTGCTGAACGCCCTCGCCGGATACGTCACGCGTAATCGACGGATTGTCCGATTTGCGGCTGATCTTGTCGACTTCGTCGATATAGACGATGCCGCGCTGCGCCCGCTCGACATTATAGTCAGACGCCTGCAGCAGCTTCAGAATAATGTTTTCCACGTCCTCGCCGACATAACCGGCTTCGGTCAGGGTCGTGGCATCGGCCATGGTGAACGGCACATCCAAGATACGGGCCAGCGTCTGCGCCAGCAGCGTCTTGCCGCAGCCCGTCGGACCAACCAGCAGAATGTTGGACTTGGCCAGTTCCACGTCCGGATTGGTCGCGGCATGGTTCAGGCGTTTATAATGGTTGTGCACGGCGACGGAGAGAACACGCTTGGCGTAATCCTGCCCGATCACATAATCATCGAGAATATCGCAGATTTCCTTGGGCGTGGGTACGCCTTCCTGCCCTTTGGACAGCGAAGATTTACCCTCTTCCTTGATGATATCCATGCAGAGTTCGACACATTCATCACAGATGAAGACGGTGGGACCTGCAATCAGCTTGCGAACCTCGTGCTGGCTTTTGCCGCAAAAGGAACAGTACAGCGTGTTTTTGCTCTCTGTCGTCGTACTCTTGCTCATACTTTATCTGTCCCGTGCCGGCTCGCACCCGACGGGACCCCCTGCAATCTGGATGCCGGACAATGACCCACCATACCAGTCATATGACAGCATTATGTAAACACCGCCTTTCGAATCTCCATTCGACACCGATAGCGGGACATGTGCAAGTCTCATCTGCGGTTCAAGTCAGTCGAAAGACAATCTTGGTTAAACGCAGCCGAGGTGGATCGCGATCGGGAGCGAACAAATGCCCAGCAATGTCAACTGGACCGTATAGCAGCATAGCGAGTCGCTAATTTGATCCACTACGCGGAAGACACGGGATCAGACCTTGACGCAGCAACGGGCTGTCAGCCCATCCGGACCGCATTGCGGCCCGGCGCATCGCTAACAACATCCAGAGAATGTTTTCTTGACGCTACGCGTCTTCGCCGCGTTTGACGTAGACGTGATCGACCAGTCCGAAGTCCTTGGCTTCCTCGGCGGTCATGAAGTGATCGCGGTCGAGCGTTTTCTCGATCGTCGCATATTTCTTGCCGGTATGCTTGACGTAGATTTCGTTCAGACGTTTTTTCATGGCGAGAATGTCCTGTGCGTGGCGCTCGATATCGGACGCCTGCCCCCGGAACCCGCCCGATGGCTGGTGCACCATGATGCGGGCATTAGGCAACGCGACGCGCATGTCCGGATCACCGGCTGCCAGAAGAAGCGAGCCCATCGACGCAGCCTGACCGATACAGACCGTGCTGACAGGGCAGCGAATATATTGCATCGTGTCGTAGATCGCCATGCCGGCCGTGACCACGCCGCCGGGCGAGTTGATATACATGCTGATCTCTTTCTTGGGATTCTCGGATTCCAGGAAAAGCAGCTGCGCACAGATGGACGCCGACATATTGTCTTCGACCGGGCCGGTCAGAAAGATGATGCGGTCGCGCAACAAACGCGAATAGATATCGAACGCGCGCTCTCCGCGTGACGATTGCTCGACAACGGTCGGGATCAGATAGTTGGTGACAGAATTCAATTTTTCGATCGGATCATACATTCGAAGGGAACTTTCAGTCAGAGTATGCCGACAGGACGCCGACACCGGTTTCAGCCTATATTGCGATGCCCCGTCTCGCGCGCAAGTGTTCGCAAAGGGTGAACGCACAGAATCAGTTCTGACACAGGGTAAAGAAAAAGCCGCCCCGAAGGACGGCTTTTGAAATCCTGTCGTGACATGACCGTCTAGATCATCGGATCATCTTCGAACAAAGTGTCGCGATCGACCTTCTTCTCTTTCACGGTCGCTTTGTCCGTGATCAGGTCCACGACCTTTTCCTCATAGATCGGAGCACGCAATTGCGCGAGTGCCTGCGGGTTCTTCTGATAGAACTCGATCACTTGCTGTTCTTGACCGGGATAGCGGCGGGCTTCGGCGACCAGCGCATTCTGCAGTTCGTCATTCGAAATATCGATATTTTCTTTCTGGCCCATCTCGGCCAGAACCAGACCCAGACGCACACGGCGTTCCGCAATCTTGCGATAATCGGCTTCCAGCTCTTCATCGGACTTGGCGGCATCGTCCTCGTCCAGTTGACCGGCTTCCTTCTCGGCCTTCACCTGATTCCAGATATTGGTGAACTCGGTCTCGACCATGCCTTTCGGCAGCTCGAAATCATGCTTGCCGTCCAGCTCGTCCAGAATGGCGCGTTTGAGCTTCATGCGGCTCTGGCCGTCCAGTTCGGCTTCAAGCTGCTCCTTGATCGCCGCTTTCAGCGCGTCGAGGTCTTCCATGCCGAACTTCTTGGCCAGCTCGTCGTCTATCACGGCGTCTTTCTCGCCTTGCACTTCATGCACGACCGTCTTGAACACGGCTTCTTTGCCGGCAAGATCGGCGGCCTGATAGTCATCGGGGAACGTCACGACGACATCCTTTTCATCACCCGCTTTCACACCGACCAGCTCGTCTTCGAAGCCGGGGATGAATGTGCCGGAGCCGAGTACGAGTTGATGACCTTCCATCGCGCCGCCTTCGAACTCCTCGCCGTCGATCGAGCCGACGAAATCGATCAGAACCGCATCGCCCGTTTTGGCTTTGGCCGTCTTGGCTTTCTTCTTGTAGGTTTTCTGCCCCTTGGCCAGTTCCGCCAGTCGCTCATCGACGATGGCGTCATCCAGCTCGGTCACAAGACGCGTGAACTTCAGCGTCGCAGGATCGACGGCCTCGAATTCGGGAATGCTCTCGACCGTCATATTATATTCGAGGTCGGCCTTGCCGTTGGTGACGTCTTCGCCGTTGGCGCGCAGATCGATCTGCGGCTGACCGGCAGGACGCAGCTTATTGTCGTTGATCGCCTGCTGGCTGGTTTCGTTCAGAACCTCTTCGACCACATCTTTCATGATGCTCTGCCCGAACATCTTGCGGATATGCGATGCCGGAACCTTGCCGGGACGGAAGCCTTTCAGGGAGACTTGCGGCTGCATCTCCTTGATTTTGGCGTCCAGCTTTTCTTCCAGCGCTTCTTTTGTGACGGTGACCTGATATTTCTTGGTCAGTCCGTCCGCTTCGAGTTCCTTGATGTCCATCGTCATCTTATCCAGTTACAGGCTTGCACAAGGCATTGGGAGCGCGTCCGGTGAACCGCCGGGGGTATCTCGAACGGGCTCTGTTAGAAGTTCGCGGCGCTATGCCACGCGCTGTCTGACGTTTCAACAATCAAGCCTGACCTAATTTCAGCTGTAAATCCTCACATTTTGGCCATTTCGACACGAATTAGGTCGAGACAGGCCCCAGCCGGACTTGGCATAGGCATGCCATGATGGACCCAAGCTGGATTCTCTATGTCGGTATCTTTCTGGGTCCGTTCGTACAGGAGGACGCCGCCGTCATTGCGGCTGCGACACTTTCGGCCGCCGACCCAAACCATTTTCCCTATATTTTCGGTATCATTCTGACCGGACTGTTCCTGTCCGATATCTGGAAATACTGGATTGGTCGCGCTGCACACACGTCGTCGCGTGCGCGCGCCTATGCTGAACGCGAACATGTGATGGAATTTCGTGGCAAAGTCCGCCGCAACCTGATTATGACCCTGATGACGGCCCGTTTCGTCCCGCTGGCACGAATCCCTGTCTATGTCGCCTGCGGTTACTTCAAGGTCAGCTATCTGCGCTTCTGTATCGTCATTTTCGCGACGGCGCTGCTTTACTGCACGGTGATCTTCGCCCTCTGCCACGGGCTGGGCGAGCTGTTTGGCGACAGGATCGAGATGATCATTCTGCCACTGGGCGGCCTGATGATCGGGATCGCGCTCATCATGGTCTGGATTCGCAGGGCCCGGAAGAAAAACTGACCCCTGTTCAGGCCGTGTCCTTAGCCAGAGGCGGTCGCGAGCGCGCCCTGCCCTTCGATCATTCCCGCTTGGTCTGCGCGCGCGATCCAGTCGACAATATCCTTCATCGCGGCGTCATTGGCCTTTTCGATCGCCATGACGATCGCGGATACACGCGACGCGTCGGCGCGGACTTCATGACGGGTCACAAACGTATCAAGCAAACGACGGTCAGCCGCATTGGCGAGCGTAGCAGTGTACCGCACGACGGCCAGAGGCGCAGCCGTTTCGCCACGGTCGAACTGCGCTTCGAAATTCTTGATCGTCAGATGGACCCGCGTATCGGTCCGGGTTCCAGACTGAGGCAGAACGCCGATCAGATCCGGATTGCGGGACAAGGCGTCGATCAGGGCTTCCTGCAACATGCTCGGCGTACCTTCGGGCCATTGCGCCTGCGCCGCCGTAGACAGGCGACGCCCGTCCGGCGAGACGACGATGGACCGCGTATTAAACACGCTCGTGGCGGATGGACGGTCCACGCGAATCACTGTGGCGTTGGGTGATGCCGGAACGCTCTCCCCGCTCAGCGACAGACGATAGATGATGTCGGCCGGGGCCGGATCCGGAATAATTGAGCAGCCCGCGAGCGCGGACGTGGCAATGGCCAGGAGGAAAGGACGGATCATTGCGGCAGCTCCACAGTATCGGACTCGGTACCGGAGATGAATTCGAGCGGGCTCTGTTCCAGCGCATCGGCCACACGGCCAAGCGACAGGACGAGACGCCTTATGGCATCGACGGTTTCTTCCAGATCGGTGAGGCCGGAATTTGACAACCGGTTCACGGCGTCGCGCGTGTCAATGATCAATTCGTCCGCATTGCCGGATGTCGTCTCGAAGGCGCCGAGCGTCCGATCAACCTGACCCAGAGTCGTTTGCAAACGGTCAAAGAAGGACGGAATGTCCTCATCGATGACCCCGTTCGCCTTGCTGAGCGTGACCCGCGCCTCTTCGGCCAGCACGCCAATCCGGCGTACCGTGTAGCGGAATTCCCCGACCAGGCTGTTGACATTGTCCATGTCGAAATCGGACACGTCCAGTTCGGCTGTGATCCGGTTCACATTGCTGAGAATGCCCTGAACGTCATCGATGGCGTCGTCGCTTAGCAACTTGTTGATCTGCTGCATGGCTTGCTGCGCCTGTTCGACGACCGTCCCACCGCCTTCGAGAATATCCGACAGCGCATCGGCCTGCCCCTCGATACGCTTGGGTCCGCGTCCAGGCAGGTCGCGGATCAGCGGATACTCCTCACCGCCTGAGAAAATCTGCAGATAATTCAACCCTGTCAGACCCAGCGGTTCAAGTTTGGCAACGCTTTTCGTATCGACCGGCGTGTTCGCGTCGACGCGAATGTCTGCCAGAACCGTATTCGGATCCTCCCGGTCGAGCCGGATCCCCGTGACCTCACCAACGCCGATTCCGTTGAACCGCACTTCGGACCCCGGCGACAGGCCCCGCACTGGCCCCTGGAAGGACACTTCATATTCTTCGAACGATTGGTCGAAGGTCGAGCCCGTCAGCCACAGGATGAAACCGACTGTCGCCACCAAGGCGACCAGAACGAACATGCCGATCAGAGCGTAATTAGCCTTGTTTTCCATGCCCTATCGCCTTGTCGCCTGACCCTGGACCAACGCGTCCACGGCTTTGGCTCTTTTCTTCTTTGCCGGCGTTGCCATCGCGGCGCGTGATCGCGGGCCACTGAAATATTCCTGAACCCAGGGATGATCGAATTGGGCAACAACCCCCAGGTCGTCATAGACTCCGATCCGCTTGTCGACCAGCACGGCAACACGGTCGCAAATCGCGTAAAGACTGTCCAGATCATGCGTGATCATCAGAACGGTCAGGTCGAGCGCATCGCGCAAGGACAGGATCAGCGTATCAAACGCATGCGCGCCGATCGGGTCCAGCCCGGCCGTAGGCTCGTCCAGAAACAGAATTTGCGGATCGAGGGCGAGCGAACGGGCCAGCCCGGCCCGCTTCTTCATGCCGCCTGAGAGATCTGAGGGGTGCAGCACAGCCAATTCCGTCGGCAGACCGACCATATGGATTTTCATGTCGGCCAGTTCGCGCATCAGCTCCTTGGGCATGTCGAGATGTTCGATCAGCGGCACCATGATGTTTTCGCGTACAGTCAATGAAGAAAAAAGCGCACCGCCCTGAAACAGAACGCCGATTTCATTCTTCAGCCGCATTTCCTCATCTGCGGAAAGGTCCGACCGGCTCTTCCCGAAATACCGGATCGTACCGCCTTCCGGCTGCTTCAGGCCCAGCAGCGTATTCATCAAAACCGACTTGCCGCTGCCCGACCCGCCGACAAGGCCGACGATCTCGCCGCGACGGACTTCGAAGTCCAGATTTTCGTGAATGACGTTCGGCCCGAACTGCGTGAGTATGCCTCGCGCCTCGATCAGGGGAACATCTTCGCGGGTGCGCGGATCGGCCATGTCACACGCCGATCTGGAAAAAGAGGATCGCGAACAGAGCGTCGATCAGAATGACGGCGAAAATCGCCTGAACCACTGAGGTGGTCACGCGCGAACCGAGACTTTCGACAGACCCTTTGACTGCCAGGCCCTGACGACAGCCGATAATGGCGATCACGATGGCGAAGAAGGGCGCTTTGACCATCCCGACCCAGAAGTGCTGCAGGCCGACCATTTCCTGCAGACGGCTGAGAAACAGCAGCGGGGAAATCTGTGTCGGCGTCACCCAAGCCACGACGAGACCACCCAGAATACCGCTCATCATCGCCAGGAACGTCAGAATGGGAATCGTCAGCAGGCAGGCTATCGCACGCGGCACGACCAGCGTTTCGAGCGTATCCAGCCCCATCACGGTCATGGCGTCGATCTCCTGGCGCATCTTCATGGCACCGATCTGCGCCGTAAACGCCGATGCAGACCGTCCGGCGATCAAAATGGCCGTTATGACGACCGCCAGTTCGCGCAACATGGCGAAGCCGACGAGATCGACCATGAAAACAGAGAACCCGAGCGCACCGAGCAGGTTCGCGCCCATATAGGCAATGACGGCACCGATCGCGAAGGACAGAACGGCAACGATCGGGGCCGCGTCCAGCCCCACCTCTTCCATGAGCGCGACCGTGGATTTGATCCGCAGCCGGCGCGGCTGCATCAGAACGCGCGCAAAGACCGCGAAAAACTCGCCGAGAAAGGAGATGGTGGCGTAAAGTTCGTCCCAGAAGCAACTCGTCGCCTGCCCGACCCGGATCAGCGTATCGCGGAACTGACGTGTTTGCGGTGGTGGCGTGCAGGGCTGCGAATCCGCGGCCACTTTCATCAGGACGGTCTGCCCCGGCGTCGCCCCGTGCAGCTGCCAGTCGCGCATATCGCACATGATCTCCATCCGCAGCGCGCGCGTGAGAATGTAAGCCCCTGCCGTGTCGAGTTCCTCAACGGCAGATAGGTCATAATCGACGGTTACATAGGTGGACTTCTGAAAATCGGCGGCCAGCGCATCGTTCACCGACGAGGCAGTTTCCACAGTCCAGCGGCCTTCGGCCACGACCAGAAGCCTGTCGCCGTTCTGCGAAAGAGAATATCGGGCCGGAACGCTCAACATGGGGGTGACCTGCGGCACACCCCTGTCGCGGTCAAGAGCGTAGACCCGCTCAGCCTGACGTGAAGATCAATAAATCGATGGAAAGCGCACGGACGGCGCGTCGGTCCTAGCCGACAGCGGCGGGGTCGAGACCCAGACGTTGCGAGCGGGTGGCCCGCACCCGCGCCCCAAAGGCATCCGTGGATTCGCGCAGCGCATCGACGGATGTTCGAAACGCGATCAGATCCGGATTGGTCTGGCTCGATCCCGTCTCATAATTCTCAAGCGCTGCGGAAAATCCACGAGACGCCCGTTCGGATGCCAGAAGCGCTGCCTGCAGGCTGTCCAGTTCCTTGTCGAGAAGACGATCCTCCGGTGCCACTTCGAGATAGATCTCCGCAGCGCGTGTGGTCTGTTCAACATGCCGGGTTGCCAAGCGCATATCCTCACGGACTTCCGCAATCAGGCGTGGCAGGTCGTCATATTGAGGATCGGCTGACAGCGAGGCGTTGAGCCCGTTCATCAGCACATCAGCCGCAGCCTGCATCTTTTTCTGCGACGATTTCTCGCCAAATCCACGCGACGCGAAGACGGCGCGCAACTTGGCGACGGCCCGCTCGACGACATTCGTATCGGTCTCAGACACAGCAGCGGTTGAGCGCTCCATCCCAGCCATGGATTGCAGATCGACGGTCGCACATCCGGTGCAGAGTGCTGCACCCAGGCCGATCATCAACCACCCACGTTTCATAGACTTTTCCCCGTTCATCTGTGCCAAGCAATTCTTATTCCAGATCATCAGCTTTGATGAGTAAAGCATATTGGCTGAACTTTGTCTGAATGCGTCAGGTTACAATACAGTCAGTTTCAGCCTGCGAAATAACCTGTGTAAATCGACGACAGTAAAACGATGAAAACGAAGATCGGTGCGACGAAACGCGTCAGCAGGAGCAACAATTTGCCGAGCAATTCACTGCCCTGGAATTCTTCGGCAATGATCGCCTTGTCGAGCCGCCATCCGACAAACAGCACGATCAATAGACCGGCAAGGGGCAGCATGACCTGACCCGTAAAACCGTCGATTGCATCGAGTGCGAACGTATCGCCGCCCGGACGCACGCCGTAGACGCTGATCAGTCCAATCAGGATCATGATGGCGCCCATGATCCAGGCAGCTTTCGCCTTGGTCAGTTTGAACCGCTCCGACACGAAAGCGACAGAGGGCTCCAGCAGGCTGACCGACGATGTGATGGCGGCAAAGAAGGCGAGGAAGAAAAACGCCGCCCCGATGATGGTGCCGAGAGACCCCATGGACACGAAAGCATTGGGCAGGGTGATAAAGAACAGACCCGCACCGGCTGACGCTTCCAGGCCGAAGGCGAAGACGATCGGGAAGATCGCCAGTCCCGCGATCAATGCGACACCTGTATCGACCAACCCGACAAGAACAGACGCTTTGGGAATGGAGATATCCTGCGGTAAGTAGGAGCCATAGGTAATCATGATGGCCGAGCCGACGCCGACGGAGAAAAATGCCTGCCCAAGAGCCGCATTGGCGACTTGGGGAGTGATTTTCGAAAAGTCGGGCGAATAGAGGAAGGCCATCGCCTCTGCCGTGCCGCCATTCCCAATGTTGGAGACCAGCGCAAACAGGGCGAGCCCGGCGAGCAGGACGAAAAAGAGCGGCATCAGGACCTTGGCGGCAAATTCAATCCCGCGATTGACGCCGCGCGAGACCAGCCATGTGGTGATCAGGGCAAAGATCAGAAACCAGGGCAGAACCTGCATCGGCGTCGAAATGAAGTTGACGAAGACATCCGCCACCTCGTCCGAAGTCTTCCCGGCAAAGTCATTACCCAGGAATTTGAAGATGTAACGGATCACCCAGGCCGCAACGACGCAATAGAACGTCACAATCAGGAAGCCCGCGACCATACCGATCCAGCCGAGAACGCCCCAGTTGCGCGTGCGCTTGGACTTTATCGCCAGTTCCCCGACACTGTCGACGGCATTGGCCGAAAGCCCTGCGCGACCGACGAGATACTCGCTCATCAGAACGGGAATACAGACCAGTACGACTGCCAGAAGATAGATCAGAATGAAGGCGCCGCCCCCATTCGAACCTGCCTCGCTTGAAAACCGCCAGAGATTGCCGAGACCGACAGAAGAGCCGACTGCGGCCATAACAAATGCGAAGCGTGACGACCACTGAGCCGTCCCCGGTGCTGATGGCATGATTTCTGTTCCCCAAAGTTTTGAAATTCTGGTTAGCGATCACAATCCTGTCGTCAAGGACAGACCGCGGAGCGACGGCAGGATCATGTTCATCAAACCTTAGCAATTTTGATTGCAAAAAATCTCTATGCGCGTCTTGATTGTTGATAACAGCCTTGCCAACGGTCTGGTTGCACGGTCCATTCTGTCACGGGACGGCCACCATGTGTCAGTGGCGACGAATGGCAGCCACGCCCTGCAGCTTGTCCACGACGAATATTTCGATGCCGCCTTGCTCGACATCGTCATGCCAGGCCTGGATGGGCTGGACATGGCCCGCATCCTCAGTCGCTCGGACATGCCCGCCATGACGCCCGCATTGATCGCTCTGACGGCCTATAATCAGGCCGAAGACATACAGGCCTACCGCGATGCCGGATTGCAGGGTCTGATCGCGAAGCCGCTCCGACCCGGCGATCTCGACGATGCGATGCGCCTTATCCATGATGGCGGCTATCCGTTGATGAACTGTTTCCCGAACCACACGACGGATCAGGGCGTTCGTCCCCTGCTGGACGACGCGGTCATTACTAACGGCCCTGGTCAGGCCGACGATATTACGCGGGAGCGGATATGGCGCCACTACCGGGCCGGCCTGTCTGAATCGCTGCGCGAGATTTCCAGATCGCTGCCCGGAACGCTGTCAGGCCGCGGCGATGACCGGACCCGGATGCTGGCGGCTCTGCATGGGCTTCGCAGCGCTTCGCTGATGGTCGGTCTAGACCGTGCCCCCCGGCTTGCTGACGCCTTGCGCGATGCGCCGCGTGATCAGATCATGGACGGGATGGCCGCCTTGCTGCAGGCCGTGCGGGAAAGCCTGCCGCGGCTGGAGGCAGCCTTGCTCGACACGCCGTCTTCGTCAGTCGCTGCGGGGGAGGAGACTGGACGTATGCAGGTGCGCTGAGAGCATCAGGCCGAAACTGCCCATGACGACCAGCACCACCGTCCCGCCATAGGATACAAGCGGCAACGGCACGCCGACCACAGGCAAAAGCCCCATCACCATGCCCAGATTGATGAAGATGTAGAGCGTGAAAGTGATGGACAGGCCGAGGATCAGCATACGCGAAAAGACGGCCTTGCATTGCAGGGATAGTCGCAGGCAGGCGGCGATCACCGCAATATAGACGGCCAGCAATCCGATTGAGCCGATGAAGCCGAACTCCTCGCCAATGACGGTCGAGATGAAGTCCGTCCTGTTTTCGGGGACATAACCGCCCTGTCTCTGAGTGCCTTGCAGATAGCCCTTGCCGGACAGACCGCCGGATCCCAGCGCGATCTTGGACTGGGTGATATGATAGGACGCGCCAGCGGGATCGCGGGCCGGATCGAGAAATGTCAGCACCCGCGAGCGCTGATAGTCACGCAGCCCGAATTGCCAGATGAACGGCAGGCTGACGAGGGCCAGGATCGATCCCAGCGTAATGATCCGCCAACTGACCCCGGCGAGGAAGATCAAGGCAATCCCCGTCGCCCCGATCAGCAGCGACGTCCCCAGATCGGGCTGGCGCAAGACCAGCGCCATGGGAATGCCGATGATCAGCATGGCACCGATCAGTCCGAAGGGGTCGGATACGCGCCAGCTCGGCAGGTCGTGATAATAACGGGCCAGCGCCAGCACGACGGCGGGTTTGATCAGCTCGGACGGCTGCACCCGCATGAAACCCAGATCCAGCCAACGCACGGACCCGTTCACATTGATGCCGAAAAACTCGACGCCGAGCAACAGAACCAGCGCCGCCAGAAAGGCCGGATAGGCGACCGCATACCAGAAGCGGATATCGATCATGGCGACGATGATCATGCCGATGAAAGCCGCGCCGAAACGCACCGCATGCTGTATCGCACCGCGCTCCCAGATGCCGTTTGTTGCGGATAGAATGGCGAGAACGCCAATCAGTCCCAGCACCCCGATCAGAACGGGTAGCAACCAGTCCAGACGGAAAAGCTTTCCGCCGACATCCGGGCGATCCTCAAAATGGACGGTCACAGGGCCGTGCGCTCCGCACCGGCATCCGTTCGGGCCCCGAGCCCGTCGCGGCGCAGCGCTTCTCCGAGAACCGATCGCACGATCGTTGCGGCGCGCCCCGCACCGGATCCACCATGCTCGACCACGCAGCCGACAGCGAAGCGCGGGCGATCATAAGGCGCGTAGCCGACGAACAGCGAATGATCGCGATACTTCCAAGGCAGCTCGTCATTTCGCAGAACACCCGTCGCCCGTTCCGCACGGGAAATGCCGCGGACCTGCGACGTCCCGGTCTTGCCTGCCATGTCGAGCCCGGCAATCCCCAGACCGTTCGGGCGGAATGCCGTGCCGCCTGGCTCCTCGCAGACGCTCCACATACTGTCCTGAACCAGGCGCAGATGATCCGGGTCGATATTCAGCGACGCAAAGCTGTCGCGGTCAAATCCCGCATAGAGGCTGGGCGAAACGGCCTGCGATCCGTTGGCCAGACGGGCCGTCATTACAGCGAGCTGCAGCGGCGTCGCCAGGACGAAACCCTGACCGATCGATGCGTTCAGCGTATCGCCCATCCGCCAGCCAGAGCCGAGACGATCGCGCTTCCAGCCCGGGTCGGGGACGATGCCGTCCCGCTCGCCGCCAATGTTTAGCCCGTATGACTGACCGAGGCCAAGCCGACGCGCCATGTCAGCGATGGCCTGAATGCCGATCACCTGCGAAATTTCGTAATAATATGTGTCACAACTCTGCTTCAGGCTGTCGCGCATATTCATGGCGCCGTGCCCAGTCTTGCTGCGCCAGCAGTGAAAATCCCTGTTGCCGAGTTTGACCTTGCCGCCGCAGAAAATGCGCCGATCCGGATCGACCAACCCACTTTCCAGCGCGGCCAGCATTACTGCCATCTTGTAGGTCGAGGCGGGCGCATAGCCGCCCGACAGGACCTTGTTATATTGCGGACGACGCTCATCATTGTTCAGCGCGTCCATGTCGGCCTGCGTCAGTCCGGATACGAACAGGTTGGCGTCATAAGTCGGCATGGACAAGAGCGTTCGCAGCTCCCCCGTCATGACGTCGACGACCGCGATGCCGCCACTATCGTCACCGAACTGCTCGGCGGTGAAACGCTGCAGCGGCGCGTCCAGCGTCATCCAGACATCCTGCCCCGGAGTCGCCGCGTCTGATGGGTCAGGCCATTCACGGACCACGCGCCCGCGCGCATTGACCTCCACTTTCAGGCGACCGCCCTGCCCGCGCAGCGGCACATCCATGGCCTGTTCGACCCCGACCTTCCCGATCCGGAAAGCCGGTTGCAGCAGCAGCGGATCGTCGTCCCGCTCAATGTCACGATCATTCGCCTTACCCACATAGCCTGTGATGTGTGAGAATACCGCGTCCCTCGGATAGGTCCGCCCCTCACCCGCCGTGGGCACGATGCCCGGCAGCGCATGGACACGCATGTTGAGCGCGGCGAACTGATCCCAGTCGACATGATCCTTGACCGTCACGGGCACGAAATCCGGCCTGCGCTTCACGTCGCGCCGGATCCGTTTGATCTCGCCCTCGGAGAGGTTGATGATGTCACCCAGTTGTTTGAGCGTCAGATCGAGATCATCGATCTGTTCCGACACCAGATCGATACGGTAATCGAGCGTGTTCGACGCCAGCGGTTCACCGTGACGGTCACGGATGATACCGCGGCTCGGCAGGACCGTCTGATAGTTGAAGCGATTCTCTTCGGACAAAGCGAGGTAGTTTTCGCTCTCGGCGATCTGAAGCTGATAGAGGCGGCCTCCGATAATCCCGAACCCGCCAATGCCGCCCAGCGCCAGAATGGCCGTCCGGCGCGTCATCTGCGCATCGGACTTGGCTTCCACAGCCTGTCTGGATTTGCGCGACTTGGCCATGATCAGTCGTCCCGGCTCATGCGCCGCGCGAGCGCGTCACGCCCCAGAATGAGCAGCGGAACCAGCACGGTCGCGACGCATACGCCCCGACCCAACGCGGCCCAGTCCGGCCAGATGCCGTAAACCAGCCGTCCCGTCAGAATGAAAACCGGCAGACCGATCGCCAGCGTCGCGGCAAAGCGGGACATCCCGACCGTCAGGCCGCGATCGCCTTCACTGCGTCCCGGACTGACCAGCAGGTAGGCGATCAGAAAAACGAGCGACCACTGACCAGGCGCGCCCAGTGTCGTCCAGTCTACCCATAGCCCGCCCAGCATGAACAGCAGCGCGGTCGGAAGCATCGCGACCTGACGGGGCCAGAGCGCGACGACGGCCAGCGGCAACCAGGTCAGCGGCCAGCTTTGCCCGAATAGCCGTAGTTCCAGAACGGTCAGCAGACCGGACAGCAAAAAGACCAGCATGGCCGGGATAAGATGCGTATTGCGATGAACCGGATAGGCACCGAGCGCGGCCATCACCCCTCCTCCTCGGGCGTCGATACGGCGGCGGCTTCGGCGATAATCGGCGTGTCGGCATCAACGCTTTCGCCTTCCGCATTCATGTCCAGATCCACATCGGCCGGATCAACTGGCGGCGTGTATGGCAGCACAAACACCCAGTCGACCGGGTCGGCATTGAAGTCCAGCGAGACCAGACCGTCCGGATCGACAACCCCGATCGGCAGGCCCTGCGGCAGTTGCCCATCATCGCCGGACGTCACGACATGATCGCCCTCGGCCCAGCCATCCACGTCGGAGATGAAGGCGAGGCTGGGCCGCGCCGTGTTCGAGCCCGCAAGGATGGCCCGTGCGCCGCTGCGTCGGCTCATCACGGCAACGCGGCTATTGAGATCATCGATGCGCAAGACGCGTGCCGACTGTCGACCGGCGCTGACAACATGACCGATCATGCCAGCATCGGAGAGGACGGCCTGCCCTTCGCGAACGCCCGAGGCCTGGCCCGCCCCGATCAGTAGCGACCGCACAAAGGGGCTGGACGGGTCGGAGACAGCTCTGACGGCAATGCGCGTTTCGGGAATGTCGGCGGTCTGCTCGACGCCGAGCAAGTCTTCCAGACGCTGCAGACGATCCCGCATCGCGACCAGACGGTTATTCTCGGCCCGCAGGAAAGCCAGCTCGGCCCGAAGCGCCTTATTCTCTTCCAGTGCGCGGCGACCCTCTTCGGCGTCTTCCACCGCTCCTTCAAGCTGACGAAAAGGCGAACCGAGCCACGCCGCAACGGGAGCTTGAATATCACTGGTAAGAAGCGGTGTGGTCCGGCGTTCCAAGGCGGCTTCGCGCTGAGTGATCAGCAGTAGCGCACTGAGCAGGATCAAGAGGAGCAATCCGGCCCGGCCTTCTGAATTGTCAGATCGTCTCCGCGCCACAATTGTCGCACCCTGTTATTGCCGGGACGATGCCATCAGACGTCCGTCTTGAGCACGCCTTTCCACTTTCGCAAATTCTCAACCACAGTGCCCGAGCCGCGCACGACGCAGGACAGCGGATCATCCGCGATGAATACAGGCAGTTCTGTACGGTTGCGCAGCTCGATGTCGAGGTTGCGCAGCAGTGCACCACCACCTGTGAGCATGATACCTTTATCGACAATGTCGGCGGCTAGTTCGGGCGGTGTCGCTTCCAGTGCCGTTTTCACCGCCTCGACGATCTGCTCGACGGGTTCGGCCAGGCTCTCGGCGATCATGGCTTCGGAAATACGGATTTCGCGCGGCACGCCATTCATCAGGTCGCGGCCCTTGATCTGGACGCTCATGCCTTCATTGTCGGCAGGCATAGTGGCCGAGCCAACTTCCTTCTTGACCCGTTCCGCCGTCATTTCCCCGATCAGGAGGTTGGTCGTACGGCGCACATACTGAATGATCGCATCATCCATCTTGTCGCCACCGACCCGCACAGAGCGCGAATAGACGATCCCGTCCAGCGACAGGACTGCGACCTCGGTCGTGCCGCCACCAATATCGACGATCATCGAACCGGCTGGCTCATGGATCGGCAGGCCTGCTCCAAGCGCGGCCGCCATCGGCTCCTCGATCAGATAGACTTTGCGCGCGCCGGCCTGTTGCGCGGATTGATAGATGGCGCGTTCTTCCACGGCGGTTGCGCCGGACGGAACGCAGATCACGACCTTCGGACGCGCGCGGCGCATGAAGCCTGCATCGGATTTCACTTTCTTGATGAAATGCTCGATCATTTTCTCGGCGACATCGAAGTCGGCGATCACGCCGTCCTTCATCGGGCGAATGGCTTCGATATTCCCCGGGGTCCGGCCTAGCATCATGCGCGCATCATTGCCGACGGCGTGAACGACCTTGCGACCATTCTTGACGGAAAACGCCACGACAGAGGGTTCGTTCAGCACGACGTCCCGACCCTTGGCATAGACGAGCGTATTCGCTGTCCCCAGGTCGATCGCAATATCGGATGAAAACGCATCCATCAGCGAGGAAATCATCGGTGGCTCCGCCGGTTAGTGCTCTGTGTCAGGAAGCCGACCAACGGTTATCCCGTGGGGGAGCGTGATCAAGCTGCGGCGAATCCGTCGGGCCTTCCCATCTGGGCAAGCTAATGGAAATCGAAGGTCCCAAATGCAAGCAATTCGTCCGGCAAACGGCTTGAATCGCTGCTATTTCTCACTTTCAGTGACATTTCGCGTCCGCTTGAGGTACCGGATCAGCAGAAACTGCACGACAGCGAAGGCCGCGCCGAGCGTAATCCAGAGCGCAATCCGTTCCCCATCGGCCAGAGAGATGGCCCCTTGCGCGACAAATCCGGTCAGCAGAATCTTCGGGATGATCCCCACACTCGTGCCGATCAGAAAGCGTATGGGTTTTACGCCCGCCAGCCCTGCCGCACTATTGACGAGCAGCGCCGGACCTGACGGGATCAGCCGCACGATAAAACCGGATTTCAGGCTATTGTCGCGAAACATCGCCATCAGCCGCCGGAGTCCCGATCCTGTATAGCGCGCGCGGATGCGCCCGCCCAACGGCCGCGCCAGACCGAGATGGACGATCACGGCGAGCATACTGCCGATCCAAGAGACCCAGATACCGCCGAAAAAACCGAAAGTCGTCATCGCCGCCCCGATCAGAACCCATTGCGGGACCAGCACATAGGAGCCGATCACGAACAGACCGATCGCCACGATCGGCGCCCAGGGCTTGCGCCCCTGCCCTTCCAGCCAGGCGAGCGCCGACTGGACATCATTCAGTGACAGGATCAGGACGACGATCGCGACAAGGCCGATGCCGAGGATCACCATCCACCAGCGAAAGCTCTGGCGTGCAGGCTGTGGTGCGTCAGTCATGCAAAACTGTCCGAAAACCGCGCCTGATCCTGTTCCGTTCGCAGAACGGTCCAGTCCGGCGTCTGATTGCGAAACCACGTCATCTGCCGCTTGGCTAGACGGCGACTATCGCGCTTAGCCAGTGCGATCGCCTCCTCCAGCGACAACTCGCCGTCCAGATAGCGCAGTAAATGCGACAGGCCGATGGCCTTTAACATGGGTGCGGAACGGTCTATCTGCTTTGCCTGCACGCTGGTCGCCTCATCTAGTGCCCCGGAGGACAGCATAGCGTCGAAGCGCGCATTAATCCGATCATAAAGTGTTTCGCGATCTGGCAGAATGATCGCCGGACTGGCGTGGCGCGACGGGATGACCGGACGGGTCTGCGCCCGCCAGGACGATAGCGGGCGGCCCGTTTCGCGGAAAACTTCGACAATTCGGCCCAGACGCTGCGGGTCCTCACCCAGAATACGGGCTGTCGCCAACGGATCGACGGCGGTCGCTTCCATCTGCACGGCCTCCAGGTTCAAACTCCGCACGGCCTGACGAACGGGGTCGCTGATCGCCGGAACATCCGCAAGACCCTGAAGCAACGCCTTGAAATACAAGCCAGTCCCGCCGACGAGGATCGGAGTTCGGTTGCGCCCCATGATGTCCAGAATAACCGGAACCGCGTCCCGCAGCCATTCACCTGTCGAATAGGCCGTGTCTGCGGGCACATGGCCGAACAGATGGTGAGGAACGCCGCCCATGTCGGAGAGCAGCGGGCGGGCCGACAGGATCTGCAGATCGGCATAGACCTGCAAGGCGTCAGCATTGACGATTTCGCCATCGACGCGCTGTGCCAGATCGACCGAAAAGCGCGACTTGCCGCTTGCGGTCGGGCCTGCGATACAGATGACTGGTCGCATTTCATCCAGCACATTGTCGAGCACACTCATGTCCGCGTCTCTAGACCAGATCGCCACGCTTGTCCTGCCACGTGAAAGCGGTGACACACTGGCCGAAGGGGCTCGCGTTTTGGGCCTGACCGACATCATGACCCTGTCCCCCGGGCGCGCCATCGAAGGATCGACAACGGCCCATGACAGCGCCGATGCGCGCGCCATCCTCGCATCGGCCCGGCTCACCGGGGATGTCTGCGTACAACCGGCCGGTGATCGCCGCCGCCAGCTTCTGGTGTGCGACATGGACAGCACACTGATCGGTCAGGAATGTATCGATGAGCTGGCTGACTTTGCCGGGGTCAAGGGCCATGTCTCCGAGATCACGGAACGGGCCATGCGCGGCGAGATCGACTTCGAAGGCGCACTCGAAGACCGCGTAGCCTTGCTGAAAGACCTGCCTGTCTCCGTCTTGCAGCACTGTTTCGACGAACGGATACGCCTTAATCCGGGTGCCCGCGCGCTGGCCAGAACCATGTCTCGCCATGGGGCGAACACACTGATCGTGTCGGGCGGGTTTACTTTTTTTACGCAGCGCGTCGCCAATTCCTGCGGTTTCGCCGCCCATCAGGCGAACAGGCTGATCGAAGCGGACGGAAAGCTGACAGGCCGGGTCGGTTACCCAATTCTGGGGCGGGAGGCCAAACGCGACGCGCTGCTCGCCGCCTGTGAAGGTCAGCCTGAACGGGCTCTGGCGATCGGAGACGGGGCCAATGATCTGGCCATGATCGACATCGCCGGATTGGGTCTGGCCTATTATGCCAAGCCCGCCGTCGCAGCCGCCGCGCACAGTGCGATCACCTGCACAGACCTTCGCACAGCCCTGTATTTCCAAGGATATTCAGACGCCGAAATCGTCGATGACTGATCGTCGCCCCTAGCTGTCGATGGCGTAGAAGATATAGTTGCCACCCCGGTTGATCAGCAGGGTCACCGTTTCTTCTTCGTTCAGGGCCGCTTCCATCGCGACTTGAAATTCCCGCGGCGAGGTCACGGCTTCGAAGGCGACTTCCTCAATGATGTCACCTGTCAGTATCTTACCGGATGCCTGGCTGTTGCGCGCCACACTCACGACGCGAACACCCTTAGTGTCGGCATGCAGGCGATTGGTGCGCCGAACGTCGCGGGTCAGCGCTTCGACCGACAGGCCGCCCACCGTAACTTCGCCAGCCCCCTGTTCGACGTCCAGTTCAAGTCGTTCCTCATCGCTCAGATCTTCTGCCAGCTGCTCGATCCGCACACGGGTCGTGGCTGTGCGTCTGCGCCGGATATATTCGACCTCGACCTCGGTATCGATTTCGGCCTCGGCAACGGCGCGGTAGAGGATGCGGATATCCGTGATCTCCCGGTCACCGATCCGGGTGATCAGATCGCCTGTCCTCAGCCCAGCCTCATCTGCTGGTCCGCCATCGACAACAGAGCGGATGATCGCGCCCTTAGGTTCGTCCAGACGGTAGGAGCGGGCCAGTGCTGGCGTCACCGCCTGTGATCGCAGACCCATATAGCCGCGCCGCGTCTCACCGAAGTCGATCAGTTGCTTGACGACACTTTGCGCCAGATCGGCCGGAATGGAAAAGGAAATGCCGACGGAGCCGCCGCTGGGCGAAATGATCGCCGTGTTCACGCCGATTACGTCACCGTCCATATTGAAGAGCGGGCCGCCACTATTGCCCTGATTGATCGCCACATCCGTCTGGATGAAATCATCATAGGATCCCATCTGGATGTTGCGGTTGCGTGCCGAAATAATACCTGCTGCGACCGAGCCGGAATAGCCGAACGGATTGCCGATCGCGATCACCCATTCGCCGACTTCCGCCGCGTCAGAATCGCCAAAGGCGACATGCGGGATCGGTTCGCGCGGCGAAATCTTCAGAACGGCCAGATCAGTCGCCGGGTCGCGCCCAACGAGACTAGCTTCGTATGTGTCGCCGTCAGGGAAGTTCACTTCGATCAGATCGGCCCCGTCAATGACATGATTATTGGTCACGATGTGACCCGCATCATCGATCAGAAAACCGGAGCCAAGCGAACGTGCAACGCGCCCGTCACGACCGCGGCGATTGCCGAAAAAATCGTTGAAGCGCTCGAGCGGCGATCCTTCCGGAAAGGCCGGGACCGTTTCGCTATCGAAATCAACAGTCTGCGCGGTGGAAATATTGACCACGGATGGCGATAGGCGCTTGGTCAGCTCGACAAACCCATCCGGTGCGGGACGCGCCTCGGCCAGAGCCAGAGAAGACAGGGACAGGGCCAAGCCCAGACAGACAGTACGAAACATGAAAGGGAGTGTGAGGCATACGCACCGATTTGCCAAGAACTCGGCTGCGTTCCTTTGCATGACGAAACCGTCAGGCAGCCATCCGGATTCCGGCAACAATCATTAGAATACCCAGTGTGAAACAGATGAGCCCGATCATCGACAGGCGTTGCGGATCGAGCATGCGCAGCATTTCGTCATAGGCATTGCGCATGCCGTCAGGAGCGACGGCCCAGCCGAGACCTTCGACGGCCAAAGCACCGCCGAAGACAAGCAGAAGGATCGTTACCCAACTCATCGTGTAAGTCCGGCAGACGCGCTAGCGTCGACCGCCCGCCTGATCATCCAGATAGGCGAGGAAATCGGAGTCCGGTGACAGAACATAGGTCGTACCATTCCCCAGCCCTCTCTTATAGGCCTCCATTGACCGGTAGAAGGCGAAGAATTCCGGGTCTTGCTCATAGGCTGCCGCATAGATCGCATTCCGGCGGCCATCGCCCTCACCGCGAATGATCTCGGCCTGTTTCTGCGCATTGGCGCGGATCACAGTGGCTTCCTTCTCAGCCGTGGCGCTGATTTCGCGGGCGCGCTCGACGCCTTCGGCGCGGATCAGATTGGCTTCCAGTGTCCGTTGCGACACCATCCGGTCGAAAACACGCTGATAGTTTTCCTGTGGCAGGTCGGCGCGCTTGATCCGCACATCGATAATGTCGATGCCCAGATCTTCAGCTTCCGCCACGCGGTCGGCGACGGCCTAAATCTCGGCCATCAGTTCGGAGCGTCGACCGGAAATGATCTCCGGCGTGTCGACGCGACCCAGCACGTCCCGCAATGTCGAGTCGAAAATGGCCTGCAACTGATCCTGAGCGCCGCGTTCGTTCCGCAGTTTTTCATAGAAACGGATCGCATTGACAATACGGTAGCGAACGAAGGCGTCGACGACGAGACGTTCCTGATCCGCCGCCAGCAGTTCAACCGGGCGCAGGTCAACTTCGAGGTTGCGGCGTGACAGATAGACGACGTTTTCGATGAATGGCGTTTTGATCTTGAGGCCGGCATTGGCTTCTTCGCCCCAGGGGTTTTCGACCCGCTGAGCTTCACCGAACTGGAAGACGATCGCTTGTTCATGTTCCTCGACGGTAAAGAGCGAGGCGAAGATGGCGAGAATGATCAGGCCGCCGAGAACGGCGAGCATGACGAGGCGCGAATTATTCATGACTGACCTCCCTTAGCGTGGTGGAGTTGAAGGACGTTGCGTATTGCGATTGCCGAGCTGGTCGAGCGGCAGATAGGGAACGATCCCGGATCCGGCCTCGCTATCCAGAATGATCTTCTCAGCTGGCGCATAGACCTCCTCGATCGTCTCGAGATACATACGCTGTCGCGTCACCACGGGGGCTCTGCGATATTCCTGATAGATCAGGTTGAAGCGCTCGGCCTCACCTTCAGCTTCGGCGATCACGCGGTCACGATAGGCTTCGGCGTCCTGCAGGATCTGCGAGGCGACACCGCGCGCTTCCGGAACGATCGTGTTCTGGCTGGCAACGGCCTGGTTGATCGTGGTCTCACGCTCCTGCGCGGCATCGACAACATCGCGGAAGGCATCGACGACACCGCCCTGATCCGGCGCATCGGCCTTTTGCAGCTGCACTTCGACAACGCGGACACCGGCCTTATATTCATTGAGTGTCTGCTGCATCAAATCGCGAACAGCCGTCGTGATCGCCAGGCGGTCCGTTGTGATGATCCCTTCAAGATCATTCTTGCCCACAATCTCGCGCATGGCACTTTCGGCCACAGCGATGACGGCCTTGGCGGGATCGTCGACCTCGAAATAATAATCCGCCAGATCGTTGATGCGCCACAGGACAGTGAAGTTGATGTCAACGATATTCTCGTCACCCGTCAACATCAGCGACGTCAGGTCATTACCGCCAATGGCATCCTTACGGATGATTTCGGTTTCCTGCTTGTAAGTCGTTTCGATCGGGCTCGGCAGTTTGAATTTCAGGCCCGGCCCTTCCGTGCGGACATAATCGCCAAAGCGCAGCACCAGGGCGCGCTCCGTCTGGTCCACCGTATAGACGGAGGTCGAGATCAGCAGCATCGCACCGACGACGGCTGCAATACCCAGAGGTCCGAACGGGCCGATGCGAAACTGTCCGCCGCCGCCATTGCCGCCGCCACGGTTGGGACGACGCGGACCGCCGGAGCGGACACGGGTCTTGAAGCCCTCGATCACATTGTCGAGTTCGGGCGAACGGTCGCCTCCGCCTGAGGCTGTCGGGCCGGGCTTTTTCCCGTTCCCCTTATTTCCACTACCCCAGGGCGAGTTGCCCTTGTCACCGGAACCCTTTTTCGGGCCCCAGGGAGAATTACTGTCTGGCATTTAAATCTCCAATCGAATCCGCGCCTATGTGGAGACAGTTGCCCTCGCTTTCAAGACGATCTGCCAGCCAATCGGCGATCCAGCACGCGTGTCGTGAAAGCATGGTCGTCGCGCGGCCCGGCAGGATGGGTTCTTGCATCACGAATCGTCCAGTCCCGCTCGTCCAGCGCTGGAAAGACGGCGTCACCTGAAATGTCCGCATCCACAATGGTTTCGTAGATACGCTGAATGTGCGGCAGGCTCGCCTTATAGAGCTGCGCACCGCCGATGATCATCACCTCATCTCCGCCCAAAGCACCCGCCAATTCGGCGCCGCGCGCAATCATCACATTGATGTCATCGAAAAGTTCGGCCCCGTCCGCCTGGTAGTTCCGGTCCCGGCTGAGCACCAGATTGGGACGACCGGGTAGTGGGAAGGGCAGGCTTTCCCATGTCTTGCGACCCATTAGGCAGGGCTTATCCATGGTGATCCGTTTGAAATGTTTCAGATCGGATCCCAGCCGCCAGGGCAGATCGCCGTCCCGCCCGATGACACGGTTGCGGGACCGGGCGACGATGGCAGACAGGATGAGCCGTGGATAAGGAATCATGTCGGATGGGTTACAGTCCGCACGTCACCGCGTATAGGCTCATCCATGTCGACCTATGCAGAGCGTGAACTCGTATCGTCACCAACCCGGGCGGTCATCGTCACGGCAGTCTATGTCCTGCTGATCCCGCTCATCAATTGGAGCTTCACCTGGGCCCCGATGGTGGCGCTGCCCGGGCTGGGCTGGCTGTTCAATCCGGTGACAATCGTGACGGGACTTGTCCTGGTGGCGCGCGACTTTGCGCAGCGTGAGATCGGTCACTGGGTACTGATCGCCATGGCGGTCGCGCTGGGACTGACCTGGGCGACCAGTGGCGGCGAGCTGGCCCTGGCATCCGGTGTCGCTTTTGCCGTGTCCGAGCTGGTGGACTGGGCGGTCTTCACCTTCACCAAGCTGAAACTGTCGAGCCGGGTCCTGCTTTCCTCCGCTCTCGCAGCGCCCGTGGACACATCCGTCTTCCTGTTCGGGGCCGAAGCGATCCGGGACGGCATGTTCACCCTGCCCAACGTCACCATGAGCATTATCGGGAAGATGGTCGGCGCGCTGGTCATCTGGTGGCTGATCCGCCGCACGATCGAGAAAAATGATCCGCCTCGGACACGCGCTGAGGGCATAGCCGAATGAGCGCTCGCCCTCTCATCCTTGATGTCGACGGCACGCTGATCAAGAGCGACCTGACGCATGAAATGATCCTGGAAGCGATCAAGCGCGATCCACACCGCGCGGTCCAGTATGGCTGGCTCGGCCTGCGGTCCAAACCGCAGATGAAGCAGCGCATGGTCGCGCGCATCGGTGAGCGGCTTGCCGTCGACGCCCTGCCGCTGGAACCGAGGATTGTCGATCTCGCCCGGCAGGCTGTCGCGAAGGGGCGCGACGTCTATCTCTGCTCCGGCACGGAACAGTCCCTCGTCAGCCGCCTCGGCGAGACGCTGGATTTTGTCACCGATTCCTTCGGTACCTCGCCGACCTATAATATGACATCGGAGAACAAGGCCGCCTTCCTCGAAGACCGTTTTCCGGACGGGTTCGACTATGCCGGCAACAGCACGCAGGATTTCGCCGTCTGGGAAGCGGCGCAATCGGCCTATGCGATCAGACCGCCCGCTGCCGCCGAGATCACGACGACTGCCGCGCTGCAGCCTGTGAACATTCTGGAAGAGCGCCCGAGCCTGCCCGGCAAGCTGCCCCTGCTGCTCAAGGGTCTGGAAATCTGGAAACTGATCGTTCTGCTTGTCCCGCTGCTACTGATCACGGCGCTGCTGGGGCAGCCATCCGATGTTATGCTGACACTGACGGCGTCGACGACATTGCTGTTTCTTGCCCATAATGTCGGGCGCATGCTGCGCGGCGTGCAGCGCGACCGGCGGCGCGGGGGGTCTTTCCGGACCAGCAATGCAATCGCGACGGGCGATCTCTCCGTGCCGCTGGCACTGCTGGCTTATACGGTTCTGGGTCTGGCAGGGCTGGGTGTGCTGGCGATGACAAGTCCGCGTCTGTCCGCGCTGGTGCTTGCAGTGGCCCTACTCTGGGCCGTCAGCCAACGCATAACGAGGCGCGACTGATCGCAGGATTCTGAGTTTCAGGCCGTCTCGCCTGTGGGGGCCGTCTCAGTAGCCCGCGTCGCCGTACCGGGGCAGTCAGGCCGCGTGCGGCGATCGCGATGGGTACACATTTCGTGATTGAGCCGCTCGATCATGCGGCTCCCGGTCCGGGTGCAGATGAAGGGAAAGAGCCCGTGCAGAATGCATCCGAACCCGGCAATGATCATACGAAAGCCGAAACTCATCGAGACACCCATATGCTGAGCGTAAGTTTCGCCGACATCCGCCGGGTGGTCCGTAAAAATCTTCATGATCACTGTCTATCCCATCGCCAACCCTATTTCATCCCAAATTATCCCACATTTACTTGAAGTTTTAGTGAACATATCCCATCAGTGACGCATGCATAAGCTTGATTTGATTGATCGCAAGATTCTCATGCAACTTCAGCGCGACGCGAGTCAGTCCATACAGGCGATCGCGGCACAGGTCGGTCTGACCAGCAATCCATGCTGGCGGCGGATCAAGCGCCTGGAAGAAGCCGGGATCATTTCGGGCCGCGTGGCCCGCGTCGATCCCATGGCCATGGGACTGAAAATGACCTGTTTCGTCACGCTGCATACCGAAGATCATTCCGAGGACTGGTTGCGCGCCTTCAATGCGGCGATGCAGAAGATTCCGGAAGTGGTCGAATGCCACCGCATGACCGGCGATGTCGATTATCTGATGAAAATCCTCGCCTATGATCTGGAGCATTATGACGAGATCTATCGTAAACTCATCCGCCTCGTTCCCGGACTGAATGATGTCAGCTCCGCCTTCTCGATGGAACGTCTCAAGGATGGTCACATCATCCCGGTCGATACAGAATTCTAGGCCTGAAAGCTCGCCATGACCGACACACCGCCCTGCCCGGAATGCGGCTCAGACTATGTCTATGCCGACGGCCCGCTCCTGATCTGTCCCGAATGCGCCCATGAATGGGCCGCAGCCGACAGCGCGCCTGCCAATGACCTTGGAAAAGTCTATCGCGATGCCAATGGCAATGCGCTGGAGGACGGCGACACTGTCACGCTGATCAAGGACCTGAAGGTCAAGGGCACCAGCAAGACGGTGAAGGTCGGCACGAAGGTGCGGATCAACCGGCTCGTCGATGAAGACCACGACATCGACTGCAAGATCGTCGGCATCGGCCCGATGAAGTTGAAGACGGAGTTCGTGAAGAAAGGCTGATGGAGATTTATACCACTAACTTTCCCGAAATATGCGGAAAGGCTAATATCCCATTATCTCCAAATGTGTTGATGAGCATCGGCGGTAAGATAATATGCGCTCTTATGATCTGGTGGCTGATCAGGTGGAGGATAAAGCGAAGTTAGCGAAAGATCTAAAAATCTACTTCAAGTTGTTTTTTCTCCGTACTTGAAATATTGATTTCCTTTATAACCAATCGGGTTGCAAACCAGATAATAAGCAACCCTATCCATAGTATCAAAACTCCAAACGGATCCACCCAGTCATATATCCAATGCGACTCCGCAGCGGTCATAGCAGCATGCATAACTTCCAATTGTTCTGGAAATTCAATGGCTTCAAAATTAGATAGCTCAGCTGCTACTTGTCGCGCGGTAGTATTGACCGCATGAAAGATCATAACATTTGCGAGGACATAAAACGAACAGAAAAGAGTATAGCCTACGACCACCCATTTACCTAATCTCGAGGCCTTCATCTCTACTACAATTAGTGGCCCTGACATCGTCGTAAGAAGCGTTAAAAGTAACGGCCAATGCATTAAACCGCTACCTTCCCCGCAATATGCGGGTGCGCCTCATATCCCACCAGCTTCACGTCCGCGTAGGTAAAATCCGTGATCGCCTTCACTTCAGGATTCAGTTCCAACCGCGGCAGCGGTTTCGGCTCCCGCGTCAGCTGCAGCTCCACCTGCTCGAAGTGATTATGGTAGATATGCGCATCGCCGAATGTGTGGACATAGTCACCGACATCGAGGTCGCAGACCTGCGCGACCATGTGGGTGAGCAGCGCGTAGCTGGCGATATTGAACGGCACGCCGAGGAAGATGTCGGCGCTGCGTTGATAAAGCTGGCAGGAGAGACGGTCGCGTCCGCCCGCGGTATCGGGGGCCACGAAGAACTGGAACAGGCTGTGACAGGGCGGCAGCGCCATGCCGTCCACCTCCGCCGGGTTCCAGGCCGAGACAATATGGCGGCGCGAATAGGGGTTGGTCTTGATCTGTTCGATGACCTTGGTCAGCTGATCGATGATGCGCCCGTCCGGCCCTTCCCAGCGCCGCCACTGCTTGCCGTAGACCGGGCCGAGATCGCCGTCTGCGTCTGCCCAGTCATCCCAGATGCGAACGCCGTTCTCCTGCAGATAGTTGACGTTCGTATCGCCTGCGATGAACCAGAGCAGTTCGTGCACGATCGACTTGCGGTGCAGCTTCTTGGTCGTAACCATCGGAAAGCCATCAGTGAGGTCAAACCGCATCTGATAACCGAATACGCCGCGCGTCCCGGTCCCCGTCCGGTCCATCCGGTCGATACCCGTGTCCATGACATGTCGGAGCAGATCGAGATATTGGCGCATGGTCCTCCCCTATCCGATTCACGCCCATCTCGAAATAGGGCGGCGGTGCAGGCCTGTGGACCCGCCGACCGGCAATCCATCCCCCCATCGACAGGGCTGTGTAGCCGTAACGCCGCGACTTGCAGAAACCCGATCCCCGCCTGCGAAACGCGAGGCTACTTTACCCTCGTATCTTCGGTCATGCGGAGGGCGGGTAGGACGCTAACCGACCTTTGAGCCGGAGATCACGGTTCGGCTGTGATATGGGTTTGCCCCCACGCTCAGCCAGTCCGGAGACACCGTTGAAGGACAGAAGGCTCCGGATGATCAGAACCGTGCTGCGGTGAAAGCCCGTTTTCGGCGGCAGCAATCGCCACCGCCATAGCCACCCTGGCCGGTCGCTGGACAGGCCGACACCGCGGACGCCCTCCGCACCTTTTTCCTCTGCCGCCAGATCAGCGGTCGGACCTGTGGTCCTGCCTGCTACCCACGGTCGAACAGCGCCATCGCGCTGATGACCATCGCTTCCGTGCCTGCCGTAATGGCCGGTTCGGGCGTGACCTTGAAGAAGGGCGAGTGGTGCGAGGCGACACCGTCCAGCTGATCGACAGGTGTGCCGCCGACCGCCATATAGACGCCGTCAATATTGTGTTCGGGATCGATGAATTCGGCGAAGTCCTCTGCGCCCATACCGCTGCGGCCCGGCGGAATGACGGCGTCCGGACCCATGGCCTCGATCAGCTTCGCTTCGAGGAAGGTCGCCGTTTCCGCATCGTTCTTCAAAGGGGGCGTATTGCGCGGCAGACGTGTCACGACTGGCATCAGATCATCCGGCACGCCGTAAGCCTTGGCGGTTCCGGCGGCAACGCGGTCGATCGCGTCCAGCAGGGTTTGCCGCACGCCCGGATCGTCGGACCGTACCGTCAGTTTCAACTCGGCACTGTCGCCGATAATATTGTTCTTGGTCCCGGCGTGAAACGAGCCGACCGTAATGACGCCCGGTTGCAGCGGGTTGATCGTGCGGCTGATGATGCTCTGCAGATTGACGACAAAAGCACTTGCCACCAGCACCGGATCGACACCCATATGCGGCGCAGCGCCATGCGTGCCGACGCCGCGAATGGTCACATCGACACTGTCCGAGCTGGAATAGGCCAGCCCTTTGGGGACCATGATCTTACCCGCTTCGACGGGTGACCAGACATGAAAGCCCAGCGCATAGTCCGGCTTGGGAAAGCGCTCGTAAAGACCGTCCTTGATCATTGCCCGCGCACCGGAAATGATTTCCTCGGCCGGCTGCGCCACCAGGATCAGCGTGCCGGACCAGTCATCCTTGAGCCGTGCCATCTGCGTGCCGGTCCCGATCAGTGACGTGACATGCACATCATGCCCGCACGCATGCATGACATAGTTTTCAACCCCGTCGATCCCGACCTGACGCTTGGTCGAGGCATAGGACAGACCGCTATCTTCCTTGACCGGCAGGCCGTCCATGTCGGCGCGAATCATAACGGTCGGGCCGTCGCCATTGCGCATCACCGCGACGACTCCTGTCTCCCCCACACCCGTCGTCACATCGAAGCCCTGCGCAGTCAGTTCGGAAGCGATACGCTTTGCGGTTTCGAACTCACGGAAGGATAGCTCCGGATTTTCATGAAAGTGAACGAACAGATCGCCAAGCCGCGCATCGTAATCTGCCTGGATACGCAAGCTCAGATCCTGCGTCGCATCGTTCGCAAAGCTCGGTGCGGCTGCGAAAAGTAAGGCCGTCGCCATGAGTGCTGATTTCATATTGTCTCTCCCTGTGCGGGTTTATGCCTGACGGATGGCGCACAAGGCAACGTCAAACCTTAACGTCCGCCCCTGTGGATATTCACACCTGCTAATTTCGGTTAACCATGTGATTTAACAGCGCATTTACCCTGCACCGCCAGCTCTGTCTCAAATCAACCCGCTTTGCGACAGGATTCCCTCATGAGCCATCTTCGCGTCGTTGCCGACAATACGGCCACCGCATCAGCGCCCAAGTCTGACCCAGAGTCCGCGTCCGTCGTGGACGACAGCCTGCCACTCAATGAGATCCTGCAAGGCGACTGCGTTGACCTGATGAACAGCTTGCCCGAAGGCTCGGTCGATCTGATCTTCGCCGACCCGCCTTATAATCTGCAACTCGGCGGCGATCTGTCCCGGCCCGACAATAGCGTCGTCGATGGGGTGACGGAAAGCTGGGATCAGTATGATTCCATGGATGCTTATGATCTGTTCACCCATGACTGGCTGCAGGCGGCGCGGCGTCTGTTGAAGCCGGATGGCGCGATCTGGGTGATGGGCAGCTATCACAATATCTTCCGGGTCGGCACGGTGCTGCAGGACCAGAAGTTCTGGATTCAGAACGACATTATCTGGCGCAAGACCAATCCGATGCCGAACTTTCGCGGGACGCGCTTCACCAACGCGCATGAAACGCTGATCTGGGCGACCAAATCCGAGGATGCCCGCCCGACCTTCCACTATGACGCCATGAAAATGATGAATGACGGAGTGCAAATGCGCTCTGACTGGACCCTGCCGATCTGCACCGGTCACGAACGTCTCAAGACGGAAGGCGGCGGCAAGGCCCATCCGACACAGAAACCCGAAAGCCTGCTGCACCGGGTCATCCTCTCGACATCGAACCCCGGCGACGTCATTCTCGACCCCTTTTTCGGCACGGGCACAACGGGCGCCGTGGCCAAGAAGCTGGGCCGTCACTTCATCGGACTAGAACGCGAAGCCGACTATATCGCCCATGCGCGCAAACGCATCGCCAAAGTCCGGCCCGCCGGCACGGAAGCGATCAAGATCACCCGCTCCAAACGGTCCGAGCCGCGGGTCCCCTTTGCGACGCTCGTCGAACGCGGCCTGATCGATATCGGCACCAAGCTGTTCTCAGCCAAGGGTAATCTGACCGCCAAGGTCCGCGCCGATGGTTCTCTGGCCTGCGATGACGGGTTCGAGGGATCGATCCACAAGGTCGGGGCGCATCTGACCGACGCGCCGTCCTGTAATGGCTGGACCTTCTGGCATACGATGAACAAGGACGGGCTGACGCCGATCGATGCAATCCGGACCCAGATCCGCGCGGAAATGGCGCAAGCCTGATCATCGGACCGGGCGTCGAAGTGAGCACGAATTGAAAATGTGGACGGGGCCGATGTGGGACGACCCCGCCCGATTCCTCTAGACTAGGTCACATTCGCTCTGTCCAGTACCTTTCTGAAAAGACTGGGCAAAGCCTGTGTATGAAGCGCTGAGACGGCCACCCATCGCCCGTCGCCCGGCGGGTCGGTCATCACCTGCGCGAGATGAATATCGAGCCGCAATTCGAAATGGGTGAAGACATGCCGGACCGGTGCGGTCAGACGGCTCCACTCTGCCTCCACCGGCGGTGAAAAGTCTGGGCGCTCGGACTGCCAGTCACTGCCCGGCACCTCCATCATCCCGCCCAGCAGTCCCGCTTCGCTGCGCCGCCGCAGCCAGATCTGATTGTCCTTCAGCATGACATAGGCATGGCCCAACCGGACAGGGGTCTCCTTTTTGGGCGTCTTTATCGGATAGGCCGTCATGTCGCCATGCGCATAGGCGGCGCACTCATCCGACCAGGGGCACAGATCGCAGGACGGTGCGCGCGGGGTGCAGATCGTCGCGCCCAGATCCATCAGGGCCTGACCGTAATCGCCCGGACGATCCGGATCGGCGAGCGCAGCGGCCAGTCGTCTGATCTCCGGCTTGGCCTTGGGCAAAGGCGTCGCAACCCGGTGCATACGCGCAATCACCCGTTCGACATTGCCATCGACGATGCTTTCGGGCTGATCGAAGCAGATCGCCGCGATCGTCGAGGCGGTATAGTCGCCAATTCCCGGCAAGCGCAGCAATTCCGCTTTGGTCTCCGGGAACCGTCCTTGATGCGCCTCCGAAATGATGGCGGCGCATTTATGCAGGTTCCGCGCGCGCGCATAATAACCGAGACCGGCCCAATGGGTCAGCACATCGTCAAGCGGGGCCGCTGCCAGATCCTCCACCGTCGGATAAAGCGTCAGAAACTTGTGCCAGTAAGGCGTCCCATGTGGGATCGTCGTCTGCTGCATCATCACTTCCGACAGCCAGATCGCATAGGGGTCAGGGGTCGCGCCCGCCGCCCGGTCTTCAGGTCGCACCCGCCACGGCAGGATCCGCCCTTCCCGGTCATACCAGTGGAGTAAGGCAGCCCGCAGGGCCTGGATCTGGGAGTCGGTCCACATTCTATCCGCAAATCTGTGCGCTTTACGGACGCAGCGCAATGGTCGAAGGTCGGTCTGTGACAAAGCGACCCCTCACACCCGGCGAACGTGCCAAGATCGAACGCTATCTGGAAGCGCAGCGCGCTCGCCCGCAGGCCCGCGCGCTGCCGAGCGCCAGCATGGCCGTCAACAGAGTCATGCGCCCATTGGCTGCGCAGGGTCAGAAACGCGGCAGCTCCGCCCTGGCGCTGGCCCGGGTCTGGCCAGAAATCATGGGTCCCCGCTGGTCGAAGATCAGCGCCCCAGTCCGGTTTCGCGGCTCGAAAACGGGCCGAACGCTCGTGATCAGCGCGCCAGGACCCGCAGCTTCCCTCATTCTGGCCGCCTCCGGACAGATACTGGAACGCCTCGCCACTCATCTGGGCGCCGATCAGGTCAACCGGATTGAGGTCGTTCAGGCGCCGGCGCGTCCTGCCGAAACCCCGCCACGGCGCAAACGCGGCCTGACCCCGTCCGAGGAGACGCAACTGCAGGAAGGCCTTACACAAGTGCGTAATGAGCGTCTAAAGACAGCGTTGGAGCGGCTTGGCCGCGAAGTCATCAGGAACCAGACATGATCCGTGCCGCCCTTTTGTCCGCCTTCGCGACCGCTGTATTGGCCACCGCGCCAGCCCATGCCCAATATAGCACGCCGATCCCGGATGAGACGCCCGCAACGGAATATATCTATGCCGAAGCGCCCACGGATCACGTCATCGGATCGGTCGATGCGCCGCATACGATGATCCTCTACGCCTCCAATGTTTGCCCGGCCTGCGGTCACTGGTTCGCGAACCACTGGCCCATCGTCAAAACAGAACTGGTCGAGACGGGCCGGCTGCGGCTTGTGTTCCGCCCAATGCCGACGGAACCTGTCCAACTCTCCCTGACTGGTTTTCTGATGGCAGAATGCGCCCCGAAAGGGGAATATATCACCGTCATCGAAGATCAATTCGCGCGGCAGACGACGATATTGGGCATGGTTCAGAACCGGATCAGCCCAAAACCCGAATATGATGCTATTGCAATGGGGGCTGGCCTGCAGAGTGACGAGGCCATTCAGGCCTGCCTGTCAGACCCGGACATGATGGCGGCGGTTCGGCAGAAAGCCGACTGGGCCTCAGCGGCCGATATTCACGCCGTTCCGTCATTCATCTTCGATGGCGAGGTGATGGACGGCGACCATAATGCGGACGCCATTCGCAGCTGGATGGACAGACGCTAAGCGTTCCTTCACTTGCTATCCACATCTAGCTGACCGATTGTCGGCTCCCGGGGCCTGCAAAGCTGTGCGCCTACCTTGAAACCCACACCCAATTCGGGATGCTTCCTTATGACCTCGATGATTCGCACTTCGATCCTGATCAGCGCGGCGGCCCTGTTGGCGGCCTGCGGCAACGGTACGGCGACCGATACGACGGCCACCACCAATACGGTTGCGACCAGCGGCGACGCTGAGCGGACGCCCTTCGAGCGCCCTGACGATCATGCCATCGGCAATCCCAACGCCGCCGTAACCGTGATGGAGTTTGCCTCTGTCACCTGTCCGGCCTGCGCCAACTGGCACCAGACAGTCTATCCGGACTTCAAGGCGAAATATGTCGATACCGGCAAGGTCCGTTACGTCTTCCGCGAATTTCTCGCCGGGGCACCCGATCTGGCCGATGCCGGTTTCATGATTGCGCTCTGTGCAAATGAGGATGACTGGTTCAAGAATATCAAGCTGCAGTTCGACCGTCAGAGCCAGATCCTGACCCTCGCGCAACAAGGACAAGCGCGCGAAGCCTATGTCAATCTCGCTAAATCCTCCGGCCTGTCCGAAGACGAATTCGTCCAGTGCATGGCCAATGACACGTTGCGTGAAGAATATATGGATCGGATGCAGTCCGGCATCGATATGGGCGTTGCCGGCACACCTGCCTTCGTCATCAATGGTGAGCTCAAGCGCGTCTTCACCCTGGAATCCATTGAAGAACAGATCCTGCCTCTGCTCGGCGAAGACATGCCCGTCGCGGACGCGCCCGAACAAGAACCTGCCGAATAGTGTATGGGCGCGCTGGTCTTTGAAAAGATCACGCTGACGGGCTTCAAGAGCTTCGTCGAGCCCACAGATTTCCTGATCGAGCCAGGTCTGACGGGCGTCGTCGGCCCGAATGGCTGCGGCAAGTCGAACCTGCTGGAAGCGATCCGCTGGGTCATGGGCGCCAATAGCGCCAAGGCTATGCGCGGATCGCAGATGGAAGATGTGATCTTTTCCGGTACGCGCCAGCGTCCGGGCCGCAATCAGGCGCATGTCACCCTGCATATCGACAATAGTGCCCGGGTCGCGCCCGCAGCCTTCAACGATTCCGATCAACTCGACGTTATGCGTGTCATCACCAAGGGCAAAGGATCGACCTACAAGATCAACGGCAAGACCGTCCGCGCCAAGGACGTGCAATTGCTCTTCGCCGACGCGTCGACGGGGGCCAACTCCCCGGCCCTCGTCCGGCAGAACCAGATCAGCGAACTGATCTCCGCCAAACCCGCCAACCGGCGGCGCGTCCTCGAAGAGGCTGCCGGTATTTCCGGCCTGCATTCCCGCCGCCATGAAGCGGAACTGCGTCTGCGCGCCGCCGAGAACAATCTCGACCGATTGGACGATATTATGGCGCAGGTGGACGGCCTGTTGCTCAGCCTGCGGCGACAGTCGCGTCAGGCGGCACGCTACAAACGTCTGGCCGGTGAGATCCACGAATATAAGGCGCTGCTATGGCTGAAACGCTGGGTCGCGGCTCTGGATACGCTGGCCGGCGCGCAGGATGCGCTCAAGGCCTGCGATCAGGCCGTTCAGGATAGCGCGCTCCGCGCCGCCGAAGCGCAACGGCTGGCGAGCGATCTATCGGGGACATTGAAACCGAAACAGGAAGAGCAGCTGATCGCCGCTGCCGTACTGGCGCGACTGAACGCCGCCAAGGAAACACTGGAAGCCGATGAACACGCCGCCCAGTCTGAAGTGCGCAAACTGGCTGCCCAGATCGAACAGCTGACGGCGGATATCGAGCGCGAATCCGGTATCGTCGAGGACGCTCTGGCGGCGGAAACGCGGCTGAAGGTGGAGCATGACAATCTCGCCTCCGTTGGCGATCAGTCTGCGGCGCTGGACGAAGCGCGCGACGAGGCCGAAGCGGCGCTGCGCCTGCGCAACCAGATTGAAGCCGACATGAATGAACTGACCGCGCAAATTGCCGGGCAGACTGCCCGTGCGGAGAGTGCCGCGCGTGAGCTGGAACAGTCGGAACGCCGCCTACGCGCGCGTGAAACCGAACTGGAAGAGGCCACGGCGAAACTGTCCGGAATGGCGGGCGACGACGGGGCCTCGGCCAATCTGTTCGCTGCCGCCGCCAATGAGGCCATGGACGCACTCGAAACCGCCAAACAGGTGGAACGCGATGCCGCGCTGGCTCGCAACGAGGCCGACGAGGCCGACCAGCAGGCGCGCGAAGCGCTCAATGATGCGAAGACGGCGCTCGGCGCGCTGACATCGGAACGCGCTGCGCTCGACCGTATCGTCAATCGCGGCGACCAGGCGGCGGAAACGGCACTTTCGCAGATCACGGTCCAGAAAGGCTATGAGCAGGCCCTCGCTGCCGCGCTCGGTGAAGACCTGGACGCCGCCATTTCCGGCCAGTCGGCCCTGCGCTGGACAGGGGCACCCTCACCGGCGCAGAGCCTGCCATCGGGGGCCACGCCCCTGTCTCATCTTGTCAGCGGCCCGAGCGAACTCACCGCAAGGCTGGACCAGATCGGTGTGACGGACAGTGCCGCAGAGCTGAGCGACCAGCTGAAGCCCGGTCAGCGACTGGTGACGCGCGACGGTCATCTCGTCCGCTGGGACGGCTTCGTGATGGAAGCCGGGGCCGAGACGGCGGCATCGGTCAAGCTAAAGCAGCAAGGCCGACTGCAGGAGATGGTCGCCGAAATTGCAGTCGCTGAGAGCGCTGTCGAAATCGCCCAGACCGAATTTCATGCGGCCCGCGCGCGTAGGAACGCCGCAAAGGATGCCGCCGTGCAGGCGCGGGCGGCCCTTCCGGACCTCGAACGTAAGGAACGGGCCGCGCAGGCTGCTGTCGCCCAGTACGAGACGGATGTTGCGCGCGAAACTGCGCAAAAGCGGTCGCTCGAAGACCGGATTGCGCGGCTGCAAGCCGAAATTACCGAACTCTCCGCTCAGCGGGATGCCGCAAGACAGGCTGTCGCCGCTGCGCAGACGGACGACACGCTGAGCCCGAAACGCGATGCTCTATCGGAACGGCTCTTCGCGGCCCGCTCGGATGCCGACGACAAGAATTCCACCTACCGATCACTGCACAATGCGATCGAAGCCCGCACGACGCGGCTCAAGGCGGTTGAGACTGAGCGGGCCGACTGGGAACGTCGCCGCACGCAGGCGGGTGACCGTGTCTCAACCTTGGAGGGTCGGCGCGACGCTGCCGAGATCAACTATACGACAGCAACCGAGGGGCCGAACAAGTTCGAAGATCGCCGCAAGGCACTGTTCGAACAGCTGGAAACCGCGGAAGCGCGCCGCCAGTCTGCTGCTGACGCGCTGGCCGATGCTGAGACGCACTTGCGCGAGGCCGAAATCGAAGCGCGCGATCTGGAGAAACAGGCCGGCGAAGCGCGCGAGGCCCGCGCCGCGGCCCAGGCCCGGCTGGTCGCCGCGCAGGAGCGCATCGGCGAGACCAAGGCCCGAATCAACGAAACCCTGCAATGCGAACCGTCCGAACTGACCGAACATATTGGCAAGCTCGATCCGGCATCCGGCCTGTCCGAGCACGATATCGAGCGCAAGCTCGAACGGCTGGCGGCGGAGCGCGAAAAGCTGGGCGGGGTCAATCTGCGTGCCGATGAAGAAGCCGCCGAGCAGGAAGAAAAACTGAATGTGATGAAGACGGAGCGCGAGGATCTGATCGCCGCAATCGCCCGTCTTCGCGAAGGCATTGACGAACTGAACACAGAAGGCCGCCAGCGGCTTCTGGAAGCCTTCGATGTGGTCAATGGCCATTTCTCCAAGCTTTTCGTCACGCTGTTTGGCGGCGGCGAAGCTTGGCTCTCTCTGACGGAGTCCGATGATCCGCTGGAAGCGGGACTGGAAGTTTTCGCCAGACCGCCCGGCAAGACGCTCAAACCGATGAGCCTGCTATCCGGCGGGGAACAGGCGCTGACCGCGACGGCCCTGATCTTTGCGGTCTTCCTGTCAAATCCGGCCCCCGTCTGCGTGCTCGACGAAGTCGATGCGCCGCTGGATGACTATAATGTCGGTCGCTATTGCGATGTGCTGGACGAGATGAAACGGCTGACCAATACCAAATTCATCGCCATTACACATAACCCGGTCACGATGAGCCGCATGGACCGCCTGTTCGGCGTCACCATGGCCGAACAGGGCGTGTCGCAACTCTTGAGCGTCGAACTGGCCCGCGCCGAACAGCTGGTAGCGGCTGAGTAATGTTGTCGGGACAAATTGCATCCGACCGACACAGACTGCCTTGCGCAATGAGCGCGTTACGATCCTGAGCCGCGATGATAATGGCCGTCGCCTCGCCGTTTCGATCAACGCGTTGCCCAACTGAATCAACTCGTCTTCAACCTGACCTGAGAAAAGCCCGAATAAAAGCGTGGTAAAATAGCTTTTTTTCATCTCTATCAAAGACTTAGACCCTCACCTGCTTTTGTTGACTTCGCCTACCCCCTTCGTTAGGTAGGCCCCGCTTTCAACAGGTCCCATTCAGGGGCCTGTTTTGTCAGCGTCACGCTTGGTTTTCATGCCGAAACAGAACGGACAGTCCGACACCTCCCTCCAGACCGACCTCGACGCGCTCGAGGACAAGCTCGCAGCCGCCAAAGCACGCCGCGATGCCAAGCTTGGCAAGGATGACAAGGACGATAATTCGCTTCTGGGAATGGCCTGGCGATTGAGTACGGAACTTTTGGCGTCCGTTTTGGTGGGTCTGCTTTTAGGCTGGGGAATTGACCAGCTATTCGGATCGCAACCATTCGGACTCCTGATTGGGCTTGGGTTCGGCATCGCTGCCGGGTTTATGAGCGTCTTTCGCACGGCGGATGCCATGGATGCGAAAACGGGGCATATTCCCAAAGGTGACGCACGTCCTGAGCTGGAAGATGAAGACTGAAGGAGCGGGACGTGGCAAGCGGACCCATGGAACAGTTCGAGATTGATCGTCAGGTCGATCTCTTCGAGATTGCCGGACAGACCGTGTCCTGGACGAACTCTGCCTTCTGGATGGTGGCGTCCGTCGTTGCCATCATTGCCTTCTTCATTCTGACCATGCGGGGCAAGCTGATCCCTGGACGTATGCAGTCACTTGGCGAGCTTTCCTATGAATTCATCGCGGATATGGTTCGCGATACGGTCGGGCCGGAAGCCATGCGCTTCATGCCCTTCATCTTTGCCCTGTTCTTCTTCATCCTGTTCGCCAACCTGATCGGCATGAACCCCTACGCCTTCACCACGACGTCGCACCTGGCCGTGACCGCCACCATGGCGATCTTCACCATTCTTGTCGTGGTCGTCGCTGGTGTCTGGAAGAACGGCTTCAAATGGTTCAAGATTTTCGCGCCGGCTGGTCTGCCCGTGCCGATGTACGCGATTATCGTGCCGATTGAGATCATTTCCTTCATCGCCCGTCCCGTGACACTGGCTGTACGTTTGTTCGCCAATATGGTGGCTGGTCACGTCATGCTGAAACTGTTCGCGATCTTTGCCGCCTACCTCGTCGCCAAGGGCGGCGTGACGGCATTGGGTGCGATCCTGCCGATTGCCGGCACGATGGCGATCGTTGCGCTCGAATTTCTGGTCGCAGCCCTGCAGGCTTTCGTGTTCGCGATCCTGACCTGTGTCTATCTCAACGACGTCTACCACGTCGATCACTAAACCTTACGCTATCCAACTCTAGGAGATCCCATCATGGAAGCAGAAGCCGCAAAATTCATTGGTGCCGGCCTGGCCGGAACCGCCCTTATCGGTGCCGGCATCGGTATCGGTTCCATCTTCTCGAAATATCTCGAAGGTGCCCTGCGCAACCCATCTGCCGCTGCCGGTCAGCGTACGAACCTGCTGCTCGGTTTCGCACTCTGCGAAGCGACAGGCCTGTTCGGCTTCGTTCTGGCCATGATCATCCTGTTCGCATTCTAGAACAGACCTGACGTAAAACACGCACGGACCGGGAAGAGCCATGGCTGCTGAAACCGTCTATGACGACACTGCACAAGCTGCCTCTGGCGGCATGCCTCAGCTCGACCTGTCGACATGGACGAGCCAGATATTCTGGCTCGTTCTGACCTTTGCTGTCCTCTATTTCGCGCTGTCCCGGTTCATTCTTCCGGGCTTGCGCGATACGATCGGGACCCGGACTGACAGAATTGCCGATGACCTCGATTCCGCGACCCGCATGAAGCAGGAAGCGGAAGAGGCCGAAAAAGCCTATGAGACGTCGCTGCGCGATGCTCGGGCCAAGGCCATGAATGTCGCCGAAAGCACACGCCAGTCACTCGACGCGGAAATCCGCACCGAACTGGACGCAGCCGACGCCGAAGCCGATCGCGAAGCGCAACTGGCCGAGACGCGTATTCGTGAAATCAAAACGGCCGCACTGTCCAACATCGACGCCGTGGCAGCCGAAGTGGCCGGCGCCGTCGTGACTGAATTGACGGGCAAATCCGTCTCCGACGCGAAGCTTCGTGTCGCGCTTGGAAAGGCTTGATCACGATGACTTTTGATCTTGTCATGGCCGGCGGCAAAGCCTGGTACTTGTCATCCGAGTTCTGGGTTCTGGTCCCCCTGCTCCTCTTCTTTGCTCTGATCGCCTGGAAAGGCGCTTTCAAAGCCATGGGCAGCGCGCTGGACAGTCGATCGGACGCCATTCGCGACGAGCTCGATGAGGCGCGTCGCCTGCGCGAAGAAGCGCAGGCTCTGCTCGCCTCCTACCAGCGTAAGCAGGCCGAAGCCGAAGCTCAGGCCGAAGAGATTGTCGATCAAGCTCGCCGCGACGCCGAGGCCATGGCTGTGCGCGCCAGAACTGATCTGAAAGAGCGTCTGCAACGCCGCGCCGCTCAGGCCGAAGCAAAAATTGCCTCCGCCGAAGCACAGGCGCTGGCAGAAGTTAAATCCAGAGCAGCCGACTTGGCCGTAGATACTGCAGAGACACTGATCCGCACCGAAATGGCGGCTGCTGACCGGACCCGCTTCTTCAAGGACGGTCTGGATCAAATCTCAGGATCGCTTCGCTAGGCACCCAATCTAACATTATCGTTATTCGATAAGGTTTGTCTGGATTTCGATCCGGAGATATGCTTTAGCGTGCGCATGAAACATCTGCCCGCGCTCTTCACATTCACAGCTGCTCTGGCCATCGCTCCGGCGTCATTCGGACAGGCACAGACTATTTCCACGCCGTCCCTGACCCTGTCGGCAGCGACCGCGTCGGCTTCACCCTATAGTCGCTTTACGCCCAATCCGACCAAGGCGACGCGCCTCGATTTCACGCTTTGGGACGAAATCCTGAAGGATATGGTCCTGTATACAGGCCCCAGTCTGCGTCAGCGGGCCAGCCAGCCATCGCCAGTCGTCGGCTCGCGGATGACCTTTGGTCATACATCGCCGATCCGGCTCGAAGGCAATAAAGTCCTGTTCGAAGGGATCGATGACGACTTCAAGACGATGCTCGACATCTATGTCGAAGACCTGGTCGATATCGGCAACCGGATCGATCTGGCCTCCATTCCACAGGATGCGCAGCTCTCCTACTGGATGAACCTCCACAATATCCTGGTCATTCAGGGCATCGCCGAAAACTACCCCATCAGCAGCCCATCGCGCATCAAGGGCGCTGACGGCCTCGGCTTTCACGATACGAAACGCATCACCATCGACGGTGTGCCGCTCTCGCTGCGCAATATCCGGCAAGATATCGTCTATGCGAACTGGTCAAACCCGCTGGTGATTTACGGCTTCTTCCATGGTGATCTCGGCTCGCCATCGATCCAGCGTAAAGCCTTCACGGCAGACACGGTCTGGGACACACTGCGCTTTTCAGGAACGGAATTTGCCAATTCCCTGCGCGGCTTCATCGTTTATGGCGACAAGCCTCAGATCTCGCGTCACTATGAGGATGCGGCCCCCTATTTCTTCGCCAACGACTTCAATGCGCAGGTCCGTCGCCATATGGGCGCACTCCTCAATCCCGAGGTGAAGGAAGAGTTCGACAAGGCCACGGCTGTCGTGAAAGTTGCCCGTTACGAAGACGATGTCGCCGACATGACCAAAGGTACGAATGACCGTATTCAGCTGGGCAGCGTCCGGACCCTCGATCCACTCGGCGGCACTCGCGAAGTTTCGTCAACCCTGGCCAGAGCGATACAGGAGACAGGCGAGAAAATGACCAAGATCCGTCGTCGCGGCCTGTTCGGTACGGTCACGATCGAGGATATCCAGACCGTTCCGGAAGAGGACCGACTGTCATCAGGCCTGTCGATCGAAATGGAACTACCGGAAACAGGCACGGAGCAATCCTCAGACGACCCGGCGGAATAGTCGCGCGGCAGTACATCGTCAGGCCCCATAATCTGGAGGCCCGTGTTCAAGTCTCATCAGCCAAAGATGGGATGCGTCAGGCTCGGGTCGGACGATTCTGGATTTCAGACGCGTTTTGTGCTTTGCAGGCTGCATGAAATCTGTTGCCGCCGCCTGCATCGTCATGGCTCAGCTTATCGCCCCATCCGCGTTTGCGCAGATGCAGGCCATGTCGACGCCGTCCCCGGTCTTAGTCCAGTCAAAGTCACAGGCGAGCCAGATGGCCTCGCCTTATTCTCACTTTACCCCCGACCCGAGCCGGACAACCCGGCTCGATTTCACCTTCTGGGACGAAGTTCTGAAAGAGTCGGTTCTCTATACCGGACCGAGCCTGCGAGAGCGGGCCAGTCGGCCCTACCCGATTGTCGGATCGCGACTGACACGCGGCCACACGTCCCACTACCGGCTTGAGGGCAATAAGGTCCTGTTCGAAGGGTTTGATGACGACTTTACCGAGATGCTCGGTCACTACGTCGAAGACCTTGTCGCGATCGCCAACCGGGTCGATCTCACCTCATTGCCGCGTGACGAGCAACTTGCCTACTGGCTGAGCCTTCACAACGTGCTTGTCGTTCATGCGATTGCCGAAAACTATCCGCTCAGCAGCCCTTCCCGGATCAAGGGTGCGGATGGGCTACGCTTCCATGACACGAAACGGGTTACGATCGACGGGGTAGTCTTGTCGCTGCGCAATATCCGCCAGGATATCGTCTATGCCAATTGGGCCAACCCTTTGGTGATCTACGGTTTTTTCCATGGCGACATTGGATCGCCCTCCCTCCAGCGGAAAGCCTACGCCGGGAATACGGTCTGGGACACGCTGCGTTTCTCAGGCACCGAGTTCGCTAATTCGCTGCGCGGTTTTATCGTCTATGGCGATGAACCGAAGATTTCGCGACATTATGATGATGCCGCGCCCTACTTTTTTGCAGTTGATTTTAACGCCGATGTTCGACGGCATATGAACAGCCTGTTGACTCCCGAGGTCAAGACAGAGCTAGCCGACGCAACCGCCGTCGTGAAAATCGCCCGTTACGAAGCCGATGTCGCCGATATGACCAAAGGCACAAATGACCGGATTCAACTCGGCAATGTCTACTCCGCAACTTCGAGCGGAACGACGAAAGTCCCAACCGTGCTCGCGAGAGCTGTCAATGAAACCGGGCAGAAAATGACCAAAATCCGTCGCCGTGGCCTGTTCAGCACGGTCACGATCGAGGACATCCAGACCGTTCCGCAGGAGGACCGACTGTCATCCGGACTGCCGATCGAAATGGAGCTGCCAGACCCAAGTCAGAACACTGGCTCTAGCTCAGATTCCGATGAGCCGTCTGACTGAGCCATTAAAATTTGCGCCGATCCCACGGTTCGTGTCTTGCAGACCTCACCATAACCGCAATTTGAACGAATCTGGATTTGCAATCCAGAATATGCTTTGAATATGTCATGAAACATATCGTTGCTGCTCTGACTCTGTCTCCTCTCTTGGCAATCTCTGCGCCGTCTTTCGGACAGCCATTGACCGTATCGCCTCACACCTTCGCAGCGACGGGTTCGACGGCAACGCCCTCATCCTACGGCCGTTTTGCGCCAAATCCGTCCCTACGGACACGTCTCGACTTCACCGTCTGGGACGAAGCCCTCAAGGAAATGGTGATCTATACCGGTCCGAGCCTGCGCGAGCGTGCGGTCCGCCCGGCCCCGGGGGTCGGCACTCGTCTCGTCCTTGGTCATACATCACCCTATCGCCTGGAAGGGAACAAGGTCATTTTCGAGGGGATCGACGGCGAGTTCGAAGACGTCATCGATAGCTATGTCGATGATCTGGTGGCCATCGGCAATCGCATCAATGTTTCCGCGCTTCCGCGCGATGAACAGCTTTCCTACTGGCTGAACCTGCACAATGCGCTCGTTATTCAGGGGATCGCGCAGAATTATCCCACGACCAATCCATCCCGGATCAAGGGCGCCGACGGGCTGTCTTTCCACGAAACGAAGCGCGTCACGATCGCGGGTGTGCCGTTGTCGCTGCGGAACATCCGGCAGGACGTCGTCTACGCCAACTGGGACAATCCTCTTGTCATTTACGGATTCTTCCACGGCGATCTCGGCTCCCCATCCATTCAGCGCAAGGCGTTCACGGCGGAAACCGTCTGGGATACGCTTCAATACTCAGGCAAGGAATTTGCTGGATCGCTTCGCGGCATCGAAATCTATGGCGATAAGCCCCGGGTTTCACGCCATTATGAAGATGCCGCCCCCTATTTTTTCGCAGGCGATTTCGACCACGAGGTTAGAACGCATATTGCTGCGCTTGTAGAAGACGATCTGCGCGATCGCTTCCTGTCGACGGACACACCAATCAGAGTGGCTCGCTATGCGACAGACATTGCCGATATGACCCGCGGCACGAACAACCGGACCCAGCATGGCTATGTCATGACGATGGATTCGGCGGTAGGCCTTCGGCCCGTCAGCTCGACAATGGCCCAATCCATCGATGAAACCATGCAGAAAATGATCAAAGTCCGTCGCCGCGGCCTGTTCAGCACGGTCACGATCGAGGACATCCAGACCGTTCCGCAGGAGGACCGACTGTCGTCGGGCCTATCGATTGAAATGGAGTTACCGGATGATGCGGCGGAGGACGGCGTCAATGCCGCCCCGGAATAGGCCATAAAAAAACCCGGATCGAGATCCGGGGTTTTTCATTTTGTATACTGAATGGATCAGGCTTTTTTGACCAGATGCATGATCAGGCCGATCACGAACAGAGCAACAAAGACCCAGAACAGGATAACGGCGATAGATGACGCGGCACCGGCAATCCCGCCGAAGCCCAGAACGGCCGCGACAATTGCGATGACAAGAAAAATGATGGCCCAACGAAGCATTGGCTCTCTCCCAAAAAGTTCGGGCGACGTTGCCCGTGTCATTCCAACGGCTGATGGAGCGAGTCTGTTCCGAGACAGATTTAGTCGCCGTTAAAGCTTTTCGTCTTCGTCGGTCGGCGAGAGCTCCTGTTCGACAGCGTCATCATGTTCCGTCTTCACGACTTCCATTAGAGTGAGAGCTGAATCGGCGTCCTGATCCAGCGCGGCGAACCGTCCTTCATAATCGCCGGTCACGACCAGATCCCGCGCGGTTTCATCACCATGGCTGGCCCTGTCGACGGTAAAGGCAATGAACTCGTCCAGGTTCAAATCGCCTGAAAGGTCGGCATCGTGAGTGGCGAACAGCGTCTCAAGCTCGGCTGAAGACATGTTCATCATATCGGATTTCGGCTTGTTCTGAACCGGATCCGTATCTTGCGCGGTAGCACTGGCGGCAAGCGCAGCCATGCAGGCGAACGGCAGCAGAGCGTATTTCAATAAGGCGTTTGACATGGGGGTGTCCTTTTAGAGTGGTGCCACGCCCAGCCGCCGACCCCTGTCGCAAAAGGCTACGAGCGGCACAACTGAACGGTCTGTCATGCACCGGTCATCTGTCAGCCGCCCTTATCCAGCCACATTGGCGATATCAGGCGATGCAGGCGGAGATCATGGCTTGCCAATTTTTGCCACAAAGTCGTAACCTTCCTGTAAGGCAGGATTACAAATTTGGAGTCGACGTGATGTTATTGCGAGGACTGGCGATCGGCTTGGTGCTGATCGCGACATTCGGCGCGAAAAATGCCGGCGCGCAGGTTCGGACCATGATCTACGCCGACGTAACGGTCGATGCCGATCCTGCCACCGCCTTCGCCGACTGGACCAGCAAGGACGGCATTGAAGATTTCTTCGCACCGCTCGCGACTATAGAGGCCGAGCCCGGCGGGCTTTACGAGCTGTGCTTCGACGTCTCTGCTGTCGAGACGCAGCAATGCGGCAATGATGATGGCCGCATTCTCTCCCTGCAGCCCGGACAGATGCTGAGTTTTACCTGGGCCATGCCGCCCTACATGTCCGAGATCAGGCCGCATCTGACTGTCGTCCAAATCCTGTTCGAGCCGATGGGAGATGACCGGACACATGTCCACCTCTTCCATACCGGCTTCGGCACAGGCGAGGCATGGGATGAAGGCCACGCCTATTTCGACCGTGTCTGGCCGCAAGTGCTGGAAAATTACCGCGTCAGCAAACTTACGGATCAACCTTGATCGTGATCGGCACTTGCGCGGCGTCCATCCGGTCCTTCAGAAAAACCACCGCATCGACGCTTGTGTCCGACTGCGCCTGCAGTGAGACATTGGCTTGGGGCGATTGAGCCCGGAGCGCTTGCACGCGCGCCGGCACGGAAGCCAGGCTGAGAGGCTGCCCCTGAATATGAGCCATATCCCTATCGTCGAGCTGAACAAGAATGGAGGGCTGAACCGCATTGGGAGGAACATCCTGCGGCGTTTCTGACAGATCGAGACCGCGTTCATCCAGAAAAACGGCGGAAACGATGAAGAAAATCAGCATGATGAAAACGAGGTCCAGCATCGGCGTCATATCCACAACCGCTTCATCATCCTGTGTCTGTCGCCGTCGCCTCATGGACATCTCCCGATTGAATTAATAACTTTATAACATAACTTATTGGTCATGTACAGGTCGTCAGTCGACGGTTCGATATCTGTGTTTCGAGAGATGATGCAGTAGCACCCGATACTCACACGGCTATTCGTTCCCATAGGACGCAGGGGACACCATGGCCTCGCTTTGGCGACGCCGTGTGATCATGACGAGAGGAAGTGTTTCGAAATACTTCAGCATCCCTTTGGTCCGGAAAGAGACGCGTGTCTTCCAGCCCTCACTGAAGAGTTGGGACGATCCTGCAGCAGGCCTCAGGATCCGTTGCATTCTCTCTGCAATGCGCGATCCACCGCCTCAACCGCCGCGTCGAAGGCCAGTAACGTACTCTGGTGCCGCGCCGGATATTCCCGGACGCCTGAAAGCAAGGCCAGCTTCTCGAAGCGACCCTTCGGTGGATCGCCACCCTCTTTCAGCATGAACCGGAGCGCATCACGCGCCGCCGTCAATTCGCCGAGCGTGGCCCCATTGATGCGCTCCTGCAGAATGGCGGCACTGGCCTGACCGAGTGCGCAAGCCTGCACCCTCAACGCCGCGTCGGCGACCCGGTCACCGCTCATCGCCACATCGATTTCGACCCAGGACCCGCAAAGCTTGCTGACTTTGCGCGCGGTCCCGTCCGGCGCATCGAGCGCAGTATTGCTCAGCGTCGATGACAGGGTGAGAATGTCCGTGCTGTATAACTTGCCGAGCACGCCTAGAAATCGTCTGAAAGATTGATGTCCAGATTATCCAGAGATGTCGGTATAACCACATAACTGTACGGAATGTAGAAACCGAGAGTCAGGTCGCCTGCGCGATACTGTCTGATCGGCCGATCAATATTTTGCAGGATGACGCGGTAATCCGCACCCAGCTGATCGCGAATATCGGCGATCTCATCGGTAACTTTCCGTATGACAGCAGGACGATATTGACCCGGATTGACGACAGAAATCACGATTTCATCGGTATTTTCAATCGTAATGCGACCCGTCTCCGGAATTTTATCGACGAACCGCGTCAGTTGCGTCGCCAAGGCAAAACTGTCTGCGACCGTGTCTGGAATTGCGGTCTTCAACTGGATCCTTGCAACAGACGTATCCGGACGGGAGCCACGTGAGATGGCATCCTTATAGAGCGACGGCGATAGAGGCCTCACAGCGTTCCCATCCACATAGGAGAGCGTAATTGCCGCATCGCGATCCGCTGCCGCCGTGAAGGTACGGATTGTCTTATCGATTTCTGCGAGCCTTTCGCTCAGATTGCGGGCATCACTCTCAATTCTGACTTCAAGAAGAAGATTGTCCCCCCGCACTATCAAGACCTGCCCCGGAAGCGTGTCCTGGATCGATATCCGACTACCCGTCACGACGATTTCGTCAGTCTGAGCATAGGCTGAGCCGACAGGGATCAGAGAAAACAAAGTGGTGGCGATAAACGCCCGGAGCAGATTGGCCATGGTCTGATCCTAGCCGATAAAGGTGTCTCGGCAAGACCGCTTTCAAATCCCTGCTATCGGGAGCGGCTGGCCCTCGCCATGACGGTATGTTGTCCCTATGTTCCGGCGCAATGTCGTCTCCCGAATCATTCCAGCCTGCCCCGCCTCGCCCTGCGGCATCGGGATCGATTTCGGCCCGTGCCATGCCGGTCCGGACGACCGATGATCAGGCGGATTATCTGAGCGGGCTGAACCCCGAACAACGCAAGGCCGTCCTGACGACGGAAGGCCCGCTTCTTGTATTGGCAGGAGCAGGCACGGGCAAAACCCGCGTGCTGACCACGCGCCTTGCGCACATTCTTCATAACCGTCTGGCCTGGCCATCACAAATTCTTGCCGTGACGTTCACCAACAAGGCCGCGCGCGAGATGCGCGAGCGCGTGGGACAGACCATGGGCGGAGCGATCGAGGGGTTGCCATGGCTCGGCACCTTCCACTCTATCGCGGCAAAGATTTTGCGCATCCATGCCGAACTTGTCGGTCTGAAATCCAGTTTCACAATCCTCGATACGGATGATCAGATCCGCCTGCTGAAGCAGGTCATCGAAGCCGCCGGCATCGACAGCAAACGATGGACGGCGCGCTATATGGCGAGCCTGATCGATGGCTGGAAGAATAAAGGCCTGACGCCGGACCGGCTGGGCGCGGATGACGGGTTTACGTTTGCCGACGGCAAAGGCGTTGAAATCTACAAGACCTATCAGGACCGTCTGAAGGTCCTGAACGCCGTCGATTTCGGTGACCTGCTACTGCACAACATCACTATCTTCCAGAAGAACCCGGATGTGCTGAAGGGTTTTCACGACCGGTTTCGCTATCTGCTCGTCGACGAGTATCAGGATACGAATGTCGCACAATATCTCTGGCTGCGCCTGCTTGCCCAGGGGTCGAACAATGTCTGCTGCGTCGGCGATGATGACCAGTCCATCTACGGCTGGCGCGGGGCAGAGGTGGACAATATTCTGCGCTTCGAACAGGACTTTCCCGGCGCGACGGTCATTCGATTGGAACGTAATTACCGCTCGACCGAACATATTCTGGGGGCCGCGTCCGGCCTGATCGCAGCCAACAAGGACCGTCTCGGCAAAACGCTCTGGACGGAAGACGACGGGGGTCACAAGGTCACGGTCACAGGTGTCTGGGACGGTCCCGCAGAAGCCCGGATCATCTCCGGGGAGATCGAGAACTGGGCGTCCAAGGGACGCTCCTATTCCGACGTCGCTATTCTGGTGCGAGCCTCCCGCCAGATGCGGAATTTCGAAGAACGCTTCATTCAGCTCGGCCTGCCTTACCGCGTGGTCGGGGGCCCGCGCTTTTTCGAGCGTGCCGAAATCCGCGACGCCCATGCCTATATGCGCGTGCTGAACTCGGACACGGACGATCTCGCCTTCGAACGGATCGTCAATGTCCCGAAGCGCGGTATCGGCGCGACTTCGGTTCGCAAGCTGCAACAGGCTGCACGTACCATGCATATCAGCCTTGAACAGGCCACGCGCCAGATCGTGAAGACGGACGAAATCCGCGGCAAGGCGCGGTCGTCCTTACGGGCTTTCCTGCTCGATATCGATCGCTGGCGGCGTGAGTCACAGGACGCCAAGCACACCGACATGGCCGAACGCATTCTCGATCAGTCGGGCTATACGCAGATGTGGCGCGATAATAAGGATGCCAAATCCCAAGGCCGCTTGGACAACCTCAAGGAACTGATCTCGGCCATGGGCGAATTCGACACGCTCGAAGCCTATATGGAACATGTCAGCCTCGTTCTGGATGTCGACTCCGGTCCGCAGGATGCCGAAGTCAGTCTGATGACGCTGCACAGTGCCAAGGGGCTCGAATTCCCGCTCGTTTTCCTGCCGGGATGGGAGGAAGGCACATTTCCAAGCCAGCGTGCCTTGGATGAGAGCGGTCTGGCCGGGCTCGAGGAAGAGCGCCGCCTTGCCTATGTCGGGATCACCCGGGCGCGCGAATTGGCGAAGATCTATTTCGCCGCCAACCGTCAAGTCTATGGCAGCTGGCAATCCTCCCTGCCCTCGCGCTTTATCGACGAATTGCCAATTCAGCATGTCGAAGTCGAATCCGAGGCCAATCAGTATAACCCCTCCCTGATCGCCGATCGCGTGCAGGAAGATTTCGGTCGGAGCTTCAAGCGCGCACAGGATGCGGGGCGGTCGTCCCCGGGATGGGAGCGCTACCAGAAGAACAGAGATCGCGACTTTGGTCGTCAGCCCAAGGAGATAGAAGGGCATGCCGTGCGACGCCCCGCCAAGGGCAAGGCGTCCAATTACAGTGTCGGCGAGCGGGTTTTCCATACCAAGTTCGGCTATGGCGAGATCATGAGCGCCGACGGCACGAAACTGACGGTCGAATTCGACAAGGCCGGCGAAAAGATGGTGCTGGACGGTTTTGTCCAGCGCGCCTCCGAGGTCTGAGCTGTGAGCCGTCCTTACGCGCTGACCATCCGTTCGCCGCGCGACAGCGGCTATGATCTGGCCGAACGGCTGGGGTTCGATGACGTCACCGAGGCTCTGGCCGTGTCGGTATTCGATGATGGTCCCGACGCCGTGAGTGTGCAGGCGCTTTATGCAACGCGGGACGCGGCGCATGCGGCACGGCAAGGTCTGTCGCCAGCGCTCGAAGCGCATCTGTCTCAGCTGCCCGACGAAGACTGGGTCGGCCTCAGCCAGTCCGGCCTGCCGCCGATCGATGCGGGTCGCTTCATCGTTCACGGTAGTCACGACACACCAGAGCTGAAGGACCGCATTCCGATCCGGATCGATGCCGGACAGGCGTTTGGGACCGGCCATCACGGAACGACTAAGGGTTGTCTGATGATGCTGGATGCGCTCCATACAGATGGGCTGCAACCTGATGCGATCCTCGACCTCGGGACAGGGGCTGGCGTTCTGGCGATTGCGGCGGCGAAGCTCTGGCCGCACGCATTGTTGCTGGCCACGGACATCGACCCGGTCGCTGTCAATGTGGCCGTGAACAATGCTGCGCTGAACGATACGGCTTTTGATGCTCTGACCGCCGATGGCTTTGATGCGGACGCACTGAGAGGGCGCGATTTCGATCTCGTCATCTCCAATATACTCGCCGGGCCTTTGCGCGAACTGGCCCCTGACATTGCCAGGGCCATGCGCCCCGGGGCTCGCGCGATCCTGTCGGGAATTCTGGATGAACAGGCGGACTGGGTCGCGGACGCCTTCCGGCAGTGCGGCCTGACCGTCACGGCACAGGACAGTCTCGACGGCTGGACGTCGCTGCTGGCCAGTCACCCATAAAAAAAGCCCGGACCGTGAGGTCCGAGCTTCGAAGGGAAACGTTGAGTTTTCTAGAATGCGCGTTGGGCGCGGCGTGCCTGACGAGCCGAGCGGCGTGCCAGAAGACGAACAGATGAAACGTCGCGCGTCAGCGTGACAGGCGCCGTCTGGCGCAGTTGGATTGGGTCGAATTGGTAGGACATATTCTTCTTTTTCTTGCCGTTTATGCGCGGACGCCACCATGGCGAGGCGCGGTTTTGATGTGGACGCTATGTAGGAGCCGACTGCATTAACCTGAACCGCTACTGCGGCGATGGAGCTATGCAAAAACGGTTGGAACCTCACGCCTCCGTGATCAGCCCCCGTCAGACAATATCGCGCCGACGCCTTCCCCCCACCTCTCAAAAGGCCTAGACGGAGCCCATGGGACAGATCGATACGCAGATAATTCAGACTTTCGACGTGGTCGGTGGCCCGCAAATGGGCCGCGATCACATCCCGCTTTTACGCGCTGAACTAGCACAGCGCGGACTGGACGGGCTGCTGATCCCGCATGAAGACGAATATAATAACGAATATCTGCCCGATCATAATGAGCGCCTGATGTGGGCGAGCGGGTTTACGGGATCTGCCGGAGCCGCGTGCGTCATGACCGACCGGGCGGTCATGTTCACCGATGGCCGCTATACGCTGCAGGTCCGCGCACAGGTCGATGCGGAGCTGTTCGATTTCGCCCGGCTGGAAGACGGCGTTGCCAAATGGCTGCGCGACAATCTCCGCGCCGATGAGATACTGGGCTACGACCCCAGGCTGCATTCGCCCAAGGCGATCGCCGCCATCGAGAAAGCCGTCAAGGCGGCTGGCGCGAAGCTTGTCGCCGTCGAGAGCAATCCGATCGACGGTGCCTGGACCGATCGCCCCGATGCCCCCAAGGGCGCCGTCAGCATCCAGCCCGACGCTCTGGCCGGGAAAAGCCATGCCCAGAAGCGCGCCGAAATCGCAAAATCGCTGCAGGAGAGTCGCGCCGATGCCGCCATCATCACGGCGCCGGCTTCCGTGGCCTGGCTGCTTAATCTGCGCGGCTCGGACGTTCGCTGTACGCCGCTTCTGCTCGCCAATGCGCTGATCGATGATCAGGGCCGCGTCAGCCTCTATACCGACCCGGACAAGATCACATCCGAGATCCGCACCCATCTGGGCAATGATGTCAGCGTTCTGTCCGAAGAGGCATTGCCCGCCGACATGAAAACTCTGACCGGCAAGGCGGTGATCGTCGATCCGGCCACCAGCTCGGCATGGCACTCGCAAAGTCTGCGCGATGCCGGCGCGACTGTGTTGCCGCAGCAGGACCCGGTCGCGCTGCCCAAGGCGCGCAAGTCCGACGCGGAACTGCGCGGCACCGAAGCCGCCCACCGTCGTGACGCCGTGCCGCTGATCCGTTTCCTCCACTGGCTCGACACAGATGCGCAGTCGGGCGAATATGACGAAATCGACGCCGCCGTGAAATTGGAAACGCTGCGCCACGAAACGGGTGAATTGAAAGATCTGTCCTTCGAGACGATTTCCGGTTCCGCCGCCAACGGCGCTTTCCCGCACTACCGGGTCAACAAGGCCACGACCCTGCCCCTGTCGCCCGGCACGCTCTATCTGGTCGATAGCGGTGCGCAATATGTCGATGGCACGACCGATGTGACGCGGACAGTGCCGATCGGCGCCCCGACACAGGCGATGCGCGAGCATTATACGCTCGTCCTGCAAGGCCATATCTGCATGGCGACAGTGCGCTTTCCCAAGGGGACGACCGGGTCCAATCTCGACGCGCTCGCCCGCTATCCATTGTGGCAGGCAGGCTATGATTACGATCACGGGACAGGCCACGGGGTCGGCGTTTTCCTCGGCGTGCATGAAGGCCCGCAGCGCATCTCGAAAACACCCAATACGGTGGCTCTGGAACCCGGCATGATCGTCTCCAATGAGCCGGGCTATTACAAGGAAGGGGCCTACGGCATCCGCATCGAGAATCTGCAATATGTGACGGAACCCGCACCGATTGCTGGCGGCGACCGCCCGATGCTGGGCTTTCACACCGTCACGCTCGCCCCGTTCCACCGGGCCCTGATCGACACGGACATGTTGACCCGCTCTGAGCGCCATTATGTCGATGCCTATCATGCCCGCGTGCTGGAAGAGATCGGCCCGCGGCTCGAGGGCCCGGTCGCGGAATGGCTGGAAGCCGCCTGCAAGCCGCTCTAGCCGACGCACACCCCAACCCGTATCGCGTAGTTCCCGACGGCTTTCCGTCGGACCTCGCCGCAAGGACATATGTCTGTGAAACAGAGCCTCGACATCTTCAATCGTATCGTTCGCGATCTTCTCGCCGACGAGGCGATCAAACCTGTCGCGGATCATCTGCCTGTCTCGGCTCTGGATGACCGCCTGGACCTGTCGCTGGGAATGGACGGCGTCGACGCGGAGCATCTCGAAAAATCGCTGAGAGACCTCGTCCTCGCAACGCCGCGAACTGCCACACCAGCCTTCTTCAATCAGCTTTTCGGCGGTCGGCAGGAACAGGCCATCCTCGGCGATCTGCTGGCCGTCGTGCTGAACAACAGCATGGCGACCTATAAAGCGGCAGGCCCGCAGATCGCGGTCGAGAAGACGATCATCAGCGAAGTCTGCAAACTGATGGGCTGGGGCGAAGCATCGGGCGGAACGCTGGGCCCGGGCGGATCGATGACCAATCTGATGGGCATGCTGATGGGTCGCGATGCGTTCGACGCCAAGGTCCGCCATTCCGGCATGAATGGTCGCATGACCGTCTATACTTCGACGGAATCGCATTACAGCACACCGAAAAATGCCGCCTTTTCCGGCATTGGCCGGGACAATGTCCGCCATATCGCGACGGACGACAGGGGCCGCATGAATATGGCCGCGCTGCGGCAGGCGATCGTCGATGACAAGGCCAAAGGCCTCAATCCTGTCCTGATCAACTGCACCGCTGGAACCACCGTCTTGGGCGCTTATGACGATCTGACGGCAGCCGCGGCGGTCGCGCGAGAATTCGATATCTGGCTGCATGTGGACGGCGCCTATGGCGGTTCGGCCCTGTTCAGTGAGCGCCACCGCCATCTGGTCGCCGGGGCCGATCTGGTCGATTCCTTCACGCTCAACGCCCACAAAATGCTGGGCACGCCGCTCAGCTGTTCGCTGATCATGGTCAGGGACAAGGCCAATCTGAACACCACATTTTCCAATGATGCGTCCTATCTCTATCAGACCGATCACGACGCGTTCAATCCGGGCAAGACATCGTTGCAGTGCGGGCGTCGAAACGATGCGCTCAAATTCTGGGTGCTCTGGAAAAGCATTGGCACGAAGGGCCTTGCTGCCTTCGTCGACCAGCAATTCCACTTGGCCGATCTGGCGCGCGACTATGTCCGCAATCACCCGGATTATACCGACTATAGCGTCGACGAGACCGTCGCGGTCTGTTTCAACTATAAGGGCATTCCGGCGCAGACCCTCTGCACCGCCTTGTATGAGCACTCGCAGCTTCTGGTCGGCTATGGCTCGTTCCGCGACACGACCTTCGTGCGGCTGGTGACGATCAATGGCAGCAATGGTGACGCGGAGCTGCGGGCCTTTTTCGCCAAGCTGGAAGCCTTCGTTGCCGAGCACCCATCCCTTCTGGCCGCTGCCGCCTGATCCGCTTTTCTCTCCCCGGCATTGGTTTCTTGGGACGCCGGCTTTGACGGGTCGTCTGCAGGCAGCCGCCACCCTGCGGCTGAGAGCGGGTCATCAGCATCACGCTTGACGTGATCCCTTCATGTCAGAAGCGACACGAGGCGCGGGCTCTGCCCCGTGACCGGGGAAGATTTAAGTGTACCGTTTCGTCGCAAGACAGAGCCCGCGCGCGGTGTTCGGTTCGTTTCGCCTGCCGCCCCTGCGACCCATCGCCTGCGGGTTCCGCGGCCTAACCCCCGATGCCGGATCATGGCAGCGGCGGATGCTTGGCTCACGCGCGGTCCGCGAAGGACCAGCCTCAGGGGCGGCAGAGACGACGAAGGGTGTCAGCGGCAGCATAAACCGCCGACACATCCGCTCTCGGCCCGGTCGCTCCGCCATCACCTGACGGACCTTTCCGGCTTTCACCGGTCGCGGACATGTCCGTCCGCAACACGGGCCGAAGCCCTCACACCGGCCCGCCACACCGAGGGTTATGCCCCCCCTCGTGTCCGTGACGGACGAGGGTAAAAGAGCATGGAAATGGGGGTCCGGGGATTAGGTTTGTGGGATTGTCGGCAAGGGACTGAAGCAACGAAAAGCTTCAAGGTAATAAACGGGGATTGATTCAGGTCGCGCTAGCGCGAGTATCCTTATCTCGTCTCCCCCTCCACCACCTTCGGCGGTCCCCCTCCCCCTGTCCGGGGGAGGAAAAGAGGGGCGGGCCTGTGAAACCCTTTCCTCCCCCGGGCAGGGGGAGGTGCCTGAAACGAAGCGGAAGGCGGAGGGGGAGACGAGCAAAAAAAATCGGCGACAACTGACCGTCCCCAGCCCTCACCCAATCCGCTCGACCCCGCCCATGTAAGGAACGAGCGCATCCGGGACAGTGATGCTGCCATCCGCATTCTGGTAGTTTTCCAGCACGGCGACCAGGGTCCGGCCCACGGCCAGGCCGCTGCCGTTCAGTGTGTGGACGAAGCGGTTGTCCTTTTCGCCAGCGCGATAGCGGGCGTTCATGCGCCGCGCCTGGAAGTCACCGCAATTGGAGATGGAACTGATCTCGCGATAAGTGTTCTGGCTCGGCAACCAGACTTCAATATCATAGGTTTTGCGCGCCCCGAATCCCAGATCGCCCGTGCAAAGCTCGACCACGCGGTAGGGCAGGTTCAGCTTTTGCAGCACTTTTTCGGCGCAGCAGAGCATGGTCTTATGCTCGTCCTCGCTTTGCTCCGGCGTACAGATGGTGACCAGCTCCACCTTGTTGAATTGATGCTGGCGGATCATGCCCTTCGTGTCGCGTCCGGCAGAGCCCGCTTCGCTACGGAAGCAGGGCGTGTGGGCGGTCAGGCGTTTGGGGAGTGTGTCTTCGTCGAGGATACTTTCGCGGACGGTGTTGGTCAGAGAGACTTCGGCGGTGGGAATGAGGAAATGCTCGTCCGTCGCATAGGAGTCTTCCGCGAATTTCGGGAGCTGTCCTGTACCATAAAGTGCTTTCGGCCAGACGAGCAGTGGCGGCGAGGTCTCCTCGAACCCTTCGCCCGTCTGCATGTCGAGCATCATGGCCGTCAGCGCGCGGTCCATCCGCGACAACGCGCCGCGAAGGATAACGAAGCGGCTGCCGCTCATCTTGGCTGCCGTTTCGAAATCCATCATGCCCAGCGCTTCGCCGAGGTCGTCATGGGCCTTGGGATCGAAGTCAAAGGTCTTCGGGTCGCCCCATGTGGCGATTTCGACATTGTCTGCTTCGTCTTCGCCGTCCGGGACATCGTCAACCGGAATGTTCGGCAGGCTGGCGAGTATGGCGTTGAGCACGTCCTGCTCGGACTCCAGCTGCGCGCCCAGCGCGGCAATGACGTTTTTCGCGCCCGCCACTTCGGTCTTGAGGCGTTCTGCCTCGTCCCTGTTTCCCTGCGCCATCGCCGCGCCGATCTGCTTGGATGCCTTGTTGCGGGCCGCTTCGGCTTCCTGGACCATCGTCTTGGCCTTGCGGATCAGCATATCCTTTTCGAGGATGGTCGGCGTTTGCGGATCCAGCCCGCGGCGGGCCCAGCCTGCATCGAAATCTTGCGGGTTTTCACGAATGGCCTTGAGGTCGAACATGGGTCTAACAACTCATCATCATTGATTTTGACGCCCCATAGGCGTGTGGCAGGCAGGCGTAAAGCGCAGCGCTGTTCAGCCGACATTAACCCGGCATTCTCAAAGGCGCATCCACATATCCGCCTTATTCTCTGGGGAGCGCTCATCATGCCTTTTCGATATATTCTGCCAGCTCTTTTGCTGTTCACCCCCGCCGCCGCCATGGCTCAGGACGATGATGGGTGGAGCGGCGAAGCTTCGCTGACCGCCAACAAGACGACCGGCAATACTGACACGACCGATATCGGCCTGGGCTTGAAGCTCAACAAGACTGGCGATGTCTGGCGGCACAAATTTGCCGGAAGTGCGGATTACGGGACATCGAACGGTGTCCGCAACCGCGAGCGCTTCACGCTCGGCTACCAGATCGAGCGCGACATTAATGATCGTCTGTTCGGCTATGCCTCCGCCGATTATTTCTACGACGATTTTGGCGCCTTTACCGATGGCTATTTTCTCGGCGGCGGTCTGGGTTACACGCTCTATGAGGGCGAGCCGCTGGGATGGAGCGTGACAGCCGGGCTTGGCTACCGGTCCCAGACCAACAGTCTGGACGTCACCAATGAAGAACTGGCGGTGAATGTCGAATCGGATCTGGACTGGCAGATCAACGAACAGGTTTCTGCTTATAGTGATGCGGGTGTGCTGTGGTCGGATTCGGACACCTATCTGTGGAGCGAGGCCGGAATAACCGCCAATCTGGTCGGCAATCTTGCGGCCCGGGCGTCCTTCCGGATCGATCATCACACGGATGTACCGTTCGGGACGGAGAATACCGACACGATTACCCGCTTCGGCATTGTCTATACGATGGAATAGCGGCAATCAGGGTGGATGCTGACCCATCTGCTTTTGATGCGACACGCCAAGTCGAGCTGGAACGATCCGAACCAGACCGATCATGAACGCCCGCTCAATGCGCGCGGACGGCGGGCCGCGCCCGCCGTCGGACAGGCGCTGCATGCGCGCGGCTATGCGCCGCAAGTCATCTGGGCCAGCAATTCCAAGCGGACCCGCGAAACCGCCCTGCATCTGATCCGGGCCATTCCGGGCGCGCAGCGGATCGATTATTACAGCGAATTCTACCATGCATCGCCGTCCGACGTGTTCGCGGTCGCCCGGCGAGAGGGTGAACCCGATGTGGAGCGGCTGATGTGGCTGGGTCACAATCCCGGCTGGGGCGACATGCATGCGCAGTTTACGGGACGCTATGACGATTACCCGACAGGGGCCTGCACCGTGCTGGAACGGACCCATGAGGGCGACTGGCTCAACCCGGATAGTTGGAAGTTTGTCGATCTGATCCTGCCGCGTCTGCTGGAGGCGTGAAGGAGAAGATCATCGCCGTGTGGCGACTGGCAGTCGCCATGCTGCTCTATCCGCTCGCGCTGGCGGGACTGATCTGGATCGGGTGGACCGGCAAACCCGTCTGGTGGGCGGTCATTCTGTTGTTTGTCGTGCTGCTCGTCGATCGCAGCTGGTGGCTATTTATTCGAGGCGGGTTCGATCTGGCCAAGAAAAAGCGCCCACGGCGGGGACCGCCGGGGCGCTAAAGGTCTGTCCAGTCACAAGGGGATGTTGATGGACAAGGGACAGCATCAAGGGACCTGAGATGCTATCTGATTATCTTTACGCGGCAGTGATGGCCGGCGGATTGCTCCGCCTGCGAAAAAATCACTTGAGCGACAGCAGCGTGTCTTCGTCCCGCAAGACATAGAGCAAGCCCATCGCTGCGGCGGCGGGAATGGCGGCGAGGAAGAGCTGATTGAAGTTGCCCAGTCCCCAGATGTAGGCCGGCAAGGCGACGATGATCGCGCCGGCATGGAGCAGAAAAACCAGCCCGTAGCTGATGCGTTTCTTGAATCCGACCAGGAAGGCCAGAAGCAGCAATATCCAGAACACGCCGATCACCAGGCCCACACTCTCCGGCAGGGCGGAGACGTGATAATATTTCTTGGCAATGCCTTCCGCGGATTCAGGTCGCGTAAAGCGCATCACCTGCCAGGGCAGAAGGAAATAGAAAATGGACAGCCGCGTCAGAAAGAGCGGCAAGCGAAGTTTCGGCATTATGGCCTCCCAGTTGAACTGAGCGCGCCCTATCAGGAAATCGGTGCGAGGTGCGACACTCTGTCGTGATCAGTCGTCACGACGGCGTGAGCTTCAACCCCGCAATATCGCCCTGAAATCGTCCGCCACGACTCCCGCCGTGGCTTTGGCGGCGCCGACGACACCCGGAACGCCCGCGCCCGGATGGGTCCCGGCCCCGACAATATACATATTCTCCAGCACATCGTCGCGGTTATGCGGACGGAACCAGGCGGACTGGGTCAGCACCGGTTCGATCGAAAAAGCACTGCCGAGATGGGTATTCATTTCGTCGCGAAAGCCCATGGGGGTCAGCGTTTTCTGCACGACCAGATCGCGGCGCAGATCCGGAATCGCATGCGCTTCCAGATAGTCGAGGATCTTGTTGGCATAGGCCGGGCCGATCTGGTCCCAGTTCTCATCGACATGCCCCAGATGCGGCACGGGCGAGAGAACATAATAGGTCGAGCATCCTTCCGGCGCGAGGGTCGGGTCCGTCACGCTCGGTGCATGCAGATAGAGCGAGAAATCATCCGGCAGCTTCCGGCCCTTGCCGAATATCTCTGCAATCAGCTCCCGGTAGCGCTGTCCGAGAAGGATGATGTGATGCTTCATGTCGGGATGCTGCGTTTTCAGTCCGAAATAGAGTACGAATAGCGACATGGAGTGGCTCTTCTTGGACAGCGACCGACCGTAGCTCGTCCCGCGCGCATGCCCCCTCAGAAGCTGTTTGTAGGTATGCACGACATCAGCGTTGGAGGCGACCAGATCGGCGCTCATCGACCAGCCGTCCGCGGCTTCGACGCCAGTGACACGGTCGCCATCCGTGTGAATATCCGTAATCTCGGTCGACAGGCGCACCTCCCCGCCCAGATCCTCGAACAGCTTGACCAAGCCGTCAACCAGAGCGCCGGTTCCACCCTTGGCGAACCAGACGCCGCCCTTGCGCTCCAGCGCGTGGATCAGTGCATAGATCGAACTGGTCTTGAACGGATTGCCGCCTACCAGCAGCGACTGAAAACTCAGCAATTGCCGGACCCGGTCGTTCTTCACAAACTTACTGACCATCGAATAGACGCTCTTATCCGCTCGCAGTCGCATGAGCTGAGGCGCGGCTTTCAGCATTTGCGAGAATTTCAGAAAAGCCGTCGTGCCGAGCTTCTCATAGCCTTCGCGGTAGAGTTCCTGACTATAGGCTAGAAACTTGCGGTAGCCCTGGACATCACCCGGTTCGCGGGCGGCGATTTCCGATTCCAGCTTTTCCTGATCCGCCCAGTAATCCAGCGTGTCGCCATCTTCCCACTGCAGGCGGTAGAACGGATCGACCGGCAATAGCGTGACATAATCGGCCATATCGCGCCCGGAGACTTCGAACAGTTCGCGCAGGCAGTCCGGGTCTGTAATAACGGTCGGACCGCCGTCGAATTTGAAGCCCTTCTCTTCATAGACATAGGCGCGACCGCCCGGCTTGTCGCGATTATCGATCAGCGTGACCTGAAAACCCATGGATTGCAGACGGATGGCCAGGGCGATCCCGCCAAAGCCTGCCCCAATGACGATGGCGGTCGGCTTGTCGCCGGACTTGGCCGCAATGATTGCATCCGGATCGACGGTAATGGTCATGACTGGGTCCCTTTGGCACGTTCGCGCCGGATGAAATCTGTTTCACTGAAATTAGCAAGCGCTTTGCTTACGGGCACGGGCGGCTTTCCGATCAGAATGCGCGCTTTGTCGCGCCCCGTCAGCCCGTTGCGGTAGAACCGCCGGATCAATCCCTCGCCTAGCCCATAAAAACGCTGCAACACGACATAGCGCTGCGAGGGTTCCGCAGCCCGGAAAAACATGCGGTTGAGCAAGCGCGCATAACGCTCCCGGTGAATATGGTGGGTCCGGTGGGCGCGTATGGCCTCTGGTGCGGCCTCCGGCCCATCCCTGCGGATCGCCTGTGCGATAATGTCAGCGACCTCAACGGCGTGCGGCACGGTAAATCCCGTGGCAGCGACGGCAAAACCGCCTTTGAGGCCGATAGAGGGGCTGTGCTCATCCCGGTCCGTGGCCATCATCATCGGCAGAACGCCCTTTTCGCTGCGCAGCACCTCATGATTCTGCCAGCCTTTCTGCGCAATATAAGTCGCGATCCGGTCGCCGATTTCGTTTTCCGAGAGCGCCGGCGTGTCCGAGAAATACGTGTCCTCGACGAGTATGTCGCGATCGGAAAAAGGGAGCAGATAGATGAAGCGGTAGCCGTCAATCTGTTCGACCGTCGCGTCCATGATCACCGGATGGGAGACCCCGTGAGGCAATTCGGTGCGAATCACGCGCCCAACGAATTTCTGCCAACCCGGAAATTCGTCGTCCCGGGGCTCGTAGCCGGACGCATCGATAAAAGGCCCGGCTACGTCATCGGGTGCGGTCTGGCCCAGATGGACCTGCAACCGGCCCGCATCCATCAAAGGCTGCACGCAGGCGCGCAAGGTCTCGGAATTGCCCGTGCAATAGCCGATCTCCAGCGTGCGTTTGCGTTCGGGGAAGCGCACATCGTAACGCGGCCAGGACTGCGCGATGAACGGCGCGAACCAGTCGCGCAGGGCGGGCGCAATATCGGTGTCGTTGAAGGACCAGGTGTGATCGCCGGCAATCCGGTCAGCCTGTTCATAGATTGCGATGCTCAGCCCCGGGTTGACGCTGAACTCCGCCACGCCGTGATCAGCCCGGACAGGCCAGCCCCGATAATCGTCAGATCGACAGGTCGCCCATCAGCTTTGACGGGGTTGGAATGTACTTGCGGTGACATCGTCTCCTCGCTTAGCTGCTTGCTAAGCGCACGACCACTGGAGACCCTCATGAAACCTGCACTTTCTCTGCTCCTGACAGCCAGCCTCACAACCAGCCTGGCGGGCACAGCCCTGGCAGGTCCGGAGGGCTCGGACGACATTACCGTGATCCATGCAGGCAGCCTGATCGACACGGAAGCCGGACAGATGGTTCGCGACCGTTACATCGTCATCGCCGAGGGTCGGGTCGACAAGGTTGTCGGACGGGCTGAGTTTGAGCGGATGGACAGCCCCGACCGGTTCGTCGATCTGTCCGAGATGACGGTTCTGCCGGGCCTCACAGACGCGCATGTCCATCTGATCGGGCAGGCCGCGAATTACGGCTATAACAGTCTGGCGGAATCGACTCCGCGCGCAGCCATTATCGGTGTCGCCAATGCCAAAGTCACTCTGGACGCCGGATTTACGACGGTCCGCAATGTCGGCGCGCCAGGCTATGCCGACATCGACCTTCGCGACGTCATTGCCGACGGGCTTGTCCCGGGGCCCCGGATTATTCCGGCGGGTCCATCGATCGGGATCACCGGCGGGCATTGTGATTCCAACCTGCTACCGTTCGAATATGAGCAGACCAGCGACGGTGTCGCCGACGGGCCCTGGGGCGTGCGGAAGAAAGTCCGTCAGAACAAGAAATATGGCGCCGAGGTGATCAAGTTCTGCGGCACGGGGGGCGTTCTGTCCAAGGGCACGACCATCGGCGCACAGCAGTTCACGGCGGAGGAAATGGAAGCCATCGTCGATGAAGCGCATCAGCTCGGCATGAAGGTCACAGTGCATGCCCATGGCGAAAACGGCATCCGGACTGCCATCGCCGCCGGGGTCGATTCCGTCGAACACGCCTCTTTGATCACAGACGATGCTATTCAGATGGCCGTCCAGCGCGGCACGGCCCTGTCGATGGATATCTTCGTTTCGGACTTCATCCTGTCCGAGGGCGAAGCCGCCGGCATCCTGCCGGAAAGTCTGGAGAAGGAACGCCAAGTCGGGCGCAAGCAACGCGAGCGCTTCCAGGCGGCCGTGGAGGCCGGCGCGACGATGGCGTTCGGAACGGATGCCGGCGTCTACCCGCATGGCCGAAACGGCCAGCAGTTCGCCTATATGGTCGAATGGGGCCTCACCCCGATACAGGCCATTCAAAGCGCGACCACAGTCAACGCCAAATTGTTCGGGCTGGAAGGTCAGATCGGTGTGATCAAAAAGGGTGCCGAGGCCGACATTATCGCCGTGGACGGCAATCCTTTGCAGGATATCAGCGAGCTGGAAGACGTCGACTTTGTGATGAAATCAGGGCGTATCCACCTGACCCAGAACGATTAATTGACAGCACCTCGGTAAGGAAACCGAAACCACACTGCGACTTAACGCAGCGTTCTCACAGTTAATCACTGCCCAAGTGAGCGTGAATCTGTCATAAGGACAATGTCTGATAACTCAGGCACGGCGAGCGGTGCGGCTGCCCCACATCTGCCAAGTCGCTCGCCACTTCTCTTTCCAGCCCCGTTATCAGCTGTCTATTTCGTCCTGATAGTCGATTTTAGGCTGGTAGTTTTCGTCATGTTTGGCCAGCACTTCGTCAGCCAGAAATTCGGTCTCGCTGATCATGCGACCCGATATGACGACGCCCTGACCTTCCCGGAACAGATTGGGTAACTGCCCGCTATGGGTGACCCGGATAGGGGTCCGTGTATCGCGTTCGAAATCGGCCACGTCGAACTGGGTCGTGATCCCATCCTGCATAACGGATCCTTCGACCACCAGCCCGCCAATCCGAAATGTCTCGGATTGCGGGACGAACCCATCCGCCAGCACGTCAGCCGGATTGTAAAAGAACTGCGTGTTCTCGTTCAGCGCAGAGAATATCAGCGCCAGACCGATCGCCAGACCGACACCGACCAGCGCAATCAGTCCGAGGCGACGATTGCGATGCGGCGGTTTGAGGCGTGCAGTCCGTGTCATAGGCAGCAGATAGCCACATTTTCACCACGCTTCAACGTCGTGACTCTGCCGGGCGCGCGGGCCATAAGTCGCCGGTGAATCGTCCGTTCGACATCCATCTGGAAGTTACAGACATGGCGTTGTCGCGCGGCGAAGACGCCTTGCTCAGCGATCTGTCCTTCGCCGTCGGGCCGGGTCAGGCCGTCTGGCTGACTGGAGCCAACGGGATCGGAAAAACATCGCTTTTGCTGGCGCTGGCAGAGCTGATCCCACTTGATGCAGGGCGCGCCGACTGGATCTTGCGAGATCGCGATCATGATCAGGATCAGCGCCTTCGTCCCGCCGAGGCTTTGAGCTTTTCCGCCTTCCGCGGACCGGAACGCAGCGGTCTGACCTTGGGCGAAGAGCTCACATTCTGGCAACGCGTAAAGGGCGACCCGCTCAGTCTGGAAGACCGCCTTGCATCCGTCGGACTGGACGGACGTGCGACCTTACCCGTGGCAGGTTTGTCTGCCGGACAGCGACGTCGCCTGTCCTTGGCCCGCCTGCAGCTGTCCAACCGGGCGGCCTGGCTGATGGATGAACCGCTCGCCGGGCTGGATGCGGATGGCCGCAACCGCGTCACGCAAAATCTGGCCACCCATCTGGACCGCGGCGGCATCGCCATTATCGCATCGCATCAACCCATCGCCATACCGGGCGTAGAAGCCCGCAAGCTGGTGCTGGAGGCCGCGGCGTGATCGGTTTGATCCTGCGCCGGGAACTGAAGCTGGCCTTGCGTGGTGCGGCCGGGACAGGCCTGTCACTAGCCTTCATGGCCCTGTTCGTTCTGCTCAGCGGTCTGGCGCTCGGTGGATCCCGGCCAGAGCTGGGTCCGGGCCTGCTGTGGCTGGCGGCGACCCTCTCCGCCTTGCTGGCGCTGGACCGCCTCTACCAGCCCGATCAGCAATCCGGTGCCTTGGCGCAATTTCATCTGGCGGGTCTGTCGGCGACATCGGTCGCGCTCGGCAAGGGACTGGCCTTTCTGCTGACCGGTCTTGCGCCGCTCATCGCCGCGACACCGCTGCTCGCGCTGATGCTGCAAATGGACGGTCCAGCCACGCAGGGCGCCGTGCTGTCGCTGCTGATCGGTGCACCTGCCATCGCGGCCTACGCTTCGGTGACAGCGGCCTTGCTGGCAGGTCAGAGAGGTGGCGGCGTCCTCGCCGTCATCCTGACATCGCCCTTGCTGATCCCGGTCCTGATCTTCGGTATCGAGGCTGCGAATGTCTTCCCGGAGCGGGGGTTGGGCGCGATGCAATTTCGCATTCTGGCGGGTTTAAGCTTTATCGCGGTCGCGCTAGGACTGCCGGCAACCGTGGCCGCTCTGGCCGCCAATCGAGGCCCGAGCTGAATGATTGCCCGTTTCGCCAATCCGCAACGTTTCGTCAGCCTGTCGCGATGGCTCGTTCCGATTTTCGGCTGGGGTGCGCTCATCACGCTCGCGCTCGGTCTGTGGCAGGCGTTGATCACATCGCCTGCAGAAGTCGAACATGGGCAGACCGTGCGCATCATGTATGTCCATGTCCCCGCCGCCTGGTCCGCCATGGGGGCTTACACCGCGATTGCGATTGCCAGCCTCGTCAGCTTCGTCTGGCGTCATCCGCTCGCCGATCTGGCGGCGCGGTCGCTGGCTCTGCCCGGGGCGGCCTTTACCGCACTCGCGCTGATCACAGGTGCGCTCTGGGGCAAGCCGGACTGGGGCACATACTGGCAGTGGGACGGACGCATGACGAGCGTTCTGGTTCTGCTTTTCATCTATATCGGCTATATGGCGATCTGGCAGGTAGTCGAGGACCGCAAGCGCGCGGCCCGGCTTGCCGCCATCACGGCCATGGTCGGCTGGATCAATATCCCGATCATCAAATTCTCCGTCGAATGGTGGAATAGTCTACATCAGTCCGCGACGGTCAGCTCTCCCGGTGCGCCCGGTCTCGCCCCCGAACTGCTGACGCCTCTGCTCCTGATGGGGCTGGGCTATACGCTGCTGCTGGGCTGGCTGACACTGCGAGCCATGCTGGGCGAAATCGCACGCATGCGCGCCGCCCGCGCGCCGAAACAGACGGCCAGCGCGCGCATGGAGGCGTTCTGATGCCGAATATGGGACCGTTCGCCGTCTTCATCTGGGGCAGCTACGGCGCGTCGGCGCTGGTCATTGCCGTCATGGTAATTCGCGCCCTGCGCCAGCCAAAACCATGACCGACACATCCGGCCTGCCCACTGAGCGCTATGCGCGCCTCAAGGCGCTGATGGACCGGCTGCGGACGGATTGCCCCTGGGATCGGGAGCAGACATTCGCGACCATCGCACCCTACACGATCGAGGAGGCCTATGAGGTCAAGGACGCGATCGACCGTCGGGATATGGCTGAGCTCAAGGACGAACTCGGTGATCTGCTATTCCAAGTCCTGTTTCACGCCCGGCTGGCGTCCGAGATCGACGCCTTCGATCTGGATGACGTCGCCGATGCCTTGGTCGACAAGATGGTACGCCGCCATCCGCATGTGTTCGGCGGGGCCGACAAGCCCGACTGGGACGGGATAAAGGCAGTGGAACGCGCTGGAAAACCGCAGAACCGCACGCTGGACGGGGTTGCCTTCGCCCTGCCAGCCCTGATGCGCGCCCAAAAGCTACAGAAACGCGCCGCCAAGGTTGGCTTTGACTGGCCGGACACGGACGGCGCGTTCGAGAAGATCGTGGAGGAGGCTGCGGAATTGCAGGACGCCGCACCGTCCGCACAGCATGAAGAGGCCGGAGACCTGCTCTTCGCCGTCGTCAATCTGGTGCGCAAGATGGGTCTGGACGCTGAAAGCGCGCTTCGCGACGCCAACGCAAAATTCACCCGTCGCTTCGAAGGCGTGGAGGACCGCGCAGGCGGCAGCCTTGCGGGGCTGAGCCTAGACGTGATGGAAGCGCACTGGCAGGCCGTGAAGGCCGTGAAGGCCGGGGAAGACTAATCGATCAGGGTTTGGTGCTTGGACCGGAACTTGCCTGCATCGCTTTCGCTTAAGCGGACCGTCATCTTGATCTTGCCACCTTCGCCGGGTGCTTCTTCCAGAACATGTCCATTCTGATGCAGCCAGGCATGGGCGGAGAAGGCTTGCGGCGTCACCGTGACGTCCATCACTTCATCCCCGCGTGTCAGCGCTTCCTCAACGCCGTCGAGCAGGTCATCGACCCCCGCACCTGACAGGCAGGATACGACGAAGGCGTCCAGCAGCGAGGCTTCCGTCCGGGCCCGCTCGGCCAGGCTCTCGACGGTTTCGCGTTCATCGGCGGGCAGCAAGTCGGCCTTGTTCCAGACTTCGATGATCGGCTGACCATGATCCGGCCCGGCCCCGATCTGGTTGAGCACATCCATCACTTCCTCGCGGCGGCGTGCGCTCAACGGGTCGGAAATGTCGCGCACATGCAGCAACACGTCGGCTTCCAGCGTTTCTTCCAGCGTCGCGCGGAAGGAGGTGATCAACTGCGTCGGCAGGTCGGAGATAAAACCCACCGTATCGGAAATGATCGCACTTTGCCCGCTCGGCAGAGGCAGAACGCGGTGGGTCGTGTCCAGCGTGGCGAACAGCATGTCTTTGGCCAGGACCCCGCCCGTCGTCAGGCGATTGAACAGGGTCGACTTGCCTGCATTCGTATAGCCGACCAGCGCCACGATCCGCTCCTGCGAGCGTTTGCGCTTCGCGCGTTGCAAATCCCGTGTGCGGCGAACGTCTTCGAGCTGCGTTTTGATACGTTCGATTTTGTCGTTGAGCTGCCGCCGGTCGCTTTCGATCTGGGTTTCACCGGGACCGGCCAGAAAGCCTTGCCCACCGCGCTGGCGTTCCAGATGGGTCCAGGTCCGGACCAGACGTGAGCGCTCATAGTTCAAACGCGCCAATTCGACCTGCAGTCGACCTTCCTTGGTCGCCGCGCGCAGGCCGAAAATTTCCAGGATCAATCCCGTCCGGTCGATGACCTTGACGTGCAGCGCCTTTTCCAGATTGCGCTGCTGAATCGGTGTCAGCTCACCATTGACGATGACCATGTCGAGCGCGAGGGCCTGGATGGCGGCAGCCATATCTTCGATCTGACCGGAGCCGAAGAAATTGCTGACCTTGACCTCACGGATCGGCACGATCCGGGCCTCGACCGCGGCAACGCCAAGCGCTTCGGCCAGACCGACCGCTTCTTCCAGATCATAATCCGCATCCCCAGAACGGGCGTCGGAAAAGCGCGGATGGGCAACCAGGGCACGCTGAATCTTAACGTCGTAATCAAGCACGAATAGCGGGTCTCGCTTTGAGGTTAGTCCAGATCGTCTTCATCATCCGCATTGGGATCGTGCAATGGCACGGGCCCGGACGGCATGATGGTGCTGATGGCATGCTTATAGACGAGCTGAGAGCTGCCGTCGCGGCGCAGCAGCACACAGAAACTATCGAACCAGGTGACGACGCCTTGTAACTTGACGCCGTTTACCAGGAAAATCGTCAAGGGCATCTTGGATTTGCGTACCGCATTCAGGAACGTATCCTGAAGATTCTGCTTTCGGTCTGCCATTCGCCTACTCCTGCGATCCAGTCGGCCCGAACATTCAATGAGCCCGTTTCTTATTGGCCTCACCTCAGACGGGTTCGGCATTCCACAACTGCGCGCTGCATAACTCTGCCCCTCATAAAGGCAAACCCATAAAGCGTCATGGGCTGAGAAGAATTGACAAGGAACACATCCCGTCGTCCATCGCCTCTATTGCTGCCAGTTTGCTGGAATAAGCAGCGACAGGGCGACCAGAACTTCCACCCGCCCGATCAGCATCAATCCGCCAGACACGATCATCTGCAAGCCATTGAAATCCTGATAGCGCAGTCCCGATGCGGGAAGCGTCATATCCAGTAGCGGCCCCATATTGGAGAGGCTGGCTGCCGACGTCGCGAGCGAGTCCTGCAGATTCAGGCCGCTCGCCGCCAGCGCCAGCGCCCCGACGGCGAAACAGAGCGAATAGCCGAAGAAATACATCCAGATCGACAGAAATTCATCGTCGCCGATGGCGCTACTGCGAAACTCGATCGGCTTGACGCGGGATGGATGTGACAGGCGCGCCATGTCGGTTCCAAGATGACGAAACAGCAGCAATAACCGGATCACCTTGATGCCGCCCGCCGTCGAAAGGGCGGAGCCGCCGATCAGCGCCACAGCAATCAGGACCGGGGCCGGCACCATGTCGATACTGATCACGTCATAGCGGTAGCCCGCAGAACTAGCGAAAAAGATGGCGTCCAGAAGACCGGCCCCGAGTGAGCTCAGTTCGGCGAATATGACCGTCAGGATAACCAGCCCGGCCGCAATGCCAAGCAAGCCCCGATGTTCGACGTGAACGATCAGCTTCAGGAACTGACGGAACCGGCGGATCCGCATAAAATCCCACAGGATCGAGACGTTGAAAGCCCCGAACAGGCAGAGCAGCGCCAGAATGATGGCGGCAAACGGGTTCAGCACATTGGATATCGGCCCGACAAAAGGTTGCAACCCGCCCGTGCTGATGCCGGACAGGGCCAGGCAGAGCGCTGTGAAGGCTTCGGTTCCGGCCATAACCATCAGCACGAAGGCGACCAGAGCCAGAAACAGATAGATCGCCCCGACCAGACGCCCGATCCGGATCATTTTCGGAAAAAGTTCGCCGGTGCGGAAAGTGAACAGGCCGGATCGATGGATGCCTGTCCCTGTCAGGTTCAGCGCCGCGAGAATGACAACGGCAAAGGTCGCCGCGCTGACCCCGCCGAAAAATTGCAGAAAGGCGCGCCAGAACAGCAACGTATCTGACAGACTGTCCGGATCGAGCGTGCTCGCCCCTGTCGTCGTCATTGTGGACACGCCCTCGAACAGAGCCGTACCGATCGACGGCGTGCCCCCCAAAACATAAAAGGGCATCGCGCAGACAAGCGGCACGACACTCCAGAACAGCATCAAAAACAGGATTGCGCCAGATGCGCTTTCGCGACTGGTCGTGCGGAAGCTGGCGGTCAGCATGAGGGCCCCGACCAGCCCCGACAGGATGGCGAGGGAGAGCATCAAACCGGCTTCGCGTAGTTCCAGCATAAGCAGGCCGACGCAGGCAGCGATCGCCATGAAGGTCGCGCTGACCAGTAGCGCGTAACCCAGCCACAGCAGAATGCGCAGCATACCCATAGGTTAGACGGCCTGCCGACGGTCGGAGACGGTCCGCGCGGTCACAGCTCAGTACAGCTCGACACCGACGCGGAACAGCGCTTCGATGTCGCGCAGGGCGGCGCGTTCCGCCAGCAGGACGACCCGATCGCCCTCTTTCAGCATCAAGGTCGGTTCCGGCATCATCACCTTGCCGTCACGGACGATCGCGCCGATGGCCACGCCGTCGTCGATGCCGGCTTCGCGCAATGTCTTACCCGCAAAGATCGAGGTTTCCATGACCTCGCCTTCCAGGACTTCGGCTTCGCCCTGATTGAGCATGTAGACGTCGAGAATGCGGCCACGGCGGACATGCCGAAGGATGGATGATACGGTAGATGCGCGCGGATCGATGATCATGTCGATATCCAGATCACGCTGCAATTCCTGCATCGGACGTTCGTTCAGAAGGGCGATCGTGTGGCGAGCGCCGAGTTTTTTGCCGAGAATGGATGACAGAATATTAGTCTTGTCGTCATCCGTCAGACAGATCAGCATATCGGCTTTGCCGGACCCGGCCTCTTCCTGAACATCGGCATTCATGGCGTCGCCGTGCAGAATGACGGTACGCGGCAATTCCGTCGCGGCGATCTCGGCCCGTTCCTTATTGGCTTCGATGACGCGAACACGGACCCCCGACTGATCTTCCAGCGCCCGCGCGACATAGGTTCCGATACTGCCGCCCCCAATAATGACCACATGCCGCGCTTTGGCCTCGCGGGTACCGACGACTTCGAGCAGGCGCGTCGCATGCTCGGCCCGGGTTACGAAATAGGCGTCATCACCGACTTCAAGGGGATCGTCCGGGTTGGGCGCAAAGAGCTGCCCGTCGCGACGAATACCGACGATCGCGGCGTGCAAGCCCGTGAACAGGTCCGGGATCTGGCGGATGGGCGTATCAATGATGGGGCAGTCCTCGCCAATGCGGACGCCCAGAAACTGGACCAGGCCGTCTGCAAACGGGACGACATTGAACGCGCCGGGCGTCGAAAGGCGGCGCAGGATAGCCTTGCCGATCTCGATCTCAGGCGAGATGATGATATCGATCGGCATGTTTTCGCGCGAATAGAGGTCGTTATACTGCGCTTCGAGATAGGCCTGGGCGCGTACGCGCGCGACTTTAGTCGGGACATCGAACAGGGAGTGGGCGATCTGACAGGCCACCATATTGACTTCGTCATATTGGGTCACGGCGATGATCATGTCGGCATTTTCGATACCGGCGCGCACCAGAATATCCGGATGAGAGCCGTGACCGACGACGCCGCGCACATCCAGGTCCGTCGTGATCTGACGGATCAGATCCGCAGACGTGTCGACAATTGTCACCGTATTGTTTTCAACCGCCAGACGTGTCGCCAGACCATAGCCGACACGGCCAGCACCGCAGATGATCACACGCATGAACGGGCCTCGTCTGTGCGACGGTCATTAACGCCGCCTAGCTGTCGGCGTCCGCCTGTGCGGCAGAAGTACCGCTGCTCGTGTTCAAGCCTAGCGACTTGAGTTTGCGATGCAAGGCCGATCGCTCCATCCCGACAAATGTGGCTGTGCGTGAAATATTGCCGCCAAAACGGTCAATTTGCGCCTGCAGATATTGCCGTTCGAAATGTTCGCGGGCGTCGCGCAGGGTCAGGGCGATCATGCGTTCGCTATCGTCCGGCCCCTGCCCCCCGCGCACGACGGACACTTCCGGTGGCAGGGTCGACAAGGTGATCGGTTGCGTCGGATCGCCTGTCGCCAGGATCAGCAGCCGTTCGACATTGTTACGCAACTGCCGGACATTGCCGGGCCAGTCATGGGCCTGCAGCGCTGCCATCGCGTCCGGTCCGATCTGACGCCTCGGCAGCCCGGTCGAAGAGGCCAGCTGCCCGATGAAATGATCGACCAGCAACGGAATATCGTCGCGGCGCTCGCACAAAGACGGCGCTTCGAGCGGCATGACATTGAGACGGTGAAACAGATCCTCACGGAACCGGCCCAGATTGACCAGCTCCGAAAGATCGCGGGAACTGGATGTGATGACCCGAACATCGACCTGCACATCGTCGCGACCGCCGATCCGCTGAAACCGCTGCTCGACCAGAAGGCGAAGTAGTTTTCCCTGCGTTTCCAAGGGCATGTCAGCCACTTCGTCCAGATAGAGCGTGCCCTTATGGGCGCGCTCCAGCAGGCCGGATTTCTCTACCCCGTCAACGCCTTCGACGCCGAAAAGCTCTTCTTCGACCCGTTCAGGGACCATGGAGGCGGCATTGACGGCCTTGAAGGGTCCTGCGGCGCGGTTGCTCTGCCGGTGAATCAGCCGGGCAATCAGCTCCTTTCCCGTTCCCGACGCGCCTGAAATCAGCACACGGGAATTGGTCGAGGCGATTCGCATGATCTTCTGCCGCAACTGCGCGATATGCGGACTGTCCCCGATCAGCGTGTCATCGGACGGGGCCTTGCCCTTGAGTTCGCGATTTTCCTGCCGGAGCCGTGCGGCTTCGAGCGCGCGCGTGACTGTGACGATCAGCTTGTCGGCCTTGAACGGTTTGACGATGTAATCGTAGGCCCCCTTGCGGATAGCCGAAACAGCTGTCTCCACCGTGCCGTGACCGCTGATGATGATGACTGGCAGGTGCGGCGAGCTTTGCTTGAGCATGTCGAGCAATTCGATCCCGTCCATCGAGCTGCCCTTGAGCCAGACATCGAGGATAACGAGTGTCGGCGCGCGGGCGCGCACGGCAGCGAGCGCCTCATCCGAGGTGCTGGCCTCGCGCGTTTCATGCCCCTCATCCTGCAAGATACCTGCAATCAGAGACCGAATATCAGCCTCGTCTTCGACGATCAGAATATCCTGTTGGCAAATCGGTCTGGCGGTCATGGTCATTCGGCTGCGGTCTCCTGCAAAATCTCGGCGGTTTCGAGCGCCAGGGTCACGACGACCTGCGCGCCGCGTTTTCCATCGCTGCGGTTCGATAAGGCGATCGTTCCGGCATGGTCTTCGACAATGCGCTTGACGATCGGCAGACCCAGCCCGGTTCCGCCTTCACGGGTCGTCACATAAGGTTCGAGCAGGCGGTCAATATCGGCCATAGGCCAACCCGGCCCATTGTCCCGAACGATGATCTCGACGGTATCGCCCTCAATATGGATCGCCGTATCGATGTGAGGCTTGTAGCTCTCGTCGCGATGGTCGGCCTCGCGCAGAACGGCTTCGGACGCATTCTTGTAGATATTTGTCAGGGCCTGCGTCAGCAGGCGCTCATCGCCGCGCGTTGGCAATTCCGCCGGCCAGGCCTTGTTGCGCTTGAAGCTGATATCTGGAAACGCCACACCCTGTTCGAACAGAACGTCGGCCAGAATGTTGGTCAGATCGACGGATTCGAACTCCGGCTGTGGCATCTGTGCGAAGGCGGAAAAGGCATCGACCATGCGCTCGAGCGAGCCGACTTGGCGAATGATGGTCTGCGTACAACTGTCGAACACGTCGCGGTCTTCGGTCAGCACACGACCATATTTGCGCGACAGCCGCTCAGCCGATAGCTGGATCGGCGTCAGCGGGTTTTTGATTTCATGCGCGATGCGCCGGGCGACTTCGCGCCAGGCGGACTGGCGTTGAGCAGCGACAAGACGGGTCATATCGTCAAACGTCACAACCCAGCCCGTATCGCTTCGCGCCCCGCGGTAGCTTGCCACGCGCAGATCCAGATTGATCGAGCCGGCATTGGAGTCATAGGCGATTTGATCTTCCGCCGTATTGGTCACACTTTCGCGTGCCCTGGCAAAAGCCGGGGCGAATTCGGGCAGCAGCTCCGTGATCGGTCGGTCGAGCGCCGCTTCGGCAGACAGACCGAGGAGGCGTTCCGCCGATGCATTGATCAGCGTAATGCGTCCACTTTCCGTCAGACCGAGAACGCCAGCGCGCACGCCGGACAGCACGGCTTCGGAGAACTGACGACGCTGTTCGGACACATCATGCTCCCGGATCAACTCATCGCGCTGATTGTTGAGCTGCTGGGTCATGCGGTTGAACGCGCCACCCAGATCGGAAATCTCGCCCCATTCGCCTGACACGTTGACGCGCGCCGTCATGTCGCCTCCGCGCACGCGTTCTGCAGCGGCGATCAGCACGGAGAGCGGCTCGATAATGCGGTTGGCAAGAACCAGCCCCAGCCAGATGGCCGCAATCAAGAGCAGCATGGCGGTTTCGATAAAGGTCAGGGCAAAAATCCGGTTCATCCGGGACAGATTGGCCGTGAACGCGTCGATCTGCGCGGAGGCTTCATCGATGCCACGAATATTGGACAGAACTTCGGACGATGATTGCAGTCGCCGCCCCGCATAGAGCAGCGTGTCGCTGCCCGCATTCAGTCGCACTAGCGAGATCAGATAGTTAGTCTCGTCATTTTGCAGAAATTGCGGCGATGTCGATGTAATCCCGCGCAGCAGGCTCGGACGCGGCACTTCGAAGGTGGGCGCGCGCGGTCCCACGGCTTGCGCCAGCACCTGACCATCGTCGCGCAGCAGGATCAACGCATCCAGATCGCGAATCCGGGCAATGAGCTTCAATTCCGCCGTGACCGAAATCCGGTCGCCCAGCTGAAAATTCCGTTCCGCAAGTGTCTGGCGCACAAGGCTGGCATCAGATGCGAGTTGCGAGATTTCCTGATCGCGATAATCGCTCAGGACTGTCCGCGCCCCTTCCATGTTCTTTTGTACATCTGACCCGAACAGACCGGAAATATTCTGCGTGATCAGCGAGGCCGAAAACGCCCCGATAATGATCGCGGGCAGCAGCGCGGCGAAACTGAAGATGATGACGAAACGGCGATGCAGGAGCGGCGCAGCGTCGCCCCGGTCCGGCACAAATAATGTCTTGCGCACGCGGTAGCCGAGAAACAGCGCCAGACCGATGATCAACACCATATTGGCCTGCAGCATCGTATAGGCCGTCTCGACCATCGTTTCGTCGGGATTGAAGCTCAGCAGTGCGCCCAGAATGGTCAGAACTGTGGCAGACACGAAGAAGACGCCAAACATGGCGGATCGGGTAACACGCGGCAAACGACCGCCTTGCGGTGATGGGACAGGCCGTGTCCGGTCTCGGCTGGAGCGGGTAAAAGCGGGGTCAGCTGCGACGATAAGGTCCGTCATGTTGCCTCAGCTTCGCCATGCGCACGCCAACCGCCGCACTTCACTGTTGCATGATTACACCAGTGTGACCTATTTTCAACACATCAATGCAAAGCGTTGAAACGCCCTATTGAAGATCCAGCGATTTCAGGCGTGTCCGCAGCGTATTGCGGTGAATACCGAGACGATCCGCCGCCTTGGCGCGGTTCCCGCCCGTCACGCGCAGCGCTTCCGTGATCAGCGGTCTTTCGATCCAGGCCATGGCGGTCTGATAGTGCGATCCGCCCTCTTCTGCGTCCGGACCATCGAGCAAAGCCCGGCAGGCCAGCGATAATTGCCGGTCGAAGCGATCAACACCGTCAGCATCGTCGCGCCCGGACCGGATATCCTTCGAGAACTCCTGCAGGACCATGTCGGCGGAAATGACATCATCAGAATAGAGCACAGCCAGACGGCGCACGATGTTTTCCAGCTCTCGGACATTGCCGACCCATTCATGGCGGTGCAGCACCTCCAGTGCGTCGGTCGAAAAACGACGCGATCGCGACGGGCTCGCCTGCGACAGAAAGGCTTCGGCCAGTTCGACCGTATCGCGGTCCCTGTCGGCCAATGGCGGAATACGGATTTCCGCCACATTGATCCGGAACAGCAGATCGTCGCGGAAATGGCCCGTTTCGACCTCTTCTCGCAGGTCCTTGCGCGTGGCGCAGATGACACGCGGGCGGTCCGCCGCCGGGATCAGCTCACTTTCGGTCAGGAACGCCAATAGCCGTTCCTGCTGGGCCTGAGATAGCTCCGCGACTTCATCGATATAGAGATCACCGCCATTGACCTTCTGCAGGGTCAGCGAGGTGTTGTCGAAATCGGCCGTGCGCATGAAAGGCCGGTCCTTGCGCGGACCGCCATCATGAAGCAGCCGCGCCACCAGATCCTTACCCGTTCCGACCGGCCCCTGAATGAGTACGGGTAGATTGGCTGCCGCGAAACGCGATACGGCTCGGAAAACAGGTTGCATAGCCGACGATCGACCGATCATGGGCAGGCTGCGCGTCTGCGACGCCTTACTGCGACGCGGGCTCACAGTCTGCCCGGCGCGCGCCACCGCGCTGGTGATTTCGTCCAGATCGAATGGCTTGGGTACATATTCGAAGACGCGGTGCTGCCCGGATTTCAGCGCCGTATTGACCGTATTGTTGGCGGAAATCACAATGATGGGCAGTTTGGGACGTTTTTCCGCAATCGTCGGCAGATGTTCGAACACTTCGCGACCGTCCATCATTACATCGGTCAGGATGATGTCGCCATGCCCGGCTTCGGCCCATTTGAGCAATGTCTGCGCATTGTCTGTCGCCCGGACAGAATGACCCGCACGTGTGAGGGCTTTGCTCAGGACAAGCCGGATACTGTCATCGTCATCGGCCAGTAGCACGTCATATTTCATGAGGCAGTCTCCGTATTATCCGGGAGGAGAATGGAAAAAGTGGTTCGACCGGGGCGCGAGCGCACCTCGACCAGGCCGCCATGCGCTTTCGCGACCTTGGAGACGAGCGCGAGCCCCAGCCCCTGCCCGTCCGGCTTGGTCGAAACAAAGGGTTGAAAGATATGGTCCTGAAAATCGTCGGAAATGCCGGGGCCATTATCCGTCACATTGATCTGGATCGGCAAATGTCGCCCCTGCCCGCCATCTTCGGCGACACCTGTCACGCCCGTCCGGAAACTGGTGGAGAGTTCGATTTCCGGATTTTCGGTTTCGCTCAGAGCGTCCTGCGCATTGCGGATCAGGTTCAATATGGCCTGCATCAGCGTGTCCGCATCACCCGCCGCATGTGGCAAGGACGGATCATAGCGTTCCGTGAAGATCAGGCGCGGCTCCGCTGATTGCACGATCCGGCGCGCAGATCGCAGCACCGTATGAATATTGACCGAGTCCAGATGATCGGGATCCTGATCGCCGAGCGTTTCCATACGGTCCGCCAGACGCCGGATGCGATCAATTTCCGATCCGATCAGCGTCAGCAGAGCCTTGCCTTCCTGTGACGGTACATCGTCATGCAGAAGTTGCGCGGCCCCCTTGATCCCGGCCAGCGGGTTCTTGAGCTCATGCGCAATCATCCGCCCCATGCCGGACACGACCGGGCCGCCCATCTGGCTTGAGCGCGGGCGTGGCCCGGCGAGCCAGAAGGACAGACCCTGAAAGCCGCCTTCGACCGGGTAGACCGTCGTATGGCATGTGAGCGATGCACCGTTCGGTAAAGTCGCTGAACAGCCCCGCGTCGTCAGTGGCGCGTCCAGCGCGGCAGACTTTTCCAGCTGCTCGGCCAGACCGGGATCCGTCTTGATCACGTCACAGATCAGCCGGCCCCGCATCTTCTTCAGGCTGTCGCCCGTCCATTCCTGCGCCGCCAGATTGGCAAAGACGACGCGCCGATCTTCCAGCTGGAACATGGGAAACGGCCAGTCTTCGATCAGGCTCGCGCTCATGCCGCGTCCTTTCGCGAGTCATCGAACAGATCGGAAAGGAGCGCCCTGACCTCGTTCGGATCATCCGAGCGCGCCAGATGCGTGCGGACCGGATCATCATCGGACAGACCCGCCTCAGCCGCATATCCGACCAGATGTTTGCGCGCGACGCGAACCCCTTTACGTTCGGGGTAGAAGGCGAGAATTGCATCGTAATGTGCCAATGCGATAGCCGACTTCTCCGCTCCCGGCAGAGGCGGCCTGTCTGCCGTCCCATCGACCGCGCACATGATCGGCGCCAACGCCCAGGGACGTCCGATCAGGGAGCGCCCGACCATCACCCCGTCTGCGCCCGACTCCGCCATCGCTGCGAGCGCAGACGCGCCGTCCGTAATGTCACCATTGACAAAAAGAGGCACGCTGACGGCTTCGCGGGTCGCCCGGACTGCGGCCCAGTCGGCCTGCCCTGTGTAGAACTGGCAGCGTGTGCGGCCATGCACCGTGATCGCGACGGCCCCGGCCTGAACGGCATCTGTCGCGATCTGCGGCGCGTTGAGGCTGTCATCATCCCAGCCAAGGCGCATCTTGACGGTGACGGGACACTCGACAGCGGCCACGACGGATGAGACGATGTCGCGGGCGAGTTCGGGTTCGCGCATCAGGGCAGAACCGCTCATCCCAGTTACCACCTTACGCGCCGGACAGCCGAAATTGATGTCGATCAGCTCCGCCCCTGCCGCTTCCAGCTTTCGCGCGCCCTCCGCCATCCAGTGCGGGTCTCGCCCGACCAGCTGTACCGCCATGGGTTTGATGTCGGCGCCGCCTGCTGCCCGCGCGACATTTTCCGGATCATCCTTGGCCAGGCCTTCGCCCGCAATCATTTCGGACACGACGGCCCCGGGCGCAAAGCGCGAGAGGATACGTCGGAAAGGCAGATCGGTCACACCCGACATGGGCGCGACGAGAACACGCGACCGCAAGGCCAGCTTGCCGATATGCACAGGGTTTGGCATCAGGCGATCCCTAGCCGAGCGTTCCATCACGCACAATATTTCAGCATCGGAGAGACTGCCCTGTGACCGACCGCGCACTTATTTTGGTCGCCGCTGGTCGCGGACAGCGCGCCGGTGGTGAATTACCAAAACAATACAGAGATATAGCTGGAAAACCACTGCTGGCCTGGACGATGGATAATGCATCACAGACAGCTCTGTTCGATCGAATCATCCTAGTCGTGGCTGCGAATGACAGCTGGGCTGCTGATCTGCCGGGGGATGCGATCCGCGTGACCGGCGGTGCAACGCGTACGGCATCTGTCCGAGCCGGGCTGGACGCATTGCGCGAAAGCCCGCCTGCACAGGTTTTCATCCATGATGGGGCGCGTCCCTTTATCGATCGCGATCTGATCCAGCCGTTGATCGACGCGCTGACAACGCATGACGGAGCCGTTCCCGCTCTCGCCATCGCCGATGCCTTGAAAAGCGATGATTTCACTCCGGTCGACCGGGACAGATTGCGCCGCGTACAGACACCGCAAGCCTTTGATTATGCCAAGATCAAGGCCGCCTATGACGCCCTGCCCGCCGACGCATCGGCCCATGACGATATCGCCGTGGCGCGGGAGGCCGGGCTCACTCTCGCATTCACGCCGGGATCAGAGCGTAATTTCAAGGTGACGTGGCCGGATGACTTCGCCAAAGCGGACGCCATGCTCTCACCCCGTAAACTGACGATAACCGGATCGGGCTTTGACGTCCATAAGCTTGAGAAAAGCGAAGCGCCGCTCTGGCTCTGCGGCGTCGAAATCGATAGCCCATACACGCTGGTCGGTCATTCGGATGCCGATGTCGGGCTTCACGCCATCACCGACGCTCTGCTCGGCGCAATTGCGCAAGGCGATATAGGCGATCACTTCCCGCCGTCTGATCCACAGTGGAAAGGCGCAGCGTCGGACCGGTTTCTGGCGCATGCGGTGACGCTGGCTAGGGAACACGGCGCAACGCTCCGCCATGTCGACCTGACGATCATCTGCGAGCATCCCAAGATCAAACCCTATCGCGCGGCCATGCGTGACCGCGTGGCGGCCATCACCGGACTTCCGCTCGGCCGGGTATCGATCAAGGCGACGACGACCGAGACGCTGGGCTTTACCGGACGGAGAGAAGGCATTGCGGCGCAGGCGCTGGCTACCGTGGAGATCAAGGCATGACCGATCCAATTCTGGCCGACATTTTCCGCCTGTCCAAACATGTGCTGACCAAAGCGAACCATCGCGGCCTGACGATCGGTGTTGCGGAGAGCTGCACCGGGGGACTGCTAGGTGCGGCCATTACCGCCATGCCCGGCAGTTCATCCGTATTTCAAGGCGGCTTCCTGACCTATTCCAACGCCCTGAAGGTGAAGTTGCTGGGCGTTTCTGCGAGCACGCTGAAGCAGCATGGCGCAGTCAGCGAGGAAACGGCGCGTCAGATGGCGCTGGGCGCGAAAGACAGGTTAGACGTCGATCTGGCGATTTCGATCACAGGTATTGCCGGTCCCGGCGGCGGCACGGCAGCAAAGCCGGTCGGCACGGTCTGTTTCGGCCTGGCGACACAGGACAGTATCGAAACCGAAACGCAGCTTTTTGACGATCTCAGCCGCAACCGCGTCCGCGATCAGGCCGTGATGCATGCGCTGAGAATGCTCAGACGAGCGGCGGAGCGAAGATAAGGCGCTGATCCAGCCCCAGCTTGGCAACCTCATCCGTCAGGATCAGCGGATTGATACTGCCGACCCGGTCGCAGTGATCCATCGCCTGTTCGACGAACACGTTGCGGATAATGACTTTCGCCTTGTCGAATTTCTGCCGCAGCAGTGATTCCAGCGGAAACATCAGCCGGACATCGACTTCGAAATCGACCAGCGTCGATCCATCCGACAATTCATGAAATTTCCAGCGATTATGGAGCTTTTTGACCGGACCGCCAGATTTGGCCTTTTCGACCCGGACCGTGCGCGCGTCTGGGTCGATCGTGATACGCGATGCGAATGTCTCGACGATGCCCTTGAAATTGATCATCGCTTCGGCCTCGAACCCGTCCGGCAAATCCTTCGTCTTGCGCAAGGCCGACATGGCCGGGATGAAATCCGGATAGCGCTCCACCTCCGTGACGAGGCTCATGACGCAGTCCGGACAATGCGGTACTCTTTCGAGAAAGCGCGTGCTCGGCATCAGACCCCCAGCTTCGCGTCGCGAGCGGCACGAAGCTGCGCAAAATCGCTGTCGGCGTGATAGGATGAACGCGTCAGCGGGCTGGCCGACACCATCAGAAAGCCTTTGGCCCGGGCAATCGTCTCATAGGCCTTGAACTCTTCAGGTGTGACGAACCGTTCCAGCTTGGCATGGCGGCGGGTCGGTTGCAGATACTGACCAATGGTCAGGAAATCGATGCCAGCCGAGCGCATATCGTCCATGACCTGCATGACCTCTTCCTTGGTCTCGCCGAGGCCAACCATCAGGCCCGATTTTGTGAACTGGCTCGGATCACGATCCTTCACCTTTTCCAGCAGGCGCAGCGAGTGAAAATAGCGCGCGCCGGGGCGGATGGACAGATAGAGGCGCGGCACAGTTTCGAGATTGTGATTGAACACATCCGGGCGTGCATCGATCACGGCATTGGGTGCATCACCCTTGCGCAGAAAATCGGGCGTGAGAATTTCGATTGTCGTACCGGGAGACGTCGCCCGGATCGCATGAATGACGTCGACGAAATGCTGCGCCCCACCATCCGCCAGATCGTCACGGTCCACCGACGTAATCACCACATGTTTCAGGTTCATTTCCTGAACCGCTTCGGCGATCTTGGCGGGTTCCTGCTGATCCACCGCCTGCGGCAGACCGGTCGCGACATTGCAGAAAGCGCAGGCGCGCGTACAGACTTCGCCGAGGATCATGAAGGTCGCGTGCGACTTTTCCCAGCACTCGCCGATATTCGGACAGGCCGCCTCTTCGCAGACGGTCACAAGACCCTTGTCCTTCACGATCTTGCGGGTTTCGGCGTAACCTTTCGATGTCGGGGCCTTGACCCGGATCCATTTCGGCTTGCGCAGCACTTCGGTCTCCGGCCTGTTGGCCTTCTCCGGATGTCGCGGACGGTTTTTCAGATCGATCAGCGTGGCCATAGATCCCGCTAACTGGCGCGCCTGAGCGCGATTCACAAGAGGCGAATGCGCATCCCTACCCTGCGTTTGGCAGGACGCTCTCCCAATAGAAATCCACCAACGCTTCGCTTTGCACCCAGAGATTTGCAGCCTTGTCTTCGTTCAGTGCCTTGGGATGAACCGCGGAATCGCCGACCGGACCGCGCGCATCCTGCCAGCCTGTCGGACCGTAATAGCCGCCGGGTGCCGCCGCCGGATCGGTTGCGGCCAGCACAGTCGGATAGGACCCATATTCGGCAGGCTGTGCCATCAGCACGTTGAGCGGCTTATAAAGCAGGTTCAACACACCTGTGGGTCCGGTATTTTGTAGCTCCGTATTCGAATAGCCGGGATGAACGGCATAAGCCGTCACGGAGCTGCCCGCCGCGTCCAGACGCCGCTGCAACTCGAATGCATAGACGATGTTGGCGAGTTTGCTTTGCCCATAGGCAATGGTCGGCGTGTAGCCGCCATTCGCATACATCAGGTCTTTCAGGTTCAACCGCCCGAATTTGTGCGCGATGGAGCTGACGACAACGATTCGCCCATCCGCCGCCTCGACCAGCGGGTAGAGCAAACCATTGAGCAGAAAATGGCCGAGATGATTGGTGCCGAGCTGCAACTCGAAGCCGTCCTTCGTGGTCAGTTCGGGTGTCTGCATTATGCCGGCATTATTGACCAGCACATCGACCCTGTCCGTGAGTGTAGCGACAGATTTCGCCGCGGCCTGGATCGATGCCATGTCGGCCAGATCGAGAATGACGAGCCGAGCTGTCCCGCCGCCGATCGCATTGACGGCATCGACCGCCGCCTGCCCTTTGGCTTCGCTGCGCGCGCAAAGCAGAATGTCCGCGCCTTTTCCGGCCAGTATTTTCGCCGCCTGCAGTCCGATGCCAGAATTACCGCCGGTAATCAGAACCGTTTTGCCGGTCTGGTCACCAACCCGGTCGGGCGTCCACCCCCGTTTGATGCTGTTGTGAATGGGTTTTGGCTTGTTCATGCGCCCGCCTTAACCCTCTATTGACCATAGAACAATCTATCGATGGCGAACGCTGTGTTGTGCGTTTTTTAACGCAGGATCGGTAGGTTTCGCCCGTGGAACCGACCATGGACATATCACGCAAACGCTTCGGTCGGCCCGTTTCCATCCGGGATGGCCACGATAACTTCTTCACGCCGCTCCGCTTGCTGTTCGCATTGCTGGTCGTCATCGGTCACGCCTATGCCGTCGGCAAAGGAAGCCCGGATGCAGAGCCGCAACTCTTCCTGAGCTACACATTCAGTTACATGGCGGTGAACCTGTTCTTCATCACCAGCGGCTTTCTGGTCACGAAATCCATGCTCTATCGCGGCGATCCGACCCTGTTCACCGCGTCTCGCCTGATCAGGATCTACCCGGCACTGATCGTGCATGTGCTTTTCGTTGTCTTCATCGTCGGCACCTTCATGTCCGATCTGCCGCTCTGGGCCTATCTCAGCCATCCGGACGTACTGTCGCAGCCGATCCGCGTGCTGAGCTTTTTCAATACGGATATGATCCTGCCCGGCGTTTTTGCGGATAATGGCGAACCCTATGCTTCAGCGCCCTTATGGACGCTTCGCTTTGAAATGCTCTGCTATATCGGGACCGTTCTGGCCTTCACCCTGGGTCTGATGCGGCGCAAATGGATGTTGCTGGCACAATTCGTCGTCCCATCCATCATCTGGATCGTCGGACAGCAGTCCGGGACGTTCGAACATTTGCCGGCATCCCTCGAGAACATGATCCGTTTCGCCATCGCCTATGGCCTCGGCACAGCGATCTATGCCTATCGTGACCGGATCACCGTGTCGCTCTGGATGATCCCGGCGCTTGCCCTTCTGTGCTGGCTCATCCGCGATATCGAGGCGGTCGAAGTCACGATGAACCTGATGCTGGCAGCCTTCGTGATGTGGGCGGCATTTCTGCATGCCCCGCGTTTCGATGCGCTGAAACGCCTCCCGGACATGTCATACGGGCTCTACATCTATCATTGGGTCATTCTGCAGACCGCCATGGCGCTCTGGCCGGGCCTGAGCGTGATCGCACTATTCGCGATCGCACTGCCGATAACGCTCGGCCTTGCCTGGCTGTCCTGGATCTGGATCGAGAAACCGGCTCTGGCGCGCAAAGGTCCTTTCAGTGACTGGTTGCGCTTTGGGCGCGAACCCAAACCCTTCGACCGGAATGCCGTGCTGATCGACTAGAAGTGGATCGTCCGGTCAAAGGCCGACAATGTGGCTTCGTGCATCATCTCTGAAAGCGTCGGATGCGGGAACACCGTTTCGATCAGCTCATGCTCCGTCGTTTCCAGCGTCTGCGCGATGGCGTAGCCCTGGATCAGTTCCGTCACTTCCGCGCCGATCATATGCGCACCGAGCAGTTCGCCCGTTTTCGCGTCGAAGACGGTTTTGACGAACCCTTCAGGCTCGCCCAGCGCAATCGCCTTGCCATTGCCGATGAAGGGGAACTTGCCGGTTTTCACGTCGAAGCCCGCCTCTTCGGCCTGCGCTTCGGTATGACCGACGGACGCGACCTGGGGATGGCAGTAGGTGCAGCCCGGAATCCGGTTCGGATCCAGCGGATGCGGGTTCTGGCCCGCAATCTTCTCGATGCAAATAATGCCTTCATGTGACGCCTTGTGCGCGAGCCAGGGCGGCCCGGTTACATCGCCAATTGCATAAAGCCCCGGCACGCCAGTTCCTGAAAATTCATCGATCTGAATGTGGGTCCGGTCGATTTTGACGCCCAGCTCTTCCAGTCCCATATCCTCGACATTGCCGACGATCCCGACAGCCAGGATGACCCGGTCGAATTCTGCGGTTTCTTCTTTTCCATCCTTCGTAAACGTCGCGGTCACGGCGGATTTTCCGGTCTTGATCGACGCTTGCGTATTGAGACGGAATGACAGCCCGCGCTTTTCAAACTGCTTCTGGGCGAAAGCCGAGACTTCAGCGTCCTCGGCCGGCAGGATACGGTCCATCATTTCCACGACCGTCGTCTTGGCGCCGAAAGCAGAGAAGAAGCTGGCAAATTCCATGCCGATCGCACCGGAGCCGATAACCAGCAGACGGTCCGGAATCGTATCGGGAACCATGGCTTCGCGAGCCGTCCAGATGAACTGTCCGTCCGGTTCGAGTCCGGCCTGCGGAATCACCCGCGCGCGGGCGCCGGATGCGACGATGACATGCTCAGCCGTATAGTCCTTGCCATCCACGGTGACGATAGGCGCAGGCTCGCCGGACTTGAGCGTGGCATGTCCCGCAATCACTGTGATCTTGTTCTTCTTCATCAGATGCTTGACGCCAGCGGAGAGCTGCCCGGCAATATCGCGCGAGCGTTTGACGATCGCTTTCAGATCATAGCCCGTCTCGGCGCTCAGCCCGTAAGCCTTGGCATGCTGCATATTCTCGTAGATTTCAGCGGAGCGCAGCATCGCCTTGGTCGGGATGCAGCCCCAGTTCAGACATACGCCGCCCAGTTCCGCCTTCTCGACGATAGCGACTTTCAGTCCGAGCTGACTGCCGCGAATGGCGGTCACATAACCGCCCGGGCCGGATCCGATAATGATGACGTCGAAATCTGACATGGTTCACTCCAGCCCTTCAGGATCTTGCCCGCACGGCGTTTCCGCAATTCCGGGGCATTCCAGCACGTTACGGGGCAGCCCGTAGCCAATCCCGACCTAAGCATGCACCCCGTAGCGTGCAAGGGAGATATGAAATGGTGAGGGGGCCAGCACAGACATCGCTCAGGCGGGTCGCGAAAGAGACTACTCGTCGCGGGTGGCGGCGCGAATAATTTCCAGACGGATCGGATCCGTCAGAGGCTCGATTTCGACCTGTTCCAGAATGGCGAATGCCTCCTGCATCCGGCCTGCGCGGGCGTGACTGATGCCGATCCGCTGCCGCGCCGTATCGCGCAGCTCTGGCGCGGACAGGCGGCCTGCCACATTCATCGCATCCCGGTAGCGTTCATCCTGCAGCGCCCAGTCAAGCAATGTCAGATAGGCATCGTCGCGCATATCGACGAGCTCAAGCGCGCCGGCCTGCGCGACAAGAATGTCGAAGTCCGTGGCTTTGCGGGGCTTCGGTGCGTCCGGCGATGGCCGCTCATCCCGGTCCGTCGCTGGAGTGTCCGTCGCCAGTGTGTCCGTCCCGGCAGCCGGACGCTCATCGGCATCAGACGACGGCGAGTCCGTCCCGTTCAGCCGGTAATGCTCCGTCCCAGGCGGTGTGTCGCGCTCCATAGTCGCGCTCGGCACGGCAGACGGCACGCCGCGCGGCTGCAAATTCTGGGCGTCCAGACTGTAATAGACAGCGCCAGCCGCCAGAAGCGCCGCGATCAAACCCGCTGTCAGAAATTTCAGCACCATGGCTGGCTCCGGCTCAACTCAAGCCCCTCAAGTCACAGGATAGGGCGTGACGAGTCTCTGCTCAACCGCACTCGCTTGTCAGGCGAAAAGCCCTGCAGCAGCATCGTCTACAGCATCATTGTGAGGGGATTCTGGATCAGTCCCTTGAAGTGCTGCAGCCAGCGCGCGCCGGCAGCCCCGTCGACGACGCGATGATCGCAGGTCAGCGTTACTGTCATCATCGTCGCAATGGCGAGCGCGCCGTCTTTGACGACGGGACGCGGTTCGCCCGCCCCCACGGACAGAATCATGCCGTGCGGCTCATTGATGATGGAGCCGAATTCGCGAATGCCGAACATGCCGAGATTGGAGATGGAGAAGCTGCCGCCCTGATATTCCTGCGGTTTGAGTTTCCCGTCGCGCGCTCGGCCCGCCAGATCCTTCATTTCGCTGGAAATGACGGACAGACCCTTATTTTCAGCCTGACGCACGATCGGCGTGATCAAGCCCTTTTCCGACGCAACCGCGACGGCGACATCGGCATTGTGATGATAAGCGATGCCGTCTTCCGTATAGCTCGCGTTGGATTCCGGCACGGCCTTGAGGCTGAGCGCACAGGCCCGGATAAGCATGTCGTTGACGCTGATCTTGATCCCTTCGGGGGCCTGCCCGTTCAGTTCCTTGCGCATGGCCAGCAGCGCGTCGATTTCGCAATCGACGGTCAGCGGGAAATCCGGCACATTGACGTTAGACGAGGTCAGACGGCGGGCAATCACCTTCTGCACACCGTCCAGAGGTTCCAAGCGGTAGCTTTCCGGCGCGATCCCCATTTTAGTGAGGGTTTCCGCTCCGCCACCACGCGGCAGGCCGACTTCTGTCGTCGTCGCGGGGGCTGGCTCAGGTTTCGCATCCGGTTGAGGCGTTGGTCGAGCCGATGGCTGAGGCGCGGCTTGCGCGGACTCGACATCCGCCTTCACAATCCGTCCGTTCGGGCCAGAGCCCGTAATAGAGGCCAGATCAAGCCCAGCTTGCTCGGCCATACGCTTGGCGAGAGGGCTTGCGAAAATGCGCTCCTCATTGCCGGACGAGGCTCCGGCAACAGGTGCGGAGGAGGGCTGATCTGATGATCTGTCCCCGGCGTCCACTGCCGGTGTCTCCTTCGGCTGCTCTTTTGCGTCTGAGTGCGACGCAGAGCCTCCACCCGCGCTATACCCATCCAGTGCGCTCGCATCCTCGCCGTCTTCAAGCAGGATCGCGATCGGTGCGTTGACCTTCACGCCTTCAGAACCCGCTTCGACCAAGATACGTGCGACCGTGCCTTCATCGACGGCTTCGACTTCCATCGTCGCCTTGTCGGTCTCGATCTCTGCCAGCACGTCACCGGAATTGACCGTGTCGCCTTCCTTGACCATCCAGGTGGCAAGCGTGCCTTCCTCCATCGTCGGAGACAGGGCGGGCATGAGGACTTCAATGGGCATTGTTCGCCTTTGATTTCAATGTTCGCATCCGCAGGATCAGATAGAGCCCGAACCCGACGGCCACGCCCGGCACAAGACCGAGCGCAATACAGATCCAGCCATACTTAACCTGTAATGTCTGGCGTTCATAGAGAATCCAGACGCTCAAGATGACCCAGCACAGGATCGCATCCCACGCATAGCCCGACGCATACGGATTGACGAAGCCCGACAGGGCCGCTCCGACCGGATCAAAATCCGCTGTGAGCGCGGGCATGACCATGGCGGCGAAAATCGCCGTGAACAGTAGCGCGACTGCGCCCACCATGATCTCAAACCCGCGCGCCGACATGGCTAGGGCATTTGCCGGATGAAGACTTTGGACGCGATTTCCCATTGGCCGTCGATCTTCACCAGCGTCAGCGCATCATAGAAACGATCAGTGGAGCGGAACAAGACGGTCGCGATCCGACCATCCGCGACATCAATGCTCATGATTTCGCCGTCGCGAGGTTCCGCATCCGGATTGGGATTGCGCGACCAGTTCTTCACCACTTCGCTCATTTTCGGCCAGACGCGAAGATAGTCTTCGCCGTCATCATTGGTCGAAACGCCAAACATGGAGGCGTTATCATTGAAAGCGCGGTCGAGCCGCTTGAAACTGCCCTCACCCTGCCCTTCGAAATAATCCATGACTGCGGTTTTGATCTGCACGCGATCCGACAGGCTCGCACTCGTTTGGCCCGTATCGAGATCGAGCGACGTGTCCGTCGCCTGAATGCTGACGCAACCAGACAGAGCGAACAGGGCGCCTGTAATCAGAACAGTTTTCGTAAAGCGCATGAGGGTCTCCTTTAAGTCATGCAAGCCGCTGGCACGCGGCGGTGGGGTTCAGTTTTTATAACAAACAGCCTTCGCTGCCTTCACCACATCTTCCGTTCCGGGAAGGCTGAGCGCCTCCAGGTTCGCCGCGTAGGGCAGCGGTACGTCTTTCTGGAACACACGCGCGGGTGGGGCGTCGAGATAGTCGAAAGCTTCGTCCACGACGCGGGCGGCGATTTCGGCGCCGATCCCGTGCTGGCCCCAGCCTTCCTCGGCGCAGACGATGCGGTTTGTTTTCTTTACACTTTCGATCACTGTGTCCGTGTCGAGCGGGCGCAGGGTCCGCATATCAATCACTTCGGCATCGATCCCGTCCTGGGCCAGAATATCGGCGGCTTCGAGGGCGAATTTCACCATGCGGCTTTGCGCCGTGATGGTCACGTCCGTTCCTTTCCGGCGCACCTTCGCCTTGCCGATCGGGATCACGAAATCATCCATGTCGGGGACATCGAAGCTTTCGCCGTAGAGAAGTTCATGCTCAAGAAAGACGACCGGATTGGGGTCGCGGATCGCCGCCTTCAGTAGCCCCTTGGCATCGGCGGCATCATAGGGTGCAATCACGCGCAAGCCCGGCACATGGGCATACCAGGAGCCATAGTCCTGACTGTGCTGCGCACCGACGCGGGACGCCGCTCCGTTGGGGCCGCGGAACACGATCGGACAGCGCATTTGCCCGCCGGACATATAGAGAGTCTTGGCTGCGGAGTTGATGATATGGTCGATCGCCTGCATGGCGAAGTTGAAGGTCATGAATTCGACGATGGGTTTCAGCCCGCCAAAGGCCGCGCCAACGCCGATGCCGGCAAAGCCATATTCGGTAATCGGCGTATCGACCACGCGGCGGCTGCCGAATTCCTGTAACAGTTCACGCGTGACCTTATAGGCACCCTGATATTCTGCGACCTCTTCGCCCATGACGAAAACGGTTTCGTCGCGCCGCATTTCCTCGGCCATGGCATCGCGCAACGCGTCGCGCACAGTCGTCTCGACCATCTTGATATTGGTTGGAATGTCAGGATCGTTGCCGACGGGTTTCCCGACCGGCGCCTGACCGTCCGAGCCGTCGCGGTTGGCATCCGCATTTTCAGGATGGGCCGGGCCGGTGCTGCCGGGCTTGTCATCGCCCGCATCATCGGGCGCGGGCGCGGACAGATCGTCTGAACTCTCGCCCTCTTCCAGCAGCTGCGCGATGACTGCGCCGACCTTCACGCCCTCGGACCCTTCGGCGACCAGCAGCTTGCCGATGGTGCCTTCATCGACGGCTTCGACCTCCATCGTCGCCTTATCGGTCTCGATCTCGGCCAGAATGTCACCACTCTGAACCGTGTCGCCTTCCTTCACCATCCACTTGGCGAGCGTCCCCTCCTCCATGGTCGGAGACAAAGCGGGCATCTGAATATCGATTGCCATTAGAGAGCGAGCTCCACGATAAAGAGAATGATACCGATCAGCGACACGAACCAAGCCAGCGTTCGCAGCCAGGGCGTGCCGAGATAATAGAAAATGGCAAAGGCCAATCGACCATAAAAGAACAGCATCGCGCCAAGCGCGGTCGTGACATTGAAGACATCCATATGGGCCGCGATCAGCACGAGCGGCACGAACATGATCATGCCCTCGGTGAAGTTGGCCTGCGCCCGTTTGGTCCGGCCATGAAAGGGCGACAGCCCTGTCGTCGGCAGGTCGTCGCGCGGCCCCACGAGTTCAGACACGCTGGCTTTTTTCGACACGGTCGCGGCCACCGCCTGCATGACGATCATGAAGAGGTAGAGCGCGACGGCAGAAAGGAGATAGTTGATTTCAGTCGGCATCAGGCACAGTCCTTCCGCCCCATGGGCGGCGTTATCGGGATTCCGGTTTCGTCGAAGGGCACGGTGAAGGAGAAGGCGTCAGGTGTCGGGCCTTTGACGCGAATCCGGTCGAGCTTCGCCTTTGCCTCATCGAGGTTCGGGATGTGACCATCCTCAACCCACCATAGCACCATATGCGTATCAATGGTCGGCGTGAACCAGTCCGCCTTGCCGCGCATGACCTTGGCGTGGGCGGTCTGATAGACAAACCCATACAGCGCCTCGACACTCTCCCAGACGCTCATATTGACCAGTGTCATCGGGCCATGGCCTTCCATGCGCAGGCTCAGTGCGCCGTCTTCCGGTCCGTCATCAACCATGCGCCAGACGAAGCCCGGCGCCCGGTCGGCCAGCGCATTGATGGCATCGATCCGCGATGTGAAACCGTGCATCTGCGGCTCATCCGTCTCGAACCGAGCGTCAGCGATATTGAGCTGGGCGAGCTTCATTTAGGTCTTACATTCCAGAGAGTTCTTATTAAAAGAGAATGCTTCGGCGGACGTTTCATCAGCTTCGGTGTCTTCCTGAGACCAATATGCCTGATAATAAGCCACTTGCTTGTCGAGCTGGATGTCACAATCGTTAAAGTAAAGCCAGTAACTGTCGATGATGATCCCACTCATATCATCAGGGTGCGATACGCCTAAATCCCTGAAATATTGGGATATGGGGGTATTTCCCGCCCAAAGCCCCCAACTGTTTCGGATCCCCGTTCCCCAACCAAAGTGATACATAGCCAGTTTGTCAAAAGAGCTATTCACGACCGTCTCGTGATCGTCCTCGGACAGATGAGACCTTAAGCACTCAAGCGCCTCCAATAGTGTTTGTGAGTTGCAGGATGCCTCGATTGCATCTTTCTTGCGCAGTTCCGCATCATCCGCAAAAGCATGACTTGGAGCGGCAATAACGACAGCGAGTGGCAGTAAAAACCTCACTCAGTCAGCCTCAATCAGCACATCCGTCCAGAGCTCTGACGGGTCGGGCTCCGGGCTTTCGATGGCGAAGTCGGCGGCTTCCTTGACGATGGCCTTGATTTCCTTGTCGATCTCTTTCAGCGCGTCTTCGTCGGCCCAGCCTTCACTGAGGATGCGCTTCTTGACGCCTTCGATCGGATCGCTCTCGTCGCAAGTCTTCGTCACTTCGTCGCGGGACCGGTACTTGGCCGGGTCGGACATGGAGTGGCCGCGATAGCGGTAGGTTTCCATCTCCAGAATCATCGGCCCCTTTCCCGCCCGGGCGTGATCGATCGCGTCCTGCGCCGCATCGCGCACAGCCAGCACGTCCATGCCGTTGACCAGCCTGCCTTCGATTTCGAAGCTGATGCCGCGCTTGAACAGTTCGGTCTCGGCGGACGCACGCTTGACACTTGTACCCATTGCATACTGATTGTTCTCGATCACGAACACGACCGGCAGGTCCCACAATTTGGCCATGTTGAAGGCCTCATAGACCTGGCCCTGATTGGACGCACCGTCGCCGAAGAAAGCGAGGCTGACGGCCTTGTTGTCGAGATATTGATTGGCGAAGGCGAGACCCGCGCCGATCGGCACTTGCGCGCCGACAATGCCGTGGCCGCCATAGAATTTCTTCTCGGTTGAGAACATGTGCATGCTCCCGCCCTTGCCCTTGGAATAGCCCGTGGCGCGCCCGGTCAGCTCGGCCATCACGCCTTTCGGCGTCATGTCCAGCGCCAGCATGTGACCATGATCGCGATAGCCAGTGATCATCTGGTCGCCATCCTGCATCGCGGCCTTGCAGCCCGTCACGACCGCTTCCTGGCCGATATAGAGGTGACAGAAACCGGCAATATGACCCATGCCGTAAAGCTGACCGGCCCGCTCCTCGAATCGCCGGATCAGAAGCATGTCCCGGTAATAGCCAAGGAGCTCGTCCTGATCCGTTTTCAGGACGGCGGGCTTCGTCTTGCGAGTCGTCTTTTTCGTGGTTTTGGCAGCCATTTAACACTCCGACAGCGCTGTCAGCGTCAATTCCCGGCACGAAGTACCGAACACACCGCGCTTCTTCACATGCCAGCGCTAAGGGTCAAGCCATATTGTGATTTCGCCGGGTTTTGCCACGAACAATGTCCGGCGCGCTTCGATATCCAGCGTATCGAGATCAAGCGAAGTCGAGGCGAGCAGGTCGACATCGGCCTGCAGGGCGTCCCGCTTCGCCTGCAACGCGGCCAGTCGGGCCTCGAGTTGTTCGGCCTTGGCCGAGTTTTCGGCCCAGCGCACAATACCCTGCGAACCGGAAAAGGCATGGAAACCGAGATAGAGGTAGAGCATGAGCAGCGCCGCTACAGGCGCGCGACGCTTCATATCCGGCAATGTCGGTCTGGGCAGGCGCATCACACGCCACCATGAACCCAACAGGGTTTACGCCCTGTAAAGAGGAGCGCCCAAACGCCGCCTGATCGGCGTTTCAACCGGATCAGCGTTTCAGAACAGATCGCCCGGCATAATGCGCCATCTCGCCCAGCTCTTCTTCGATACGTAAGAGCTGGTTGTATTTGGCGAGCCTGTCGGACCGGGCCAGGCTGCCTGTCTTGATCTGACCGCAATTGGTCGCGACCGCGAGGTCGGCGATCGTCGTGTCCGACGTTTCGCCCGAACGATGGCTCATCACGGCTGTAAATCCGGCCCGGTGCGCCATATCGACAGCGTCGAGCGTTTCGGAGAGAGTCCCGATTTGATTGACCTTGACCAGAATGGAGTTGGCCGCCCCCGTATCGATGCCGGACTGCAGGCGTTTCGGATTGGTCACGAACAGATCGTCACCGACAAGCTGAACCCGGTCGCCGATCATGCTGTTGAGATGCACCCAGCCGGTCCAGTCATCCTCTGCCATCGCATCTTCGATCGAAATGATCGGATAGTCTTCGCTCAGCTGCGCCAGATAGTCGGCAAATTCGTTCGAGCTGAGGCTCTTGCCCTCGCCGCGCAGCTCATAGCGGCCATCCTCGAAAAACTCGGTCGATGCGACGTCGAGCGCGAGGAACACATCGTCGCCGACCTTGTAGCCCGCCGCAGCGATGGCTTTGACGATATAGTCGAGCGCATCGCGTGTCGATGACAGGTTGGGCGCGAACCCCCCTTCATCACCGACATTGGTATTGTGCCCGTCAGCTTTCAGCTGGGCTTTCAGCGCATGGAAGATTTCCGCACCGCAGCGCAACGCATCGGAGAAGCTTTCGGCACCGACCGGCATGATCATGAATTCCTGAATATCGATCGGATTGTCGGCATGTTCACCACCATTGATGATATTCATCATCGGTACGGGCAGCACATGGGCATTGGCTCCGCCGACATAACGGTAGAGTGGAACCTGCAAACTGTCGGCGACAGCCTTGGCGAGGGCGAGGCTGACACCGAGCATGGCGTTCGCGCCGAGTCGGCCCTTATTTTCAGTCCCGTCCAGCACTTTCAGGATTTCGTCGATGCCCCGCTGATTTTCAGCGTCCAGCCCTTCGAGCGTGTCGGCGATTTCCGTATTCACGTTCATGACGGCCTTGAGAACGCCCTTGCCGAGATAGCGCTCCGTGTCGCCGTCGCGCAGTTCGACGGCCTCATGCGCGCCTGTCGAAGCGCCGCTTGGGACGGCTGCCCGCCCGAACGCCCCGTCACTCAGGGTAATATCCACTTCGAGCGTCGGATTGCCCCGACTGTCCAAGATTTCGCGGGCATGTATGGTTTCGATCTCGATCATGCGGCGCGAATTAGTCCCATCACGGATGGAGTCAACCGCACAGCCCGGTTCAGGACAGGCCCAGACAGAAAAACCCGACACGCAGGCGTGCCGGGTTAATTCGAACGAATGTGCGCGATCCGGTTTCCCGGTCGCGTTATCGAAAGGCTAGTCTTTGGCCTTCAGGACCTGACGGCCTTTATACATGCCGCTTTTCAGGTCGATATGGTGCGGACGGCGCAGTTCGCCGCTGTCCTTGTCCTCGACATAGGTCGGGTTGTTCAGACGGTCGTGCGCGCGACGCATGCCACGGCGCGAATTGCTGATCTTACTCTTAGGGACCGCCATGGTCGCCTCCATCATCTCAAAACGTAGAAACGGCCTCACACCTGCTAGAGAGGGACGAGGCCGCATGCATCGGCGCGCCCCTTAGCGAGTCGCACGGCGCGGCGCAAGTGTCAGCGACACGTTCCGGCCTGAGTATTACTGCCAGTCCCGGACCGGTCCACGCAAGGATTTGATTTCCGCGCGGTGTTTGCGGGCCTTTACGGCGCGCCGCACGGCGCTGCGTGAGGGGCGGGTCTTGCGGCGTGGCTTGTCACGATGCAGCGCCTTTTGCAGAAGCCGCGCCAGCCGGTCCATCGCCTCATCCTGATTGCGGTGAAAGCTGCGGTGCGTCGAGACGTGTATGATGACAGCGCGCTGACTTTCGCTGATCCGCGAGTCGGCATGTTTCAGCACCCGGTCCCGCAGCCCGTCCGGCCAGCCGAACGCATCGACATAGGCTCTCAACTGCGCCGCCGAATTAGTCTTGTTGACCGACTGCCCGCCCGGCCCGGTGCCCTTGACGGCATCGACGCTGATCGCGCTGGCCGGAACCATCAGCCCGTTGCGTATGTGGAGATCATCCATGGATCAGCCCTAGCATTCGCCGATCCCGCCGACTATAGACGGAATTTATCGATAATCGTTATGAGTGCCATCATGAAACGCCATGCCCTCCTCTTTGCCTCCGCTCTTGCGCTTGCTGCCTGTACAGCGGCCAGCGACCCCGCAACCGACGTCACCGAAGCGACGCCCGCCGAGATGGCCACATCCGAGGCCCTGCCCCAGCTGGAGTTCGAGAAATTCACGCTGGATAACGGACTCGACGTGATCCTGCATGTCGACAAGTCCGACCCCATCGTTGCCATCAATCTGGCCGCCCATGTCGGCTCGGCGCGGGAGCTGACGGGCAAGACGGGCTTCGCCCATCTGTTCGAGCACCTCCTGTTCCTTGATTCCGAAAATCTCGGCTATGGCGGTCTGGACCTGATGAACACGCGGATCGGCGGCGAAGGTACGAACGGCTTCACCACCACGGACATGACGCAATATTTTCAGGCCGTCCCGGCGGATGCGCTTGAAAAAGTGATCTGGGCCGAAGCCGACAAGCTAGGCTGGTTCATCAATACGGTGAACCAGAATGTCATCGACCGCGAAAAGCAGGTGGTGAAGAACGAAAAGCGCCAGCGCGTCGACAATCAGCCATACGGTCATAATTTCTACGTGATCGGCAAAGCGATCTATCCAGAAGGCCACCCCTATCATCACACAGTGATCGGCTCGCTCGAGGATCTGGAAAATGCGACGCTGCAGGACACGAAGGACTTCTTTGCCAAATGGTACACGCCGCAGAACGTCACAGTGACGATCACAGGCGATTTCGATCCAGCGGAAGCCCGCAGCCTGGTCGAAAAATATTTCGGCGAAATCCCGGCTGGTGAGACGCAGCCGGAACGCACGGTCGAGAATCCGACTCTGACCGAAACGATCAGCCTGCTGCATGAAGACAATTTCGCCAAGCTGCCGCGTCTGACCATGGTCTGGCCGACCGTACCGGAATATCATCCGGACTCCTACGCCCTGTCGGTCCTGATGACCTATCTGACCGAAGGTAAACGCGCGCCCTTCAACGAGGTCCTGATTGACGAAGAGCAACTGACCACCGGCGTGAGCGGTTTCACCTATGAAAAGGAGCTGGCTGGCGAGGTCTATCTGTCCCTGTCTCCCAAAGCCGGCGAGGATATTGACGATCTGGTACCCGCCATTGCGACCGCTTTTGCCCGGTTCGAGGAAAACGGTATTCCCGAAGAGGCGCTGGACCGCATCAAGACGGTCGCCGAAGTCTCTGTTTATGACGAAGTCCAGAGCGCTCTCGGCAAGGCGATCGCCCTGGCCGAATACAACCTCTTCCGCGACGATCCGGGCTATCTGGATGACGACATTGCGGCGCTACGGGCCGTCACCGCGGACAATGTGATGGATGTCTATAACCGCTACATCAAGGACAAGCCCTATGTCGCGACCTCCTTCGTGCCCAAGGGCTCGCCGGAACTCGGACTGGAAGGCGCGGAAATCGCCGAAGTGGTCGAGGAAGTCGTCGTCCAGGGTGCCGAAGCCGATGTGCCCTACGACCCGGATGCGCGTGTCTTCGAACCTACACCGTCAGCCTTCGACCGCACGGTCGAGCCGCCTTTTGGCGAGGCTTACACATTGCCCGTTCCGAGCATCTGGACAACTGAGGCCGCCAATGGTCTGGAGATTGTCGGCATTCAGTCCGACGAAGTGCCGTTGATCGAATTTTCGATCGATTTCGACGCAGGCAAGAACCGCGCCACGTCCGACAAGCCTGGTGTGGCTGCCATGATGGGCGATCTGTTGATGAAGGGCGCGGGCGATCTCGACACAGCCGGGTTCGAAGAAGCCCTCGGCAATCTCGGCTCCAGCGTCAGCGTCTCGACCGGCAACCGTTTCACCACAATTCGCGGCAAGACGCTCGCGCGCAACCTTGATGCCACAGTCGCGCTGATCGACGACATGATCAATGCGCCTGCTTTCGACGAAGCTGAGTTCGAAACCCTGCGCGAGCAATATGCGCAGGGCGCGGTCGCTGCGCAGGCCAATCCGAACTTCCTTGCCTCTCAGGCGGAAGCGCGTCTCACCTATCCCGCCGAGAGTGCGCTATCCGTTGCCGGATCGGGATCGGAAGACCAAATCCGGGCGGTCACACTGGACGATCTGAAAGCCTTCCATACCAATTATATGGATGTCTCGACGGCGACGCTGAACATTGTCGGTGATTATGAGGAGGCTGACATACTTAGCGTCTTTGGCGGCATCGATGATCCGGTCGAGGGCGACCTCACGCCGAAGCCGCGCCCGGCCATGGCCCCTGTCGATGAAACCGTCATCTATTTCCATGATGTGCCAGAGGCCAAGCAATCCGTCATCCGCATGGCCCGGCCAGCGGTGACATCGACCGATCCGGACTATCCGATCCTTGACGCGCTCAACTTCCCGCTTGGCGGCATCTACACCTCGAAGCTGATGACGGAACTCCGCGTCAATAAGGGTTATACTTATGGCATCGGCTCGGGCGCGGCCGCCGATAAGGATACGGGTTCCTTCGTCGTGCGCACATCCGTGCGGACCAATGCGACCAAGGAAAGCCTGGAACTGATCCGCGATATCGTCGCTGACCATGGTCGCACCATGACCGAAGCCGAACTGTCCGAAATGCAGGAATCGCTGATGCGCGGTCAGGCGCTGGAGACGGAGACGCTCGGCGACAAGTTGGGTCTGGTGCAGGACATCAGCCGCAACGACCTGCCTGCCGACATCAAGGCCCGGCGCATGGCGCGCGTTCAGGGCATGACGCTCGACGATGCGGTCCGCGTATCCGAAGCGCATATCCGCCCTGATGCCATGCGCATCATTGTGGTCGGTGACGCCGCCAGCCAGAAAGCCCGACTGGAAGAGCTGGGCTACGAGGTTGTCGACCTGAATTGATCGGAGCCCAACATGCTGCTGCGCCGCATAGCCGAACATCTGGAGGAACAGAACTGGACGGCTGTGTTGCTCGATCTTCTGATCGTCGTATTCGGTGTCTTCCTGGGCATCCAGTTCGCCAACTGGAACAGCGTTCGGGCGACTCGCGGGCCGAGCGGGCCATTCTGGAGCGGCTGCAGGCCGACGTTGCGCAGATGCAAGCGGCGGATTTGGCGGCGACCGAACTGTTTCTGCAATACCGACTGTCGAATCTGCTCTCCGCGCGTCGTGTGATTTTCGGCATAGAGGATCGGGCAGAGCTGACCCACGACGAATGTCAGGCCATCGGTTTCAGCCACTACCCATTGGTCGGCGTCGGTGGTCTTCCCATTCTGGAAGAACTCAAGGCCACGGGTCAGATGGGGCTGATCCGCGATCCGGATATCGTCCGCGCCATATCCAAACTGACCGAATTGTGGGAGACTGGCCGGGTAATTGACGAGTCTAACCGCGGGAAAATCACTTTGTTGTCGCGTGCGTTTCCAGACATGATCGTCATGGATCTAGATAGTGGAAAGACGACCCTCTCGGATTTCGAGATCGATCCATATGATCCCGTCTATCTCTGCGACACGGCGGCCATGGGAGCTGATACAGCCTTCAAAAATGCGTTTGGGGAAAACGTCACCCTTCAATTCTCGTTGCTTGAGATCAGCATCGAACCGTTACGTCAGTCCCTGAAAGACCTGAGTGCCGCCCTGCAACAAGGCCAGGAATGACGGCGTTTCGACAGAAGTGATCCGAAACCCGACACAGCATCATGACACTCGAAGCCATCAATCATATCGACCAGACCTTCTCCGTCATCGCTATTATCGATGACGTTGAAAACCGGAATCAAGATAGTGAAAATGACTGAACAGATGTCCACTCTAGAAACAGACGTGATACTTCAACAGGCGCCCACGGAGTCGACGGCGATGCTGTTGAGGAAATCTCGTCTCGAAGTGATCGCTCTTTTCGCCGAAATCATCGCCGCATTGGCCGTCGTCCTGTCCGTCATTTATCTCGCCATGCAGATGTCGGCCAACAACAAACTTCTGCAGAGTCAAAGCACGAACAATATGATGGCATCAATCCATGCGAATATGCTGCAAATCGCAACGAATCCCGAATTCGCAGCCCTCACGGTCAGATGCGCCCAAAACCCCTACGCAGTTAGCGAAGTCGAATGGCTAAGGTGTGCGAGCTACTACCACGCAACGATGGATCAGTGGGAATACGCCTTCAACCAATACCATAGCGGCGCCATGCCCCCTGACTACTGGAGTGGCATCGATGCCGGAATCAAACACTTCTCAACGGCAGAAATGGGGTTTCAACGCTTCTGGCAGGAACGTTCAAACTTCTATGGCCGTGATTTTTTCGCTTACGCCGATCCGATCATCCCGAAAATTTCTCCACCGGAACCCATGACCCCCCGATCAGAGGACTCACAGTAACCGTCGACGCACCTCCCCGAAGCACGATCCTGTTCTACCCCGCCGGGTCGCTCATCGCCTCCATATTGGCGTCGGCCTGACGGATCGCGGCTTCCATGCGGTCCTCGGCCGATTGCAGGTTCTTTTTCGGGTCCTGATAGAAGGCCGTCAGCTTCATGATCTGCAGGAAGGTCTTGTTGAGCAGACGCCCGCCAAATTTCATCGGGCGGTCGAAATCGAACAGCAGAATGACGCGTTCTTCGTCTGTGTCGTTCCAGACTTCATGCTCATACGTGTCGTCGAAGACGAAGATTTCCCCCTCTTTCCAGGCCGTGATCGTGTCATCGACACGAATGCGGCACTTCTCCCGATCCTTGGGAATGATCAGGCCGATATGACTACGCAGAATACCCTTGGTAACGCCTTTATGGGCCGGAATATGATAGCCGGGGGCGAGGATCGAGAACATCGCGGTCTGCAGGTTCGGGACGTTCGCTAGCAGGTCCGCCGTCTTGGGTGTCAGCTTGGTGTTGGTCTCCATGCGCTGACCGAAACCGTACAGGATGAAAGTCTTCCAATTTTTCGCCTGTGACAGGCGGTACTGATCCGGGGACAGTTCATGAAAGGCCGGAATATCGTCGCGGAAAGCCAGAACGGCTTTCGCCTCGTCGCGAATGGTTTCCCAGTTATCTGTGAAGATATGCAGCCAGGGGAAGTGCGCATTGTCAATCTTGGGTGTGTCCGGCACTATGGACTGTGCAGCCTGATAGCCCGCAATCTTGCGCACCAGTTTCTTGCCATTGCGTTTGACCCATGCCCGGCGACCTTTCTTCAGGTGAGCAGGTTTTTCGGGACGTGCATCTGCCGCGGGTGCAGTGTCTGTTTCGGCATCGGTCATGACGCGGTGCTTTAATTCAGCCCGCCCGGCCCGTCCACGCCGGAATCCGCCCCATCTCCGTCAGGACGCAGCCAGGCGCCGCCGTTCTGCTAGCACTTCACGAGCGATCCGCTCGGTACGCTCATTGTCGACATCGATCGGCGCTTCGGCAAAGGGCATGATGATCGGCACGACCGTGACGCGAAATCGCTTCGACAAGCGGGCGAACACGTCATCCAGCGTGACCAGCGTATAATGATACATGAGCAGATTGATCAGGCCGAAAGCCTTGAAAATACGGGCTTTCGATTTGCCGAACTGGCCGCCACCGCGAAACGCTTCCGCTGCCGCGACAGATTGCGGTGTCCGCAACCCGAACAGGTTGCAGTTGGAGTATTTCCCGTCCTTGAATGTATAGGGTCGCCGCTGACCGTCCGGATATTTCGCCCAGATCACTTCCGCCGGTGTCAGTGCCACGGCGACATCGCAATCCGCGTCTTCGAAATTGACGCAGAAGTGATCGACCATCTCCACCGTCTGCAAGGCATTGTCCGCTGTACAGATGATGATCGGAAACCGCGTCCGGTCCGCCATCGCATCCTTGACGCTTTCGAACAGATTGTCAGAGCTTTGCAAAATCGTGACGGGTTTGCCCAGACTGCCGTCATGGATCATAATCACATCGTCCAGCGCAGCCGGGTCATCGATCGAAATGAAAATGTCCCGCACATGAGCCGATCCGGCGAGCGAACGAAGCACCAGCTCGATCATCGGGCCCCCATCCATCTCGATCAGGCATTTATGCGATACGCCCGCCTTGACCGCGAGCGGGTCCTCCACGCCGGGGCGGCGTGCGGCCAGAACCAGGGCTGAAACGCTCATGATTCTGCTCCTCGGACATACTCGGTTATCACGCCCTGGCGCAGCAGAGAGCCGGTCAGGATCGTTTCGATCAACTCGGCATGGCTGTGTCCCAGGCTGCGCCAGCTACTGGCGACCGTCTTCTTGGACCAGAGGTTACAGCTCATATTCAGCTCGATGAAGGAAAACGCACCTGTTTCAGGTACATATTTGAATTCGAAGCGGCCAAAGTCGAATGGCCAGATTTCCGGCATCAGCTTCTGCACGTCCGCAAGGATATGATCCGACAGGCGGCTATCATCGCAGACACGCCATTCCGTATTGGATTCCCGGAACCGCTTCTCCTGATAGGTCCGCAGGCGCAAATCCTCGCCGTCATAGATCATGACCGGCAGGAAGGCTGGCATCCCGTCAGCGCCGGGCACGACTGGAACCGCCATTTCGATCCCATCGACAAAGCGTTCCACAATGACGTCGTGGCGATCGTCTTCCGCCATCAGCTCGGCCATATGAGCTTTCGCGTCCGCCCAGTCGGCGCATTTTTTCACGCCCCATGAGGCTGAACTGGCATTCGGCTTGACCATCATCGGGCCATCCGCAAAGGGCTGCGGATCCTGCGGTACACCGCCATAGCGATAGATCGCACTGTCCGGTGTCGTGACGCCGCGGGCCCGCGCGCAAAGCTTGGTCAGATGTTTGTCGTCACCCACGCCGCGCAGGATCGGCGAAGCGCCGAGATGCGGAACATCGCGCCAGACGCTGAAAAGCGGCCCGAACATTTCCGAATTTTTGAATCCGCCCCGATTGAGCATGGTGAAGAGGAAGTCGTAATCCGGCTGCGCGAACAGATCCGAATAACGGCTGCCAACCGACAAATTCGGGACAATCTGCTCCAGCACTTGCCGCAATTCATGATGATAGACGGCATGCAACCCGTCTTCGGAATCCATGCTGCCATCGCCCAACGCATGCTTGGCCAGAAACATCACCTTGAGGCGATGTCTGTCCGCATCTGTCAGTTTAAGCCGCAGGTCCACGTGGCACTTTCCTGAAGAGGAAGACGTACGCCTTCCAGACTTTCGCGCTCGAAAGAGAGCGGTCGTCTCCAATTTTTATCGTTCGGATATTCCACGCTGGCCGAAGGCCATTAATGCGTCATCCAAATCGTCTTTAACATTTTTACGCGCCGTGTTTAGTCAATTTGGCGTTACAAAACACTACCAGATTTCGAAATTCATGCGTTGCGCGTAGTCACGCGTCTTGCGTTTCGGCGCGACAATGATCGCCTTGTCGGCAAATTCCAGCATCGGCGCATCGGCGCGACTGTCGGAATAGGCCGTTACATGGCTGGGCAACAGATTTCGCTCTGTAAGCAAGCCCTTGATCCGGTCCATCTTCTGCGTCCCGTAGCAATTGTCCGATGCGAAATGGTCGGCCAGACGGTCATCCTGAGTCCATGCCATGCGCGTCGAGACCTGTCCGTGTGCTCCGAGCGCTTCGCAGTAGCGCTCGACAAGCAAATCGACGGCAGCGCTGGCGATCAGGACGATGTCACCTGCCTGCTGATGCGCACGGAGCGCGTCGAGCACACGCAGGTTCAGCCCGTTCTGCATGTCGTCTGCGATCAATGCGTCGGCAACGTCGCTCAGCTCTTCCCGCGTGCGCCCGACCATGGACCGCCGCATCATCGCCGTCTTCACGGCGATGCGCGGAACAGCGCCGCGTTTGTAACGCAACTGCGTCCAGCCAGCCGCCAGAAGCAGCGGCGGCAGGCCGAGGGGCCGGGCTTTCATGCTGCGCAGGACAAACCGACCCCACGTGCCTTGGCGCGTGAGCGTGTAATCAAGATCGAAAATAGCCAGACGGGTCATGTCAAACCTTGCTTTCCGATGTAACGTCCGCGGGCATGCGGGCCGAGCGCAGGGCACTGCGCGCGGCGAAAACCAGGACGATCACAGCGAAACTATTGGCTGCAAGCGACGCAAAGCCGGGCGCGAGCCGGCCGATGGTGGCCGCTGCAAACAGGAAGGTCGCAATATAGACGCACAAGGCTGCACCGCGAGTCATAATGGCGCGTCCCGGACGGTCGGTCGCATAGAAGATCGGATAGAGAGGAGCTGCCGCGCCCATCAGCGCCGCAGCTGGCACGAGAAGACCGGCCAATGGCACGGCCTGCGCATAATCAGGCCCGAAGATCGCGGTCAGGACCGCCTCGCCGAACAGGAAGATCAGCGCCGAAAATGCCAGACCGATGCCGAGTAATATGCCTGCAGCCCGCGTCACGATGCGCCAGATCTTGTCCGACTGATCGAGGCTGACCAGTTTGGCCAATTCGGGATAGATGACCTGATCCAGCAGCTTGAACCCTTCCGTCAGGAGCTTGGCTACTTCCTCGGCGATCTTGAACACACCGTTCCAGACTGGTCCGAACAGGGCCATGACCAGTAGTTGCGGCAGATGCATGACCCCTGTGGCCAGGGTCGAATCGACATTGGACTTGATAACGAAGGCCCAGATCGGACGATGCGGCCTGAAGAAACGCGTCTTGGTCCGCCAAACCTCGCCCAGCAGGCCGCGACGATGAAGCTCGATACCCCCGGCGACCCAAAGGAAGACATATTGTGCCAGCGAGCCAGAAAACCAGGCTGCAACGAAGCCCGTCAGGCCCCATCCCTGCGACGCCGCCAAGACCGCGCCGCCAAACCGCACGATCGGCAGAATGAGCGCTTCGACGGCCAGAATGGAGAATTTGTCGAACAGTCGGAAAACCCCGATCGAGGTGCTCGTAAACCGCGCCAGAATGACTAGACAGTAGAGGGTGACCAGCGTCTGTAACGCGTCGATATCAACACCCTCGCCCGGTGACAGGCCCGGCAGCGCATCGGCGATCATCACGACGAGGCTGAACGCGCCGATCGCCAGCAGATAGCCCAGCAAGACAGATACGATATCGAGCGTATAGCCGAAGCGCAGCAGCCGCGTCAGGCTGGCGCGGTCGCTATTGGTGATATCGTCCGTGCCGAAGCGGATGATGGACTGCCAGCTTTGGAAGGTCGCGACCTCCGCAAAGAACAGCATATAGGCGTGCAGGAACACGATCGTGCCGAACTCCGCAGCCGTCAGCGTCTTGGTCGCGATCAGCAAGGTCCCGATACCGAGCAGCGTGCCGACGATTTTTGCCCCCAGCAAGAGGCCGGTATTGGAGGCGATCCGCCGCCCGATCCCGGTTGTCGTGCGCGTATCCAGCGTATTCGGGCGCAATGCCACGCTCAGACGGCTTTCTGACGTCGCAACAGAATATCTTCGACCAGTGCCAGATCGGCCGGACTATCGACGTCGATCGCGGCCTCGGCATGGTCGAGCAGGACAGGGGCAGCCACAGCGCCGATGCGCTGGCTGCCATAGGCAAACGCATCCTTCATCGTCAGACGCCCGAGCGCATAGCGGATCGTGATGCGCGTGCCGATCTTGCTCGCCAATTTCAGGGGCTGCTTGCGCAGATGCTGCGCATCGCGCCAGAACTCGATCGCCGCCAGTCCAGCTGCGTTGCGAATGTAGAAGAGGTTGCAGCCGCTGACGGCAACATCGCGAAAACAGAGATAGGTTCGCTTCGTTTCGGGATAGCGCGCCTGGATCGTCTCCCGGCTCGCAAGTCCGACGGCGAAATCAGCGCCCGAGGCCTCCGCACCGGCGAGGAAGTCCCGCACCATATCCGGTGTCAGCAGCGCGTGATCGCAGGTCGTCATCAGCACGGGAAACGTGCCTGCTCCGACGGCCATCATGGCGCTGTCGGCTGGGCCGCATCCGCCTTCGGCGCGTTCGAAGCCCTCTCGTGCGTGTGGATAGCCGGACAGAATGTAAGGCTGGGTCAGTCCTGCCTCACTCAGAGCTCCGGCCACGCGGTCCAGCATTGGCACGCCCGCAATCGGGATATCCGCCTTGAACGGCACGTCGGCATGGATACAGAGCGCATCCGGCCCAGGGCGCTGACCGGCGAGAATGATCGTCCGCCGGCTCACAGGTCAGCCTCGACCATCCGGTAGGTCTTGTAGAGATCCGCTCCGACCATGTCACAGATCGCGCTCATGCTGCGATTGCCTTCCAGGATCCAGGACAGCTCGCACTGCTTATAGCCCTGCGCTTGGCCAGCATCGAAAGCGCGTGAGCAGATTTCCGTCGTCAGGGCCACACCGCGCCGTCCCTTATGAAATTCGCGCTTGAGCCCCATCAGCGGCACCCGACCCCGATCGACCTGTCTGGCCTTCAGACGGTAGAGCAGCCGGGCCCAGTTGAAGGGAAGCAGACGCCCCTCAAAACCTTCGACCAGAGCATTGACGTCCGGAATCATCCAGATGAAGCTGGCAGGCTGTCCGTCAATGAAACCGAGCTGGAACCCGTCCCGGAACATGATCGGCTTCATCTCTTTTGCCATGTGCAGAAATTGCGTTTCCGAGAAGGGCACGAACCCCCAATTGCCGGACCAGGCATCGTTGAAGATATCGAGCGCCATTCGGGCGTCGCCGGCAAAGTCACGCCCCAGCGTGCGCCAGCTCAGCCCATCATCCCGCTCGGCGAACGCCCGTAGAATTCTGCACCAATCTGTTGGTCGGTGCGCCTTTGGTCAGGTCCGCGCGGTAGGCATAAAGGTCGACGGCCTTGGTAAATCCGTTGCGCGTAACGGCGTCGAGCTGATGCGGATGACCGTAAGGCATCATGACGGCGGGCGGATGCCCATAGCCATCGACCAGCAGGCCGACTTCCTCATTGACGCTCCACATGGCAGGGCCAACCATGCGCTGCCGACCCTCAGCCCGACCCCAATCCTTTGCGGCGGAGAGTAGCGCATCGGACACATCGGGATCGTCGATACAATCGAAATAGCCGAAAAAGGCCGTCTCCCGACCATGCTCTGCGTCGTAGCGCGCATTTGTGAAGGCAGCGATGCGCCCGACGACATGGCCGTCGCGACGGGCGAGAAAGAAACGGGGCGTTACGCCTTGCAATGCCTGGTTCTTGGCGCCGAGCTGGGCGCGCCGTTCCATCCGCAACGGCGCACGCCACGCCGCTTCACCACCATAGAGGCTATAGGGAAGCTCCAGAAAGTCGGCCGACGCCGTCGCGGCGCTGCTGACCAGAATGTCCGTCAAGTCCGAAGCCGCATCCGCCATGCAAAACTGCTTGTTTCTCGTGTGCCAGTAAAGCGGACGCTTTGGCGGGTCTGATCAGCCCAGGTCAACCAGATTGATGACAATATCGACACCATCATGCGGCACGGTAAAGCGTGTTTCTTCCCATTTCGGAAGACGCAGCGACTTGATTTCCGGATTGTTCGACAGGCCGTAAGGCTCTTTGGGCTTGAAATTCCACTTCTTGTCGAGCTTCCGGTCCCCGTCCTTGTCATGATAGCCGACGACGGCATATTCGCCCGCTTCCGGAACATGGATGCAGACGCGCATCGGTCCGTCCTCGGCCGGTACGCGAATGCGGCGCAACTTGCCCGAACTGCGCATGAAATCCTTTTCGCCGAACAGTTCCAGTTTCAATATGCCCTCTTCGGTCACATTGTTCACCGTGATGCGGATTTGATGGAAGCCGAGAATGCAGCGATCAGCCGCGTCCCAGTCATAGAGCTCTAGCCCGCGCTCGATACCGATGGCAGAAAGGGCCGGTGCCTCGTCATCCGCGAAGGCGGGCGTGGCCAAGGCGGCACAGGTCGCGACGGTCGCAGCCAGTGGCAAACGTCCACGCTCGATCCGGCGAATTATTCTTTGGTAGGGTCTGTAGCAGTGATTTGCGTTCATCATGGCTTTTCAATAGGCCCCGGAAGATGAGTCCGACATGAACCATTCATGCGGGACGCCCTCTGGATATGGCGTGCTTCCGAGGTTATCAAAGTAGAAATCGCAGGAATCTGTTGGGACGTCTAAACACATATCTTTTCAAAAAGGCTGCGGTCGCCATTGGCGGGCTGGTCGTCTTTGCGTGTTGTGTGCTTCTGCTGGAGCGTCTGCTGCGCATTTTCGAGGTCGTGACAACCTCGACCAATCCGGCATCCGATGCAACCAACATGATCGTCGCGCTGCTGCCCTACTATCTGGGTATGGCCGTCCCGATGGCTCTCATGCTCGGTACGATCATCACGGTCGATCGGTTCTCGCGATCCTCGGAACTAACCGCCGCGCTGGGGGCCGGGGTCTCGCTGACCCATATGACCAAGCCCTTTCTGGCCGTCGCCGCCATCCTCGCTGTGAGCTCGGTCATCATCGAAGGCTGGCTACAGCCTCTGGGCCGCTACCAGTACCGATCGGTCGAGAATACGGTGAGGCAGACAAGCTTCACAGCCGCCTTGCGCGAGGGCACGTTCACGACGGTTGGCGACCGCACATTTTTCGGTGGCACGGACAAGCCGGACGCCGGTATCGGCCCGATCTTCATTTATGAGGCTGTCATCGACACGGACGGGACGCAGACGGGCTTTCGCCTGACCACGGCCAATGAAGGCGAACTCATAATCCGTGAGGAAACCGGCGCCCCGGTCCTGCAACTCGGTGCGGGCCGGGCCTATCAGATTACCGAGAATAGCCGCCTGTCCGGCGATCTGGGCTTTGGCGGATCCTCCATCGCCGGGGCGGCAACCGTCGTACCCTTCCGCGCGCGCGGCAATGATGAACGCGAACTCACCTCGGCGGAACTGTTCGAAAATCGTCGCGGCGACCAGCGCACAGAAATAACGCGCGACACGAACAATGCCGCGCTGCATCTGCGTATTGCCAAGACGCTGATGCTGTTCATCCTGCCCTTCATCGCCGTGCCTTTCGGGCTGAATTACGGGCGAAACCCCTCCTCTGCAGGCATATTCGTCGGCGTCGTCTTTCTTGTATCCCTGCAAAAAGCGCTCGAGTTCGCTCAGTCACTGGGGGCCGATGGCAAGATCCCCCCCTGGATCGGAATTTGGGGGTTGATGGCTGTGCTGGCAATCTTCGCCGCTATCATCTTCCGTCAGAGCGCCTTCAAGATGGGACAACCGCCACTGACATCCTTCGCGCAATGGATCAGTCACCTGCAAGGCGAAGCCCGCCGTCTGATCGCGCTGGTCCGCCAGCGCCTCCAAGGCCGCCCGGAGGGCCGCCATGTTTAAGTTCGCGCTCTATCTCTCGCGGTCCTTTCTGTTCACCTGGCTGACCGTCGTCTTCGGCTTTCTGGTGCTGATCGGCCTGCTCGACAGTCTTGCCAATGGCGCGGATATTGTTGCCAGCGGCGAAGGGTTTCGCGGGACGTTCAAGTATATGGCCCTGCGCGCCCCTGTCATTTTTGACCGGATCTTCGTCTTTACCCTCGTGGTCGCGATCCTGCTGACCTACGTCAAACTGATCCGGCAGCATGAACTTGTCGCCCTGCTCGGCTTTGGCATCAGTGCGACGCGGCAGGTTCTGCTGATGATCCCGGTCGTGCTGGGCGCGTCGCTCGCCTCTGTGACCTTCATCGACTACACAATGGCACCCGCCGTGCGCTCATTGCAGGCCTGGGGTATCGGCGAATATAAGATCAAGAATATCACAGCCGACAATCCGCTCTGGCTGGAAGATAATGGTGCGATCGTGCGCGCCACTGACCGCGAATCCTATGAGACGCTCGCCAAGCTCGAAATCTTCGAGCGCAATGGTCTGGGCGAAGTCCAGTCCGTGATCTGGGCCGACCGCGCCACCTTCACCGATCAGGGATGGACGCTGCAAGGCGTTCGTCGCCTCGATGTCGCGGGTGCAGACGGCGAGTCGCGCGAAGCCTATCCGGTCGAAGGGAGCGCCGTCTGGACCACGAACCAGACACCGACTTCGATCGCCCGACTGGCGGCTGAGCCGCGTGATCTGTCACTGTCCGAGATGCGCAATTTCATGCGACCGGGCAATAGCGGGGCAAAGCCCAGCTTCGCCTACGCCTTTTGGCATGCGCACCGCCTGACCCGTCCGCTGGCCGCTATTATTCTTCTGATCGCCTGCGCCGCGCTGATGCAGCGCACAGGACGGGAAGATACGGGCGACCGGACATTGATTCTTGGGATCACACTGGGTTTCATCTTCCTGATCATTGACGGGGCAATGGCAACATTTGCTGCGTCCGGCGGGATCGCCGTCCTCCCGGCCATTGCCATGCCCCTGCTTGCCTTTGGCTTGTTGTCCGCATTCCTTTTGACCCGTACGGAAGCCTTGTAGCCAACCATGACGGCCTCTCTGTTCATCAATCCGCATTCCGAACGCGTCGGCAAGAAAGGATCGCGCATCGCGACCTATGCGACCGAGCATGATGCGCGCGTATTCGATCTGGCCCTGTTCGAAACCTTGCCCAGCCAGGTCGAAGCGGCGCTGGAGACATCGGACCTTATCGTCATCGAAGGCGGCGACGGCACGGTTCAATCGGTGATGAGCGAGGTCATGCGACAATCGGGTGAAGACAGAGCCCTGCCCGACTTCGCCATTGCATCGGGCGGCATGACTAACCAGATCGCCAAGATTATCGGCATGAAGCGTGTGGGCCGGTCCGGCCTGAAATCGATCCATCAGGACCCGAACGCGCTGGAAACGCGCTTGCTCAAACTGTCCTGCGACGGGGCACCCGATCAATATGGCTTTCTGTTTTCAACCGGGGCTCTGCCCATGGTCACGGATTATGCGAAGAACGAGCTGCATACGCGCGGTATTGGCGGATCGGCTGCCGTCGTCGGCGGTCTGGTCAAGGCGGTCACGGCGGAGCGCGACAGCGTCATGCGCGAAACAGACTGCACGCTGCGCATCAACGGAGAAACCCTCGCCGGGCGGCATCTCGGAACCGTCGCGACCACACTGCCTTCCATTACGATGGGACTGGATCCGTTCTGGGGCGACGAGGTCGGCGATCTGCGTCTGACCTATGTCCAAGGCGGCTGTTCCAAGCTTTATCGCCACATTGCGGAAATCTGGGTTGGCTTCAAGGATAAGGACCGGCGTCCGGACGGCTTCCACAGCTGGAATGCGCAGGATGCCGAGTTCGATTATTCCGGCCCCGTCATGCTGGACGGAGAGCCGATACATGTACCGTCCAACCAATTTCGTCTGAGCGCCAGTCGCCCGATCATTATTCGGCGATGAATACCGATTCCGTCGACGCAACCGATGACGCATTGCTCAAGCTGATCCGCGCCGAACAGCTTGATCCACCGGAGCGGGTTCACGCCGTCATGGCGGCGATCCGGGATCGCCATCCTGACCGCGTTCTGGGCTTCGTCTATTATGGGTCGTCCCTGCGCGATCTGGACGATGCAGAGAAGATGCTGGATTTCTACGTGCTAGTGGATAGCTACCGTGCCACGCATGGATGGGGATGGCGCGCGCTGACGAACCGCCTGATCCCGCCCGCCGTCTACTATCTGGAGCAGGAACGGGACGGCGTTCTCTCGACCTGCAAATATTCCATCATCACACTGCGCGAGTTCGAACGCCGATGCGCCCACGCTTTTCTCAGTCAGCTCTGGGGTCGGTTCAGCCAGCCCTGCGCCCTGCTCGGCACATCGGACCCATCCATCGCCGACCGGATCGCCACCGCCAGGGCCGCAGCCGTACGAAAACTGGCAAGCGAAACCGCGCCATTATTCGATGCCCCTGCCACATCGCCCGAATTCTGGGGTCGCGCCTTTTATGAGAGCTACCGCACGGAACTACGCCCCGAAAGCGACGATGGCCGTGCCCGCGAAATCGTCGCGCGTTACCAGGACCGTTACGACAGCGTCAGTGCAACGCTGTTCGACAGGCACGGAACGGACCAGTTTGCGGTTCAGACCTACCCCGGTCACGGCTCGGCATGGCGTTGGTTTCTGCGCCGCCTGATCGGTCGGCCCGTTGCCGCTCTGCGCGTCATCAATAGTGCCGCCACATTCGATGGCGGTCTCGACTATGTATTGCGCAAGGTGGAACGCCATAGCGGCGTAAAATTGGAGGTCACGGAGGCGCAGCGCCGCCATCCGGTCCTCTGGAGCCCCGTCCTAGGCTGGAAGCTGTGGCGGCGGGGCGCGTTCGGCTAGTTAGGCTGAGGCCTGCAAACGGCGCATCATCTCGCCCATGATCTCAGCACTATTGTCCTGCAACGCCTTGAAGCGGCTGAGGATCGCATTGACGTCCTCTTCCGTATGGGCGGCGGAAACGGAAATACGCAGCAGGCACGAGCTTTGCGGCGTACCGGGCGGAACCGCCAGATTGACGTAGACGCCTTCCTTCAGCAACCAGTTCCATTCCATCGCGGCCTGCGCCTCGTTCGGGCGACGCACTGCGATGACGGGGCTGGCGGGAGCACAGAGGTCAAAGCCCATCTCCGCCAGTCCGGCATGCAGTTGCGCGGCGCGGGCGGTGATATTGTGGCGCAGCTCGGGCCGCGTCTTGATCGCGTCGAGCGCAGCCTGCGCGGCGCAGATATTGGCCGGAGCCGCCGACGCGGTGAACATGTAAGGCCGCATCACCTTGCGCAATAGCTCGAATTCCGGATGCCGGGACGCGCAAAAGCCGCCGACACTGGCCAAGCTCTTCGAAAAAGTGCCGCTATAGAAGTCGATCTTGTCGAGACAGCCCTGCGCTTCGGCGATACCGCAGCCAGTCGGACCGAACACGCCGTAACTATGGGCTTCATCGACATAGAGATAGGCACCGTGCCGTTCGCAGACCTCTGCGAATTCGGCAATCGGGGCAATATCGCCAAACATGGAATAGAGGCCTTCGATCACGACGAGAGCATGGCCCCCATCGGTGATCGCCTGTCGCGACAGACGACGGTCGAGATTTTCCGGATCATTGTGGCGGAACCGGACGGTCGTCTTGTTGGTCGCCAGACGCGTCCCGTCAATGATGCAGGCATGCGCGTCGGCATCGATGAAAATGACATCGTTCGGCCCCGCCAGCCCCGCCATGGCGGCGAGATTGGTGACATAGCCCGTCGTGAAGACAATGCAGGACGGTTTACCCAGATGCGCCGCGAGATCCCGTTCCAGCTGTTCATGCTCGACATAGGTGCCATTGGCGATCCGCGAGCCCGTCGTACCGGTCCCGTGCCGGTCGATCGCGTCCTTGGCGGCCTCGCGGGCTGCCTCATCATAGGTCAGGCCGAGATAGTTGTTGGTTCCGGCGAGGATAATTTCGCGATTGCCGATGCGTCCGCGGGTCGGCCCCATAATATCGTCGAACGTCATGTCGAACGGATCGACACCGACTTTTTCCAGCACGCTGGCGCGCTGTTTCAGCGGATCATATTTGCTGAAGATCGACAGGCCGGACCCGGTCTCTGCGTCTGTTCCCCCTGCCCCGCTCATTGCTGCAGCAGATCCTGAATGGCATTCACCAGTTCGCCAACCGTCTTGACGTCACTGATCACCTCCATCGGCACGGAGATGTCATAATGGTCTTCCAGCTCCATGATCAGATCGAACACAGCCGTGGAATCCACCTCCAGATCCGACATGATGCCGGAGGTTCGCAATATGGGTTTATTCTTGACGTTATACGGCTTGAGCAGCTCGCAGATCTTGTCGAAGATTTGCTGGTCAGTCGGCATGCAGGCCTCTTGGCTATCATCCGGTGAATTACCTACCGGGCGGCAGAAACCGCGCCGTTACCAAGCGGGACGCCTAGCGTCCAGCCATCCCGTCATCAAACAGAGGTTGTCAGGCTTGGACCGCACGCAGAGGTGTCGGGGCCTGAAGGTCGATAATGCCGCCATCGAGGAATTTCTGTTTCACGCGCGCGCGTGACAGCTTGCCCGATGAGGTGATGATCATGGTCGATTTCGGCACGAGCATCAGCTGAACCGGCACGCCGACTTCCAGCCGGATCGCGGCGGACACAGCCGCTTCGATTTCTGCCAGCAATTTCGGATCGCGTGTGCGGCATTCCAGCAGCAGCATGATGGTTTTCTGATCGCCTGCCCCGCCGACGGAGAAGGAACAGGCCCGGCCACAGCGATGCGGCGCCGCGGCCTGTGCCGCCCATTCGATATCCTGAGGCCAGATATTGCGGCCATGATAGAGGATCAGATCCTTATATCGCCCCGTCACGATCAGCTGTCCGTCATGCCAGTAGCCAAGATCGCCCGTATCGAGCCATCCATCCTTGGAAAAAGCGGCTTCCGTCGCCTGGCTGTTGCGGAAATAACCCGGTGAAAGAGATGGGCCCTTCAGACAGATGCGGCCGACATGATCTTCGCCCAGCACTTGATTGTCCGCGTCGCGAATTTCAATGTCATGGCCGGGCAGCTTGACGCCGCAGGCTACGAAGGTGCGCGTATCTTCACCCGGCGTCACATCGGTTGCAGCAACCGCTTCGGACGTCCGCTCATAGCGGCGCATGTCGATCGTGTGCTTGACCAGACCCTGGCCAAGGGGGGCAAATGTCGCCGCCAGCGTGGTCTCGGCCATGCCATAAGAAGGCGTAAAGGCGGATTCGGCAAAGCCCATCGGGCCGAACAGTTTGGCAAATTCGGTCAGCGGTTCGGGACGAACCATGTCGCCGCCGATCCCGGCAGCGCGCCAGCTCGACAGATCGAGCTCCCTGTCCCCGCGCCAGCGCCGGACGCAGAGCTCGTAACCGAAGGTTGGCGAGTAGGACAGCGTCCCCCCATTATCCGCAATCAGCTGCAGCCAGGTGATCGGACGGCGGGTGAAATCGGTCGGATTCATGAAATCGACCGACATTTGCGACATGAGCGGGGAAATCACGCAGCCGATCAGGCCCATATCGTGATAGAGCGGCAGCCACGATGCGCAGCGGTCCAGTTCCGTGACCTTCAGCCCGTATTTCGTGATTCCGTGACAATTGGCCGAGACCGACGCCTGTGTGCCCAGGATTCCCTTGGGCGAAGATGTCGAACCAGACGAATACTGAATGTAGCAAAGGTCGTCGGCACCGAATGGGCGGAGCGCATCGCCCTGTGGCAGGGCGAAGACCTCTTCGAACGTCAAAACGGGTGTCGCCGTATCATTCAGAGCCGAACTCATGATCGGTTCCATGGCCGCCGGCGCGAACAGGGCGAAGAAATCGCCTGTATCAGCCATCCGCTCCAGCTGACGCTCATAGGAAGAGCGTCCGCCAAGCGTGACGGGCAGCGGTAGAGGCGCCGGCACAAGGCCTGCATACTGGCAGGCGAAGAACAGGACGGCGAATTCAGGAGTCGACACAGCTGCCAGACCGATGCGGGAATCCTTCGGCGCGAACCTGACCAGACGTTTCGCGACATCGATCGCCTGCGTTCGCAGCTCGGCATAGCTCAGCGCAGTTTCAAGGCGAGCGCGCCCATCGAAATAGTTGAAACCCGTCGTCCCACCCGCAGCATAGTCCAGCGCCTCGGTGAGAGTCGCGAAATCGCCATGTCGTAGGGGGATTGTGCGAGCTGTCGGTGTCGGCTCGGTCATAAACTTCTCTTCTGATGACTCGCGTCTTCTCAGTGTAACGGCACTGGGATTTATGGGTGGGTTCGCGACGTATGTCTCCCGTTCCAGCCTCATTCTCCCCGTCGGCCGTTCCCGGGGGGTTATCACATCCGCGATGCGTCGATTTTCACGTCGTCTTTCCGTTTGTAACAGTCCTGTAACAAAAATCGACCGTTTCCCTTAATAAAGTGTCACGACGCTGTCGACTCCGTGTTGAGGTGATGAGTGGCTTGATTTCTCTGAACCCAGCGTTAATAGCCCGCGCTCGGGAAACCGGTCAGAGAATAGGTTTTCGGGCGATTAGCTCAGCGGGAGAGCACTGCCTTCACACGGCAGGGGTCGCTGGTTCAATCCCAGCATCGCCCACCATTTCCATAATGCGTTATAATCATTCAGTTTTTCACTTTCTCAAAAGTGAAGCCCTTGTCCGACGTTTATTAATGCTTTGTATTCATTGATTATTTTAGCTCAATCTCGGGTTAGGTGTCGTCCCCAGTCATAATGACATGAACGTCCTAAAAGGCCCAAACCACGGCGCTCAAGAGCGGATACAATCGCGATTTTGACGATAGTGGCGACGAAAAACCGGCGGAAGAAGACGCATCCCTAAAACCAAACGTCCTAAACTCAACTCGACACAGTCGTTAGCCCGGCCACTGTCGCATTCCTAAATTCTTGATACAGCGTTTCGCCAGCGGTACGGACGGACATGATCAAAATATTCTTGAATGCCCTCGTCAGCGGACTCGCGGTCGCAAGTGTATCCGCGCCGATAGCGTTTTCACAAACCGCGCCAGCGTCCCAAAACGTCAACCAAGGTCGCTTTGTCGCCGGCGAGCGCGCGATCCTCTCGGCTCAAGACCGTATCGCGCCTGAAAATGCGATGACGAAAGACCGGTTGGAAACTTTGCTGCCGGCGCTCATGGACGAGACCAATATCGATATGTGGCTCGTGCTGAACCGCGAATATGCGGAAGACCCCGTCTATTTCACCCTCGTTCCGCAACCCGCCTTTGCGGCGCGCCGAACAACCATGTTGGTCTTTCACAAACATGAAGACGGGTTCGACATGATGACGGTCAACCGGTACCCACTGGGTGATCCTTACGAGGCAGCCTGGGAAGGCGGTGACCTGGACGCGCAATGGGCTGCGCTGGGCGCTCTGATCGCCGAGAAGGACCCACAACGGATCGGGATCAATGTATCCAAGGACTGGCCAGTGGCCGATGGTCTGACCCATGGTTTGCATGAGCGGCTTGAGTCCGTCCTGTCTGACGATCTTAAGGCCCGCCTTGTCAGTGCCGAAGATCTTGTCGTTCGCTGGGTCGAAACGCGTCGTAAGGACGAAATAGACGTCTATGGCCATGCCGTGGCATTGGCACGCTCGGTTATTTCAGAAGCGTTTTCCGCTCAGGTGATCACGCCGGGCGTGACTACAACGGACGATGTCGCCTGGTATCTGCATCAGCGGTTTGAGGATTTGAACCTCGCCCCCTGGTTCCACCCTTATGTGAATATTCAACGTCCCGGCCTGTCCTGTGAAGAGGATCAGCCTTTTTGTGGGGAAGACGGAATCATCCGACGCGGCGACGTCATTCATACCGATGTTGGAATCTGCTATCTGAAACTCTGCACGGACACCCAGGAAATGGGTTATGTTCTGAAGATCGGAGCAGCAGAAGAACCAGACGGACTTAAAGCCGCCATGGCGGTCGGAAATCGCTGGCAGGATCATCTGACGGGGTCTTTCCAACTGGGTCGGACTGGTAATGATGTCCTCGCCGCAACACGCGCCAAGTGTAAGGCTGAACAGATGATCTGTTCCACCTACACGCACCCGCTCGGCTTTTTTGGCCACGCCCCTGGCCCCACAATTGGCATGTGGGACAATCAAGGCCCCACCCCCGTCCGAGGGGACTGGCCCGTCAACGCCAACACCTGTTATGCGATTGAAGGCAATGTCAAAGTCCCCGTCCCCGAATGGGGTGGCCAGCTCGTCCAGATCAAGCTCGAACAGGATGCATGTTTTGACGGCGAACGGGTGGACTACCTCGCCGGACGCCAGTCTCGCTGGCATATTATTGAGTAGAGCTTGGACTTTTGGGCCTGCAAAACATCTTCAAGTCTCCATAGGTGAGATATAGACCATGACCGCCGACCCTGCCGCCCAGCAGAGCGGGGTCGGGAAAAGCATTCTTGACGATCGCTTTTGATCGAATGCCTGAAAAAACACTGAGGATGGCATTCGTTGAGGCGGAAAACCATCGTCACAAGCCGACACGACTGAGTTATGAGGCAGTAGGCTGCGAGCGCTACCCCGTCGCAAGAGACTTCATAGCACCCTCATCGCTGAGTGTACGAAACTCGCCCCATTTAGGACGTTGAGAAGCCCTCCCATCATCCTTGTAACTCAATAGCAAAATCTACGGATGCCTCGCCCTCACCGCTCGATCCTGTATTTCATACCGATATGGCTGGCTTCGAATCCCAGCCGTTCGTAAAATCGGTGTGCGTCCGGGCGTGTTTTGTCAGTCGTCAGTTGAACCAGATGACACCCCGCTTCGCGTGCTTCCGCGATCGCATATTCGAAAATCTGCGTGCCCAGTCCGGTTCCTCTGTAATCGGTCCGGACCCGCACTCCTTCGATCAAGGCTCGCTTCGCCCCTTTGCGGGCAATCCCAGCTATACAGGTGAGTTGCAGACAGGCACAAACCGCGCCCTCCCCGTCGACCGCGACGATCAAGCGGTTCCCGCTCTGCTGCGTCAATTCATGAAAGGCGGACATGTAATCCGGTGGCAGGGGATCCGTGAGGGTTTCCCGCTCCGCGCCGAGGACATCGTCGGCCAGAAGGCTGACGACCGCATACAGATCCGCTTCGACGGCATCCCTGAAAATCATCGCCGCTCCCATTCATGACCCCGCCTGGCTGTGTTTCCGGTGACACTTCAGCGACTAGCGCGGGACCGCCGTACCGTAGAGCGCCGCCCAGTACCGCCCCATATCCCGCGCATTGTCGATATAGCGCGCCTCATCAACCCGCTTCACGCCGGGACCCTCAGGACTTTCAGCGGCCAGCACCAAGGTCGGGCAATTCCAGTTTCCCTCACCAAGCCGTGCGACCAGTTGTTTACGCGGATGCGCAACGCCCTCATAGTTGACGTCCAACGTGGCCTTTATAGCAGGATAGTAGGCGAGCAGACCCCAGAGTTCAGCACATTCGGGGCAATATTGACGCTCACCGCGATCAGCAAACCCCGGCGGCAACAAGAATAGCTGATCGCGGCTCATGTTTCTTCATAGTCCAGGCTTTGAATGATGAAGGGTTGCAAGTCGGGAAACAGCGTTTCGAGCTGTTCAAACGGCATGAAGTGGAAGTCGACCTTGCTTTTGTAGCTACGCCCGAATGTGCCGATCATTTCGATGACGCCGTGGATGATGCCGTCTTCGATTTTCGGACGCCAGAGTTCGCCGCCATACATGCCGAACAGGAAACAATGAATGCCGGACACCATTTCACCGGGCTGCAATAGAGGCTGCCCACCCAGCCCGTCCTTGCGGTCACGCAGAACGGGCAAAGTCGCCGTACCGGCATTGGAAACCGGGATGACGGGCGGCGGCACGTCGAAAAGCGGTGACCGTGCAGGTTTCAGATTGCGCATGCGGATGCAGAGTTCGGTTGAGACGACGGATGTCGGGCGTCGTCCGATATTGGATCGCGCGAGATTGCCCACCAGAATATACCGTCTGATCTCCGGGTTGCCGGCGGGGTCTTTCAGTTCCGACCACCAGACCCAGTTATCATCCTGAACTGGTGCGATCTTCAAATCCGGGCGATCGGAGAGATTGTTCTGCAGCACCGAGAACCCGTTGACGAGACTGAGTATGGCCACAGCCGCCAGCAAAAAGGGTTGCCAGTCAATGGCCGCGATTGATCCGATCAAATACATGCTATCCATCCGTTTTTGCGCCTGATGATGTGTCCGAGAGGTAGGGTTTGAGAGCGTCCATCATGAAAGCGGGGGCCCGCCGGGGGCGTCCGCTCAGATCGATGCAGGCCGCTTCGCTATCCGCTGTCAGAATGATCTGGCCGTCGCGTTCGATGCGCTGCGTCACGAACAGGCGCGCGCCCTTGAACGTGTCATAGGTCGTCACGACAGACAGCACATCATCGATCCTGGCGCTGCTGCGATAATCCAGATTGATCTTGCGAATGACGAAAGCGAGCGGCGGATCGCGTTCCAGCAATTCCGCATGACCGATCCCAGCCAGCCGGAAATAGCTGCTGCGGGCGCGCTCCAGAAAGCGCAGATAGTTGGCGTAATAGACGACTCCGGAGAAGTCGGTGTCTTCATAGAAAACGCGGATCGGGAAATGATGTTCGCGCCCGTCGAAATAGCCCAGCGGCGGGCGATCACGCTCCGGAATGGCGGCGTCTTCAGTCCGCATCGACGCCTCCCGGATCCGCATCGCTGTCGAACAGATCGCCGGTCGGAACCGTAGCGGGCGCAGGCAGTCCGATATGGGCATAGGCGCGTGGTGTCGCGACACGGCCACGCGGCGTTCGCATCAGAAAGCCCTGCTGGATCAGATAGGGCTCGACCACATCTTCCAGTGCATCGCGCGCTTCGGCCAGAGCCGCGCCCAGCGTTTCGACCCCAACGGGTCCACCGCCGAACATCTCGCACAAGGCCTGCAGATAGCGCTTATCCTGCGTGTCGAGTCCCAGATGATCGACACCGAGCCGGGTCAGGGCCGCGTCCGCCCCTACGGCGTCCACGACCAGCAGTCCGTCATGCTCCGTCAGATCGCGAACACGGCGCAGCAATCGGCCAGCCACACGCGGGGTTCCGCGGGCACGCCCGGCAATTTCTGCGGCTCCGTCCGGCGTCATGTCCAAACCGAGCTTTCCGGCTGCCCGCGAAACGATGTCAGTCAGATCGGCCTTGGAATAGAATTCCAGCCGCACAGGAATGCCGAACCGGTCGCGCAGCGGCGTTGCGAGCAACCCGGCCCGAGTTGTCGCGCCGATCAGGGTGAAGGGCGCCAGATCGATCTTGATCGACCGCGCCGCCGGACCTTCGCCGATGATCAGATCGAGCTCGTAATCTTCCATCGCCGGATAGAGCACCTCCTCGACAACCGGGTTCAGCCGATGGATTTCGTCGATGAAGAGCACGTCGTTCGGCTCGAGATTGGTCAGCAGCGCGGCCAGGTCGCCGGCCTTGCTGATGATCGGGCCAGATGTGGCGCGGAAATTCACCCCCAATTCGCGCGCAACGATCTGTGACAGCGTCGTCTTGCCAAGCCCGGGTGGGCCCGAAAGCAGCAGATGATCGAGCGGTTCGCGGCGACGGCGGGCCGCTTCGACATAGACTTTCAGATTGGCGATGGCGGCCTGCTGTCCGCGGAAGTCGGCAAAGCTCAGCGGACGCAGCGCGCGGTCGCGCACATCGCCGGGCTGCGTGTCGGAGGAAGTCAAACGCGACGCCTCCACCTAGCTGCCTACGGCCTTGAGGGCCGCACGGACCAGATCGTCGAGCGCCGGATCGCTGTCGAACTGGCTGTAAGCGGCGGCGACGGCGCGAAGCGCGTCGCTCTGTCCGATCCCGAGATTGGACAGCGCACTAACCGCATCATTGCGCAGGCGCATATCCGACAGGCCTTCATTGCGGGTCGCCCCGTCCACCACATCGGCAGTCGGCGCTGTAAAGGCGCTGGTAAAGCCGCGACCGACGGGCGGCGGCTTGCCGGAGAGTTCTGTTGCGATCCGCGCTGCGAGCTTCGGCCCGACCCCTGATGCACGTGCAAAGGCCGCCTTGTCTTCCAGCGCGGCCGCGCTCATCACATCGCCGGGCGTGAGAATATCTAGAATGGCGAGCGCCGCCTTGGGTCCCACGCCTTGCACGGCCTGCAGCCGCTCGAACCAGGCGCGTTCTTCTTCGGTGGTGAAACCGAACAGGGTGATGGATTGCTCGCGCACATGGGTTTCAACATGCAGGCGCACGGGCGCGCCTTCGCGCATGTCGCGCAGCGCCCGGACCCCACAGCGCAGCAGATAGCCGACACCGCCGCAATCGATGATGGCTTCGCCCCCACTCGCTGTCTGTCCTGCCATCAGACAGGTTCCGGAAATCATGCCGATCATGCGGAGCCTCCTGCACCGCCACCCTTATGGAGCGATTCGTCGCCTCCACCAGCCCGGCGGCCCCGCCCGAGCGGCGTTTTTAGCAAAGGATTAACCCTGTTTCGACTAAGGGTCGGCAAGGAGTTTCGCCATCGAAAACGTACGCTCATCATTCCTGACACACAGCCTGTCTCTGGCCCTGCTTGGCGCTGGCCTGCTGTCGGCCTGCGCGCAGACGCCCTCGCCGCGCTACGGGTTTGATCACGCCTGCGCGCCGCAGGCCTGCCAAGCCCCTGCCTACCCGACAGCCGCCTCGCGCTACAGCATGCCGCAAAGCACGGTCTGCTGCGCGCCGCCCCCCGTCGTCTATGTCGACCGGGTCAAGACCGTGACCGTCGAAAAGCCGGTCGAGAAGATCGTGGAAGTCGAAAAGATCGTCCATGTGGACAAGATCGTCGAGGTCGAAAAACCTGTCTATGTCGAAGTCCCGGCGCAGCCGACTGTCTGCTGCACCTATCCGGAACCGCCCGCGCCGATCCCACATCAGCCGATCCGAAAATAGCGCGGAAAACCTAGCCCGCGTGATTGGCATGCGTGATGGCAATGGCCAGTGCGTCGGCCGCATCTCCCGCGCTCACATTGGCTCCGGGCAATAGCAGGTTCATCATATGGGCGACCTGCGCCTTATCCGCCGCGCCCGTCCCGACGACCGATTTCTTGACCAGCCGCGCCGCATATTCGCCGACGATCAGTCCGGACTGCGTTGCCGCGAGAATGCAGGCCGCCCGCGCCTGTCCAAGCTTCAGCGCGCTCATCGCATTATCCTTCATAAAGGCCTCTTCGACCCCGGCTTCGCTCGGCCTGAACTCGTCGATGGCGGCTTGGCAGGCGACGAACAGGAAGGAGAGCCGGCTTGCGAGCGGCTCCTTGCGCGGCGGGCGGATCACACCATGCGCCACATGACGCGTCTTGTTGCCCACCACATCGATCACACCCCAGCCGCACGCGACCAGCGACGGGTCAAATCCGATAATGCGGCGCGTCGTGGTCATTAGCGGCTTTCAATCTGACATAAGCCCGGCACAGGCCCGTTCTCCCCGATTTCCCCACTACTCATAAGCTGTGGACATGTATAGGCTTTCGTTCGCCATATGTTCTAAGGTCAAGATCGGGCAACTCGTGACACAGCAGCGCCATGCCCATGGATTTCGACACGCCAGACTATGATTCCGCACCGGAAGGTATAATGGACGACCGCGACCTGGAACTCGACACCACGCCACATAGTATGGAAGCCGAACAGGCCCTGCTCGGCGCGCTCCTCTACGATAATGAAATCTATCACCGGGTCAGTTCGATCGTCGAAGCGAAGCACTTCTACAATCCGGTCCACGTCAACATGTACCGCGCGATGGCCAGCCTGATCGAACATGGCAAGCTGGCCGATGCGATCGTGCTGAAGAACCGTTTCGCCAAGGATGACGCTCTGTCCGACATTGGCGGAGTCGAATATCTCGCACTGCTGCTGGAACAGGCCCCACCCGGTTCGACCGCCCCGGAATATGCCAAGCTGATCTTCGACATGGCGATGCGGCGCGAGCTGATCCGCCTTGGCGACACGATGAAGGAAATGGCCAAGGATCAGAATTCGGACGACGATGCGTCCAAACAGATCCAGCAAGCCGAAATGCAGCTCTACAATCTCGCCGAGATCGGTGGGACCCAGACGGGATTCGTCTCCTTCGAGGATGCGCTGATCGATTCGATTGAAATGGCCACGGCGGCGTTCCAGCGCAAAGGGCAGCTCTCCGGCATTGCGACGGGTCTGGACGATCTCGATGCGCAGCTGGGCGGCATGCATAAATCCGACCTGGTCATTCTGGCGGGTCGCCCGTCCATGGGGAAATCGTCCCTGGCGCTGAATATCGCCTTTCATGTCGCCAAGGCGCACAAGACGGAAGTCGATGAAAATGGCGTCGAGAAAACCGTCAATGGCGGTGTGGTCGGGGTCTACTCGCTGGAGATGAGCAGCGAACAGCTCGCCACACGTCTGCTGGCCGAGCACAGTCAGGTCCCCTCGCACCGCATTCGGCGCGGTGACATCAGTCCGGATCAGTATGAGCATCTGCGCGACGCCGCCGACGAGATCAGCCGCATCCCACTGCATATCGACGATACGGGCGGCCTCTCCATCGGCGCCATGGCGGCGCGGGCCAGACGGTTGAAGCGCATGCAGGGCCTCGACCTGATCGTGGTCGACTATCTGCAGCTGTTGACCGGTGGGGCGATGATGAACAGTTCGACCAACCGGGTGCAGGAAGTCACCATGATCACGCAGGGTCTGAAGGCGCTGGCCAAGGAGCTCAACGTCCCGGTTCTAGCGCTCGCCCAGCTCTCGCGGCAGGTCGAGCAACGTGACGACAAACGCCCGCAACTCTCGGACCTGCGCGAATCCGGTTCCATCGAACAGGATGCCGACGTGGTCATGTTCATCTATCGCGACGAATATTATCTCGCGCGCGAACAGCCGGATGAAGACGATCCCGAGGCCGTGATGAAATGGCAGGCCAAAATGGACAATGCCGTCGGCAAGGCCGAAGTGCTGATCCAGAAACAACGCCACGGGCCGATCGGCTCCGTCATGCTGAGCTTCCAGCCCGAACTTACCAAATTCGGCAATCTCGCCAGCGATGAAGGCGGCGGCTACACCGAATACTGACCGCACGGTCCGGTCGCGTGATGATGGCGGCTTGACTGACGCCAACCTGCAAGCGCCGATCCGGCCAGAACCCTCTCCTCACCCGGACTTGTCGTGGGGCCGTCGCAGCCGTCTCAGCACGACCGGGAGATGCATCACCGGATCAAGTCCGGTGATGCAGGGGAAAACGAAGGATTGATCCCGGCTTATAGCGCTTAGGACACCTTCTTGTCCTTCATTCCACTCAGGCCGACCCTCCGCGCCGATCAGTCCCCCGGACTGATCTTAATCGCTCCGACGGCGAGCCCATCACCCAACCCTCTCCGCCAGACGCGACAGCAGGAGATGGGCAGGCCGGTCGAGCCGGCCTGAGCGGGTCAGGTGGCGTATTCAGTCCCCGCTTGTGGCTTTCAAGATGACTGTTGCTTCAATCACCTACCACCAATCCCACAAACCTGATCCCCGAAACCCCTTTTCCATGCTCTTTTACCCTTGTCCGTCACGGACACGGGGTGGGGCATAACCCTCGGTGTGGCGGATCGGTGTGAGGGCTTCGGCTCTGGTTGCGGACGGACATGCCCGCGACCGGTGAAAGCCGGAAAGGTCCGTCAGGTGATGGCGGAGCGACCGGGCCGATAGCGGATGTGTCGGCGGTTTATGCTGCCGCTGACACCCTTCCTTGTCTCTGCCGCCCCTGAGGCTGGTCCTTCGCGGACCGCGCGTGAGCCAAGCATCCGCCGCTGCCATGATCCGGCATCGGGGGTTAGGCCGCGGAACCCGCAGGCGATGGGTCGCAGGCGCGGCAGGCGAAACGAACCGAACACCGCGCGCGGGCTTGGCCTTGCGACGAAACGGTACTTCTCTTTTGCTCCGGTCACGGGGCAAAGCCCGCGCCTCGTTTCACCTTTGACATGCAGGGATCACGTCAAGCGTGATGCTGATGACCCGCTCTCAGCCGCAGGATGGCGGTTGCCTGCAAACCGTCAAAGCCACCGTCCCCGGCATTCATTGCCGAGGACAGGTGAGGGAAACGGGCGGCGCGCTTGACTCTCTGCGTTCACCTTGCGACCTGATGGCCATACCCACGCGGACAAGTCGCCGTTCGAAATGGTTCGGACCCGGCTCGCTGTTATGAGGATTGATCGATGATCACTCTGCTATCCCCTGCTAAAAAACTGAATATGGACGCGTATGACGGGCCGCTAAGCGTGACGCAGCCGCGCCTGCTTGACGCGACAAAAAGCCTGGCGAAGACGGCCAAGACACAGTCGCGGGCCGATCTGAAACGTCTAATGCACCTGTCCGACAATCTGGCACAGCTGAATGTGGATCGGTTCGACCGGTTCGATCTGGACGGCGAAACGGATGGAATGAAGCCCGCTGGGCTGGCATTTGACGGCGACGTCTATTGGGGTCTGGACGCCAAGACCCTCTCCAACGACGATCTGGCCTATGCGCAGGACCATCTGCGTATCCTCTCAGGTCTCTACGGACTGCTACGTCCGATGGACGAGATCCAGCCCTATCGTCTGGAAATGGGGACGCGGTTGAAGAATGAGGGCGGCGCCAATCTCTATGATTTCTGGGGCGGCCAGATCGCGGATATGATCCGGGCCGATCTGGCCGGTCATGATGATCAGACCGTGCTGAACCTGGCGTCCAACGAATATTTCAAGGCGGTCAGTCAGGACACGCTCGACCGGCCTGTCATCACCGTCAAACTGCTGGAGGAAAAGGACGGCAAGACTCGACCGGTTCAGTACTACACTAAGTTTGGACGCGGCCTGTTTGCGCGCTGGGTCATCGAGAACAGGATCGATCAGTCCAGTGAGCTGTCGCGTTTCGACGCCGGCGGCTATAAGCTGTCCGAAGAGCGGTCCAGCGAAACAGAGCTTGTTTTCGAACGGCCTCAGCCGCCAAAGAAGAAATAGTCCAACCGTGCAGGTCGAGAGTCGCGCCACATCATGAAAATCGCTTCTCTCGACTTCATACAACGGGATGTGTCGACCCCGTTCGGGTTTCGCCCGGTCGAATATGGGCAGATCGTCGCCCGCGTCTTTGTTCAGATAAACAAGGACAATGTGCCTGTCGTCGCGGCAGGCGTCGCCTTTTTCGCGCTTCTGTCCGTCTTTCCTCTGATCTCCGCCTCGCTGTCCATCTATGGCTATTTTGCCGATTTGTCCGACATTCAGGGTCTGGCCAATTTCCTGCGTCCCCTCATGCCCGAAAGTGCCTGGGTGATCATTTCCGATCAGATTGCCGCCGTCGTCAGCGCGCCTGACAATGATCTGTCGCTGCGCATTCTGTTTTCGCTGATATTCGCCTTCTATGTGGCGGGCGCAGGAATACGCGCGCTGTTGCGGGCCATGAACCTGGCCTATGGGGAAAATGAGAAGCGCAGCCTGCTGGTTTTTTATGCCACGGCCTTTCTCATGACGCTGGGGATGTTCGCCTTTGTCTATATGTCCCTGTTCGTCATTGTCGGCATTCCGGCGCTGCTGTCCTTTTTCAATATGGACGAAACGGCCAACCTCCTGTCCGGATATTTGCCGTGGATATTGCTCCTGACGACCTTCATGCTCGGCTCGGGCATCGTCTACCGTTTCGGTCCCTCGCGACGCCCGGCGCGCAAACGCTGGGTCGTACCCGGTGTGCTGTTCACCACGATCAGCTGGCTGATACTAAGCTGGGCCTTTGCCTTTTTCGTCCGCAATTTCGGTCAGTATGAGACGACCTATGGCGGGATCAGCGCCGTAATCGTGTTGTTGCTCTGGTTTTGGCTGACGGCGATGATGATCATTATCGGCGGGGAACTGAACGCGGAGATGGAACGCCAGACAATCGCCGATACGACGCGTGGACCCGAACGCCCGGTCGGACGGCGTCGGGCGCGCATGGCCGATTTTCTATCGCTTGGCATGCGGCGTCTGTTTCCCGACCGGTTTCCGGAGGCCCGTCCGCTTCGGGTTCAGGATGGCCCCATCGATCCGAGCGCGCCCGATCTGCCGATCCCGGCGATCGACCCGCCAAGGCGCGAGCCCGAAGATCCCTGATTCATGCCCGAGAGCTCCGATTCAGAAAGCTCACGGTCTATATGGACGGCGCAATCAGCTCGGCTCCGCTGGCGCGGCTACTGTTCACGGCGCGACTCACGTCCCAGAAGATGAGATCGTCCGTGGATCGGGACCTGTCCAAAACGTCCGCCGGACAGCTATCCGGATCGAGCCATGCCTGCCAGTCCGCTTCCGGCAAGCGGATAGGTTCGCGGTGATGAAGTTGGGATACAGGCCCATCAGCATCGGTCGTCAGGATCGCGCAGGACAGCAATGTAATTCCCTCGCCGGCGCGCCAGTGATCCCACAGACCCGCAAAAGCGAACAGACCGCCGGCTTCGGGCTTGATGCACCAGGGGATCTTGCCGCCCTGCCCGCCCGTCCATTCATACCAGTGAGTTGCCGGGATCAGCGCGCGCCGACGTTTCCAGGACGTCCGGAAAGACGGTTTGGACGCCGCGGTCTCGACGCGCGCATTGAACAGCGGTCCATATGGCGTCGCCTCCGGACTATCCCGGCTCCAATGCGGATGCAGGCCCCAGCGCATCGGCACCAGCTTGCGCTGCTTGCGGCCATCGAATGCGACGACCGGCACAATGCTCGTCGGCGCGATATTGTAGCGCGGGTCCCACTCCCACAAGGCCGGATCGCTCACCTCCGCATTGAACGCTTCCGCAATCGCGTCGCGATCTTCATCGATGACATAACGTCCGCACATGACAGCGCGGCTAGCACAGGGCAGAAGCGATGCAATGACCGCAAACCCGCATAAGGCTGATCCCGTGCGCACCGACTGTGTTGGCGTGATCTGCTTCCAACGCGATCATGTGCTGCTGATCCGGCGTGGCAAACCCCCACGAAAAGGCGACTGGTCCATTCCGGGCGGGCGGATCGAGCCGGGCGAGACGGAGCAAGCTGCGGCCCTGCGCGAGCTGATGGAGGAAACCGGCATCGTCGCAGAACTCGGACAGAAAATTGCCACCATCGATGCAGACTTTGAGGGGGTCTGCTACCGGCTGCATGACTATGTCGCGCACTGGCAGTCCGGCACGCCGGTTGCAGCCGACGATGCCATGGAGGCGCAATTTGTCCCCGTATCGGAGATTTCAGACCTGCACATGTGGGCCAAGACCGAACAGGTCATCCGGATGGCCTTTGCTGCAATCCACCCTCGCGCCGGGGGAAAAGGGAGGCTAGCCTGACATTATGAGAGTTTTCCTTCTCATATCGCTTCTGCTCGTGCCTTGCTCTGCCTCGGCGCAGATCGACGATGCGGCCCGCGAAGCGGCGCTCAAAGCGCGCGAGGAAGCGGAACGCCGGATTGAGGCGGATACCGTTCAGATGACGGACCTTGTCGAGATCATGGCCAAGAACCTCGGGCAGATGCATTACCTGCGAACGCTCTGCTTCGGTCTAGGGGATCAGCACTGGCGCGAATATATGGAAGGGCTGCTGGACGTCGAAGCGCCGGACGACACGTCGCGTCAGCGGGATCTGACGCAGGCCTTCAATGCAGGTTTCTACCAGGCGCAGGAACGCCATGAACGTTGCGATGCGACGGTCAGCACGGATGTGGCCGCTTTGGCAGAGAATGGACGATCAGTCGCCAATATGCTGGGCGACCCCTTTCGGGAGTTGGATTGATGCTGGTACGTATTCTGGGGTCCGTTCTGGCCGTCGCCGCGCTGGCAGCATGTCAGAAAATGCTGAGCGAGACGACGTTGCGCCCCCTCAGCACACTGGCTGGAACGGAATGGGGCCCTATTGACGGCCCCGAAGACCAGTTCGTCGCCTTTAAGAGCGGCGGAGAAGTGCTGGGTTCCGGGGGTTGCAACAACTTCTTTGGTACATTCGAACAGTCAGGCCGACTTGTGACGTTCGGCCCGCTTGCGAGTACGAAAATGGCCTGCCCCGAGCCGCTGATGAGTGCAGAGCAGGAATTTCTGTCCCTGCTCGCCGATGTGCGCGCCGCCGAGGCGACCTGGAAAGAGCTGACACTGTACGGCGAAGATGATCAGCCGCTTGTCACGCTCAGACGGCGCGACTGGGACTGATATGAAAAGCCGCCCCGAAGGGCGGCTTCTGCAAATCTATGCATCCTCTTTCGGGCTCTGCTCCGACGTGCCGTCCTTGGGCGCTTTCGGTTTCGGCGCCGGAACGAATTTGAAAGTCAAATTTTCTTTCTTCCGATCGAGACCCACCTTCACCAGACCCCCATATTTGAGCTTGCCGAACAGGATCTCGTCCGCCAGCGGCTTCTTGACATATTCCTGGATCGTGCGGCCCAGAGGACGCGCGCCGTAGCGCTTGTCATAGCCTTTCTCGGCGATCCATTCATTTGCGCCCTTGGACACTTCGAACTCGATCTTGCGGTCAGCGAGTTGCGCTTCCAGCTGGATGATGAACTTGTCCACGACGCGCGCAATATGCTCTTTGGACAGGGCCGCAAACATCACGACGGCATCGAGGCGATTGCGGAACTCCGGAGTAAAGCGGCGCTTGATTGCGGCTTCCTGCTCATCGCTCTTCATGCCTCGACCAAACCCAATCTCGGCTTTGGCTGCGTCCGCCGCGCCCGCATTGGTCGTCATGATAATGATGACGTTGCGGAAATCGACCTTGCGACCATTGCTGTCCGTCAGGAAGCCATTATCCATCACCTGCAACAGAATGTTGTAGATATCCGGATGGGCCTTCTCGATCTCGTCGAGCAGCAGCACGCAATGCGGGTTCTGGTTCACAGCGTCCGTAAGAAGGCCGCCCTGATCATAGCCGACATAGCCCGGAGGCGCACCGATCAACCTAGAAACGGTGTGGCGTTCCATATATTCCGACATGTCGAAACGCAGGAGTTCCAGACCTTGGGTCATGGCGAGCTGACGCGCGACTTCGGTTTTACCCACACCGGTCGGTCCGGCGAACAGGTAGGAGCCGATCGGCTTGTTCGGTTCGCGCAGCCCGGCCCGCGCGAGTTTCACGGCAGCTGCCGTCTGCTCGATCGCGGAATCCTGGCCGAAGACCATGCGCTTGAGATCCATCTCCAGCGAAGCCAGCGCCTTCTCGTCGTCGCGCGAAATGCTTTTCGGCGGAATACGGGCGATTTTGGAAACAACCGCTTCCACTTCCTTGGTACCGATCACCGACTTGCGTTCATCTTCGGGCACAAGCTTGGTACGCGCGCCGGCCTCATCAATGATGTCGATCGCCTTATCGGGCAGCTTGCGGTCCGTGATGTGACGAACGGAGAGCTGCACAGCAGCGTCGATCGCTTCTGGTGTATATTCGACCTTGTGAAACTCCTCGAAATAGCTCTTCAAACCTTGCAGGATCAGCACGGCATCTTCGGGAGTCGGCTCCGACACGTCGATCTTCAGGAAGCGGCGGGACAGGGCCCGGTCCTTCTCGAAATGCTGACGATATTCCTTATAGGTCGTCGAGCCCATGCAACGCAGCTTTCCGCTTTGCAGCGCAGGCTTGAGCAGGTTCGACGCGTCCATCGCCCCGCCAGAGGTGGCACCCGCACCGATGATGGTGTGGATTTCATCGATGAACAGGATCGCACCCGGCGTGTCCTGCAGCTTCGTAACGACAGCCTTCAGCCGCTCTTCGAAGTCGCCGCGATAGCGGGTCCCGGCAAGCAGTGCGCCCATATCGAGCGAGTAAATGGTCGCGTCGGCCAGCACATCCGGCACATTATCGTTGACGATACGCCGGGCGATGCCTTCGGCGATCGCCGTCTTGCCGACGCCCGGATCACCCACCAGCAGCGGGTTGTTCTTGCGACGGCGCGATAGCACCATGATGCAACGTTCGACCTCATCAGCCCGACCGATCAGCGGATCAATGTCCCCCTCCTTGGCCTTCTGATTGAGATTGACCGTATATTCGGCGAGCGGGTCCTTACCCTGAGCCTCTTCACTATCCTCACCGGCACCCGTTGGCGGTTTTGGTGCAGACTGGCCATTCTTGGCGATGCCGTGGCTGATATAGTTGACGGCGTCATAGCGCGTCATGTCCCGCTCCTGCAGGAAGTAGACGGCATGACTTTCGCGTTCGGCGAACAGTGCGACCAGCGCATTAGCGCCCGTCACTTCTTCGCGGCCCGAGCTTTGCACGTGGATGACGGCGCGCTGGATCACGCGGTGGAAACCGGCCGTCGGCCGGGCTTCCTCGAAATCTTCAACAATCAGCGATGCCAGATCATCGTCGAGATAGCGCGTCACATCCTGACGCAGAGGTTCAATATCGACCCCACACGCCGTAATCACGGCGGCAGCGTCCTTGTCATCCAGCAGCGCGAGCAGCAGGTGCTCAAGCGTCGCCAGTTCGTGTTTACGATCACTGGCGAGCGTCAGGGCGCGATGGATGGTTTCTTCCAAGACTGGAGAAAATGATGCCATATTATGCTTCCTTTCGACTATCTGACTTGGGAAGTCTGTCGGCGCTTTGCAATGCGACATGACAGGGCGGTATCGCACGAGATCGTGATTGTTCGCACACGGCTAAATCGGTGCAGATGAAGGGCGGCTGAATTGCCCGGATCACGCCTTCTTCATCCACACATCGGTTGGAAGACCGGCATAACCCCAGTCTTCCAGCGCGACATTCTGTATGACGACGTGAATATGTTCCGGTTTCTTGCCGAGGTTCGCGACAAGACTATCCGTGACATCCTTGATAAGCGCGGCCTTCTGCTCCCGGCTCGCCCCTTCGGTGATCTGTATGTTCACATAGGGCATGTCAGGCTTTTTCCAGCGTGCATTGGAGCGGATGCTGGTTGCGTTTGGCGGCGTCCATGACCTGCGCCACCTTCGTTTCCGCGACTTCGAACGTATAGACGCCGCACGTGCCGATGCCGGTCTGATGGACGTTGAGCATGATCTGCGTCGCCTCTTCCTGGGTTCTTTTGAAGATGCCCATCAGGATCGAGACGACAAACTCCATTGGCGTATAGTCGTCATTCATCAGTAGAACGCGGTACAGAGAGGGCTTTTTCGTCTTTTCGCGCGTCTTGGTCGCAACGCCCCGCTCCAGACCATCATCCGGGTTTTTCGGCGGTTCGCCGGCACCCTTGTCAGGACCGGACATGTCGGGAGCAGCGAGTGTGATAAGGTCAGAGTCGGTTCGCATCATTGTCCCTGATAAAGTTCCGCTGCGCCTTTGAAAACCCATTGGGCAGTTTTCCGACTTGTGGGTAAGCGGCCCACGCGACGCCCGGAGGACAGATATTTCCGGGCCATGGTTAAGACCCATTAACCCCATTTCAATGGTCTGCATTCTAACAGCTGACGATGATCTGGGTTCACCGTATCGCAATTGCAATAGGCCTGTGGGCCGTGTTGCTCATGCCGTCCCACGCCAACACCGATGGGCGCTATGCGTCGATCATTGTCGACGCTGAAAGCCTCGATGTTCTGCATGCCCGGCAGATCGATGCGTTGCGACATCCCGCCAGCCTGACAAAGATCATGACGCTCTATCTGGTTTTCGAAGCACTGGACCGCGGGACGCTGTCAATGGGTCAGACCGTGACCGTCTCGGCCGTTGCCGCCCGGACACCCCCCGTTTCGATGGGTCTGAAACCGGGTCAGGCCGTCAGCATCGACACGCTGATCCAAGCCGTTGCCGTGCGAAGTGCGAATGATGCCGCCGTTGTCCTGGCAGAAACACTGTCCGGCGATGAGACACGCTTTGCGGACGTGATGACGGCGAAGGCCCGGTCGCTCGGTATGCGCCAGACCATCTTCAGGAACGCCAATGGCCTTCCCCATCCGGAGCAGATCACAACTGCGCGCGACATGGCCAAGCTCGCCCACGCGACCATGAGGGAGTTTCCGTATTATTATCATTATTTCGGGCAGGAAAGCTTTCGCGGCGCGCGCAACACGAACCGTCTTCTGACACGGCGTGATGATGTCGATGGATTCAAGACCGGCTACACGCGCGCATCCGGCTATAATCTCGTCATCAGCGCAGTGCGCGACGACCGCCGTTTGATCGCGGTGGTCCTTGGCGGTGCGTCAAGCGGGGCGAGAAACACACATATGTCCGATTTGATCGATCGCGGCTTCGCAGTCATGGACCAGATCGAACTGGCCGGAAAAGCTCCAGCGCCGACCCCGGAACGCTCGCCTCAGTTCGTTCAGGCGAGCGCGGCAAGAACGCCTGTTGCCACCAACTGGGCGCTGCAGATCAACGGGTTCGACAGTCCAGCCGAGGCCGAAATCCTGTCCGACCGTCTGGTCCGGGCAGCCAATCGCGGTCAGGTCGCTCAGCGCAGCCGCCAAGGCGCGGACCGCGTTCACTATAGCGTGCGGGTCGAAGGGCTCGACAACTGGACGGCGCGCAGCCTCTGCGCCGACCATCCGCGATTATTGGGTATCGAGCCACGCCGATGTCTGGTTTTATCCACGACCAATCCGGGCTAAGGGACGGCGTCTTTCTCGAAGTCCTGCCCGGAGCCCGCCTTGATGCAGCCCCCTGTCGTCAGAACATCATCCGCCTTGCGCGCGCGCATGACGGCCTTTGCAGACAGTCGGAAGCGAACGGCGCTGGTCCCGACCATGGGTGCGCTGCATGATGGTCATCTCTCGCTGGTCCGGATCGCCAAGCGGGCAGCGGACCGCGTCATCGTGTCCATTTTCGTCAATCCGGCCCAGTTCGCCCCCGGAGAGGATTTCGAGGCCTACCCGCGCGATACGGCTGATGACCTGGCTATGCTGGCAGAAGAAGGCGTCGATCTTGTCTATCTGCCGGAGCCGGGCAGCATCTATGCGGCGGATCACACGACGCAGGTCATCGTCGGCGGCGTCGGGGACGGGCTGGAAACCGATCATCGACCGACCTTTTTTCACGGTGTCGCGCTGGTTGTGAATAAGCTCATCAACCGTGCGGCGCCGGATTTCGCCGTCTTCGGGGAAAAGGACTATCAACAACTCTGCGTCATCCGCCGCATGGTTCGCGACCTGGATATGCCGGTCGAAATCATCGGCGGGCCAATTGCGCGCGACGCGCACGGCCTCGCTTTGTCCTCTCGCAATCGCTATTTCGATGAGGCCGGCCTGACATTGGCCCGGCAGTTCAATGTCGTCCTGCAGGACAGTGTGGCGGCGATCGAAACCGGTCAAACTGTCGATACGTCCCTGAAAAACGCCCGGTCCAGACTGCTGGATGCAGGCTTCGATGCGGTCGACTATGTCAGCCTGGCTGATGCCCAGTCCCTGGCACCTGTCGACGAGGCCAAGCCCAGTCACGCACTCAGATTGCTGGCCGCTACCCATTGCCACGGCGTCAGGCTGATCGACAATTTTCCGGTCAAGCGCCCCGCAGACTGATCGCCGCCCCAACCACAAGAGACAGACATGATTACACTGCACCATCTCGAAAACTCGCAATCGATCCGGATACTCTGGCTGCTCGAAGAACTGGGCGGAGCCTATGGCTTTAAGATGTACGACCGTGATCCAGAGACCATGCTGGCCCCGGATGATTATAAGGCCTTGTCGCCCCTCGGGACTGCTCCGGTCATCACGGACGGCACGGTCGTTCTGGCGGAAAGCAATGCGATCATCGATTATATTCTCGATAAGGCCCCGAATCAGGATTTGCGGCCGAAAACGGACGATGCTGACAGAGTGCCTTATCTGTTCTGGTTCCATGCGGCCCAAGGCAGTTATCAGTCGTTACAAACGGGTCGTTTCGTCAATTCCATCGCTGTGGAACGATCGCCCCGACTCGTTCGCGGCATCATCCGCAAGGTCATGGCGACACTGGACAGCGCCTTTTACGGCCCGCGCCTGAGCACCGTCATGGGCATGATGGAAGAGCAACTCTCGCAACATCCTTTCATTGCCGGGGAACGCTTCACTGCAGCCGACATCGCTCTGGGATATACGGTGCAGATGGCGTCGATGCGCGGACAGCTCTCGGACGATTATCCGCATACGCAGGCTTATGTGGAACGGATGGAAGCGCGACCGGCCTGGCAGGCGGCTCTTGCCAAGGACGGCAAGTTTCAAGGCGTTCCGAGCTGATCGGGTCCGTTTTCCGGATCGCGGCAATTCCTGTCACGAAACGACCATAATCGGATTATAGACGATCCGTTCAAAACTAGTTGCGATACCCTCTCGACGCGAGCCCATCACTGGATTAGTCGGCGCGCCGTTTGCTACCCCTTAAACATGGCCGCTCGAATACCGCCCGGTCGCGATCTTCCATGATAGAGACACTCATGACCCAATTGTCCCGCAAAGGCGGACTCAGCTTCGCTGCGTCCACACTGATCCTCTCAGGCTTGATCCATGCGACCCCCGCCTATTCGCAGAGCGCTGAGGATAGAGGCGTATCTGACGATGAAATCGTAACCATCGGAACGCGACGGATCGCACGGTCTGCATCCAACACGCCCGCCCCGATCGATGTCATAACAGGCGCGGAGTTTGATCGGAACGGCTTTGACGATGTGCAGGACCTGCTGCGCACGGCTGTGCCGTCCTTCAACGTATCGTCACAGCCTATTTCCGATGATGCCACGATTGTCCGACCTGCCAATCTGCGCGGACTGTCGCCCGACCAGACGCTGGTTCTGATCAATGGGAAGCGCCGCCACCGCGGCTCCATCATCACCTTCTTCGGCGGCGGCGTGTCCGACGGCGCGCAAGGCGTCGATATCTCGGCCATCCCGTCCATCGCGCTGAAGCAGGTCGAAGTGCTGCGTGACGGCGCATCGTCGCAATATGGCTCGGACGCGATCGCGGGTGTCATCAATTTCGTACTGAAGGACGCGCCGCACGGCGGACTGATCGAAGCCAAATATGGGTCGACCTATGCGGGTGACGGCGATGAATATCGGCTGTCCGGCAATCTCGGACTGCCCCTCGGCAATCAGGGCTTCGTCAATATCTCCGCAGAATATGGCGAAGTCGATCCGACCAGCCGGTCTATTCCGCATTTCGACACGGGCCAGCTATCAGCCGCCGGCTATGCCCCGGCGACTGATTTTACGACGATTACAGGCGGGTTCTCCGACGATGTAGCTCAATATTGGGGCCGCTCACAGATCGACGACGACTTCAAACTGTTCGTCAATTCCGGTCTCGACCTCAGCGACCTCACCCGCGTCTATCTGTTCGGCAATTATGCCGAGCGGACCGTGTCTAACGGCTTCTTCTATCGCGGCCCGACAGGGTTCAACGCATCCGGTATTTATGAAGGCCCGTCCGTCGACCCGACGACAGGGCAAGCCAGCAGTGCAGCCGATGCCGTCGGGTCCGTCCTCGTCGGCGATCTCGATGGTCTGGGTGTCGGCGGGGCTTGCCCGTCCGGCATTCCGCTGACCGCTGCGGGCGGCACACTTCCCGATCCGACCATTCTGGCCGCCGTCAGATCCGACGCCAACTGCTTCTCGGTCATCGAAACCCGGCCCGGCGGTTTTACGCCACGTTTCGGTGGAACGAACGAGGACCTGTCCATCACGGCGGGCATTGAGGGATTGTGGATGTTCGGAGGCGGTCTGGCCTATGACTTTTCGATCACACACGGTTCAAACCAGACGGCTTTCTTCATCAACAATACGCTCAATCCTAGCCTTGGTCCTGACTCGCCACGGCGTTTCAGGCCCGGAACTCAGAAACAGACTGAAACCATCCTGAATGCTGACTTCGCCTATCTGATCCCATCGGGTCTGGCCTCTGACATCTCACTGGCCTTCGGCGCAGAGTACCGCGAGGAAACGTTCGATCAGTTCGAAGGTGATCGCGCCTCTTACGCCGCCGGTCCTCTGGCGGGTCAGGGCTTTGGTGTCGGCGCAAACGGTTTTCTCGGCTTCGACCGCTCCATTTCCGCGTCGCAAAGCGCATCCGCCGCCTATGTCGAGCTGGAGACGGACATCACAGAGGCGCTGACCTTGCAGGGGGCGCTTCGTTATGAAGACTATTCGGCCTTCGGCGACACGCTCGACTATAAGATTGCAGGACTCTACCGCTTCAGCGATCACATGACGCTGCGAGCCACTCACACGACCGGCTTCCATGCGCCGACCGCCGGGCAAGCCAATGCGCGACGGGTGACGACGGAGATCGAAAACGCGGCCCTGCTGGACCGCGCCCGCCTGCCCTTCGCCTCACCGGCCGCCATGCTGGCATCGGATTTCATCGAGGCGCGCGACGGACAGCGCCCGCAACTAACGACCGAAGACGCGAACACGTTTACGCTGGGCGCTGCTTTCCGGGTCGGCCCGACTGAATGGACGGTCGACGCCTACCAGATCGATGTCGATGACAGGATCGCCCAGTCTGCGGGCATCGACTTTGGCGATGTTCTGACCTTTGCCGCAGGGCGCGCCAATGTCACCCTGACGCCCGGCGCCACGACAGGTCAGACACTGGATCAGCTCGCCGCTGCTGGCGTGCTGAACCGGGCTGACTTCAACGGGTTCGATAATGTCGCCGAAATCCGCTTCTTCACGAACAGTTTCGATACGCGGACACGAGGCATCGATGTCGTCGGGAATTATGCGTTCGGTTTTCTGAACGGGTCATCCGCTTTGACATTGGCAGCGAACTATAACGAAACCGATGTCACCAATGTCGGTGCCGTCAATCCGATCGATGCCGGACGTGTCTCCGCGGTGGAGGATCTGCTGCCGAACTGGAAGGGATTTGCCAGTTGGACCCATGCACAAGGGCGCTGGCGGACCTTGCTGCGCGCCAACTATTTCGGGCAGTGGGACAATACGGTCTGGGGCGTTCCGGATCAGTCCGACGAGCTGCTGATCGACGCGGAAATCGGCTATCGTCTGTCCGATGCGATCACGCTCATTGTCGGAGCTAATAATCTGCTCGACAATTATCCGGATGAATCACAAGGATTCGCCACCGATTTCTTCGGTCAGCAATATCCGGACTTCTCACCATCGGGTTTCGATGGCGGACAGTATTACACCAAGCTCCGGGTTCGATTCTAAGCGTTACCAGGCGCCGAGCTCGACCAGTTTTCGCATCAGCTTGGGCGGCAGTTCGTCGCCCTCGCCCAACGTGTCGTCAAGATCGGCCGGGGCGTCTTCGGGTTTCAGATAACGCCATCCCTGAAACGCCCGGCGCGGCGTCGGCACGACCGGGATCAGCTCTGGCTGCATCAGGATTGCGCAGGCTTTGACGCCGTCACGGCGCGTGACTTCTTCCAGACCGGCAATCGGGTTGCGGCAAAGGATCATGCCCTTGATGACCCAGTAGATCGATCCACCCGCTTCCAGCGCGTCTTTCTGTTTCGGGAACATGCGGGTGACATGCTCATGATGCGGTGACAGCCCCGCCTTCAGGCGCCGTCCGACAACCGTGTCCTGCCAGTCCTTGAGCGACTGGATCGAGACCGACCCGACGGAGAGTTTCTGCAAATGCATCACGCCCGAGACATAGCCGCGACGGAATGAACTGCAAGGGAGTGGCGCTGAGCGTTCACAGGGCGTAAGGTCACATCATGAAATATCTGACCTTGCCTGCCCTTCTGCTTTTATCCGCTTGTGCAACCATGAGCGAGACCGACCTTCGCCCAAATGTCGTCATGGAAACGACGCTCGGCGAGATTGAAATTGAAGTCCATCAGGACGTGGCTCCGGTCTCGGCGGCGGACTTTCTTCTGCATGTCGATCAAGGCCTGTATGACGATCAAGGTTTCTACCGCGCCGTGAGAGCGGATAATGATCCGCGCGACATGGGTATGAGCCTGATACAGGGCGGGCTGCTGTCGCAGGAACCCGTCACCCCGCCAATCGCGCATGAACTGACGACCGACACCGGTCTGTCTAACACGCGCGGCGTGATCAGTATCGCACGCGACGAACCCGGCACGGGCAGCGCGGCCTATTTCTTTATCAATATCGGCGATAACAGCTTCCTCGACACAGGCGGAGAGCGGAACCCCGACGGTGCCGGCTACGCGACATTCGGCAAGGTCGTGCGCGGAATGAATGTGGTCGAGGCTATTCAGGCCAGAGAGGCAAAAGGCGAAAGTCCTGTGCCGGTCACCGACAATCAGTATCTGACAGACCCCGTCATCATTACGCGCGCTTACCGCGTCGATAATTAGACAAGGCCGTACCGCTTCGTTAAGCGCCGCGCATGAGTGATGCTGCCATCCAGGTCGATCTGGTTTCCGACTTCGTCTGCCCATGGTGCTGGCTCGGATACAAGCAGTTCATGGCAGCAGCCCAATCGTCAAAGAACAGGCCGGAGCTGACATTCCGGCCCTATATGCTCGACCCGACCGTGCCTGAAGACGGGCAGGACTACCGCGCCTACATGACCGCCAAATTCGGCGAGGACTCCAAGGACCGGTTCAAGGAATCACGCGCCCATCTGGAAAAATTAGGCAAGGATTACGGCATAGCGTTCGATTTTTCCGCCATAAGCCGCCGCCCTAACAGCCTGAACGCGCATCGCCTTCTGAAATGGGCGCAGGGACAGGATGCGGGACCCGCCGTCGCCGAAGCGATTTTCCGTGCCTATCATGAGCAGGGGCAAGACATTGGCGATACGAAGGTGCTGTGCGATATTGCCGAACAGGCGGGACTCGACGGCTCTCTTGTCCGGGAACTGCTGGCGCGCGATGACGACAAGCTGGAGATCCAGCAGGAAATCATGTTCTTTCGCGGCCTCGGCATCTCCGGCGTGCCGACTTTCATCTATAATGGTCAGTTCGCCGTCCAAGGGGCGCAGGACCCGGCCACCCACAAACAGGCTTTTCGCCAAGCCATCGACAACCCACCACAAGGATAAACCATGACGACGTTTCAAATCGTTGCGCTCTATGTCGCGCTGACCCTGCTCTTCAACCCATTCCTGATGCTGCGTATCGGATTGATCCGCCAGAAGAAGCGCATCAATCTGGGTGATGGTGGCGATGCCGACATGCTGGCCCGCATTCGTACGCATGGTAACTTTACGGAAGTCGCGCCGCTGATCCTGATCGGTCTGATTACAATGGCGATGATGAACGGCTCGCCACTGATGCTGCATATCGTCGGCATGGCTCTCATCGTCGGTCGATTGCTGCATTTCACGGGCATGAACGGCATGTTCGGCCAGGGACGTTTCCTGGGAACGATCCTGACCCTGCTCGCTTTCATCACGCAGGGCGTCTATCTGCTCTACCTCATTTTCATGCACGGACCCGTTTAATTGGCCCTGTCAGACCCGCTCTCTCTTGAACCGCTCGATGCGCCGCTGACGGCGCTGATCGATCACGCACGTCGCGCGGGGGCCGATGCCGCCGATGCACTCGGCCTTTATGGCCGATCGGCATCGATTTCGGTACGCGGTGGCGAACTGGAAGATATCGACAATTCCGAAGGCTTCGACATCGGCCTGCGCGTTCTGGTTGGTCAGCGACAGGCCTGCGTGTCGTCATCCGATCTGTCGGCCTCGGCCATTCAGCGCCTTGCCGAGCGCGCCGTCGCCATGGCGAAGCTCGCGCCCGAAGACCCCTATTGCGGCCTTGCACCGGATGAGCGCCTGTCCGAACGGCGCAACGGAGACGGGCTGGACCTGTTCGATCCGACAGTTGTCGAACCCGCCGCCTTGCAGGCCCGTGCCATGGCGGTTGAAGCCGCTGCGTTGAACGTCAAAGGTGTACGCCAGGCGGAAGGCGCACAGGCCAGCTTTGCCTGGTCGGCCGTGCGTCTGCGAACGAGCGCAGGTTTTGACGGTGGCTACGCCACGTCGCGGCACGGTTTGTCCGTTTCCGCCGTGGCTGAACGCGACGGGGCCATGGAGCGCGATTACGATCATGACAGCGTCCGCTGGTTCTCCGATCTGCGGTCTCCCGAAAATGTCGGTCGGGAAGCAGGAGAGCGCGCCGTCGCCCGACTGGGCGCATCATCGATGCCGTCCGCTGCTCTGCCCGTCATTTTCGACCGACGTGTGTCGAGCAGCCTGATCGGCGCCCTGATCGGATCAATCAGCGGCAATGCCGTCGCCCGCGGGGTCTCCTTCCTGAAAGATGATCTCGGCGCACAGCTTTTTTCAAGCGACATACAGATCCTCGAAGACCCGCTGCGTTCGCGCGGTCTGTCGTCCCGTCCCTTTGACGGCGAGGGTGTGAAAACGCAGCCTTTCGACATTATCCGCGATGGTCAGCTGACGTCCTGGCTACTGAATACGAGCGCGGCCCGGCAGCTCGGGTTGGAAACGAACGGGCATGGAGCACGCGGCCTGAGCAATCCGCCGGGAATCACCACATCCAATGTTGCACTCATGCCGGGTCCGCTGTCGCCGGAAGCCCTGATTGCGGAAACAGGACGAGGCCTTCTCGTGCGCGAGATGTTCGGCCCTTCCCTCAATCCGACGACAGGCGATTATTCCGTCGGCGTGTCTGGTTTCGCGATTGAAAACGGGCTCACGACCTACCCCGTCAGCGAAGTGACGATTGCGGGCAATTTACGCGACCTGTTTGCGTCCCTGCGTCCGGCGTCCGATCTGCTGTATGAATATGACACCAACGCACCGACCGTTCGCGTAGAGGGTCTGACGATTGCCGGGCGCTAGTCCGGACACACGTGACCGAGACGATCTGGCCCTGCTGACGCGGGTTGTCCGTCAGGCTGGCGAGATCAGCCGCATCGCTTATCACCGCAACGATGCGAAAGTGTGGGACAAGTATGAAAACCATCCCGTCACGGACGCCGATATTGCTGTGAACGACTATCTCCAGGCGGAGCTGCTTGGCGCGCGCCCGGATTATGGCTGGCTTTCCGAAGAAACGCAGGATGATCAATCCCGGCATCAATGCCGCCGGAGCTTCGTTGTCGATCCAATCGATGGGACGCGGGCCTTTATCGACCGCAAACCAGGATTTGCCGTCTGCGTCGCTGTGATCGAAGACGGTCGGGCGGTCGCGGGCTGCGTTTTCAACCCGCTCAAGGATGAGTTCTACGCGGCGCGTCTGGGTGGCGGCGCCACGCTCAATGATGTGCCTTTACGCATTTCGGATCGAGACCGGATCGAAAATTGCGTGATGGTCGGCTATCCGCGCAAATTCAAACGGCTCGACTTTCCATCCATGCAATACCGGATCAGCAACAGTATGGCCTACCGGATTGCCATGGTCGCATCAGGTCAGGCGGACGCCACGCTCTCATTCACGCCGAAGTCGGACTGGGATATTGCTGCCGCTGCTTTGATCGCGACGGAAGCAGGAGCCCTCGTCACCGATCTGTATGGTCACGTGCCCCGCTACAATAGCTCGAAGACCTCAGGTCCAGGCGTGATTTGCGCTTCCCCGTCCTTGCATGGCTTGCTATTGGCGCAGATGAAACCGGTGATGGACCGCCTAACATCGGGCGAGGCCACGCCAAACGATTACCGATATCTGGGAACGACCATGAGTGACCGTGACACAGCGCCCATCCAGCTTCTGCACCTCGTGATTGGCGGTGAGCTCGTCGACCCGATGAAAACGACGTTCAAGGATCTGTCCGCGATCGATTTCGTCGGCGCCTTTGCCAATTATGCCGATGCATTCGATGCCTGGAAAGGTGCGGCGCACCGCACCGTCGATAACGCTCATGCCCGATATTTCATTCTTCACGCGCATGAGTTGATCGATCCCGACAAAGACGGCGTCATTGGCTGACAGCCCGCATGACCGGGCGCTGATCAGGCGCCTCTGGCAGGATTATCTTGCGCCGCAAAAGGCCAGGCTTCTCCTCGCCCTGCTCTACATGACAGTCTATGCCGTTGCGACGGCTGCCTATCTGTTCGTCGTACAGATCGTCATCGATGCTGGAGCCGACACCTCCGTTGCCGACTATGCCAAGCTGGTCCTGCCCTTTGTCATCGGCATTCCGCTGATCAGTGCATTGACCAACTATCTGCAACGCGTTGCGACCAATGCGATCGCCTTGAACGCCGTAGCCGACATGCAGCAGGATATGTTCGATGCGGCCCTGTCCGTCGATCTGGCGACCTTGTCGCGTGAACCGTCCGGCACGCTAATTTCGCGGTTCGTCTCCGATGTCGGCGTGGTCGGCAATGCACTGATCCGGATCGTCGGCAATCTTGTCCGCGACCTGCTGTCGATCATCTTTGTCATCGGCGCGATGCTGATCCAGAGCTGGCAGCTCAGCCTGGCCATGGCCGTCTTCGGGCTGGCACTGGCGCCGCTGATCGCCCTGTCGCGCCGCATGCGAGGCTCGGCTAGCGATGCGCAAGCCCATGTCGGACGCATTACGTCGGAACTGAAGGAAAGCTTTGACGGTGCCAGACTGGTCCGCGCCTATGGTCTGCAGGACCGCGAGCGCGAGCGTTTGGGCATCAGTTTCCGCAAACGGATCGATCTGTTCATGAAGCTGGTCAGCCAGCAGGCCCGCGTCGACCCGATACTGGAAGTGCTGGGCGGACTCGCCATTGCCGGGGTTCTGATCGTCGGCATCTGGATGATCCGCTCCGACGTGGTCACGGCGGGGGAGATCGTCGCCGTTTTGACCGGCCTTCTGATCCTGGCGCCGCGCTTGCGCGCACTCGGAACGATGAACAATGTCGTCCAGGAAATGCTCGCCAGCCTGTCACGGATTTTCGACGTTGCCGATATGCGCAGCTTGCTCATCGAAGGCGAAGACGCCCGCGAACTCGGCGCAATCAGCGGCCAGGTCGAACTCCGCAATGTGAGCTTTTATTATCCGGATGGCACGCAGGCGATCAGCGATGTCAGCCTGACCGCGCAACCGGGACAGCGCATCGCGCTGGTTGGCCCCTCCGGTGGTGGAAAGACGACTTTGCTCAATCTTGTCCCGCGACTTTTCGACGTTTCAGCCGGTGCCGTTCTGATCGACGGTCACGACATACGCGATGTGACCCTTGCCAGCCTCCGAAGCCAGATCGCGCTCGTCAGCCAGCACGTCACCCTGTTTTCCGACACGGTTGCCGCGAATATCGCCCTGGGTCGCAGCGACGCGAGCACTGACGAGATTGTCGACGCTGCCAAAGCGGCTGATGCGCATGATTTCATCATGTCTCTCCCGGATGGCTACGATACCGTTCTGGGCGAAGCGGGCGACACGCTCTCAGGTGGACAACGCCAGCAACTCAGCATTGCCCGCGCGCTGCTCCGCGATGCGCCGATCCTCCTGCTGGATGAGGCCACGTCGGCGCTGGATGCGGAATCCGAGGCCAAGGTTCAACGCGCCCTGAACCGTCTGTCCGAAGGCCGGACCACGCTTGTCATCGCACACCGACTCGCCACCATCAAAGGCGCTGATCGGGTTTACGTGATCGAAGAGGGCCGGGTCGTTGAAAGCGGGACCGAGACGGAACTGCGTGAGCAAGACGGCGTTTTCGCCCGGTTGAAAGCGCTTCAAGGCTAGTTTTTCGCGATCTGGAACCGCTCAGCCTGCATTAAGGTTGTACCCATTAGGGATTACGGCATCGATGTGCCACAATCGCTGCGGAGCCCGTTTATGCGCAAACCCCTTATCCTTTTACTGGGGACAGCCCTGATCATGACCGGCTGTGCGTCAACCGCGCAGGGCACACGAACCAGCGCAATGACGGGCGGTCCTGAGGTCACCTTGCGCCAAAGCGCGCCTGTGGGAACGACGCTGGCTGTCATCCGCTTCCCGGCTTTTGTCGAAGAGGACGCCGAAGCCGACTTCGCCGAAGCTTATGCAGGCGCGGCCATCGGTGGGCGGGGCGGATCGTCCGATGCGGTCGAAACGCAGGCGCTCGCCAACTCCATGGTTCTGAAGTCCAACTATTTCGCCATGTCGCTCTACCGGGAACTCGCTGCGCGCCTGCCCGAACATTCCGTTCTGCTCAGCCCGCACCGCATTACACTCGCCAGTGACGGGTCGCTGACCTCAGTGCCGATGACACAGGCGGAAAGCCTGCCATCCGTCGTCGCCGTCGACTTCACCACATACAGCTATCCTGACCCTGAAGCCATGATGGGTGACAAGCCGCTCAGCTTCGGTGATCTGATCACCCCGCTGGTGACGGTCCGGACCGATCCGCGCGCAGCCGTCGGAACGGAAGGCATCCTGCTGGCCTCATCCCCCATCATCGATTCCGCCGCCGGGCAGAATTATGCGCAGGCCATCACGGACGCGACGGCCTTGCAAGCGGGACGCATCGAAGCGGGCGTCCCGGAGCTGGACCTGATCAGCCATATTTCCGCTGCGCCGGTACAGAGCCCGGAGCGGTCCCGCTTGACGCAGCCGCGCGCGGGGACCGTAAGCGCCTACCCGATCGAGAAAATACGGCTGGATGGGGCGAGCGTGTCTAACCTCGACAAGGATAGTGGCGACATATTGGAATATGCTTTCACGGACGGTTTCGTGAACCGTGTCGTCGACATCATCAACCGGGCCGATCCAGTCAAGGCGTCCATGTTCCGCCGCGCGGACGCCATTTCCGACTATGATGAGAGCCTTGCCGCGCTGACGCTGGTGGGCGACGATGCACCGGATTACCTCGCCCGGCTTCGCTATGCCGAACGGCTGCTCGAGGCGGAGCAGAAATATCTCTCGGTCCAGTCGCTGCGCCTCTATGACGGCGTCATCAATGGCGAAATGGGCGCCCAGGTGCGTGATATTCTGCGGGAAGAATATCGTGTGCTGGAAGAACGCCGCAAACTCGCCCGGCAGCAAAATACGGCCGTCGCGCTCGGCGTCCTGTCTGCCGTCGTCGCAGGTGTCGCCATTGCCAATAGCAGTGGCGGCGGTGATGAGGACTGTTCCAATGCGCAAAGCCGGCGTGAATATCAGGCATGTCTTGACCGGAACGCACGGGACAGAGGTCCGAACATCGGCGAGCAGATCGCCATCAATGCCGCTATTCAAGGGGCGATATTCAGCGCGACCGAAGCCATGCGCCGTAACCGCCTCTCGGATGCGGTCGGGTCCAACTATCTGCAGGCGATGATTCCTGCGCTTAACATGCAAACGGAAATCCAAGTCGATCTGATCGACAGCAACGAAACCATTACGGCCATTCGCTTTGAGGATCTGAAAGCGAAGCTTGGCGAACTCTACGCCGAGAACCAGCGATCACTCGATACGGTCGCGACACGCTGCGCCTATTCCGGTCCGACGGGTACAGGGACATGGCTGGGCGCGTGTGAAGATGGTCTGGCCAATGGTTCAGGTGTCGGTGTGTTCCGCAATAATCGCGGTGATCTGGTCGAACATTACGGCTATGCCCGGGATGGTCGCTCCGATGGGCCGGGCTACCGCATCGTCCGCGCGCCGCAGGGATCCTATGCGCTTGAAGGCAATTTTGCCCAAGGCGCTGCCAACGGGGTGATGCGGGTCGAACGTTCAGGTTCCGTTGCACTCAGGCGTTATAGACAGGGTCAGGATATGGGCGAGGCTCCGGCTGGATCGGTCGTCGCATCGCCCTTCAGACTGGGAGACAGGAGCGGATGAAGTCATTTCTGATAACAACGACGGCTTTGCTGCTCCCGCTGACAGGCTGGGCCAGTGATGCGGCGCAAATTGCTCCCTCATCCCTGACGACGGAGCAGACGGAACAATGCGTGACGCTGATGTCCGGTTTCCCGGATGAAGGCCCTAAATCGCGCTATATTTTCTTCCGCCTGAGCCAGGCTTTATCAGATGACATCACGCCCGAACTCTCGCAGCTCATGGCCGACTATATGACGCAGAACGAAGTCCGACGCCTGCGTGCCGACTTCCCGATGATCGACGTTATCGAAGACATTGCCGATCCTGTGCTGCGACAGGCCGCCCCGGAACGAACTGTCGCCGGCATGGCCCATATCGCCTATTTCGACGCGCTATGCGGCAGTTTCATTCAGGGACAGGTCGATAGTCTGCTGGCTTTTCGGTCTGATCTGTCCGCCAATGACATGGCTATTCGCGAGGACGCGCTCTATCTGCGCCAGATCCTCTCCGAGGCGCTGGATCGTCTCGGTGCGGGGGAACGGCAGGCCGTCCGCGCCTATACGGCTGCGCTGGTCACGGAACGCGATGACATCGAATATGTCGGCTTTGCAGACGAAATCGATGAGCTCGAAGCCCTTTATATGGGGGATCTGGATAAGCGGCTGGCCCGGTCCAACGATGCAGTGAATGAAGGCGTCAATGCCGAAACCGTTCAGGATGCCGCCGCACTCGCCCGCGACATGGACGAGCAGGCGCGCGAGAATGCGAAGCGCGAACGTCTGTTCTCGCTGATCCGCATTCTGGGCGGCATTGGTTAGCGGCCCGGGCTGAATGCGGTCACGCCAGCGTAACATCACCGTCTTCTCCATCTCAGCGCTGGACCTGTTCGCAGCTGCGCTGGGGGCGTTCATCCTGATCGTTCTGGTGCTGTTTCCCTATTACAAGCTGGGCGGCTCGGACACGTCGATGGAAGAATTGGAAGAACTTGTCGAAAAGCGCCGCCTTGTTGCTTCCTCGACCCAGTCCGAAATGGCCGAAATCCGTGCCATTCAGGCAGAAATCCGCCTGCTAGACAGACAATATCGCACGACCGAAGAAAATATGTCGGACATCGAGGCGAAAATTCGCGAAGTCCAGCAACAGACGGCTGAGATCGAAATTCCCGATCCGCCCCCGATCCCGAAACCCGTTCCGGAACCCGACCCCATTCCCAATCCGCCGCGATCGACGGGACGAGGTGTCGAATTTTCCATTCTGGGTATCGGCACATCGCAAAAGGACGTGCTGATCGTGGTCGACATGTCCGGTTCGATGCAGTCCCACACATCGAATGTGGTGTCTGCCCTCAACGAAATTCTCGGTCAGATGCAGGCTGACAACCGCTTTGCCATTCTCGGCTATCGCGGCGGGCCAAGCTATTCCACCTACCCACCTGGCGGAGCCCTCACCCGCGCCACGCCGAACGATGTCCGGGGCGCACTGAACTTCGTGTCGCGTCTACCGCGCGACTTTGGTGGCGGGACGCCGACGCAAAGCGCGCTGGTTCGCGCGCTGAATCTGCAGCCCGGTGCCGTCATTCTGATCAGTGATGGACAGCCCGACGATGGTCAGCCCGGCGACATTGTCCGGAACATCACACGCCGTAACCGGGGCCGGTCCGAGATTCACACGGTTGCGATCGGCGACTATACGTCTGACCCCCAATTGACCCTGTTCCTGCAGGAACTGGCCAGCAACAATCGCGGTGACTTTGTCGGGCGGGCGCGATGACGCGCTTCAAGTCATGAAAAGGCGCGCCGACAGAGAGGTCAATGTCTTCTCGCTCAGCGCGGTCGATCTGTTCGCAGCCGCCATGGGCGCCTTCGCCCTGCTCGCGATTATCCTTCTGCCCTACTATCAGAAGGAGATCCGCGAACTGACGCCGGAAAACGCCATTAGCGACCTGCTCCGGGCTGCCGAGGACAGCTCCGTCGAGACGGTCGAGAAGCGCAAGGCGCTGGAAGCCAAGCGCTCGGCATCCATTCAGGCCGTGTCCGACATCCGGTCGGACGCTGATAAGCTGCTGGCGGAACTGCGCGCGGCGGAAGCGGCCCTGCTCGAAAAACAGGCCGAAGTCATTCGCGCTACCCCAGAACCCGAGCCCGTCGTAGACAAGCCCGCCCCGCAGGACAGTCCCAAACCGGCGCTTGTCTCTTTCCGGTTTCTGGGGCTGAAGACAGCGCAGGATGACATCGCGATCGCGCTGGACATGAATCGCTGCATGGCCGGGCATGAGCGTAGTGTCGCTCGCGCCATCGACCGTATTATTGACAGCCTGCAGGACAATCACGCTTTGCGCGTTATCGGCTTTCAGCAAACCGATAGCGGTCCGCGCACGCAAGCCTGGCCACCGGGCGGCGGCCTCCGCAACGTCAACGCCGCGGGCGCGCAGACACAAGCCAAACAGTTCGCCGCGCGCCTGACGACGCAGTTTGGCGGCTCGGCCTCCATGCTGGATGCGTTTCAAACTCTTCTGAACGGCCCCGGGCAGGCGATTTTTCTCGTGTCCGACGGACTGCCCAATCCGGCAGCCAATAATGGTCTGTCGCCCAATCGATTGGTGCGCGAACTCACGCGCCTCAATAATGGGCGCAAGGAAATCCATACAGTCGTGGTCGGCAACTATTTCGATTATGACGGCACGGTCGAGTTCATGGAAGAATTGGCCGAACGCAATAGCGGCCAGTTCATGGCTCTGGCCAGCACCGATCAGGGTGTGTGTGACTGATGCCCTGTTACTAAATTCAATCTGACGCGTTAGGACCTATCCGATGAACCAGACAGACACGCTCATCAAACGCGCTTTCGTGTTTCTCATCGCCATTGTCGCGGCAGTCGTGCTGATCGGCATTATCCGGTTTACGACGGGCCCGGCCCTGCAGGAAATCCTGCTCGATAGCGACGCCTCCTTCTGGCCGTTCACGGTGCAGAACATCATGTGGATTGCGCTCTTTACCGGCTTCGGCGAGCTGGTCCTGCGCTGGAGCGCCGCCAAGGATGAGGAAAGCCAGTTGGCGCGGGGTTATCTGCCGACGGATGGACGGCAGCTCGATCACGCTGTGCTGGGCAAGATCCGCGACAGCATTGCGAGCCGAAAGTTCGCCCGCAACGCTTTCTTGCCACGTCTTATCAGCCGAACCATCGATCAGTACCGCGTCAGCGGCAAAGAAGATCAGGCGCTCGGTGTGATGAATGCCTCACTTGAGCTCTATATGCACGAAATCGACCTGCGCTATTCCATCCTGCGATATCTGACCTGGCTGATCCCAAGTCTCGGCTTTATCGGAACCGTCATGGGGATCATGTTCGCGCTGCAATATGCCGGGGTTCCCGCCAATGCAGAGAGCGAGGACTTCCTCTACCAGGTCACGCAACGGCTCGGCGTCGCCTTCACCACGACACTGCTCGCCCTGATCATGTCCGCCGTTCTGGTGCTCGTCCAATCCATGGTTCAGGCCAAGGAAGAGCGCGCGCTCAACGCGGCAGGTCAATATACGATCGACAATCTGATCCTGAGGCTCGGCAAAAACCCTATTACGGAGTCTAATGACCGATGAGCGACGACTGGCAGCCGCCTTCCGATGACTTCGGAATCAAGGAAGAACGCGCGCCATGGGGCCGCTATCTGGTCTATCTGATCCTGCTCGGCGCGGTCGCGGCAGGTGGTATCTGGCTGGCGTCACAGGTTGTGATCACGGACCGTCTCGACCGCGAACCTTTGATCGACATCGCGCAAGGCGAGACGCCCGACCCCGACGCGCCGCCTATGGGTGCGGATGAAGAGGCTTGGGTCCGTGCATTGGAAATCGATACGCTACAAGGCTATCTCGACTATCTGGCCGAATTCCCGCAAGGCAAGTTTGCCGACAAGGCGCAGGAACAGATCAACGCCTATGATAATCGGGCCTGGGCCAGTGCGGAACAGCGCAACACCATTGCCGGCTATGAAGATTATCTGTCAGATTGGGACGATGGCCTGCACGCCGATAAAGCGCGCGAACGCATTGCCCAGATGAAAGCTGCGCGCGACGCCGCGGCAGAGGATGCCGCAGAGCGCGCCGCACAGGAACAGGCCGACTGGGATCAGGCCGCACGCGAAAATACGGTCGCGAGCTACCAGACCTATCTGGGAAAACATCCGACAGGGCCGAATGCAGCCGACGCGCGTAATCGCATCGCAACTCTGCAGGCCAACGCCGCTGACACGGCTGCCTGGCAGGCCGCAGACAATGCCGGAACCGCCGACGCCTATCAGCAATATCTGACCAGTTTCCCGCAAGGCGCGTATGTCGCGCAGGCGATTGCCGCCATCGAGCGGCTGCGGCCATCGGTCGGCAGAGTGTTTCAGGATTGCGATGTCTGCCCGGCCCTGACCGTTCTGCCCTCCGGCAGCGACACGCTCGGTGCGCTCGATACAGACGCTGCAGCCAGACCCAATGAAAAACCCGCCCGCCCTGTCAACCTGGCGGCGTCTTTTGCCATGGGTGTGAAAGAAGTGACCTTCGCAGAATATGATGCATGTGTCGCGGCTGGGGGTTGCAACCGACGTCCGGATGATGCCGGATGGGGGCGCGGATCGCGCCCCGTCATCAATGTCGCTTTTGCGGACGCCCAGGCCTACACCGCTTGGCTATCGCAGGAGACGGGGTTTCGCTATTCCTTACCCAGCGAAGCACAGTGGGAGTATGCCGCACGTGCAGGTGCCGATGATCTTTATCCGGGTGGATCGACGGCGGCACTATGCGCCTTTGCCAATGGTGCGTCGGCGGAAACATCTGTCGCCTGGGCCAATGCGGCCTGCACCGACCCGGGCGTGGGGCGAACCCTGCCCGTCGGCACCTTGTCGGCCAATGCGTTGGGCCTGCGCGACATGGTCGGCAATGTCGCGGAATGGACGCTGGACTGCAACACACTGAACCTGCGCGACGCGCCTGTTGACGGCAGCCCGGATTCCCGGGGGTCCTGCGGCCAGAGAGCTGTGCGCGGCGGCTCCTGGTTCAGCGGGCCGGACGATCTGCGCTATTCTGCCCGGATGATGCTGCGCCGGGGCGACCGTAACGATTTTACCGGCTTTCGTGTGGTCCGCAGAATCGATGGATAGGCTCGGAGGCAGCTTCGTTCGGCACAATGATCGCCGTTCAGCCCCGGCTCAGATTGGCTGTGCTATGGCTCTGCCATGATGATACGGTCTTTCATGGCAACACTTGCGCTGACGGCGGCTTTAGGCGTCGCCCTTCCCGCCTATGCGCAAGTTACGGATCAGACGGATCAGTCTGAAGAAGACTGGCGTAAGTCCCGCAAGAAAAGCGGCACATCCGACATATATCGAACGCCGAACAGCTCGACCACAGGCGTCGGTTCGATCGACATCAAACCGCTCACACCGGTTGAGCGCCTGCCTTCGGATTCACGGCGTCATCTGATGCGCGAACGCGCCAAAGCGATCGCGGAAAGCGATGACGGCGATATATCCGACGCGGAATATGTCCCTTCGGACGCCGCGAAATATGACGAACAACTCCTGCGCGAAGAGCAGGAAGCCTGGGACGTCATCGTCACGGACATGAAAGGCAGCGGCGGATCCGGACAGGGTTCCGGTGAAGGCGGCCCGAACAAGGTCGCCGTTGCGGGTCAGGGCAACGGGACCGCATCAACCGGCTCTCGCGGCGGGTCTACACGCACCCTGCAGGAAATCATGGATGCCATCAAAAGCGGTCAGACTGGCGGCGGTGGCGGGGCTTCCAGTGGCGACGGTTCTTCTGGGTCTGAACAGGCAGGAGCAACAAGCAGTCCGGATCAGGCTGGACCACAAAGCGAATCCGGTCAGACGGATGACGGAGCGAATTCGGACGGAAAAGGTCGGGCGCAAACCGATCAGTCCGGTCACGATGCGGGTGCTGGTGATGACGCTGCGGCAGACGGTAATAACGATTCGGCTGATGGATCCGGATCCGGGCAGTCGGATGGTGATAGTGCCGCCGACGACGCGGCCAGCGCATCTGACGCTTGGCCAGCCGCGACCCGCGCCGAGGAACCGCTCAGCCCATTGGAGCGCATTCGCAGGACGCGCGAAGACGAGCCCGCCGAAGGCAGCAAGCGCAGCGCATCGGATTATCTGGGCAAGCCTGACGGTTAGCCGGTATCCGGCAGAGACACGGCGACCGCCTTGGTATTTGCTGCCTATTCGCGCTAGGCATGGACCATGCCTGATCTTGATATCGTCGCAGACCATGAACCCCCGTCGGCGCCCAATACGCTAAATGCGCGCAATCCCTATCTGAACGGTATCTACGCCCCCGTTCACCGTGAGTTAACCGTGCGGAATCTGGACGTTATCGGCGAGATTCCGCACGACCTTTCCGGCGTGTTCGTGCGCAATGGTCCCAATCCGAAAGAGATGCCGACAGGCATGCATCACTGGTTCGATGGTGACGGCATGCTTCACGCCATTCACATCGAGGATGGGCGCGCCACCTATCGTAATCGCTACATACGGACGTCGCAGATGAACCGCCGCGACGGCGGCATCTTCGAACCCAATCCCGGCACTTACAGAGACACAGCCAATACGGACATCGTCTGTCATAATGGCGAGTTGATGGCGCTCTGGTATGTGTCGGGACAGCCTGTCAGACTGGATCCGGTTACGCTGGAGACATTCCGGTCAGAGAATTTTGGCGGCAAGCTGCCGGGCAATGTCTCCGCGCATAGCAAAGTCGATCCGAATACGGGCGAGTTTATCTGGTTCGATTACGCCCTCTATGAGCCGCATTATACTTATGGCGTGGTCAATGGCGCAGGTGAAATGACCCACATCACCCGGATCGACCTGCCGGGCCCGCGCCTGCCCCACGACATGGCGATCACGGAACATCATTCCATTTTGATGGATTTGCCAGTGGTCTTCACCGAGGCCGGGAGAAAGCACAAAGTCTGGCACATTCATCAGGATGAAACCCTGCCGACACGCTTTGGCGTCATCCCACGCCATGGAGACGGCCAGTCAATCCGCTGGTTTTCCTTCCCACCCTGCTACATCTATCATGTGGTTAATGCCTGGGAAGAAGGCGACGAAATCGTGCTGATGGCCTGCCGGATGGTTGACAATGGCCTGTCCTTGGATCCGGAACTGGGGCCTTACGCCGCCATGTCCAATGTTCTGTCGCTTCGCGCCCACCTCTGGGAATGGCGTATGAACCTCAAGACAGGAGCGACAAAAGAGCGTCAGGTCGACGACAGTATGGCAGAATTCCCTGTCGTCAATCTGGGCATAACCGGACGACAGAGCCGATATTCCTATCACGGAGCGATTGCCGATTTGCCCTTGCAGGCTTTTGACGGTCTGCTGAAATATGATCTGAAACGCGGCACGCATGAACGGCACGATTTCGGGCCGAACCGATATGGCTGTGAACCCGCATTCGCCCCGCGCCTTGACGGGTCAGGAGAAGATGATGGCTATGTGATCAGTTTTGTTTCCGATGCCGTCGAGGGGAGAAGTGAGGCCCTGATTCTGGATGCCCGGAACTTCTCCGACGAACCTCTCGCCCGTATTCAGCTGCCGCAGCGGGTACCGCAAGGCTTTCATGCCACTTGGGTCACACCGGAAGAGATGCGACCTTAGGAAAACTCACTCGGACCGGAAGACGCGTTCCATCATCCTGGATATCAAGGGTGCTGGCAGGAAACGGGCGGCGTAGGCCGACATTCGATTTGCCCGGCCTGGAATAGAGTAGCGCTGCTCCGACTGATAAAAGGTCATCAAGGCTGAGGCGACCTCTTCGACATCCGCCAACTGACCCTTCAGTTTTTCCATCGCATCAATATCCGTCATCTCCGTTGCGATCCCACCCGGGGCGAAGACGCCAACACTGATATCGCCTGCCCATTCCGCGCCTAGTGCCAGTCCGAAATTGCGGATGAAACCTTTGGTGCCAGAATAGACCGCCTGATAAGGCAGGGCGACCTCACCAGCCATGGATCCGACCAGAACCAGCCGCCCGCCTTGCAGCGCAGTTACCAGTCCGCGGGTGAGACGAATATTGGCGACAATATTGGTATCGACCATTGCCACATCGATAATGTTGGACCCATCCACGAACGGCTCGACCGCTGTGATGCCGGCGTTGAGAACAGCTCCGTCCAGATGACCGACATCCGCGCAAAAATCGGCAATGGCCCGCACATCTGTCAGATCGAGCCGGTGAGGCTCGATGCTCGGATACGCCTCAGCCAGCGCCTCCAGCCGGTCCAGACGACGCGCTGTCGCCAGAACGATCGCCCCGGCTTCGGCGAGTCGGATCGACAGGGCACGTCCCAATCCGGAACTGGCGCCCGTGACCAGAACACGCTGTCCGGTCAGCTGCATTTAGAGAGTCGGATTGACGAGAAACTTCTCGCCCGTTTTCTTAGCGTTATAGCGTGCGACGATGTCCGCCTTCAGTGCATCATCCAGGCTGATTTCATCCGTATAATGGCTGGCAAAGGTCGTCGTCAGTTCACTTGCAACACGCTGGCGCAGACGGATGGCCGTCTCCATGCCCGCCTTGGCCAGAAAGTTCGGGAGCAGCCAGCCACCGACACCCCAGGCCATGCCGTACCCACGCGTCAGCGTGGTCGGCGATGGATCGAGCGCGCCGTAGAGATAGACCTGCTTGTGATGGATCGACCCATAGATGGAATAGGCCCCCGGCGTCCGGGCAGCTGCCGCTTCCATCGCGGTCAGAATATCGGATGCCAGACGCCCCCCACCGGTTGCGTCGAAAGCCAGCGTTGCGCCGGTCTCATGAACCGCATCAATCAATTGCGGAATGAAGTCCTCATCGGACGAGTTGATGATGTGGCTCGCACCGATATTGCGCAAAATTTCGGCCTGTTCCTCACGGCGAACGATATTTACCAATGGAATGTCATCCGCTTTGCAGATCTTCACGAGCATCTGCCCTAGATTGGAAGCCGCAGCAGTATGAACGATGGCGCTATGCCCCTCCTGTCGCATGGTTTCAGGAAAACAGAGCGCCGTCAGCGGATTAACGAAGGAGGATGCGCCTTGGCGCGCCGTGTGATCGTCCCCCAGCGGCAGGACCTGCATCACCGGCACGACCCTGTACTCGGCATACATACCGCCCCCCATCGCCGCGACGGTCTTGCCCATCAGAGCCTGTGCAGCATCGCTATCGCCGGCCGCCACGACCGTTCCGGCCCCTTCATTGCCAATAGGAAGCGCCTGACCGATCCGGCCTTTCATCATGCGCATACCGGCTTCGGGAACCGGGGCGATCAATGCCCCATCGTCATTGGTCGCAAATGACATGTCGGAATAGCCGAACATGACACCGTGATCCGAGGGGTTGATCGGGGCCGCTTCGACGCGGATCAGGACTTGATCATTTTTCGGTGTCGGCATGGGCCGCTCGACCATCTCCATGCGTAACTGACCGTCTTCGCCAACGGTCGAAGTCAGGGCGCGATAGGTGTCTGGCAAGCTCATGGGGGTCTCCGAAGCGTTTCAGTGAACAGGTTGATGTGCTGCCTAACGCTTTGTCGGCCAAGGCTCCACCCCACATCCCCAATCAGGGTCTATGCGCAAAGAAAACCAGGCGCGCAAAAAGGGGGACCGCAAAGAAAAAGGCGGGCCGTAGCCCGCCTTGATCATGATTGTCAGGGGCGACTAGAGGCCGCCCGGACCACAATCCTTTTTCAGGAAATTGATCATGGCCGGGTAGGCCTTTGTCATATGATCGTAATTGAGCGTATCAAGAAAGTGGTCCGCGTCTTCGAGTTCGACATAGGTGAACTCTTTGCCGGCACTTTCCAGCGCATTGATATATTTTTCCGCGTGACGAAGCGGAACGCGCTGGTCGATGGTACCGTGCAGAATCATTAGCGGCATGTCGACCTGATCAGCCAGATCGATCGGATTGACCGAACCGTCCCAGAAGCCGATTTGCTCCACTTCCTGCCAGCCCCGGATGCGGTCGCGATAGTAGTTCACCTGCTGCGTATTATCGGCCACGGCAGCCCCCGCGATCGCACACTGGTAAAGGTCATCGCCACGGGACGCCGCGATCAATGCCGCATAGCCGCCGTAAGACCAGCCAAACATGGCGACACGGTCAGGGTCGACCCAGCCTTTTTCGATGAGGTATTTGACGCCGTCATCCTTATCGTCCTGCATCGCCTTGCCGCCTTCACCTTCTTCGATGAAGCCGGCTTTGTAGAATTCCAGACCATAATTTGTGGATCCACGGTATTGCGGCTGCAACACCATATAGCCGTTGTTGGCGAACATCTGAGCCCAAGGATCAAACAGGATTGTTTCGCTAATGAAGGGTCCGCCATGCGGCATCACGATAAGCGGGAACGGACCTGCGCCTTCCGGTTTCGTCACATGCCCTGTGATCGTTTTGCCATCACGTGCGGTCCACTTGACGTATTCAACGTCTGATAAGCCTTCGGGCTTCAGCAAACCGTTCGAGCTACCAACTTTAGAAAACTGGCCACGGTTGAACAGGTAGAATGTACCGGGATCTTTCGGGCCAATATTCTGAATGACGAGAACATTTCCATCACGCGAACGGCTTGTGATCCGCACAAAGTGAGCATTCGGAATAACCTCTTCAAACTGTCTGATGATGGCGGCCTCTTCCGCATTGAACCACTCAGTATGGAAATTATCCGTAAAGTAGCGAACACCCGTCACTTCACCTGGATTGGTATAGGGATTGGAGTGACGTGCCGTGAATCTAAGATCGACATTCGGATGCTGGTAGACCTTCTCTTCGAACTTCTTCTCTGAAAGATTGTACTTCCAGAGTGACGTCCGATCTTCGCCATTATGGGCAATCACATAGATCAGGTTGTCATCCCCTTGGACCAGTCCCGCATAATCGAACGCCTCAGGACTATCGATGCTTTGCTCATAGTAAGGCGTCCATCCGGAACCACCGACAGGGCGATACAGGAATGTCGCCTTCATGGGATCCGACACATCGACGGCGAAGCGAGGGTTGCCGTCAACGTCAAACCGATACCCGCGCAAATCAGAGTTACCCTTGAGAACAAGGTTACGCGTTCCACGCTTAAGATTGTATCGGTAATAAGCGGGGGCCCGGAAGGCCTGACCTTCGCTGAAAGAAACATACTGGACAAGAACATGGTCAGGTTCGTTGACCAGTGGATTTGCCAGCGACAGCGAGAAATCATCAGCGTTCAACTCCTTGAAATCACCAGATTCCACTGAATAAAGCGCCAACTTGCTCTTGAACGCACCTTGGTTGAAGCCTTTGATCTTGTCGCTCACCTGGCCGCGGAATGAAACGACCATCTCGGCATCGCCAACCCAGCTGAAATTACGAAGGTCCATGGATTCAGCACCGACCCGAACGGGTTTTTTGTCCATATTGGACGTCTCGAAAATTTCGATGATGAAATCGCCCTTCTGGCTCGTTGCTTTACGGAAGGCGACATATTTGCCATCCGGAGAGACTTCAAGATTACTCATGAAGCTCGGAGCGGCCCAATATTCGAGCGGATAGGGTTTGGCCGCCAGGCTTGGCGTGGCCATGAGAGACGTGCCGACGACCCCGATCGCGGCGACACAGGAAAGTAGAAACTTACGCACATTGTCCTCCAAAGTGTTTGTCACTCTGTAGAACAGAAAAAAGCCCGTTGGCAAACCAACGGGCTTTCATTTTACAGTGTTTTTTCAGCCGCTTGCGCGGCTGAAACAGGCGGTGGGCTAGAAGCCCTTCCGCAGCTGGATGAAGAATTTGCGACCTTCGAAGTCATAGCCATTACCCAGAACAGCGTTACCAGACGTCGTCACTTCGCTTGAGTCCGCTTTGGGCGGATCTTCGGCGAAGATGTTGGATACGGAGAAGGTCACACCCCAGTTCTGATCTTCGTTATTGTACGAAATACCAGCATTGTGGACAAAATAGTCATCCGCAAAGCCAACGTCGCGACAGTTCACGTCACCTACAGCCGGACCACCACATGTCTCAGATACGTCGGCATTGCCATCGCCATCCGTATCCTGACCGAACGCGTTACCGAATGTGTCCAGACCGTCCACATCCTGATTCACATCGCTGATGTAGCGTGTACCCCAGGTGAAGGAGAAATCATTGTAGCGCAGCGTGTGGATCAGATTACCGGCCCAGTCTGCGAAACCAAACTCACCCTGGTCCGTATCGGGAACCTCGGTGCCGTCATCATTCACGAACAGCTGGGACACTTCGATAATGTGGTTAGCGCTAAGATTAGCCGTATACTCGAAATTCCGGTCGAACATGGTGAAGTCCTTGTCGAACCGGAGATTGAAATCGATACCACGAACCGTGTCCTCATCTTGGTTGAGGAAAATCTGATTAACGAGTTCAAAGAGGTTATCACCATTGGGATTGTCTGGTGTTAGTCGATCACGAATAATCTGATCACAGAATGGACTGCGACCGGTGCGATCATTCGTGTAGCAATCATTAATAGCAAACTGCGCACCCGCTGTTACAACGGACTGCTCTACGAATACGTCATAGTAAGACGCACCAATATTAAGACCGAAATCTTCAAACCATGGTTGCTCGAAAGAAAATCCGATCGTTTTGGAGACAGACCTTTCAGGATCGAGAGACAGTGTGCCGGTAGTTGCAACTTCGGTAGAGAAGTTTGTTCCCCCACCGAGACCCAATGAAGTCGGATCCAAGCCATCGGCCCGGCAGCGATTTAATGTGTCCGCTTCACGATCATCCAAGGAAGGATCATAGACTGGTGGACCATTTGGATCATTAAGATCGGTGACTTGTGCGTTAACGGGAACCACACAAGGGTCAAACAAGGTGAGGAAGCCCGTCTGCGGCGCCAAGAAATTTTCCCGCAGATTCGGAGAGCGGTAAGACGTACCATAGCTTGCTTTCAGCAGCAGGCTTTCAAATGGGCGCCACCCTGTCTTGAACGCGTAAGTACCGGCCAGACCGTAGAACTCGTCTTCGACAACACGACCGGAAACGTTCAGGTCCCACTGTTTGAAGATCGGCTGATCGGCAATCAGAGGAATGTCGATCTCAGCGAAGGCTTCTTTCGTCCAGCGCTCACCGACAGCACCACCGTCCGAGAAGAACCCGAAGAACAGACCATCGCGGGCAATGTCATCCGGGATCGACTCGATCTTATCCTTACGATACTCCAGACCCAACACGGCACCGACTTTACCAGCAGGCAGCTCATACAGCGAACCGGTAATGTAACCGTTCAAGATGGTCTGCGTATATTCCGTTTCAAAGTCACGGGTATCGAACAGATAGTCCCGCTCGGCCTGCGTGGCGAAGTCACCGGCAACACCGGCGAAGACTTCTGGCGCGAAGAGATTGACCGGCACGCATCCATTCGAAACAACAGGATCAACCGTCGTGCCCGGAGCCGCCGTACACGGTGCCAGGCCTGGGATCGGCTGGTTCGTGACCAGATTGTTACCCAGAGCGAAGTTCAGACGGTCCTGACGAATACCAGGTCGGACGGACGTACCTTGCGAGATAGAGTGTGTACCAGAGAGTTCGAATGTCCAATCGGATAAGGTGCCGTAGTTCAGAGCCGGAATGTCACCCCGGATACCGCCGACCAGACGCGTGTTTTCAATCACAACGTCAGTCGTTGTTCGGTCGCCATTAATACCGATAACAGGCTGTGTATTGACAGGTCCGACAAAATCGTTCGGGCCATTACCGAAGATGAAGGGCGTACAATTGGCGTTATCAAACAGGCCGCCCGCGAAGGTTGCACAAATGCGCGCATCAAACTCGTCGCCATCACGGTTCGGATCACGATCACGATAGTAAGTATTCCAACGATCGATGAAGGCTTGGTCAAAGTTGAAGGCGTTGGAACCGCAATCCGAACCATTCACACCACAGGGGTTGAAAGGGTTGTCAGCACCCACAACTGGGAACAGCTGGAATGTACCCGAGTCAGAAATCGATTCGACACGCGAGTAGAGCACTTCGAAGAACGGTGTGATATTGGCTTCACCGTCGAGCGTGTACTCACCATAGGCCATCAGGTTGTAACGCTCCTGCTGTGGCAGAAGGTCCTGATTAGGATCCGCACCGTTCAGAGCAAACTGCGAAAATCCGAAATCCTGAACCCCATCGCCATCTGCATCGACTGGTACACCGCCCAGTGTTTGGTCGTTGAAGTTCGGGATGCCTGTATTGGACTGCCCCGGAACAAAGTAGATAGAACCAAACGTACCGCTCAACTCGACGGTACGGCCCGCAATCCGGGAGGCTTTACACTCACCTTCATCTGCCCCTTGGAATGTTCCACCGAACCACTCCTGATAACGGATGCGGTCACGGATATTCTCGGTACGTATGTTGCCGTTTTCGTCGATTTCGTAGTGACGGTCACAGCCGGCGAGATAATCGCGGTCGACCAGCTTGATCGAGTCACGGAAATCATATTCCGCACCAACACCGATAAAGCCACGGTCCGTATTCATACCCCAGGAACCGGCAATGTTATAGTCTTGACCGCCGGACTGTTCCGCCGGGTTGTAAGTCGCGACAAAGTCAAAACCTTCGAAATCCTTTTTCAGGATCACGTTGACCACACCGGCAACAGCATCAGAACCATAGACCGAAGATGCACCTTCGAGCAGGATGTCGGCACGTTCGATCAGTGAGCCTGGCAGCAGGTTGATGGAAGTTTGCGACGGCGCGCCTTCCACACCTGACGGCGCCATACGACGACCATTGATCAGAACCAGCGTCCGGTCAGCACCCAGACCGCGAATATCGATCGTTTCGGAACCTGGACCGTTGTCGAGAACGAAACCGGAGAATGTCGCGTCAATCTGTGTACCGTTGGCGACTTCCGTCGTCTGCAGGATTGTCACTGGGTCGATGATACCCAGATCACGTTGCTCGGAGAAGTCGACGATCTGCAGCGGCGAGATGGAGCTGAACTCGGAACGACGGATCCGCGAACCCGTCACGACCAGTTCGTCTTCGTCAGCAGCTTCGGCTGCCTCTTCCCCAAGAATTTCTACAATCTCTTCGTCTTCATCGACGGCCTCTGGCGTTACCTGGGCATATGCCATGCCAGAAAAGCCAATCAATGCACTCGTCAGCACTGACGTCTGTAATAGTCGTGCCTTATCCAAAATGCTCATTACGATTCCCTTCGTATGGTTTTAAAACGGAACTCTCCCGCACCAACCTTGCCTATTAGTCATGTGGTGAGGACTAACAAGGTGCTGCATGAACAAATTTACAGGAAAAATTTTCTTTTCAGTCCGTCTGTTGCAAATTTGTCACGTCAGCCCCCAATGAGCCTGAAGACTGTGCGTCGGCAGACGCATCGACACATCATGAGTTCGCTTCTTCCATTACAGTTTTGTCTTCCAGGCGAGGAAGAGCGGCAACCAAATCAGGCTGAGCGTCGCCGTCCCTTTCACGGTCTGATAGCCGATCCAGAGCCAGAACATATCGGCTTTATGCGACTTCACATATTGAACGGCCTGACGGGGACCTGCGAGCAAAGAGACGGACTTCATGCTCCGACTTTGGTCTCCGCTAACCGGACATCAATGACCGGGGTCACATTGTCGGCGTATTATCACGACCCGTGTATAAAGTGGCTTCAGTGCGAGGCTTCGGGGCAAGCCCTCATGAAAAGTTTCGGCAGTCAGTTCACTGCCAGCTGCACGCGTGATGCGATGGCTTTCAAAGCCGATGGATTGGCGTCCAGTGTCTCGGGCCGAAGCGCTGTCGCATAGGCGTCCTGCAACTGCGACAACGCATCGGACATCGCAGCCGCCGCACGCGGTTGCGATGTCTCGATGGCGGTCCGGTGCTCAGCAAACGCCGCCTCGGCCGCTTTCAGAAATCCATACCCATCGAGATAGGGCTCATACTGATACGAACCGACGGCTACGCCATACATGTCAGCTGCCCTGTCTATCTGATCGGAAACGACGCCCGCCCAGACAGCGTCATCGGAGCGGCCATCCGTCGGCGCGAAAGCCTCGGCGTCGCGCAAGGCCGTGACGATCACTTCTGTTCGCTTCGCAATCGCATCGCTGGGTGCGCCCGCATAAGCGGCATCGGATGCATCGAGCAGCAGAGCCGTAAAATCCGCCACTCCGCGCGCTTCAAAAACGGGCTGCATATCGGCCAGTACCTCTGAGACGGGATGGGCAGACATTTCTCCCGCCGCGTCGGTCTCGCCCTCGGCATATGCATCGCGAGCCGCCAGCACATGCGCTTTTGCAATTGCAAGCGCAGACAAGTAGACCACCGGGTCCGTCGCCGCTTTTGCGATCGTGACGCCCCCTTCCCCTTCACCCGAAGCTGCACTGGGTGAAGACATGTCAGTCGAACCTGCTGCAGTCTGCGCGATCAGCGCGTCCGTTGCCGGCGCGGTCGTCTCGGTATCCGCCGAACAGCCGACAGCGAGAACGCCAAGCGCTGCGACAGTCCCAAGCCCTAATCGAGTCCAGATGACTTCTTGATCTGTCACAGTGATCCTTTGCGTTTGAAAAGCTTTCAGCTAGGCATGCATCAACTGCAATTCATTCGCAAATAGTCCGTAATTTGATTTTGACGATCGCCGACATTCTGGATGCAGAAACCATGGCATCGCTCCAGTCCGATCTGGCAGCCATTCGCTGGATCGACGGGTCTGGAACAGCTGGTAGAACGGCCCAAGCTGTCAAACGCAACAGGCAAGCCGACCTGACGAGCCGTATCGGACTGGCCATTCGCGACCGTCTGGACACGGCCATCCGAACCCATCCCGTCATACTGGCCGCAGCCTAACCAGCCCGCTTTTCGACAGTATTGATCAGCCGGACAGAAAACGGAGGGGCTTACGGACGACATATCGACAATCCATTCATGGATTATGGCGAGAGCGCGCTGAGAACCGACCTGTCCTACACCCTCTTCCTCAGCGACCCTGAGACTTACGACGGCGGAGAGCTTGTGATCGAACGCGCCGAAGGCGTTCGTCACGTCAAGCCAAAAGCCGGAACCCTGATACTATACCCGTCGACCCATTTGCATGCCGTCCGGGCTGTGACAGGGGGGTCCCACCTCGCCGCGGTCGGCTGGATCGAGAGCCGCGTCAAGACCGTTTCACGTCGCGAAATTCTGTTCGACCTTGAAAATCTCGCAACGTCACTTTCCCAAACCTACGACGCGCAGTCTGTCGAAAGACTGACGCTGGCCAAGGTGATCGCCAATCTGAAACGCGACTTTTCCTGACACGATTTCGAAGCGCTCTGAGCGGTTAACCGCCCTGATTCTCGAACGTACGGTTGATCAGAATAACCGGGATGAGGCCGCACAGGATCACCAGCATCGCCGCCGTCGAGGCTTCGACAATCCGCTCATCGCTTGCCAGCCAGTAAATGCGCGTCGCCAGCGTATCGAAGTTGAAGGGTCGCAGGATCAGCGTGGCCGGTAATTCACGGAGCGTATCCACAAAAACGATCAGACCGCCTGCCAGCAGGCTCGGGCGCAGCAAAGGCAGATGGATGCGGCGCATGACAGCCGCTGGTGAAGCCCCCAGGGACCGAGCGGCAGCATCCATGGAGGGCGGTATCTGATTGAAGCCTGCACTCAGCGCATTGTACGACACCGTCAGGAAACGGATCAGCAGCGCAAACACCAGAACAATAATTGTGCCGCTCAGCAGAAGCCCGCCATCCCAGCCAAGATGCGTCGTAGCGAAACGCGTGACAGCCCGGTCCACACCGCCGATCGGGATCAGCAGCCCAACGGCCAGTAGCGCGCCCGGTAAGGCATAACCCAATGTTGAAAACCGGATGACCGCCTGACTGAACCGACCGGTGAGACGCCGATTGGCATAGGCCAGACATCCGGCCAGCAGGAGTGACAGGATCACGACGGTTATGCCGATGATAACCGTATTACCGGCATAGGTCATGAAGTCCCCCGCCGGTCGCGCGTCAGGAACGCTGATGACATTATGGAGAAGGCTGACCACAGGAATCGCAAAGCCCAGTATGACCGGGCACAGACAGAGCAAGGTCACCATCCAGCCAGCGCGTCTTCCGAGCGTCAGACGTCCTGCCTGCCCCATCGTGCGACCACGGGCCGAGACCCGCCCCTTGCGACTAGACGCTTCCATAAGGATGAGCGTGAAAATACAGAGCAGCATGACGGCGGCGAGTTTCATAGCGGCCGGTCTATCGCCCGCAGCGAGCCAACTGCGAAAGATGCCCGTACTGAAGGTCGGAATGCCGAAATAGTCAGCTACGCCGAAGTCTGCGAGCGTTTCCATCAGAACCAGCGCCAGCCCGCCAATGATCGCTGGGCGTGCCATCGGCAAAGCAACGCGGCGAAAGGCTTGGAACGGGTTCGCGCCGAGACTTCTCGCCGCCTGCCACTGTGTGGCACTTTGCTGTCCGAACGACGCCCGCGCGAGCAGATAGACATAGGGATAAAGGCACAGACCCAATATCAAGGCCGCCCCTGGCAGCGTCCGCAGCGGCGGAAAAGCATAATCACCTTGTTCCCATCCCGTCAGGCTTCGCAGTGCCGACTGCAAGGGGCCGAAATAGTCCAGCAATTCCACATAGACATAGGCCACAATATAGGCGGGCGCGGCGAGCGGCAGGATCAGCAACCAGGATATCCAGCGCCGCCCTGGAAAGGTCAGCATAGCCACGCACCACCCCGTTCCGACACCAATCAAGGTTGCGATAAGCCCCGTCAGCGCCATCAGCAGAAGCGAGTTCGCAACATAGACCGGCAATGTCGTCGCCCACAGGCGCGACCAGACGCCGGATTCGCCAGCGAACAAGGCGAACAGAACGGTGACAAGCGGCAGAGCGACCAGAGCCGCAATCGCATAGATGGACAGCCTGTAAACCAGACGTCGCGGCGATAGCTGGATCGGAGGGTTTAGACGAAGGACGGACACGCAGAACCGATTGTGGAGTGGACGACAGAATGAACCGTCAGCCGCAACATTGCATATGCTTATCAATAACGATAGGGGCCAGTCGACCGATCTGGTCGATCTGGTCAAGGCGTTGGAGAGGTCTGTCACACCCATGGGTCTGCGCTTTCAGGACATCTATCACAGCTATGCAGACACGTCTGCCCTGCGCGGCATCACACTGGAGGCCAAGGACGGGGAAATTCTCTGCCTTCTGGGTCGCTCAGGCTGTGGGAAATCGACTCTGCTGAACCTGGCTGCCGGGATATTGCCGGTTCAGGCCGGGTCGATTGCCTTGGGGGGCACGCCCCTCGCCTCCCAGCAGCACAACCCACCCCCCGAAAAGCGGTCCGTCGGACTGGTCTTTCAGGATAGCGCACTGTTTCCGCATCTGACTGTCGCTCAGAATATCGGCTTCGGCCTGCGGGACAGGCCATCCCGCCAGGCGGTCGTTAACGACCTTCTGGAGCAGATCGGTCTATCCGGTCTGGGAGAGCGTTTTCCGCATACGCTGTCGGGCGGGCAGCAGCAGCGTGTGGCCGTTGCCCGCGCCTTGGCCCCTGCCCCCCAAGTGTTGCTGATGGACGAACCCTTCGCCAGCATCGACATCTCCTTACGACGCCAGTTACGCGAGGAAACACGCCGTCTCGTCAAGGCCCGGGACTGTGCCACGATCCTTGTCACGCACGATCCGGAAGAGGCTCTGGAAATTGCCGATCGTATCGCCGTGATGGAAGAGGGACGGATCACGCAATGCGGCACGGGGCGAGAGCTGCATGCCGAACCCGCATCGCTGTTTGTAGGCCTGATGGCCGGAAGCGGTGCCGTTCTGAGTGCGACACGGATGAACGGCATTGCAAAGACGCGGTTCGGTCGGTTCGAGGCTCAGGACCTGTCCTTTTTCACACCGCCACGAAACGATGAGCCCGTCGATATCTTGATACGCCCGCATTGCGCAGCATTGCAGAACGATCCGTCCGGGCTGCGGATAACGGATGTGCGTCACACCGGCCGGAGCCAGATCGTGACGTTGGACGATATGGATAGCGACAGTCTCTTGCTGGAACTGGATCCGGAACCGGTCTGGTTTCCCGGCGACAGGGTGCTAATCCGCACCAACGGCAAACCCTGGCCTGCTTTCACCTGCTGACTCACACTCAGTTTGGACTTGTCAAAGCCGGACGGCCCCACTAGTTGCGAATAGTTCTCAATTTTGCAAGAGAGCCGATCCGGATCTTGCCTCGCTCAACCCCAAGGACGATTCCATGCGTCACGCTCTTAGCCTTGTTTTTGCCGCCGCGCTGGTGGCCTGTGCCCCGTCCGACACTACGACGCAAACTGAGGATGATGCGCTTCAACCGTCCACCGCCAGCGGTGAACTGAACCTCTATACATCGCGCCACTATGATACGGATCTGGCCCTGTATGACGATTTCACGGAAGAGACCGGCATCGCCATCAACCGGATCGAAGCGAATGCTAACTCGCTGATCGAACGGATCGTCAGCGAGGGGGAATTCAGCCCGGCTGACCTGTTGATCACTGTCGATGCGGGCGTGCTCTGGCGGGCAGATGAAGCTGGGATTCTATCATCCGTCGAGTCTGACACTCTGAACGCGCGCGTTCCCGCCAATTTGCGGCACCCGGAGGGACGCTGGTTCGGTCTGTCCAAACGCGCCCGCGTCATCATCTACAATAAGGCGGATGGCAGACCGGACGGTCTGGACAGCTATGAAGACCTGGCCGACCCCGCGTACCAAGGCGAACTCTGCATGCGCTCGTCCGGGAACATCTATAATATGTCGCTGCTCTCCTCGATCATCGCACATTCGGATCCTGAAGCCGCGGAAGACTGGGCCGCTGGCGTCGTCGCCAATTTCGCGCGGCGACCGCAGAGTAACGATACGGGACAGATCGAAGCGGTCGCATCGGGGGAATGCGGCATTTCCGTCGTCAATACCTACTATCTGGCCCGTCATGCCCGATCGGATGATCCGAGAATGCGCGAAATCGTCGACGCTGTCGGCATCATCTTTCCCAATCAGGACGACCGCGGCACCCATGTCAATATCAGCGGCGGCGGTGTCACCACTCATGCACCCAATCGGGACAATGCCATCGCCTTTCTGGAATATCTGACACGCGAATTGGCGCAGACCTACTTTGCCGACGGCAACAACGAATATCCCGTCACGGACGATGTCATCGGCAATGCCGCCGTCCAGGCTCTCGGCGATTTCAAGGAAGATACGCTCGACGTCTCAACTTTCGGCCCCAACCAGACACAAGCCATCCAGATCTTCGACCGCGTCGGCTGGCAATAGGTCAGCCTCGACCTGAGGCGGTCGGATGGATGTATCCGGTTTCTGGACAGGCGAATATGCCTATGACGAAGCGGGTCATCCAGTCGTGACCTTCGATATGGACATCAAACTGGCTGGAGACGTTCTGTCCGGCATATGTACGGAAACAAATTCCTTCATTCAATCTGTCGGCCAGTTCCTCATCTCAGATGTGTTCGGCAATGTGACCGAACATGATGTGAGCTTTGAGAAATCCTACACGAACACGCCGCACCCTCTCGATACGATTCGTTACAGAGGCTCCGTCTCGACAGATGGACTCTTGATTACAGGCCGTTGGGTGATCCCCCACGTCTGCTCAGGCAGCTTTCGTATGACACGAGCGACAGAACAGCCACCGAGAACGGCAATCGACACACCCCATGAAATCGAGCCCGCCTAATCGACGCAAAACATCTCGGCAGGTCAACGACTTACAGCCAAACAATCCGATCAGATAAATTGGGTTCTGAGGGAAAATGGCGCACCGGGGATGCGGTGACCAGACGACGATTTATCTATATGTTTCAAATACATAAGTAGGCCTGAAAAGTCAATGTTCCACAGAATTTCCATGAATCCTGTACACACGCGCCAAAGCGCCGATCTGGCGCAAAGGCGGCGAGCTTTACCCGCCAAACCGTAAGGCTATTCGTAGCGAAAGCGTGAAGCGAATAGCCTGCCCGTCCGGCGAGGACGCGGGGCAATAGGTGCGGCTAGGCGGGTGGTTGATGGCCCTTCTCTAACGAGTCATCTATCTCAACCGCACTTCGCAACAATCCCTTTAAGGGTCGCGCTGGCGTTGATATCACTCTCCGAAACCAGCAAGTATTTCCAAGTCTTTCCGCCGGTCTCAAACTGGTTTGCATGGGTTACCCACGTCTCAGCGGCCCGCTTCTTTTCGAGGACAACAGGGTCTTGCATATCGCGATCAGCCTTTACTTCGACAACAAGTTTCATGTGAGTTGTCTCAACGACGAAGTCCGGCTCATATGGTTTGTTCGTATCATATTCGATCCTGAATTGCTTCGGCGCTGGCTTTAGCCACCTGAGCACGTCGCTTTCGAAATCGCTGTCGATGAGGACTGCAAAGCGACGCTCGGGATCAGAATCGAATTTATGGAAGTGGTCTGGAGACTTGTTCCCACCCTTAAAAACGAAGTTCTTCGTAGCCGACAAAGGCTTGGCCGCTTGATTGAGAAATAGCTGCTTAGTCGGTGAGAATGAGAACTGTCGGCCTGTGAAAGCACGATAGGACCGCGTGACCTTCGGGATGTATTCTGCGGGGGTTTGCCGATAGTGCTTTTTCATCTGCCTATAGATAAATTCGGCAAGCTGACGGCCGTGAGACAGTGCGATACTCTCAATGGCCTCATCGCCCTCCGCGTAGCTTTGAATGAAAGCGACAGACTGACCCGCGAGCTTATAAAGGAGCTCAGCTTGGCTGTCGTAATCAATATCAGGGTAGTCCATCAGATGTTTGACGATGTAGTTTTCGACGCGCTCTTCTTTCGGCGCATTAAGTGTCCTAGCGAGTTCCGTTCGAATTTCATCCCTCAACTGCTGGATGATTAACCGCTCTGAAATTGGCTGGAATCGGGACTGATTGCTTGTATCTAGGTCGAAATCTTCAAACCAGAAGTTCACCTCGTTACTCGGCAAAACCACGATATCTGGGATTTCAATGAGATTTTCAGTGAAGACCTTTGTGACCTGAGCGACCATTTTTTCTAGGTCCGGTGTCTCAATGATACCTTCGAGAGTGCCTTGCTGTCGCTCTTGGATCACTGAAACGCGCCTGACAATTTCCTTCTGTCTGTCCGCAGTTGTTAGCTCGTTCGCGCCTGAGACTTCGCGGCCCATTGTGTTCAGTACGTGGATGATATCCTTTGCGGTCTCCTGTTCTATCGGTGTGTTGTATGTAACTTCGGACTGACTTTGGGCATCATTGACTTCCAGCCCTATCTGAGATTCGACCGTAGCCGCGCCGGTCATCGCGGCGATATGAGCAGGTACAGACTCGACGATCACTTTCACGTCGTCGGAAATGTCGCCACCTTCCCCAATCGTCAGTGTCTTGAGTTTTACGACAGAATCGTCAGCCTTGGCGCGGTCTACGATGTCTTGGAATTTGTCGTGGGCGATAACGGTTAGACGATCCACGTCCGGGTTCCCTGTCCTCTCGCCGTAAGGCAATCGTAGGCCTCGTCCAAGGGTCTGTTCCGTCAGAATTTCCGAAGCTGAAGCGCGTAACGGGACGATTGTGTAAAGGTTCGTGACGTCCCAACCCTCCTTGAGCTTGTTCACATGAATGACGATGTCCGTGTCATTCGTCGTTTCCAGACCGACCAATCGGTCCATCGCTTCATTGCTCTCATCACCTTTCAGCTTTGAATGCACCTCGGCCACACGACCGATGAATGCACCGTTGAAGAAGGAGTCGCTTTCGATCTTGGCCCTAATTGCAGCGGCGTGTTCCGTGTTTTGCGCGACAACCAACATAAAGGGGTGGACGCGCTTGCGGCCTGTCTGTCTGGCATAGAGATCAAGCTCTGCATCGACGTGGTTGTGATAGTGGACACCATCTTCCAGCATGATCTGCTCAAGCTGGTCCTGGTCGAGACCGTCTTTGCGGAAGTCGGCGCGGGTTAAAACGGCAGGCTCTTTCACATAGCCATCGGCCATCGCGTTGCCGAGGCCATAGAAATAGATGACGTTCTTGAAGTCCTTGGGCTTTGCGCCAACTGTCTTCGGCGTGGCCGTCAACTCAATCCCAAGTTTGGGCGATAGTTCGAAGATCGCCTTTGTCGCGGCCTTGGCGCGGTAACGATGGGCTTCGTCCATAAACATGACGAGGTCGTCCAGACCTGCCAGATAGTCGAAGTAGGAGTTGCCAATCGTCTCCTTGAACCCCTTAATCCGTCCAGCATCCTTGTTGATCTTATCGACGTTGAAGATGTTGATGATCGTATCGTCGAAGAGGTCACTTCCGCGCACACCACGGCCTTGCTCCCACGTGTCACCCGTTACAATGACTGGAGGCTTTTGCGCAAATTCCCGAATACCGCGAAACACATATTTCGGCGACGACTGCACTGAAAAGTCGTCGATGAGCTTCTCGTAGATGGTCGTATTAGGCGCGAGTACGAAGAAGTTTCGCGACCGTCCCGTCTGGAAAAGATAGGTGATCATCGCACCCATCAAGCGCGTTTTACCGACACCTGTGGCAAGCGCAAAGCAAAGCGATGGAAACTGACGCTCAAAGCTCTCGACACTGGAGTATTTCGCGGCAATCTCAGCCAGCAGAGCTTTGACATCCGTAGGTTGGCCAAAATCCATCAAACCTAACACATCGGCTAGGATATCAAGGGACTCTTCCTGCGGTGTGCGGAGAGATAAACGTTGGCCGATACCGCGCTTGATCTTGGCTTCGTCAATGTGAGGCTTACGCATTGTCATTGCCCTCCGCGAAGAGCGGCAGGTCATCGTCTTCATCCAGCGCATCGGCCATCGGGAGGTTTTCGACATTTAGCGAGTAGTCGTCCTGCCCCCACTCACATTTTGCGAGGATAGCCGTCGGGATTTTCACCAGCGTCAGATTATCGAAGCTCTCTGCATTCGCGCTGTAAGCCTTACAGCAAATCAGTAGGCTCCAGTCCTTGCCGACCTCATCAGCGAGCTTCTTGCAGGCGTCATGGGTCAGATTCTGCGTCGTGACATAGATGAAGTCGCTTTCGGTCGAATAGCCATGCTTCCAGTATTCATCCGCATCCTGCGACGGCGCATAGGTAAAGCCCATATGCTTGCACATGGCCTCGGATAGCATGGCGGGATTGTAGTTTTTCGAGATGACCCAATTACCGAACTTGTCGGTTTCAAGGAGTGAGGGCGCTAATGTGTAGTATCGGAAGCCTCCGCCGCCTTGCCAGTTTACATCCTTAGTTATCCCGCCAGAGTCTTCTCCATCAATCACCTTTTGGATTCGAGGAAGAATATGAGATTCTGCATGGTCACCAACCTCAACCATTATCCACCGCAGGCCCAGTTTGTGAGCAACGGCTCCGCTTGTGCCAGAACCTGCAAATGAGTTTAACACCAAGTCTCCAGGCTTCGTTGCAACCTCATATATTCGATTAAGAAGCTTCTCGGGTTTCGGTGTTGCAAACCACTCCTCCTTCGAGGAATTTGGAAACAGTTTCTTTTGTTCAAACTTTGCTTGTCGATTGTGTCCGGTTTCATCAAGATCAATCCATAAACTTGATGGCGGCAGACCCCTCTGTTCCCAAAGATATGTTCGGCGTCTAATTCTCTTCCCATCTTCGCTGAAATAGATTTCTCCCGACGCCAATTTTTCTGCCATAGTATCTTTTCCCCATCGCCATCCATTTTTTGGTGGCGAAACAGTTTCACCGTTTGGCGCTTTAAGGTCGTAGATGAGGTTCGCTCTCTTAGCAGGCGAACCCAATGGGTTTCCATCAAACCAAGGACCACGGGGATCATCATCTGGGTTTTTGAAATGCGGGTATTTTGAGTTGTCTCCCCTCGTCTTATTCGAAATCCATCCAGGACATTTGGAGTAAACTAGAATTGAATTATGGTCTGTGGAGAATTGCTTTGCATCGTTGTTGCTATTATCAGTCGATTTCCAGATAACGTTTGAAACAAAGTTCTCCCTTCCGAAGATTTCGTCGCAAATCACTTTCAAATAGTGCCCTTCATGATCATCTATCGAAATCCATAGACTCCCATCATCCGCCATAAGTCGCCTAAGAAGCTCAATCCTGCCCTTCATTAGCGACAGCCAGATTGAGTGCTCAAGACCATCTTCATACTGCGGAAACGCAGAGCCGGTATTATATGGGGGATCAATAAATACACACTTTACCTTACCTGCGTACTCCTGTTCGAGTGCTTTCAGCGCGAGGAGATTGTCGCCTTTAATTAGTATATTATCAAAGATATCATCTTTGCCGTAACGTACCTTGGCATGATACGACTTTTCCGGGTCCTCGATCAGAATTCGAGGCTCTAGCTTAGGCCGCTCGTCCTTGCCTACCCAAGTCAGTTCCAATTTCTGCTTTTTCGCCATTCTCAAGTCGCCTCGGCTATTCACACACGTCTGAAAGAATCTTGTAGAGATAGATTGCGTCATCTGTGCTGATTTGTCGGTCCGTGGCTAGTGCAATCAGTGCCGTTTTCAGCGCTTGGCCATTTTTGTAGCCAATCCGCGACAGGATCAGTTTTGACAGGTACCCCTTTCGGCGATCCGCCATGGTCTGTCTGACAAGGCGCTTTCTCTCCCGATGGCCCCAGCCTGGAAGTCTCGAGCTTTGTGAAGTCTGGCTTTCAGGTTGGACCTTTCTCGCAATTACCGCAGCTACTGTGTCTGCCATCCTCGGTGCTGCGGGTGTTTGCTGGATCGAGCTTTGCGTCTTTGTGTCTTTAGTATCCGCTTCCGTTTCCGCACTTGCCCAACTCGGTGGAGCCTTCTTCGTTCCTCTCGCTAGGAGTCGATCTGGAACATATGTTTTGTGTTGTGTCCGCCATGCACCAAAGGGATTCAGAATTCTCTGCCCATCGGTCCTCCGACCATAGGGATGCGTTGATCGGTTTGCTCATATGCCGCGACCGCAAAGTCCATCGAACTGTATAGAGCACGTCGATGCGCCCATGACAGGACAAGCCCTCATAGGTGTCGGCTTCAAACTGGTCATGATTGTCGCGCAAGCTTTGGACCGATGCGCCAAGGGCTTTGAGCAAGCTTGGACGCATAGCCTCAAGGTCGCCTATTCGCTTTCGGATCGCGGCACGCCTCTCCGGCGAGCATTTGGGAGCTCTCCGTTCTCGGCGAAGGTTGAAGATAAAGGCGTTTACTTCCCTTAGCCCAAGGTCCGCTTCATCTTCGATCGCGTGGATGGCCTCGTCCAGTTTTCGTTCTGCTTGCTCTAGAACCCGTAGGTTCTTCATGTCGCATCTACCTAGGAAATCCCAAAAGAGGCCGTCCATCAAGTCAGACAGCTCGTCGGGTGGGTCTTGATGCATGTAAGTCGGTACAGAGGCGCGCATATCGAAGACGCGGTCACCGAGCCAAGTTTGGATCGCTCGCCCGCGGTCATCGCAATAGCAGGCAATGATTTGGCTATGCGATGATAGCGGCGTTTCCAGAGTCGCTTCGGCCACCTGCATCCAGCCGGATTGCCCCCACAGTTTCCAGATATGAGCTTTCTTCCCGGGGTAGCTTTCCCAATAGACATCAACCGCAAGAGGCGCGGGGCCGAAATCGGCTAATGTACCCAGCCACGACAATGGATCAGGCGACGGACCAACGCAGAATGAAAAGAGGATCGAGTACGGGTTCCTGGCTCAAGCTCTCCATAAAATCGTCTAGCTTATCGCTGACATCTTGCCGGACCTTGGCGACCTGCTCGTGCATCGTGAGGACGAGCTTGTCCCGGTCGCCCTGCAATTTCTTTACTTCTCTGCTGATGCCGATTTTCTCCTCCATAGACAGCATGGGGTCACGCTTCTCGCGGCTCCTTTCCTTGATCAACGCTTCCAGCTCTTTGATCTTGGCATCGATTTCGATTTGAATATCGTCGGCATATCGGTCGAGGCGCGTTTCCTCTTCCAGTACCCAACCGTAATTTTCTTCCTTCACTCGCTTCGAAAATCCGTTGAACGCTTCGTTCTCCAGTCGATCCAACGTCAGCGGATCAAGCTCTCTCTGACAAAGCTCCATGGGTGACGCCGGTACAACCATCAGCTTCTTCGCGATATCAGAGTCAATCCTCTCGCCCGCATCATTGTAGCACGAGAATAGAAGCTCTTCTCGCCCTGCTTTAGGTGTCGGCATCTTTGCCTTCGAGACCTTCAACCAACCTGATTGGCCTTTGAGATCGTCCAAAGCGCCAACCTTTCCAGTGAAAGGGTATCGGTCAGGATGGAATGTCATCTGATGGACCTGAGTTAGGTAGTCTCGCTCCATCGCAGACTTAACGGTCTGCTCGCCCAAGCCGTCCGATATTCGGAAAAATTGCCAGTCATTGTCATCGGCGACAGGCCACTCAGTTGTGTGCGTCTGCCCCTCCCGTACAAAACGGGCGAGCGCATCCGAGGGAAAATGGGCTTCTGGGAATTCTGCTCTTGCGGTGATCATCAGACGCCTCGCAAAATCATCGAGCGCATCCGTCAGCTTTTTCTCTCGGCTATGCAGCTTGGAGATTACCTCACCGTCCATCTGCTCCAAGACGCTCTTTCTCGCGGCTTCGATGTCGGCATCGATTTTGTCTTGCAACTCAGCTTCTAATTTTTTGAACTCCGCTTCGGCTTCTTCGTCGGTCCGGCTTTTCTGGACAATCTTCAGCACCTCTTTTTCGAAGGCAACGCCGCTTTGGATAGAGCCAAGAACCTCGTCACTTGCGCCGAATACACCGTCAAAAAGATGAAACTTTTCACTGAGAAGCTCGTAGATTCGTTCTTCTGTCTTGTTCTTCAAGTTCAGCATATTTACGACTGTCACATCGATTTTTTGACCGTAGCGATGACACCGCCCAATGCGCTGCTCAACCCGTTGAGGATTCCAGGGCAAATCGAAATTGATCAGCAACGAACAGAATTGCAGGTTGATCCCTTCGGCTCCACTCTCTGTCGATATGAAGATGGTCTTGTCGTCTTGCTTGAAGGCTTCTACCAGAGCCGCTTTCATGTCGGCGGTTCTAGAGCCAGAAATTTTGTCCGTACCTTCGTGCTTCTCTTTCCAGGCTTTGTAGATTGCCCGGCTGTCAGGGTCGGAGTTGGAACCATTGAGTATGACAACCTGACCGCGATAGCCACGCTCGCTTAGTAGCTCTTTGAGATACTTTTGTGTTCTGACACTCTCTGTAAAAATGACTGCTTTTCGCTGCCCGCCTTTTTCGACGATTTGTTCGAAGGCGCTTGGCAATTGAGAGACCAGCTTGTCCCCTTTCGCATTACTGCCAATGGACCTAGCCAGGTCCAGCATGGCTTTGACTTCGACAATCTCAGCCGCCACTTTTTCGGGATCGACTTCATCGCTAGGTTCTTCATCATCCCATGAGTCATCGATATCTTCTTCAACGACTACGGAGAAGTCATCGAGATCGTCCGTCATATCGACAGACGCGGCTTGATGGCGGTGAAGTCTAGCAAGAAGTGTTTCCAAGTACTTCGATATCGCGAATGTCGATGAACCCAGTATCTTCCTGATTTGCAGAACTACGAGTTGGTTCGCATGCTCTCCATACGAGACCGTGTCAGTTCGTTGCAGGAAATCTGAAAGCCTTGTGTAAAGCTCCCACTCTGCATCGGTAGGGTCAAAGCTGAATGTTACAGCGTGCCGACGCTTGAAGTTGATCTGCCCCGCCTCTTGAACCTGTCGCCGCAGCGTTCTGTGACATACTGGATTGAGGCGCTCACGGAGTATCTCCATGTTTGCCGGGTTCGCCGACGCGCCGACATACTGTGCCTTAAAGGCATTGATGCCGCCAAAGTGCTCTTCATCAATTATCGAGACGATGCCGTAGAGCTCCAATAGCGAGTTATGTAGCGGCGTTGCTGTGAGCAAAATCTTGAAGGAGTCCTGCAGAGCCGCTTTCAGCTCTTTCGCTCGTTTCGACACACCCTTCTTGTAAACGTTCCTCAATTTATGAGCCTCATCGAACACCACGAGATCCCAATTTACCGAACGAAGCTCGTCCGCTTTTCCTGCGGCGAATGCATAGGAGCAGATGACGATGTTGCCTGCGTCCTCAAACGGCCTTCGCTTGCCGGAAGAAACCATCTTCTTGTAAGTCGCCAACTCTAAGATCGTGCTTCTTAGAGAGAACTTTTCAAACAGCTCTTGCTCCCACTGTTTTCGAAGCGAAGCAGGCACGATCAGAATTATACGCCGCTTCATCTCGGCCCAGCGTTGAGAGATGACCAACCCAGCTTCGATTGTCTTACCAAGCCCGACCTCGTCCGCGAGGAGCACACCTTTTGAAAGCGGCGAGCTAAGAGCAAACAACGCCGCATTTACTTGGTGAGGATTCATCTCAACACGGGCGGATGAAAGTGAACGGGTGAATGCCCCTTCGTCCGTCCCTTCAAGTGTCAGGTGGTGAGCATTGAAATAGCCGTGAAGCGGTTGATAGCCGATTGTCATTCAGGTCCTAGCCCTCTCCAACTCATACCACGTTGCGCGAGCTTTCCCATGTTGTGATATATGACCCGATGCGACCAACTCTCGCATTCTGACCTTCACGGTATTTCGATTCGCATTTGTAAGTTTAACAACTTGAGAGAGTGTCAGTCGATTTGCATCATGAAACAACTCTAAAATCTGTTGCGACAACGGATGAAGTCTTTGCTGAGATTTTTCCCGCATATCTTCATCAGCAACACGCGCCGCTAGTACGCTCGCTTGCTTCTTCAAAGCCCGCAGGAAAAACCCGATCCACGGTTCCCAATCCGGCTCTTCTGCAAGCGTCTTCTGTGTCCGTCGGAGTGCGTTGTAGTACTGCCCCTTGTTCTCCTCCACGACGCTCTCAAGTGAAGCGTATGGGACGTAAGCGTAACCCGCCCGCAACAGCATCAATGTCGTCAGGACGCGGGACAGGCGACCGTTGCCATCTTGGAAGGGGTGGATCGCCAGAAACTGTACGATGAAGACGGCGATGATGAGGAGCGGGTGAAGCGCTTCCTCGCGGATGGCTTTTTGCGTCCAGGCGACAAGCGCTTCCATCTCGCGCGGTGTGTCGAAAGGCGAGGCCGTCGCGAATACAACGCCGAGCTCTTCGCCGTCCGGGCCAAAGGCCACGACATGATTGTCGAGCGTCTTGTAACCGCCCCTATGCCGCTCGTCTTTCGTGCTGTGGCGCAAGAGCGTCTTGTGAAGCTGCCGGATGTGGTTCTCGGTGACGGCCATGTCGTCCCACGCTTGGAACACCAAATCCATCGCCTCGGCATAGCCTGCGACTTCCTGTTCGTCGCGGGTTTGGAAGCTCTGCGTTTTGAGGTTCGTGAGTAGCGTCTCGACCTGCGCGTCTGTGAGCTTCGCGCCCTCGATCCGGGTGGATGATCCGATGCTCTCAATCGTCGCGACTTTGCGCAGGCTTTGCAGGCGGTCCGGCGCGAGCGTTTTCAGGGCGTCCCAACGCCCTTTGAACTCGTCCACTCCGGCGACGAGTTTGACGAGGTCTTGGCCTAAACGGATATCCAATCGGGTATAATCCATACCCGTTTATACCCAATTATACCCAATTGTCATCCGTCAAGAATCTGGCCTGAGAAGCATGCCTTAAGAAAAGATATGGCCGAATCTTTTCTTAAGGCCGTCACTAAGAAAACTTAGCGACCTAACGAATCCGCCCGATGACTCACGATATAGCCGAAACGTGCGTCATCGACGGCTCATAACGCACGTTTTGTGCCGTCGAAAAATGGCAGGGTTCCGGGATAAGGCGATTGTCTATCTCAAGGTGACACCCCCGATATTCTCAAGCCTGCTTGCGAAACCTGCCAACCTCGCAACTCCACGATCTCGGTCGGTGGAGTTGCGAAAAACGATGTGCAGACAAGGCGTTAGCCGGGTGGTGACACCACCCCCTTTTAACTTGCCCTCCAAAATTTTTGCTTAAATTTTGCCTTCCATCCCCGCTTTCACGCAAAAGCTAGACTTGGCAAATTCACTTGTTCTTGGTATGTTCTCGCTCATGCCGAACCAAACTGAAAACTCCAACAGGCCTGCTTACACCGCAGACGACATTCGCAAAGCGATGGTCACGCTGGCGCGGGTTATCCGCCTGCATGGCGATGCGCCTTGGCCGCTGATGGAACGGCTCCAGCGCGAGCTTGACGCGCTGGAAAGCCGCGAGGCGTTGCTGGCGGACCTGCTGGGCGAAGAGCCTAAGGACGCAAATCCGGCAAGCTTTGGATGAAGTCCTCGCCTATCGGGTGCGCGATTTTGAGCAACTCTTTGCGCCGATAGTCGAGCGATCCACCGTCGCCATATTGGGGCCGCGTGTTCTTGTGGCCCATCAGGGTGCAGCGCAATCCATAGTCCAATCCCGCCTCCAACATGCGCTTCTCGAACGCATGGCGCAGGCTGTAAATGCGGTGTCGTTTAGTCGGCATGAGGCCATGCGAGTGGAAGGATTTAAGCAGCGCGGCGGATAGCGAATTGCCCTTTTCGCGGTAGCGTTCAAAGCCGAGCGGCGCGCGTTTCATGGCCTCCAACGACACGCCGACAAGTGGAATATCACGCCGGGATGAGGCCGATTTCAGCTCTCTACCTGCCGTAGGGCGGATGCGGATATGCGGCACCTCGGCGTCTAATTTGATGTCTTCCGCGCGCAGATTAGCGATCTCGCTGGGCCTGCATCCCGTCTCGATTAAGGCGTAAGCAATCAATGTGGCTTGCGCATTTATGCCGTCTAGCGCGCCCTGTTTCAGGATTTTAGAACGCACAAACTCGTCCGAAAAGGATGGCGTCGGCTCGGGCGGGGTGTCCTTGAACCGTAGTTTACGGAACGGATTTTCACGGTCTTCGTCACCGTGATAGGTCCAATATTCGCGGAAGATGAGCCGCAGATTTCCAAGCTCTCGGTTCGCACTGTTCGGGCGATAAGCGCGCACGTTTTTGGTGTCCGGGCGCAAGCGTTCGCCCCACCAGTCATAGAACTGCCGCCCATGTCGGCGCTCGATGGCCTCCATTGTGAGGTTGCCACAAAGAGCCACAAAGTTATCAACGGCGCGGGCTTTGGTCGCCTTCCAGCGCTCGATCTGCTCTGGCGATTTTCGCGCCGTCTCGCCAATGCTGAGCTTGTCGCAATAGAGCTTGAACGCATCGCGGATCGTGTCTTTGGGTGGCTCTATCGTGCCAAGAACAGCCTGCGTATCGAGCGCGCACACGTCCTCGCGGTCCAGCACTTTCACGCGGTCCAGGATGCGCTCAACAGGCTCCTTCTCGATCAGCTTCGACAGGGGTTGGAACTCGAACCCGACGGCCACGGCGCGCCGTCTGGCAGAACGGTAACGGCACATCTCCGGGCTGTCCTGAATGGTCAGTCCAGCCTGTTTGGCGAGCGCGGTTTCCCAGTAGTGTTCGTCCGCATCCATCATCGCATCGCGGCGTTCGCGGGCGACGGTGAGCGAGTCAGTGTGTAGCGCAGCCCGTACCACACGGCGGGGATCAACGTCCCGGAAACGGGCGGGAACGCGGCGGACATAATACCAGCGGTAGCCCCGCTGTTCGAGATAGTGATTGCGGCGGATGGTCATGAGCCATTGTACCTCATCTTGTACCGCAATCTGTTCCACAAATTGTGGGATCGCGGGATATTGCAGGACAAGCCGGGATAAAAGCACAATGCTTTCAACGGCTTATAGGCAAATCGATGTCGGTAAATGGCGCACCGGGGAGGAGGCATAGCGCAAGCAGAAAACGCTTATATTTCAAGTATATGGAGAAGGCTAATCTGTCAAATGTTGACCATCGTGAGACCCACGATGTTTACCTATTTTTGGGATTAACGAGAATTTTCCGACACCTAGAAGACTAGCGCAGGTCTCAGAATTTAGATTCGCAGTCGCGAGTCCGCATGCATCAGCGTAATTACAAGACACAAAACTCTACACTGATTATCCTCTTATGTATCGATTAGATGGGAATGAACCCTTTACGCTCAGCGTCAGATGCAGACGCCCCGGCAAATAGCTGGAGGTTCAGGTCCGATGCCAGACTTTCATTAGGCTCCTTATTATCGAGTACGATAATCTGAATATCATCGTTGATCTCGGATAAGCTTTTCCAAAACGAAGGCTCTATCCGTGGATCAATGTTTGCGTCTTCATTGCTATCACCTGTCTCAAGACCTTCGCGCTGCTTCACCGTAGTTAGTGGTGAGTCCAGTACCACGAAGCCTGGGTGCGGCTTATTATTGGCTTGGCAATACTTCAAAAGGCCAATCGTGGCCGCAGAGTTGAGCACTGCGCGAAACCCCTTACCGTGGGCCCGTCTCGGTTTTCCGTTGACCTTGATATCGTATGTTCGTTCGTCGAATTCCACACGCACGTCATCAGGCCAAGACCAGTTTTTCAAAACAGAACTCGATGACGCGAGATAAAGCCGTCACTGCCACCGGGTCTATCGGTGCCCATGTTTGCTTAGCTGATCCCTTTGGAAGCTGCTTGGCAAGTTCCTCCTTGAGTGCTCGCAATCGCTCCACTTCATCACGATCGGATTTCAGCGTCTGAAATTCCAGCCGTCTCTGAACGAGTTCGTCTAGGGTGGTTCGGGTGCGCCGACGGGCCGGTCCAAGAACCGTGTCCATTCGCATGTCGATGCGCGCGATTTCAAACGCAGCGGTTTTCCGCTCTTCGTCGCGCGCGTTCCAACGCGCGCTGAGGTCAGTGATCGCCTGTTGCAGATCCTTTTGAAGCCCCTGGATCTTGGCTGCTTCTGCACGCGCGGATTGGTAAACCGATGCGACGTCGGTGATACCGCCACCCTCGTCGTGTGTGTGGACGTCGCCATCCATTTGCTGCCCGCACAGCGGACAAACACTGTCCTGCAAGCCGTCGAAGAAGTGCGTGCCTTCGGCGATAAAGTCCAATCGTTCGAGATCTGAGGAATATCGCTTATCCAGAAGATGATATCTGCCAAGCAGTTCATCGATCGCAATCAACTGCGATTCTGCGCGTTGTTGAAGGCGAAGCTGTTCACGGCGCTCGTCGCGCAACCGCGTCCTTTCGTCTTCTGTTTCTGACAATAAACTCGAGAGTTTTTCGATTGTTGTGTCGACCCGTGATGCGCTGTTATCTTCGTCGTCAACAGTCGTGTCGCCCTCAAGACGTTTCTCAATCGGGGTTAACAGGTCGTCGATAAGCGAAAGCTTTGCAGAGATTTCAGCTTGGACGATTTCGCGTTTCTCCTGAGCAATTACGCCGGAATCGTCGGTGCCCGTAAGCACGTAGGAAAACATCCGTTTGCGTGCTGTTAGATCATAGCCACCGAACAACACCGGCGATTGCTCACCAATTATCATTGCCTCATCGAGCAGGAAGACTGGCGATAATGTGCGAATTGATAAGCGCTGCGTCTTCCCTTTGTCGTTGCTTCTGAGCCGGACTTCTTCGGGCATGCCCATGAATGGAAACACGCGCGATGTGATGTCACGCGCTTTGGATGCCCCCTGGCGCTTCCAGGCTAGAATTTCTTCGCCCTTCGGATCTTGTTTGCTGGCGTCATTGTTGTCTGAATGGGGCTCATCTGAGGCGGACTGCGCAACCACCTCGGAGATTGGAACCGCATAGGCGCGGACGTCACCTCCAGTGAGATGGCGTTCTAACGTTAGAACGCCTTCATCGTCGTTCCTAAGTTCGAGCCGAACATGTTCGTAACCTGACGCTTCTTCGATGACCTTCGTCATTTCCTTCGCGCCGAGTACGAAATCGATACAACGGAGTAGGTAGCTTTTTCCAGTATCGGAGTCGCCGGCCACGACGTTTGGGCCGGGCTGGAAGCGGATCACAGCGTCCTTTTTGCCAGAGCCCGTAAGGCGAATTTCATTGATCCATGCCATTAGAGCTGGAGGTCCTGAAGGGCAGATATCCGATCAAATTCTGCACCCCATTTTCCAACGTTAGCAGACATGAAGTCTTGTAGCTCTTCATCGCTTGCAGCGCCGAACTCTTCGGACAGCCATTCAGCACGATCCCGAAGAGCGGTGGCGTATGAGGTCTTAAGCAAGCCAACAAATGCGCTCGTCAGCTCTGACCCTGAGAACATGATCCCATGCGAGGTTAATTCTTTTGAGACAAGATCGCGGGCGAATACGAGAGACATGCCTGAGCGAACCAGATCGCGTTTCACGACCCACTCCGATCCGCGAAATGGTACAGGCGGGTGGAGGCTCGGCGGTCCACCTAAGATGTCGCCGGAATGCACAAGTAAATAGTCATAGCTGACGAGGCGCTGCAAATCGGCAGCACGAGGGCGACACGCATCTAACGCGTACAGCAAACGGAAGCCGCACTCGAGCGGCGTATTAAATAGCCGATGACCATCGAGCGCGACCGGGTATGGATATGTGCCCGAAGCTTCAGTCATCGTCACACCACGAGACGTCGCCTGCATTCGCAAGATGGTGGCAAATGCCTTCCCTATCCGGGGTGGTTATGTGAGGCTCCAGAACATGTCCTGATATTTGCTGTGCTTGTGCGGCCTGCACCGTTGAGCTCAGACGCTCGTAGCCGGAAGCGGCGGGGGCGCTGTATGTGTAGTAGAGGCCATGTTTGAACTCGCCGAGAAGATTATCGAAATACTCCGCGTCTGCCATTTGATCGCGGGCAAGTTCCTTGAGGCCTTCGGCGCTATAGAAGGTCATACGTGATCGTTCGAATAGGTTCCGCGCTCTTGAGTGTCCGGCGAAATCGGCCTCGATTGTGATTGACGCACCGGTCATTTCACCGATGATTTTAAAGAGCTCGCCAACATATCCGCGTTCGGATTCCGCAACCTGCGACGGCGGCTCAGCAGGTGGGGGACGCTCGACCAATGGGGCACCAAAAACAACGAGATGGTACTGTGTTTGAGCATGTTCCGCGATAAGATCCTGAGGCTGTTTCACACGAACAAAGTTGAAATCGATGGCATCGACGTAGTCGGAAAATTCGCCCTCCAGCTGGATGCCTCCTTTCGATGTGATGGCATTCACGCAGTACTTGTCCCACTCTGCAATTATGAAAGCCTTGAGTTTGGTTGGGTCATCGACGAGATCTTGGAAGTCTCCGGTGACACCCTTACGCGTTATGAACCAGTACTCGGACGGTAGCGTGTAGTCGCCGCGAAAACTGTAGTATAGGACCTTTGCAATTTCAGGGATGGCTTTTCCTGATCCAAGCGCAGCCGAGTAGCGCTTGCATTGATACAGGTGCCATCGACGCGTCTCTGAACCCGGTGGGTCGAACCAGACAACGATGTCTCGCCCTTTGTCTCCAGCGCCACCACGTTGCTGGACACCGTCGACGCCAGAAACTTTCTTGCTCAGATAACCATCGGCCCATTCGAGAACAAAGCGCTCGAACTCGTCGGCGCTGAAATTTGCGAGGCGGTCCAACGGATTGACAGGAAGACCCGCCCCAATACCTAACAGGCGAGCGTTCGCGTTTGGCCATCGTGACGGCTTGGGTATCGATTCGAAAGGAGTCCCGCTCATGCCTAACTATGTCATGACAAGTTCTTCTGGTCTATCGACGGTCTGACCTACGTTTCAGAATAGATTGAGCGGAGTATCTCTTGCATCCGCAGCATTCAGAGAAAGCGCAGCAGAGAGCCTATTCTCCCGGGATCGCAATGAAGCAAGCTCATCCTCCAAGCGTTCGAATACTGGCCAGTATTTTAGGCCATACAAATCAATCAACTGGGCAACAGCCTTTAAAGCATCCTCGATATCTCCTTCTCGAACAGTCGATTGATGTTCGCAAACGATTATCATCAAGCGGAGCCAGTCGCATCTTCTAGCGTTTTGCGTGTCCTCTTGAATCCTGCATCAGACGCCATAAAAGTTGCTAGCATGGTCGGTACCAGCGTCGCTGGCGCAACATTCTCTCCATATCTGTTCTCGTAGATCCGGGCATAGTCCACCAAAGCCCGATAGATTTCCGGTGCCAGTTGAATCGTCATCTTCACTGGCGTGAGGTCCGGCAATTTACCAATGCGAAGAGCGGGAACGTTTTGGGTAACGGCCATGATGTCAGCCTCCTTGATTGTAGAGTGAGAGCACGAGGTCGCGATTGACGATGACGCCAACCCTCCAGCCGGGCCGCACGCGAATTGTGGGTTTGCGGGAAAGCGCTTGGGTGACGGCCCTCTGACCCGCTTGGTTGATTGTTGACTGTCCGCCATCACGAAGCGCCTCGGTGATGCGGTCGTCCTCGTCCGAGCCCAGTTCGGACGCGACCGACAGGATCGAGGAGAGGATGGCAGCGCTAAACACGCTTCCCCGATGACGGTCCACGCGATCGCGAAGGCCGGCCTGACCCATGCGGTCAACGCTAGGCAGGTTCTCAATAAGGAGTGATGACCCGTCAGGACGTATGAGCCTGTTCCAGACAACCAATGCACGCGACTGGCCCGCTTCTGTGTCGCTTTCGTAGCGGCCCAGAAGACGTGTGCCCTGTGGGATCAGCAAATGACGACCTGTTGGAGTATCATACACGTTCTCCGTGACCTGCGCGATGACCTGACCCGGCAAGTCCGAGTTCAGACCGGTGACAAGGCTCGCCGGGATGATGGTCCCCGCCATGACCTGATAGGGCGAGACGGGAATGCGGAGGCTATGCGGATTGTAGATGTCGGCATCCGACAGCTCCGACTCCACGCTTTCTCGACCGTCATTGCTCCCACCATTGCCGGTTGGTGTAGGCAGCCCGAACCCACCACCCTGCCCGAACAACTCGGCAAGTGCTGCCACGCCGGGATCAGCAAAGGTCGCCGAACCCACATCAGCAGTAGCTGCGTCATCGCCTCCGCCCGCCTTTGCGATGAAGAACAGATCCGACGTGCGCGCGGAAGGTCTATTTGCCTGCGTCGTTTGGGGCGCGGTGTAACTCGGTGGGGGTGCGTAGTGGTAGGATGGCGCCGGCTGATAGCGGAACGGATTGTCATCGGGCACGGTTTTCGGCTGACCGTGTAGCCCGGCACCGATGTCACCTGGCAAGGGAGGACCCAGACGCCGTGGCTCCGACTGAACGTCACCATAGCCTTGCGGCAACTCGCTGAGTGCGTCCGGCAAAGCCTTGTTCGACGTGTTGTAGAGCTCCTGCGGTGCGACAGCTGCATTGTCCGGCGAGCGCATGGCGAAGCCTGCAGCGAGGAGTATCGCTAGTGCCGATCCTCCCAGCAGAATACCGAGCGTGCGTTTATTGAAACGCTTGGCCGAAGGCGGAGCGCCCCTGATCTGCAGGGACTTTGGCACAGGTGTCTTGCTTGCCCTGCTCACGACGTCACCCGCTCGATCCGCACGACTTTCTGGTCTTTCTCGCCGAGGCGCAGCTCCGCACGGGCGAACAGACGGTCCACGATGTAGTAGCGCCCCTTCACGCGGTAGTTGACGAGCTGGCTGTCACCTTCGGCCCCAACCGCGAAGAGCGGTGGGGCTTCGCCTTGGTCGATGCGCGCTGGGAACTGGATGTAGACCTTCCGGCCATCATCGAACGCACGCAGCGGACGCCAATGAGGCTTGTCGCCTTCGACGCGGTAGCGGAAATTCAATGCGTCGACCGAGAGACCGGAAGGAACGGGCAGTCGATCCTCGCTGGGTGCGAAGGCAGCTGAGCCCAAAGTCGCTTCTCCCGCGGGCTTCCGCATCTTCGACAGACTAATCAGCTCCTCGCGCGGATAGCGCCAGGATACTGCCGCCATGTAGGTCTTGCGGTAGGATGTCAGTTCAGCACGGTAGGTGCGGGCCGTCGTCGTGATGATGAGGTTGGTCGTCAGACCGCTCTCGACAGGCTTGACCAAAATATGAACGCGCTCCGTGTCGCCTTCACCCGAGACTGTGTCACCAAGGATCCAGCGTTCCGTATCGCCCGCTGAAACCGAGATGAGCTTCTCACCAGATTGGAGCGCGATGTCGGTCACCTGCTCCGGCGCAGTGTAGACCTGATAGAGCGCACCGCGCGCGAACGGGTAGATTTGGATCGCGTTGACATAGGCGTCAGGTTTTGGACCGACCTTCGCCCCGGCATTGGCCGCGTCGATGATCTCGAAAGGTTTGCCTTCGACCGTAACCGACGCGAGCAATGCCTCGCGGGGCTTGAGCTGCCCAGGCAGTGGGACGGGAGTGAACCGTTCGACTGCGACTGTGCGCGTGACGGTCTCGACCTCGCCATCCGGCGTCAGTGTCGCCTGCACCATTGGACCGGGATCAAGCGTGAAGTCATCGGGCGGACTGGCCTTGTTTAGGCCGAGCGTGGAGCAGCCGCTTAGGGCAACTGCGGATAGCAGAATTGGTAGGGCAACGGCTCTCATGGCGCGTCTCCTGTGGTGAGGCGGTCTTGCGACCAATTGATGGAATGGACGTAGAGCCCGAGCGGGTTGCGCTGTAGGGTGGCCTCGTCGCGTGGGGTCTCGGTGACGACGGTGAGCTGCGCGGTGTGAGAGGACGCGCCGATCTTCGCGCCGGAGCGGAACTCGGTCTCCTTCCAGCGCACCTCGAAGGTGGAATCGGACGACCGGACGACGCTCGTGACATCTACAGTTACAGATCGCACGCCGACTTCAGCGAAGGGGTCATTGGCCGTCGCATAATCCGAGAGCGTTAAGGCCGCGCGACTGGTCGTGAAGTCATAGGCGTCGAGCCAGTTCTGCCGAACGACGATTGGGTCGGTGGAAATGCCGCGCACCTTGCGGATGAACTCGGCCAGCTGGAACGCGATCTGCGCATCGGACGGCACATAGTTCTTCACCGTCGGCGCGACACCGCGCACCTCACCCGTCGTGTCGATCTCGACGACATAGGGCGTGATCAGGCTTTGCGTGGCTTGGTAGAGCAGACCGCTGGCGAGAACGGCAGACAGCCCAATCGACATGAGCGTCGCGATGCGCCAGTTCTTGGCCTGCACGCGCGCATTGCCGATCCGTTCGTCCCAGACCTGCGCCGCCTTCTGGTAAGGCGTTGTTGGTTCGGGGGTGCGCCCATAGGCGGCTTGAGGTCTTTTCCAGATCATGTGTCTGTCTCCTGATTTTAATCTTCATCTTTGAGTTTGGGGCCGGTGGACGAGCCCCCACTGTCACCACCACGCAGGCCATGAAGGGCTGCGCTTTCCGCGCGTTGGCGGTTGGGAGAGTTGGCGGCTTTTTTCGCCCAGTCTGGCGCTTCGCCACCAATGGCGGCTGCGCCGTAGCCACCCGCGTCCTTGGCCGTGGATGCGCCGCCACTGATCTTGCCGCCCGTGCCGGTAATCGCCCCACGCATGCCTTTGCCGGATGCCGACTTCAGAGCACCGCCAGCCTTCGCCACCTGACCTTTTGCGGCGTTCGCGACAGTGCCAGCGCCGGCCTGTGCTACCGCGCTGACGCCAGCGGCTGCGCCCTTGAGACCACCTGCGCCCGATGCTGCTTTGCCCATCGAAAAAGCCATGCTCGCGCCGCCGCCTACCGAGGATGCCGCCTTCGCAGCGCCGACTGCGCCACTCGCGGCCGCCTTAGTCGCGCCGACGGCCCCAGCTGCACCAGCGGCCCCAGCTGCACCGAGAGCAGCGACCGAACCGACGGCTGCACCTGCGCCAAGCTGTGGCGCGCCTGTGACCAAACCGGTCGCGATGCCGGGACCGAAGAGACCAAGTGCGAAGAGAGCAAGACTTGCGAGGATGACACCGCCTGCGTCTTCAAGCGTGACGTCACCGGCGAGGCCTGCGGTGACTTCCGTGAAGAGCGTCGAGCCGATGCCGATGATGATGGCGAGCACCATGACCTTGATGCCGGATGAGACGACATTGCCGAGCACGTGCTCGGCGAGAAACGACGTCTTGTTCCACAGGGCGAAGGGCACGAGAATGAACCCGGCCAGAGTCGTCAGCTTGAACTCGATAATCGTGACGAAGAGCTGGATCGCCAGGAAGAAGAAGGCGAACAGCGTGATGAGCCACGCCAGAAACAGCACGACAATCAGGACAATGTTGACGAAGAACGCGACCGGTCCGGTCAGCTCCTTGATCGTGTCGAGGATCGGCGCTGCCGCATCGAATCCCGTGCTCGCGATATAGCCAGGGCGCATGAGGTCGGCCGCCGTCATGCTCGTGCCGGTGGCCTGCAAACCCAGCCCGGCGAAGCTGTCGAAGATGACGGTCGCGAGAAAAGCGAAGTTGCCGATGATGTAGGCGAAGACGCCGATATACAGCACCTTCTTGATGAACTTCGCCATCACGGTCCCGTCCGAACTCATCGCCCAGAAAACGCCCGCGAGAACGAGGTCGATGACGATGAGTGTCGCGACGAGGAAGTCGACTTCTGAGCCCAGCAGTCCGAAGCCGGAGTTGATGTAGGACGAGAAGGTATCCATGAAGGTGTCGATGACCGACATGTCCGACGGAGTTGCTGGAGGCGCGGCTTGTAGAATTGGGAGCATGACTAGCCACCCCGGCCCATGAAGGTCTCGTGGCGCGCCGTTCCGGCCTGCTCCATGTAGAGCTGTCGCGAGCGTTCGATGGCTTCCGCGCGATATTGCGCGGCCATGAGTGTTTGCATTTGCATGGATTGCTTGGCCGAGAGTGCCGTGAGCTGGTTGCCTGCCTGTGCGACGGCCAAATCACCCTGAGCGCCGCGCGAGGCATTCATTAGCGTTTGCAGCTGACGACCGTCTTCTTCGACCGCCTCGGCAATCTGCGCCTGCATGCGCACGCTGTCCCGGAACGCCATGATCGAGGCTTCCTGCTGTGCGTCCGCGATCTGCGCCTGCTCGGTGGTCGACCAATCGGCATAGGCATCCGGGAACTGTTGCTCGAAGACACGCTCGATCTCGTCGATGCGGAAACTCAGCCCGCGCGCCTGATGCTGTAGGCGGTTCAGCTCTCCGAGCATCCGGTCGAGGTCGGACCCGACATAGATGCCGAGTTCAGCCATCTGCGTGATCTGGTTGCGCAGCATGGTGGCCTGCGCCGTCACCTGCTGGAGGGTGCGTGTGGCCGTCAGCGCATTCTGGATCAGATTAGTCGGGTCCAGCACGATACCGCTGCCGAGAAAGGCGTTAGCGGGACTGGCCAGCATGACGCTCGCAGCGATGCCCGTTGCGAGAAACGAGCGAAGGGGTCTGAGAGAAAAGCGCATCATGCGGCTCCTGTTTGAGGTGTTGATGGGATGGGGGATGTGACGAGCGGATCGGTCAGGATGTCGCCGACACCGAGGAGATCGGCGGCCCAGCCGAGGTCTTGCGCATGTAACCAGGCATGGGCGAAATCCTGTTCGCCGCCTTCGTCCTGAATGCGCTGTGCCGTGCGCAAGCTCTCGACAGAAGACGCCCCGCAGACGGACAGCGCGACCTGACCCATGGCGAGATCGAAAACCCGATTTCCGGCCCGGCTCTGGAAGTAATAATCGCGCTTCGGCGTGGCCGTTGCGATCAGACGCACTTGCGTGTCGTTGAGACCGAAGCGCGCATAGGCCTGACGCTGTTGCGGTTCGGTTGCGCGCGCATTCGGCAGGAAGATGCGTGACGGGCAGCTCTCGATCAGCGCGGGCGCGATTGTGCTGTCGGCCACATCGGCGAGCGACTGCGTCGCGAAGATAACCGAGACGTTCTTCTTGCGAAGGACCTTAAGCCATTCACGAATGCGCTCGGCGAAGACTGGATCGTCGAGAAAGACCCAAGCTTCGTCCAGGACGAGCAGTGTCGGACGACCATCAAAACGCGCTTCCAGTCGGTGAAAGAGATAGGTCAGCACGGGCAGCGCGAGCGCGCGGCTGTGCATCAGCTCTTCCATCTCGAAACACTGCCAGTCGGCAGACAGGTTGTTCGGGTTGTCTCCGTCAAGAACAGAGCCGTGCGGACCGTCCAAGGTATAGGGCGTGAAGGCCTGGCGCAGTTCTGCGCTCTGCAGCAGGGTCGTGAATCCCGTCAGTGTTCGTTCCTTGGCGGGCGCGGACGAAAGCGAAGTTAGAGCAGACCAGACGGCCTTTTTCACCTCAGGCGTTGGATCGACGCCTTCATGGCGAAGCATGTCGAGCAGCCAATCTCTCGCCCAGACTTGCGAAGAGGGCCGATCAATGTCGCGCAGCGGTTGGAAGGACAGCCCGCCCTTTCCACCGAGGTCGTAGTGCTCGCCCTTCATACAGAGAGTTGCGACCTTGGCGCTTCGGCCCTTGTCAAAAAGGAAGACCTGCGCGCCATCATAGCGACGAAACTGCAGGGCGAGCAGGGAGAGCAGGACGGACTTGCCCGCGCCCGTCGGACCGACAACCATGGTATGACCGACATCGCCTTGGTGTGTCACCAAACGAAACGGCGTGTGGCCTTGGGTCGTCGCATTCAGCAGCGGCGGACCGTCAAGGTGAGTGTTGCGTTCCGGTCCCGCCCAGATAGCCGAAAGCGGCATCATGTGGGCGAGGTTCAGCGTATGGACGATGGGCTGACGGACGTTCGCGTAGTTGTGTCCGGGAAGCGTGCCAAGCCAGGCTTCGACCGCATTCACGCTCTCGCGGATGGTGACGAAGCCTTGGCCGTTGATCACCTGCTCGACGGCTTTCAGCCGCTCATCGGCGCGTTGGGCATCCTTGTCCCAAACGATAACGGTCTGCGTGACAAAGCCGAAGCTCGCATAGTCCTGGCCGAGCAATTGGAGCGCAGCATCGGCATCGACAGCTTGATTGTCCGCGTCTGTATCGACCAGAGCAGACGCCTCGTTCGTCATGACCTCCTTCAAAATGGCCATGACACTCTTGCGCTTGGCAAACCATTGGCGGCGGTAGCGTCCCAAGACCTTCGTCGCCTCAGTCTTGTCGAGGGGCAGGAAACGTGTTGTCCAGCGATAGGGAAAACCGAGCGCGTTCAATCCGTCGAGCAGACCCGGTTCGGTCGCCCCCGGAAAACCCATAATCGTCAGGGCGCGCAAATGCTGGCCGCCGAGGCGAGGCTGCAAACCTCCGACAAGGGTCGTGCCACCCAGAACTGCATCAAGGTGCATGGGAATATCTGGGACGCGGACAGACTGGCGCATGTCGGGCGAGAGCGTCGCCTGTAGATTGCTTAGGGTCTCTTCGTCGGACAAAAACTCGGTGACGGGAAAGACGCTGGCCAGCAGATTGGCTGCAGCATCGGTGTCGCGGATGAACGCGGTCAGATAGTCTGATGCCGACGTAACCGACGGAGCATCGTCTTCATCCGACTTGACGAAAACCTGTTCCAGCTTTCCGACTTTGTCAGCAGGCGGCAGGAACGAGAACGTCAGGTGGTAATCGGACTCGAAAAGCGTGGAGAGATTGCCATGTGTGTCGACACGCTCCTGCTCGATGAGCCAGGCGATTGGATCACGAAACTCCGATGTCGCATAGGACAAGGCTTTACGCCGTGTCGCCTCGAAATGGAGCGCCCAGCCGGAGCCGAAACGGCGGAGCGCATTGTTCACGCGCGCGCAGGTCGCGACGAGCTCTTCGGGTGTCGCGCTATCCAGGTCGGGGCCTCGGAAGCGCAGGGTGCGCTGGAAGCTGCCGTCCTTGTTCAGGACGACGCCCGGCGCGATTAGCGCGGCCCAAGGCAGGTGGTCGGCGAGCTGGGAAGGATGCGCCGAATATTCTTTGAGGTTCATCATGCGAGATAGCCTTTCTGGCGAAGGTGGCGGCGCAGCACGTCGACAAAGAGCGCGTCGCGCTTGGCGGCGAAGACGCAGGCCGATTGGCCGACAACCCACAGCCCGATACCGACGGGCCAGAGCTGGAGGCCGAGGCCGAGAGCCGCAGCCAGCGTTCCGATCAGAATGGTGGCCGCACGCGGCGCGCCTGCCATCATGATCGGTTGGGTCACCGAGCGGTGAACCGGAACGCTGAAGCCCCCCACAGTATTGTCTGAGATGTGCTGCGCCGCGCTCATTAGAACGTCGCTCCGCCGCCAAAGCTGAAGAACGAGAGGAAGAAGCTGGTCGCGGTAAACGCGATGGACAGCCCGAACACGATCTGGATCAGCTTGCGGAAGCCGCCGCCGGTGTCACCGAAGGCCAAGCCGAGGCCGGCCAGGATGATGGCCATCGTGCCAACGATCTTTGCGATCGGACCTTCGACGGAAGAGAGGATCTGCGTCAGCGGGCCTTCCCACGGCATACCGGAACCGGCGGCGTGAGCGGGAGCTGCGAGAGCGAAGAGAGTGAGCCCGAGGCACAGGCCGAGAGTGGCCTGCCGTTGGGCATGACTGGAGAGCAGGGTCAAAATTGACACCTCCTTTATGCTGAGATGGATGGAAGCTGAGGCTCGCGCCTCAGAGCGAGGCGCTAGGGCGGATCGGGAACCAGCGGCCTGAGCCGGTAGGCGCCCTCGACCCCATCGCTTCCGAGAACTTCCAGCACGTCCGTGACCCGTCGGACGCCTGAGCGGTTCTCGATCCCGACGACGATATCGACCGCCGCGGAGATGAGTTTGCGTGGCACGTTCGCCACGACTTCGCCGACAAGCTGCTCAAGACGATCGAGACCGTCGGCTGCGCTGTTGGCATGTACTGTCGCCACGCCGCCGGGATGTCCGGTCGACCAGGCTTTGAGAAGATCGAGCGCTTCGCCGCCGCGCACTTCGCCGACCACTATGCGGTCGGGACGCAGGCGGAGCGTGGAGCGCACGAGATCACGCATCGATGTCGAGCTTTGCGTGCGCAGAGAGACACAGTCCTCCGCCGCGCATTGCAGCTCGCGCGTGTCTTCGAGAATGAGAACGCGGTCGCGCGTGCTGGCCACTTCGGCGAGCAAGGCATTGGCTAAGGTGGTCTTGCCGGACCCGGTGCCCCCGACGATCAGTATATTGCGACGACCGAAGACGGCGCGCACGAGCGCGCGGGCTTTCTCGGACGAGATCGTTCTCGCCGTGACATAGTCCGCCAGCGTGAAGACCTTGGCCGCAGGATTGCGTATGGCAAAGCTCGGCGCGAGGCAGACCGGTGGCATCACGCCTTCGAACCGCTGTCCACCGATGGGCAGCTCTGCCGAGACAATAGGTGCATCGCGGTTCACGTCGAAACCCGAAAGCGATGCGACGAGCCGGATGATACGTTCCGCTTGATTCGGGTCGATCACGGCTCCGCGTGAGACGCGCCCGATACCGGCCTGCTCGATCCAGAGATGGCCGTCCGGATTCTGCATGATCTCGACAACCGCCGGGTTGGACAGTGCCTCGCAAATGACCGGACCAAGCGCGGTACGCAGCATGGCATCCGTGCGTTGGCGGGTTTGGGAGCGTTGAACAGTCGTCATGACGCGCCTCCCCGAGCAGGGGCGGGTTGGTGCAGGCGGTCGAGTTCTTCATTTGTGAAGAAGTCGCTTTTGCCGATGAGGGCATCTTCCACGCCGTCGAAGAGATAGCGCGAACGGTCAGAGAGGATTGTCTCCAGAGCCTCGCGGTAGCTTTCGAAGCGCGCAGCACCCTCGGCTCTTGCCGCTTCGCGTTCCTCATTGGGCGGCGCGGGCACCAGCGTCAGGAAATACCGCACATAGAGAGCATGCGCTTCGCTCAAGACGACGAGCCTCTGGCGCAGTTTCTCGCTCTCGCGCGTCATCCGGTCGAGACGGCGCAAGATCGGATTGTTGCGCATCGCTTCCTGCTCCTCTGAGAGGTAGAGTTCGAGCGCGCGCTTGACGATTTCCGACTTGCTGACTTTCGGATGCGAGGCCGCGATCTCCAGCCGCTTGTGAAGTTCCTTGGTCGCGTAGACCTGAATGCGTTTGAGCTTAGTGGTCATGACCAAACCCCATCAAACCGAGTTTAGGTGTGCCGCGATCGACGCCGTAAGTTCGTTCGACCAACCCTGACGGAAGGTCGACTTCGCGCTGGCCTTCTTTCTTTACCGAGTTCTGGCTGATCGGACGCATCTAGATCAGAGGCTTCCTTGCTCGGCGATTTAGTCTCTATCGTGCGCTCCTTGCTGCCTTCGTCATCCGTGGAGATCTCGACATCGGTCTTGCTCGCGTCGAAAAGCTTCTGACAGAAGGTTGCTGTGCGTTGGCCCCAATCGTCTTGGCGTGGGAGGGGAGCATCGCCGTAAGGACGATCGGGGCCATTCAGCGTCGGAGGGGGAGAAACCCGACCGCTGAAGTTCTTGTCTTGGTAGTAGCGGATCTTGTTCGCGCGCACGGGCGACATGCCGGAGATCAAAACGACCTCCTCATCGGCTGGAAGCTGCATGACTTCGCCCGGTGTAAGGAGCTGGCGTGCCGTCTCCTGTCTTGAAACCATGACATGCGACAGCCAGGGCGCGAGGCGGTGACCCGCATAATTCCGCATGGCGCGCATCTCGGTTGCCGATCCCAGCGCGTCGCTTACGCGCTTGGCCGTGCGCTCATCATTTGTCGCAAACGCGATCCGCACATGGCAGTTGTCGAGGATGGAATTATTCGGCCCATAGGCCTTTTCGATCTGGTTGAGGGACTGGGCGATGAGAAACGCGCGCAGGCCGTAGCCCGCCATGAAAGCCAAGGCGCTCTCGAAGAAGTCGAGGCGGCCAAGCGCGGGAAACTCATCCAGCATCAGCAGGACTTGCCGACGCGAATTGCCGTCGATCTCGCCATCCAGCTTCTCAGTCAGACGACGACCTATCTGGTTGAGCACGAGTTGAATGAGCGGCTTGGTCCGCGAGATGTCGGACGGCGGAACGACGAGGTAGAGCGATACGGGCTTGTCTGCGCTCACCAGATCGTCAATCCGCCAGTCGCAGGAAGAGGTCACCTCGGCCACGGTCGGGTCTCGATACAGGCCCAGAAAACTCATCGCCGTTGAAAGCACGCCAGAGCGTTCGTTCTCAGACTTGTTCAGGAGTTCTCGTGCCGCCTGCGCGACAACGGGATGAACTTCCGGGGTGGCTGCATCACCGCAGCCGAGATGATCGGTGGACATCATCTCCCGCAGCGTGGTCTCGAAGGATCGCGCGGGGTCAGACAGAAAGCTTGCAACGCGGGAGAGGGTCTTCTCTTCCTCTGCGTAAAGAACGTGAAGGATTGCGCCGACGAGCAAGGCATGGCCGGTCTTTTCCCAGTGCGAACGCCGCTCCAACGCACCTTCCGGGTCAACGAGAATATCGGCGATGTTCTGGACATCTCGCACCTCGTTGCGGCCCATGCGGACTTCGAGCAGCGGGTTGTATTTGGCGGAGGCCGGATTGGTCGGATCGAACAGCAGGCAGTGCGAGAAAGTCGAGCGCCAGCCGGAGGTCAGCTGCCAGTTCTCGCCCTTGATGTCGTGGACCACAGTTGAGTGCTCCCAAGACAGCAGGGTCGGAACCACCAGACCGACGCCCTTACCTGACCGGGTCGGCGCGAAGGTCATGACGTGTTCTGGCCCATCGTGGCGAAGGTAGTGGCTTTTGGTCCGGCCGATAAACACGCCTTGGCGACCGAATAGACCGAAGCGCTTCATGTCGGAGTTTGTTGCCCAGCGCGACGAACCAAAGGTCGTCAGCTTCTTGGCCTGACGCCCGCGCCAAACCGACCCAATAACGGAAAACACGACGCCGAGCGCGGATGCGCCAATCGCAATCTGTCCGCCGGTCGCAAAGACTTCGGGAGCGTAGGGCTCGAAGGCATACCACCACTCGAACAAGCGCCACGGATAGTAGATCGGCGTTCCGTCCAAATTGAACCAGGCCGCGCCGAGATACGGGTCGTAACGCAGCTCCCGCGCCACCCATTGGGTCGCACCCCAAACGCCGGTGCCGATCGTCGTGAAGACGACGCCGACCTGGCCGATGAGAATGGAGTTGGGTGACACGGAAAATAGCCTCGTTGAAGTTCGAGGCTTAAGCTGCGCGGGAATGCAATTTTCGGCTAGGTCGGAAAGCGACCAGTAATTTCCGCAATGAGAGACAGCTGTAAATCACCAAGGACAGGCGATGATTGTCAGTGACCAGGCGATGCGAACACCGACCGAAACTTTAGGGTTGGGGTATTTTCGGGCAGGTTTTAGGGATTCCGGCGATCTTATCCCCACGAAAATAGGACCATATTCCTGTATTTCTTGACTCGATCGCCGAAAAGAGAACAAACACAGAACTTGTGTTAGAGCAAGTTGACAAGACCGCGCTGAAAAAGCTCTGCGATCGTGCGTCGCGGAGCCATCAGCCGGACTCTATTCCGCTTGGCACGGCATCAGATTTCGAGCTCGGTCGTATCCATGAGGCCATGGGGCCGAGCGGTGCGTCGCTCGCGCTGGCCCTCGCCAGCCAGATGCAAGGCAAGGTCTTGTGGATCGGCGAGCCGCGTCACGCCCGCGCCCTGCGCGCGCAAAGCTGCGAGGCCTTTGCCCGCGCGGACCGGTTCATCCTTATCCAGACGGCCAACCGGGGCGAAACTTTGTGGGCGGGAGAAGAGGCTATGCGCTGCAAAGGCGCGGAGCTGGTCGTGCTCCACGTCGCGCTGGGGCCGGATCTGTTCGAGAGCCGCCGCCTGCAGATCGCCGCGCAGGTGGGCGGCACGCTGGGCCTCATCCTGATCGGACGGCGCGCGCAGTCGTCGGCCGCACAAAGCCGGTGGTCCTGCCAGCCTTCCCCACACGAAGGCGCGGACTGGGTCTGGCGGTCGACCAAGAACCGGCGCGCTCGTCCGGGTGCCTGGCGGGTGAGCGGCGATCCGCCGCCTGCGCAAGCCTATCCGCTCGACCTCCTGCCCACCTCACTCACGAACGCTCACCCCGACCATGTCCCCGCCTTCACGCTCCAGACGGCACCTTGCCCTTTACCTGCCGCAACTCCCGCTGGACCGCTGGTCCCGGCGGGAGGATAGCCGACTGTCCGGTCCTTTTGCCGTGACCTGCACACTGGGCAGCGCGGACGGTATTTTATGTCCGAATTGGGCGGCGTCCGAGGTGGGCGTTCGTGCAAACATGAGCCTGACCAATGCGCGGGCGGTCTGCCCGGACCTTCTGACCGAGCCGCAGGACAGTTTGCGCGAAGGTCGACTGCTCGGCGCGCTGCACCGCTGGGCGGATCACTACAGCCCGCGCGTCGCACTGGAACCACCCGACGGGCTGGCCGTGGACATTTCCGGCTGCGCACATCTGTTCGGCGGGGAGCGAGCGATGGCGGAAGCCATGCTCGACGATATGACTGATTTGAAGGTCACGGCGCGCATCGGCATCGGCAATACCCGCCGCGCGGCGCGGGGTTTTGCACGCCACGGTGAACAGGCCATCACGGCGTCCGATCCGCAGGCCGAGCCCGCGCAGATTGCTGCCCTACCGCTCGCTGCCTTGGAGCTCCAACCGAAGACCCTCATGGATCTGCGCCGCTTGGGCTTGTCCACAATCGGCGAGCTGTCCGCATTCAAATCGTCCGAGCTGGCCCGGCGCTTTTCCGTTGACCTGACCAACGCGCTCGACGCGCTGCGCGGCTACCGCTCCGATCCGGTCGTGCCGTCGTCCCGCCCGCCCGTCTTTGCCGCGCAGATGACGCTGCCCGAACCCGTCATGCGGCTCGACGGGATCACTGCCATTCTCGGGCGTCTGGCAGAGCGGGTCTGCGCGCGCTTGCACGACCAAGGCTACGCGGCGCGCGGTATGGCGCTGACCGTGCGCAGTGTCGATACCGGGGATCACGAACTTCGCATCGGCTTTGCCAGTCCGACTCGCGACACGGCCCCGATCCTGCGCCAGTTCGTGCGCCCACTGGAAAGCTTGGAACTGGCTTTCGGGGCGGACTGGTTCCGCCTGCTGGCGCTCGACACAGACATCTTTCAGCATGGCCAACTGCGCATGGGACAGGCCGGAGACGCGATGCAGGACGCACTGGACCAGACCCTGACGACGCTGGGCAATCATCTGGGCTTCGACCGCTTGTTCATGCCGACCGCCGGCCACGGCCACACGCCCGAACGTGAACGCGCCTTTCGCCCGGCGGTGGATAGCCCTGCACGCAAAGATGCCCCGTGCCTGGTCCGCTACCCGCGCCCTGAACTCACATATGCGCCGGAGCGCCTGCATATCATCCTTCCGGGTGTGCCGCCCCAACGCTTCCAATGGCGGCGCGAGGTGTTCGAGCTGCGCCGCGCCGACGGTCCCGAACGAGTCAGCCCCGTCTGGTGGGATGTATCCGATGCGGCATTCGAGAACCGAACGCGCGACTACTGGCGCGCGGTGACGCAGGATGGGCGTTGTCTCTGGCTGATGGTGCTAGCCGGACAGCCGCAGCGCGGGTGGTGGCTCTGCGGAGAGTTTCTGCGCGTGCCGCATTTTTCTCTCGACGCCGTAACGCGCGCGTCCTGACGTCATGGCCTACGCCGAACTCGACATTACGACCAATTTCACCTTCCTGACGGGGGCGAGCCATCCAGCAGAACTCGTCGCGCGCGCGGCGGAACTCGGCCTGACCACGATCGGCGTGGCCGACCGCAATTCGCTGTCCGGCATCGTGCGGGCGTTTGCGGCGGCACAAGAGCAAACCGTCGATCTGCGAGTCGGCGCGCGGCTGGTCCTGCGCGACGGCACGACCCTGCTGGCCTATCCGAAGACGCTGGCCGGCTATGCGAGCTTGACCCGTCTGCTGAACTCTGGGAAAGCGCCGGGCGGAGAAAGGCGAATGTCATCTGGAGCTGGAAGATGTCGTGTCCGGCCTGTCCGAGACGGTCCTGATCCTGCGCGACCCGGTGCAATCTGTCCACGCGATCCCGACGGTGCGCGACGCCTTCAAAGGCGACCTCTATCTCGGCATGGCGCCCGCTTACGATGGCTGTGATACGGATCGTTTCGCCATGATTGCTGCGCTGGGAGAGCGCGAGAGCCTGCCCGTCGTCACGCTCGGCAATGTCCTCATGCACGCGGCGCACCGCCGAAAGATTGCCGATGTGCTGTCCTGCATCCGGCTGGGCGTGGGCATCGACGCGCTCGGCGAGAACGCCTTGCTCAATGCCGAACGCCGATTGAAATCTGAGTTCGAGATGCGGCGCATGTTTCGCCTCTACCCCGAGGCCATCGACAACACGCTGCGCATCGCGCGCGATTGCGCCTTCCGCCTGTCCGAACTGCAATATGACTATCCGGACGAAGTGCTGGACGGCCTCGACCCGGACACGCGGCTGCGCAACCTGACCGAAGACGGCCTGCGCTGGCGCTATCCCGGCGGCGTGCCGGACAGGGTGCGCGCGCTGGTCGAGAAGGAACTCTCTCTCGTCGCGCGCCTGTCCTATGCGCCCTATTTTCTGACCGTGCAGGACATTGTGTCCTATGCGCGCAGCCAGGGCATTCTTTGCCAAGGGCGCGGTTCGGCTGCCAACTCCGTCGTCTGCTTCGCGCTGGGCATTACGGAGGCCAGCCCCGACGTCATCAATATGGTCTTCGAGCGCTTCATCTCCGACGTGCGCAACGAGCCACCGGACATCGATGTCGATTTCGAGCATGAGCGGCGCGAAGAGGTCATCCAATATATCTTCGCTAAATATGGCCGCCACCGCGCGGCGATCTGTTCGACCGTCATCCATTTTCGCACGCGGTCTTCCATCGGCGAAGTCGGCAAGGCACTGGGGCTTTCCGAGGACAACATCCGCGCGCTGGCCTCCAAGGTCTGGGGCTGGCGCGACGGGGCGGTGACGCCGGAACGCGCCAAGAGCGTCGGCCTGAACCCGGAAGCGCACCGTGTCGCCCTAACCTTGTCGATCGCGACCGAGCTCAACGGCTTTCCCCGCCACCTATCCCAGCATGTCGGCGGCTTCGTCATCACCAATGGGCGGCTGGACGCGCTCTGCCCTATCGAGAATTGCGCCATGCCGGACCGCACCATTATCGAATGGGACAAGAACGACATCGACGTCATGGGCATGATGAAGATCGACGTGCTCGCGCTTGGCATGCTGACCTGCGTGCGCAAAAGTTTCGACATGCTGCGCGTCTGGAAGGGCATAGACCTGACCATGGCGAACTGCCCGCAGGAGGATCCGGCCGTCTATGACATGATCTGCGTGGCGGACACATTGGGCGTCTTCCAGATCGAGAGCCGCGCGCAGATGCAGTTTCTGCCCCGCATGCGCCCACGCACGTTCTATGACCTCATCATCGAAGTCGCTATCATCCGCCCCGGCCCGATTCAGGGCGACATGGTCCACCCCTATCTCAAGCGCAGGCGGGGCGAGGAACCTGTGAAATACGCAAGTCCTGCCCTCGAGCCAGCTCTCGAAAAGACACTCGGCATTCCGCTCTTCCAGGAACAAGCCATGGAAATTGCATCGATTGCTGCTGGCTTCAGTGCTAGCGAGTTGGATCACTTGCGCCGATCGCTCGCCAGCTCATCGGGGCCGGGCCGCATCCAGATCCACCGCGAGCGATTTATTCAGGGCTGTCTGGAGAACGGCTACGAGCGCGACTTCGCGGAAGCCGTGTTCCGCCAGCTCGAAGGCTTTTCCGGATATGGCTTTCCGCAATCCCACGCTGCGAGTTTTGCGCTGATCGTCTATGTTTCCTGCTGGCTCAAGTGCCATCATCCGGAAGTCTTCGGCTGCGGCCTGCTCAATTCCCAACCCATGGGGTTCTACGCGCCCGCGCAGATCGTGCAGGACATGGAGCGCCACGGCGTAGACGTGCGGCCCGTCTGTGCGGAGAACAGCTATTGGGACTGCACGCTGGAACCCGACGGCAAGGGCGACCTCGCCGTGCGCTTGGGCTTTCGCCAGATCAAGGGCATTCCGGAATCGGAAGCGAAATGGCTGACGGCGTGCCGCGCTAATGGCTATGCCGGGATCGATGCGCTGTGGCGGCGCGCAGGCCTGTCACAACGCACGCTGTCGCGTCTGGCCCATGCCGACGCCTTTCACGTTTATGGCATCAACCGCCGCGAAGCGCTATGGCGGATCAAGGCCCTGCCTAAGGGCGGGCCGCTGCCGCTCTTTGCGCAAGCGGGCGAAGGCTTACCGGACATCGCCTCGCTCCTGCCCGAGCTGACCTGCGCGCAGCAGGTCTATGAAGATTATGTCTCGACGCGGCTGACCCTGCGCGAACATCCGCTGACCTTGTTGTCCGACCAACTTGGGCCGCGCGCCGTCTCGTCCGCGCTGCGCGACTACCCGGACGGCGGCCGCGTCACGGTCTGCGGCTTGGTCGTCACGCGGCAGCGCCCCGGCACGGCGAGCGGTGTCGTGTTCCTCTCGTTGGAAGACGAAGGCGGCGTCTCTAACATCATCGTCTGGGGCAACACCGTCTTTCCAAAATACCGCGCCGAGGTCATGTCCGGTCGCCTGCTGCGTGTGCACGGCATATTCCAGCGCGAAGGCATCGTCACCAATGTCATTGCCGAACATATAGAGGATTTGTCTTATTTGCTCGACATGCTCGGGGATGGTGATGAGGCGATCTATCCAGGCCATGACAATGCCGACCATGTACGCGCGCCTGTGCAAAGCTCAACGTCTATCGCGCGCAACCAGAAAGCCTCACATGTGCCCAAACCCCATCAGCCCGCGAAAGACGATCCTTTGGGTGCAGAGCCAAAAACCGACCGTTCACGCGACCGCAAGGATGTCACTGCCTATTACTCCCACGGCGCGGCCCGCCATCCGCGTAGCCAGGCCAACAAGCTGTTTCCGAGTTGGGATTTTCGTTAGTGCCTACGACGAAAAACGTGCCCGAAAACCTGTCCTATTATCATGGTATTCAAAAACCCAAATGCTGGCATAGATCTTTTCGCAACTCGTGGTGTTGTCACTCAAGCGAACGTAATTTGGAAAAAGCCTTTTGGCCTCAATCAACCTCGGGCAGGATAAGGACCTGTCCAACTGCCAGCGAGTTTACAGTTGGCAATGCCAGCACTGTGTCATGGGTGTCGTGGCCCACAAGGAAGAGGTCCGTTCCGCTTTCAAAAGCCCATGTCGCAAACGCCTCCACATCCTGTTGTCCTGCAGGGCTGAGCGGCCCGCCTCCTGACGCGAGCCATCGCTGGGCGTCTATGCCAGCCACGCGAAGACGCCCCTCCGGCACCGGATAGTGGAGATCTCCAATCACGGCCTTGACGGGTCGACCGAAGACCTCGACCACGCGCTCGGCCAGCTTCGGCAGGGTCTGGTGCCCACAGCCGACGACGGCAATGAGACCATAATCCCTCACGTCCAGGATCATGGCCTGCTCGTCAACTGGGCCTATAAAGAGTGCGCGACGGATCGGACCGAGGCTCGCCACTCCTTCGCCCAAGACCGCAGGCTGCGCGATCTCCGTGACAGTGTGCTCCGGCATATCAAGAGCGCTTAGCGGAGCAACGATGCGCAGGTCGTCGCGTCCCATGCCCGTAAGGTCGAGCCGTCCGCTTTTTTCAGCTGAGACACCGCCCATGTGGTCGCGGTGGCGATGCGACAGGAAGACGGCATCGGTCTCGCTAAGGTCGACACCAGCCAGTCTAGCGTTCGTCCGCACCGTGTCCTGCGCGTCGCGTGCGCCGAGTCCCAAGTCGAAGAGCCAGACTGTGCCGTCTACATCGAGCCGTAGCGACAAGCCGGGTTCGCCCACATAGCCTTTGTCATGGTCGGCCTTCGGGCCTGCAAGAACCGTAACCTCCACTCGGTCCACCGTGCCGAAGTCGGAGAGCAAGACTACCGGGCGCTCGCGCCAATGCCGCTCGGCGTCATTCGTCGCCAGCGCGTGACTCGCAAAGGCGAATGCAGCGAGCGAGACCAACAGGCCTGCGACCAGCACCAGCGACCAAACCGCAGATTTCACGAACGCCCCTCGCACAGCGTAGCCGCCGGACCGAATGCCGTGCCGACCAGCATCCTCTTGTCAGGAAGGGCTACAGCCACCGAGCTCGCGGACAAAAGGTGGCCATCGTCCTGAAAAAGCGTTCGCACCGTGCCCGTCACGGAATCGACGGCCACCGCCATTGATGGCGACTTATGTTCTTCGTCGCGCTGGTAGCCTCTCGCGAGAGTCAGCAGCTTCGGATGGCCCGCAGCCCAGAGCGTACGCCCATCGGGCGAAGTGAGATTGTCTACGGCAAACGGCAGCGCGATCCGTCGTTCCAGTTGGTAGGCATCGCCATTAGAGTTTGGCGCAAAGATCGAAACACGACGCCCAACAAGCTCCCCAACAGCAACCCGGCCATTGTCGAGGCGGACGATGCCATTGGACGACAGAAGACCGTCCGCGATCGTCTCCATACTGCCTTGCTCCAAATGCACGACGCGGCCCGTTGCTGCGCGGCGCGCGCCTTCCACCACTTCCCAAATCGTGCCAGCGGGCGAACGCTTGTCGAGCGTAACCAAAGCAGAGCTGGGCGACAGGAGCACAAGGTCGTTTGGATTGCGGAAGTCCGGCGAGGTCAGCGTGTTATAATGGGTAAGGAAGCCGTCTTCAGCGACAGCGTAGACCTCGATGCCGTGCGCAACGTTTGAACGGTTTGCAATACCTAGCCACACAGAGCCATCGGGCTTGCGCAGAAGATCTGCACCAAAGCCTTTAAGCTCGGCTGGCTCGTCGGGTGTAGTGTCCCGCGCGGCGTGAGGGTCGTCTGCCGGAAAAGCGAACACGCGCGAACGTCCAGCTCCGCCTCCACGAAAAGCACGTCGGTCTCCACCAACGGCAAAGCCGCGTCCGGCTGCCGTGTCGAGTACGATATCCTCTGCACCCTCCAGCGCAGGAACCGGAGTGCACTGTGAGGCCGCTGACGCAGTGACCGTTAGGAACTCGCCATTGCGCTCCCGCACCTCGCTCCAAGCGGATCGTGCCCACAGCACCATGAGCAGGACCGTGACGACGACAGCCACACGCACCGCTACATCCTTCCACGGCGAGTAGCCCTCCAGCGCCTCGGCAAGATCTCCTTCGACAGACATGGGTTTGAGGGGATGAACATTTGCGCCGCCGGTGTTGCCCTTGGGGACCCAGCCGCCTGCCCAGCCCAGCGGTACCGCCGCGAGGCGGCGAATCTGTCCTCGCACCTCGGCGCGGTTTCTTTCCTCGCGCGCAAGGCGCAGCATGAGCCAATGCGTATGCCAGTGCCGTGTGAAGTATCGCTGGCTCAGGATGTGGGCGCGTTCAAGGTGGCCCCAAGCCAGCTCGCGGTCGCCTATACGCCGCGCTCCCCAGAACATCTTGAGCTCCTGGTCATATGCACGCCGGAGGCGCGCGCGGTCAAGTCGTCGGTAAATCATGCGGCCTTGCTAGACCGTTCCTGCCCAGCGGTATTGAACAGATCGCCTGCGGCTTACGACCCTTCGCGCAAACCCACGCCCGCCAGCACTGCGCCCGGTGTCAGCCCGAGTGTCACTTTCATGCTTCGTGTTAGGTGAGCCTGGTCGGAGAAACCGGCGGCGAACGCTGCGATCGCCACGCTGTCGCCTTCGGCGAGGTGCTGCAGCGCCGTCTGCAACGCTTGCCATAACCGCCAGCGCGACAGCGATACGCCGAGCGCCCCGTTCGCTATGGCGCGAAGCCGCGACACCGACACCCCTGCCGCCTTAGCAGCCTCTCCAATCGTGCGTTGCATAGCGCCTTCTCCGCTCAGGTGGTCCAACGCAGAAACAAGTGGCTTGGGCAGTGGCGCAACAGGGTCGTCGCCATCGTGGTCGATTGGCAAAATCCCCCGCGGTAGAGCTCCGATGGGTTTGGCGGGCAGAGAGTTCAACAAAGTTTGGCCGAACCGAGACGATGGCTCGATCAGCAACAGCTCGACGTGCTCTGCGCGCTCCAGTTGGTGCGCCGCCATAGGCCGAATATATGAAGGGACTTCGCAACGCCCGTTCTCAAAGCGAATGCTTTTGCCCTCTAAAACTAACTGCAAAGCTGCGTGACGGTGCATAGCGTTGTCACCGCTTGGTCCGCGATAATGTATGCGGCCCACCGCAAATCTGCTTTCTCCGTTCCAAGCCTTTGTCATAATAAATCTTTAGCGTTCAAAAGCGGCGTAAGAAAAGGCTGAAGCCTTGTAAGCTGAATTTCGAAGAACCCCGAATGTAGATTATCTCTGAGGCCCGCTTCGTCCTGTCACGTCCCAGCTTATGCCACCAGAACCGGAAACACGCCCAGCAATCGACTTACCCAGTCGCCGATCCATAACAGGACGCCAAGGCACGAGCGTAAACTCGCGTGAGCGCTCAATGACGGCGAATTTGCCGCTCGGCCTCTCGACCGTCTCGCGAAATGTTCCGCCGACACGACGCGATTGACCGAGAGGCCGATAGGCCTTGCCAAGTGTGTTCCCAATCTGATCCGCCGCATCGTGCAAGTCGATTGACCGTAGCTTGTCCAGCGCGCCGTCTGGCAGCCTGCCATTCTCGTCCAGTTCAATGCCCATACCCTTCAAAACATTCACCCGATGACTCAGCGCAGTTTCGAACAGCTTTCCCGTGTTCATCCCGGCTGAGTTCTCTGCAAGCTTCCGATCCAGCAAGGTCACCCCGCGCGCGGTCTCCATCTGGCTTAGGGCCAACCGGCTCTCCCGCGAGAGTGACGCAGGCATATTCGAAGTGCGTCGCATCTCGTAGTCGGCCACCCTGTCGAGATAATCCGACGGAATGCGCCAGGTCCCATCCGCTTGGCGCGCGACGACTTTCTGCCGACGTAGCGCTTCGAGCCTGCGGACGTGAGCGCGTGCGTATTCTTCCGAAACGCGGTCGCCTTCTAGGACATGCGCGACCTCGCTATAGGTACCGCCTCTCGCTTCGGCAAAAGCAGCGATGCTGCGGTCAACCGATTTGGGCTCGCGGCTATGGGGAGATAGTGTCACGACCTGGCCGCTCTTCAGCGTCTCAAACACGTCGTCATCCGCGACTTTCGCGTAGAGGCTTGTGCCGGCTTCGCTGTCGATGACGACAAAGCCTCCGGGCTTTGTGTCGTCCTGTCGCCCGTAATGGCGCACCACACCCGTGACCGGGACAGCGCCAATCCGGTTTGGATCAAATCGGTTTCGCTCCGTTACCAGTCCTTCGACCCAGCTGTTTGGATCCCGCCCATCGATGCCTCCGACACGGCGATGGAGCGTTCTAATTATATCGCGACGCTCGCCCATTCTCTGCAAGGTATCTGCGAAGTCCGGCTCGACCTTCCAACGCCCAGATCCGATATTTTCCGACAAGCCCATTCGCGCCAGCGTTTGCAGCCGCCGGACCTGGATCTGGCGCAACCAAACCCGACCCCGCGGCACGGGTGCCGACATATCGATAACGCCATCATTCTCTAGGTCCGACAAGCCACGGTCGAGCGGCGTGAATTGTCTCGCCTCGATTGTCTTGGCCAGTCGAACTCGACCTTCCATTTGCGAGACCGGACCCAGTTCTGTTTCGACCAAGGCCTGCGCACGCTTCCGCAGCGTCTGAGAGATGTAGCGTCGAGGAATGACGAGGTCGGTTCCATCGTCGCGGACGCCCCGGACAATCAGATGAGTATGTGGCTGGCCCGTGTCGTAGTGATTGGTCGCGACCCATTCGAGCTTTGTGTCGAGATCGGCTTCCATCTGGCTGACGAGATCGCGTGTGAAGTCCGAAAGGCTTTCCATTTTCCCAGCGTCTTCAGGAGCGACAATGAACCGGAAGTGATGCCGATCATCACGACATCTTTCTGCAAAGCTTTCTGCCCGGTCCGGGCTATTCAAATCGGGTTCGGCTAATCCTTCATCGGGTCCAAAAAGCCTGGCCGTTTTACCGCGTTCATCGGCACCATCTCTCTCGATGTAAGCGAGATGTTTCTTCAATTTCGCAAGACCGGATATTTCCATCTTGCGAATGGACGCCTTGACCATCACGCGCCGCTGAAATTGCATCTGGCGCACAGGCGAACCACCCACGCCTTCGAAGCCTCCACGCTTGGCTTTCGCGCCCTTGCCGACGCGCTCGAAAAACCCTCGCATCCGACGATGGCCGGAAGGTGAGCGAATGCGCCCAAGGCGAACCTCGAAGCGGTCGTCCCCGTCAGACGACACAAGCAGGCTTCCGGTATGCGGACATAGTCAAATACAAGGTGACACCTCGGATATTCCCAGCATGGGCTGGAAAAACCGCAAAACTCGCAACTCCACGACCTTGGTCGATGGAGTTACGAAAACCGATGTGCAGACAAGGCGTTAGCCGGGTGGTGACACCACCCCCTTTTATCTTGCCCTCCACGCCCATCACCCGTGCCCAGCCCCCTCGCCAGTTTCCCGACGATCCTGCAAACGCGCATTTCGACTGCGCCAACGACCCAGATAGCGCACCGGACCAAGCAGGTCGGAGACCGCGACTGGCCCGAAATATCGGCTGTCAAAAGAGGTCTGCACATCGGTGGAGACCAGAAAGACCTCGCCTTCGGCGAGGACATAACACCCGTCTTTCGACGGCAAGGATCGGCCCAGCGAGTTGCGCGTCAGCACGACAAGCGAGGGCCGATCCGGGGCCCTAACGCGGCGGCTGTCGTGACAAATTTGCTCGCCTTCCACGGCCCAGACCGTCTTGATAAGCGGCACATCGGGCGGCAGATATTGCCGCTCGATGGCCAGCGCAGCCGCCTCCGGCGGCGCAAAAGCGGCGACCAGCTCGTCCCGCCTTACAGGGCGGGACGGCTCGACGCGATACCATCCGACAGGCGCGCTGGGCGACGGATTGTAGAGCAATCGCGGCACGCTGGGGCGCACGATCTGGAAGAGCGCAGCACCGCAAAGCAGCGCCACAGACCCCATGCCCAGATAGCGGATCAACATGATGAGATCTTCGCCAGAGCGGGCATGTCCGCTCCGGTTTTAAGAGCCATCTGAACCGCGCGCCACTGGCGTATCGGAATTGACAGAGGACTTCGGTTCACGGCCTTCAAAGCATCGAGCCATGCGAAGATGCGCTCACATTGCGTGCGTGCTTTCGCGTGAACGAGTACTTCGACGCCGGGTAGGATGCCCGGTAATCGTGTCAGAGAACGACCGCCTTTCGACGCGCGACATACGACAATCGACCAGCTCTGCGTGCCGTATCTGTTGCCCTCCCAGCGCTCATAAGCGAACAGATCTCCAGGCCGAAACACCTGCAGCTTGCGCTGCCAATCGAGCCGGACACAGCGCGTCGGCACACCAAAGAGAATGCGGTAGTTGAGACGGTTCTTACGGTAGCGTTCCGTCACGACCGTAAGCGGATCACGCATTGTCACGGCTCGTCTCGATTACCCGATGGTCGCCCGCGTCGCGCGACTTAGACCACGCATCGAGCTCGTCGCGGTGATAGAGAACCTTGCCGCCATGCTTACGGTAATTCGGGCCGAGACCCTTCCACCGCATGTTATTGAGCGTCTGGGGTTCGAGCCGGAGATACGCCCCGGCCTCTTCGGGCGTAAGGTAGGGGCTGGGTTGAATGTTCGTCATGTGTAGTCCTTTCAGTTTCCAAAACCCGGCGACCCGAAGCCGGATTTATGAAAGGACTATATTCCTATTTTAATTGGTCTGAGGAGTCCCGGAATCGTTAACGCCGATTCCGATACCCTACAAATTGACGCGCACGGCGCATCTCTGCGAGCTAGAACGTGGCACTGCGAAGCAGGCCGCGATAGCCGCCTTCGACAAAAAGACGGCCCCGGTCCCGTGCCCGTGCGGCATAGTTCTTAAGTGACTTGTTGGCGGGCCATTCCGCGTCGATGCGAGCACTTCCGAAGAGGGCTACGGCGACATCCCGCAACGTGCCGCGTCCGCCGTCCAGCCTCATGGCAACGTCATAGGCCAGCAAGCCTTCCGCGAGCTTCAGCCGGTTCGGACGGCGTTTGGGGAGCGCGGCATCGACGGATCCCGCCTCATGTATGTTCATGATCTGCTGTAGCGTTCGAATGCGGTGACGCACGCCGTCTCGCCCGTCCAGCACGACCTCGATAGGCGTGTCTTCACTAAGTTCGGGACGGTCCTGTGTCGTCATCTGAATCCAGAAAGTGTGGCCGCCCAGACGAATATGGCGCAGTCCGTCGACCGTATCGAGGACCGTCGGACAACATCGCAGCGACCCGATGGATAATCCGTGATCAGATTGCTCTCCGTCTCCAGAGACTTCACCCAGGCGCACGCGCAGCGTGCCCGCCAAAAGCCCCGGCTCCCAGAAGACGGGCGCTTCGGAAGCGGGCAAATCCGGGTCGGCAAAGACGATCAGACCGAAGGTTTCAGCCTCAAGGCAGGGCTTCTCGGCGCGCAAGTAACGCAGACTGCCCCGCGCGTCTGTCGGCACGGGAACGCGGTTTTCGTGATGCGCCCATGCGGCGCGATAGGCTGGGTTGCGCCGCAACCCCTCCCACGCCCAAGCGCCATCCGACATCGCTATGTCTCGTTCCAGCCCCACAAACCTCGCCTCCTTTGCATCAGCCCGGTCTCGTCTCACCTTGAGAACAAAATAGGAACATAGTCCTATATTCGTTAACACCAAGGAGTCAAATGCGGCGAATATGCAACCGCCCGGCGTGAGGGCCGGGCAGTCGGGGTGGGTCTAGCCTGCCGCGTTCCAGAGGATGACGTGGCGGCCTTCCTCGCCTTTGACAGGGGCGATATTGGCGTAGACCTTGCGCGGCCCGATGGCGGGGTCGGCCAGGGTCAGGGAGATGTAGTCCCGTCCCGAGGATTTTGCCGTCTTCGTCCAGCCTGCGCCGATCGGGGCGCTCGAGCCGCCTGCCAGAACCCGGAAGTCCGGCTGGCGGCTGCCTTCGTCCTTCGCCGCGTTCTCGACGATGCGGATCGGCGTGGTGAGGGTCAGCATGGCGAGTGTGCCTTCAAAGCCCGTGTCGGTTTCCGTGATGTATCCCAGTGCGTTTGCCATGGTCGTTTTCTCCATAAGTTAGGGTCGCGAGGGCCCGATGCCCTGTTGACGATGACCGAAGAGAGCGGCGCGGCGGGGCCGCGTAACCGCTTGCGGCCGGAGCGCAGCGGAGGACCGGGCGGGCGGGCTTATTTGTCTCGCGAGGAATGCGCCCCCCTTTTTCGGGGCGCAGGGGAAATAAGTCTGCACGCCCGGTTTACCGGCCCCGACGTGTCGCTCAGGTCAAATCGACAACAGGGCATCGGGCTCTTGCGGCCCGTCTCGAACTTCTGGAGAGAGCGGCCTTGGCAAGGGGGCTGGGATGTCTGCACATCATGGAAACTCCTTGGACACGGGCCTTTGAAGGTGCGCTCGTCATGCGGATGTCTGCCCCTCACCCTGCCTGGATCCGCATTGGCGAGGGCGCATCCCGGCGAAGGTCGTGGGCTTGCCGCCAGACGAACTTCCCGGGTCTGGCGGGCCTTTGCGGGAAGAGCGCCACCAGCGGCTGCGGGCTGGTTGAAGACGGCAAAGTCCGGCGAACGGGACGGGCGTACATATCCCTGTTCTTGGCTGACCCTGTGGTTGGGCCGTGCCGAGGTTTGCGGCGATATCGACTTCGTCAAAGGCGCGACGGGCTGCCCTGACATCCTGTGGACTGCGGCAAGCCAAACCCGTCCCGATTGCCCGGCTCATTGCGCCGGGCGGTTACTTATGAGCCGCACATGACAACACCGCCCCCATGCGGGGAGCGGTGTGGCCCGGTTGCCGTGCGGTCTCTCGCACGGCTCCTGACGCTTTCCAAAGGAATGGAGAGAATCCTGCGAAAGCGATTAGGGGTTGCGACGCGACGGCGGCGCATTGTCTTGCTATGCGTCGGCTTTGAACGCCTTGACGACCTCCGCCGCGCCTTGCGCGGGCGGGCAGGTCCGGCGCTCCACATACCAGCCGGGGCGCGTCTGCATCCAGCGCGGACGCCAGTCCGGCTTGGCCTCCTCCGGCGTCACCCCGACCCCGGCGATGCGATTGCGCAGGGCCGTCTTCTGCTTCGTGCCCGGCTCGCTGACCATACTGTCCGCCAGCCGCTTGCCACCGATCTCACGCAGCATGGCGTTGAGGACTCGCTTGTCGCGCAGAATGTCAAAGAACGCATCATCCGGCGACCAGAGCGTGTCCATGTCTGGCGCGGTCGCCATGCAGACGGCTTCCACAATTGTTTTATCCGATGACAGCGTCTGGCTCATGGCGAGCGCCAACACACGCATGACGGTCGCGTCTTCCTGCGCTAGCATGGATGCGAACACAGCGGCGAAGTCGCCAGTAGCGAGGTGCTTCGGTTCGCCGTAGCACGGCGTTTCCTTTTCCAGACCGAGGCTGTCGAACACGGTCTGACGCTCCTCTGCCAGCCGAACGGCGGACACGCTCGCCGCCACGCTCTCGGTTGTCGTCTCCTTGCGGCTCGTCGTCTTGGTTGGCTCGCAGGTCCAGCGGTCGCTGCCCACCAACATATGCGCAACCACGACCCGCAAAGCCACGCCGGGCGCGTCCAACAGGCTGGCGCTGACGATGGCGTGGCGGTGCAGGCGAACATACTCCGCGATGGGGCCGGACATTTCGGGCTTGGCCATTGCGGCGGATGCCTTCGCGCTCGTGTCGTTCGGACGAACAATGGCGTCGATGCGGGCGATGTCACGCTTGTGTAACAGGCCGTCGCGGACGGTGACCGACCCGTCATGCCCAACCTCAATGAAGACGTGTCCGCCTGCTTCCTTGCTGCGTTTGCCATAGTCCCAGTTCGGGAAGCTCTCGCCACGTTCCAGCACTGTCACGTTGCCCCAGCCGTCCGCGCGCATTGCGTCGGCCTTGGCCGCAATGGCGCGGTTCTGGTGCTCCCAGAACAGGTCAGCGTCCTGAAAATAGCCGGAGCCTTCTTCGCGCCCGAACAGGTCGCTGATGATGTTGCCGGGGTAGCTTGCCACGTTGAACAGCGCCGCGCAGGTCTCGATACTGGCCCCGCCCGTCAGCCAGTCCTTGAGGTAGCTTTCCTGCGGCGCGTAATCGTCGCCGCGCCAGAGTTCCAGCCACGCGGCCTGCTGCTCGGCGGTCGCCATCGTCATGTAGCGCAGGCTGCGGTGGCTGATTTCCTCCGTTTCATACAGCGCGAGGATGTCGCCGTGAACGTTGGCGAGGGCCAGCACGCGCTTCACGCGCAAGGCCGTCAGGCCGAAGGTCGTGGCAATGCCCTCAACTGTTTCGCCCGCATCCGCCAGCGCCTTGAAGGCGGCAAGTTGCTCCATCTCGGTCGATGGCAGTCGCGCGACATTCTCCAACAGCGAGGCTTCCATCGCGGCGATGTCGTCGCCCGATTGCATGACCAGACAGGGTGCAGTCTGGGGCTGGCCCGTCTCGGCGGCGCGGCGCGTGAGAGCATACCAGCGGCGGCGTCCGGCGATGACGCCGTAGCCCTTGCCCTCCTTGCGCACGAGCAGGGACTGATTGACGCCGGAGGCCAGAACGCTCGGATAGATGTTATCAATATCCGGGGCGTCCTCGCCGTAGCGCATGTTCAACTTGCTGACATGCAAGTCCTTCAGGTCGATCATTTTGACGACTTTGCTGCCCTTGGGCGCTTCAAGACGGGGCGGCTGCGGCTTGGCTTTGGCTTTTGCCGTGCGTCGGGGTTTGCGTTGCGTCGGGGTCATCTCCTTTGCAGCAGGCTTGGCCGCGCGTTGCGGGCGGGTCTTGACTTGGGGTGCGGTCATGGTTGGGTCTCCATATGATCGATGAGGTCCAACAGGTCAGTCTGCGCTCGGCCCACCTCATCAAAGAGGCCAAGGTCACATGGGAGTTGCCGCGCGTTCGGGTTCCGACGCGGGCGCGAGGGATGGCGGGTTCTGGCAGTCAGGCGCTCGCCAAGGGTGACGGGCCGAACGCCGTGGATGAGCGTCTGCTCGCCCTCCTCGGTCGTCTCCGTCTGCAAGGGCGGGGTGTCAGGCTCCGTCGTGGCGCTCGGCGTCACGACGCGGATGATCTCGCGCCGGACCACGGCACGAGGTCCGCGCTGCCTAGCCTGCGCCGGGTCTTCCGTCTGCTCCGCAATCGCGACGCAAAAGCCCGCCTTCACCAGCCGTGCGATATAGGTTTCCGACGAGTGGACGGGGACGCCCGCCATCGGGATAGGCTGGCCGCGATGCTTGCCGCGCCGGGTCAGGGCGATGTCGAGCGCTGCCGACATGCGCTCGGCGTCCCGGAAGAAGACTTCGTAGAAGTCGCCCATGCGGTAGAGCAACAGTGTGTCGGACCCGGCCTCGGCCTTGATGGCGAGATATTGCGCCATCATCGGCGTGGGTGCTTGGTGTATCGGGGCGGTCATGCGAACGCCTCCGCATCCGCAAAGCCGCAACCCGCGCACAGGCTCGCCAGCGCGACGCGCGCGGCGTCCAGTGCTTCTGGCACAAGCCCGCGCGCGACTTCGGTCAGATAGGCGTTGTCATTATCGGGGTAATTGGCTTCAATGCCCCAAAGGCTCGCCGCGTGGTCGTCCAGCGTGACGCTCGCGCGGGACACGCAAACGACGATTCCGCAATAGAACCACTCATCCGCTTCCCATGCGTCCATGACCGCTTTGGCTGTCGCCTTGGCAGTCTTTAGGTCGGCGTCGGTCTTGCCCGCGCCGATAAAGCCGGCGTCCTGGGGGTCCAGTGTCGGCCAAAAGCCGTCTTGCCGCTGGTCTGGCGCGTCGGGGGTGTCGTCGCGCACCACGCGCGCGGTCACAGTATAGCCGTCCACCTGCGCCGCAATGGTGTCGCCTTCGCAGACAAAGCCGTCGAAAGTCTCAAGGAACGCCATGACTATAGCCCTCCCATCATTGCGACGATGCGACGGGCTTGGAAGTGGTGAAAGGGGACCGCGCGGTAGAGAGCGCGGCGCTGCTCGCGCCATTCGGCACTACGGTGCTTGTCTTTCAGGAAAGAGCGGGCGCGTCGGATGACGCTGCGGTAGCTCTCGTGAACGTGCGGGTTCAGCGTCTGGGTGTAGAGAAGATAATAGGGCATGGATCAATGCCCCCGGAAGATATGGATTTCGGCATGGCCCGACTGGACGGTGAACACGTCGCCGTTGATTTCCATGTCTCGGCCCATCGCCGCATAGTCGATGTAATGGCGCAGGCTCTCCGGGATGTTTGTCCCGCACTCGGTTGTCAGTTCCTCGGCATAATCCGCTAAGCTCTCGAACTCGCCGCAATAGTCTTCGAACGCCTTGCGGGCGTCGTCCAAGTCCTGCCCGAAGTGCTCCAGCACCTTCGCGCCCAGCTCGCCCAGTTCCTCGATGAACCCGGCAATGTCCGCGACGGTCTCGAAGCTCTGATATTCCTCGATGCGCGCGCCCTCGAACCCCGCATGGTCGTGGATGGCCCATTCCTCGGCGTCAGGCTCCGGGCTCCGCGCCAGCATGGCGCGGGTCGCGTCGCGCATGTCGTCGGCGTCATCGGCCCAAATCCAATCGCCGTGCAGAATGCCGGAATTGTAGCTAGCAAGGCAGGCCACATAGATGGCCGGACGGTCGCCGCTGGGGTTGGCGGGCGCGGGTCTTGCAGTCGTCAGGGTCCGGGCGGGCGCGGGCAACGACCCCGCGCCGCCGCCGTCAGGCGGCAGGCTGGCGGTTGCGGCAAAAATCGCGGGTTGCGGGCTGGTCATGGTCTCTCCTCCATCTCTGCTCCGCCCCGCGCAGTTTCCCCCGGCGGGAGGGTGGGGCGGCTAGGAAGGACGGGCAGGCGCGGGGCATCAGGGCGGGGCGCAAGGGTGAAAGGTAGGCAGGCGAAGACACACAGACGAACTTATGAACCCGGACCCTTGCGCGCCGACCGCCCCGTGCCATCCCGGTCTGCCGCCCCACCCGGACGCCGGGGAAACAAACACCTTTGAGGCTTTGAGAGACCGCTGACCCATCGACACCAAATGGGTATCCTCTAATCTGAAGAGGCAAGAAGACATGCCGACAAGACGCGCCAGCGGGCGAGCGGACCGACCCGCGAAGCGTGTCGCAAGCTGCTCGCGGCTCCCGCGCGGCAAGACCCTCGCGTCAGCGAGAGACGCGCCGAGCCGCCGCTGGAAAAGATCAGAAGCGCGAGGTCTCGCCGGCTGGCGCAAGGCGCCGTGTCGGTGGGTTCGAGCGCGGTGTCATTGCGAAGGCTTGAAGACCCCGCGGCGAGTGGCTTTCGAGTTTGCTCGAAAGCGGGAGCGGGATCCGTGCCGCGTCAGCGGCTCCGTCGGCCGAGCCGCGTTCGGCGCGCAAGGGACAGTCACCCGAAGGGCCGGGATCGCGCCGAGCGTAGCGAGGGGAAGCCCGGCGAGCGTCAGCGAGTATGGCCCGGTCCCGGCTTGCCGGGATGCGCCCTTACTAAGGCTGAAGATCAGTAGACCGGGACACGAGAGCTATCAGGCCTTTACGATCTGAGACTATGGTCGTTCGTATTCGGTACGCCGTCCAAGAGTGTCTCAAGCCGGATCCCTGTAAGCCAGCAGCCGCAGCGCATTGAACACCACGATGAGTGTCGACCCCTCGTGGATCAGAACAGCCGGACCGATACGTAAACCCAGCAACGTCGCGGGAATGAGGAAGGCGACAATCCCGAGGCTCGCCCAGAGGTTCTGGCGGATGATGCGGCTCGTCGCCCGGCTCAGTCCGACGGCGAAGGGCAGGGTTTCGAGATCATCGGCCATGAGCGCGATGTCGGCGGTCTCAAGCGCAACGTCCGATCCCGCTGCACCCATGGCGATGCCCACCGTGGCATTGGCCATCGCGGGGGCATCGTTCACGCCGTCCCCGACCATGGCGACACCTTGCTCGGAGCTGAGCGCCTTGATCTTGGTGACCTTGTCGTCCGGCATGAGGTCGCCAAAGGCGGTGTCCAGCCCGACCTCGCGCGCCACGGCATCGGCGACGTTCTGGTTGTCGCCGGAGATCATCATCATCCGCTTAATGCCCAGCTCTCGCAGTTTCGCGATAACGGGCTTGGACGCTTCGCGCGGTGTGTCCATGAGACCGATGGCACCCAGATAACTGTCGCCCTGCCGCACGATCATGGTCGTGCGTCCATTTTCAGACAGACGTGCCACGCTCGCCCGCAAATCGTCAGGCAAGGGCAAACCGGGGACTTCCGAGAAAAGCGCGGCCTTGCCGATATGCACGGTCTGGCCTTCGAACTCGGCTTTGACGCCGCGTCCCGTAATGCTTCCAAAGCCCGATGCCGTGTCAGGAATGGATGGCAAACGGTCCGCCGCGTCACGCACGACGGCCTGAGCAAGCGGGTGATCGGACAGGGTCTCCACGGCAGCACTGACACGCAGGAGCTCTTCCTCCGTCACGCCGCCATAGGGCTGTATATCGGTCAGGCGCGGTTCGCCTTCGGTCAGGGTCCCGGTCTTGTCGAAGGCGATGGCGTCGAGCTTGCCGAGCGATTCCAGGGGCGCACCGCCCTTGATAAGCACACCGCCGCGCGCGGCACGGGCCACGCCGGAGAGAATGGCACTCGGCGTCGCGATGGCCAGCGCGCAGGGACTCGCCGCCACCAGCACGGCCATGGCGCGGTAGAAGCTCTCGGACGGCGTCTCGTCCAGCACGATGAAGGACAGCGCGACGAGAACGGCGAGCACGATCACGGACGGCACGAAGATGCGTTCGAACTTCTTGGTAAAGCTCTGTGTCGGGGACTGCCGGGTTTCGGCCTCGCTGACCATCTGCACAACGCGCGCAAGCGTGGTCTCGCCTGCGAGTTGGGTCACCTGAATATCGAGGCTGCCCGTGCCGTTGATGGACCCGGCAAAGACGCGGCTGTCCGCCGACACGCTATCAGGACTGGCGGCGGCGAGCGCGGTATCGGAGACGGGCTGTTTGTCGACGGGCGCGCTCTCGCCCGTGATCGGCGCTTGGTTCACGGCGCTCTCGCCGCGCACCACAAAGCCGTCGGCGGGCAGGCGCTCATTCGAGCGCACCACCACGATGTCGCCGATGACGAGTTGGTCGATCGGCACGGTAAGGGTTTCCGTGCCACGGCGCACGAGGGCTTCGTCCGGGGCGAGATCCGCCAGGGCCGTGATGGCGTTTCGCGCGCGCGTCATGGCGAAGTTCTCAAGCGCGTGGCCGATGGCAAAGAGGAAGAGCAGGAAGGCGCCCTCCGCCCATTCGCCGAGGATCGCCGCGCCCGTCGCCGCGACCAGCATGAGGAAGTCGATCTGAAACCGGCCCTGGAAGACGCTGCCCAGAGCTTCGCGCAGGGCGTAATAGCCGCCAAAGAAATAGGCCGCCAGGAGCGCGCCGAATGCGATGGGCTCGCCCAAACCGAATTTGGGGCCGAGCCAGCCGATGAGCAGAAAGACGCCCGCCAGAACCGCGAAGATGACTTCCGCGCGCGGACCGAGAATGCGGCTGATCAGATCGTCGTGATTATGTCCGTCGCCCGACCCGTGGGCTTTGCCCTTCCCGTGATCGTGGTCGTCCGCCGTGTGTTCAGCCCCCATGGGAATCCTAACTTCTTTTGAGAGCTCGAAAGAGCCGTACCTAATTTATTTTCGAAAACCATCCGTGAGGGAGGTGTGAGCTGTCTGCGCGTCTTCGTGCATGTCGCCATGCGCGTCGCGCAGGATTTCGATCCCGCCGTAAAGCGCAATCCCGGCCACGGCGATCCCGACCACGAGGTCGGGCCAATTGGCGCCTGCGAACAGGACGACGATCCCTGCGAGAAAAATGCCGCCATTGGCGACGAAGTCGTTGAAGCTGAAGGTGGTGGCGGCTCGAAGATTGACGTCGCGGTTTTGAAGTCTCTTCAGCAAGACCAAGCTGATGAGGTTCACGATGCCCGCCACGGCCGCCATGCCCATCATCATGATCCCAACGGGATCGGAGCCTTCGAGAAAACGCCGGACCGCATCGATGATGACGCCTGCGGAGAAGACCAGAAGCATGATGCCGGACAGGCGCGCCGCGCCGCGTTTCCAGACGCGGGACCGCGTGAGGGCCAGCAGGCTCAGCGCATAGACAGCGGCATCGGATGTATTGTCGAGGCCATTGGCGAAGAGTGCGTTCGAGTTGCCAATAAATCCGGTAATAAAAAAGCCGACGGCAATCGCGACGTTAAGCCAAAGCACGATCCAGAGCGTCTTGCGCTTTTCTGGCGTATCGACGTCAATGACTTCACCGCTCATGAAAAATCCTTCGAGAAATTATCCGATCTTTCAACGGCGAACGAGAGCATCGGTTGCAAAGTCACGCCGCAAGCTCGCGGCGGGCGTCGCGGATGATGAGGTAGGACGACTGGAGAAACAGGGCGGCGATTCCGAGCGCGACGACGGTGTCCGGCCAGGATGTGCCTATCCACCAGACAAGACCAGCGGCCATGATGACGGCGACGTTGCCGAGCGCGTCGTTTCGGGAAAACAGCCAGATCGCCCGCATATTGGCGTCGCCGTCCTTGAAGGGCAAAAGCGGCACGACCGAGACAAGATTGACGATCAGGGCACCAAGGGCGAACGCGCCCATGGACAGCGTCTCGACTGGCGACGGACTCCAGAACCGGTAGACGGTCGACACGACAACAAGCGCGCCGAGACCGCCGAGAAACAGACCTTGCAACAGGGCGGTCCGGGCACGCCACGCAGCAGGCCAGGCCAGCGCGATCAGTGCCAGAAGGCTGATCAGACCGTCGCCGAGAAAATCCAGCGCATCGGCTTTGAGGGCCTGCGATCCCGACAGCCAGCCACCGGCGAACTCGATGACGGCGTAGCCCAGGTTCAGGACGACAACGATCCATAAGGCTCGTCTGTAGGCCGGAGACCGGATGGCCAGATCGGTGTCGGCGCTGCACCCGCATGCGTCGGTCATGTCTGCGCCGCCCCGGACCAGCGAGGTCCGAAATAGCGCGCGACTCGCTGGGTATAGGTTCCGTAGTCGGCACCAAAGACCTGCCGGAGATGCGGCTCCTCGACCAGCACGACACCCGCATGGATCAGGATGAAGAAAATAATGACGAAGAGAAAAGCGATGGCGGATCCGCTGGCGACCGCGCTTCCCAGGAGAAGAAGATAATATCCGAGATATTGCGGATTGCGCGTCCAGCGATAGATACCGGATTCGATCAGCACATCTTCTTTCAGACCGTAGACCCGCGCAATATCGCCATAGGCGCGACGGCCCGCTGCAATGGCTGCGATACCGGACGCCATGAAGGCGAGACCGAGCGCGGTCGTGATCAAGCGCGTCTCATAGAGCGCTCCCCGGTCGAGCCAGCTCATTGCAAAGGTCATGAGCGCGTGGCCGTGCATCGCAATACCCGACCAGACCCCCATGAGAGATGTGAGATGCCCCCGGGTCCGAAAGCTGCGTTTGGCCAGCACGCCGAAAAGACAGGCCAGGACGCCATTGGCGATTATCAGGCCGATCAAGACGGTTTTGAGATATCCCGGTTCCATCATGTCGTATGCGCCTCTTGCTTCGGTGGACATCCTGGCTAACATCTACAGTCGCTGTAGAGGCAAGGGGAAAAAGTCATGGCAACGCTCACCATCGGAAAAGTCGCCGCAGCCACAGGCGTGAAAGTGACCACCATTCGCTATTACGAGTTGATCGGACTGCTCGCCGAGCCAGGGCGCTCGGATAGCGGGCAACGGCGTTACGGCAGTGATGCCATCGACCGGTTGAACTTCATCCGGCACGCCCGAGAACTTGGCTTCGATATCCCGGCCATTCGCGATCTCGTGACATTGCAGGATGATCCGGACAGAGATTGCGATAGCGTCGACGCTATCGCGAGGGACAACCTTGCGCGCGTCCGCAGTCGCCTGTCACGGTTGAAACTACTCGAAACCGAGCTGGAGCGCATGATCGCGAGCTGCGCGGGAGGCACGGTCGGAGCTTGCCATATCCTGCAGGTTCTTGGCGATCACACGCATTGCGCACCCAATGATCATGTCGGACATGGCGCGAAAGTTGGTCCCATTGAGCTTTAAGCCTGAAATAAGCCCTTGCCCCTCTAGTGGCTGGAGGGTGTAGGGCATCACCTCACCGTTGCACTCCGGGGCTCGTGAAACGAACCATGACCTCGAAGCGTATAAATTAAGGAAGTTGCGGTAGTCTGATTTCAATGAAGCGTCTTTTGACCGTCATATGCTCTGCGAGGGTCTGGATGACCCTTCTGCTCTCATCGCTGATGAGTGTGGGCGCGCTTGCGTCCGACATCCACCCGGTCGATCCGGCTGAAGCGCAATGCGAGAACAGTCAGTCCGGCCAAACATTGCATGCGTTAATCGACACAAGCCCTGTTGACGATGTTCCCCACGACGAGGGTGACGACGGCCATGACCACCACACTCATTCCTGTGGGTCGTGTCATATCCATCTGGTTGGCCAGGGGCTTGGAAGCGGCGGATTTACGTTGGTCGAGTTGGCCAAACCGCTTTTGGGACCCAACACCGCCGCACCTCGTGACGGCCCTTCCGAACTCTTCCGACCTCCCCGAACCTGATCCGATTTCAGCACGGCGCGCATCTGAGTGCCGCTTGTCCTGTCATCTGATTTTGTTTGAGGAACCCTTTTTATGTCCAGATTTTGCAAGAGCGCCGCAGGCGTTCTGCTGACGCTCGCCCTACCGGCTTGGGCGCTCGCATCTCCGTGCGACGGCACTCAGGTGTCGTCAACAACCGTCGCGTTCGATGGCGCACCCATTACCCTGCAGGCCGCGCTGTCGCGCGTTCGCGAAGCTTCGCCTGCCGTTCGCGCTGCGGCTTTGGAAGTCCGGGCGCGGGGTGCCGAAGCCGACCAGGCCGGGCGCCGTCTCAACCCGACGCTCGATCTCGAAATCGAGAATTTCGGGGGTTCCGGTTCGTTGGGCGGATTCGGCCAGAACGAGACGACACTCAGCTACGCACAGACATTTGAGCTCGGCGGCAAGCGCGCAAAGCGCGAACAGGCGGCACGCGCCAATCAGTCTCTCGGCCTCGCCGAATGCGAGGTCGTTTTGCGAGCGTCCGAGCTGCAGACCGCGCTCGTCTTCTACGAGCTTGTTGCGGCGATCGAACTCGCGCGCCTGGCGGAGGAAGCCAGCAGCCTTTCGCAATCCCTGTCCGAGACCGTGGACAAGCGCGTCACGGCGGGAGCGGCAGCACCGCCCGAACTGTCTCGCGCTCAGGCGGATGCCGCGAGCTTGCAAGCCGAAGCCGTTGCGGCCCGAGCGCGCGTCGAGACCTTGCGCTACGAGCTCGCTTCGCTCTGGGGCGAGCCGGCCCCTCGCTTTATCCTTCCTGTCGATCAGCTCCCGCAACCGGATAGGGCGGCCCTCTCGACAGCGTCTGCGACCGAGCATCCCTTGCTCGCGCTTGCGGACGCGACAGAGCAGCTTCGTGACGCCGAGCGTCGCTCCGCATTGGCGAACGGCACGCCGAACCTGACCGTCAGCGGAGGCCTTCGTCGGTTCGAGGGTTCCAACGACAATGCCTTCGTTCTGGGACTGAGCGTGCCGCTGCCCCTGTTCGACAAGAACGAAGATGCTGCGCGCGCCTCCGAGCTCCGGCGCGATGCGGCCCGAATGAATGCCGTCGCCACCGAAGCGCGTTTGCGCGCCGACGAGGCTGCGGCCCGTCAACAGGTCCGGGCCGCATCCGACAGGGTTCAGGTCTATGAGCAGACCGCCGTCCCGGCCGCCCGCGCCGCCTATGAAGCGTCCGTAAAAGGCTACACCGCCGGGCGCTTCGACCTCACGACCACGCTCGACGCCCGCAAGGGTCTTATCGCGGCCAATACCAGCGCGATACAGGCCCGGCGCGATCTGGCCGCCGCTCGCATGCGCTTGAACAGCCTGCTCGGCGCGGCCCCCTTCCAAGGTGACTTCCAATGACCCAATCTCATCTGAACGGCCTTTTCCTGGCCTTTGCCCTCCTGCTGAGCGCCTGCTCTCAACCTGTTCGTCAAGAAGGTGGCGTGACACCCAACACCGAACACGCGCATGACGACGTCCGTCATGATGACCATGGCGACGACGGCCATGATGATCACGACGCACACGACGATGACGACGATCATGAAGATGATGGCGATGTCGTCAGGATCGATGCCGAGGCGCAGACGGCGGCGGGAATCGAGATTGCGACGGCGGCGACTGCGCCCTTGTCCCAGACACTGTCCCTGCCGGCCGAAATCCGTTTCGATGCCGATCGCATGGCCAATCTCTCGCCGAGAGTCAGTGGTATCGTGGCACGGCTTTACGCTGGCGAAGGCGACATCGTCCGACGCGGCGACCGTCTTGCGCTGATTCAGAGCCGGGAGCTCGCGAGCCTGAAAGCCGAATGGCAAAAGGCGAAAACGCGCGAGTCTCTCGCTCGTAAGGCACTGACGCGCGAAGAGGCTCTGTTTTCTGACAAGATAACATCGGAAGCCGACCTGCAGGCGGCGCGCGCGGAGTTCGAAGCCGCACAGGCTGTGAGCGATGCGGCGGAGAACGAACTGCACGCCGCAGGTATCAGCGATGCCGCCTTGCAGCGCGTGGACACGGCCGCCGATGGCGACAATGCCAATTCATTTCTACTGGCCCCCATCGCGGGTCGCGTGGTGCGCCGCGCCGTCGCTTTGGGTGAAACGGTGTCAGCTGGCGACGCTGGCGCAGCACCGCTTTTCACCATCGTGGATGAGAGCGTCGTCTGGGCCGACATCGCCGTGTTCAAGGACGACATTGGGCGCGTGCGAGACGGTGCGCCCGTCACGCTGCGGGATACGTCGGGCCAGACGTTGGGGAACTCCAAGATCGCATTCGTTCTCCCCATTATCGACGAGAGATCGCGCACGGCAACCGCCCGCATCGTCGTCGACAATGCGGATCGCGTGTTCCGGCCCGGACAATTCGTGACGGCTGACATCTCGACGGGCCAGAGCTCACCGGTTTTACAGATTCCGGAGTCAGCCGTGCAGACCGTTGAAGGCAGGGCCTCGGTTTTCATGCCTTATGAAGACGGGTTCAAACCCGTCCCCGTGCAGACCGGTCAGCGCAGCCAGGGCCAGGTCGAGATTCTCGCGGGTCTCAGGGCCGGAGATCGCTTCGTGTCCGCCGGGTCGTTCACACTGAAATCGCAACTCGAAAAAGACGCCTTTGGTGGCGGACACGATCACTGAGGACGCGAAGATGCAAACCCTGATGCACAAGATTGCCGGAGGCCGCTTGCTTGCGGTCATCGCGGCACTGGCCCTGACCCTGGGCGGCCTGTTCGCCTTCCGCGCGCTGCCCGTCGATGCCTTCCCGGATGTGACACCGTCGCTGGTCCAGGTCTTCACCGAGACGGAAGGCCTCGCCCCGGAAGAGGTCGAACGCTACGTCACTTTCCCCATCGAGACGGCAATGGCGGGCCTGCCCAAGATCGACAATATGCGGTCCGTGTCGAATTTCGGCCTGTCGGTCGTGAACATCTATTTCGAGGATGGCACGGACATATATTTTGCGCGCCAAGTTGTCGGCGAAAGGCTGGCCCAGGCGCGCGAGACCATCCCGGAAGGCTTTGGCGAACCGAAGATGGGGCCGATCTCCACGGGTCTTGGCATCATCCTCTATTTCCGACTGGAGGATCAGACCGGCACGCGCAATCTCGTGGAAATGCGCGAGATCCAGGACTGGATCGTGAAATATCAGCTCCAGACCGTGACGGGCGTGACCGAAGTCCTGTCGCTCGGCGGATATGAAAAGCAATATCAGGTCAACCTCAACCCGGACGCGCTCCTGTCCTATGACGTTCCGATCGACGCGGTGATCGACGCGCTGGAGAAAGGCAACCGCACGGAAGGTGCGCAATTCCTCGAATTGGGTTCCGAGCAGTACACCATTCGCGGAGTCGGACTCGCGCAGTCGGTCAAAGACCTTGGTGAGATCGTTGTGTCCGTGACGGATGGGCGCCCTATCCGCGTGCGTGACCTGGGCCGGGTGGAGATCGGCGGCGGTGTCCGACAAGGTCTGGCAACGGCCAATGGCGAGGGCGAAGTCGTCGCGGGGCTGGTACTCAAACTCTACGGGACGAACACGTCCGATGTCATCAAACTGGTCAAGACGCGGTTCGACGAGATCAATGCGACCCTGCCCGAAGGCGTCGTGGCCATCCCCTATTACGATCAGGGCACTTTGGTGAACAAGGCCGCTGCAACGGTGACGACGGCTCTGTGGCAAGGCGCGCTCCTGGTCGCGCTGGTCGTCTTCATCTTTCTAGGTGGCTGGAGGCCGAGTCTCGTGGTCGTTCTATCCATTCCGTTTTCCGTCGGCTTCGCATTCATCGCCATGCAGATGCTGGGCATCAGCGCCAACCTCATGTCTCTCGGCGGCGTTGCGATTGCCATCGGCATGATGGTCGATGGCGCGATCGTCATCACCGAGAATGTGGACCGCGGCCTGCGCGAGGATCGATTGGACGCCGATCGACAGGACATCGTCGCGCGGTCCACGGCGGAAGTCGTGGCTCCGCTCATTGCGGCGGTCGCCGTGGTCATCGTCGTCTTCCTCCCGCTTTTCTCGTTGCAAGGCGTCGAGGGAAAGACCTTCCGGCCTCTGGCCGCATCGGCGGCGCTCGCCATGTTCGGCTCTCTGCTCTACGCTTTCTTCATCGCACCGCCCCTGGCGACCCTGTTCATGCGGCGGGGCCTAAAGTCCAAGGCGGAGCCCAGGCCTTCAAGACTGGCGCGCTACACGGCGCGGCTGTCCGGCGTGTTCGTGCGTCGGCGCTGGGCCGCCTTGCTGCTCGCGGGTGTCCTCTTGGTCGTCGGTGGACTGGCAGGCTCGCGATTGGGGTCCGAGTTCACCCCGGCGCTCGAAGAAGGCGACATCCTGCTGCGCATCACCATGGCCCCGTCGATCTCGCTCACCGAGGCCGCCAAGACGACGACGCAGATCGAGACCCGACTGCTTGCGGCCTTCCCGGAGATCCAGTCGGTCGTCACCCGCGTCGGGCGCGGCGAGGTCGGGGCCCATGCCGATCCGACCAATAGCGCCGAGAGCTTCGTCCAGCTTCATCCGCGAAGCGAATGGCGACCCGGCGTTACGCCGGAAGACCTGCGCACGGAGATCTCGGAAAACCTTGAGGCCTTCCCCGGCATCGTCGTCAATATCGGCCAGCCCATCGCCATGTCGGTCGATGAACTCCTGACCGGAACGCGGGCCGAGCTCGCCGTCAAGATCTTCGGCCCCGATAGCGACGTTCTGGCAGATGCGGCGCAAGACCTGACGGGCCTGTTGCAGCAGGTCGAAGGCGCATCCGAAGTTCAAGCCGATCAGGTGACGGGCTCGCCCCAGCTGATTGTGACGACCGACCGTGTCGCTCTGGGGCGCTACGGCTTGAGCGTCGATGATGCGCTCAACGCCCTGCGCGCCTCAGTCGGAGGTGCCGAAGCCGGTGCCTTGTTCGAGGGCGTGCGGCAGTTTCCGATCGTCGTGCGCCTTACGGAGGACAGGCGTGCGACGCCGGAGGACATCAGCCGGATCATTCTGGAGTCGCCATCGGGCGCGCGCGTTCCTCTGGAAGCCGTCGCATCCGTCGAACGCCTTATCGGTCCGCGACAGATCACCCGCGAGGACGGCGAGCGGTTCATCACCGTCCAGGCCAATGTGCGCGGACGTGACATCGGGTCATTCGTGGGCGAGGCCCAGGCGCTGACACAGTCCGAACTCGACCTGCCGCCCGGCTATCGTCTCGTCTGGGGCGGACAGTTCGAACTCCAGCAACAGGCCAATGCTCGGTTCAAGGTCGTCATCCCGATCACGCTCGCGATCGTGCTGCTCATCCTGCTGCTGACCTTCGGCCGGCTGCAATCCGCAGTGCTGATCCTGCTCAATATACCTCTGGCCCTGACGGGCGGCGCACTGGCTCTGTGGCTGACGGGCCTGCCCCTGTCCGTGCCTGCCACGGTCGGTTTCATCGCCCTGTTCGGTATCGCGCTCGGAAACGGCATGGTGCTGGTGAGCTTCATGGATGCCTTTGCGAGAGAAGGCCGCGACCGCGATACGCTGGCCATCGAGGCGGCGGGCCTGCGCGCTCGACCGGTCCTGATGACGGCGCTCACCACGGCGCTCGGTCTCGCACCGCTCCTCTTCGCAACCGGCGTGGGCGCGGAACTCCAGCGTCCCTTGGCGGTCGTCGTGACAGGCGGGCTGGTCTCTTCGACGCTCCTGACGCTTCTGGTCATGCCCGCACTACACCGTTGGTTTGCGCCGGGACATGACTTGCCAACTGTCTAGTCGAGGCGGTTGGCTTGGTCGGAAGGCAAGCGGTGCAATTTATAGGCTGGCGAGCGTGACCTAGCGTTTGAGCTTGTCGAAAAGGTCGACCAGTTCACCGACCTTGGCTTCGATATCGCCTGCATTTCCCTCGACCACCGAGTCGTGGATGCAGGTCTTGGCGTGGTTTTTGAGGATTTCGCTCTCAGCGCGGGCGAGCGCCGCCTTTACCGCCTGCATCTGCGTCAGGACATCGATGCAGTAACGATCGTCTTCGATCATGCGGATGATTCCGCGCACTTGGCCTTCTACCCGCTTGAGTTTGTTTATCGCTGATTTGCAGGCCATGGCGCATTCCTAGGTGGCCTGTGAGACCAGTGCAAGACGCCGACACGGTGTGGAACGATGACAGCTGAAACCGCGTATGATAAATATACCTACCCACCGTATCGAGAACGCCATGGACAATTTGGTTTTAGGGGATGAATATTCATCCAATCCAGTCTCCGCCGCAACGGGAAAGACGGCCGTGCTGTATCGCATGGTCATGCCAGGGCACACCTGCCCTTTCGGGCTGAAGGCGAAGAGCCTGCTGGAGCGCAAAGGTTTTACCGTCGATGATCGGCACATCACCACCCGGGAGCAACAGGACGCGATAAAGGCAGAGTTTGACGTGAAAACCACGCCGCAGACCTTCATCGAAGGCGAGCGGATTGGGGGTTACACGGATCTGAAGAAGCACTTCGGGCTGAAGGTGCTGGAAAAGGGCGAAACGACCTACACGCCTATCATTGCAATCTTTGCGATGACAGCGTTGATGGCCACAGCGATGGGAATCGGCCGACCCGGACCGACGCTGATGGGCTGGGTGGTGGACTTCATCGCCCTTTCAATGTGTGTGCTAGCGATCCAGAAGTTGCGTGATCTGGAAGGCTTTAGCTCGGGCTTCCTCGGCTACGACCTGCTTGCCAAGCGCTGGGTGCCTTATGCCTATATCTATCCCTTCGCAGAAGCCTTCGCGGGCATCATGATGCTCACAAATGGCTATGGCTGGGTGGGCGCACCCGTGGCGCTCTTCATTGGTGCGATCGGCGCCTGGAGCGTGTTCAAGGCGGTCTATATTGAGAAGCGGGAGCTGAAATGCGCCTGTGTGGGCGGCGGCTCCAATGTCCCGCTCGGGGCCGTCAGCCTGACCGAAAACGTCATGATGGTCGCCATGGGAGTCTGGATGTTGGCGAAGCTGATCACCTAATTTCGCTTAGGGCGTCACGTAGATATCGCCGATAATGCTTTCCGCCTTCGGAACGCCGGGAAACTCTTCAGGCGCTGCGCGGCGATCCGCGTCTTCCGGGGTCCGAGCCGGTCCGTTGGCCTTGATGTCGGCGAGCAGCCATTCCATCAGGGCGATCTCGTGCTCCTGCACTTCGACGATCTCGGCAGCGAGCTCGGCCACGCGGTAGTCGAAAAACTCGGCATTTGAACTGGTCATGACGGCGACCGAGTGGTGCGGGATCATAGACGTCATCCAGCTTTCATCCTGCACAGTGTCCTGGGAGCGCACGAGCCAGAGCGAGACCACAAACAGCAAGGCCGCACCTGCTACGATCAGCAGATTGTAGAGCTTGTTCTTGTACATGTTCAGCATGAAGGCGAGCATGACGACCGTCATGACCGAGGCCATGATGAACGTCATATAGGTGCGGATCTCCGACAGAACGACATGTTCGGCCCGGTCGATGTTGAGGAACATCAGAAAATACATCAGAACAGCCGATGTGCCGATCATCGAGAAAAAGACGAGGTAGTTTCCGTCTTTATTCATCTTGGCGTGACCCATTCGAGCATGATCTGAGGCAGTTTCGCTGATTTCCATGTTCTGGTGGGGCGCTTTGCGCACGTCGATATTGGCCATGGACTCTCTCCGGATCACGATCTCGTTGATACCCCTAACAGGTATCTTGCCCATATAACAGAAAAGCCCTAAACTGGTTCCGATGAGCGTGTTTGGAAAAATTGATACGACTGTGGTAGATCTCGCATAATGCGCGCGTTTGCCCATATCCTGACGGCCTTCATGGCTGTGCTGGCGCTGGCCCACCCGGTCATGGCATGTTGCCTGACCGGTGACGCGGCTGCCGTTCAGACCGCACCATCATGCCACGATGTGCCTGCGGCTCCGCTCAGCGACCACGACGATTGTGCAGACTGCGCCGACGAACCCGTCATCGAGCAGGCCGCGACATCGCTTCAAACGGTGAAATCGGACACGATAGGGCATTCAGCCATCGTGCCGGCTGCGGCTCGCCTTCCGGTCCGGGTTACTCCGCCGGCCACAGGGCCACCGCCGCGAAGTCCCGCGAGCCGGACCGGCCATCCCGCCAGCTCCCAGCGCCTTCTGATCTAGACTTCGGGTTCACCCCGGCCTTTCGTGCCGGATTGTTCACCCGTGTCTTCCGATCATTGGAGCGCCCCATGCGCCCGTTCATTTACAAAACATTCGCAGGCTTTGCCGTTCTTCTCACAATCCCTGCGCCCTCTTTCGCGCAGGCAAGCTCGCCCCAGACAAACTTGTCTCAGGTCAGCTTGTCAGAGCTGGATGCGCGGCTGCGCGCCTATCCGCAGCTCGATGCCTTCAACCTGCGGGCGGACGCGGAGCGAGAGCGCGGGTCGGCTGCGACTGCGCTGCCCGATCCCGAAATCACGATGGGATTGAACAATTTCCCGCTATTTGACCCCTCCTTCACTGAATATCTGCCGACCAACAAGTCGATCGGCCTGCGCCAGCGCTTTCCCAATGGAGACCGTCGCGACGCTGTCCGGGACGAGGCCTTTGCCCGCGCAAGCCGCCTCGACGCCGCGCGTGCGGCGCGGCTGGCGGAACTCCGCGCGGATCTGCGTGTGCAGCTGGTCACCCTGCAGCGGCTGCAGGACCAGCTCGTCCTGCTCGACGCCCGTCTCGCAAAATATGCCGAGCTCGATGAGATCGTCCTGGCAGAGGTCGATGCGGGCCAGCCGTCGCTCTTCCGCTTGGCTGAAATCGAGGGCGAGCGGGCCGAAGTCGGACGCAGCCGCGTCGCGTTGCGGGCCGAACAACGTCAAGCCGAGGCGCGACTGCGCGAGCTGGTGGAAATTGTCCCTGTTGGGATCAACATAGATCCCTCTTTGCGCGAGTGGAATGCACAGGCTTCCGCCTTTCACGCCGTGCGGGTCGCGCAGGAGACGATTGGTATTTTTTCCAGTCGGATCGATGCCGCACGAGCCGACTACAAACCCGATTGGGGTGTTCAAGCGACCTATCAGCAGCGTGAAAACGGGCGTAATTTCGATGGCGACGACTGGGTCAGCATCGGCGTGACGGTGAGCGTGCCGCTCTGGAAGAAGCAGAAACTCGACCCACAGCTCCGTGCGGCCCAGGCCGATCGCTCCGCCGCCATGGCCGATGTGCAGACAGCGGCGCGTGCCGCCCTGTCGCGCTATGAGGCGCTCGATGCGGAGCGCCTGGCCGCGCGCGACGCCGTGCGTGTCATCGAAACCAAGATCGCCGCCGTGGGGCAGGCTCTGGCCGACCGGATGGTTGTCTATGAATCCGGACTGGGTGGCTACGCCCCTATCCTCGACGGTGAAATTGCCGTGCTGGCCTTGCGGGGAGACATCGTGGTCGAACGCGCGCGCGAAGACGTCGCAATTATCAGAATGAACGGCCTTCAGGTCGGCGGCTTCGATGGCGGGGAGGTCCAGCCATGAGACGTTTTCTTCTTCTTAGCGCCGTGGCCCTCGCATCCTGCGGACAACCCTCCACCGGTGACAAGCCGAGCGCAGTCGAAACCGTCGAGGCTCAAACGGGTGAGGCACAGCTCTACACCTGCCCCATGCATCCGCATTACATCAGCGAGGATCCTAACGGCTCCTGCCCGATCTGCGGCATGGACCTGGTGCCTGCGCAAGCCAGCGACGGCGTGCTGGGTGATGGCAGCGTGGCGGTTTCGCCGGAGATTATTCAGACATTGGGCGTGCGGACCGAGCCCGCGCGCGTGACGGACTTTTCCCGAGAGCTTCGCGCCTTCGGCACGGTCGAGGCAAATGAGAGCCTGCAGGCCTCGGAAACCTCGCGACTGGAAGGCTGGATATCGGACCTTCGCGTGCGGGCCGAGGGAGACACCGTGCGGCGCGGCCAACTCCTCTACCGCATCTACAGTGCCGAGCTGATCGGGGCGCAGAAAGACCTGCTCAACAGCCTGCGGATCGGCAATCCGCGCCGGATCGCCTCCGTGCGCCAGCGCCTTGCCTCGCTCGGCATGCAGACCGGGACCATCGACCGCGTCGTGGAAACTGGGGAATTGGTAGAGCGCGTGCCGATCTATGCGGAGAGTTCCGGCTCGATTGCCGAAATCATGGTGGCCGACGGCGAATATGTCCGCCCCGGCACGCCAGTCTTGCGCCTGCAGGACTATGGTGAGGTTTGGGTGATTGCGCGTATTCCGGAAGGCGAACTTCCGCTGGTGCGTGAAGGCCTGCCCCTCACGCTTAAATTTCCGAGCGCGCCCGATGCGAATGGCGAGGGTCTGGTCGACTACATCTACCCCACCATCGACCCGGCGACCCGAACGGCCCAGCTGCGCATCAGCCTACCCAATACAGACGGAAGGCTGCGTCCCGGAGCCTATGCCGATATCGATTTCAATCTGTCGCGCGACGAGCGCCTGTCCGTACCGGCCGAGGCCGTCTTGCGGGACAGCAAGGGAGCCTATGTCATCGCCGCACTGGGCGAAGGCCGGTTTATCGCGCGTGGGGTCACGATCGGCGAGACGGCGGGGGACCGGACGGCCATTCTGTCGGGCCTGAGCGCGGGCGAATTTGTCGTGGTGAGCGGACAGTTCATGCTGGGCAGTGAGGCCAATCTGCGAGGCGGTTTCGCGCAACGCTCGCAAGGTGTCGCGTTCGGGGCCGATACGCCTCTGTCCGAACTGCCGATCGATGCTACGACGCTGGCGCAGATCGACCACTTCACGGATCAGGCTCTGTATTTCCACGAAGCGCTGACCGACGGCTATGCGATCGATCCCTATTTCGTCGATCCAGCCCTGGCGCTTGTCGATCCGCTGCGGTCACGTTTTGGCGCGACTGCTCTGAACGATGTCCTGACCCAAGCAGAAGCCGCGCTCTTGCAGGCCAAAAGCTCGGACACTCCGGAAGACCTCCGCACTGCTCTCGCCGGGCTGATGTGGGCGCTGGAGCCTTGGTTGCTGGAGGGAGCGCCGTCGAGCTATGCGGCGCGCGGCGTGATCATGTTCGAGGACACAGGGTCCGGTCGCCGCTGGCTGCAGGACGCGCGACCCGCCCGCAACCCATACGGCGATGGCGGTTCGATCCTTGTCCCATGGCCTGATCCGATGGAGGGCCCGATGGAGGGTACGGCAATGCCGTCGCGCGACATCGACACCCATGCCGGGCATCAGTGATGAGTGCCAATCACGACATAGCCGGTCGCGATCCGTCCGACTCCTCTGTGGCGAAAGTGATTGGCTGGTCGGTCGCCAATCCTCTGATCGTCATCGTGGTGGCGCTGGCGCTGGCGGTCGCGGGATGGCTCGCGACCGAGGCGACGCCGCTCGACGCCGTGCCGGACCTGACCGACACGCAAGTCATCATTCGCACCGACTTCCCCGGACAAAGCCCGCAGGTTGTTGAAGATCTCGTGACCTACCCGCTTTCGTCCGCACTCCTCGGCCTGCCCGGCACGGAAGACGTGCGCGCCAGCTCCATGTTCGGCACGAGCTTCGTCACAGTCGTGTTCGAGGACGGCGTGGATCTATACTGGGCGCGCTCTCGCGTCCTAGAGTTGCTCTCAAGACTTGGCGCAAGCCTGCCGCAAGGCGCCGTGCCGGAGATCGGGCCTGACGCGACAGGGGTGGGCTGGGTCTACCAATACGGGTTGGTGGACCGCTCGGGCCGCACCGACCTGGCCGAGCTGCGCGCCCTGCAGGATTTCTTCGTCAAGCTGGAACTCTCCAGCGTCGCGGGGGTCGCCGAGGTCGCAAGCGTGGGCGGGTTCGAACGCGAATATCAGGTTCTCGTCGATCCCAATCGGCTCAGGGCGCTCGGCCTCTCCATGACGGAGGTCGCGGAAACTATCCGCACATCGTCGATCGAAGTGGGCGGGCGTGTCATCGAGCGCGGCGAGACCGAATATGTCCTGCGCACAGACGGCTATGTCAGAGGCGTGGATGATCTCGCATCGACCGTGATCTTCGCGCGACAAGGCGCGCCCGTTCGCCTGCGAGACGTGGCGCGCGTGGTCGAAGGTCCAGCCCTGCGCCGCGGGGTCGTGGAACTGAACGGTGAGGGCGAAACAGTGGCGGGTATCGTCGTAATGCGCGACGGTGAGAATGCGTTGGACGTCATCGACCGGGTCAAGGCCCGCCTTGCCGACGTCGCGCGCGGCTTGCCGGACGGCGTGGAAATCGTCACCGTCTATGACCGCGCGCCGCTGATCGAGGGTTCAGTCGATTACTTGCGAAAGACCCTGATCAAGGAAGGGGCGATCGTGGCGCTGGTTGTCCTGCTATTCCTTCTGCACATCCGCGCCTCCCTGATCGCCGTCATTACGCTTCCCCTGGGCGTAGTCGGCGCATTCCTGATCATGAACATCCAGGGCGTGACGGCAAACATCATGTCTCTGGGCGGCATCGCCATCGCCATCGGGGCCATGGTGGACGCCTCGATCGTGCTGGTCGAGAATGCCGCCCGCAAGCTGTCCGATGCGGGCCACAAGGTCGTGGGCGAGGAGCGCAAGCGCATCATCCTCGAAAGTGCGCGCGAAGTCGGGCCCGGCATTTTCTTCTCGCTGCTGATCATCACGGTGAGCTTTCTTCCAGTCTTTGCGCTCACGGGTGAAAGCTACCGCCTGTTCAGCCCGCTAGCCTTCACCAAGACCTATGCCATGGCATTCGCCGCCCTGCTCTCGGTGACGCTCGTGCCGGTTCTAGTGGTGCTGTTGCTGCGCGGGCGTTTCATCGCCGAACGCCGCCATCCGCTCATGCGCGTGCTCATCTGGCTCTACACGCCGCTCCTGCGTGGGGCGCTGAGCCTGCGCTGGGGTGTTGTCGCCCTCGCCGTTCTCGCGACTGCGAGCCTTATCATCCCCGCGCGCAATCTGGGCTCGGAGTTCATGCCCGCCCTCTACGAGGGCGAGCTGCTCTACATGCCGACGACGCTTCCGGGTGTATCCGAGACCAAGATGCGCGAGTTACTTGGCCAGACGAACCGCCTGATCGCAACCGTGCCGGAGGTGGAGCGCGTCTTCGGCAAGGCCGGCCGCGCGGACACCGCAACCGACCCCGCGCCCCTATCCATGATCGAGACGTGGATTCAGCTGAAGCCCAAGAGCGAATGGCGTCCGGGTCTGAACGCGCAGGACATCATTGCCGAACTCGATCAGCGGCTGGCCATTCCTGGTCTCGTCAATAGCTGGGGCTATCCCATCAAGATACGCATGGACATGGTGAGCACGGGCGTGCGGACACCGATCGGCGTGAAGATCACGGGCGAAGACCTGGATGAACTGGAACGGCTCGCGCGCGAGGCAGAAGGCTTGATCACGGACATTCCCGGCACGCGCTCCGCCTTTGCTGACCGCGTTCTCGGCGGCAAATATCTGGAGATTATCCCAAACCGCGAAGCGCTCGCGCGGCGCGGCATTTCCATGGCAGCCTTCCAATCCGTCGTGCGCACGGCCATTGGCGGGGAAGTCCTGTCCCAGAGCGTGCAAGGCCGTGAGCGCTACGACATACTCCTGCGCTATGCGCCTGAATATCGCGACAGCCCCGAGGCTATTGGCGAGGCGATCGTGCCCGCGCCCGGCGGCGCGGTCGTGACACTTTCGGAGGTCTCGAAAATCCGCTTCGCGGAGGGGCCACCCATGATCCGCTCGGAAAATGCGCGCCTGACGGGTTGGGTTTTCGTGGACATCGAAGACCGCGACCTCGGTAGCTATGTCGGCGAACTGCGCCGGACCCTGGCGGACGGCCTTGCCTTGCCGCCCGGCTATGCGGTGGGCATTTCCGGCCAGTACGAACAGCTCGAAGAGGCGGAGGCGCGCCTGCGCATCGCCATTCCGGCGGCCATCCTGTCCGTGTTCCTGCTGCTCATGCTGCATTTCGGTCGGCTCGACCGGACCCTGCTCGTCATGCTGTCCATGCCGTTCGGTCTGGTCGGCGGGCTGTGGGCGGTGTGGCTGGCGGGCTACAACCTCTCCGTCGCGGTAGCTATCGGCTTCATCGCATTGGGCGGCATCGCGGTGGAAACGGCCGTCATCATGCTGCTGTATATCGATGCCGAAGTCCGCGCGCGACAGCCGCGCGACCGAGGCGAACTGCGCGACGCCGTCGTGGGGGGTGCCGTACAGCGCCTTCGGCCGAAGCTGATGACCGTGCTGACCATCTTTGCCGGGCTCGCGCCAGTCTTCTTCACGGACGGTCTGGGCGCGGATGTCATGCGCCGCATCGCCCTGCCCATGGTCGGCGGCATGGCCTCGACCTTGGTGCTCGTGCTTTTTGTCGTGCCCGCGCTCTATCTGATCTACATCGGACGCAAGTTCACTCACCAACCCCAACCCCAAGGAGACTCCCATGAAGTTACGTAACGCGATCGCGACCCTGGCCATTCCTCTGGCCCTTGCACTGACCCTGGCCGCCTGCGGCAAATCGGGTTCGCCCGACGCAATGGACGATATGGACCACAGCACCATGGACCATTCCGGCATGGACATGACGTCCCCCGCATCGGGTGACACCGGCATGACGACGGGCACGATCCGCTCGGTCGGGGAAAATGGCGATTTCCTCACGATTGCCCATGAGCGCATCGAAGGCGTCGGCATGGATGCCATGACCATGGGTTTCGACATCATGAGCAGCGTCGATCTGTCGGATTACGAGTTGGGTGACCGCGTCGCCTTTGCCGTCAAGAAAGGCCGCGACGGATCCTACCGCATCACCGCAATCTGCGAGACGACAGGCACGGATATGAGCTGCCTGAACTAGGCCACGGGTCCGCGGCGGACACGCCTCGCGGTTCTAGGGGAGACAGGATCATGACGTCGGCTTTGCTGAACAGGTTTGTGCGAAAGCTGCATCTCTGGCTGGGGATCGCTATCGGTGTCCAGCTGGGTCTGTGGCTCGTCTCGGGCCTCTTCATGACCCTGTTCCCGATAGACACCGTGCGCGGCGCGCATCTGCGAGCGGAAATTACGCCGACGGCCTTGCAAATCGATGATGCGCTGCTCTCGCCATCCGACATGCTGCAGCGCGTGCCGACGGCGGAAACGATTATGCTGCAGAGCATGGGAGACCAATTGGTCTATCGCATACAGTCCGGGGGTGAGACCTTTGTGCGGAGCGCCATGACAGGGGATACAGTCGGCCCACTATCGCGCAATCAGGCAGAACAGATCGCTCGTCTCAGCTATGCTGGTAACGGATCACTGGGAAAGGCTGTCCTTTATAAGACAGATCCGCCGCGCGAATACGGCCGCGCGGGACCCGTTTGGCGAATTGAATTCGATAAACCGGATTCGGCCAGCTTCTATGTGGACGCCACGACTGGCGAGGTGAAGGCCGTGCGCACGGGTCTCTGGCGTGTTTTCGACCTCATGTGGGGCCTGCATATCATGGACTGGTCATCACGAGAGAACTTCAACAGCTGGTGGATCAAAGCCACAGCCACCGTCACGGTCGTGTTTTTCATCTCTGGTCTTTGTCTCATCATCTTGCGTTTGAGAACGGCGCTGAACCGCCGCCGGAAAATGAAGGAGGCGGGGTGATGGTATCGACGCTCGCAACGGAACCTCTGACCAAGGCAGACCCGCTATTCGGGAAGAATCACTTCACCTTGATACGTTGGGTGCTCGCGGGGTTCGTCGCACTCGGTCATTTCTGGCTGACGACCACAGGCTATGAGCCTTTCCGAATCCATCAATGGACGGGCGGTTACATGGCCGTGAATGGATTCTTCGTTCTTTCGGGACTCTTGATCATGAAGAGCTTGGCCACGCGCAATGATCTGAAATCCTACACCGCCTCGCGGCTCCTTCGCATTTTCCCAGCGCTCATCGTTATCATGTTGGCGTTCGGGTTGATTTTTGCGCCCATATTCTCAAGGCCGGGCGGTCTGCCAAATCTCGTTTCGGCCGAGACATGGAGTTATGTCTTGCGAGTTCTCGTTATGGGTGACCCTCAAGGCGCGCCAGGCAGCATATTCGCCGGAAATCTCGAAGAGGATTTTAACGGTCCGCTCTGGACGATACGCTATGAAATGGCGGCATACATCCTCGCCGCTGTCGCCTTCACGATTGGGTTGGCAAAGCGTCTTTCGACGACACTCATGATGTGGACTGGCGCAACGGCGATCTATCTATTGCTACCGCATATCATTGATACATCTTCATTGCCCGCATCGATCCTGCCTTTCTTCCGCCTGTCCTCATGTTTCTTGCTGGGTATGGTATTGTGGCATTGGCCTGCAGCACGTCGCCCGCCGTGGTGGTCTATTGCAATGGTCTTTGGATTATTTCTGGCTTTCGGAGCCGGACCGATTGGAGAGTTTCTCGCAACACTCAGCCTGACAGGCTTGATGCTACGACTGGGTCTACCGGATCAGACGTTCGATCCTCTGCTTAGACTTCCAGACTACTCCTATGGCATTTACATCTGGCATTACCCTCTTATCCAGGCCGTCCTATTTTTCATTCCCGACCTTGGCCCTATTCAGATTATGGTGATTTCGACTCCGTTATTTGTTCTGGTGGCAGGACTGTCCTGGCATCTGATCGAGAAGCCTTCCCTGAGACTCAAACGAAGAATTAGCTAATACAGGGGCGCGAGCTAGGGCGGTCTTAATTTGCTCCATCATTTGCCGGTTCATTCGCGATGCAGCTTGTGACTTTGCCTCTGCTTTTGGGGATCGCAAAATGTCGGTTTCAGCGCGTGTCCCGTGACCGGCTCATTGTGTCGTGGAATGCTTGATTGACTCTAGCTGTCGCTGTCTGAAATCGAGCGAACCACCGTCGCCATATTGGGGCCTGCTATTCTTGTGCCCCATGAGAGTACACCGCAGTCCGTAATCCAAGCCTCCTTCAAGCATGCGTTTTTCAAACGCATGACGGAATGAGTAAATGGTGTGCTCCGGCGTCTCCAAGAGACCGTTATTGCGAAAGAACTTCATCAAGCTATTCGACAATAATGAACTTTTGTCGCGGTAATGCGGAAAGCCCTCTGGTGCTTGACGAAGCGCTTCAAGCGAAACTCCAATTAGAGGAATCTCTCTTTGCGACGCCCGCGACTTCAGTTGGCGCCCTGCCTTCGGGCGGATCAAGATGTGGGGCACATTGCAGTCGAGGCGAATGTCCTCGGCCTCAAGATTAGCAATCTCGCTCGGACGACAGCCTGTCTCGACCAGTGCGCGCACGATAAGTCGAGCCTCCTCGTTCAAGCCGTCTAATGCTCCGGGCGCAAGGATGCGTCCCGTGACCCATTGGTCTGAAAATGCAGGACGGCTCGTCGTTACGGTGTCGCTGTATCGCAGGTTTCGGAATGGGTTCTGCCGATCTTCCTGGCCTTCGTAAGTCCAGTATTCCCGAAACAGCTTTCGCAGATTTCCAAGGTCTCGGTTGGCACTGTTCGGCTTCATGCCCTTTGAGCCATCGGACGGATGCAGACGCTCTCCCCACCACTCATAGAAGGCGCGACCGTGGCTCCTATCGATAGCGTTCATCGGCAGGTTTCCGCAGAGCGCAACAAAGTTCTCGATAGCGCGCTCCTTCGGCAGTCGCCACTTGGCGGCTTGGGCTGGTGATTTTGTGCGTAGGTCGTTGACGGCGAGCTTGTCGAAGTAGAGCGCCAACGCATCTCGAACAGTCACTGTCGGCTCGGGCGCTGCGCCGAGAACCGCGTCGGCAATCGCTTCTGTTGCATGTGGTCCGGTGGCGACCTTGACCCGTTGGACAAGCTCCTCGACGCTCGCCTTTGCGGCAAGCGTTTCGACCGGCTGGAACAGTACGCCCATGGCGCGCGCTCGACGCTGCGCTGATCGATATCGACAGACCTTTGCGACCTCCGGAGTTGAATTGTTACCCAACTCGGCGAGCATGGATTCCCACTGCTGCTCATCGGCATCCGCCATCGCGTCACGTCGCTCGCGCGCTACGGTAAGGGAGTCCGTGTTAAGCGAGGCTTTGCTGTAGGTGCGGTCGTCCACCTCGGCATAACGCTTGGGTATGCGGCGGAAGTAATACCAGCGTTCTCCACGCCGGACGAGGTATCGGTTTCGGGTCGTTCCCATGGCAAAATGTTACCCAGTCTGTTGCCCAAAATGTTACCCAGAAGTGGCGGGAAACGGCAGGCGGTTGCAGGAAGCCGCAGGAAAACATAAGTTTTCCAGTGACTTAGCATTAACAAACTTGCGGATAATGGCGCACCGGGGAGGATTCGAACCCCCGACCCCCAGATTCGTAGTCTGGTGCTCTATCCAGCTGAGCTACCGGTGCGTCTAGGCGGCGGGCTTTAGTCGGGCAGGCGCGGAGCCGCAAGGGGTTTATGAGGCTGATTTACAGCTTTCGCACATAGTAACGCACGGCTTTGCCGTCCGGATCCTCCGCATCGCCCACTGGTACGAATCCCAGGGTGATATGAAAGGCATGACTGGCCGGATTGTCAGGCACGCTATTGACCTCGCATGCCAGCGCCGCATGACCTTGTTGTCGCGCATAATGGGCGACATCGTCGTATAGGATGCGTCCGGCTCCCTGTTGCTGCATCTCTTCACGGATAATGATGCGATCAATATAGAAGAAATTTGTCAGGCGGTCACCGAGCCAGTCGACATGTTTGTGTCGGTAGTCGCCCATGCCTGAATAGCCGATCAGGACGGCCTCTCCGCCTTGCAGCTGACGCGCATAATCGGATACTCGCAACAGATCGTCGAGCTCCTGCTCGCTCAGGGGCGACAGCCAATGCACATAATGAGCATTATTGCGCAGGATCGCGGCATGATGCGACGGGGCAATCGCGTCCGGAGTCATGTCCTTTCTTGTCATCGGGCCTGTGTCATTTCGGCGTCTTCATGTCGTCGCCCTCATATTGTTTGTCCTAGCGAGCCGCCAGAACGCCGCGCGTCAGCGCCCGGGCGACGGCGCGCGCGGCTGCAGAACCGAGCTGCGACAGCTCCCCCGGACCGGACAGTTCCATCTCTCCGATCGACAGGGCAAAGATCGTGTCGCCGTCCAGCGGCGTGTGGGACGGCTGCACGGACAGTGCGAGCCCGTCCTGCGCCATGATCGCCAGCCGATTCAGATCGGACGTCGACAGCGCCGCATCCGTCACGACCGCACCGATCACCGTATTCTGCCCAGCCTGGGCCAAGAAGGAGAGTTTGGTGTCCATGGGCGGCGACCATCGATAATCGGCAGGCGGGGTAAGCCGACCGAATTCCCCGTCCCGTTCATAGATCCAGGCATGGGGAACAGCCGTTCCCGGCAGAAAAGGCGACCCGACGGGATTGGCCGCAATCAGGGCGCAGACCGTTGCCTCACCGACCGTTTCCGTGGCCATACCGAAACCGCCGGGATAGATACCGGCCGTCGCCCCGTAGCCCGCACCGATGGCGCCTTCGCCCGTTTCGCCACTGGCAGCTGCGAACGCTTCGCTACCGAGGCGTTGATAAGGCGGCGATGTTCCCCAATCCTTGTCGCCGCCATTGGCATTATCGAACAGGATGGCCGACGGCACGATGGGAGAGACCGGAATGGGTGGACGTCCGGCGACAAAGCCGATGCCCTGTGCACCCAATTCGCGGCAGACCGCATCGGCAGCTCCCAGCCCGTAGACCGATCCACCGGCCAGGACGATGGCGTGGACGCGGTCAACCAGCCCGCCGGGGGCCAGCGTATCGGTTTCACGCGTGCCGGGTGCGCCACCGCGGACATCGACCGCGCACAGGCTGGCACGGTCGGGGAGGATGACGGTAACGCCCGTCCTGACACGCATGTCATGCGCATGTCCGATTCGCAGATTGGAAAAGGGAAGAAATTCGGATGAACCATCAGCCATGTCGGGGTCCTATGCGGTCGCACGCGACGTGGCAACGCGGGGCGAGAGCTTGACTCTTGGCGGCCAACTTCACAGATATATGAAGTTCGTCTCTTTTTCTCGTCTCCTTTCGAAGAATGGAATCGGACATGAAGCGGCGGGGTGGCACTCCCGCCGCTTCGCTTTTTGCCCAAAGCCTGTCGACGTCTCCTTACGAGCGCTGCGCATGCAGCGCAGCCATGCCGGAATGATCCAGATCGGCGACAAATCCATTCATCAGCTTGCGTGTGCAGCGTCCGACTGTCACGGAACTGCCGATCCGCATCGGAATCGTCACCTTGCAGGATTTCTCCGCCTTGCGCTGCAGCGCTGTATACAGCTTCTCCATACCGTCGTCGGATGTCATCAGTGACGTCGGCACGGCGACGGTGATGCGCTCCCCGTTGGACTTGGCGCTGATTTCGACCTTGGCTGCCACCTGCGCCGCAGCGGGCAGCGCCGTCATCATCAAGGCGCCTGCCAGCAGAGCGGTGCGGGCGAAAGGTTTCGTGGTCATTGTCATGATAGTCTCCTTTAGTGTGTAAAGGTCGGCTCCGTGGCACCGGAAGGACGACCTTGATTTAACATCTAGCTTCGACTACAAATGTAGACAAGAATATTTTTATTGAAAATCGATAATGTTTGGCCGTGCATCCGGGATTTGCACGGCAAACTCTTGATTTACCTTCCAAACCTTCTAAATGTTTCCGGCTTGCAGACTGGCCTGATGCCGGTTTTGCTGAAAGCACGACCATTCCGACGCGCGACGAGATCGATATCCATGCAGAAATTTCCCATGACCCCGGAAGGCCATGCCGCGCTCGAAACAGAGCTGAAGCATCTGAAGACGACAGAACGCCCTGAAATTATCCAGGCCATTTCCGTTGCGCGTGACCATGGCGATCTGTCGGAGAATGCCGAATATCACGCAGCCAAGGAAAAACAGGGCTTTATCGAGGGCCGGATTCAGGAGCTGGAATCGAAACTGTCCCTGGCGCAAGTGATAGATACATCCAACCTGCGGGGCGATAAGGTCACGTTTGGGGCCAATGTGAAGATCGTCAATGAAGATACGGACGAGGAATCCGAGTACCAGATCGTCGGTGAAGACGAAGCCGATGTGCGCGACGGCAAGATCTCCAATACCAGCCCGATCGCACGGGCCATGATGGGCAAGGAAGTCGGCGACGTCTTCGAAGTCATCGCACCGGGCGGCGCCAAGGGCTACGAAATCCTCGAAATCGGATATAAGTAGCCGATGCGGATCCTCGTCGTCTCTGACGGTCGACGTGGAATCGAAAACCAAGCCTTGGGACTGGCCGAAGCGGTGGCCGGACAATCAGCAACGGCCTGCGAAATCCTGACCCACCGGCTGACGCCGCGCTCGGCTTTTGCGGCCCTGCCGCCATCCCTGCAGCTGATCGGACGGCGCGATTTCGGCCTGCCGCGCGCCGATCTTGTAATCGGATGCGGGCGACAGGCGATTGCCCCCCTCATCGCGATGCGCCGGAGCGGATCGGCCTTTACCTGCTATGTCCAGGACCCCCGGCTCGATCCGTCACGGTTCGACCTGGTGGTCGCGCCGACGCATGACGGCCTGTCCGGCCCGAATGTGGTCAGCATGATCGGCTCGCCGAACCGTGTCAGCCGTGACCGGATCGTAACGGACCTGCTGCGCCTGTCGGACCGGATCAACCGCCTGCCCGCACCGCGCGCCATGCTGGCCATCGGCGGCCCCAGCCGGACGCACGCGATCAGTGACGCCGACGCAGCCTTTCATCTGAACGCCGCACGGCAACTCCTGGACGAGGGGCACAGTCTGCTGGTCACCACATCGCGCCGGACGCCGGACGTGGTTCAGTCCCAATGGGAAGAGCTGGCCGCACAAGCCGGCGCAATCTGGTTGCACACGCCGGATAGTGACGACGACAACCCCTATTTCGCCTTTCTGGGCGCAGCCGACCTTATCCTCGTGACTGAAGACAGCACTAATATGCTGACGGAGAGCTGCGCGACTGGCAAACCCGTCTACCGTCTGCCGATGAGCGGCCAGCCGGGAAAATTTCAGCAGCTCTATGACGCGCTGGAGCAACGCTGCGGCCTTAAACGCTGGGACGGAACGCAACGGACAGCCCCCTATGACCCGCTGAACGAAACGGCGCGAGTGGCCAAAATCATATGGGATCGCCTCCCGTCCCGCCGCTAGCGCAGTATCGTTCACAGGAATGCGACAGGCAGGCGCTTGCGGGGCGGCGGGCGTGCACCTATTTTCACGTTACACCCTGAAAGGCCTTCTTCCATGAGCGACACCGTTCATCATCCTGTTCTGATCATCGGCTCCGGCCCTGCTGGCTATACGGCTGCCGTCTATGCGGCACGGGCGCTGCTCAAACCCGCCATTGTGGCGGGGCTACAACCGGGCGGGCAGTTGACCATTACCACCGATGTCGAGAATTATCCCGGATTCCCGGAAATCATGGGCCCGGAATTGATGGAAAAGTTCAAGGAACATGCGCTGAAATTCGGCACGGAATTCTATGAGGACATGATTGTCGACGTCGATTTCACCGTCCATCCATTCAAGGCGATCGGCGATGGCGGCATGGTCTATACGGCAGATTCCATCATCATCGCCACAGGCGCGCAGGCCAAGTGGCTCGGCCTCGAATCGGAAGAGACATTTGGCGGTTTCGGTGTCTCGGCCTGCGCCACATGCGACGGGTTTTTCTATCGTGGCAAGGATGTCGTCGTCGTCGGCGGCGGCAATACGGCTGTAGAAGAAGCGCTTTATCTCTCGGGTCTCGCCAGCAAGGTCACACTCATCCACCGCCGCGACGAACTTCGGGCCGAGAAAATCCTCCAGGAACGCCTATTCGCCAAGGATAATGTCGAAATTCTCTGGGATCATACGCTGGAAGAGATCGTCGGCGAAACGACGCCCATGCCGAATGTAACGGGCGCACGGATCAAGCACGCCAAGACGGGCGAGGAACGCATCCTGCCGACCCACGGCGTCTTCATCGCCATCGGACATAAACCCGCCACCGAGATATTTCAGGGTCATGTCGAGATGAATGAAGGCAATTACATCATCACCGCACCCGACAGTACGCGCACCAACATTCCGGGCGTGTTCGCCGCCGGGGACGTGTCCGACGAAACCTACCGTCAGGCGGTGACAGCAGCAGGACTTGGCTGCATGGCCGCGCTGGAGGCGGAGAAGTGGCTCGCTGCGCGCGACGCGCTCGGCGAACAGGCCGGAACACATAGTGTCGTGACCGAACTGTCCGACGATCTCGCTGCCAAGTCGGTGGATATCGATCAGCTCAGCGGAGCCGTTGACGCAGCAGAATAAATCGATCCGACCGGCCCGCTCGGCCGTGGTTGCGCTTTCTTTCAGAGCGGCATATTGAATTACGATGCAATTAAACCGTGTCTATCGGCTTACGCCTGCGTGGCTTGTCGCCATTCTTTTCCAAGCTGCATGCACGCCATCGTACACGACCGAGTTACAAGGCACCCAGATTCCAACAGTCCAGTCTGAGGCCCAAGATTTACAGACTTCGCAAATGTCGATACTAGAGCCGCCGGCATCCCCAACTGACGATTATCGGGCATACGGTATGTTGCGCGAAGCTTACAGGATACAGAATGCAAGCGTCGCTGCCAACGCTTACACTGATGACGCCATCATTGAATATGCTTATGGTTCGGACCGAACACGCCACGTAGGCCGTGAGGATATTGAAGCATCATTTTCCGACTTCTTTTCACAAATTGGAACGCAGGAACAGATCGATCTTAATTTCAGAATTGAAAGTTCCGCGCCCGAAGGCGAAAACCTTCGCGATCGGGGTGTCTATCGGTTGAGGTTTGCCAGTGGCGCTGCATCCTATGGGTATTTCGAAGTCGAGCGGGTGATACAGAACGGCGCCTCGGCAATGTTCACCTTTGACCGAGCGACCGATGCGACACGTGACGCGTTCGAAGCTTTACCAGGCCCGGTTCTTTTCGATGCTGATTCCGAACAGCTCGATCCTGCCTATTATCGTCGATTGACGGGTCGCTATCAGCGTCCTGACGGTTGCGACATTATCGTAACCCAGTCAGCCTATCGCCTTTTCGTCAGGGATGGTTGCACGGAGGTCTGGCAGGGCCTGAACCGCGTGTCCGGATTGGAATGGACGGGTGGTGAAACTGTCCTGTCAAGCAATGTTACAACGACGTTCAAATTCGATGAGCCGACAACTTCCGACAGCCAGACATTAACGATGACGCAGAATGGTCAAACCGTATCAGCGAAGCGTAATACTGCTTACACTAAAGATGAAATCAGCTTCCAATCCTCTGACGATACGTCCCTCTCCGGATTGATTTATCGCCCGGTCGAACCCTCAACTAAGGCATCGGTTGTGCTCATTCATGGCTCTGGACCACAGGACCGCAACGGATATGCGTCGATCATTGCCGTTATAGCCGATGAATTTGCGGCCAATGGCCATGCCGTCATTGTCTTCGACAAGAGAGGAACCGGCAGTTCCGAGGGAGATTGGAGTCGGGCGGGCTTCGACAGGCTTGCCGAAGATGTCATTGCTGCAGAAAAAGCGCTTTTGGCCGACGAAGCCTTATCGGACAGACCTGTAATCTATGCGGGGTCCAGCCAGGCCGGATGGGTCGCGGCCACAGCCATCGAACGTGGCGGGCAGGCGAAACAGATCGTGCTGCTCGGTGCGGCAGGAGCCGCAATCAGCGTCAGAGAGCAGAATATCTATAATACGCGCATTCGCATGGGTTGTTCTGGAATTGATGAGACGTCGATTGATCTGGCATTACGACAGCAGAATGCATTCTTCGACTTTGTGGCTAATCCCGCTATGTCAGATACTCTGCAGGCCGTGACAGAACAAGCATCCGCTGATGAGACAATTCGAGACTGGCTCTTTCCCGACGCGGAATCCGTCGATCTGGATGGTGATAATTGGTTCACCACCCTGTCGTTGGAATTCGACCCGATCACTGTCTGGGCGGATTATTTAGGACAGATGACATTCATCTTCAGCGAGCATGACGACTCGACTCCAACGGATCGGGCCATAAGTCGCCTGAAGGACACGATCGGCGAGGACAATCTTCAGACCGTCTTGCTTGATGGCGCTCAGCATCTGGGTCTGCTCGCATCCGGACCCTGCGACGCATCACTCAGCACGGTCAGCCGCTTTCATCCAGATCTTTTCCGCGCATTGACGGACGACTAGCCCGGACATTGAAAGGATTACGGTCGCCTTCATGCAGGCGGCAGTCCAGCCAGACTCGTTGCTAGCGATATGCGTCGCCCACGCTTTGCCACTTTGCACGTGTGCCAATCCCCTTTAGGAGCGCCCTCATGCCGGACTCGATCGACTGGGACAAACTCAAGACGTTTCACGCGGCGGCGCGGACGGGATCGCTGACGGGCGCAGCTGAGGATCTCGGCATTTCACAATCAGCCGTATCGCGACAGATTGCGGCGCTGGAAGATCGCATGAACATGCCCCTCTTCCATCGCCATGCGCGCGGATTGACCCTGACGGAAGAAGGACAGGTTCTGTTCAAGACCGCAGACGAAGTACACGGCAAGATCGCCATGAGCCTGGCAACCGTCCAGAATGTCCGCCAGCTGCCACAAGGCGTTCTGCGCGTCAGTTCTCCCATCTCTTTGGGCTCCAACTGGCTGACGACCGTCCTGCCCGAATTCATCAAGACCTATCCCGACATCGAAGTTCAGCTGCTGCTGGAAGACAGCGAACATGATCTGATGAGTTTCGACGTGGACTGCGCCCTTCGCCCTTGGCCATCGACGCAAGGCGACCTGATCGAGCGCAAACTCGGACAGATCACGCAGTCGCTCTATGCCTCCCCGGCCTATCTGTCGGAATATGGTGCGCCAGCATCCGCGCAGGATCTCGACGATCACGCGATTGTCGCTTTCGGCGACTTGCTTCCGTCAAAATTGCAAAGCTCGAACTGGGCGCTGACAGCCGGTCGGGACGAAGGCGCCGAGCCGCGCAAGCCCGTCATGAGCATAAACAACCTGCACGGGATCATGCGCGCCGCCGAATCCGGTGTCGGTGTCGCGGGTCTGCCGGATTACATGACGGCTGCGACGCGGCGACTTGTCCGGATTCTACCGGATGTGCGAGGTGAAAGCTTCGAACTCTACTTCGTCTACCCGACTGAGCTACGCGGCTCGGCCAAGGCTAAGGTATTCCGGGAATTTCTGCAGCGCGCGACACGCACATCGCCATCATTCATTAGCTGACGACAATTTTCTGGCGGTTTCTGTGCTTTGTTATGCAGAAATGCATAGCAAACTTGCGTCCCTATCGGTTCTGAATGAGTTTGAACCTCCCTAAATGACACTCAACACACGGCGACGTCCTCCCCTTTTGCCGCTGCTGTGTTTTTTTGCCGCAACTCACTCTCCCCGACTGAATTGCGAAGACTTTAGCCGGACCTTGCAATTTGCAAGTGTCCGGCTTTTTTTTGCGCAAAATCTTAACTCCTTTCGACCAGACCTGACTTGAAACGCCCAAGACTTGCAGGTGGAATTGGCATGAACGACATTACGGGCAGCGCCTTTATCGACGAGCAGGATGTCACAGTCTCGACTCTCGTCGATAGCGGCATGGAGCGGGACTTTCTCGACATGCTGCTGCGCAACATTGATTTCGGTGTGGCCATTCTCGATCAGGATCTGCGCTACCGGATGATGTCCAATGCTGTCCGGCGACAGCTCAGAATAGGTCCGGATGATATTGCGATCGGCGATCCGTTGTCCAAGATGCATGACGTCATGATGAAAAACGGCATGCTGACGCCGGAAATCATGGCCGAGAATGCGCTATCGGCCAGCGAACAGCGAAAGAATGTGGCCGAAGGCCGGGGCGTCACCTCTCGCCTCGTCAAGATGGGCGATGGCACGACGCACCGCTTCTGCCGTCAGGTGCTGGATAATGGCTATACGATTTCCGTGTCCAACGATGTGACGGAACTGCTGGAGATGACCAATCTCCTCAATGCCGCGTTGCGCATGGGAAAAGCGGCCTTCTGGATCTACGATGTGAAGTCGAAGGAATATACGCTCTCAGAGTCCCTTCGCAACATGCTGTCGGAAGACGGCGACGCCAGTGTTCGCAAGAAGAACATTTTCCAGATGATACATCCCGAGGACCGACCCGGCGCGCAGGACGCAATGTCGAAGCTGTCGCGTGACAATCGTCGCGTCGAGCTGGACATGCGGACTCTGGTTGCGAAAGATGAATATCGCTGGACGCGGACAAGCGCGGAAATCCTGTTCGACGTGCATGGCCACCCGCAAAAAATCCGCGGTTTCGTCCGCGACATCGAGAATGAGCGCCGTCATGAAGCGGAGCTGGAGCGTATGCGCGACGAAGCCGTTCATGCCAGCAAGGCCAAGTCGGAATTTCTCGCCAATATGAGCCACGAAATCCGGACGCCGATGAATGGCATATTGGGAATGGCCGAGCTGCTTTCAGGCTCCGACATTGATGACCGGCAGCGCGAATATGTCAATGTCATCACCAGTTCCGCGACCGCATTACTGGCAATCATCAACGATATCCTGGATTTCTCGAAGATCGAAGCCGGCGCGCTCGAACTCGACCCGACCCCGTTCGACCTCAAATCATCGGTCAACGATGTGACTTCATTGCTGACAGCTACCGCGCAGGACAAGGATCTGGAACTGATCATCGACTATCCGTCGGAGCTGCCGCGCCACTTTATCGGCGACGCCGGACGGATCCGGCAGATCCTCACCAATCTGGTCGGCAATGCAATCAAGTTCACATCCGAAGGCTACGTCCAGATCGAAGTTCGGATCGACAATGAGGCGGGCGACCCCGAGTGCCCAGTCGTGGCCCTGGACGTCAAGGATACCGGGATCGGCATTCCTGCAGACAAGCTGCAAGCCATTTTCGACAAGTTCACGCAGGCGGATGGATCGACCACCCGCGTCTATGGCGGCACCGGGCTGGGCCTGGCCATCACAAAGCGGATTTCCGAGATGATGGGCGGACAGATCGAAGTCACCTCCGAAGTCGGCGTGGGCTCCACCTTCGGCGTGCGCATCCCGCTGCAACGCGATCATAATGCGGTCGTCGAAACGTTCGATATCGAAGCTCTACGAGGCAAACACGCCCTGATTGTCGACGATATCGACGTCAACCGCACCATATTGACAAAACAGCTGGAAGGCTGGGGCATGACCAGCGAAACGGCCAGCCACGGCGTCGAAGCGGTCGAGCGAATAAAGGCCAATGCGTCGGACCCGACGACACGGAACTTCGATGTGATCCTGCTCGATTATCTGATGCCGGGCGTAAATGGTCGCGAACTGGCCTCGATCCTGACCAAGCAAGACCAGCTTCCTGTTCCCAAGATGGTCATGCTGTCTTCCTGTGATCAGTCCGTATCCAGCCAGGAACTCGCCGAGATCGGCATTGCGTCCTACCTGGTCAAGCCGGTCCGCGAACGGCGGCTCTTCGATACGCTGGGTCGCGTTCTCGCGCGAAAAGCCGTCCAGGCTGAGCCCGTGACAACACCTCCAGTCGAGGTTGCCGCGCCTGCAGTGACAGCACCAGAGGCAGTTGAGATAGAGCCATCCGTGAACACATTGTTCGACCTGTCGGGCTTCGACAAAATCGCCGACGATAGCCCGCTGGATGACCCGGTCGATTTCCTGAAGACAGGTCTGCTGTCCGCACCGATAGATATAGCGCCGCAAGAGACAGCCACGCAGGTGCAGGCAATGCCAGCAATCCAGGCCCAAGCGGCAACCCAAATGCCCCCTGCGGTCCAGCCTGCAGCGACTGATCATCGCACCCAGCCACAACCTGTAGCGCCTGGATTCCCGGATATGGCTCTGGAAGAGGTTGTCGCGCCGGCTGCGCCAGACCCGGCCGCTGCCCCGGACCCGGCCCTAGCTCCAGCCCCAGCCCTTGCCAAGAACCCGGCCCCAGACGCCGTCAAATCTCCCGACGCCGCGCCTGCCAAGCAGGAAATTCTCGTCGCCGAGGATTTTCCGCTCAATCGCGACGTGGTCCGGCTCATGCTGGTCGACACGGCCTTCGAACCGGTCTTCGCTGAAAACGGTAAGATCGCATCCGACATGTTCATGCAGGAAGCGCATCGCTTTCCGCTGATCTTGATGGACGTCTCCATGCCGATCATGGACGGTTATGAAGCGACGCGCACGATCCGTGCTTTCGAGGCGGAAACAGGCGCGCAACGCCCCGTTCCGATCATTGCCCTGACCGGTCATGCGCTGAAGAATGACCGACAGGACTGTCTGGACGCCGGCATGACCCATTATCTGACCAAGCCAGTGAAACAGAACCAGTTGCTCGAAGTGCTGGAACGCTATTCGGGACGTGCGGTCGACAGCTCCGAGACACGCGCCGCTTGATCACAACTTGTTCGCCATGAAAAAAGCCCGCCTGAAAGGGCGGGCTTCATCATGTCTGGATTGCGATGGGCTTAGTAACCGATCTTTTCCAGCTCGGCTTCGAGCTCAGGCAGCGCCTTGAACAGGTCTGCCACAAGGCCGTAATCGGCAACCTGGAAGATCGGCGCCTCTTCGTCCTTATTAATGGCAGCGATGACCTTGGAGTCCTTCATGCCAGCCAGGTGCTGAATGGCTCCGGAAATACCGACAGCGATATAGAGATCCGGCGCAACGGCCTTGCCGGTCTGACCGACCTGATAGTCGTTCGGGACGTAGCCCGCATCGACTGCGGCGCGAGAGGCCCCGACAGCCGCGCCGAGCTTGTCGGCAATGCTGTCGATCAGGGCGAAGTTTTCGCCCGACCCCATCCCGCGGCCACCGGAAATGACGATCTTCGCACCGGTCAGCTCCGGACGGTCGGACTTAGTCAGCTCTTCGGACACGAATTCAGAGCCCGTATCACCGATTTCGGCGGATTGCGCATCGACCGAAGCCGAGCCGCCTTCACCCGCAGCCGGGAAGGCCGTCGTGCGAACTGTCACGACCTTTTTCGGGTCTGCCGATGTGACATAGGCGACGGCATTGCCTGCATAAATGGGACGTTCGAACGCCCCGTCCTCAATACCTGTGATCGAGCTGATCTGCTGCGTGTCGAGCTTTGCGGCGACACGCGGCATATAGGCCTTATGCGTCGTCGTATCCGGCGCCATGACGGTATCATAGCCGTCCATCAGCGCGACGATCGTCGCTTCCATCGCTTCGGGCATCTGCTTTTCCAGCAGCGCATGTTCGACGTGAATGATCGCACGCACACCGTCGATCGTCTTCGCGGCATCGGCGGCAGCAGAGGAGCCCTGCCCGGCCACCAGAATATCGATATCCCCACCCAGCATGGCAGCGGCAGAGACGGTCTTGGATGTGGCGTCGGCCAAGGACGCGTTATTATGTTCGGCTACAACCAGAGTCGCCATTAGAGAACTCCCGCTTCATTCTTGAGTTTATCGACCAGCGTCGCGACGTCTTCGACCTTTATGCCGGCTTCGCGCGCTTTTGGTTCCGTCACTTTCACGACGCTCAGACGCGGCGTCGTGTCGACGCCGAAATCGTCGGGCGTCTTGGCTTCGATCGGCTTGCGTTTGGCTTTCATGATGTTGGGCAGCGACGCATAGCGGGGCTCGTTCAGACGCAGATCGGTCGTGACAACAGCCGGGAGCCGCAGATTGACGGTTTGCAGACCGCCGTCGATTTCCCGTTTCACTTCGATCTTGCCATCGCCAGCCGAAACCGTGTTGGCATATTGACCAATCGGCCAGTCCAGAAGCGCAGCCAGCATGCCGCCTGTCGCCCCATAATCATTATCGATCGCCTGCTTGCCCATGATGACAAGGTCAGCGCCCTCGGCCTCGGCCACCGATTTCAGGATCTTGGCGACAGCGAGGGGTTCCAGATCGTCATCGGTTGTGACGTGAACGCCCCGATCCATTCCCATGGCCAGAGCCGTCCGAATGGTTTCCTGCGCTTTGGCCGGGCCGATAGAGACAGCAATCGTTTCGGTCGCCGTGCCGGCTTCCTGCATGCGTACCGCTTCTTCGACAGCAATCTCGTCGAACGGGTTCATGCTCATCTTGACGTTGGACAGATCGACACCTGACTGATCAGGTTTGACTCGGGCTTTGACGTTGTAGTCAAGCACGCGCTTGACCGGGACGAGAACTTTCATGGGGTCTCCACGGTTCGAAAAGGTGAATTTGGCGATCATATGCGAAAGGCGGGCCGCACTTTCAAGCGACATTCCCGCACAGGGGCGATCCTTAGGCGTATGTTTCTAATCCGCGCACCGCAATCCCCTCGAATAAGGGCTATCAACAAGGGCTATCAGGCCGGGCTCTCTTGACTGTCGTCCGCCTGCACCGGGAAGATTTTGCGACCCCATACGTAGGGAACCCACGTAAAAAAGAGCAGTCCGCCGGCAAAGCCGTTCAGATTGGTGAACCAGGCAAGCGCGGCCACGCCGAATGCCAAGCAAGCTTCGAACCCGCGGGCAAAGCAGGCCCGCTGGGTCATCGCCAGCTCATACGCGTTGAGCTGCAATACCTCCGCCTGTCGCAACGCATGAACATACATGAGGCTGATCACGCTGAACAGCATGCCATATATGACGCCGAATATAGCGATGATACGGCCCGAGATTTCAAAGCTGGAAACGCCGATTTCCAGGTTCCGCGATACATCGCCCGTGGAGACACCAATGACGAAGGCAAAGAAGGAATCGAAGGCGAACCGGAGTGGGTAAGCCATGTAGAGGACAAGAAAAATCAGAACGGCATTGTAGAAAATTACTCGTTTATCGGTCAGGCCATAGCGCCTGAAAAAGGTGTAATGCGCGCTCCAGACGCTGAGCAGGACTGCGAATCCTGCCGCAGCGGGAATGATGAAAACGAGAAAACGGATGAGCTCCGGATAGGTCGTCGGCGCATCGATCCCGCTGATCAACATGCCGAGCGCCAGTGCGAAGGCGATATCCGACAGGTTTTCGATCCGCGTGACCGATTCGCCACGCCAGCGAAAATGCGGTTCATGGTCCAGATGTTGCCCGACCGCATCGCGCAACATGAAACTATTTGACCTCGACGCTCAACCCGAGCGGCTTGATCGTCGGTTCCTCACCGGCTTGACCGGTCAGCGACGTGATCGGGACAGGGTTTTCCGGGGCCATGGTAATACGCATGGTCTGACCCGGCGTATCGATAAAGTCGATCAGACCCGATCCGACTGTATCCATCAGATCGCGTTCGAACTCGCTCGGCGCCATCATCGACCCCAGCGCGATCGCCGTCTTGGCGCTGCCTTTCAGGACCGCGACCGGGCTGCCTGTAATTTCTGATGCAACGGCATATCCGCGCTCGACCAGACTGTTGCCCGGCACGTCCTGAACATCGCAATTCAGGCCGACGATCCGGATTTTGGAATTCGCCTCGGCCTGAGCTGCATTATAGGCCTCCATCGCCGCGATATAATCGGCGACCTGCGCTTCGCGCTCCTCTTGCGTCGTGTCCCCCTCGGTCGTGATGAAGAGTTCTGGCGGGGTCAATCCGGTTGCTTTCATCGCAGCCGCCGCGGCATTGATGCCGTCCAGCGTATAGTCGCAACGCGTCCGCAGGCCTTCATCAATCTCGATACGTGCATCGCTGACAGCCATCCGGTCGGTCCGGCTATTCATCGTCATGGTCTGCGACCCTTTCAGCGTGATCACATCAAGGCCGTTATTGCGCAACACCTCCATATAGGGGGCGACGGGCGTGTTCGCCGCGTCCTTGATCGTCACAGTCATCGGCGAAAGCACGGACCGCAACGTCGTTACGACACCATCGACGTCGCTATCGGCTTCGAACCCGTCCATGACCAGATCGAACATGGCAGACCGGAAATCGACCGTTCCCAGATCGATTTGACGATAGGGCAGCTTGCCAGATGGCGATAACAGGTTCTCAAACAGGCCACCGGCCAACGGAGTGCCCTGCATGGCCGACTGCGTCGTCGACGTATCGAGGCCCAGCGCGGTCATCCCGTCCATTTTCAGCGCAAAGACGTCTGCCGCATCGTCGTCAGACCTGAAATCGAAATCGATCGATTCCACGATCAGGTCGGCCTCTTCTGCGTCTGCATCATTCCCGACGACAATCTGTCCGACTCGCGCTTTTGCGATATCGCCGCCCTCGGCGGCGTCGAGCGTCATGGCCTTTAGATGCAGCGCCTTGAAAGACGCGGTGTCAGACAATTCATTGGCAGCGTCGCCGTCCAGAACATCCGCACCGTCAGCGCCACGAATCATCCGTGCCAGCGCCAAAGCCAGATCCGGCGTCGGTGACACGACGGTCAGTTCTTCGACATTGACATTGGCGGTCTGGGTGCGCGCATCGCCCTCACCCTCATAGGTCAGGGCCGCGAAATTATTGACGATCATCTTGTCGAAGGTCGTCTGCCCGTCCTCTTCGTGCAGGCCGATCAGCGTGACACTATCGGCTGTGTAGGTCCCGTCTTCCGACGTCGTCCGCCAGTCCGTAAAACTGACCGTGGAGCCGTCAATGACACGACCGGCGGACATATCCTCGCTGGCGCTCAGCTCCAGACTGTCGAGCCGTTGCAGTGTTGTGGCTTCATCGCCACTGCGCGGGGCCACCTGAAAATAGCGCGACAGGGCTGTCGCATCGGCCTGGCTGAGTTCGAGCGACGCCGCATCGACTGTGATTTCCTCCGCCGGGGTCTTGTCCCCGCCGGAACACGCCCCCATCAAGAGAGCCGAGCCACAGAGGCCTGCCATGAGATAATGGCGTAGGGAGCGCGAAGATTTGACCATGTTGGAAATCCGTTCGGGATGAGTTTGGCACGTTTGAAACGTAACAGTAGCGGCCCGGCCCTGCCTGACAAGACGCAATTCCCGTTACGCGATCCCGACGATCCGCGTGTACTCTATGTGTTGTCCGACCGGGCCCGGCGCGTCTCGCTCAAGGTCAAGGCTGCCGAGCGCCAGGTCCATGTCATTGTCCCCGGGCTGCGGTCATTCGCGCAGGCGCGCCGCTTTGCCGCAGAGCAGCGCAGCTGGATCGATGTGCAACTGGAAGGGCTGCCCCCGCCCATGCCCTTCGTGCCGGGACAGGACATCCTGTTTCAGGGCGATCTCTACCGGCTGGTTAGCCCGCCGGGCAAAGCCCGCCCCAGGGTCGACCGCGCCGGACGGCGGATCATCGTTCCCTCACCCGATCCCGACAGCTTTCCCAGCCGCGTCCGCCGACTGCTGATCCGCGAGGCTCGGGCTGAACTGGAAGCGGCAACGCATCATTATGCGGGTGAGCTTGGGAAACGCGTCGGCAAGGTCAGCGTCCGCGATCAGTCATCGCGCTGGGGCAGCGCCATCACGCGCAAGGGCGAAGGTCATATCTCCTATAGCTGGCGTCTGATCTGCGCGCCGCCGGACATTCTGGAATATGTCTGCGCCCACGAATGCGCTCATCTGATCGAGGCCAATCACAGCCCCGCCTTCTGGGCCCTCTGCGAACGGCTGTTCCCGGAAACGAAGATGGCCAAGCGCTGGCTGAACCGGCACGGTCAGGAATTGCACGCCATAGGGGCCGAGGTTTAACGGGCGTCAACAAAGCTGACTGGCGCAGAGCCGCAACGTCGCCTATTCAGCTTTCATGGACATTGGATCATTTGCCGATTTCGCGATGCGCGGGCTGGAGCTGCTGGGCTCGATATTTCTGTTCGTCGTTGCCGCGCTGGCCGTCTGCGCGGTCATTCTCTTCATTCACGACAAGACGCAGCGCAAGAACACGATCTGGCGCAACTATCCGGTGGTCGGCCATTTCCGCAATCTGTTCGAAACGCTGGGCGAGTTCTTCCGGCAATATTTTTTCGCTATGGATCGTGAAGAAATGCCGTTCAACCGGGCAGAGCGCGACTGGGTCAAACATGTCTGCAAGAAGGGCAAGGATGTGGTGCCGTTCGGTTCGACCAAACTGTTCCAGCCCGGCATGCCGATCTTCGCCAACGGGCTGTTTCCCAAGCTCGATGAGGAAGACCGGTTCAAGCCACCCTTCATCATCGGACCGGGCACGCCTCATCCCTACAAGCCGACCAGTTTTTTCAACATTTCGGCGATGAGCTACGGCTCGCTGTCCAAACCTGCCATTCAGGCGCTCAGCCACGGCGCGCAGATGGCGGGCTGCTACCTCAATACGGGCGAAGGCGGCGTCTCGCCCTATCATCTTGAAGGCGGCTGCGACATCGTCTTTCAGCTCGGCACGGCCAAGTTCGGCGCCCGTAATGATGATGCGACCCTGAACGAAGAAAAGCTGGCCAAGGTCTGTGAAAACCCGAACATCAAGATGGTCGAGATCAAGCTGAGTCAAGGTGCCAAACCCGGCAAGGGCGGGATCCTGCCCGCCGCCAAGGTCAGTGCCGAAATCGCTGAAATCCGTGGTATCCCCGAAGGCGAAGCCGCACTCTCGCCCAACCGCCATGTCGATGCCGGCAATGCCGATGAATTGCTCGATCTGATCGATCAGGTGCGGCGTGTCTCCGGTCGTCCGACCGGGATCAAATTCTGCATGGGTCAGGTGGCCCCGATCCAGGACCTGATCGATACGATCCTGAAACGGGGCACCGCATCCGCGCCCGACTATATCGCGCTCGACAGCGGCGACGGCGGGACCGGGGCCGCGCCCATGCCCCTGATCGACAGTACCGGCATGCTGATCGAAGACAGCCTGCCGCTGCTGCACGACATGCTGGTCGCGGCCGATTTGCGCGACCGGATCAAAATCATCGCAGCAGGCAAGTTGATTACCTCCGCCGATGTCGCGTGGGCGTTCTGCGTCGGGGCCGACATGGTCAATAATGCGCGCGGTTTCATGTTCGCGCTCGGCTGCATTCAGGCGCTGAAATGCGACCGCAACACCTGCCCGACCGGCATCACGACGCATAATCCCCGCCTGCAGCAAGGCCTCGACCCGTCCAACAAGGCCGTGCGTGTGCGCAATTACGTCAAGACACTCAATGAAGAGGTCGAGATCATCGCCCATGCCTGCGGCGTCGACTGCCCGCGCGACCTGACCCGTGATCATCTGCTCGTCGTGCAGGCCTCGGGCCGGACGCGCCCCTTCAACAAGGCCTGGGACCCGCAGCGCTACCTGTCCAGCAAACCTCTGCATGAGCGGCATTAGTTGACCTTGATCACCCCCTTACCTATCTCTGCTGCATGACCACTCAGGGACAAATCCGCCCGATTCTGACCGTGCCTCACCCGGTGCTGAAGCAGGTGAGCGCACCCGTCGACGCCGTGACGGACGAGACGCGCGCGCTGATGGATGACATGCTCGCTACCATGTATGATGCGCCGGGCATCGGCCTGGCCGCGATCCAGATCGGTGTGCCCAAACGGGTGATCGTCATGGATCTGGCCAGGGAGGGCGAAGACCCGCAGCCCAAATTTTTCGTCAATCCGGAAATTCTGGATCCGGCTGAGACAACCGTCCCCTATCAGGAAGGATGCCTGTCCGTTCCCGACATTTTCGACGATGTCGACCGGCCCGAGACCTGCCGCGTGACCTATCTGGATTATGACGGCAAGCGCGTGACCGAGGATTGCGAAGGACTCTACGCCGTCTGTATCCAGCACGAAATGGATCATCTCGAAGGCATCGTCTTCCTCGACCATCTCTCCCGCCTGAAACGCGATCGCGCGATCAAGAAGGTGATGAAAGCCGAGAAGCTCAAAGCCAGCGCTTAGGGCGGCTGCGTGACAGGCGGCATTCAATCCCCGCCTAAAACAAACTCAGTCCACCCCTAAAATCCTTGCTCCATACTCACCCCACTCGTCACGGGCATGGGAGAGTGCGTTGCTCTGTTTCGTGGCGGGGTGACGCAGCCAATTTGATCCGGTGAATCAAATTGCCAGGAACCGAACGGCATAGCCGTTCGGCACTGCGCTATCGTCCGTCCACTGGACGGCCGATCAAAGACGCTCCGTGGGCGGGGCGGCGTGTGAGGTTACGCAGCACACACGGCTCCACCCGGCGAAGCGATCGATGGTGAGGCGGGGGCGAGATACGAGTCCCGGGTGTTGTCCCTGATAGGACGGACCTCGGATGCGCCCTCCCGCCAAGAACGGGATGACAAGTCGAGGCCGAAAGCCTCAGCCTTCGTCTATCTCTTTCCGGGGTGAGGCCATGGCGGCCCCTCGGGGCCACGGCGCTGACGACCGGGTGCGCTCATTCAGGCGCGCGGGGTTTCCCCCGGTGTCAATAGGTGTGTCTTCTTCCGTATCCTTCAATGGATCGGACCCCGCGCCCCATGTCACTTTCCAAGCGAAAGCCGCCCTTTGTCAGTCCCCGATGGCTGACCGAACCTGTCTGCCTGCCCGATTTCCAACCTTTCCCGCGCTCACGCATTGCAACGGGCAATATTCATCGAAACCCTTTATAGTTTGAACGACATGACATTATCCCGCGATTCTATTCTCGACGCCGTGCGCGCGCGTCCCGATCATTACGACCGAAAACGGCTGGCCCGGCATCTCGGTGTCAAAGGCGACGACCGTCGCGACCTGCGACAGACATTGCGACGGCTCGTCGATGATGGCGCGCTCGTCTACACGCCTGAGAAAACCTATCGTCTGGCCGACGCCCTGCCCGGCGTGATGGTCGTCAACATCGTCCATATCGACGAGGATGGCGACATGTGGGCCGATCCGGAGCGGGAACTGAAGGGCGGTGTGCAACGGTCCATCCTGATCCGCGATACGAACAGAACGCGCGATGATGGCGGCGCGCTGAGCATCGGGCATCGCGCGCTCGTCCGGATCAAGGAGCGCGAGGACGGAACCGCCGTCGGGATGGTGATGAAGCGTCTGGGCAAAGGCGCACAGACGCATATGGGCGTACTGCACAAGACCGGGACGAAGGACGGGAAAACCGGCTGGCGCATCCAGCCCGTCTCGAAGAAGGCCCGCCATGATTACGGCGTCGATGACGTCCCCGATACGCTGGAGGATGGCGCTATCGTCATGTTCCGCTCGACCCGCAAAAATCGCGGGCAGCTCCGTCTCGCCGAAGTGCGCGAGACCATCGGCAATATCAAGGATGAGCGCGCGGCGTCCCTCATCTCCCTGCACGAGAATGACATTCCTCTCGGCTTTCCGCCGGCCGCGATCGAACAGGCCGAGAAGGCCACCATGCCGGCCATCGGCGAAATGGGTCATGCGGATTTGCGTCACCTGGCGCTCCTGACCATCGATCCGGTCGATGCCAAGGATTTCGACGATGCCATTCTGGCCGAACCGGATGATAACCCGAAAAATCCCGGCGGCTGGTCCGTCTGGGTCGCAATCGCGGACGTCGCTGCATTCGTGACGCCGGGTTCTGCCCTGGACAACGCAGCCTGGGAAAAGGGTAATTCCGTCTATCTGCCCGACCGCGTCGAGCCGATGCTGCCACATGAATTGTCCAGCGATCTCTGCTCGCTGCGACCCGACGAAGACCGGGCGTCGATGCTGGTGAATATGACGTTCGACAGTGGCGGCAACAAAACCGGCCATAAATTCCACCGCGGTATTATCCGCTCACGCGCACGCCTGACCTATCGACAGGCACAGGATGCTTTCGAGGGTCAGAACGGGCCCGAGTCTCATGACGTGCTGTCAGAACTGTCCAATCTCTACTCCTGCTACAAGGCGCTGCGAAATGCACGGGGCCAACGCCAGCCGCTGGAGATCGACCTGCCCGAACGGCGCGTCAAGGTGGACAAGACGGGCAAGGTTGCAAGCATCGAGGTACGAGACCGGTTTGACGCGCACAAGCTGGTTGAGGAATTCATGGTGCAGGCCAATGTCGCCGCGTCAGAAGCTCTGTCAAAAAAGGGCGTGCGCACGCTGATGCGCTTCCACGACGCGCCGGAACGCCAGCGCGTCTCCGACCTGTCCGATTTCCTGCCCGCGCTGAAACTGAAATTTTCCGCCGGGGATCGCATCACGCCCGGACGGTTCAACAGATTGCTCGAACAGGCGGCGCTTAAGGATTTGTCCGAAACGGTCGGCATGGCCGTTCTGCGAACGCAGGCGCAGGCGATCTATTCCGCAGAAAAAATGGGTCATTTCGGTCTGAATCTGACCCATTATGCCCATTTTACGAGCCCGATCCGACGTTATGCCGATCTTGTCGTGCACCGCGCCCTCATCAAGGCGTTCAAGCTGGGCGATGGCGGCACGACGAAGGAAGAAGAAGCCCGGCTGACCGAGACGGCCGAGCATATCAGTACGACGGAACGCCGTGCCATGGTGGCCGAGCGCGACGCCGTCGATCGCTATATCGCCGCCTATCTGAAGGACCGGGTCGGCGCGACCTTCAAGGCACGAATCACAGGCGTAACGAAATTCGGCCTGTTCGTGACGTTAAGTGAGACGGGCGCGGATGGCCTCATTCCGATCAGCGAACTGGGCCGGGAATATTTCGCACTCGATGAGCGTACGAAGTCCGTCATCGGTGTTGAATCCGGCACGACCTTCAAATTCGGACGTCAGGTCGAGGTCAAACTGAAGGAAGCGACCCCGATTACGGGCGGTCTGATCTTCGACATGGTCAGCAAGGGCGAACCGGGCAAACCGCCCAAGGGCGGCAATCGCGGACGCGCGGGCAGCCGATCCGGCAAGCAGGGCTCACGCGGCGCAAAGCATAAGCGAAAACGGCGGAGTTAGGCTGTGAGCGAGCCCCTCATCCCGTCTGATCCTCTAAAGCCGTCCGACCCCCTCAAGCCGTCCAAAGTCTCCGGCATGCATCTGACCGATACGGAACGCTCGGCCCGCAAGCAGCTGGACAAGGCGCCGCGACCGCGGATCGCCGCGACGGTCGTCCTGACGATCGGCGATCCGCAGGATCCGAAAATTCTGATGGGGCAACGCAGTTCACGGCATGATTTCATGCCCAGCGTCTATGTTTTCCCAGGCGGACGGGTCGACCGGATCGACAGCTATGCGCCCTATGCCGGCGATTTGTCGCCGCGCACGGAACGGGTGCTGGAGGCCGCTGTTCCGCCGCGCAAGGCCCGCGCCATCGCCCTGTCCTGCATCCGGGAGACCTATGAGGAGACGGGGCTGATGATCGGCGCGCCGGCAAAACCGCAAAGCCGGAATATGAAACATCCGACTTATGACGCCTTTCGCAAGGCGGGGCAGTTGCCTGATCTCGACGGTCTGGAAGTGTTCGGTCGGGCCATCACGCCCCCGCATCGTCACAAGCGGTTCGACGCCTGGTTCTTCCATCGGCATCTGGGTGATGTCGCGCCGCCGGAGGTCGCCGACAGTCATGAGCTGCTGAATGTTGGCTGGTTTACGCTCGACGCGATCGAAGAATTGAAGCTTCAGCGGGCGACCGTGATGATGATGAGCGTGTTCAAGGACTATCTGCGCCGCGCCAATAGCCGGGCGGGCGCGAAAGCCGACATTTTCTATTCCCGCGCCCTGCACGGAACCTTCCGGCAGGAGAGCTTTCCGTGAACCGAACACTTCAGTCCGCCAAGGCCGGAATGGCCCGTATCTATCGGCGTCAAGCGGACTGGTGGCATGTCAATCGCGATCGATCGCTGCGCGAAACCAAATGGATTGACCGTTTTGTAGAACAGCTGCCTGATCAAGCCCGCATCCTTGATCTGGGTTGTGGGACGGGTGATCCGCTCAGCCATTATCTCAGTTCATGCGGCTTTTCTGTTGTCGGCGTCGATGCGTCCCCGAGCATGATCCATCTGGCCAGAACAGCAGCCCCATCCGGAGACTGGCACGTCGCCGACATGCGAGATCTGCCCGACCTCGGCAGCTTCCATGGCATCATGAGTTGGGATGCATTTTTTCATCTCTCCCCAGATGAACAACGCGCAGTCATGCCTGACCTGTGTCAGACGGTTCGTCCCGGCGGCGCGCTTCTCATGACTGTTGGGTCCGACGAAGGCGAAACAGATGGGTGGGTCAATGGCGAAGCCGTTTATCATGGAAGCCTCTCGCAGAAGGGCTATCATAACATATTAGGTCGACACGGATTTGCCGACATTACGTTCGTTCCCAATGACTCTGATGTTGGGGGTCGCTGCGTTCTTTTAGCGACAGGTCGGAATGTCGCGCGCGCTTGACTTGCGTCCGGCACGGCCCTATCCGCCGCGCTTCGAATTATCACCCTTACTGGACGAGTCCCATGGCGAAGCCTACCACAATCAAAATCCGCCTGAACAGCACGGCTGGCACAGGCTTTTTCTATGTCACGAAGAAGAACTCCCGCACGATGACCGAAAAAATGGTCAAGCGGAAGTACGATCCCGTCGCGCGCAAGCATGTCGAGTTCAAGGAAGGCAAGATCAAGTAAATCCTGATCAGGCTTTTTACAGAAATGATGAGCCGCCTTTTCCGGGCGGCTTTTTCATGCGGGTCAGGCTGCTGCGACAGTCTGTGAGGCGGCTGCGGCTACCTGGTTCCGGCCTTCGCGTTTGGCCTGATAGAGCGCGCTGTCCGCGCGACGGAAGACGCCGCGAAGCTGCTCATTCTGCTCGACTTGCGCGACGCCGGCGCTGATCGTGATGGACAGGGCCTGCCCCTCGACGAAGATCGGGGTGCCGGCGATGAAGCTACGCACACGGTCTGCGGCCTGAAAGGCTTCGGCCTCAGACGTGCCAGGCATGGCGATCATGAATTCTTCGCCGCCATAGCGCGACACAATATCGATGGCGCGCATATTGGTCACGATCCGGGCGGCCACTTCCTTGAGGATCTGATCCCCCATATCGTGGCCAAGAATATCATTGACCCGTTTGAAATGGTCGATGTCGAATACAAGAATGGAGAAAGGCGTTCCGTCCAAGTTGAGCGTGTCGAACAGCGGTTCCACCTGACGTTCGAAGAAACGGCGGTTGCCCAGCCCTGTCAGCGGATCGGAGACGACCATTTCGAGGTCTTCGTTGAAGTTCTCGCGCAGACTATCGGCATAGAATTTCCGGCGCAGCAGCGTATTGACACGCGCGCTGAGTTCCTGACTTTCAACCGGGCGCATAACAGAGTCATTCACGCCGATATCGAATGCCCGGATGAAGCAGGGCTGGTCGTCCGGATCGCCGATTGCAAGAATAGGGATATCGGCCGTGTCATTGTTGAAACGCAGCGACGCACAGACGCGCAAGCCGTCAAAACTACGCGCCACGAGGCTGACGATGACCAGATCGATGCCCGCCTTGGCGCGCCGGATGGCCTCGACGGGATCTGTCACGATCGTAGTCTCATGCGTCTGGCCAAGTGTGCGGTCGATCTTGGCGGGCTGGCCGCCCTCGTCGCCGATCAGCAGCAGGCGTCCCGGACGACCTTGTATCTGGTCCAGCATGGGACGGCAATTCTCGGCACTATGACCCGTATGGGACATGAGCTGATCGGTCGTCATTTTCAGACGCAACAGCGAGCGAACGCGCGCTGTCAGGTTGAAGTCGTCAATCGGCTTGGTGATGAAATCATCGGCGCCCGCTTCCAGTCCGCGGATCCGGTCAGCCGTTTCTTCCAGCGCCGTGACCATGATAACCGGGATATGGTAAAGCGCCGGGTCGGCCTTGAGCCGTCGGCAGGCTTCGAAACCATCCATGCCACCGGGCATTATCGCATCCATCAAAATGAGATCAAGCCGTTCCTTGGAAGCAATCTCGAGCGCTTCCTCACCGCTTTCGGCGGTCAGCACATCATAATAATCTGCCGACAATTTGACGTCCAACAGGTTCCTGTTGGGCGCGAGGTCATCGACGACGAGAATGCGGGCGGACATGTTAGCCTCCCTCTGCCTTACGCAGCCTGGCTGAACTTCCGGACCGTGGCGAGAAAGCTGCTGACGGTGATCGGTTTGGCAATGTATCCGACGCAGCCGCCATCGCGGATGCGCTTCTCATCACCTTTCATGGCGAAGGCCGTGACGGCGACGACAGGAATGCCAGACAGTGTCTGGTCATCCTTCAGCCACTTCGTGACTTCCAGACCAGAGACTTCCGGTAATTGTATATCCATGAGGATCAGATCGGGTTCGAATTCCTTGGCGATCGAAATGGCTTTTAGACCTTCGCGAGTCTGGCGGACATCATATCCATGCGCGTCGAGCAGATCGCTGAACAGTTTCATGTTCAGCTCATTGTCTTCAACGATGAGGATCTTCTTCGGCATCACTTGCAGCATTGCTTCCCATCACCTGTGGCGCTGGCCTCTCACCCGCTTTGTCGGCAAAGCGTGGCGGACCGGCGTCTTGTTTCCTAGCCTGCTTCCTGCCAGACCATCCTTAAAGAAGCGTGGAACCGGCCTTCAGCTTGACTTAACCATGATGGCTCAGCCACATGAGAACATACACAGAACATCATTAAGGAGTCACTAAGCCGTGCTCAGTATGCCTGACAGCATCGAGACCCCCGCCTTATGCCAGGATTGCGGCGCGATTCTGTCGCTGAATAGCCCGTTCTGTGGGGTCTGCGGCGGAACGCGGCGCCTGTCCCACCCGGAGTTGATGACGCTCTCGATCGCTCATGTCGATTGCGATGCCTTTTACGCTTCGGTCGAAAAACGCGATGATCCGTCCTTGCGCGACAAGCCCGTCATTGTCGGCGGCGGGCGGCGCGGCGTGGTCTCGGCTGCCTGCTATCACGCGCGCGTCTACGGCGTCCATTCAGCCATGCCTATGTTCAAGGCGCTGAAACTCTGCCCCGACGCCGTCGTCGTCAGAGGCAGCATGGACAAGTATGCGTTTGAAGGTCGCCGTATCCGGATGCTGATGACGGAGTTGACGCCACTGGTCGAACCGCTCTCCATCGACGAAGCCTTTCTCGACCTGTCAGGAACACAGCGCCTGCATGGTCGCAGCCCGGCGCAAAGCCTGATCCGGTTGCAAACGCGCATATTGGACGAAGTCGGCGTGACTGTCTCTGTGGGTCTCTCCTACAACAAATTTCTGGCAAAGACCGCGTCCGATCTCGACAAGCCCAATGGCTTTGCGGTTCTGGGTCGCGATGATGCGCAAGCCTTTCTCGCGAAGCAACCTGTCAGCTTTATCTATGGGATCGGGCCGGCCTTTGCCTCTCGACTACAGGCCGCAGGGCTGCAGACCATCGCAGACGTGCGAAAATGGGATGACAAGCGACTGGCCGAGAAGTTCGGTGATCACGGGCTGAGACTCGCGCGCCTCTCCCGCGGGGAGGATTTTCGCCGGGTCAATCCGCGCCACGAACGCAAATCCATCAGCGCGGAAACGACCTTTTCGGATGACATCAGCGATCTGGAAGCGCTCAAGGACAAGCTCTGGCAGGTCTGCCTGAAAACAGCCGACCGCAGCAAGGCCAAGGATATGGCCGGGTCGGTCGTAACCCTGAAACTCAAGACGGCCAATTTCAAATCTATCACACGACGCCGGACCCTCGATCAGCCTATACAGCTCGCCGACGCGCTGTTTCATGCGCTGGAACCCTTGCTGGAAAGCGAAGCCAAAGGGCGCTCCTACCGCCTGATCGGCGCCGGTATCAGCGCCCTCAGCCCACCGATCGGCGATACAGCCGACCTGCTCGACGCCAAAGCGGCAAAACGCGGCAAGGCGGAACGCGCCTCCGACATTGCCCGCGCCAAATTCGGGGCGGACGCCATCCTGACAGGTCGCGGGCTGCGTCTGGCGAAGGCGAGAGAGGATAAAGGCAAAAGCGAGGCGACATCCCTGCCCGGCAAGATCAGGGACGATCAGCTATAGCGCGCTTGCCCTCCAGCCAGCCAATCAGGGCTGCCGCGCCGACGAAGAAGATCAGGCCTGACACGGCAAATGGAACACCGCTCGGCAGTGCGGCGAGGTCGAGCGTTCCGGCCTGCTGATCCAGCGTCGTCTTCGTAATGGAGAAGAACTGCAGTACGCAGAGCACAGTTACGAACAGCCACGCCGCGACCGTCGTCCAGCGGGGTCCCGTCGTCTTGGCCAGCCACCAGGCGATCGCCGTGCCAAGCAAAAGCACTTCGACAATATAGCTCGCCCAGGCATAATCCCACAAACCAAAGCCCATCATGAAGGTACTACCCGGATAGAATGGCAGGTCAGGACGGTGAACCAGCAGGTCCAGGACCCAGTGAGAAAAAGCCAGCGCCGCGATGATCCAGAAACCGCGCATCGACCCACGCTCACCGCGATAGGACAGGCGGTAGATTGAGGCCGCAATAAAGGCGATGAAAATGGCACCGACGAAACTATGCGACCATGGAATGTCGAAAACGAGATTGCCGTCAACAAGGCTGGCGGCGCCTTCCAGACCGAACAGGGCCAGAATGCAGAAAACGATATCCATCGCTTGCACCGCCAGAAAAGCGTGCCAGAGCTTGACCTTGCCAGACCGCAGCACATCGAAGACGGCGGGTCCGTAATGACCGATAAACATAGGGCTCCCCTTCCCCAGATAATGGCTTTACGCGATACTCAGTCCTGCGCTGCCATCTCGACGAAAAACTGATGAATATCGTCCGGGTCACGAGACGCCGCATTCCGCCAGGTCGGCGCATCTTCCAGGTTCAGAACCGATCCGTCGGGCCTTGCCACGACAACGGTCGGCGTGCCCGGCGTGCCGTCGAGGCCGAAACGCTGCGCGACATCCTGATTGAGAATCTTGCGTCCGACATTGACCCAGACCAGTTCGAAATTTTCCGCGACCAGAGCTGCCGTATCCGGTCGCTCAAGGACAGCCGCAAAGCCGCGACTGTCATGACACCAGTTTCCACCCATCACGATCAACGCTTTGGTTCCGCGCGCCTCTGCGCGCAAGAGTGCGGCGTCGACATCAGCATGTGCGTCTCGGTCCGCTTCAAACGGCCGAGGTTCGCTGTGGGATGCAGCGTGCGGGGCCTCAGCATGGCCCGGCGTAGCGCAAGCCGAAATCGCAAGGGACAGACCGATAAACAGAGAGCGCATAGGTGAACCTATCACGAGCCGACGGAGACCGGAAACAGGCAAAGTCATGTCAGCAAGGCGAGTACGATCATCCCGATCAGGCATAAAGTCGAGAGGATAAACAGCGTGAACCGTGTCATCACCGGCCCCGTCGATATCTGCACCAGACTATGGACAATGCGCAGCCCGACATAGGCCCAGGCCAGATAGGCGATCGGAGTGGACATATTCCCCGTCAGAACAGCCCAGACCATGAAGGCATAGAAGATGGTTGGCTGTTCCATAAGGTGATTGTAATTATGCGCCGGGGCCTGTGCCTTGAGCGGCAAGGCATTCTTCCACTCACCCGTTGGCGATTTGGCCAGCTCCGGGTCCATCCGGGCGGCCTTCATGGCTGGAACCCGCCTGACGAACAGGACGACCCAGACGATCAACGTCCATATGATCAGTGCGATCATCGGCGCCATAAAGACTTCGTTGGTCATGCAAGTTCCCCTGACAACGACTTAGCGGACCCTGCCCGTCGGGGGACGAATGTCAACGCCAGTCGCGAATGACGGCCATGCGTTCCTGTGCCATTTCGTTGGCAATGCTCGCTGTCGTGCGACCTTCGCTTGCAGCCCGATCGAAAACTTCGCCCAGCGTTTCTTCGAGCTGGTCGAGCTTGGTTTGAACCCAGGCGACATCGTAGCGACCTGCGACTTCCGCTGCGACATTTATGATACCGCCCGCATTGATGACGTAATCCGGCGCGTAGAGAATACCGCGCGCTGTCAGCGCTTCGGCCATATCCGGCGTTCGCAGCTGATTGTTCGCCGCACCTGCAACGATCGACGCTCTGATAGCTGGCAAGCTATCGGAATTGATCGCGCCGCCCAGTGCGCATGGTGCGAGAATATCGACGTCGGCGGATAGAATATCGTTCGTATCGACGATCGTCGCACCGAGTTCTTTTTCGGCCCGGGCCAGTCTGGAAGTGTCAATATCGGCAACCTGCAAATCCGCGCCGACGTGGGCCAGATGTTCGGCCAGCGCGTAGCCAACGCTTCCAAGACCCTGAATGGCGACACGACGACCGTTCAGGTCCGGACTGCCGTAGGCGCGTTCTGCAGCCACGCGGATGCCCCTAAAAACGCCTTCGGCTGTAACAGGTGACGGATCGCCGGAGGCATTATCGCCTTCGGATAGGCCGGCCACATTATCCGTCTGCGTCTTGATGACGGCCATGTCAGCCGGGCTGACGCCGACATCTTCCGCCGTTATATAGGTCCCGCCAATCGTCTCGACCGAACGTCCATAGGCGGCAAACAGGGCATTGCGATCAAACGCACCCTCCGGACGCAGGATGACGGCTTTGCCGCCGCCAATATCCAGCTGCGCCATGGCATTCTTATAACTCATCGCCCGCGACAAACGCAGGACGTCGGCCAAAGCGTCCCCATCGCTGGCGTAAGTCCAGAAGCGCGTCCCGCCACTGGCCGGTCCGCGATTCGTATTGTGAACTGCGATAAAGGCTCTGAGGCCCGACTCCGTATCGCAAAAGGCGTGTACGGCTTCGTGGCCATCGAAATCAGGATGGGAAAATATGCTCATGATCATCCATGCTCAGTCCTTGGTGCCGCTCTCATACGCATTATTCGCGCAAAAGCTTGCCCGATCTAAGCCTCGGAGAGGGTTGCCAGACCTGCCGACGCTGCTTGCAGCACGCTCAGCGCCAGAGTGCCGCCTGTTCCATCGCCAATATTCAGTCCCAGATCGAGCACAGGATCGAGATCCATCCGGTCGAGCAGCGCCCTGTGTGCGGGCTCGATCGTCACATGGCCCGCCAGGCAGTGCGACACAGCATCCGGATTGAGCGAGTGCACAATGGCAGCGGCTGCACAGACCACATAGCCGTCCAGAATTACCGGTATCTTCTGATGCGCGCAGGCCAGAATGGCCCCGACCGTCCCGGCCAGGTCGCGCCCGCCAAAGGCACGCAGAACGTCCAGAGGGTCAGACAGAAGCTCGGAATTGACGCTGGCTCCCTGCTCGACAGCCGCCTGCCTGAATTTGGCGTTTTCATCGATACCGCCGGCCCAGTAATCCGACGTGCCTCCATACAGACCGCGCGCCATGGCCGCCGCTCCGGTGGCGGCCCCATATCCCGCATTACCCAAGACGATAATATCTGCCCCTTCGGCTACAACCTCCATCCCAAAAGCGATGGCACCGGCGCAATCGCGTTCCGACAGGGACGGCCCGTTGCGGAAATCGGCTGACGGGTGATCGTTGCCGAACTCATAGACTTTGAAAGCCGCCCCGACTGCCTGGGCCGCGCCGCGAACGACGGCCTTGCCCTGCGACAGGCTTTGCACGCGGCGGGCGACGCCAGCCGATGCGTCGGGCAAGGTGCCGTGACTGGCTGTGAACACAGCGACGAGTGGCCGCGTGAGGCGCGGGGCGGGATGACCCTGAACCGATGCCATCCGCGCTAGCGGAGCGCTTAATGTCCCGAGCGGGTGCAGATCACGGCCCATGCTGGCGGCGCGGTCGAGCAGCCCTTCGTAAATAGCGGTGTCGCGCTGCGGTACTGAAACCGCCAATGCACGCACATCATCGAAAGGCCGGGTATCGGTCATGCGCGCGGCATAAAGGTGTTCGCGGTTCGCGTCACCGTGAAAATCAGCGTTGCTGACACACAATCCGCACGAAAGACTTGTTTAAGCCTGTTCCTTGTCAGCCTGTTCAGGACAGTCCTGTAAGGCGAACAATCATGAGCACGTCTTTCCTCATACAGGCCGGATTTTTTACAGCGATCGCTGTCGGCGGCACCTATTATCTGTCGCAAAACCCAGCCGTAAAATCGGCAATGGACGAAACGGCTGATCCTGTCGTTACAGTTGAAGCGAAGCCGAAAAGCGCGTCGGTTGTGTCCATTCCCAGACAGAACGGCCAGTTCTACACGCATAGTCGCGTCAATCGCGGTTCCGTCCGGTTCCTGATCGATACGGGTGCGTCTGCCGTCGCGCTGACGCTTGACGATGCGCGCAGGGTCGGGATCGACCCCCGGTCGCTCAGCTATGACCGCCCTGTCGATACCGCCAACGGGCGAACTTATGCAGCCTCGGTCACACTCGACGAAATCAGGATCGGCGGCATCGTCGTCCGGGACGTCAAGGCGCTCGTGGTCAAAGAGGGATTACATATCTCGCTCCTAGGCATGACCTTTCTGGGCGAGCTTCAGAAGGTCGAAGCGACTCCGACGCAGCTGATTCTCAGACGCTAGAACAGGCCCGCCTTGCGCGCCATATTGATCGCCACCAGCGCTAGACACAGGCCAAAGATACGTCTGAGCAGAGTTGCATCGAGCCTGTGCGCCGACGCCGTACCGATCGGAACCGCGAACCAGGCGCTGGCGACAATCATGCCGAACCCCACCAGATTGACATAGCCGAGCGATCCGGGCGGACGTCCCGCGACGCCCCACCCTGAGATAATGAAACCGATCGTGGCGGGAACGGCGATGGCCAGCCCGAACCCCGCCGCCGTGCCGATGGCACGGTGCACCGGCATGCCGCAGAGCGTGAGCAAGGGAACGCTGAACGATCCCCCGCCAATCCCCATAATGGCCGACAGCGCGCCAACAGAGCCGCCGACCAGCGGCGGGGCCATTCCGCCCGGAACCCGCTCTCGCAGCGTGAACGAAGGTCGCCCAAAGATGAATTGAGCCGATACGATCATCGCCACGCAGGCGAAGACCAATGTCAGCCCGTCAGAGCCGAGCCGGGGTGCGAGCCACCATGCGCCCATAAAGGCCCCCAGCCCGATCCACAGCGCGTAGCTACGCCACCACGGCGAGGGCCAGAGCAGATCCATAGCGACACTATCGCGCGCCAGATGTGAACGGGTCGACCGGTAACCATTGACGATAATGACTGAGGCGCTCGTCGCGACAGCGCAGTGCATCAGCACATCGGGATCAACGCCGATCGCGGCGAATGCGAAGAACAGCGCCGGAACCATGACCGCGCCCCCGCCAATACCGAATAGCCCTGCTGTAAATCCTGCCAGCGCGCCCACACCCAGCAAGAGCGCGATCAGTGGCAGGATGTCGGTCAAGCTGCCTGCCCGGCTTCCATCGTCGCAAGCGCGGACCGCAGAACGTCCGATGGTCGCTGTTTGGCCGACAAGCCTTCCGACAGAGATCGCCGCCAGGCGCGTGCGCCCGACCGTCCAGCGAATAGCCCCATAATATGACGGATAAGCGCTTTGGCTGACCGGTCTTCCTGCTGAACCCGTTCCAGATAGAGGATCATCGTTTCCGCGACATCGAACCGGTTCGTGGCGGCAGGGCTTTCGCCAAAGACTGGATCGACCGCCGTCAGGCTCCACGGATCATGATAGGCTGCCCGCCCCATCATGAAGCCGTCCAGTCCAGTCGAAACGCTCAGCCCATGCGCGACTGTTTCGACCTGACCATTCAAAATGATGGTCAACTCCGGGAACGCCCGTTTCATATCCGTGACTAGATCGTAATCGATCGGCGGAACGGTCCGGTTTTCCTTGGGCGAGAGACCCTGCAGCCAAGCCTTGCGCGCATGAATGATAAAAGTCTCGCATCCGGCAGCAGAAACGGTCCGAATGAAGTTCGGCAAAGTCTTGGACAGATCCTGATCATCGATGCCCAGTCGGCATTTTACGGTCACATCCGTCGTGTCAGCAGCCGCCTTCATCGCCGTAAAGCAGGCGGCGACCAGATCGGGTTCTGCCATCAAACAGGCCCCGAAACGGCCCGACTGAACCCGGTCCGACGGGCAACCCACATTCAGATTTACCTCGTCATAGCCATAGGACACGCCTGTCCGCGTAGCCTGGCTCAGTTTATCTGGATCGGAACCGCCAATCTGCAAGGCAACCGGGTGCTCGATCGGGTCGAAGGTCAGCAATCTTTGCGTCGGACCGTGAATGATCGCATCGGCCACGACCATTTCCGTATAGAGGCGCACATGACGGGAGAGCTGTCGATGCAGGAACCGGCAATGACGATCTGTCCAGTCCATCATCGGTGCGACCGAAATATGATAGTCCGCAGGCAGGGTATGGGGTGTCGGTGACATCACGCGCAGTGACCTAAGGGCTGGAACAGGCGTTGGGAAGGGCGCAACAGCGATGGAAGACCGAGATCATCACCCGAACCAGAATCTGAACCTGAAGCTTCGGCTTGGTTCGTCGGCGGCGACCCGTAAACAAAATGGTGGGCGGTGACGGGATCGAACCGCCGACCCTCTCGGTGTAAACGAGATGCTCTGCCAGCTGAGCTAACCGCCCCACGCATTGTGCCGCGCCCTATGCCAAGCTTCACAAGGAATGGCAATTCTGCCAAGCAGCCTTTGTGAGCACCGACACAGATAGCGACGACTGCCCCGCCAGCGATGCCGACATTGATCGCTTCGCCATGACTCTCAAATCAGTTTTCATGACTGAGCAATGGATGGGAAGCCATGTCTACAAGGTCGGCGATACGGACACGTTCAAGATGTTTGCGATTCTCAATCCTGGCAAGCAGCAACTGACAGTCAAGACGGCCAGTCGTGATATGGCGGATATGCTGATCGCTGCCGGCGTGGCGCAACGCCATACCCATATGCCGCGTGGCAGCTGGGTCATGCTTCTGCTGGACAAGCTGGAAGCGGAAGACGTTAGAGACCGAATTGCAGACTCCTATGATCTCGTTGTGCAGGCGCTAACCAAGTCAGCACGAAAAAAGTTTGGTTTGGACTGACATTGTTCCTGTTTTCGCGTTGACGGCCCGTAATCGCTCGCCTATCTGGCCGCTCACGCTTTTAAGCGGGTGTAGCTCAGTTGGTTAGAGCGCCGGCCTGTCACGCCGGAGGCCGCGGGTTCGAGTCCCGTCACTCGCGCCATTTTCCTGGCGTTTTGACCTCACTCCATCGTCTTGGCATAGTCTCTGGCTTCAACGCGCATGCGAGCGAGCGCGTCGGTATCCAGTACTGTTTGTCCAGTGATGACGGCGACCGGATCTTTCAAAGCGTCGAGATTTTCCAGCGGATTACCGCTCAGCATAATCAAATCCGCCGCTGCGCCATTCACGATCTGGCCCGGATAGTCCCGGCCTGCCTTGCGCGCCGCAGAAATTGTTGCCGCATCGAGCGCTTCGCGCCGCGTCAACCCGGCGTCAACGAGCGCTTTCAACTCCTCGATCAGGTCCCAGCCCGGCACTGCGCAGGCATAGGTCTGCCGATCGGTTCCGGCGAGAATAGTGACACCAGCAGACGAGAGCGACGTGATGACCTCGCGGATCATTGCGTCATAATTATCGAAGACCGCCTCGGACAAAGCGGCGTTAGCGTCACGCGTCTGCACACACAGATCCCGATAGGAGTCGGGTAGAAGGTCGGATGACAGCGCAAATCGCTGCGCGCTGACGGGTTTTCTCAATGTCAGAGTCGGCGTGATCGTCACGTCTCGCTCAGCCAGTTCCGCAAACAGCGCCTGACAGCCCTGTTCATCATAGAGACCGACCATGGCCGTCATGAAATAGTCTGGCCCGCTCCTGAACCAATTGTCGTAAAAACTTCGCGCACGCGCAGAACCGTCAGCCCGACAGTAAGACAGCATCTCCGGCGGCACATGTTCGAAGTCCCGCTGCCCAAGGTCCGTTGCAGCCAGCGGCCCGACATCGGACCGCAAATGCCCGACCACCTGGTAATTCCGCTGCCGCGCTTCGTCGACGATGGCCTTGTAAATGTCCTGTGACAGGAAATCGTGCACCTTGATAAAATCGACACCGCGACGGATATGTTCGCCAACCTGCCGCCGCGCCACGTCGACACTGTCCGGCAGCACGGCATGATCGGGTTCGCCCCAAGGCTGTGGTCCGGAAAAAAGCGGACCGGCGATAACCAGTTCCGGTGCCGCCTCCCCGGCTTCGCGTTTGGCGTCCAGCTGATCTCGCAAATTGACGATGTCGTCCATCCGGGACGCCATATCCCGCATTCCCGTCACGCCGTAAGACAGGGATAGCGGCACGTGCCAGCGGGCCGGATCGATAATCGCCAGCCCTTCAGGCGTGCCGACATGCAGATGAACATGCATATCCCAGAGACCTGGCATCAGATAGGCCCCAGTGCCGGACAGGGTCTGATCCGCTGCAAAACTCGGTTCGTCGCGGCGCGACTGAACGGCAACAATCCGACCTTCGTCAATCAGTACCGTCTGGCCTGTCTCCACCGTACCGGTCGCGATATCGACGATCGCAATATCCCGGATTGCAATATCGACCTCACCTTGATCCTGCTGACAGGCCGTCAGAACGATCAGGCCCGTCGAAATGGCCAGCAGTTTACGTAACATCCTTCGTCTCCTTCTGAAGGAGCGCTTCATAAAGTATCATCAAGACAAGGCCCGAAATAACCAGTCAGTGAACATCTCCAGCCATGAATGAACATCTGGGCGCAACGAGGTTTTCGTCGCTCTTCAGGCGTCATCATCAAAGCTCGCGCGTGCGATTTCGTCGAGTAGACGATCGGTGATATGAAACGTCTATCGTCAGACTGTGAGAGCCGCATGAAACGTATTCTGATTACTCTGCTCGCGATGCTTGTCGCCCTCATCGGATACGCTGCGATTGCCGCATGGCGATCGCCGCCCGTGTTCGAAATTGAATCGCCATCCGTCGAATTTCCATTGATGTCGTGGGACGACTATCAGAACGTCGCCAGATCGGTCACGCCGCCCGTCATCGATCAGCGCGACATAGGCGATGGGGCGGTCCTGATCTTCGGTGCGGAACACCGGTCCGATCCGGACCATCCGCAGTTTGCGGCACTCGATGCGGCCTACGCCGCCTTTGACCCCGATGTCGTCCTGGTCGAAGGTCGGATGGGATTCCTCCTGGGCTCCGTCATGGATCCGATAAGAATATTCGGTGAAAGCGGCGCGATGGCGGCCAAGGCCAAGCGCGACGGGCGAGCGCTCTATACGTGGGAAATGTGCCGCACATGCGAGCCTGAACAGTTGGCGGAGCGCTTCTCAGACCGGCAAGTGGCGCTCTTTCTGCTGCTTCGGCCCTATTCCGGCTCAGATGACACGACGCGCGCGGCGGGTCAGGAGCGGATTAGCCAGATCATTGCAGACCGCCGTAGCAGGCCCGGTATCGAGGGCGTCATCGGTAGCCTTGACGATTTCGAAGCGGCTTGGGAGGCAGAATTTCAGGGCCAAGCCGGCTGGCACACTTTACGCGGCGTTTATGGGGCGCCCGGTTTTCTGCATGACATGTTCGAATATGCCAATGATATTCGTGACCAGAATCTGCTGAACATTATTTGCGAACTGACAGATGATGGGCAGCGCGTCATGGCGACGGTCGGCTGGTCGCACGCCGTACGGATCGCTCCTGCTCTGCGCATGATGGCGGAAGATACCGAAACAGGCGATTAGCAGACACAAAAAAAGGCCCCCTTGCGGGAGCCTCTCAATTCAGAGTGTCAGGCGAAAGCCTTACGCCATCGTGATCGAGTCGACAGCTGTCTTACCAGAGCGCTGGTTGATAGCTGTATTGAACTGGACCTTGTCGCCTTCATTGATGCTGTCCAGACCGGAGCGCTGGAGCGCAGAAATGTGAACGAACACATCGTCGCCACCACCTTCAGGAGCGATGAAACCAAAGCCCTTCGTCGTATTGAAGAATTTGACAGTACCTGTTTGCATATCCGACATAATGTAACCTTTTCAGTCGTCGGTTCCCCGTTCAGCAACATGCCGCACGGAGCGCAGGCTGATCATCAGCCTGCAAATCTCGACGTCTGGTAGGAAAAGCATTCTGCGCGGTCCGGAGCTTGATGAAGCATGGAGCGCGATAGACCGATAATCTGGCCCTTTGGTCGATAGACACTATTTGGGGGGCCTGACCCGGAATAGCAAGTGACGACTGCGTGAAGATTTCACGTCGATTTCCTTAAGCCACCACATCGGCCCAGTCGGGGTGGCGCGCGATCATCGCCTTGTAGAATGGGCAGAGCGGGACGGTCTTGAACCCGCGCTCCCGGGCAAGCTCGACCATCCGTTCCGAGAGCGCCAGACCGACACCCTGCCCCGACAGACTGTCTGGCACACCCGTATGATCGACGATCACCAGAGTTGGGCTCGACTTCGAGAAGGTGATTTCTGCCGTGTCTGAATAGCCGGGCACATGCGCAACAATCCTGCCTTTTGTCTCTGAGTCTTCAACGGTAAAGGTGATATCGCTCATATTTGGCTCCTCATAGTTCAGCTCATAACGCCTCAACTATCATCCGAACAGGTCTCCTTGCCCACTCACGCTTTCCGGGACGCGGAACTGCGTACAATCGAGAGGAATGCGCTGATCCCGCGCGATAATGCCTGTCCGCTTCTGCGCGTGATAGTAACGCTGGGCAATCAGCTTACGAAATGGCGTTTTAACTTCACTGTCTTCGCCGCGCGACCAGTGTGGATCGTAATCCTTGCCACCATTGATCGTGCGAATGTGATTCATGATGCGCTTCGACCGGTTCGGCGCAAAGGCTTCCAACCATTCCTGAAAGATCGGGCTGACCTCCTGCGGCAGGCGCAGCACCGTATAGGCGCTGTAGCTTGCTCCCAGCGATGCCGCCCGCGCCATGATGCTTTCCAGTTCGCTGTCATTCAGCCCCGGAATCATCGGCCCGAGCATGATGCCGGTCGGAATGCCCGCAGCCGCGATCTTGCCGAGCGCGTCGAACCGGCGTTCCGGCGTCGGGCAGCGCGGTTCCATCGCCCGAGCCAACCCTCGGTCCTGCGTCGTGATTGACACCATGGCGCGGGCAATACCGCGCTCTGCCATGGGCGCGAGAATATCGAGGTCGCGCGTAATCAGCGCCGACTTTGTCAGAATCGAGACCGGATGACGGAACTCCGCCAGCACTTTGAGCAGGCCGCGCATGATCTTTCGATCCCGTTCGATCGGCTGATAAGGATCCGTATTCGTGCCGATCATGATCGGACGCACCCGATAGCGCGGCTTGGATAGTTCGCGGCGCAATATGTCAGGCCCATCCGGCTTGGCATAGAGTTTGGTTTCGAAATCCAGCCCGGGCGACAGGCCGTGATAGGCGTGGGTCGGGCGGGCAAAACAATAGATGCAGCCATGTTCGCAGCCCCGGTACGGATTGATCGACCGGTCGAAACCGACATAGGGGCTGACCACCTTGTTGATAATCGTGCGCGGCCGTTCGATCGTCACCGTCGTGCGGACAGGTTTACGGTCCTCATCCGGCAATGCGTCCCAGTCCTCGTCCGTGCGTTCGCGCGTCAACGGCTCATAACGCCCCGTGGCGTTGCTGCGCGCACCACGCCCCTTTTCACGAAGATTCAGCTCTCGACGGGGCTGTTTGTAAGGCAGGATATTGGGCTGAGCCATGAAGGGGTCTCGCAGTGAAACGCTCCCGAATGGCCCAATCGAAGCGGATGGATGATGACACCTCAATAGGAATTATTTCCTGTTATCGTCAAGCCGCACCGGACTCCGTGTCTGTGGATAGGGCTTCAACCGGCCCGACATCGCTCGATTTGTTCGCCTTTCGCGCGCGGAAGAAAAACAGGATCGATCCAATATAGGCAGAGAGCGTTACTGTCAGGAGAATGTAGGGGATCATGGTCAACCCCTCCGGCCCCAATTCTACAGGACCGAACCAGCCAAGGCTCGTGTCCGGCACGCCGCGGAATTCCGCGATCTGCAAGCCTAGCCTCGAAAAATCGCTATAGACCTGAAAGATTTCGTTACAGAGACCCAGCGCGAACAGGCTGTAGATCGCCAGCGCGATCCCCGCCATAAGCCGGTCGAGCCGATGCGCCGCCAGATAGCTCGTCACAAGCATGCCGAAAACCAGCGTCATATAGTTGGAGATCGTCCCGTTCGCGACATTCACGATCTGGAAGAACAGCTGCACATGTTCATATTCGGTCATTCTCGCCCCCTTACAATTGCACGACAGGCATGACGCCTTCACCGAAGATCATGAGCGTCAGCCCGAGACTCGTGCCCAGCCAGACCCAGACGGCATATGACCAGCCCGGCTTGACCCGCTTGACCCCGCGCAAGACCAGCCACCACAGCCCCGCCAGAATGACTGCGTAGAGCGTCCAGGATCCGAGGCCGAGCTCGACGCTCATGCGCATTTCGTCGTTCGGATTGGCGATCAGGCTCAGAATCGCCGCAAATAGTCGCTGCACCGCCGCACAGACCAGCAGGCCCAATCCCAGCATGGCGCGCCCGTCCGAGCGGATCAGATAGTAGCCGAGCATTCCCTGCCCGATCGTCAGCAGCGGCCCCGCCCCCGTTATGATCAGGCCATGAACGGGATCGTCCAGCCCGATCGTGCGAACGCTATTGAGGTTGAGAACCGCCTCATAGCCAAGCGCCTTGGCCGCAGCGAGATGCCCCAACTCATGCGCCATCAGGCCCAGTACCGTAATCAGAAAGATCTGTGCGATCACCTTGATGGCTGGCATCCGTTCCCCTTCCTAACCTGCTGAGCGGCGCGTTACGCTGCGTGGCGGATAAACCCTCTCCACCACGCGGCAGTCGCGCAGCCCTTCAAGACCGTCACGCGCGCCCGGATGCGCTACCGTTCCAGCGTCATGATCCCATACGTGCAGGGGTCATTCGTGCAGTCGAACATTTCGATTTCGAGATAATATTCACCGGAACGTCGGCTCGAGAACTCGACAACCGGCACATCGTCGTCGCTGACATCGTCTTCGATCAGATCGCCATCATCATCGTAGAGGCGGAAATCGATGTCGCCGCAATCGGAGTCGCAGGCCCCGACGATGATATAATCCATGCCTTTATCCAGGCTGAGAACGAATGTGTCCGTGGTCGAATTGCTCATCGAGTTGATCGCGACATCGCCAAATTGTTCATAGCCTTCTGTCAGGGCGACGCCCTGAATGACGAGCAGCTGCGCGACAACTTCGTCCTCGTAAGGATTGGCCTGTGACTGACCCGGCAAACCAGCCGCCAGAGCCGCCGCGATAAGCATGGTTTTCTTCATGATGTTTCCCCCGTTAAGGCCCGAGCCTGATCCGCGCCGCGAGGGGTGTCAAGTCAACGCCCCGGGCGACAGATGCCCGAGACGAGGCACACAGATCTATCGGTTGGGTGGCTCGAACCCGCGATTGCGGCGCTGGACCTTTTCGACAGCCTTGCGCGCCTCTTCCTCGATGGCCGCCCATTCCTCGGCGGTACCACACATTTTGCGGCGGAAATTGGACCCCGTCACATCGCGATATTTGCAGATCACACCGTCCCCATCGACCACGGTCGAGGAAAAGGTTTGCGGCTTGACGACGTTTTCCGCAGACGCCGTCTGCACCGTTTCTGTCGTCTCGGCTGTTTCCACCGTGGCACAGGCGGTCAGCAGCAAAGTCGTACCAAGAGCGGCGATTATATGTTTCGGCATGGTCCAGCGTCTCCTTCAAGTGTCCATTTCAACGCGCGGAAAATAGCACATTTCATGCCATTCGGAAACGACGCCAGGAAAACCACTGCCGCTCAGGCCCGCCCCCCTATCCGCCCGGGCAAGTGAACCGGGCGGATAGGGCCTGCGCGCGCCGCCTAATTGCTGGGTTCGAATCCGCGGTTGCGACGCTGAATCCGGTCCGTGGCCTTTTTGGCCTCTTCCTCGATGGCGGCCCATTCTTCGGCAGTGCCGCACATTTTGCGCCGGAAGTTGGACCCCGTCACGTCGCGATATTTGCAGATGACGCCGTCACCATCGACGACGGTCGAGGAAAAGGTCTGCGGCTTGATGACGGTCTCGCCGGAAGCCGTCTGGACCGTTTGCGTCGTCTCAGCCGTTTCCACGCTGGCACACGCGCTCAGCAGCAAAGCTGAGGCCATGGCTATCAATGTTGGTTTCATCATGGTCGACCGTCTCCTTTGAATGTGACCTGCATCCTAGAGGCGTCGGCCCGCTCCGGGCAACTGGAAAACGGCCTGCTCGATCGGTTCGTGCTGAAGACCTCGCGCGACACCAGTCGCCCTTCCGCTTCGCGATCATCATACAGACCGCCACACAGCGCGATCGATCGCCTGAACCGCAGGCAGCCATCATCGTCCAACCGCGCAATTCAACGCGGCCCAGATAACGCCACCCTTGACTAAGTGACACGAGGCGCGGACCCCTGTCCGTTGACGGACAGAAAGAAGACACACCGATTTACAACGAACACAGGTCCGCGCGCGGTGATCGGCTCGTCCCGCCCATCCGGCCCCGTCGCCCATCCCTGCTTGTCCGCGGCCTAACCGCCCGGTGCCGAACGCGGCTCCGGGCGGATGATTGGCTCACGCGCGGTCCGCAGGGACCAGCGATAGAGGCGGAGGAGGGATCGAAGGGCGCACGCGGCTGCATAGATCCGCGTACCTCCCACCGGGTCCGGCGCGACCTGCCATCACCTGACAGGTCCGAAGGCAGCACGTTCGCTGCACGCCAATCCCGGCCCTCACACCGACCCGCCACACCGAGGGTTATGCCCCACCTCGTGTCTGTGACGGACGAGCCTAACAAACCACGGAAAACGGATAGGGAGGATTAGGTTTGTCGGATTGTGGGCAAGCGACTGAAATCGAAATCGTCCTTAACGGCATAATCAGGGATTAAAGCACGTCCTCGCCCGGACAGGAGGAGGACCTTGATGGTACATTGCACACCCATTTGCTGTGACACGCCATCCACCCTATCCAGTCCGCAAGACCGAAGCCGTGAAAGCGACCCCATGATGAAAGCGAACACCGCAATCACACTCTGCCTTCTGGGCTGTCTTCTCTCTGCCTGCGCGCACACGGTCCAGCCGCTCACACCGTCCGCAACCCTCACTGCGCCTGACGACACCACACCAGATTACGCCACCGCGCCGCTCGACCGCTCCACCCCGCAAGCCACCGCCTATTCCCTCATGATCGCCATGTATCGTGGCGACCCAGCCATGGCCGACGCCATCTTCGCACCTGACGCCCGCCTCATCCGCCTGCGCCGGGATGGACGCGTAGACCCCAACGGCCTTTCCAGCTGGCGCGAGTGGGTCGGGACGCTCGACGTCGGTCAGGCGGAAGAAGAATTGTTCGACCTGGAGGTGAAGCAATCCGGCAAACTCGCCAGCGTCTGGGCTCCGTTCGTCATCCGTGTGGATGGTGTGGTGCGGGGATGCGGGGTGAACCATCTCACAATGGCGGACATGGGCGAGGACGGCGCGAGCGAATGGCGGATCGTGTCGGGGATCGATGTGCAGGCGGAGGGGTGTGAGGAGTTTAGGGATCGGTACTAGAGAAAACACCGATCTTAGTTCACCTCCTGAAAATCGCGATCACGCCAAACCAACTTCCACTTAAAAACCTTTTGATCTGGCAGCCACAGTATACACACTTCAACAATCATGGCGCGGCAAACTAAAATGAGCTGGGTCTACACTGGTTTTGTATCACATTTACAATAATCATATCTAATTTAATCATCTAAATAATCGTATTCCTGTATCGCAATCATTTCCTCGTCTTTCGTAATCATTGTTCGAATTGCTATACAATACTTCGGACTAACAAACCGATATGCAGCTCCATTAGGAGCTATACGAATAATTGGATTGTCCCCCGAAGCCAACTCCTTAAGAACATCAGAAACATTTAATGCGATTTCACTAGTCGAAGCCGGGAAACCTTGCCTAATCAAAGATTCCACATCTCCAGACGTAAAGTCTGTTTTCATAATATTACCGATTGCCCATAAAGTTTGATTTCGCCGGCCAATTTTAGTAGTTATAGAATCCAATCGCTTGCTGATGGCCGCCCAATCACTAGAGTGACTCGACTTAATCCATTCGATTGCAGCTTGCATGAAATCCTCATGAGTAATACTTCCAGATTCAATTGCGTTAAATGCTATCTTCAAACCAATTTCATGTAGGTGCTGAGGGATATAGTCAGTAATAAACGCTACCCTTTCAAGAGACACGTCGGGATCAATCTTAAGATTTAGAAGACCTATGAGCCCTTGCCGAAGTAGAAGCTCAGCTTCATTCTTAGAAAGGCGTTGAACTTCCGGAATCTCTTCAAGCCTGTTGGATATAGTTTGTGCAAATTTTGTTTTAGAAAAATAACGTTGAATATCGTCAGGAACACCGACTAGCAATAATTTAACCCCATAACTAGCATAATCATCATCATCAACGAGAGTGATTAAACCGGCTAGATCATTAATATGCCTTTCATCCTCTATAATGCTTTCAAAATTCTCGATCACAATGACTGATTTTCGAGATTTTCCTAAGGAACTCATTAATGCAAGGCATCGTTCAAATGGTTCGACCTCTAACTCTTTGACAGTGTCTATCAATTGAGCGCTTAATTTGAGTGGACCAAGATTAAGCGACCCTCCGGCTCTAAATGAAGAGCCAGTTTTCGCTCGACGCTCTACTCGATTAAAACAATTTTCAAAAACATTTCCAACTCCGCCAAGGTTTGAAGCTTGCGCCATATTTGCGATCATATATGGATGCTCTCTCTGGCCTAGAAAGCTTTTCCAAAGCCAACTTTTTCCGCAGCCACTCGCTCCATATATCACTATATTTTTATTGCCTGTTAATGCTCGCTCCAGAGCCCTTTCATGTTTGTCTCGTGAAATATACATCCTGTCATTCACAACTGCCGACCTAGGAGTAAAAACTTCATCAGGAGTAAGAGCGCCTACAGTCATTTCGAATTCTCCGGATGGTACGTGAAAACATATAGCCCAAAAACATCTTTAAATGAGCCCTTTAGGAAATTTGAATTTACGAACTTTTCATTCAACACTATCGTTTTGATGAGTACAATTTAGAACCTTCTTCTCTAAACTTTTCCGACATCTCCCGCATCCCCTCCTCCGGCGTCAGGCCCAGCGCGGCCTTCTCATTCTCCCCCAACCCGGCTGCATATTCCCGCACTTCGCGCGTGATCTCCATGGAGCAGAACTTCGGCCCGCACATAGAACAGAAATGGGCGGTCTTGTGGGCTTCCTTGGGCAGGGTCTGGTCGTGATAGTCGCGGGCCGTTTCCGGGTCGAGCGACAGGTTGAACTGGTCTTCCCAGCGGAACTCGAACCTTGCCCGTGAGAGCGCGTCGTCGCGGATTTGCGCGGCGGGGTGGCCCTTGGCGAGATCGGCGGCGTGGGCGGCGAGTTTGTAGGTGATGACGCCGACCTTCACGTCGTCGCGGTCGGGCAGGCCGAGATGTTCCTTGGGCGTGACGTAGCAGAGCATGGAGGTGCCGAACCAGCCGATCATGGCCGCGCCGATGCCCGACGTGATGTGGTCGTAGCCCGGCGCGATGTCGGTCGTCAGGGGACCGAGCGTGTAGAAGGGCGCTTCGCCGCATTCGCGCAGCTGCTTGTCCATATTCACCTTGATCTTGTGCATGGGCACATGGCCGGGCCCTTCGATCATGACCTGGCAGCCTTTTTTCCAGGCGATCTGCGTCAGCTCGCCGAGCGTTTCCAGTTCGGCAAACTGCGCGCGGTCATTGGCGTCGGCAATGGCGCCGGGGCGGAGGCCGTCGCCGAGGGAGAACGACACATCGTAGGCCCGCATGATGTCGCAAATCTCCTCGAAATGGGTGTAGAGGAAGCTCTCCTGATGATGGGCGAGCATCCATTTCGCCATGATCGAACCGCCGCGCGAGACGATGCCGCAGACGCGGTCCGCCGTCAGGTGAATATAGGCGAGGCGCACGCCCGCATGAATGGTGAAATAGTCCACGCCCTGCTCGGCCTGCTCGATCAGCGTGTCGCGATAGACCTCCCAGGTCAGATCTTCGGCGACGCCGTTCACCTTCTCCAGCGCCTGATAGATCGGGACGGTCCCGATCGGCACGGGGGCGTTGCGGATGATCCATTCGCGCGTGTTATGGATGTTCCGGCCTGTGCTGAGATCCATGACATTGTCCGCGCCCCAGCGCGTCGCCCAGACCATCTTTTCGACCTCTTCCTCGACCGAGCTGGCGACGGCGGAGTTGCCGATATTGGCGTTGATCTTGACCAGGAAGTTGCGGCCGATGATCTGCGGCTCCAGCTCGGCGTGGTTGATGTTGGCGGGAATGATGGCGCGACCGCGTGCAATTTCGTCCCGGACAAACTCCGGCGTGACGAAGGCGGGGATATCCGCGCCGAAGCTCTCGCCCCCGTCCACGCGGTCCTGCGCGCCGTCGAGCATGGCCTGACGCCCGAGATTTTCGCGCTCGGCAACGTAGATCATCTCCTTGGTGATGATCCCGGCTTTGGCATATTCATACTGGGTGACGGGCCCTGTGCCGTCCCCACGAAGCGGGCGATGCTTGACCGGAAATTCACGCGCCAGATATTTGCCCGTCGCATGACCGTTATCCTCAGGCTTGACGTCGCGGCCCTCATATTCGCTCACATGGCCACGCGCGGTGACCCACGCTGTGCGCGGACGCGGCAGGCCGCGCTCTACATCGATCTCGATCGCCGCGTCGCTATAGGGCCCTGACGTGTCGTAGACCGGCACGGGTGGCTCTTCGGCGGACGGGTGCAGGTGGATCAGCCGGTGCGGCACGCGCAAGGACGGATCAGCCATGGGCGCGGTATAGACCTTCTCGGAGGCCGGCAGCGGCCCGGTCGTCACGGTCGGCGTCTGGAAATCATCCTGAGTAAGTGGCTTGTTCATCGTGCAGTCCTGTCAGTGTGGACGACACACGTCCCCAAAGGGGCCGCATAATCCGTCCTTCCGCCCCTTGCCGGGGATCAAGTTCAAAGGGTGCGTCTCGACCGTGGGCGGAGTCTGGGGCCGCGTTTGCTTGTGTCATCAGGCCGCGCTGCGCGCGAGCCCGCGCACAAGCGTGCGCGGCACCTTCGCTCTTTTCGATTGATAATCGAAAACTCCGGTCCCGTCTGACGACGATACCGGACCGCTTCGGTGCCCCTCGGATAATGTGACTATGCGCGTAACGGCGAGTTGGTGCAAGCCGGATCGGCGGGCGTCAGCCTGTTGGCGCACCGTAGCGCAGCAAGACCGTGCTGATGGAGCCGTCGGGCGCGCGCCTGACCAGATAGAGACGGTCATATTCCGTCGCTTCGACGATCGGCGTGCCGCCCTCCCCGCCGAGCAGTTCTGTCAGTTGCGGCGTCGTATTGCTGTGCCCGACGACCAGATGCGTGCCTTCGCTGGCAAGCAATCGTTCCGCCATGCCGGGCAGGTCACGCGGATCATAGAGCCGCACGGCCAGTCCGAGCCGATCCGCCAGTGGCGCCGCCGTGTCGCGCGTGCGGCGATAGTCGCTGCTATGGATATGCGCGACATTGGCATCGCGGAGCAGAGCGGACAGCGCTTCGGCCCGGATCGCCCCTCCCTCTGTCAGTGCCGGATCGTCGCCGCCCTGCTTCTCGGCGTGGCGGACCAGAAAGATCGTGACGGGTGCGCTCAGCTTGGAATCCGGCTCTGGTCTGTCCGCCGCGACGGACGCGCAAGCCGACAGAGCCGTCATTGCCATGGCCGCGAGCAGCCCGATGGCGGCCCGTCTATTCCGATATTGTTTCATCATGTCATATCCCTTCTCTTTGGCAGGAGTGCGCGGCTGAGTGTCAGAAGCGGCTTTTCCAGAAGGCGGTAGAGGATCAGAGCCGCGATGAGGCTCGCTGATGTCGCCAGCGCCATGAAGACGGCCATCCCGGACAGGCTCGGCGCAGTCAGGATGCCAGCAGCCTCACAGACACGCTTGAGGGCGAGTATGACAAGCAAGTGGCTGAGATAGAGCGTATAGGACGCATCCCCGATTGCGCGCAGGGCTGGCAGCACGACAATCCCGCCATTGCGTTCAACCGTGACCACCCCGCAGAGCAGGACGGCGGCGGCCAGACCGAAGGTCGCGACCCGGCTATCAATGTCCGGTAGTCCGCCCACTGTCTCGCCCGCAATCATCAGACCGAGAAATCCCATTGCCCCGAGATAGAAGAGGGTCAGACCGACAGATCGCGGTATCGAAAATCGCTGCACCAGCCAGGCCACCAGCGCGCCAAATACGAATTCGAGGCAGAGCGGGCTCATGACGACCCCCAGCCAGCTGTCCGGCAAGGCAGGCGAGTCCGGGCGCAAGAGCCAGATCAGCGCAAGGCCCAGTCCCCAAATCAGGATCGCCCCCATCCGGAACCGGGAAGGTAGCAGCAAAAGCAAGGCGAAAACCGCATAGAAGGCCAGCTCGAAGGTCAGCGTCCAGCCCACGGTCAGCACGGGCTGCACCTCGGTCGGCCATAAGGCCATGGAGGCAAAGAATTGCCCCCAGGCCGTCTGCGCGTCATATATCACCGGTGTGGCGGGCTGTCCGTAGGTGACCCAGAAATAAAGCCCCATCAACGCGCAGAAGACCCACCAGAGCGGATAAACGCGTGTGGCGCGATCAAACAGGAACCGCCCGGCGCTGCGCAGGCCGGACGCGCGTTCCCCCGCGACCCAGACCATGACGAAACCACTGATCACGAAAAACAGATCAACCCCGGCCCAGCCGCGATCCCAGAGCCCGTCCAGCCCCGCACCGCCCGACATGTCACGCCAGATTTCGGCGCTGTGGAACAGCACGACGAGCAAGGCGGCCACGCCGCGCAAGGCTTGTATGGATAATAGCGTCCGCGTCTGCGGAGGGGCTTCGATTGTCATCCCGTCGCGCTACCGACCGCAAGCCCAAATGACCAGATGAAATCCGGATGCGCGTTAACCCTGTCTGGCAATCATTCGGTCAGTAAGTTTACCTATGTTACCACATCCGTAGTGACCAGAGCGGATGATGTGGGAGATCGGGTCGCTTATGTATCAGCTTATTTACCTGTCCGACGCGCGGTCCGGTCTGACGCCGTCGGCGCTGCAGCAGATCGTTGAACGATCGCGTCAGCGTAATCGCACGGCCAATGTGACCGGAGTTGCCGTCATGCATGGCGGCGTCGTTATGCAGTTGCTGGAGGGTCCGGAAGCAGCGGTCCGCGCGACCTATGCGCGAATTGCCCGGGATCATCGTCACGGCAACATTGCCATCATGCTGACGCGGCGATGCCGGACACGCAGCTTTCCAGCTCATCCCATGGCCTTTCATCATGTCGACGAAGACAATCGGAGTTCGGTTCAGATGACCATGAATATGTTACGGGCACGGCACGCCATGCGCATGAGAGCCGTCAATATTGCCAGCTAGCCTGCGTCTACGGCTTGGCGTCGCAACGCGCAGACCTGTCCGGAAGCCCTTGGACAAACGTGACGATGTCATCTTTCAGCGTGCTGCCGCCATCAAAGTAGCGCGAGAGAACCCGGACGGGATCAATATGGTTCATGTCGTCATAAATCCTGACGTCTGCGACCAAGCCCTGCGCCGTGAGGCGTTCCCCCAATGCAGATGCGTTTTTGTACCCAACGGTTTCGTCCTCACGCCCATTGACCAGCATAACCGGGGGTAGCGCATCGACCGTGCGGGCCATCGGCGCATCGTCTCCCTTAAAATGGTCGGGAAAGATGGTGAGGTAAGGTTCATCCGTCATCGGATAGGCCCCTGTGGGCGCTGCGAGGCTGATGATTCCGGCAATCCTGTCACAGGCATCGACACCGGACAGATCCGGAGCCAAGGCCGTCATCAGCACATTATAGCCGCCAGCGGAATGTCCGATCAGCACCAGATCCCTGTCGGGGAAACGCTCTGCGGCGGCAAGAACGGCAGCGCCCGTGTCTGTGATCATATCCGGATAGCGACTGTCAGGATATAGCCGGTAGTCCGGCACAACGACATCATAGCCTTGTTGTGTGAACCCTTCCGCGGCGAACTTGTACATGCCTTTGCTGCCGCGGGTCCAACCGCCGCCATAGACAAACATGATCACAGGCGCGTCTGAAACAGGCTCTGCAGCGCGGTAAATATCCATCGTCTGTCGTGGCAGTTCGCCGTACGCAATATCCTTGTCCCGATCGAAACTGGATGACGGGGTGATGCCATTCAGCACGCTAGCCGCGCTGCACCCCGCGAGAAGAAGTACGAAACCGGCGAGTGAGGATTGGCGAAGGAATGTCATGGCGTGTCTACGGTTGAGCCGGGATAAACGTTCTATGTTCACGCAGCAGGTTTGTCTGTGATGGCAATATGATTGTCCTGCGCGGAAAAGCGCGTGAGCCAAGCTTGCACCGATGAATAGGCTGACAGATCGAAACCGCCCTCATCCGCGACATGAGTATAGGCGTAAAGCGACACATCGGCGAGCGAGCAACGATCGCCGACGAACCAGTCACGCTCTTTCAGATGCGCGTCCATCATGGCCAGTGCGGCGTCGCCTTTGGGCATGAGTTGCGCCAGTTCGTCAGCTCTGGTCTCACGGTCATAATTGCAGATATAGCGGGCCACGGCGATAGCCGGTTCGTGGCGATACTGCTCCCAGAATTGCCATTGCAGCATTTTCGCATGGGCATAGCTGTCCGTCGGGACAAGATCGCTCCCATCAGCCAGATAGCAGATGATCGCATTGCTTTCTGCCAACGTCTTCCCATCATCGAGCGCCAGCAGCGGAATCTGACCCGCAGGATTGAGCGCAAGGAATTCAGCCGTCTGCGTGTCGCCTTTGTGAATATCAACATCGATATGGGTGTAGTCGAGACCCAGATGTGCGGCGACCCACCGGACCTTGTAACTGTTACCGGACGGGAGATAGTCATAGAGTCGCATGCGCGCTCTTTAGTCGCTCGCCCTTCCCTCGCAAGTCCCCATCGTCTAGGCCCGTCCTCTATGTCGCTGCGAGTCCCCCATTGAACACGGCCATTGGCACACTGGATCGCAAGCGATTGCCCGCCGGTTCCGTCCTGGTCGTCGGTGCGGGACTGGCCGGACTTTACCTTGCGTTGAAGCTGGCACCCCGTCCGGTCTATGTGCTGACATCGCGCCGCTCGTCCAAGGGGGCCGCGTCGGCCTGGGCGCAAGGCGGGATCGCCGCTGCCCTGTCGAGTGAAGACAGCGCTGAAAGTCATGCATCCGACACGATTGCCGCTGGAGACGGGCTGGTCGATCCTGTCATCGCCCGTCTGGTAGCTGAACAGGGCGCAGAACGCGTTCATGATCTTGACAGGCTCGGCGTTCCGTTCGACCGGAACGAACAGGGCGAGCTCTATCTCTCGCTCGAAGCGGCCCATTCCATGCCACGTGTCGCCCGGGTCAAAGGCGATACGGCGGGACGCGAAATCATCACAGTCATGGTGCGCCAGGCGCAGGATGCAGATCACGTCGAAGGGCTGATCGGCTGGCGGGCGGAAAGCCTGCTGCTGGATGGTCAGGGCGGCATTGCCGGTGCGATGGCCCGCCGCGACGACGGGGCGCTATTGGCGCTGGAAGCGGATGTGACCGTCCTGGCGACGGGCGGTGTTGGTGGGCTGTTCTCGGTCACGACCAACCCCCGCACGGCCCGCGGTGACGCGCTGGGCATGGCCGCTGTCGTCGGTGCCGTGATGCGCGATATGGAATTCGTGCAGTTCCATCCCACCGCGATCGATATTGGGCGTGACCCGGCGCCCTTGGCAACCGAAGCCCTGCGCGGCGAGGGCGCCACCCTGGTCAGCGCCAATGGTCGCCGCTTCATGCAGCGCTACAGTCCTCAGGGCGAACTGGCGCCGCGCGACGATGTCGCCCGCGCCATCTTTGCCGAGATCCAGGCGGGTCGACAACCTTTCCTGGACTGCCGCAAAAGCATCGGTGCGCATTTCCCGGATGAGTTTCCGACGGTCTTTCAAAGTTGCATCAGCGCCGACATCGACCCGCGACGCGATCTGATCCCGGTCGCGCCTGCCGTACATTACCATATGGGCGGGCTGGCCACCGACAGTCACGGCGCGACATCGCTGCCGGGCCTCTACGCCATCGGCGAATGCGCTGCGACAGGTCTGCACGGCGCGAACCGGCTGGCATCCAACAGCCTGCTTGAAGCCGTCGTATTCGGCGGGCGCGCGGCGGAGCATATCAACGCCATGACCGTTCCCGAACGTCGCGCCGATGGGGTTCGCGTGCAGCCTTGGCTCTCAATGGGGCCGGATGTCAGCCAGTCCCTGCGTAACAGCATGACGGAGCTTTGCGGCGTTCAGCGCAGTGCTGCCGGCCTGAACCGTCTGCTGGACATTATCGACGAGCTGATCGCCCGGGTCGGGCGCGCCAACCCGCTGATCGCCAGCCATATGATTGCGGCGGCAGCCCTCGCCCGGGAGGAAAGTCGGGGTGGACATTACCGCGCAGACTTCCCGGATCAGGATAAAACCAGCCGCTCCAGTTTCATGACCTATGACCGGCTGGAATAGGCTTAGCCAGGCTGACGATGCCACAGAAGCGCAAACATCAAGGTCGCCCAGAATGCAACGAGCAAAACGCCTCCGGCATAGGCGCTGTGCAGCGGGTTGTCGGCATAGATATGGGTTATGCCCATCGCATCCAGAGTTACCGACAGACCGTCCATCAGCATGGCCGGCATGGCCATCAAAGCCGTTGGCACGACCATTTCATGCTTCGTCCGGCCGCTCAGCCGGGCTGTGATCAAAAGCGTCGGCGGCGCGATCGCGATCGCGATCAACAGAAACAGAACATGCATACCCAGATCGCCGTAAAAGTAGGGATGCAGAACCCGGATCATGACCACCCCCAACAGCCAGAAAACAATACCGTAAAGAATGAACGTCCACTTGCGATCCATGATCAACCCTCCAATGTAGCAGTTGCTACACGCGTAGCGATCGCTACAGAATGAGTCAAGTGACCGAGAAACTGAAATATACGGACGCGCTGGCCGACTTTGTGCTCGCCCATGGGGTCAGTGCAGCGAGCCTGCGTCCCATGGCGAAAGCGGCGGGAACGTCTGACCGGATGCTGGTCTATCATTACGGGTCCAAGGCGGGTGTGATCGAGGCGGCGCTGAGGGAAATAGCGACACGCAACATGCAGGACCTGGAAGCCGCCCTGCCGCCGAAGCCTCTACCGGCGAAAGATCTGATGGCTGTTCTCGGCATGGTCGCCCAGTCCGGTCAATTCGATCCGGTCTATGCCGTGTTTTTCGAATTGGCCGCTTTGGCGCTGCGCGGTGATGAAAGTGCCAAGTCCATCGGACATGCCGTGGCGACACATTTTCTCGACTGGACCCGAGTGCGCCTGACAGAGCCCGAACGGGCCCCAGAGCTGCTGGCGGCCGTAGAAGGCTGGGGCATGCTCAACGGGCTAGGCCTCGACGTGCCATTTCCGAGCGGATAGGAGCGCGCCATGTCGCATTTGCCACCCCTGCCCTCCGTCATCATCGAACCCATCGTCCGGCGAGCGCTGGAAGAGGATTTCGGACAGTCAGGTGATCTGTCCGCCAACCTGCTTGTCCCGGCGTCGGCCAGTGGTTCACTGCTTATGCGGGCCCGCGACGCCGGTGTAATCGCCGGAATGCAGGCTGCCCAACTGACCTATCGCTGCGTCGACCCTGACATAGATTTCATCATCGAGGCCGGTGACGGAACGCTGGTCGTACCGGGAACGGTCGTCGCGCGCGTCGAGGGGCCGAGCCGCTCGCTCCTGTCTGCCGAACGTGTGGCGTTGAATTTCCTCGGTCGGATGAGCGGGATCGCGACCCTGACCGCCGCCTATGTCGAGGCCGTGGCCGGGACAGGCACGCGCATCGCCGCGACCCGAAAGACGACGCCCGGGCTGCGCGCGCTGGAAAAGCAGGCCGTTCTGGCGGGCGGAGGCTATGCGCACCGCGAAAGCCTGGCTGCGGCGATCATGATCAAGGATAATCATATCGCCCTGGCGGGCGGCATTCACGCCGCGCTGAGCACGGTCATGGAAGCGCGCGATCATATGACGACCGTCAGCGTGGAAGTGGACACAATCGCGCAGTTGAAAATCGTCCTGCCCTATCAGCCGGACGTCGTGCTGCTCGACAATATGGACCCCGTCACGCTCCGCGAGGCGCAGAACATCATTCATAGCTTCGATACGAACCGCCTGACCGTCGAGGCTTCAGGGGGCGTCAATCTCGATACGGTCCGCGGCATCGCCGAAACGGGCGTCGACATCATCAGTGTCGGCGCGCTGACCCACAGCGCACCCAATTTCGATATCGGAATGGACGCAGCCTGATCGGCCTTTGCCCGATGATCGGTCCAGCGGACCGATCAATGGCTGTGCCGCGAATGCAGTGAGCGGATGAGCGCGAAGCGCTCACCCAATACCTCCTCTACCCGCGATCAGGCAGTGTTTCCTCGCCTTCGCGAACCGCTTTGTAATATTTCCAGCTTGTCATATTGTCACGCGGATCGGACACAGGTGGCGGAGCGACATAGTCCGGATAATGCATGTCGATTTCGGCCTTCATCGTGTCCGACAGATCATCGAAGCTGTCGAGTTTGAGTCCAGCCGTATGCATGTAGATAATGCCTTCGCGGCCATTCATCTTCATCCATGGCAGCCAGTCGCTCATCCGCGCCCAACCGACGGCGATCGGTGCCGTATGTGTTGACGGATCTGTCAGCTCATCGACGCGGCCCAGGAAGTTGAACATTTCCGTAGCGTGATATGTGCCACCGATTTCCGGCTGATAATCGGACGCCAGCGGGTTCGGATACCAGAGCGGGAAGGTCGAATTCATCTGGAAATGATTGCCGTAAATGTCGCCGCGGAAAGCGCCCGGACTTCCGTCGCGGCCCATCATGTAGCTGGTGAAGTTCACCGGATCGTTGGCGACATGCATGACCTCGAGCTCTTCGTCGGTCCATGGATTGGTCCAGGTCTTGAGAACTTCGCCCGTATCCTTGTCCTTATAGAGCAGAATTTCACGGCTCACGAGCTTGTAGCCCATGCCGCGATCGGCATCGTTGACCGTGCCGCACTGACGGATGTTCATGCCCTCGACATCGAACAGATGCACATCGCGTTCGCCCATCCGGCGGGAATAGGCCTGGCCATGCCAGTAATAGGTGACTGGCTGTTCATCGATCACTGAACACTGAACCTTCCGGTTCGCCATCATGACACCTTGCGGAGATTCCAGATCGATCCGTCCGTCCTTCAACGCGCCTTGCGGGAAGGTCATCGTTTGAGCGGAGGCCATGCCCCCAAAAGCCACTGCAATCGCAGCGCCGAGCAATAATGTTTTCATGTCAGTTTCCACTTCCGGTCTTCAGGTTGATATTGGGGATGATGGTGGCATCGCCAGCCGTGCAGGACACTTGCAGCCAGCGCGTATTGATAGCGAGCCGTTCTGCGGATGGGTCCGTCCAGGTATAGCTGGGTGCATAATCCGCATCGTCGCCGCGATAGGTGTAGAGAACCAGCGAGTCCCGGTTGATACCGGTCGGCCATTGCACATTTCGGATCCGGAAACCGACCCGTTCATGCTCATCGGTCGCGTCGATCCAGACACGCCCGCCCTGATCATGCAGGACAAGATCATTATAGAAGGCGTAGGTGCCGTCCGCCTTGCGCGGGCTGGCCCAGCATTTGAAGGCGCGCGCTCGCAGCATGTGAAACGGATTGTCCGGCATGCCGAACTGAAAACCCTGGGCGTCCGCCACGACCATGCCGCCACAACCCTCTCCACGAAAGCTGTTGAATTCGCGCGAAAATATGCGCTCGCAATCCACTTCGCCGTCCCGATATTCACGGGAGAGAATTTGACCGTCCTCGACGCGATATTCCAGCCGCGCTTCGGTCTGGCGGCCCGTGCTGGATGTCGTCGTGGCCTTGAAGCCGTCGCCATCCTTTTCGATCTTGAGAGTCAGACGCGGCAGGCGCCTGTCTTCGGCCATGTCCAGATTGCTCTGAAAATAGACCTGTTCTTCGTTCGTATAGAAACCGGGCAGGATCTGCTTCATCTCACGCAGATCGCGCTCGGCGATGCGGGTGTCGGCATCCTTGTCTTGCGCAGCCACGGGCGCGCTCATGAGGAGCGTCAAAACAACGGGAATCAAGCGGTTCATAATTTCGGAGCCTCCACGATCACGACCTGAACATCGGCGATATCGTCACGCAGTTTCTTCGCGTCTGCATAGTCCGGGCTGTTCCAGAAGCGCTTGGCTGTCTCGCGGTCCGGCCATTCGGAGATCACCATGCTGGCTCCGTCACCGAAATCGCCTTCCAGCGCTTCCGCGCCTTGCGCCATGAGGATATATCGCCCGCCAAACTGGCCCACCAATTCACGCGCGCGCGCGCCATATCCCGACAGAAATCGGTCTCTGTCATGGATGTGACAGGTCACGATCATATAGCAGCGCGTATCGCTCATTCAGTCCCCGAACAGATCATCTGGACAGCTTCACCGATTGCGGCGGCCATCTCTCTGGCATGAGCTTCGAACACGGGCGCGCTCACGTCCATGCGTTCTGTCAAAGACACGTCGATTGCCGAAGCTGCCGCCCGACTGGGCTCAAGCAGACCGGACCGGGTCGCGATGATACGCACAGGGCAAGGCAGGTTCGCCAGACCGGCATGCGGATCATAAGCAAATGCAGCCCGGAAGGCGTCGGACTGATGCGCGCCGGATCGCAGCGTTTCAACCCATAGATGAAACGCCCGGAGCTCGCTGACGCTTTCATGGCGTCCGTCCACTGCCTTGACGTAACTCCCCCGGACAGGTGTCGGCAGCCGCGTTCCCGGCAGCTTCCGGGCGTAGGCCGCACGCGTCTGCGCGTCGAACCAAGGAATATCGATCATGACGATGCCCGATACGTCCGACCGCCTGGCAATTTCCGCAGCGACAAGATTGCCAGTATGGAAGCCGACCAGCACAGCGTCGTTCGGCACATGTGGAGCGATCGCCGCCGCATAGGCCTCGATCGCCGGCTCGCCCTGCCGGTCCGAACCGCCATATCCCGGATAATCGACCGCGATCATTTTCAGATCATGCAGATGCGGGATCAGCGCTTCGAAATAGGCCCCGCTATGGGGAGCGGGCGGCAGGAACAGGCACGGTTGACCCGTGCCGTGGATGCGGGCGTGGATTTGCGCGCCGGATGGACCGAAATAGCTACGCATGGGATGCGTCCTGACGCAACAGCGCGGCCCTGTAATGGCGCAGGGTGAAGGCCGACAGGACAATGACGGGCAGACCGAAGGCCAGCGGATATATTGCCATCGCGTAGCGAAGCCCGTCCCCGGCAAAGAACGCATCGTTCAGCCAGCCGATAAAAGGCGGGCTGAGCGCGCCGCCGATGAAGCTGATGAAAAAATAATAGATCGCCACGACCACGCCGCGAACGTCGCCCGGCACGATGGCCAGCAACGCATTAACGCCTGTCGCACTGACCAGGCCGATCCCGACCGTGGTAGTGCAGAACATCAGAAACGCCAGAATGCCCGTTGGCAGGATGGGCGCGATCGCAGCGGACGGGATCATAATGAAAAGGCCCAATATCGCCAGTTTCAACGGGGCTGTCCGATCGCCAGCCGAAACGCGCTTATCCGACAGACGCCCGGCAATGACATAGGTGACGGGGCTGATCGCCAAGATGGAAAGCCCGTTGAACAGCGCATAGGTGGACGTATCCCAGCCCCAGGTCCGGCTGAACATGGCAGCGTTGAAAAACTGCCCATAGGCAATCGCGACCATGCACATGAAGATCGGGACGAAGGTAAAAAACGCGGCAGCATTGGCGCCAATCCAGCGAAAGGCATCGCCCAGTGATGCACCCTCGCGCGGGCTACTCTCAATCCGGCGGGGTTCGCGCAGAAACAGGAAGACAATCGCGATCAGAAAGCCCGGCGCGCCGACCACGATGAAGATGAACTGCCAAGTTTCGACCGAGCCGATCAGCGGCAGCGTCACATCGCCGACAGTGCGGGCCCAGCGCAACACACCGGCAGACAGCAAATTGGCCAATGCCGCCCCGATGACCAGCGCCATGGAATAGACGGCAATTGGCAAACCGCGCCGTTCCTTGGGGAAACTGTCGCCGATCATGGAAAAGGCGGCCGGGCTGAGCACGGCTTCCCCCACGCCCACTGTGGCACGCGCCGCAAACAGGGTCAGAAACGACTTGGCCGTCCCGGTCCAGACCGTTGCCGCCGACCAGACGGCAATGCCGATTGCGACCAGCTTCGTCCGGTTGGCCCGGTCGACCAGAAAACCCAGAGGTACAGCCGCCAAAGCATAGATCCATGTAAAGGCTGAGGCGAGAAAGCCCATCTGCGTGTCCGTTGCGCCCGTGCTGTCCTTGATCGGATCGATCAGCAGGCCGAGAATATAGCGGTCGAGAAAGCTGGAAATATAAGCGATCGTCAGGAAAGCGATGAGCGTCCAGGCATAGCGCGGCGTCGGGTAGCCATCGTCGGGCTTGGCCGGAATCGTCACGCTCATGGCGCATCCTTCCTGATGAGATAGAGCACGACGAGGTTCCCGTCGAAATCGACAATGCCGTATTCGACGCCTTCGCGTCCGTCCTTGGTGATCAGATGATCTTCCCGGTAGACGCGCAAACCAAGTTGCCTGGACGCGGCGACGGCCTGATCGATGTCGCGTGCTTCCAGCACGATGCCGGCACGGCGCGGCGTCACGCCTGATGGCGATAGTCCCGGCACTTCGGTCAGGGCCATGACGTTGGGCTGATCCGCCGTCCGAAGCACGCAGAAACGCATCGCCGGACCGCGCGCGATTTCGAACACATCGTAACTATAGCTGTCAGGATCACTGTCCTTGACGAACACGACCTCGAAGCCGAGCACGTCGCGATAGAAAGTCAGTGCGCGATCAATATCTGCGACGAGGAAGTTGGCACGCTGAAACCGGATTCTGGGTTTAGTCATGCCGTCACCCTCACACAGCGTGTCCCGACATTCTTGCCATCATAGACGCCAATCAGCGCTTCTGGCATTTTGTCGAACCCGATCAGTTCGTCGACCAGCGGTTTTAGCGTTCCCGCGCGGATCATGCTGGACAGGGTGCAAACCGTCTCGTCGAAGCGGTGCAGATGATTATAGACGAAATAGCCCCGCATATCGGCTTCGGCCCGGCGCAGTCGCGTATAGTTGGTCAGCCCGAAACTTTCCGCCCGGCCATATTCGCTGATCGAGCCGCAGAGCAGGACCCGCGCGCCCATGGCGAGCCGGTCGAGCGCCGCCATCAGGATTTCTCCGCCGACATTATCGTAGTAGATATCCAGCCCGTCAGGAGCGTGGCTATCGATGGCGACGCCGACATCCTCATTCTTGTAATCGATTACTGCATCGGCGCCGAGACCTCTGACGATGGCGCATTTTTCCGGCCCGCCGGCCAAGCCGATCACGCACAACCCGTCCGCCTTGGCCAGTTGTACGATCATATGACCGACGCCGCCTGCAGCACCGCTGACGAGCAGAGTTTCGCCCGGTTTCGGGTCACAACGATAACGATAGGAAGTATAGGCCGTCAGCCCCGTCATGGAGAGGATACGGACGGCGAGCGCGTAGGACAGATCATGCTCCGTGACGCGCAGGAACCGCTCTCCCGCCGTCATGGCCGAAATCTTGTGGGTCTGCCAGCCGAGTTGGCCCTGCACGACATCGCCCACGGCATAGTCGGGGTGGCGACTTTCCAGCACACGCGCGACGCCGCGACCATGAATTGTATCGCCAATGTCGAGCGGCGCTTCGCCAGTGACGATGCCTGCCTTGGCCGCATCCATCATATACATTCGCATCACCGGTGCGATGCCGAGATAGAGCGTTTCCAGCAGCACCTCACCTGCCTCGATCGCCCGGATCGGCTCTTCCTTGAACAGAAAATCGTCCGGCTTGGGCTTGCCGACCGGGCGTTGCGCAACGCCCCAGGCCTGCCTTCGACTAGGCCGGGTCAATGCGCGTCACCTGATTGCATTCGAAGAAATGGCCGTCATCGTCCCAGAGATTGGTCGAGAGGAAGTGCTTGGTTTCCCCCCTGGCACCTTTCGTCGACCATTCGCGCGGTTCGCCGCGCAGCTTGAAGCCGTGTTCGACCGCACGGTCGTAAATCCCCTGCGCATCATCAGCGACGACGACGAAGACGGGTTTGCCATATCCCAGATCGAAATTCACCTCCGGCACCGCGACGGGTGGCTCCGCAAATTCCATCAGGCCAATCATACCGATTTCGTCATGCTGGAACTTGACGATGCAAAGACGGAGTTCATCACCTTTCTTGCCGATGGGCAGCCCTTCGCCCGACAGGGTAAAGGGCGTGTCGAACCAGATGTCGGCCTTCAGCACATCCCGGTAAAAGGTAAGCGCGCGCTCCATATTGCGCACCATCAGCGTGGTGCGCTTGACGTAACTACCCATGTTTGACCCTTCCTATGGCAAGTATGATCAACCCGAGCGCCCAGCTGCCCCATTTTTCGACCACATCCGCACCCGGGCCCGGAATGTTGTAGGCGATGACAGCCGCGACAAAGCCCACGATTACGGCGCAGAACACGGCGCCGCCCCGCACGCGCCAGCCCAGACAGCGCGTCAGAATGGCGGGCCCGAAAGCGGCACCCAGTGCAACCCAGCTGAACAGTACGCGGGTGAAAATATCTTTCGGCGCGAAGAGCGTAAGCCCGACCGCGAAGAGTGCGACCGCCACCATGGCCAGCCGCCCCATCAGCAGCGCGCGCTTCGGCGTGCCCCAGCGCAGACCGCTATCGTGACTGACCGCCGACGCCGCCGCGAGCAGCAGACTATCGACTGTAGACATGACGGCGGACAGAACGGCTGCGATCACCACCCCGGCTATGGCGGCAGGCAGATAGGCGCTGGCAGCGGCGAAGAACAAGCTCTCCCCACCCGTATCGAGAGACATGGCCCGCCCGGACAGCGCCAGCACAACCAGACCACTATAGATGAGAACGCCCCAGCCAATCGTGATTGCTGCGCCGCGAACGCGTTCCGTCTGCGACCGCACGGCCATGATCCGGTTAAGCAGCTGCGGCTGTCCCAGCGCGCCGAGTCCCGTGCCAAGCAGACCCATCGCCATGCCGATTCCGGCCATGCCGAAGGCAGAGCCGGTCAGGCTGAAGTAGGACTGAGGCTCGTTGGCCCGGAGCGCGTCCATTACAGCGCCGAGACCGCCTGCCGCGCTGAGAGCCGCGATCGGCACGATGATACAGGCCAGCACCATGACGCCCGCCTGCAGCGCATCCGTAATCGACGCCGCCAGAAAACCACCCAGCAGGCAGTATATCAGGATCACAGCGGCACCGAGCAAGATCGCTTCCGTCGCGCTCATCCCGAACACTTCGGTCAAGGCGTTCCCGGCGGCTTGGAACTGAGCCGCAATGTAGAAGACGAAACAGAACAGGATCAGCCCCGCCGCGAGGAGCCCGATCAGACGGGCCCATCGGTCTGCATCGGTGACGAGGAAGTCGATGACGGTTATGTGGCCGCGTTCACGCGTTTCCGCATTCAGGCGCGGGCCCATCACCAACCAGGTCAGGACATATCCGCCGAAAATCCCCGGGACGAGCCAGAGGGCAACGAGGCCTTGCGTGAACACCATGCCCGTAAAACCCAGCAGCACCCAGGCGCTCGACGTCGACGCCGCATAGGACAAGCCCGCCGTCCACGCCCCGAGTCCCTGCCCCGCAAGGAAAAAATCGCCCTCGCTGTCGACCCGACGGCTGGCCCAGAAGCCGATGCCCAGCAACAAAAGCTTATAGGCGACCAGCGTCGCAATGATGATGGAATTCCCCTCCATAACCTGTCCTCCTAGGCGGACGGGTAGCGCGTCATTTGATCAAAGTCAGGCCCGCATATGCCCGTCCCGGGCATTTACTTCCGGAGCCTTGCGAGGCCTTGTCCGATACCGATGGAGGCCCCGGCAAGAAATGCCGGGGACAAAACCTTTTATGTCCAAAGCCAAACGCGTTCCGCGTCTCGATCAGCACACATGGCTCGTCACCTGCCTGGATGGACCAGAAACCCCGCCGCTACGTAACGAACATCTGTTCGGCCATCTGGACCATATCGAAGCCAACAATGCCGATTACCGGGTCGCCGGACCGATCCGTGAAACGCCCGACGGGCCGATCATCGGCAGTATCTTCCTCATTCCCGCCGACAGCGCGGACGCGGCGATCAGTAAGATGGAAGGCGACCCCTATATCAGCTCCGGCATGTATGCCTCGATCACGGCCGTCCACTTCGCCCCGGCTTGCGGCGACTGGATGGGCGGAGTCATCTGGGATCAGGATGAGATCCGTGCGAATATGGCGAAGTATACTTAAATAGGCCGTTTCTACCTTCCAAAGTATCTCTCGCCGCCCCTAGCAGTCTTTGACAAACATCGTGAAAAGGCCGACCGTCACGACATGAAATGGTTTGCGTTCATCACGGCTCTGATAGCCTTCAGCCCGGCGAGTTTTTTGGCAAATGTTCTCGTCGATGCAGAAGGCACATGGGGAACAATCGTCATCAATGAAACAGGCGACGTGGTGACCGAGGATTATGTCTGCGACGGTGAGCCGATCCGCATCGAAATCGACTCTTCGGCGAAGCGCCTGACGAGCTATCGCAACGTATCGGAAAAAACCCACGCGGATATCATCGCCCATGGCGAAAACTGGCTAACCTTGAAATATGATGGGGAAGAGCGGACCATGTCTAATGGCGAGCCCCAAATCTGGACGCTCTTCATGGCCAATGCGGACAGCTTTGTCTGGGTTCGGCAGGACTGGATCGAGGACGGACGAATCGCCAACCACACATCGCCCAGACACCGCTGCACGCCAGCGATGAGCTAACGGCTGATTCAGATCACGCCATTTTTCGCTAGCCGCTCGATCACCGCATCCTGTCGCCTCTTGTAGAAATCCTTGCCGGGTGCTTCGTCTCCATCGCCGAGTGATCCGCTCGGGTGCATAGCCATTCCGGTGAACATCTGCGCGTAGAGCGCCATGGGCTGGCGGGCGAGCATATTGTCCATCCCATTGCGGCGGCGGCGATCGCGAAGCGCGCGGATATCGACGTCGGCGCAGGCGGTGATGGTTTCGCCTGTCGGCACTTCAGCCAGGATGATGCCGCGATCATCCACGATCTGACTGCGGCCATCCGTCGACTCAGGCGTTAGCGCCGTCCCGGTGATGGCCGCGCTATTGGCGGAGATGACATAGCATTGATTTTCCTGCGCCCGGGCGAGCTTGGCGACGTTCTTGTACGTCATCTGCGTCGATGCGGCCTCGCTCGTCGGATGCAGAATGACTTCGGCCCCATTCGCAGCCAGAATGCGCGAAATCTCCGGATAACGGATTTCTTCGCTGGCCAGCGCGGCCAGCCGTCCCAGCGGCGTATCGACCACGGGAAACCAGTCCTGCAGCGGATAATGCTCCAGATAGGCCTCCATCACATCATAGGGCGACGGCGCGTACATGCTGATCAGACGGCGATAGCGCAGGATGATGTCACCCGATGGGGCGGTAATGGTGCTGGCCTGAAAATAGAGTTCGGGGAAATTCGGGTCGCGTTCATAGAGGTTCGCCCCGATATGCATGCCGCTCTTTTGCGCCAGCGTTCCGATCGCTTCATAGGTGGCCCCGTCCATCTCGACACAGGCTTTGTCGCGCCATTCCGCTGCGCTTTCGCCAGCCGGGAAACTGGTCAGGAAATATTCCGGCATGCAGACCAGTTTCAGGCTTTCGCCATGGAAAGCGCGGGCACTCATTACCTGTCCCGTCATCCGGCCAAGGCTGGCTTTCATGATAGCGCGGGCCTCCGCCCTGTCGCTCGCCCGGTTCACGGCGGCGCATTCGGTTTGCAGAGCGAGAGCTTTATAGAGTTCCATGAAGGCTCACCTATCCTTGCGGGTTTGTCTCGATTTGCGTTGCGTCATACAGCAAACGCGCTGACGCAATAGGATTCCCGCATGAGCATGTCCCGTACCCTGTCTGTCATCAACCCGCGAACGGGGGAGACCGACTATAAAATCACGGCGGTTGATGCGCAGGGTGTTGCCAAGGTCGCAGACCGCCTGCGGGCCGCACAGCCCGATTGGCGCGCGCAAGGGATCGATGCGCGCGGCGATGCGCTTCGATCCCTTGCGGATGCACTGGACGATGGAGCCAAGTCCGTCATGGACGCACTGGAAATCGATACGGGGCGACGGCGTCTGGCTCAGTCCGAAGTGCAAGGCGTCATCGGTATGCTGCGCGGCTGGGCGGCGCTGGCCCCCACGCTTCTGCCGGAGCCGGACTGGGTGCAGGGACGCGCCAAACCTAATTTCAAACATCAGACCGACTATGTCCCCTATCAGCTGACGGGCGTCATCAGCCCGTGGAACTTCCCGATCACCCTGTCCTTCATCGACGCGGTGCAGGCCTTGATGGCCGGGTCCTGTGTGCTGATCAAACCGTCCGAAGTGACGCCGCGCTTTGCTGATGCGCTGCTGCCCATCATCGCTCAAGCCGGACTGTCCGATATCATCGCTTTCGTTCAGGGCGACGGTGCGACCGGGGCTGCACTCATCCCCAATGTGGACTGTGTCTGCTTCACGGGCAGCGTTGCCACGGGACGGAAAGTGGCCTTGGCAGCCGCCGAGAATCTGATCCCGGCCAACCTCGAACTCGGTGGGAAAGATCCGCTGATTATCACGCCATCCGCCGACATGGACAGGGCAACCAGCCTGGCTTTGCGTGCCTCTGTTCTGGCGACAGGGCAGGCCTGTCAGAGTATTGAACGCGTTTATGTTCCGACAAACGATTACGAGAGCTTTGTTAAACAAATCTCTGATAAAGCTCATGATATTAGTTTCAATTATCCCGATATAAGTTTCGGTGATATCGGTCCTTTCATCTTTTATAAGCAAGCCGCCATCGCCTCTGCCCAGATCGAGGACGCGAAATCCAAGGGCGCGACTGTGTTGAGTGGCGGCGTCGTCGAACGCCATGGCGGTGGCTACTGGATGGCCCCGACGGTCATTCGGGACGTCACCCACGACATGGATATCATGCGCGAGGAGACGTTCGGTCCGGTCATTCCGGTCATGGCCTATGACACGATCAAGGACGCTATTGCCCTCGCCAACGACACGGCTTTCGGCCTGTCCGGGGCGGTCTTTGCCGGGTCCATCGAAGAGGCCCACACGATCGGCCGACAGATCGACGCTGGTGCGATCAGCCTGATGGACGGCGCACTGACCGGGCAATATTTCGAAGCGCCGAAACAGAGCTTCAAGGCGTCCGGCCTGGGCGGGTCGCGCATGGGGGCGGACGGTTTTCGTCGCTTCTTTCGGCAGAAGGCCTATATCGCTAACACGACCTGCCCGCTGACGATCAAGGACTTCTCGGAAGATGGATAATCTGAAAACAGAGATTGATGACGGGATTGCCCGGCTGACTTTGTCGCAACCGGCGCGTCGTAATGCGCTGACGGCCGCCATGTGGGCTGCGCTGCCGGACGTTCTTGCGAAGCTGGAAGAGGCAAGTCCGCGCGTCCTGATCGTGCAAGGCGACGGTGATCACTTCGCCGCCGGGGCGGACATTAGCGAATTCGAAACGCTCTATGCGACAGCGGAGTCAGCCGCCAAAATCAGTGCCGACATTCAGGCCGCCTTTGATACGTTGGCCGCGTTTCCGAGTCCCACGATCGCGTCCATTCGTGGGGCCTGCGTCGGAGGCGGTGCCGGCATGGCGCTGTGTTGCGACATTCGAATGGCCGACAGCACAGCCAAATTTGCTATCACCCCGGCCAAACTCGGCCTCGTCTATCCCTTTGGCGACATTGCGCGCCTGATCGATGCCGTCGGCGTGGCCAACGCCAAGGACATGTTGCTGTCCGCACGGATCATCATGGCCAAACCGGCCCGCAAAATGGGCCTGATCCACCAGGTCCATAGTGTCGACACGCTCGAAACCGAAGTCATGGCCTATGCGCAAGGGCTGACACGTCTGTCGCCCGAAAGCCTGCGCGTGACCAAATCGATGATTGCCGCCTATCAGGACGGTCAACGTACGGACTCCGACACAACACGCGCGCAATTCCTCGCAGGCTTCAGCAGTGACGATTTTGGCGAAGGTTTCCGCGCCTTCCTGCAAAAAAGACGTCCTGAGTTCTAGGCCCCAGAGTTCTCATCCCGAGAGTTCTCAGCCCCAGATATCTCGGAAACACCAGTTGAATGGGCAGCATCAGAACTTCATGGACGGAAGTTAATCGTCTGGACATTGGGACGAAGACCCACCTCTGGTATATATTACAGTATAACATACCAATGACTGCGGCTGTTGACTTGTGTCTCATCGACACTCCGGTCACGCGTTCAGCACTCACGAATGGGGACATATCATGATCCGTACAGGAAGCCTGATCCTTGTCGCGACGAGCTTGGGAGCCTGCATGGGCGATCCCGTCCTTGCCGAGCCTGGCGGGATTCAGAACCTGCCTGTCGGCGAGCGACCACGCGGCATATCCATCGACGACTTCAACAATGATGGCCGCATGGACATCGCGGTCGCCAATGCCGACAGCGATACAGTCACGATCCTGCTGCAAGGCGATGATAGCGGACAGTTCATCCGCCAGGACTATGACGCCGGCAATGAACCTTCGGACATTGAGACGGGTGACTTCGACCGGGACGGGGACATGGACGCCGCCATCGCCAATCACGAAACGTCCTCCGTGACGGTCCTGCTCAATGATGGCGTCGGTCGTTTCTCGCCCGCCCCCGGATCACCCTATGAAACGGAGGCGGAGCCGCATCTGCACGGTCTTGCCGTCGGCGATTTCGATGACGACGGATGGCTCGACATCGCCGCCGATAGTTCCGACACGGATGCGGTGGTGATGCTGCGCGGCAGTTCGGAAGGCTTCACGCTGGTCGATCCGCTGGTCGCAGGTCGCTTTCCCTATTACCGTATCGATAGCCTGCCAACCGCAAGTGGATCCGACATCCTGGTTCCCAGCCCACGGGCACACCGCGTCAGCAGGATTGCTCCGCGACAGGTGACCGCACAACAACCCGCCCTTATCGGTGACGCCGAGGGTGCCATGATGGTCATATCTGCGAATTTGAACGGCGACGACAGAGCCGACGTGGTTGCAGTCATGAATGGTGCGGTCATCATGTGGGCAGCGGAAGACAGCGGCTTTTCGGTCCTTCCTGACATGCCCGTGCCATTCGACACGCCGACCGAAATTGCTGCGGGCGACATTGATGGCGACGGCCGAGACGAAGTGGTTGTCGGCCTGTGGGACGATGACCGCATTCACATCCTGTCTTCCGAGGGCACGTCACTGGGGGCCGTCCGTGCCTGCTACAGACCAGCCGCGCTCGCCGTCGCCGACCTAAATGGCGACGCACGAGCCGAGATCGCCGCCGGATGCTGGAATGACGAAAAGATCATGATTTTCGACGCTGCTGACATCCTGCTGGACTAGAGTCGCGGAGAATTCCTAGGACTGATTGAGTCTGGAAAATTCTGAAGCTTCGCTAACCTTCCGATAGGGCAAAGGACGCTCCACTTGGGTCGGACAGTACGGCGTAGCGCAGGGTTCCGGCCTTGTGAGGCCCGGAAATAATCGTACCGCCTTCCGCTTTCGCTTCGGCCAACGCGGCATCCAGCGACGGGACCGGGAAATAGGTCAGCCAGACAGGCGGCAGATCGGCATTGCCACCACGCGCATGACAGAGCCCACCGAGCGTTTCGCCGGACCCATTGGTCAAATTATAGTCGGAATAGTCGCCCATACTGACAGGAACAGGCTTTCCGCCAAAGATCGCCTCGTAGAATGCAAGATTTCGGTCCGGCTCGGCGATGGTCAGATCATGCCAAGTTGGCCGCGCATCGCTGATCGGTTGTCGCTCATAGTGCCCTTCGAAGACGGTCATGTCCGGGCCTTTGGGGATGGTGATCACCATGCGACTGATCAGCCGATCCGCTGTGGAATAATCGGCGATCTGCGTCTGTATCATGCCGTCGCCGTCCGTTCGCGACAGGGTCAAGACGGCGCCGTCTTGCGTGCCGTGAAATGTCTGAAAGGAGCCGTTTAACGGGATCCAGACCATCGTCACAGCCCCATCCGGTCCGAACCGGTAGACGGTTTCACACTGCATTCCGACCGCTTCCGACATGTCCTGAGAGTAGCTGGATCGTAGCCCGGCACCCGCCAGAACCGGTTCGGCATCAAACCGCCCCGTCGCAGCAAGGCTCGTCCCGGCCGCCGGGTCCATCGTGATCGTTTCCGGTCCGGACCAGCGGCCTGTCATCGCGGCAATCAGCTGTTCCTGTGTCATGATGCTTCTCCTTCGCAGCACTGTACGGGCAAAACGCAATCCATATTCCAGTGGGCCATGTCGGACGGTCTTGGATCGTCGAAATAGATCTCCATGGCGGGACCGGACGCCGGTTCCCATGGGCTGTCCGGCAGAAAGACGCGGCCCAGATAGTCCCAGGCCGATGAGAATTCCGCCAGGCCACCCTGACACGACAATACGGCGGCCTGTGTTTCTGGTAGGTCGCGGATCACGACCCCGGCATGACCGTGGATCTCAGGGTCAACAGGGTGAGCCAGCTCAAAGCGGAACACGTCTCCGGGCGAGTCGTAATGGCTGTCATAGCTTAAGCCCATCATCATGCGCTCAGGCCGTCGCTGGTCCCGGTCGCACAGCCAGCGCTCGAACCGATCCCAGCCAGTGCGCAAATTCTGGGCCTGATCGGCCTGAGGCACGGCATATATGGCAACGGTCTGTCTGGGCCGATGTTCGATCCGAACGGAGCCGGGCGGCGCTAATAGATCGGGAGCAGCTTTCATGACCGCATTGTCGCACGCCGGATCCTGTTCCGCTTGACGATTCCTCTCATTATCGCCGAGGCCGTTCAGCGGTGCGACCCGGTCCCATTCCCGCGGCGCTGTGCCAAAAGCGCGGCGGAATGAGCGGCTGAAATCAGAACTTTCCGAATAGCCCGCCTCCAGAGCGATCTGCGTCAGGGTCCAGTTCTGATGAGCGCGCATCAGACCGCAGGCCTTTTCGAGCCGGACACGCCTGACGAATGCGCCGAAAGTTTCGCCGTATCTGTGCAGAAAAAGCGTGTGCAGACGGGATGCGGAATAGCCGGCTTCCTTCGCCACGGCCTCCAATGTGATCAGGCGACGGGGGTCCTTGCGCACAAGCATGTAGGCGCGTTCGGCAGCGGCCAAGGCCCGGTCTTTGGTTCTCGACATGCAGGCAGAAAACCAGCTTTCGCCGACGGCGACAAGTCCGGTCTAGAGCGCGTCGTAAAACCGTCTGACTGTCGCGACGAGATCCGCTTCGCGACCCCTCGGCCCGACGATCTGCGCACTGACAGGCAGGCCGCGTCGGTCCCTGCCAATCGGAAAGGCGATGGCCGGGCGGTCGGAGAGATTGGCGAAGGCTGTGAAATCGGCCTGATTGGCCGGCACGGGATCACCGAACCGGAACGCTGTCTGCGGGGCTGTCGGCATCAGAATGAAATCAGGATAGTCAGCGGAACGCAGCGCGTCGACATGCGCATAGGCCGCCTCGATACGGTCTTGTGGAAGGTCCCGCCCATATTCGAGCATGCCCCGGAAAAAGTCCGAGAACCCGTCGGGCTTGGTCTGCAGCCGGGACCGATGCGCCGCGTAACCTTCGACTTCGGACAGGATCAGACCAGCCCGGCGAGACCGGCCATAGGCGTAAGGCGCGATGTCCGTCGACGGGAGTCCTGTCGCGACTTTTGCAAATGACTCCGCAATGAACGGCTCCACCTCCACCGCATCGCCCCAGTCCAGCGCCACGATGTCTCCCGCGGTTCCACCCGACAGATCCGCCTCCACGATGACCTGCATCACGTCCACACAGGTTTGTAGTGAGGCGGCATGAACCCCGACCGTGTCGAGCGTATGAGACAGCGGGACGACGCCTTCCATCATCGCGTCAGAATGGCTCGGCTTGAAGCCCCATAATCCGCAATAGGCTGACGGAATGCGCACACTGCCCATCGTGTCCGTACCGAGCGCAGCTTCGACGAAGCCCGCCGCCACAGCCGCAGAACTGCCGCCGGAGCTTCCGCCGGGTGTGTAACCATCCTTGAGCGGATTGATCGTCTTGCCGAACCAGGGATTATCCGTCTGCGCGCCGAGCGCGCCTTCTTCCATATTCAGGGTTCCGACCAGCAAGGCACCAGCAGCCTTCAATCGCTTCACCACACGGGCATCGTCATCCGCTTTTCGGGACGCGTAAGCCTTGATGCCTGCATGCCAGAACTTACCTTCAACGGCGATATTGGCCTTAACGCCAATAGGCATGCCGTCGATTTGAGATAGAGGCCGACCCTCTTCGGCCCGCATATCGCTGTCGGCCATTTCAGGTATGGCGAGGTCATTATAGGCATCGATGACCGCATTGATGCGATCATTTTCCGCCTTCATCGCTTCGTAGCATGACTCCAGACGGGACTGGGCGGTCACGTGATCAGTCAAACCGCGTGTCCACAAGCCGGATCGGCTTTTGCCGGACATCGACCTGGGTCACGTCGCTGGTTGTCCCCATGGGGACAAGCTTCACGCCCATGCCGAGACCCAGCTTGCTCTTCAACAGCGCTTCGAAGCGCTGCTCCAGATCAGGTGTCACGGGAATTTTCGTTTCCGCCACGACGATCATCTCGTCGCGCCCGGTCGCATCCCGCTCCGCCTTGCAATAGAACTCACCGCCAAACGCCTCGATCTCTTCCATCAGGGGACCAATCGCCTGCGGGAAGATATTAATGCCGCGTAGCTTCACCATATTATCTGATCGCCCCAGAAACCCTTCGATCCGGGTCAGCTCAAACCCCAGCGAACTCTTACCCGGACGTACGGCTGTGACGTCATGGGTATTGAAGCGGATAATCGGATAGACATCGTCCTTGAACAGGCAGGTCACGACCATATCGCCCGTTTGCCCGTCCCTGACCGGCGCACCCGTATCGATGTCGCAGACTTCGAGATAATGTGCGTCTTCCAGAACATAGAGTCCGTCCTGATCAGGCCCCTCGCCCGCAATCGCGCCCGTATCGCCGACGCCGTACCAGTCATAGCATTCAGCCCCGCCCCACATTTCGGAGACGCTGTTCTTATCCTCGCGGCCCATATGCCCTGAAATCGTCCGGATCGGGATGTCCTTGCCTGGTTCCAATCCCTGCTCACGGGCAACCTTGGCCAGTTTCTTGATGTAGTCGGCGAACCCGACGACTGCGGTCGAGCGGAAATCTGCCATCATTTGAACCTGCTTGACCGAGCGCGTCTCGACCCCGGTCCCTGCGGACAAGAAAATCGCCTGCGTCCAGTGCGTCACCGCTTCGCGGACATAATGCCCGCCATTGATCGGACCGTGGCCATAGACGGAATGGACGATATCGCCCTGCCCGATACCCTGCAGCGTATAGAGACGGGCCAGCAAAAGATTTTGCACTTCGCGGGATTTCGGTCCGAAAACAAGGACTTGCGGCTTACCAGTCGTCCCGGACGTCGTATGAACCTTGACCGGGGGACGTTTATCCGCCGCATAGGTTTCAAGCCCGGTCAAGTCCCCCAACGGTGGATCGCGCTCAATACTGGCCATGATGTCCGACTTGTCGAACATTGGCAGCTTTTCAATGTCCTTCAGCCCGTCAATGTCGCCGGGTTCGATCCCCTGATCGCCCCAGAGTTTCTGGTAAAACGGCGTTTTCCAGGCCAGGACCAGCATCCGCCGAAACAATCGGTCCTGATGCGCGAACAGCGCGTCACGGCTCGTATTCCTGGCAAAATCGATGAAGCCCTCACCGATCGGGTGATCCGCCCGAATGGCATCGGGATCGACATAGTCGAAATAGGTCGCACTCACGTGATTATCCCTCCCGCCAAGCTGAAAAGCTCGCGCACATCGTCGAACCGTTCCAGATCGTCCACACTCGCGATAAGCCTGTCAGCCACCTCATCTGCCTTGTCATCGCTCAAGCCGAAGCGAACACAGTTCCGAAATTTTGCGATGTGCTGCTCTCGCGACAGCGGATCTGCCGGCGACCCGAACAGTTTCGCCGTCAGCGCAATGCGCTCAGAGCCATCTTTCAGCTGTGCGACCGCGGTCTGCGGGACGAATTCCGCCGGGTCCTCAATATGATTGGTCGTCACAGAGACACGCCCTGCCAGCGCCAGGAGCTCAGGATCATTCAGGCTTTCAGTCGTGAAATCAGACAGGCCTACGGTCCCACGATTTAGCGTCACAGCCGCCAGATAGGGAAAGCACAGACGCGCATAATTCGGGCTCATTCCGGCATGCGCAGGACGAGCCACCAGTCGCGGAATAATGGGCGGAGCCTGTAATTCCAGGGTTTCGAGCGTGTCCGGGGTTACGCCCTGTTCCATCAGTCGCTGGACCAGGGGAATGCCGCCCTGCGCCGCCCGGCCTGTTGGAAACGGTTTCCAACTGACCTCCGTGATCCGGTGCAATTTACCCAGCGCTTCGGCGGCGGATGCCAGGTCGACTTCGTCTTCGAACATGGCAAAATAACCAAACGGGCCTTCCAGAGACTGTTCGGGGCCATGCAGTCCCGATTGTGCCAGATCGCATGCGACAACCGCTGCGCGCGCTGCGCCCGCAATCTGCACCGGCAAAGTCGGTTTACCTTCGACATGGGCCTGCATCACGCCGGCACACTGCGCGAGGGCGCAACCCATGGCAGACAGGGACGTGGCTTCGTCGAACCCGCGCAGACGGGCGATTCCCAGTGTCGCCCCGAACAGACCCGCCGTGGCCGGGCGGAAAAATTTCAGCGGACTTTTCACCGCAACACCCAGTTCCGCCGCCACATCGACAGCCACGATCAGGGCTTCCATCAGTTCGAAGCCGGATGTCTGACCGCGGGCTTCGACCTCGGAGCCGATCGCGGCAAGGATAGTCGCCATCGGGTGGACAACCGCCGGTTCGTGGACGCAATCATACTCCATGGAGTGAATCTGAAAGCCGTTCAGATAGGCTGCGCTGGCTTGCGGAGCTGTCGTTTCGTGCCCCCAAAGGTGAACCGGACCGCCCTCACCCCAGCTTCGCACCACCGCGTGAACGCTCGACTGGAAAGGCGCTTTCGCGCCGGCAATCCCGACTCCCAGACTATCGAGAAGAAAAGTTTTAGCCGCATCATAAGCCGAATCCGAGAAGACGGACTGATTGAGCGCATATCGCGCGAAGATCGGTGAGATTGAGGTCATGTCGTCCTTCTATCCGATCTTATGGAAGCCGGGCGCAATAGGTTGCCAAAATCCGGTCGAGCGCCGCATCGATCAACGGGTCTGGATCATCCATGCCGCCATGGCGCATTAAGCCAAAGGCCTTCTGCCGGATCTGGTCGTATCGCATCGGCACTTCGGGATCTCCTAATGCGTCCGTCGCGATCCAGACCTGTCCCCCGATTTCAATACTTGCACCATAGTGGGCCGGATAGGCCTCGTTGAAATTGCGACTCTCCTCAACCCTAACACGGGTTCGTGTCGCGGCATGGCTGGCGATCGCGTCCGGTTCGAAATCATTCAATGTCGGCGAACGACCCGTCAGGGCCACGGCGACACTCTGTTGCAGACTGAACTTGGCTTCGATCACGCTACTGGGCTCAGGGCGGTCGCAAAACTTGATCGCGTCGGCATAGGTCCGCAGCAGCACCTCCCCGCCATCATCGTCGGCTTTGAGCGCCGCATCAATGGCTGGATGAGCGTGACGGCAAGCTGGATAAGGTTTCAGCGAGGTTTCATGCAGCAGCCAGCCTTCATGCGCGAACATGACATCTTTGGGGTCTGCGCCCGGGCAAAGTGCAGCGAAGAAACCTTGTTCCCCTTCCAGAATAGTCCGGGGACCCTGAAAGCCCTGCGCCGACAATAATGCGGACTGCACACCGACTTGCGCCGCATGGCCGGCGTGCAGCTGTTTGGCCATGGAATCGGTTTCGTGACGGGTCTGCCAGAGACCCGCAGATTGGGTCCCGGCAAGGCCCAGCGCGCTGACCAGGTCGCTGCCCTTCAACAGATAGCACGCCGATGCAGCTGCGCCGAACGGCCCGCAAGTCGCCGTATTGTGCCAGAACGCATAATGCCCCGGCCCGACCGCGCGACCGATGCGGATCGCCGCCTCGTAGCCCACCACAATCGCGTCCAGACAATCGTCCATCGATGCACCAACATGCTCCGCCATCGCCAAGGCCGCAGGGATGACGGTCGGCGCGGCGTGTAGAACAGCGCGCTTGTCGACATCGTCCATCTCCAGAACATTGCCGAGGCAGCCATTATGCAGGGCAGCCATTTGCGGTGAGGCCGGGTTTGCGCCGATACGCGTACAGCGCCCGATTTCGTCAGGGAATGCCGCCGCGATTTTTTGTCCGGCTGGCTCCGAACGCCCAGCCACCGCGCATCCTGTCCAGTCAAGCAGCAACAAGGCCGCACGTGCGCGATCCTCTTGGCCAATCGGGCGCGCGAGCAATGTCGCCAGCGACTGGGTCACGGTCTTCATATCGGCTAGTCCGCGTGGTCGAAACGAATGCGCGCGCCATCCGGCGCGACCAGCACCAGACCCTTATCCGGGATCACGGTCGCCCCGGCGCTTTCGAGGCGATCGAAAATCGGGCGCGTATGCGGGACATCATAAATGACCTCCGTAAGACCGACCGCGTCATTCGTGCAGCTCTTTGTGAAGTCGCGACCTTTCAGCCCCGCCTCCTGTCCCATGATTTCGATCATCTCGAACCGTCCCGTCTCCATGCCATCTAGCGGTGAGACGATCGAGGCGCGATAGGGAACGGTCGTTGTCAACGCGACCGGAATGCCCAGCGGCATCAGTTCGGGTTCCGGCGACAGATATGGCTCGCCGTGATAGAATGTTGCGAAGTTCAACTGCTGCGTAAACATGGCGAAGGTCGCATCGCGATCACTGGCCATCTGCATGATGTTGAACGGTATTCCGATACGGTCAAAGTCGGGATAACCGTCGGGCAATGGCGTCGTCAGACGTTCGTAAAGTTGCACCTGCATGCCTGTTTTCTGATGGGTCAGAACAACGACATTGAGCTTGGACGGGCCAAACTCGAGATAAGCGACAGGGGTTTTCGGCAACCACCCCAAGGCCTCCGCATCTGCAACAATCGACGGAACATTTTTCGCTCGCATCATGAGGGACCAGTAGCAGCCCGGCTCCCAGCTCTTTGCATCCGCCGCTCGCGCCATCGGAGCGCTCGCCGGCATCTTGTCCAGAACGATGCGGGGACCAACCCCGTCCTTTCGCAAGGTGAGCTTTGTCCCGTCCCGATCGATGACGGTGTATCCGCCAATGTCCGTGAACAGACGGGCAAAATCTGCAGGATCATAGGTTCCGATCCGGACGGCATCCCAAGGCTGGGATACGACGGGTCCACTCTCCGGGGGCGCTTGCACCGCCTCCAGGTCCGGAAGGACATTCTGGACGGGTTCAGGGTCTGTTGTGCAGCCACCGAGCGCCACCAAGCCTGCCATGCTCGTCAGCAATAAGCGTGTCAGTAGACCCATGGCCTGTCCTTCCGGTCTCTTGTCAGAAACGCCTCGATGGCTGGCTGATGTTGGAGTGTTTGCGCGATCGCGTCGAGTCCTTCGACAAGACGCCGCTTGGCTGCCGCATCGATCGCGAACGGGTGACCACTGACCGTTTGCGCGGGCAGATCGATATGGATGCGGTGCGGCAGCTGATCGATCACAGGTTCCTCTAACATGATCGGCAGAAGACCGTTGCCGATCATATTGCCCCAGAAAATCTCACCGAAGCTGGGGGCGATGACGGCACGTATGCCATATTCCTTCAGCGCCCAGACGGCATGTTCTCGGGAACTTCCGCATCCGAAATTCGAACCGCCCAGCAGGATTGTCGCCTCGGCAAAGTCAGGTTGGTTCAGGACAAAGTCCGGATTGGGTGTCCGACCGTCCAGATAACGCTGCCCAGCAAACAGACCCTTGGCCAGTCCGGTCTTGGAGACGGATTTCATTTCACGCGACGGAATGATCTGGTCCGTGTCGATATTGTCCCGGCGCAGTGGCGCAGCAATGCCGTCATGGGTGATGAAGGGCGTATTCATGGCGCGGCGATCCGTCCGGCAATGGCACTGGCCGCAACCACGGCTGGGCTGGCCAGATGCGTCCTGACTCCGGGCCCCTGCCGCCCTTCGAAGTTCCGGTTGGTGGAACTGATGACCCGCGTGCCCGGCGCAAAGGTCCGCCCCCCGGCATAAAAACAGAAGGCGCAGCCCGCTTCGCCCCACTCAAATCCGGCAGCCCGGAAAATGCGGTCGATCCCTTCCATCTCGGCCTGTCGCCGCACGGCCATCGAACCCGGCACACAGATCGCCGTGACCCCGTCTGCCACACGTTGCCCGCGCAATATGTCAGCCGCAGCCCGCAGGTCGCTGATCCGCGCATTGGTGCAGGAGCCGATAAAGGCCCCGCCAATTGGCAAACCGAGAAGCGGCGTCCCGGACTCCACATTCATATAGTCCGAATGACCCGTTGTGCCGTCTAGCCGCCCGGCCTGACCCGGCGACGTTCCCCATGTGAGCGTATGTCCGATCAAACGGGCATCGAACACATGCTCATGATCGAAGCTGGCGTCCTTGTCGGTCATCAGAGTCCGCCAGATCGACACGGCCCGGTCCCACTGATCGTCCTCTGGGGCATAGCGGCGACCCTTCAGATAGGCGAATGTCACATCATCCGGCGCGATGATCGCCGTAAACGCCGCCATTTCGACAGCCATATTGCAGAGCGTCAGACGCGCTTCAACGTCGAGGGCTTCGATCGCATCGCCACAAAATTCGACGGCGCAGCGCTTCGCCCCGTCCGCGCCCAGCGTGCCAATAATATGCAGGATGAGGTCCTTGGCCGTTATGCCATCCGCCAACCTGCCGTCGACGCGGATGCGCGTTTGCGGCGGTTGCTTGAGGCGCAGCGTCCCTGTCGCCATCGCATGTTCGGCGTCGGTCGATCCGATGCCCCAGGCCGCTGCACCGAGCGCGCCCTGACTGCAGGTGTGACTATCCGGACAGACCAGCGTGAGGCCAGGCTGAGCAATGCCGAGCTCCGGCGAAATGACGTGAACGATACCCTGATCCGCACTGTCCACATCGATCAGCTGGATCCCGGTCTTGGCCGCAGCCGAACGCGTCGCAGTGATGAAGACGTCGCCGCCCGGTGTGCGCGCATCATTCCGCCCTCGCCCCTCTTCCGTACTGACGATATGGTCCATGGTGCAGAAAACACGATCGGGATCGATCGGCATGCGCCCTGATGCGAGCAGGCTTTCCAACGCAACCGAGCCCGTACGTTCATGCAGAAAGACGCGATCGACCGCGATCAGGTCCTCGCCAGATGGCAAAGTGGTGACGCGGTGCGCGTCCCAGATTTTATCGAAAAGCGTCTTCGCCATACGCTATAGATAAGGCAGCCGCGCCAAAACGCGACTGCCTTGTATCAATCGGGCGATGCCGGACCCCTAGAATTCAAAACCGAAGTCGATCCCGTAGGTCATCGGTTCAGCCGCATAGACAGCGTTTCCGGTCGCCGTACCAGCCCGGAAATATTCCCGGTCGGTCAGATTACGCGCCCAGACGGCGACATTCCAGAATGCATCGTCAGGCTTGTAGGCGATGCGGCCATTGAGCAGGTCCGGTGCGTCCGTAGCGGCGCTGAACGGGGCATTGGCAACCAGATTGAAACTGTCCGACTCGAAGCTGATATCGCCCGAGAATGTGAGTATGCCATTAGCGAAAGGCTGATTGTAGATGGCACCGATATTGGCCTTGAAGGACGGCGCATTTTTCAGCTCCAGATCCTGCGCGCAATCGACTGTGGCGACCCCGCCCGGACAATTGGCTGCGCCAAGCGCGCCGAGCAGGCTTTGTGCCTGTAACAGCGAGAGTTGCTCATATTCGCCGTCCAGCAAACCCAGATTGGCGTTCAGTTCGAACCGTTCGTTCGGCGCGAAGGTGAAATCGAACTCGAACCCTGAAATCTTGGTTTCGTCGACATTGAAGCGTGTGAAACCAAGCCCTGGCACGGTCGCCGCAATCTGCAGATCGTCATACTGGCTGTTGAAATAGGTACCGTTCAGACGAACGCGGTCGTCAGCCAGACGCGACTTGAAGCCCAGTTCGATCGTCCCGACCTCTTCCTCCGTGACCGGCAGGAAGCAGGCCACCGGGCTGAAGCAATCGGGAGAAACCGCAGCGCCCTTGAACCCCGTGGCATAGGACGCGAACAGCAGAATATCCTCATTGACGTCATAGTCGACCTTCGCCGTATAGCTGACATTACTGCCACCGACATCAACGGCATTGGTCAGGCCCGAGCTGAAAGCGATGCCTTCGAAGTCACGGTTTTCATCCGTATAGCGCAGGCCGCCCGTCAGCGTGAAATCGCCGGCCCGATACTCCCCCTGACCGAAGATCGCGAAGCTTTCCACATCCGCTGCCACCCGGAACGGGAAGACGAAGGCTGTATCCAGATTCAGGTCTTCCTTGAAGTAATAGACACCAGAGACAAAATTGAACGGACCGTCGAAGTTGGACGAGGCCGTGACTTCCTGGCTCAACTGCTCCTGATCCGTATCCTCCAGATAGGGAAAGCCAATATGTGATGACAGGCTGTCATCCAGACGGCGGAAGGCCGAAGTCGACTGGATCGTGAACATGCCGATATCGCCAGTCAGCTGCGCCGACAGACCGCGGCTCTTGGTTTCATTGGTGAAACCGGCAAAGCAGCCAACCGGACGGGTGAACTGGAACGGGCCGGCCGGTGCGGTCGGTTGTGTCGCCCCATCGTTGAAACAGGCCGTTCCCGGTGCGGGTTCAATTGTGAACAGATCACCATCAGCGTCGAGCGTGTCGACAATGGAGGACGGGATAGGGTCGCTATCATCATCCGTATAATCGCCGGTGATCAGCAGGTTCCAGTTCCCAAAATCCTGACTCAGAGAGGCGCGAACAGCCATCGTATCAAGCTGACCAATATTCTCATAAACAGCATTTCCAAAGCTGGGACCCGGCGCAATATCGAAAAATCCGTCGCGCGTTCGGTAAAGTCCCGAAACGCGAATAGCCGTACTGTCAGAGATCGGCATATTGACTACGCCCTTGAGGTCCAGGCGTTCATTATTGCCGATGGTCAGCTTGCCATTGGCGGCAAAACCTTCCGTGTCCGGACGCTTGGACGTAATCTTGATCGCACCGCCATTGCTGTTGCGACCGTAAAGCGTGCCCTGCGGTCCGCGCAGAACCTCGATTTGCTCCAGATCGACCAGGTCGAACAGGGAACCGACAAGACGGCCCATATAGACGCCGTCCACATAGGTGCCGACCGCCGGTTCGACGAGACCGCGGGATTCGTCCTCACCAATGCCGCGCAGAAAAATCCGCGCTGCGTTGGACGTGCCCGTATTGGTGCCGAGATTGAGGTTCGGAACGTAAGCCTGAAGATCGAGCGTGTCCTCGATCTGACGCACTTCCAGATCCTCGGCGCTGAGCACCGTCAGGGACACAGGAACGTCCTGCGCCGTTTCGGCCCGCCGCTGGGCAGTCGTGATTACTTCGTCGATCTGTCCGAACGCATGTGTCGGCAACAGCATCGCCCCAGCCAGGGCTGCGGCTGACGCTGTGCGGATGAGGAAAGAGTTGGTCATGTGGTGCTCCTAAAAACCGTCGCGCAGTCCGTTCCGGTTGCACGTCAAATAATGTTTGCGGTCCCCGGAGCGGGTTTTCTGCGACCCGTCTCCCCTGCGCCTGATTGCCTCAGACACCCTCGCCTAAGGTCGGTCGATATGTCGCGTTCTTGACATGGAACAAAATCCTGACCTGTTTTCGCGCGAACTGTTGCAAACATGTCTCAGCACGCCGCTTTCCACGATGCCATGCCAGCCATGCGGGCCCATGAAGGGTGCTGGACCGGGCAATACATCCATCTTGACACGAATGCGGTCGAGCTGGAGCGGCACGACAGTCACGTGACCTGCGAATTTCCGGATGATGGACCGTTCGCCTACATCCAGCACAATATATTCACCCATGCGGACGGACGTATCGACAAAGCCCGACTGGACGGCACCTTCAGAGACGGTCGGCTCTGGTGGGATACGCCGACATTTTCAGGATCGGCCTGGGAGACGAAGGACGGTGTGATCCTGCTGCACCTGGACCGGAAAGATCTTGTCGGGGTGAAATTCTGGGAAATCATTCTTCCCCCCGTCAACAATATCCGTTCTCGAACCTGGCACTTCGTCAAGGAAGGAGCGCTGATCCGTCGCACGCTCTGCGAGGAACGCCGGATCTGAGAAAGAGAGTGATTTGCGTTCCCGTAGCGATTGACGCACGCCAAGACACCCCGTCCGATCACGGATAGAAACACTGCCATGAACAAGCCCCTTATCGACAGCCTGACACAACTTCTCGGAGCGGACGGGCTGTCCGACCGGGAGGCCGACCGCGCTTTGTTTTCAGAGGATATCTGGGCCAAGGGTGAACTGGCAGACTTCGTCATATCGCCTCGCACGACGGAGCAGCTTGCGGAAGCCGTGCGTGTGGCGCACCGGGCGAAAATACGCCTCAACCCACGTGGCGGTGGCATGAGCTATACCAAGGGTTACACACCGGATCGTGACGGCGTGGCGATGCTCGACCTGTCGCAGATGACGGATATTATCGAGATCAACGAAGCCGACATGACTGTCACAGTGCAGGCCGGGGTGACATGGGCGCAGCTTTACGACGCGCTATCGGCAAAAGGCCTGCGCACACCGTTCTGGGGCCCGCTATCCGGCCTGACGTCGACCATTGGTGGCGGCCTGTCGCAGAATAATGCTTTTTTCGGAGCGGGCGCGCACGGCCCATCGACTGATTCTGTTACATCGCTGACCGTCGTACTCGCGGACGGCACGATTGTCAGAACCGGCACAGCGGCCAGCGAAAAAGGCAAGCCGTTCTGGCGGCAATATGGCCCGGATCTGACGGGTTTGTTTTTGTCTGATGCCGGGAGTTTCGGCTACAAGGCCGAAGCGACCCTGCGTCTGATACCCCTGCCCACGCATGAAGATCACGCTAGTTTCGAATTCGACGACGCGTCCAGCTGGTCGAAAGCCATGGCCGAAATGGGCCGCCTTGGCTTTGCCTGCGAACTGTTCGGCTTCGACCCGAACCTGCAGGTCGTACGCATGACGCGTGCTAGCCTAGCCTCCGATTTCAAGACGCTAGGGAATGTCGTGACCAAGGCCAAGGGCGGACTGCTCAGGGGAATCAAGGACGGTGCCAAGGTCGTTCTGTCAGGCCGCAGCTTCATGGACGACGCTGCCTACAGCCTTCACTGGATGGTCGAAGGCTATAGTGAGGGCGAAGTCGCCGGCAAGATGCGCCGCCTGAAGGAAATCGTGTCTCGTCACGCGGGACGCGAAATCGAAAATTCGATCCCGAAAATCATGCGCACCAATCCGTTCGGCCCGCTCAATTCCATTCTGGGTCCGCAGGGCGAGCGCTGGGTTCCCATTCACGGCATCGTCCCGATGGGCGACGGCCCAGCCTGCGTTGCTGCGATGGACGCCATGTTCGCGACGATGAAGCCGGAGCTCGACAAGCATGACATTGTTACCGGCTATCTGCTCACCACATTATCGACCAACGGCTTTCTGGTGGAGCCTGTCTTCATCTGGCCCGAGGAAATCCATCCGATCCATGAACAGACGGTCGAACCCGGCGTCCTCAAACGCGCGAAACGGTTCGAAGCCAATCCGGAGGCGACTGCACTGGTGACCCAGGCGCGCCAGAATGTGATGGACATTTTCACCGACTTCGGTGCTGCCCACTTCCAGATCGGGCGGACCTATCCCTACCACGACAATATGTCCGAGGAGGCGAAGTCCGTGCTGGAAGGCATCAAGGCGCTGCTGGACCCTGACGGCCTCGTCAATGCCGGGGCTCTCGGATTGAACAGGGCCTGAGCATGCATCTGATCCGCGCAGCCACACTGACGTCATCGGACCTTGACCGATCCATCGACTGGTACCGGACCTGGCTGGACTATGAGCTGGTCGAGGATGACGTGCTCGACGCGGATCACGCAGAGAGCTGGCACGTTGCCAAGCTTGTCGGAAGACGTCAGGTGACATTGCGACCGGCATCCGGTCGCCCGGTCTATCTGCGTTTCGTCGCACAATCCGCGCATCCGGATTACGAACCGCTGAAAAGCTATGGCTGGAATGCTGTCGAGATCTGCACCCAGGACACTGACGCGGTCAATGCCCGCATGATTGACAGCCCGTTCACGATCATCGGCCCGCCCAAGAAGATCGCTGGGCTGGATTCGATCTATCCGATGCAGGTCATGGGACCTGACCGGGAAGTCGTCTATCTTACACAGATCAATGGCGACCTGCCCGAATATGATCTGCCGCGAGCGCAAAGCCTGATCGATAGTCTGTTTATCCTCGTCACAGGATCGAATGACATGCAGCGCGAACTCGACTGGTTGCGCGACAGTGTCGGTCTGTCGCCAGGCCGGTCGATGGCGATCAACTATACAATGATCAACAAGGCCCATGGCCTGCCCGACGGAACCCAGCATGAATTGGCCACTGTGAAGCATGAGCGCGATTGCTTTCTGGAGGTCGATCAATATCCGGACGGGGCGACAGACCGCCCGCGTCGTGACGGCGAACTTTATCCCGGTATCGCGCTCGCCACCTTGCAGCATCCCGACTTCGATGCCGTGCTGAACCGCACGGGCGCGGTCGCATATACGCTGTCGGGCATTGTCTATGCCGGAAAGCGTGCCTTCACCCTCACATCCCCCAACGGGACCCTTTACGAGATTGTCGAACCATGAAGCAGGCCGTTCTCAGATACGCACTGACCGACAAACCCACAGCGGCGGACTTCGCCCTGATCGATGTCGCTGCGCCGGAATGCCCGGACGGCGGTATCTTGGCTCAGGTCCGCTACATTTCTCTGGATCCTTATGTCGGGACGCGTCTGCGGGGACAGCATATGGGCGAGGCTGCGCCTGAGCCCGGTGCCGGATTGATCCCGGGCGCTGTCGTCGCAGAAGTGATCGAGAGCCGTTCCGACAAGGCGAAGCCCGGTCAGTTCATTCACGCCATGGATGGCGGCTGGGTCGAAGCCGTCGCCCTGAGCAATGCGCAGTTTCAAGTCGTCGATCCGGATGCCGCGCCACTGGAATCCTATGTGGGGGTGCTGGGCATGCCCGGCCTGACAGCGTGGGCAGGCGTGACGCAGCTGGCCAGGATCAAGTCCGGCGATACATTCATGGTCGACGCGGCCTCCGGCCCGGTCGGCGCGACTGCGGCACAGATCGCCAGAACACGCGGGGCCGGGAGGACCATCGGCATTGCCGGCGGACCTGAGAAATGCAGCCTGGCCGTAACACGGTTCGGGTTCGATCGCTGTCTGGATTACAAGTCCGATGGCTGGACGGATCAGCTCGCCGACGCCCTGCCCGACGGCCTGGATGTCCATTTCGAGAATGTCGGCGACCAGATGCTCGGCATCGCCATGCAGCATCTCAATCTCTATGGACGAGTGGTTCTGTGCGGTCTCGCCGCCCATTATCATGGCGGGCCGGCTGCCATGACGTCGGTCGGCATTATTATCGGCAAACGCGCGCAGGTTTCGGGTCTCGTCGTCTATGACTTTTACAACCGCTGGGATGAATTTCGCGCTGAGGTCGCACCGCACGTCAAATCCGGAGCCATTGCCTATATCCACGATCAGGTCGACGGGCTGGCAGGAGCAGGCGGTCTGATGGAACGGCTCGTGCGCGGCCAGAATGTCGGAAAGGCAGTCGTGAAATTATGAGAACGCATCAGACCTGGCGCGGACGCATCGCCTACACATCGAAAAAACCCGACCGGATGGATGAAGATCGCGGTCGTGAAACTTTTACGCTACACGAACAGACCGACGGCACATCGGTCCTGCATGCTCATACCGAAATCGACGACGCGCCGGACGTACTGCGCGACGTGGTGGCGAGCTTCGAAACCGATACGCTGGCCCCAATTGACGGCTTTTCCCGCCTCTCCGTTGGCGGCGTCTATGAAGGATGCGGCTGGTTCCAGTTCGATGCAGGCCATGCCCGGTTCAAGGGGCATAACTCCAAGCTCGGTCCGAACAGCAGGGAGATCGCGCTGACGTCTCGAACACCCTGGTTCGGCCATCATGCCATCATCAATGACGGATTTCTGGGTCGCCTTTTCCCCATGGATGCCAAACCCGGCAAGATCAGCCTGAAACAAGTGATGATGAGTTCGCCCGACCATCGCGGTGCGACGGGACCAGAACTGTTCCCGCTCGATTTCGGCATTGTCTATGAAGGCGACGAAACCGTGAGAGTCGGAGCCGGCACATTCGAAGCACGGAAATTCTCCATCGTCGACACGGCCGAAGGACTCCCGGAGGAACATCCGCCTTACGAGATGTGGTGCGCCAAAACTCCGCAGGGCTTTTTCCTGCAGGGCGGCGTCGCCGGCTACATGATGACTTGGTACGAATTGGTCGAGCTGGACCGGCTGCCATGATCGACCTTTACGCCCTCGCCCTCTTCTTCCACATCCTGCTCTATGTTTTCTGGCTTGGAGGCGATCTCGGTGTCGCCGTGCTGGGCGGGCAGTTCCGCAAGCGCGATGCCTATACGATGGACCAGCGCCTTGCTCTGCTGAAGGTACTGGTCATGGTCGATATGGGACCGCGAACGGCTTGGGCGCTCATGGTCGGCAGTTCGATCTCCCTGGCCCATCTCGGCGGATACTGGCCGTTGCCACTCTGGGCGCTAAGCCTCGCATGGGCTATATCCGGACTCTGGCTCTACCTTGTCTGGGCCGCTTATAAAGCCGGACAGACGCCGAAGGCAGCGAAACTCCGTAAGGTGGAAATGGTGCTGAAATGGGCGCTATCGGCTGGATATCTCTATCTGGGATTTGTCAGCCTCGTGCTCGACGATCCGATCGTTCCGGACTGGCTGGCTTGGAAGGCGCTACTGTTCGGCCTGATTTTTATCGCCGCCATTCTGATCGACGTGCGGTTCAAACCTGTCGGACCGGCCTTGATGAGCCTGATCGAAAAAGGCTCGTCCGATGAAACCGAATTACCCCTGCGCGCATTGATGGACCGGTCCCGTTTCTGGGTGCGCGTGACCTATCTTTTACTCGTGATCATCGGATTCGTGGGAACGACGAAGTTCCTCTGAACTGAAATTTAACCTAACTCATGTTGAATTGTTTCAAATCGACCGGAACAGAATCGCAGTCGCATGTATTTTGTTTGGGTATAGACGGCGAAATATCGCTGCATGTGAATGGGAACGGTGACGATGGCGTATCGCGTGATGATATTGGAGGACGATCCATTCATCGCGCTCGACATGGAAAATGTCATGGAAGATGCGGGCTACGATATCGCCGGTCCCGTCGCCACAGTTCCCGAAGCTCTGAAACTGATCCGGGACGAACCGGACAAGCGGCCGGATTGCGCTCTTCTGGATTTCAACGTCACGGGCGGGACCACGGAATTCGTTGCGCGGGAACTGGCCCGGATAGGCGTTCCCTTCATGTTTGTCACGGGCAATGCAGACGATGTCCGGGAAACCCTGCCAGAATATGATCCGCTGATCCGCTCCAAACCCGTTCAGATCGAACGGGTTGTCAAGGACGTTGCTACGCTTCTGGGCTAACCAATCCGCTCTGATCGCCCCGACTGTTTATTCGGCACTGCCATCGCGGTTATAATTGTCGCGGTCCAGCACCTTGTTCAGTTCCATGAAATAGCCGTCCCGGTCGAACAAATAGCATGTTCGCACAACGATCGGATCTCCCCCTGCGCGCGCCGGATAGGTTGTGTTGGAAGCGGGCATGGTCATGTAGATGCCCGGCAACGCAGCCGCCGCATCGCAATGTTCGTCGACATTTTCCGTGTTAAAAACCAGAATGGCATCGCCCACGCCCATGCGCCGTCGGGGTTCAGGCGTCGGTAGCACCGGGTCAAGCCATTGCAGAAGACCGATCCAGCCGACCCAGCTATCATTGGATGACAGCAGAACCAGACGCGCCGTCGCTCCCGGTTCCCCGGCAGGCAATGCAACGCCGCTCATCGTGACCTCCGTGTCGTAATTGACCTCAAACCCCAGCACGTCCCGATAGAGCTTCAGACTTTCGTCCATATCCGAAACGATCAGCGAGGTGCGGCGCAGATCGGTGGGGAAAGCCTGCGCCCCCGCATCCGGGGCCGCGACCTTGGTCGCGCGCTCAACTTCATTTTCCGTAATGGTCTGCGTTGCCTGGGAACAGGCCGTCGCCATCACCAGTGCCGACGCGATTATGAACTGTTTCATCGTCTTCTTCCCCTGAAATGAGAAAGCCCGGAACGCGTGTGCCGGGCTTTCTTCCTTATATGGTGTGCAGGTCGGTCCTAGAAATCGACCTGAATGCGGGCGCCGATCTGGCGACCCCGGCGATAGGACAGGAAGGTTGAGCGTGGGCCCGTGACATTCCGGTCAATGGAGGTCGCGCCCGGGATCTGCGAGCTGATCGTATTGAAGCCCTCGAGCAGATCAAACCAACGGGTCGCAGCCGGTGGCGTCCGCTCATCCGTAAGATTACGACCGAAGATTTCGAGCCGGATATTGTCATAGGTGACACCGATCTGACCCGACAGGATGTTCGTCGCGCCCGTTTCCATCAGATTGTGAACCTGGATGAATTTGGAACTTTCATGCGTGAAGTCCGCATTGATGAAGCCATTCATCGAGTCGGTGATCGGGAAGTTGGCCTGCGTGTAGAGCGAGACCTGATGCTCCGACGTCAGCGGCACTTTATTCCCCGAAATATCGCATGACAGGTTCCCCGTGAACAGACCGTCAGGATCATATGTCGGGACCGTCGGATTGGCTGACCCGCGGATCGTTCCCGTTGTCGGCGGGTTGGTCCGGTCGAACGCGGCAATCAGATAACCGCCAGAATTCAGCGTGAACTGGAAGTCGTCACAGCCCGAGGTGAATTCTGCATCCGTCCAGGCATAGGAACCGCCGACGCGCAGATAATCGCTCAGATCATAGCTGCCTTCGAATTCCAGGCCCATGATTTCGGCATTACCCTGGTTCGTGGCCACGGAGTTGACATTGCCACCCGCGATAGCCGCCACAGGCGTTGTCAGCTGATATTGCGAAATATCGTTGAGATAGCCCGACAGGGTGAAACGGCCATTATCGAGGAATCGGCCTTTCAGACCCAGTTCGAAAGCATCGACATTTTCTGGTTCATAGAATTCATCGCCTGAAGCGACACCGATCGATCCGTTGACCCCACCCGGCTTCACGCCGCGCGCATAGGAACCATAGGTCGAGAAATCATCGCTAATGTCGTAGGACAGAATGGCCTTATAGACGAAATCATCAAAGGTGACGCTCTGATCGTAAGCTGCCGTTGTCGCCCCGCCAAATTCCTGACGGCCTTTGGTTTCTTCCTGATAACGACCTTCCAGCGAGACGGTCAGCGCGTCTGACATGTCGAAGTCGAGCGTGCCGAAGACGGCCTTGTTCTCGATCGTCAGCGTATTGCTCGGTGCCAGGCCCAGACGGTCATCCGCGGTGCGGCGAGACAGAGCGCCGGACTGGCCCTCATTTGTCTGGTCGTAATAATAACCGCCAACCGATGCGCGGACACGCTTGGCTGGATCCGTACTCAGGCGTGCTTCGAGGGAAATATCCTCGACCTCGCCCGTATCTGTCGTGTTCAGAAACGCATTATCCGTCGGGATCGAGAAGAAAGGACTGATCGCGACGAAGTTGATACCGCCGACCTGATGATCTGAATCGGAGCCCGTCAGCAGATCCTGTTTGCGGTAACCTGCCGACATCGTCAGATCCCATCCGCTGTCGAACTGATGCTCGAACAGCGCCGTGCCGAAGACCATTTGCCGTTCCACACCGAGGAACGGCGTTCCATTGATATCCTGTGCCGGATCGAGATCTTCAAATTGGGAGAGTTCACCACAGAAATACTGGAAGTTGCTGTCCGTCGTCACCGTATTCGGGAAAATTCCCGCAAATGGGGGCGGGGGCAAAAATGGCGGCAGCGGATTGAGATTGGGGTCGTAGTAGGCACCCGAGCGGTAACCCGGAGAACAGTTGTTCTGCTCAGCCCCGATCAGACGGAATGGGCGCGCACTGTCTTCATCATCGGCATAGCCAAGGCGGAAGATCGCCGTGGTCGATTCGCTGAAATTCACGTCCATCGTCGCGTTCAGATTGAGAGACTGTTCCTCGCCCATCTGCCGCCCATTGTCGGCGGCGTTTTTCCAGGCACTGTCACCGCCATATTCGTAATAGCGGCCTGAGAGCGAGAAGCCCCACACATCTTCAATCAGCGACTGTGAAATCCGGCCATAGACCTGATACTCGTCATCCTCGGCCACAATGGCTTCGAATGAACCTTCCGTCCCTGAACTGCTGGGCCGCTTGGTGATGAAGTTGATCGCCCCGGAATAGGTATTCCGGCCATAAAGCGCCGATTGCGGACCTTTCACGACTTCGACGCGCTCGACATTGCGGATGTCCAGCGCTTGCAGATCACCCGAATAATAGACCCCGTCAACGAAGTAGGCTGCACCCGCTTCAACGCCGAATTGCACGCCCGCCAGGATATTGGCAGCGCCGCGAATAACGGGGCGTTCTGTTGTCCGGCCGAAAGCGTTGGAGAAGGAGAAGCCAGCCGTATGGCGGGCAATATCGTCAACGCTCTGGATCCCCAGATTTTCGATCTGGGCTTCCGACAGAGCCGTCACCGCCACAGGGGCTTCCAGTAATGTCTCTGAGACCCGACGGGCTGTCACGATGATCTCATCATCGACCAGTTGCGCCATGGCGGGCGAGACAGTCAGCAGTGCCAGTGCCACGGCTGAGGCGCCCCCCGTGAGCCCGGCGCGGATGCTTTTGTTCTTACGACGTATTTTTGTAGTCACTGTTTAGGTCCCCTTTCACAGTCCATTTGTGACAAACCTATGTCGGTCCTTGGCGCACGCCATTTGACGTAAATCATGTCGACCGACTTGAGGGGCAAAAGGCGCGCAACTGTAGCAACAAGGTCACAGTTTCGTCGCGACGAGACAGTAATTGAGTCTCGCTGCGCCTTCTGGTTGTGGGACGGGCTGCTAGTTGCTGCGCTTGAGGCCTTCGAGGGACCAAGGCGGACGCCCCTCGAACCGCGCGACCAGCGAGTCGACAAGCACCCGGACTCGCCGCGCAAGGTGGCGTTGCGGTGGCCAGACGGCATAGACACTCGGCGCGTCGAAAACATATCCGGGCAGAAGCTGCACCAGATGCCCAGCGCGGACATCGTCGCACAGAATGAAGTCGGGCTCGATCACCAGACCCAGTCCGGCCTTTGCTGCGTCGCGCAAAAAGTCACCATTACTGGCTCGCATCACCGGGTCCAGACTGACGGAGTGGCGAGATCCGTCAGGCGCGAGGAATGACCAGCTTTTTCCCTGTCGCAATCCATAACGCAGCTCGGCCGCTCCACGCAGATCGTCAGGCGTCTCGATGGAGGCATGGTTTTTCAGCCAGTCTGGCGAGGCGGCGCAGACCATGCGAACATCGCCTAGCTTTCGCGCCACGAGCGCGCTGTCATCAAGTCTGCCAATCCGGATGGCGATGTCGAAGCCATCGGCGATAAGATCAATTTTGCGGTCTGAAAAATCGACATCAAGCCTTATATCCGGATGATCACGCTGAAAGTCGATCAGGGCCGGTCCCAGCTGCGTGAGCCCGAATGAGAGGGGCGCGGCAATCCGAATGGGGCCAGCCAAGGCGCAGTCCGCTCCGCTAACCTCATCCTCCATGTCACGCCAATCGCGGATCAGAGACTGCGCACGGCCATAATAGCTGCGCCCGGCATCTGTCAGCGACAGAGTCCGCGTCGACCGATTCAGCAGCTTTGTACCCAGCCGTGCTTCCAATGCCTTGATCCGGCGCGAGACGACCGACTTGTCCAGAGACAATGTATCCGCCGCGCCTGTGATGCTCCCGGCTTCCACTGTGGCAACGAGAATCTGTGCTTCAATGAACCGGTCCATACGTTGCACATATTGCAACAATGACTTGCAAACAAGCAGACTTATAAGATTAACGACAACACCTAATTAGGGTTCATACAAACGCAGCTTGTCAGGAGCCTTCCATGTCACATCCCCTATCCATCCTTCGCGTTGACTCCTCGGCCCGCCAAGAAGGATCCGTCAGCCGGGACCTCGCCGATCTATTCATCGACCAGATTGCCGAAACCCGCCCCGTTCATGTCCGCACAAGAGATGTGAGCACCGGCCTACCCGTCGTCACAGCCGATTGGGTCAACGCCAATTTCACGCCGGAGGCTGAGCGGACAAACGCGCAGACATCCACTCTCAATGGATCGGACAGTCTGATCGATGAAATCGACCAAGCCGATCTGCTCGTCATCAGCCTTCCGATCTATAATTTCGGGGTCCCGGCTTCGCTGAAGCTCTGGATCGATCAGATTGCGCGGGCAGGAAAAACCTTCCGCTATACGGAAAACGGCCCGGTCGGCCTGCTCTCCGGTAAGCGCGCCGTCATTCTGGTCGCGTCAGGCGGCACAAAGGTCGGCAGCGAGATCGATTTCGCCACACCCTATCTGCGTCATGTGATGGGCTTCATCGGAATCACGGATGTCGAAATCTTAGTCGCAGACCAGCTCATGATGAACGGCGCAGACAAGGTCGAAAAGACCCGGACGCAGGTTCGCACACTCGCAGCCTGACGCCAGTCCAGACGACCCTTATATAGACTTAGAGAGGATTTCATGATGACCCGAAGAACAGCCATCGCCACAGCCGCAGCTGCAAGCGCAGCATCGGCCCAGGCCAATCTAGCCCAGGCAACATCAGCCGTGGCAAACCCCAACGACCGGATACCCGCCCGAGGCGCTTTGGCGTCCGGACTGACCCTGCGGCCTGCAGAAGCCCGCGGCAAAGCCGATCATGGCTGGCTGCGCTCTGCGCACAGCTTTTCCTTCGCCAATTATTTCGATCCCGAGCATATGGGTTTCGAGGCCCTGCGCGTTATCAATGATGACTGGGTTGCGGGCGGCGGTGGCTTTCCCATGCATCCGCATCGGGACGCGGAGATCTTCTCCTACGTGCTGAAAGGCGGGCTGCAGCACCGTGACTCCATGGGCAACGGGTCGACCGTGCAGGCAGGCGGCGTGCAATATATGAGCGCAGGCTCTGGCGTGACCCATAGTGAGTTCAACCCGTCGCAGGACGCGCCGATGCAGTTCCTGCAGGTCTGGCTTCTGCCCAATGTGCAAGGCGCGGAACCACGCTACGATACCATGGACATCAGCTCGAAGGACAAGGACGGCAAGCTGTCCCTTTTCCTGTCGCCCGACGGGCGGGACGGCTCCATGGCAATGCGCGCAGACGCCGACATCTATGCGGCAACGCTCCAAGGTGATCAGACCATCGATCACATGATGGGTGATGGGACGCGCGGTTGGATCCAAATCGCAGAGGGTTCTGTCACGGTTAACGGCGCAGCGCTACGCCGGGGCGACGGGTTGGCCATACGCGAGGCCGGTCGCCTCGAATTCCGCGACGGCGAAGACGCCGAACTACTCTATTTCGAGTTTGCGTAAGCAGACCGACCCAGAATGGCGAGCGCGATTCCGATAAGGATGATCGCGCTCGCCAGCACGAAACGGATCGTCAGTGGTTCGCTCAACAGAACAACACCGCCCAGCGCGGACAGTGGCGGCACGGCGAGCTGAACGATGCCCCCCCGCGTCGCACTCAAACCTTTCAGTGCGCGGTACCAGACAGCATAGCCCAGACCCGACGTCAGCGCGCCCGAGGCAATGGCTAGAATCACGCCGGACGTCGACAGATGCATCTCGACAGGGACCAGAACGGCAAGCGCGTAAACCGGCACACCGAGAAGGGCAGCACGAGCAAAATTCCCGGCGGTCACCTCCGTCGGCCGTCCCGCTGCGCGTCCCAGCAGGGAATAGATGCCCCAACCGACACCCGACAAAATCATGGCGACAGCCGCAAGCGGATCAGGTCGGGACAATCCCGGCAGCAACAGCCAGACCAGACCGCACAGGGCGAGACCGACGCCGACCAACTGCGCCGGACCCATCCGTTCACCTGACCGAAACCCCCAGCCAATCATGGTGATCTGTACGCTGGCGAACAGGATCAACGCGCCCATGCCCGTATCCAGCCGGAGATAAGCGAGTGAAAAGAGCGCGGCATATGCCAGCAGGGACAGCGCCCCGCTCCAGCGTCCGGTCCGGACCGTCCGGCCAATGCCGACAAGGGCCGCCAGAACCAACGCACCAGACAGGATGCGGATTGCCGTAAACGAGACGACATCAATACTGCCGCCGACCAGAGCGAGACGTGCAAGCACGGAATTTCCCGCAAAGGCGATCAGGGCGAACCCTGTCAGCCAGATGGTCTGTCGCAGCGAAATCATGCGCGCCCTTAGGCGCGTTTGGACGCGCCGTCTTCTCAGCTTTCAGTGATCGCCATGCGAGCCACCCGCTATCGCAAGGCTTGCGGTCACGCTCGTTTCACGCAACGTAAGTCATGAAACGACTGAAGGATCCGTGATGAAACTCTACACCATGGCTGGCACCTGCGCGCTGGCACCAAACATTGCGGTGGCGTGGAAGGATGCGCCCATCGAGATCGTCAATCTGGAACGTGGCGAGCATAAGGGTGAGGCCTATCTTTCCATCAATCCGCGCGGACAGGTGCCGGCGCTGGTGTTCGATGACGGCGATGTGCTGACTGAGGCGACGGCAATCCTCGACTATATCGGCACGACTTACGGCAATGATCCGGCCTTCGGACGCGATCACCCCCTGGGCCGCAAGGAGGCCGAAGCCCTCTCCTACCTCTCATCCGAAGTCCATGCGGCCTTCAAAGGTCACTTCTCGCCCGGCACCTATGCCGATACGCCGCAAACGGAAAAGATCGTCCGCCACAAGACCTACGCCCGCCTGGACGGCTATTTCCAGCGGCTGAACGACTGGATCGCAGAGAGTGACGGCCCTTGGCTGTTGTCGCAGCGTAGCTTCGCCGACGCCTATCTCTATATCGTCATGCGCTGGATAGAGCGGACGCCGCTCAAGCTGAAAGACTATCCGAACCTCGCCGCCCATCAGCGCGCGATGGAACAGGATGACGGCGTAAAGTTGGCACTGGAGCGGCAGGGGATGAAAGGGGCAGGCGGTTAGATCGCAACGCCCACGAGTTTGTGACGCTAGTCCTGAACGTGTAGTCGGGTGATCATGTTGCGCCCTGCCAGAACTCCTTCCGAGAAAATGATCAAGGTCGACCATGCCGGCGAGAATGGAGCCGTGAACATCTATCGGGCCCAGAGGGTCGGTGCCGCCTTTCACGCCTTGTTCGGACGGGAAAACCTACGGTCTCATCTGGCCCACTTTCAGGAGCATGAAGAAGAACACCGCGCCATCTTCGCCCAATATCTCAAAGAGGCAGGCGTGCGGAGATGTGTGAGCTATCATCTTTGCGGGTTGGGTGGTTGGACGCTGGGCCTGATAACCGGGCTGATGGGTTCGCGGGACATTCACGCGACCACTTATGCTGTGGAAAGTGTTGTATTGGAGCACTTGCGACATCAGCTCGATCACCTCGGCACAGCGGATGCGAAGGCGCGGAAATGCGTTGCTGCTATCTATGAAGACGAGCTGTCACATCATGATTCTGGCCAAGCCGGGATGGGGGATAGCAGGTTGGAAAAGCTGTTGGTCGCGATCGTGAAAGCCTGCACCTCCGGCGTTATCGCGTTCGGGATGCGCTGATCGACTCAAACGCATTGAAATCACCGTGTTCAGAGCGACCCGGCACGACATGCGCCATAGAGGCGACGATCCGCTCGCAGCGCTCGCGGCGCTTTTGCTAAAATCGGTTATCAATCGATTTTCCCTCTGCGCCGGAGCACTAAAGCGCCTTGATGATCTCCTCGACCATCTTCTTGGCGTCGGACAGCAGCATCATCGTATTGTCTTCATAGAACAGGTCATTGTCGATCCCGGCATAGCCCGGCGAGAGCGAACGCTTGACGAACAGGACCGTCGCGGCCTTGTCGACATCGAGGATCGGCATACCGGCGATGGGACTTTGCGGGTCGGTCTTGGCTGCCGGATTGGTGACATCGTTGGCACCGATCACGAAGGCCACATCGGCATTCGCAAATTCGCTATTGATGTCTTCCAGCTCGAACACCTCGTCATAGGGGACATTGGCTTCGGCCAGCAGCACGTTCATGTGGCCCGGCATCCGGCCCGCCACCGGGTGGATGGCGTAGGCCACGTCGACGCCCGCTTCCTTGAGCGTATCGGCCATCTCGCGCGTCGCGTGCTGCGCCTGCGCCACGGCCAGGCCGTAGCCCGGGACAATGATGACCTTGGACGCGTTCTTCATGATGAAGGCGGCGTCTTCGGCGGAGCCTCGTTTGAAAGGCCGCTCGACCCGGTCGCCCTGTGCCGCCGCCGTATCGCCACCAAAGCCGCCAAGAATGACGGAGATGAAGCTGCGGTTCATGCCCTTGCACATGATGTAGGACAGGATCGCGCCAGAGCTACCGACCAAAGCGCCGACGATGATCAGCGCCAGATTGCCGAGTGTGAAGCCCAGCGCCGCCGCCGCCCAGCCGGAATAGCTATTCAGCATGGAGACAACGACCGGCATATCCGCGCCGCCGATGGGGATGATGAGGGTAAACCCAAGGATCAGAGTCACGCCGATCAGCGCCCACATCATCCAGGGCTCCGCGCCGCCCGTGCTCATCATCATGCCGACGAGGAAGAAGAAGGCGACGCCAAGCGCGATATTGATCAGATGTCGCGCGGGCAAGAGGATCGGCGAGCCCGACATATTGCCGTTGAGCTTCGCAAAGGCGATCAGCGAACCCGTAAAGGTGATCGCGCCGATGCCGGCGCCGAGTGATAGTTCCAGCAGGCTGCCCGCCTTCATCAGGCCGTCAGCCCCCAGAATGCCGAAACTGTGCGGCGAGAAGAAGGCCGCCAGCGCCACCAGCACGGCAGCGAGCCCGACCAGGCTGTGAAAAGCCGCTACAAGCTGCGGCATGTCCGTCATCGGGATTTTGCGCGCAATGATCGCCCCGATCACGCCCCCGACGGCCAGCCCGCCGCCTGCCAGCAGAAGCCCCTGCCCGCCCAGACCCGCGACCAGCACAGTCGTGACGATCGCAATGGCGATCCCGATCATGCCGAAATAATTGCCTCGCCTCGATGTCTCCGGAGAGGACAGGCCGCGAAGCGCGAGGATAAAGAGGATGGCGGAAACGGTATAGAGAATCGCTGCGACATCTGCGGAGAGCTGGATCACGCTAGCGTTCCTTCTTCTTGTACATGGCGAGCATGCGTTGGGTGACGAGGAAGCCGCCGAAGATATTCACCGCGCAGAGGGCGACGGCGATGACCCCGGTCCAAGTCGAGATAGGAGAGCCGCCTTTCGTCCCGGCGGCAACCGCGATCAATGCGCCCACGATAATGACTGACGAAATCGCATTCGTCACCGCCATAAGCGGCGTGTGCAGCGCGGGCGTAACCGACCAGACGACATAATAGCCAACGAAGATCGCCAGCACGAAAATGGCAAGCTGGAAGATGAGCGGCGACACATCCGCACCGCCTGCCATGATAAGTGATAGTGTCATAACCCATGTCCCCGACATTTATTGCCGGGGCCTTTCGATATCTTGTCCCTGGCCGAGGGAGGCCCCGGCAATAAATGCCGGGGACATCACTTCACCTTCAACCGCTCATTCACCACAGCGCCGTCCCGCGTCAGCGCGCTACCCTGCACGATCTCATCGTCCCAGTCCGGGACGAAGCTACCATCCTCCGCGGTCACCAGTGGCAGGAACGCTTTCAGATTGCGGGCAAACATGTTCGACGCGTCCGACGCCATGCGGGACGGCCAGTTGAGATGGCCCACGATCTGCACGCCATTCTTCGTCGTGACGATTTCGCCGGGTTTTGAGCCTTCAACATTGCCGCCACGTTCCACTGCCAGATCGACCAGCACGGAACCAGGTTTCATCGTGTCGAGCATGGCTTTCGTGACCAGTACGGGCGCGTCCCGCCCGGGGATCAGGGCGGTTGTAATAACGATGTCCTGCTTGGCAATATGGCTGGCGGTCAGTTCGGCTTGCAGCGCCTGATACTCCGCGCTCATCTGCTTGGCATAACCGCCAGCGGTTTCTGCGGCCTTGAACTCATCATTCTCGACCGCGATGAACTTCGCACCAAGGGATGCGACCTGTTCCTTAGTGGCGGGGCGCACATCGGTCGCCGTTGTCACAGCACCGAGACGCCGCGCCGTGGCGATGGCCTGCAGGCCCGCCACACCGACACCCATGATGAAAATCTTGGCTGGCGCGATCGTCCCGGCTGCCGTCATCATCATCGGCAGGGCGCGGCCATAGATACCCGCCCCTTCGACGACAGAGCGGTATCCCGCCAGATTCGATTGGCTCGATAGCACGTCCATACTTTGCGCGCGACTGATGCGCGGGATCCATTCCAGCGCGATCGCGGTGACGCCAGCCTTGGCAGCGGCCTGAACGTAATTCGGATGATCGGTCGGCGACAGCAGGCCTGTGATTGCGGCGCCCTTCTTCATCGCTGCGAGAAGTTTCACAGTGCCGCCCGTCACGGACATCACCAGATCGGCGGATTTGACGGCGGCGGTATTGGAGGCCGATAGCGACGCCCCCGCTTCCTTATAGAGCGCATCGGCGAAATCCGATGCCTTGCCTGCGCCTTTGACGACATTGACCACATGGCCATCAGCGACATAGGCCTTTACCGTGTCCGGCGTCGCCGCAACGCGGGCCTCCGCCCCGGCGGCGTCCTTCAGAACGGCAATGTGCATTCAGATCCCCTCAGCGACTCGCCCTCCTCTAAGCAATATTTTCCCGTCACTGCAAACGTTTGCAGACGAGTGGGTACAATTACCCTCAAAAAAGAGGGAGAGAGAAGATTTATTTCAAGTCATTCGCCAGAGCGAATGAAACCTGCTGCTAGAAAATCAGCGACAGTACGCCGATGACAAGGGCAAGGAAGACCGCCATACCGATCAAGACTGCGTACCACTGCGCTTTGAATTTCAAGGCAATGCCCATGATCACGCCAAGAACGACGCTGATGACCAGGGCTGTCGGCCACGCCAGATTGACACCGAAGACGAGGATCGGAAACAGCAGAGTGACGATGATCGCCGCGCCGCCATAGACAGAAAATTTCATGAACCCGCCGAACGTCTCGGAATGATCCTCAATATCCATGTCACCGCGTGTATAATGTGTATCCGCCATGGTGGAGTATCCTTCTGACAAGCGGGAAGCCTGCAATACAGGCCAGATGTCGGCTCTGACTAACAAAGGCGAAGGCCGGGTTCAACTGTTTGCACGCCTTTCCCGACAGACAATTCACCGGACCTTTACCCTATTTCTTGGCCTCACCTTCATCCCTTTTTGGCACACACCGTCCCGAACTGAGGCGCACACCCCCGATGCGCTTTGAACTGGTGAAGAGTGGAGTTTCATGTCCAAGACCGTACTTATCGTGGATGACGACCCGACACAGCGTCGCCTGTTGCAGGCCGTCGTCGAAAAAAGCGGTTTTTCCGTTCTGCAGGCCGGTGACGGCGATCAGGCAGTCGCGATCGCGACAGGGACCGGCGCGACATCGGTGGATGTCATTCTTCTGGATCTAGTCATGCCTGGCCGCAGTGGACAGGACGTTCTGGAAGAGCTGGCCAAGAGCCGCCCCGAACTGCCCGTCATTGTGCTGACCGGCAAGGGCTCGATCGAAACCGTCGTTACCGCAATGAAGAGCGGCGCGCGCGATTTCGTCGTCAAACCCGCCGCCCCCGAACGCATCATCGTCTCGATCCGCAATGCTCTGGAAATGAAGACGCTGTCGCGCGAAGTGACGCGCCTGAAGAAGGAAACGCAGGGCGGGCTGACCTTTGATGATCTGATCGGCAGTTCCGCCGCCATGCGGCCCGTCGTCGCCATGGGCGAACGCGGGGCCAAGGCCTCCATCCCGATCCTGATCGGCGGGGAGTCCGGCGTCGGCAAGGAAGTGATTGCACGCGCCATTCAGGGCGCGAGCGACCGTGCCGACAAACCCTTCATCACAGTCAATTGCGGGGCCATTCCGGAAACACTCGTCGAGAGCATCCTGTTTGGTCACGAGAAGGGCAGCTTCACCGGTGCCGACAGCAAACATCTGGGTAAATTTCAGGAAGCCCATACCGGGACCCTGTTCCTGGACGAGATCGGCGAATTGCCGCTCGACATGCAGGTTAAATTGCTGCGCGTGCTGCAGGAAGGCGAAGTCGATCCGATCGGCTCCAAGCGCCCCACAGCCGTCGACGTCCGCATCATTTCCGCGACCAATCGCGATCTGGCGGAATGCGTGGCCGAAGGAAGCTTCCGCGAAGATCTGTTTTACCGCCTGAATGTCTTCCCGATCCAGGTTCCGCCTTTGCGCGAACGCACGGAGGACATTCCATCCCTCGTCAGTCACTTCATCTCGCGCTTCAACGCGCAGGAGAAGATGAGCGTATCTGGAACCACGTCCGAGACACTGTCCCTGCTCGCCGCCCACGACTGGAAGGGTAATGTCAGGCAGCTGGAAAATACGGTTTTCCGCGCCATGATCCTCTCCGACGGTCACTTGCTGCGTCCGTCCGACTTCCCGCAGATTTCCGGTCTGACACCGGCCATGGCGCAACCCGTCGAGACCGCAGACGCGGCGCCGCTGGACCGACTGGTCCCGGAAACGGAGTCGGCGCTCGACAGTGCCGTGGCTTTGATGGACCGCGAAGGCCACCTGCGCACGCTCGAAGACATTGAGCGCGACCTGATCGCCTTCGCCATCGAAACCTATTCAGGCCACATGTCCGAAGTGGCGCGCCGGCTCGGCATCGGACGGTCGACCCTTTATCGCAAGGTGCGCGAACATGCGCTCGATGTCGAACAGATGCGGTCGGCCTAACGAAATCCTTACCCTCTCCGGGCAAGGCGGCGGAGTAGCGATTCGGCTGGGAAAGACTGATGATCACATTGAAGAAGAGCCTTCTGGCCTGTGCGGCGATCGGCATTGTCGGCGCTCCGGTACTCGCCAATCATGGCTATGGTCACGGTTTGCGCGGCATGTTCCCGGCGGGTGTCAGCCAGACACAATATAATCAGGGCGCCTATATCGGTCCGCAAAGCTGGCAGCAGCAGCGCCTGAACGGGCAGCTTCGCCCAGCCCAGAGTGCCGCATATGGCCCGGTTTTCGGATCCCGGCCCGTGCCGCAACCCGCGCAGACCTATGCGACCGCACATTATGCCGGGGCCCAGTATGCGGTGCCCCAATATGTCGGCCCGAACTATGAGTATGCCGGTCCGCAGCTTCAGCCCTACCCCCATCCCCAGGCACAGCCGGTCCAGATCGCCAGTGCCGACTTCGGCTTGCGCGGTTACAGCAATCCGAACGCCGTGGCCTATTCGCAGGCGTCGGCGAGCCGTTTCTTCACGGACCGCAATGCCAGCATTGGCGGCGTCAATGTCCGTACCTCCGTACGCAACAGTGCGGACATGCTGGATTGGCAGGAAAACACGACGGGTCGGACGATGACGCTGCTCGCCAATCGCGCCAATGGCGTGTTGCAGCCAAATTCGCTTTATCTCGGTGGCGGCCTGCAGGGCTCCTTCATGTACCAGAAGACTGACCAGCCGGGACAATTCCCGATCCTGTCGCGCTTTCCATTCTTTTCCAACCGGACGGATCAGGAAGCGGGCGTCTTCGCCATCAACAATGCGGCGCTGAGCTTCACCAGCACATTCGGTGACTGGACCACCCTTTATCTGCAACCGGAATATTCCGAGACCGAATATCCGGGCGAACAGGACGAGTTCCAGCTGCGCAAGGCCTTCGTCGTCTTCGGTAATCTGCAGCGCTCGCCCTTCTATGCCGCCTTCGGTCGCAAGACGATCGATTTCGGTAATTTCGACAGCTACAACGCCTTCACGCAAAATGAGGGTCAGCACTATTTCTGGGCCGTCTCGGATCAGCCCGTTCTGGAAGTCGGCTATTATCGCGACGGCTGGAAATTTACCGGCACGGCGTTTTCCGGCGGGCGACAGCTGCGCGTGGCGCTGGCGGATGAAGAGAATAATATCGCCAATTACGCCTTCAATGCAGAGAAGGAATTCCTGCTGCCCGGTCGCGGCGCCTTCACCATTGGCGGCGGTTATCTGCACGATACGATCTATCGCGACAATTTCACGGCCCATACGTTCCAGGGGCGCTCGACCGGCACACCCCCGGCCAATTTCATCAGTTACCGCAACAGCGCCGTAAACGCCTTTGCCGAATATAACAGCCCCGTCTTCGATGCGATGGTCGAATATACGACGACGCTGGAGCCGTGGGGCGCAGCCATTCCGCAGACGCCGGACGGCACGCCCCTGCCGCAATTCCTGATCGACCCACTGGGCAGCACGACATCGATCGACAATATCAATTTCGACGAAAACCTCGCCACGCTGGTTGCGCAGGTGCGGTTCAAGCCGATGGTGAATGGTCGCCGCATGGCAATCGCCGCATCCGGATCCTGGGGCAATATTTCCGACGATACGGGCAATGTCGGCATGGGCGGACAACCGACCAGCTTCGAGGATAATGAGCAACACGCCGTCAGCGTCGAATATCCGATCAATGACTTCCTCGATGTCGGTGTCGAATATGTCTATAATCGCGGCTTCATCCCCTTCGTCGCACCGCAGCAGGTCTCCAATGACCAGACTCAGGCGCATGCGGTGAATGCAGGCTTCAAGATCCGCTTCTAGCTCCTGTTCTCATCACCTGTCATCCGGGCCAAGCGGCATCAGCCGTGCCTAAGCCGGGATCTGACGGGATGGACCGCAATCCATTGTCTCCGCCCCGCCCCACTCATTGTCCCCGGCATTCATTACCGGGGACGGTGGCTTTGACGGGTCGGTCTGCAGGCAGGCGCCCTTCTCCAACCGGGGGCGGTCTCCGGCATCAGACTTGATCTGAACCCTCATCATCAGAAGTGACACGAGGCGCGGGCTCTGCCCCGTGACCGGGGGAGATTTAAGTGTACCGTTTCGTCGCAAGACAGAGCCCGCGCGCGGCGCTTGGTTCGTTTCGCCTGCCACCCCTGCGATCCATCGCCTGCGGGTTCCGCGGCCTAACCCCCGATGCCGGATCATGACAGCGGCGGATGCTTGGCTCACGCGCGGTCCTCAGGGACCAGCCTCAGGGGCGGCAGAGACAAGGAAGGGTGTCAGCGGCAGCATAAACCGCCGATACATCCGCTATCGGCCCGGTCGCTCCGCCATCACCTGACGGACCTTTCCGGCTTTCACCGGTCGCGGACATGTCCGTCCGCAACACGGGCCGAAGCCCTCACACCGATCCGCCACACCGAGGGTTATGCCCCACCCCGTGTCCGTGACGGACGAGGGTAAGAAAGCATGGAAATGGGGGTCCGGGGATTAGGTTTGGGAGATTCCTGGCAAAAGATTGAAATATCGGGCGTCCCTAACGCGATAAGCGGGGATCTTTTTACATCCGATCAGACCGACTTGATCGGCCTGTCCATCACCTGCCGTCTCGCTTGGATGCAACGGTTGGCAGATAAGCGCGCCGTCGGAGCGATTATCACCAGCCCGGGGAATTGATCGGCGCGGAGGGTCGGCGAGAGCGAGAAAAGTACGCCCGCTATGGGTTCATTGGCGAACAGGATGACGCGCTATCGCGCGCAACTTTCATCGCATACCCTTTCATTACCCGGCCTGCGGCCAGTGTGCCACCGCCTATAGCTTCACCCCATAGGGCTTAGAGACATTTCTTATCGAAAATCGGCATGTGACTTGTTGTTTTTCGATAAGGAATATGCTTGAGAGCCGCGAACTGGCTCTTTTCTGGTAGGATTCCATGCTCGAAATCAAAAACCTGACCAAATCTTTTGGCGATCTGAAAGCGCTGGACGATGTGACTCTGACCCTGGGGCCGGGCCTGTTTGGCCTGCTGGGGCCGAACGGCGCAGGCAAGTCGACCCTGATGCGCACACTGGCCACGCTGCAGCAGCCGACATCGGGCACGATCCATTTCAATGGCGAGAACATTGCCGAAAAGCCCGACACGGTTCGGTCCGTGCTGGGCTATCTGCCGCAGGATTTCGGCGTCTATCCGCGCATGAGCGCGTTGCAGCTGCTTGATCACATCGCGATCCTGAAAGGCATTACCGACAAGGGTGAGCGCAAGGATCAGGTCGAATCGCTGCTGCAGATGGTCAATCTCTGGACCCACCGCACAGCCTCCGTGGCCACCTATTCCGGCGGTATGCGGCAGCGTTTCGGCGTAGCGCAGGCACTGCTGGGTGATCCGCAGTTGATCATCGTCGATGAACCGACTGCCGGTCTGGACCCGCTGGAACGCCAGCGTTTCCTCGACATTCTATCGCGGGCCGGTGACGAAAAAATCATCATTCTCTCCACGCACATTATCGAGGACGTCCGCGATCTCTGCAACGATATGGGGGTGATGGGCGACGGCAAGCTGATCATTCGCGGCGCTCCGGAAGATCTTGTCAAGGAAATCGAAGGTCATGTCTGGACCATGTCGATCAGCTCCGACGAAGAGGTCGAACGCCTTCGCAACGTTATGCCCGTCCTCTCGACGCGACGCCTGCGCGGCTCGACCGTTGTCTCCGTTCTGTCTGAGACCATGCCGGGCGATGAGTGGTCTTCCCGCCCGACATTGCTGGAAGACGCCTACTTCGCGCATCTGAACGGTCTGATGAGTGAGAAGGTCGAAGCATGCGAGATCTAATCCCGACGATCGCCGCCCCGCTCTCCCGCATGACATGCGTTCAACGCATTGGTACCCCAAATAGAGAGGTTCGCCATGTTGCATAAGTTGCTCGCTTTCGAATTCAAGCTGCACACGCGCCAGATCGGCTTCTGGATCGCGTTTGTCGTCATGCTGGGTTTCGGCCTGCTCTTCTCCTCCCATGAGGATTTCGCCATCGGCGTGGCGGGCGGCGAACGGGTCAAGGTCAACGGGGCGATCCCCATTGCCATCACATTGTCGGCCTTCAGCCTGCTATCCATATTCTTCGCAGCCGTCTTCGTTGTGACTGGCGTGATGCGGGACGATACGCATAAGTCCGTCGAAGTCATTCATGCCACGCCCGTATCGACCCATCACATGCTGCTGTCACGGATGCTGGGCGTCTGGTTTGCGACGATCCTCAGTCTTTCTGGGCTCGTCCTCGGGACGGCGCTTGGTCCCTTCATGCCTTGGGGCGATGAAGCAACCTTCAAGGCTTTCAATGCCTTGCACTATATTCAACCCTTCTTCCTGTTCATCGTCATCAATGCGCTGATCGTCTCGGGCATCTATACCGCGATTGCCGTGGTGACGCGCAACCGGGCCATCGTCTATGTCAGCGCAGTCGGCCTGCTGATCGCCTATCTGATCGCCGGTATCGTTGCCGGGGAACGCCCGGATGACTGGGTCGCCGCACTGGTCGATCCTTTTGGTGCGACATCGCTGGCCGTCGAAACGCAGTTCTGGCCCGCCGCAGAACAGAACAATAATATGGCGCCCATATCAGGCTGGGTCGGGATCAACCGTCTGGTCTATGGTCTGGTCGGCCTTGCCCTGTTCGGTCTGTCCTTTATCCTATCCACACGCGGCATTCTGAACCGGCGCACGAAACGCCGGGCCGACGACGCACCGGCGAGCATTCCGAACCGTGTCGAGCCCGTGACACCCAATCTGGGTGGTGGCTTTTCGCTGGCAACGTTCTGGACCCGTCTGAAGTTCGAATATCTCAGCACGATCCGCAGTACGGCCTTCATCATTCTGATCGGCCTCGCGCTGACCTTCTTCGCCATTTCGCTGCTCGTCGCCATCTTCATGGGCGCCAGCACGACCCTGCCGACCAGCAGTTTCATGACGCAGGTGGCGCTCGGATCGCTGCTGTTCCCGATGCTGATCATCATGGTCTTCTTCGGCTCGGACATCATGTGGCGTGACCGCACGGCCAATATGCACGAAATCCTCGATGCGACCCCTGTGCGCGACATCTCGCTATTGTTCGCCAAGTGGGGCGCGCTGGCGCTGCTCCTGCTGACGCTGATCCTGGGGATGCTCATCGCAGGCATGATCGGGCAGCTGGTCGCAGGCTGGGGCGTCGTCCCCGTCGTGCCGCTGACCTTCCTGGCCATCGGCATTGTCAGCTTCTATGTCGGTTTCTTCTTCCAGGGTATGCTGGTCATGTTCCTGCAGAACTTCATGCCGGGACGGATCATCGGCATGCTGGTCGCGGCTGGCGTTCTGGCCGGCCTGATCTTCTTCGTCGGACAGTTGCCCTTCTATCATCCGCTGATGAATTTCGGCAGTGTCGGCGCGGGCGCCTATTCCGAAATGGCGGGCTTCGCCAATCCCAAGGGCTTTGGCTGGGAAATGGCCTACTGGATGGGTCTGATCCTGATCCTGGGCGCACTGTCCATCTGGGTCTGGCGTCGCGGGACACAGGTCGGTCTGATGGACCGCTTGTCCTCGATGCGCTCCCGCATGAGCCTGTCCTCGATCGGCATGGCCGTACTAGGCACGGCACTGTTTGCCGGCTTCGGTTTCATCGGCCTGCAGAGCTATAATGACAGCGATTACATGAATTCGGATCAGCGCGAGGCCAATTCGGCGGCGTTCGAGAAGCTGGTCGGCGATCTGTGGAAAGATCCCGAGCCGCGCATCACCGATGTGAAGGTCGACGCGCAATTCTTCCCGTCTTCTCGTACGGCGACGTTTGAGGGCGACTATGTCATCGACAATCCTTGGGACGAGCCGATCGTGCGCACGACCCTGTTCGCCAGCGTCGGCCCGGACAACATTACACGGCTGGACATTGAAGGCGCCAGCCGGGTGACGGGCGAAACCGTGGCCGATACGCTGCTGGCGGATCATGAGGTCATCATGATCGAGTTCGATCCGCCCCTCGCACCCGGCGAGAGCCGCTCGGTGAGCTTCGCGACGCGATTCAACGCGCCGACCCTGACGAGCGGATCATCCATCGCGCGCAACGGCACCTTCGTGAACAATACGCAGGCGCTGATCACCTTCGGCAATCTGGATGCCGGGTTTATCGGCAATCCGGATACCCGTCGGAAATATGATCTGGGCGAACGGGTCGAATGGCCCGAACGCGATGATCCGGAGGCGCGGCGCAAACACCTGCTGACGGCCTTTTCGGGCTATGCCGACTATGTCGACTTCGAAGCCAATGTCTGCACCGAAGAAAGCCAGATTCCGGTCGCACCCGGCAAGTTCCGCGGTGAAACCATCGAAGATGGCCGCCGCTGCCGCCAGTACCGGTCGATCAACCCGATCCTGAACTTCTTCTCCTTCCTCTCTGCCGACTATGAAGTCCGTACGGAAGTCTGGGAAGGCAATGGGCAGACGGTCGAGCTGGAAATCTATTTCCACCCCGAGCATGACTTCAACATCGACATCATGTTCGACGCGATGCGGACGTCCATGGACACCTATACGGAGGTCTTCAGCCCCTATCAGTATGCCCAGCTTCGCATCATGGAATTCCCCTATGCGAGCTTTGCGCAGGCCTTTGCCGGAACGGTGCCCTTCTCGGAGAATATCGGCTTCGTGCAGGATCCTGGCGATGCCGAGGATCAGGAACGCGTCGACTTCGCGACCTATGTGACCATGCACGAAATCGGCCACCAATGGTTCGCGCACCAGGTCATCGGCGCCTATGCCAAGGGTTCGAACCTGCTGTCGGAAGGATTGACGGAAAATGCGACCATGCTGGCCTACGAACGTCATTACGACTTCGCCAAGGCGCGCCGGGTGCATGAGGAACGCACGACCATTCAGTATCTGACCAGCCGGACGTTCGAACGTGACGACGAACCGGTTCTCGCCGAAGCGGAGAGCCAAGGGTATCTGAACTATCAGAAAACCAGCTGGGTGATGTGGGGCATGCGCGGCCTGATCGGCAATGACGATGTGCAACGCGCAGTGCGCCGCTTCCTGACGGAATATCACGCCGATAATGGCGCGCCCTATCCGACGACGCTGGAACTGATCGCCCTGTTCAAAGAGGAAATCGATCCTGCCTATCACGACCTGATCGACGATTACTGGAACAAGATCACCTTCTGGGAGCTGGGCTTCCAGGATGAGGGCGATGTCACGGTCACTGAAGTGGATGGCAAGTTCGAAGTCTCTGTCCCGCTCACGCTCGACAAGAAATATGCGAGCGAAGAGGACGGCAACGAAACATCCGTCTCAGAGCTGGACGACGGGTCCCTGAACGAATTCGTTCAGATCGGCTTTTACATGGAAGACCCGAAGGACACGCTGGGCACGGACCCGATGGCGCTGGAAACGGTGCAGATCGATGAGGCCGCGCGCGTCGTCAAGGTGACGCTGGACCAACGCCCGACCCACGTCGTGCTGGACCCACATCGCTACCTGATCGAACGCAACATCAACGACAATAGCCGCGCCATCGCAGCAGCGAGTGAGAGCTAGTCAGACCGCGGCCACGACTTCCATGACATGACCGCCTAGCAGACGACTTCGACCTGGACGCCTCCCATCGAGGCGTTCGTGAGGGACAGGGTTCCGCCGATCCGGTTAGCGTAAAGTTCCATGATCTGTCCGCCGAGGCCGCGCGCGCGGGACCAATCGAAACGATCCGGCAGCCCGGCCCCGCTATCGGTCACGGCGATCCGGGCGGTCGCGCCTTCATGGGCGCGCAGACTGACATGGATCAGCCCACCATCGTCGCGATTGGCAAAGCCGTGATGGATCGCATTGAGAATAGCTTCCGTCACGATCAGACCAAGACCCCGCGCTTCGGTCGGTGGCAAAGCGATATCTTCCATTTCACGCAGCAGCGTCACCTGCCCACCCCCCAATCGTTGAACGATGGCCGTGACCAGCGGGTCGAGATAGGCTTTAACGGGAATGGGATGGGCATCACCGGAGACGGGCTGGTGCAGGTGGGCGTGAAGCGCACCGACCGAGCGAACGCGCTCCGCCGCAGATTGCAGCGCGTCCCGAACGGCTGGGTCCTCGGTTTCCCGGGCCTGTAACCTGAGCAGATTGGAAATCGCTGCGAGCGAGCCTCTGATCATCGGATCAGCCACCGCTCTGTCTTGAATGGGACGCGACACGCACAGAACCCGGTCCGTGCCACGGCCATCGCTTTTGACGGGGCATAGCTGAAACAGCCAGTCTTCCGTATGTCCGCGACGACTTTCGACCCGTATCACGGCCTCGGCGCGCTGACCGGCGATCGCCTGATCCAGTAAATCCGAGAGGACATTCGTCGCAGTGTCCGGATAAAGTGACGTCCAAGCCGTTCCCGCCATCAATTCGAAGGCGTCCAGCGACATGGCACAACGACCATTTTCAGAAATGAAAGAGACTGTGCCGTCCCGTTCGATCAGCATCGTGCAGTCCGGGCTCGCCTCCAGAACGGCCTGCAGCTGCGCGTGGCTGTCCGCGACCATATGGGACGGATCGATGCGCGTTTTTGTCTGATCGGTCTGAATAAGCCTGCCCTGCCTTATCGCGTTCCAGACAGAATCCATATCACAGGGCCAGGGGGAAAATATTCACCGGGGTTAAGAATTACGCTCTGTAGCCACGGAATCGACTGCCTTGGCGGCTGCGCGGCCGCTGATGAACGCGCCTTCGACCCGGCCGCCCACGCACCAGTCGCCGGCACAGATGATGCCACGATCCCGGTCGATCAGACAGTCCTGCTCATGGGCGGCAACGCCATCGACAGTAACAGGCGGCTGATCCGAGAACGCATAAAGCCAGCGGTGCAGAGCCAGATGCGGCGCGTCTTGGAGCGGGCGCTCACAGATGGTCGACGCCGTTTCCAGCAGGGTCGCCAGGACATCAGCCCGATCCGCCTCAGCATAGCGGTCTGACCAATCCGGCGCCGCGTGGATGACCAGACTGGTCAAATGCGAGTCGCGTCCCGGTTTGGCGCTGTTGCGCGCCATCCAGCTGACCGGTAGGTCCGACAGGCGCAGGCTGTCCCAGCCTGGATCGAACCGATCTTCCAAACCAACCATGACAGCGAAACAGGCCTGCATCCGTACCCGGGCCAGGACGGACTGGAGCGGGGTCTCATTGGGCAAGATCTGTGCAGTCTGCGGGGCGGGCGCAGTGCAGATGACGCGGTCGAACGGCCCTTCGCGTGATCCGTCCTCGAATGTCAGACGCAGATCGTCTGCCTGCCCCGTCACGGACGCGATGCGCCGTCCCAGATCGATCGACAGGCCCCGTGCCATGGCTTTGGGCAAACTGTTCATGCGCGGTGTACCGACCCAGCGAGGCCGTCCCCGATCCGCCTCGATCACCCCGTCGCGTACATATAGACCCCGACTATGCCACGGCGCGACATGCCCGTCGCGGCGCACACTGTCGATCAGAGCCTGAAACTCCGGGTCGGACACTGTGAAATATTGGGCTCCGTGATCGAATTCGTAATCGCCAGCATAGCGCGTGCTCATCCGCCCGCCGACACCGCGACTCTTGTCGAACAGACGGACGTGATGGCGCTCCGAGAGCGCATTCGCTGCGCTAAGACCCGCCATGCCGGCTCCAATGATGGCAATTTTCACGCTCTATCTCCCTGCACGGCCGTCATATCTGGTTCTTTGTTTCTAGGTCTGGCGGACGCATGGCAGAGCGACGCACTGTGTTCCAGAAGCGAAAGAACCGGCCCATATCCGTATCATCCGGAAGGGTCGCAAAGGCTCGCTCTCGAACGACTGTGACAGCGTCGCCGAGACTGACCACGATCTGCCGGATCTGCGGATCGACACTGTTTGCGACATAGACCGTATGACCGGATAGAACCGCCTCCGCCTGCCCCGCAACAACCGGCACGTCCATAGCCGCCAGACAATCCAGCACGAAGACACAGCGCTTGAGCGACCAGCCCCGCCGCGCGACATCATTTTCATCCCATATATAGACCGCCTCTGCGTGAGGCGGCGCAGCCTGAAAGACGGGGTGTGACAGGGACAGCGCGTCCAGATGAACCCAGATGAGGGGCGATCCCGTCACGACTGCACCGTCTGCGTCTGTTGCGCGCCATTGCGATGAGCGGATGTGTTTGCGCGTTCAGATTTCTTCTGACGCGGTTGCGGCGGATCGAGCCGCGGGAAAAGCCGCCTATGCAGCGCTTCATAGGTGTCGGCGAAAACCCGGTTGTTCCGGTCCGTCACATCGACATCTGGCCCGCAGAACCGCCGCATATTATCCAGATTGAAGTAATAGGGTTTGTGCGAAAAGGTCGATGCCACCCACTGCCAGGACAGATTATTCGACGCCGGATCGCCGTCCAGCAGATGCGTCAGAAAGAATTGTGCCCCGGCCTGCCAGCGCACGCGCCGGAAATGGCAGACATAGGCGGCCAGATAGAGACGCGCATGATTGTGCAGCCACCCGGTCTGTATCAGTTGCCGGAGACAATGGTCCATGGACGCAACACCTGTTTCGGCCCGCGCAATATCATCCGGCAGATCACGCGCGTAATCGGACGGTTGAAAGCCTGTCTTATAGTCTTCCAGATCATCCCATATCCGGTTGCCAAGGTCGGCATGGAGACGCTGCCAGTAATCGCGCCAGGCCAGTTGCTGCACCATTTTCTCGGCTTCGCCCTGATTGGCGGCGGCGGACAGAACCGCATCGCGCACCTCGGCCAAGCTTACGACGCCATGCCGGATGTAAGGCGATAGTCGCGTAATCGCTCCATCGAGATGATTACGGGTTCTGGCATAGGCGACGGGATCGATCGTGCGTATCCGTTTCCGGGCAGCATCCGGACCTCCTTCGATTGCGGCGACTGCGCGGTCCCGGCTGGACAAGTGCGGATTAAGTCGGCGAGCCAGCGCGATCCTGTCATCTCTGCATCGGGGGACATTTATGCGGGTCGGATCGGTCATTCAGGATGACTTGCTTACGCACGACAAGCCGCCCGGATGTCTTTTTCGAAGACCAGATTTTCAAAGCGCGTCCCACGCACACAGGGTCTAGCCAGCCCTGCCGGGTATATCAGCGCCCTGCCTACCAAATGGCTGCAACGACAATGACCCTTTCTATCGCGACGAAATCAGGTTATGACAGCGCTGTCAAACACTCAATATGACAGGCCCGAACCCCTCATGACAACACGCATCGCTATTAACGGTTTTGGACGGATCGGACGGAATGTTCTTCGCGCCCTCCATGAATCCGGTCGCGACGATCTCGAAATCGTGGCCATCAACGATCTGTCTTCACCGGAAAACCTGGCGCATCTGCTGAAATATGACAGTGTGCATGGACGGTTTCCCGGCACCGTCTCCGTATCGGATAATGGGATCGATATTGGCGGCGGTCCGATCGCCGTTAGCGCGACCCGCGATCTGGCGGATCTGAACTGGGGTGAGCATGACATCGACATTGTGATGGAGTGTACGGGCCTGTTCACTAGTCGCGACGCTGCGCTCAAACATTGCGAGGCCGGCGCGAAACGCGTCCTGATCTCCGCCCCGGGTAATGGCGCGGACAAGACCATCGTCTACGGCGTGAATGACGGCACGCTGAGTGCGGCGGACATCATCGTTTCGAACGGATCCTGCACGACCAATGCGCTCGCCCCGCTGGCCCGCATTCTGCATGACCGCTTTACCATCCAGTCCGGTTTCATGACGACGGTTCACAGCTACACAGGCGACCAGCCGACGCTGGACGGCGTCCATCGCAAGGACTTCAATCGCGGGCGCGCGGCCGCCTTGTCGATGATCCCGACCAGTACGGGCGCGGCCAAGGCGATCGGGCTGGTCATGCCGGAACTGGACGGAAAGCTGGACGGAAAGGCGATCCGTGTGCCGACACCCAATGTCTCCGCCGTGGACCTGGTCGTCAATGTCGCAACGCCGACCGATATCGATCGCGTCAATGCGGCCTTCCGCGACGGTGCGCAGGCCATGGCGGGCATTCTGGCCGTGACGGACGATCTGACTGTCTCGACCGATTTCAATCACGACCCGCATTCATCGACCGTGCTGATGACGGAAACGATGGTGCCAAACCCGCACATGATCCGCGTCCTGTCCTGGTACGACAATGAATGGGGCTTTTCGAACCGGATGCTCGACACCGCCGCTGCGATGGCGGCATTCCTCTAGCCGGGCCCGGCGCGCCAGATCAGCGTGTGGCCTCACCCTCCGCGCGCCGCCGCCGTCGTTCGCGCCATAACAAGAAGCCGACACCCGCCGGGAACAGGATCAGATAGAGCCAGAACAGCACTCGCCCTGCACCGCTGGACGAGCCTTCAGGCGGCGGCGTGGCCTCAGCATCCGTCAGTAAGAGGGTGATTTTGGAAAAACTTGCATCCCGCACGTCATCGATCTCCGACATGGTGTCCACAAAGGCGTCGGCGGCGATGAAGTCCTGTTTCGTGACCCAGCGATAATCCTCCCGGAACAGGCCGGGCTCCACCGTATCGCTAAGTGTGAACCGGAAGGCGTCATTTTCGATCGTGCGGGATTGCACTTCGAAACCGTTACTGCTCGCAGACACATAGTCGCGAATATGCTGCACATTGCGCGGGTGGCTCAGCGCAAACGGCAAGGTCCGGCTGCCGCCTTCAAAGCCCGGCACACGCGATAAGAGCTGCCAAGCGCGTGTATTGATCGTCACGGACTCGCCGCCCTGCTCGAACGGAATACGAAACGCGAACTGAAGCGACGTGTAAGCGCGGTCGGGTTCGATCGTTACCGTCATGGGGTCTGCCACTTCCAGAGTGGGAAACAGGTCATCCAGATAATCGACATAGTTGTCCATGACGCTCGCCTCGCCGTCGCTGGCCAACCAGCTCGCCGTGGCATCGGCCTCCCCGCCGCGTTCCTCGACAGTCAGCGTGTAGAGAATGGCGTTTTCTTCCGAGACAGCGTCAAAACGCTCGGTCACGCGCTCGCGATAGGGATAGTCGTTGGGCGGCAGCCGCGTAATCGCGGCCTTTCCGGCGACCAGCCGCAGGCCGAACTCCACACCGCCCCGCTCCATCATGTCGAGCGTTCCAAACTGCGGATCGCGGGTTGCGTCCATCGGATAGAGTTTGCCGTCGATCTCGGCCAGAACCTTGATGTGATCGAACGCATAGGGATTGGCGAGCCCCTTGAATTCGCCGCCACGCTCATCGAGATTGACCAGAATGGGGTCCGCCGACACGCCCAGCCCGTCCAGCAGGGTGAGCAGTAACAGCGTCACATCCTTGCAGTCGCCGAACCGACGCCGCAGCACCCGTTCGGTGCGACGGGGAATGAAACCGCCCTCGCCGTAAGCCAGCGCGACGTAGCGGATGTTATTCTGAACCCAGTCCAGTGCCGCTCGGGCCCGTGCCTTCGGATCAGTGTGGGCGGACGCGATCTCCGCCACAATAGGCGCGACAGCTTTGCGGTCGTCCGCGGTCAGTGCGTAATAATCTGAAAACAGATTGCCGACCTCCGACCAGCTGGCAAAGTTGGAAATCTCGTATGTCGGGGCGCGGAAGGTCCAGTCCGGCGTATCCGTGTCATAATCCGGAGCCTGCGGATCGGGCGCATCCCATTCAAAGACGGTCCAGCCGTCAATTTGGCTGCGCTCCGGTTCAGGCGCACCATTATGAACCTGCGTATGGACAGGCTGGTCATCGGCGATCAGGACCCGCATGAAGCGGCGCTTGACCTCGCCAGTCGTGCCGAACACGCGCCGCGTCAAAAATCCCGACCCGATCGCGGGATTACGCCCGCGCGTAGTATAGGACACATCCAGCCGGTCGCCGACCCGGAGATCCAGGACTGGCATCGAGAAGGTCAGCGTCCCATTGAAGATCATCTGATCGCGGTCAGTCTCCGTACGGAAAATCATCGCCTCGGACAGATCGATGGCATTGATCGAGCGACCATCGCGAATGATGCGGACATGGTGCAGCTCCATCGTCTGATAGGACGGATCGAAGTCACGGCTAATCGTTCCCTCCTCCTCGACAGCCGCAGGTGTAAGCAGATCGACGACGTAGCGGGTGGAGTATTCATCCGTGTTCAACCCGAAACGGTTCTGAAAATCCGTCAGCGCGAACACCGCGTCCCGTCCGCTATCGGCGGACCGGTCATAGTCGGGCGTGGGTACAGGCACGACCCAATTCGGTCGCGGCCGGATATTGATATAATCCTCAACCTGCTGGGCCGCTGCAACAGGCACACAGATCAGAGGCAGGCACAGGGTAAGGCCGCGCAGCAAGGTTCTGACCACACGCATCATCCAGACTCCCCCATCGGCCCCAACCACCCGGCTAGACGAGCTCTCACGCGAGTGCAACGCCCCGTTGAGTGGCCCTGTGGGCTTTACGCACAGGCTTGATCGCGCAGAAGGGTCGCGGCAATGGGAAGCATGACCCTGGACCCGCTAAGCCTTGATTTCGTCCTGACCCTTCTCGACCGGGTTGGCGTGCTGGTCTTTGCCATTTCGGGCGGGATCGTCGCCGTGCGGGCCAAGATGGACTGGCTCGGCATTCTGGTCCTGTCATTTCTGCCAGCTTTGGGCGGCGGAACGCTTCGCGACCTCATTCTGGATGCACCGGTCTTCTGGCTGACGGATGGTTGGTCTTTGCTGATGGTCCTGATCGGGGCCATCCTGTCCTATCTGTTCGCCAACTCGGTCGAGGATTTCAAACCCTTACGCTGGGCTGATGCAGTCGGCCTGTCCCTGTTTGCCGTAGCCGGTGCGGCCAAGGCGATCGACCTTGGCCACGGCATCACGATCGCCGTGATCATGGGCGGCGTGACGGCTTCGGCAGGCGGGCTGCTGCGCGACATCGTCGCCAATCGCGAACCCCTGCTGCTGAAACAGGATATTTACGCCACTGCCGCGCTGCTCGGTGGGCTCGGCTACGGACTGGCGCAGCAATCCGGCCTGTCCTTCGAAATCTCGACGCTGATTGGCTCCAGCCTCGCCTTCGCCATCCGCGCCTGCGCCATCCATTTCGGCTGGTCTCTCCCCCGCGCAAAGTGATGCGCTGAATGAAATCTCGGTAAGCAAAGACTTTTCAGCACAGGAAAGGCCGGAGGCGTCCGTTGGACCCAGCATAGACCAGCTTACCAGGGGACAATCATGCTACACCAACGTGCAGGCACAAACCGCTTCACCCTATTATTGATGGCGACGACCGCCTTAGCGCTTCAGGCGTGCGGCGGTGGTGGATCAACGACCCCGTCCGTTCAGTCCCCTGTTGTGATCAGCAATATTGCGCCTGTGGCCAATGCAGGAGCCGATCAACAGGTTCTGGAAAACGCAACCGTGACCCTGTCAGGATCAGGCAGCGATAGCGACGGCACGGTGGCAAGCTGGGCTTGGTCGCAACTATCAGGCCCGACGGTCACACTCACGGACGGCTCGACTGCAATCGCTACCTTTACGGCTCCGTCAGCCGATACGACCCAATCGCTTGAATTTCGCCTTCAGGTCACTGACAATCAAGGCGCGACAGCCACGGACACGGTTATTATTGAGGTCATTGACGGTCGACCGGTGGAACTCACAGCAGCCCCGGACGCGGTCACAAAGATGCCATTTGCCCGGTTTGACTTCACCTCACAGGATGCAACAGGCTTCGAATGTAGCCTTGATGGCGGCGAGTTTGCCAACTGTCAGAGCCCTTACACAGTCATGCCGATTTCTGTTGGCGATCATCAACTTTCCATCCGGGCGATCGGGGCTGATGGCAGCGTCAGAGAAATTACCCGTCATGATTGGACCGTCAGCAGTATTTTCGGTGACCATAATGACGCCGAGATCGACGAGAACCTGATCCGGACGACGGTGCAGCCGAACAGAGTGGAGCCGAACAGCTGGCGCGGAATTTTGCGGATCAACTGCGACTTTGCCCATTCCAGCTATGACGATCCGATCGTTTTCCCGGATCAGGATAACGCAGCTCACCTGCACCGTTTCTACGGCAACATGTTGCTGGATGAAACGAGTACGCTGGAGTCATTATTTACGACGGGGCAATCGAGCTGTCAGGGCGATGAACTCAACCGCTCCGCATACTGGATACCGGCTCTGCTTGCTCCGTCCTATAATCAGCAGACCGAAGCACGCCTGCTGGACGATAATGGGGATCCGGCATGGCAGGTCGTGTCAGCCGTCGTAGGCAATGATGATGTGGCGCATGAGATTTTCTATTACTCTGCCGGTGTCGACGACCTTGAGTCTATTCAACCTATCCCGCTAGGCTTGAAGATGATTGCGGGGAATGGCGCTGCCATGCCCGGCATGGAGCAGGATACATCGATTGTTCGCTGGCATTGCCAGTCCTGGGAATCGAGTGACGCCACCAATCCCCGCTGGAGTACGTCAATCCCTGAGTGCCAGGCGCCGGACCGTTTGCGTATGGATGTGTTTTTCCCAAGTTGCTGGGACGGCGTGAACCTCGACTCCGATGATCATAAAAGTCATCTGGCCTATCCGATCACGACCAATGACGGCATGACCATGTGCCCGACTGAACATCCCGAACCAATCATACGGGTCAGTTTCCATTATGCATTCGGTGTGACACCCGACGTTTATGATCCCGTCACGCAATCCAGTCGGGGATGGCGGATCGCGTCGGACATGTATGACGTCAACCAAGCCACGCCCGGTGGAATGTCACTGCATGGGGACTGGTTCAACGCATGGCACCCTGAAGCGCTGCAAGCCGTTCTGGATGTCTGCATCAAGGGCGAACTAGACTGCCATGACGGCAATCTCGCCAATGGTTACCGTCTGTCAGGCACACAGCCCGGAACTCAGGAAGAACCGGACATCGTCAATATGGGGCACGGCATGGGAAGCATGAATCACTAGCCCCGATCCGCGATCCGTACTCAAGCCTGACGCGCTACATAAAGCCAGGCTTGCTGGCCGCTGGCGAGGGTGACGCGGGCGCGCACATAATCGTCGACCTCATAGGCGTCGGCGCGAGCGAGCTGTTCAGCCGTAAGCGCGAACACCATGCCGGCAACCCGGTCATCAGGGTCATCCGTTCTGTGCACGACGGGGTGAAAACATTCGCCGCTGAGCGCCAGAACGTCAGGGTCGGTGATTTCGATCATGTCGCGACGATAGCCGACCAGCGCATCCGCCCGGCCCGCGACCGTCTCGCCGAACGTGTCACGCTGCACGGCTGGGAGCTGTAGCGTGCCATAGGAAAAGAGATGTTCCATCGCCGTCCTGCTAGCCTATGATCCCAGCATGACACAATCATCTCCCATCGACCAGGCGACGCTCTATCACTATCCACTATCCCGTTCCGCGCGGGTCCGGATGCTGCTGATCGAGCTCGACATTCCGCATGAGGTGAGACGCGTGGACGTCGTGCGAGGCGAAGGCTTGAGTCCGGCCTTCATGGCGATCAACCCGAACCATGCCGTCCCTGTCCTGCAGCTTCGCTATTCGGACGGCTCGGAACAGACATTACTGGAAAGCGGGGCCATGATCATTCATCTGGCCGATCTGCATCCGCATGCCGAACTTATTCCCCCGATCAGCGATCCTGTCGCGCGCGGAGATGTGCTGCAGATGGTGGCCTTCAACGCGTCCCATCTAGATACGATCTTGTGGAATATCCGCCTACACCGGGATCTGTTTCCCAAAGCCGTCCGCAGCGAGGCCACGGTTCAGTTCAATATGGACAAGCTGGAGCGTGAAGTTCTTCCGCAACTGGAGGCGAGACTGTCCCGGCATGACTGGATCTGCGGCAACACTTTCACCGCCGCCGATTGCATCATGGCGCAGAATCTCGGCTGGATGCGATCCTACGGGATCGGCCGCAAAGGCGCGCTACGCGCTTACGCCAAGCGATTGCAGGCGCGCCCGAGCTGGCAGGAAGCCTATTCGGATATGCGCGAATTCGAACGCTGATCAGTCGCGATCGTGCTGTCCAAATCTTTCACATCTGAATCAATAATGTGACCGTTGCGGTTTCTTCGGTTCGGTGATCCGTCTAATGGCGCGCTGTTCATGCGCGTGAGTCTGCATATCGTCCGGCTAGTCGCCATTTTGGCAGTCTTTCTGCAAGCGGTCATGCCGCTGGCGCAAGCGCGGGCCGCTGCCAACGGCACACCCTTATCGTCGCTGATCTGTAACCCGTCCGGTCAGGCGCTGACTGCTTCGGCACAGGCCCAGATGGCCGCCCTGCTGGAAACGCTGGGCCAGAGCGAAGCGCCCGAACCCATGCCGGACTGCGAGCGCTGCGTCGTGCCGGGCGTAGCCATTCTTCAGTCTCTGCATTCAGGCGACCTGCGTCCAGCCTTTTCGCTTGCCGCCCATCAGCATCCCGCATCTGCCCGCGTCAGCATGCATAGAGTGCGTGGACCGCCCTGCGGCACCCGCGCACCACCCATTCTCGTTTGAACCTCCTGACTGAGCCATGACGGCTCACCCTCCTGTTCAAACGAAAGACTTTTACACCATGAAACACGCAACTTTGTGCGGGGCTGCCATGCTGGCAACCGCCCTGACGACCCCTGCCGTCGCCCATGAAGATGGTAGCGACGGACCCCATGCATCCGGGCATGCCCCGATCGGCGTCATGGCCGACCATCGCCACAAACAGGGCGAATGGATGCTGTCCTACCGCTTCATGACGATGGACATGTCCGGCAATCGCGACGGCACGAACCCGATCAATGCGCAAACCATCGCCACGTCAGTTCCCAACCGCTTTTTCGGCAATCCGATGCAGCCTCCAACCTTGCGGGTTGTGCCGACGCAAATGACCATGGACATGCATATGGTCGGCGGCATGTACGGCCTGTCGGACCGCGTCACGCTGATGGCGATGACGCACTATCTGTCCAATGACATGGACCATCTGACCTTCATGGGCGGAATGGGCACCATGATCCGGGGTGGGTTCACGACACAATCCGAAGGCTTCGGTGATTCCAGTGTCGCGGCCATCATCGGACTGGATGACGGCACACGCCCAGAGCGTCAGATCAATCTTAATGTCGGCCTGTCCATTCCGACCGGATCGAATGAAGAGACGGATCAGATTCTGACTCCCATGGGCGGAACGCCGAGCCCGCGATTGCCCTATCCGATGCAGCTGGGTACCGGGACCTGGGACCTGAAATCCGCCGTCACCGCCTTTGATCGGCGCGGCAGGATCGGTTTTGGTGCGCAAGCCGCGACCCGGCTTCCGCTGGGCAATAATGAAGAGGGCTATAAGCGTGGCAGCCGCATCGAAGGCACGGCCTGGCTGTCATACGAGCCCGATTACTGGGTGTCGTTTTCAACGCGGCTGAAAGCCGTCACGCAGGGCGACATCTCTGGTATGGATCCCGCCATCATGGCCCCGGTTCAGACAGCGGATCCGGATAATTTCGGCGGTGATACGGTTGCGCTCCTCTTCGGAGTCAATCTGGCTGGGCAGACAGGCGCGCTCAAAGGTCACCGGCTGGCGATCGAATATGGCGTGCCGCTCCACCGTGACCTGAACGGCCCGCAGCTGGAAACGGACTCCGCCCTGACACTGGGTTGGCAGACAGCTTTCTAGCGACAAAAAAGCCCCGGATTTCCGTCCGGGGCTTTTCATCAAGACTGCGTGCGGGCGCTAGAAGCGGCGCGTGATACCCAAAGTCACGACCGGGAAATATTTATAGTCCTCCGCGTCTTCTTCGATCAACTCGATCTCTTCGCGCAGCTCTGTCAGCAGGGCCGGGTCGGAGCTCAGCAATCCGTTGGCTGAGACGAGATTGACGTCGGCTGAGCCAACGAACATCACGCCGGCGCGCGCATTGAACGACCAACCGCCAATACTGCGGGCAAAATTGTCAAACGCGATGCCGGCATAGGGCGCGACATCATTGAATTCCGCCGTTCCGAGCAGAGAGCCGACTTGGGCGGGTGTGAACGTCGTGCCGCCGATGACGACATTATTGGCTGGGGTCGCAACCAGATCGGCTTCCTTCTTGCCGATATAAGCACCGCCGGACAGGTAGAACGGGCCACCGAACGGGGCGAAGTCGGCAAATGCACCGGCATTGGAAAGAGTGAAATCACCCTCATACTCGATGCCGTCACTCTCGATTTCGCCGGAAAACTCTGCAAAATTATAGGCACCGCGCAGCAGCAGCCGACCCGTTGGCAAGGGGTTGGCCTTGACTTCGGCAGCGACACCAGTCGTGCCGGCCGTCACGCCGACACCGACACCGGGCATCGATACGCAAGCTGTGCTCAGCAGGGCGCACACGGATGCCGTGACGGCAAGGCGGAACTGAGTTCGGTACATGGGGGTCTCCTTAAGGATCGCTCACACGCCGTCGGGCGCATGGAATTGCCCGCTCATAGGCGAGCGGCCTTACGGACGCGTTAAACGCCGTCATCGAATGTTCGATAATTTCGGCGCTCTCAATGGAGGGAACTGATCGGGAGGTTGAGAGTTAACAATTTTGGGAGTTTTTCGGAACAAGACCCGGTGTGTCTCGTTGGTCCTGTCTAACCACAGGAGACCAACCCCCTTTATGAATGATTTGAACACCGCCAACCTGAACGCCAAATTTGAAGACCCGCTCGTCCGGCTGAACGTGACGGGCCCTGCGACTACAGAAGAAATCGAGACCGCCATGAGTTGGTTCGATGAACTCGGCGAGGGGCAGGACGACTATCAGCTCTATCTGGAAATTCCAAAAATGAACTTCCCTGATCTGGGATCGGTCCGGCGGACCTTCCTGTCGCTTGCCAATATCATGCGCGGGCTCGACAGCTGCGAGAAGTGCGCCGTCGTGACAGACAGCCCATTTCTTCGTTCGACCGCCAAGATCGAAGGGACAGCGCTACCGCAGATGGAAGTGGACAGTTTCGGGATCGTCGAACTGGCTGAAGCCGAAGACTGGCTCGAAGCCGCCTGATCCGTTTTATAGATCGTGACAAAAAACCCGGCCTTGGAGCCGGGTTTTTCAATGGAGGCCGATTATCCAAGAGTGATTATCGCCTAAAGCTTCCCATCAAAGTCTGCCGCACTGTGACGCTCGGCAAGACCCTTATCGTCCCAAGTCCGGTTGACGAGCTGGCCGCGGCGGAAGGCCGGACGTTCCGCGAGCTGCTTCGCCCAGCGCAGAACATGTTCATAGCTTTCAACCTGCAGGAACTCGGCGGCATCATAGAGGATGCCGCGCGCCATTCCTCCATACCAGGGGTAAATGGCGAAGTCAGCGATCGTCAGAGTATCTCCGGCGATGAATTCATGCTCGGCAAGACGTTTGTCCAATACATCCATCTGGCGTTTGGTCTCCATCGCAAACCGGTCGATGGCATATTCGATCTTCATCGGCGCATAGGCGTAGAAATGTCCGAACCCGCCACCCAGATAGGGCGCGCTGCCGACCTGCCAGAACAACCAGGACAGACATTCCGCGCGCGCCGCCCGCTCCGTCGGCAGAAACCGGTCGAACTTCTCGGCGAGATAAGTCAGGATCGCCCCGGATTCGAAGATACGCACAGGCGGGTCCTCGGAGTGATCCATCAAGGCGGGGATCTTGCTGTTCGGATTGACTGCGACGAAACCGGATGAGAACTGATCGCCCTCCCCGATATTGATCAGCCAGGCATCATATTCGGCATCGCTAACGCCCGCCTCGAGCAACTCTTCGAGCATGATCGTCACTTTGACGCCGTTGGGCGTTCCGAGTGAATACAGCTGGAACGGGTGTTGCCCAACAGGGCGGTCCTTGTCGTGGGTCGCCCCGCTGACCGGACGGTTGATATTAGCAAAGCGCCCACCGCTTTCCTTATCCCAGGTCCAGACCTTGGCAGGTGTGTAGTCAGAGAGTGTTTGTGTCATGGAGAAATCCTCGTCATGGCGGGGTCCTAGCGGCGATGAGGCTCACATTCCAATCACACCGGGTTGAGGCAAGAAAAAAGCCGCTCCATCGCAAGGATGGAAGCGGCTTTCTCGACTGATGGTTTCAGCTTATTACATCTGACCTGTCAGCCCTATCGAGCGGATTGCTTATGCGGCGCGTTTGATCTCGCGCTGCCTGAAATCTCTCGTGAAGGTTCGTTCGTGACGGCCTTCATTGATTTCTTCGACCAACTTCCGGTTAAAGGCGGGAATGTCGGCCGGTTTACGGCTGGTCACGAAACCGTTGTCGGTCACAGTTTCGCTATCCGTCCAGCGGCCACCGGCGTTACGCATATCTGTCTGAATCGACGGATATGAGGTCAGCTCCCGACCTTCGATTACATCGGCCTCTGCGAGCAACCACGGCCCATGGCAGATCGCACCGATCGTTTTACCAGCTTCGGCAAACTCACGGACAATCCGGACAGCATCATCCTGCTGACGCAGCGTGTCGGGGTTTTTCAGACCGCCTGGAATGATCAGACCGTCATAATCGGCGACATTGACGTCGCCAAAGGTCAGTTCCGGCGTATATTCGCGTTGCTCCTCGCTATCGGCCTTGATCGGCTCGGTCTTCATCGAAGCGACATGAACGTCTGCGCCTTGATCGCGCATATATTCGAGCGGTTCGAAGAATTCCTCCTGCTGAAATCCGTCAGCAGCAATAATGAGAATTTTCTTTTCGTTTAAGTTTGACATGGTGTCTCCTATATTTGGAGTTCGACCGCGGCACACAGGTTAGAAGTGGTGAAACTTCAATCTGGTCAGGCGCACTATTGTCATCGCGGCGAGCTTTGTGCTCGTCTTGCCTAATCAATGGCTGCCACGCATTAACGTTCCAAAGAAACTGCATAAAAACAGAAACTTAAACCAGATTACATCAAGTGCGCGCGATTATCTTCGCCCACAACATTGCAGCATCGCCCATCCTCACGCATATCCTGCCCATGAAAACCGATGCTGCCCCCAAGCCGACCCGGCTGGAAGATTATACGCCATTTAATTTCGACCTGTCGGAGTCACGCTTCGACTTCAGGCTTGATCCCAGACAGACTACCGTCCGGTCCCTGCTGAGCCTGACCCGGACCGCACCGGGACCGCTCGTCCTGGACGGCGAGAATATCGATCTCGTCTCGGTCGAAATCGACGGACGGCTACTGAAACGAACGGCATACCGGGTCACGCAGACCCAGCTTATCCTCGATGACGTTCCTGATCAGTTCGCCCTGAACATCACGACGCGCTGCGATCCCAGTGCCAATACGACCTTGATGGGCCTGTATGTGTCGGGTGGACGGTTCTGCACGCAATGCGAAGCGGAGGGCTTTCGCCGCATCACCTACTATCCCGACAGACCGGATGTGATGAGCGAGTTCACGGTTCTAATCGATGCCGACAAGGCCGCCTATCCGACCCTGCTGGCCAATGGCAACATGATCGAAGCAGGCGATATTGACGGCGGGCGGCATTACGCGATCTGGCACGACCCCTTCCCTAAACCCTGCTATCTTTTCGCGCTGGTCGCGGGTGAGTTCGATCGGCTGGATGACAGTTTCATCACCATGAACGGGCGCACCATTCCGCTCGAAATCTATGTCGATCCCGGCGACGCGCCCAAGGCCGCCTACGCCATGGACAGTCTGAAACGGTCGATGGCGTGGGACGAGCGCGCCTTTGGTCGCGAATATGATCTCGACCGGTTCATGATCGTCGCCGTTCGCGATTTCAATTTCGGCGCGATGGAGAATAAGGGGCTAAATATCTTCAACTCCTCGCTACTGCTGGCTGATGCGCAGACAGCGACCGATCTGAATTTCGAACGGATTGAGAGCGTTGTCGCGCACGAATACTTCCATAACTGGACCGGCAACCGCATCACTTGCCGCGACTGGTTCCAGCTCTGCCTGAAAGAAGGCTTTACCGTCTTTCGCGATCAGGAATTTTCCGCCGACCAGCGCGGCGCTGCGGTTCAGCGCATCAAGGACGTCCGGGCCCTTCGCGCGCGACAGTTCGCCGAAGATAATGGCCCCTTGGCCCATCCTGTGCGTCCGACGGAATATCTGAAGATCGACAATTTCTACACGGCCACCATTTACGAAAAGGGTGCGGAGCTGATCCGCATGCTCAAGACATGGCTCGGCGACGCGACCTTCCGCAAAGGCTGCGACATCTATTTCGACCAACTCGATGGGACCGCGGCCACGGTCGAACAGTTCATCGCCTGTTTCGAGGCGGCGTCCGGCGAAGACATGCATCCCTTCATGCAATGGTACCATCAGGCCGGAACGCCGCGGCTGACGGTCGAACGGCACCAGACCCCGACCAGTCCCGTCATCAGTCAGGTCGTGAGCTTTTCACAGATGACGCCGCCGACCCCGGGGCAGGCCGACAAGGCGCCTCTGATGATCCCGATCCGCTGGCAGGCGATCGGCGATGACGGCCCGCTGATGGATCCGCAGCTGACTGTCATGACCACGGATACGCAAACCGTTTCCTATCCACGTTTCGACGTGCCGCATTCGCTGTCCATCATGCAGGGTTTCTCCGCACCGGCAATTCTGCGTTCCGATGCCACGACGGAGGATCTGATCCGCCTGATGGGACAGGATCCCGATGCGTTCAATCGCTGGGAGGCGGGCCAAACTCTGGCGAGACGTCTGCTGGTCGATTGTGCCCGCGCTCTGGAATCCGGCACGATGCCGGAACCAGACCCGGCGCTGGGCGCATTTTTCGGCGCACTCGGCAAGACCTTGCGCGATGACAGTTTCGATGATGCGTTCAAGGCCTTGGTCCTGACCCAGCCGACCGGAATGGAAGTTCTCATGGCGGCTGCGCCAATTGACCCCATCGCCGTCAGCGAGGCCGGGGACTGGCTCGCCCGCGCCGTCGCGGACGGGCTGCGGAACGATCTCTTGCAGACCTATGCAGCCATGAAGGATAGCGGGCCGTTTTCGCCGGACGCCGCTTCGGCAGGGCGTCGCGCCTTGAAAGGTCGTTGCCTGTCCCTGCTGGCGGCGCGGTTCGATCCGCTGGCGGCATCACTCGCCGCGCAGCAACTGGACGACGCCACCAATATGACAGATGAGATCGGCGCACTGATCACCCTGTCGCGACTGGGCGGACAACGGGTTGAAAGTTCGATGGAGAGCTTCTTCGAGAAGTGGAAGGATCAGCCGCTCGTCCTCGATAAATACTATTCGGTGCAAGCCATGCGACACCACGCGGACGGCATTCATGCCATCATCCGTCTGGCGGAAACACCGACCTATGAACGCAGCAACCCGAACCGGGTGCGCGCCCTTGTCGGCGGGTTTGCCATGGGCAATGTTCGCCTCTTCCACCGGCTGGACGGGTCGGGTTATCGCTTCTTCGCCGATCAGGTGCTGGATATGGATGGGCGCAATCCGTCCGTAGCCGCTCGCCTGCTGGGGGCGTTCGAAATCTGGCGCAAGCTGGACGCCAAACGCCAGCAACTGATCCGCGATCAGCTGGACAGGATCATCGCGACCCGACCCAGCAAGAACGTGCTTGAAATCGCGCAGCGGATGCGCGGCGCCTGACAGGCTTGCGTTCACTCCATCTTAGCGCCTCGCCGCTAAGGCGTTGGCCATGAATGTCCTGACAAACGTCCTGACGGCGGCCGGTTTCCGTGAACACGTATCCGAACAGCGCTATACCGTCATGCGCCAGCCGATCATCGATCTGGCGGATGGTCACATCCATCATTATGAATGGCTGGTCCGGTTTGAAGGTCAGGGAACGGAGGGCGTTCTGCGCCCTGCCGAAATTTCGGGTGTCATTCGCGATCTGGATCTGTCCATGCTCGCACAGGCCATACTTGTCCTGAACAAGGATCCGGACGGGGCTGGAATTGCCATCAACCTGTCCGGCGCGTCCGTTGACCGGGAAACCTTCAAACCGTCCGTCATGGCCTGCTTAACGGCCCTCGAAGCATCACCGTCGCAGTTGGTAATCGAGCTGACGGAAAGCTGGGACATGGACCGGCTCGATCTCGCCGAAAGCCTGATCACGGAATTGAAACAGCGCGGCCATCCTGTTTGTCTCGACGATGTCGGCGCAGGCGCGGCATCGATCCGTTATCTACGCGCCCTGCCCGCCAACTGGCTCAAGATCGACGGTCAGTTCGTCGTCGCCGCCTATGAGAATGCGCGGGACCGGGCCATATTGAAGGCCTTGCTGACCTTGCGCGAGCCCTTGGACGTCAAATTCATCGCAGAAGGAATCGAGACCAAGGAGTTGCTCGATTTCGTGAGCCGGCTGGGTATCGATGCGGCGCAAGGCTACGCGCTGGGCAAGCCCGAGCCAGAAACCCGGATCGCCTAGCCCGTTCCGGTCGGTAAAGGCCGATAAAAGCTGCAAATTTTGCACGTGTTACCACACTGTTAACCCTAATTTGGTTCGACAGTCCGGATGCTGCCCGTTACCCCTTTAAGGGTGATTCGGAAGGGGGAGGCCGGAAAGACCGAACATGGCGGCCAACCGCACATATCCTGTACCTGCACCGGGTAGCGAACCCTACGCACCAGCCTATGCGGCTCCGGATGCGAGCGCTGGTCCTCAAGCAGGACCCCAACCCGTGGTGCAAGCCGTGGCTCAGCCCGCACCCGGGCCTGTCGAATATGTTCCGCAATCAGCACCCGCCCAAGCGCCAAATCCGCCGCAAGCCTACGCCCAGCCTCAGATAGCGACGCAACACCAGAATCAGCCTCAGTCACACGCTCAGCCTCAGTCACACGCTCAGCCCCAGCCATATCCAAGCGCGCCCACACAGGTTGCACCGACGCAACCCCTGTTCCAGCCCGCCTACCCTCCGACGCAGTCCTATCAGCCGCCAGCAACGCAACAGCCTGCGCAGCCTCCTTTTCCTCATGCTGCGGGCGCGCCGCCCATGCGAACACCGCCAGGTGCGCCTCAGAGTGCCCTCCAGAGTTCGCCGCAGCTTCAACAGCCCGCTGCGCGCGGGCCTGCCTACGTGCCGTCCGCACGCCAGACACCGCCTCTGCCGCCGGAGAACCCCGTTTCTTTGGAAACAGCGGACACGACCAGGAAGCGGGGGCTGTCAGGCCGTCTTGCCGGAGATGACATCAAGCGGCCCGTTCTGGCCGGCTTGGCCTTCCTGATCCTGATCGCGGTGCTCTTCACAACCAAGACGATGAGCGATTATCGCCAGCATAATAGTGCTGTGATCGAAACCTTTACGACGGACCTGACGGCCCGCGCCCGCAGCGTATCTCGCACCATCGATGCACAGACCGCCGTCATGTCGTTGGCGCTGTCGGTCACGCGCGACCCGTCCCTGATCGCACCTCTGGCACGCCAGAATGACGCTGTGCGCGGGATCGCCGTCCTGAACGGACAGAACCAGATCCTGGCCGAAACGGACGGGGCTGGTCCCGCCCTGGCCCAGATCGACTTGGCCGGAATTGGCGACGGTCAGACGCGGATCGCCTCGCTGATCCAACCCGAAACGGGTGAGACCACACCAGTCATCGTGCAGCGCGCACAAGACCTCTACCTTCTGGCTGCGCTCAATCCGGGCGCTCTGATCGGGACCCGAAATCCGGAAACTGCGCTGGTTCTGTCGAATGGACGGATCATCGATGCGCCGCCCGCCATTGGACGCGCCGGAGCCTATTCGCATTTCGAACTGACCCCTGCCAACATGGCGCGGTTTGCACAGCTGGATCAACCCGAGCTCCTGCAGACACGCGCCGGTGAAGTGCCCGTCTGGCTCGGTGCCGTTCCAGTTCCGAAGTCAGGTGGCTCCATGCTGCTGCTCGATCGGCAAGACCGCTCCATGCCCGGCTTCCTGGCCCAGAATATCATCATGTTTGGATTGCTCGTGGCCGGCATTCTGTGGCTCGGCTGGATGTTGATCAGTCGCCTGTCCAGCCAGCTGAAAATCATGCGGACCCAGAATATGGAAGAGGAAATCGCCCGGCAGCGTTTTCGCGCGGCCATGGATGGATCGGGCGGCGGAATCTGGGAGATCGACCTGTCGCGCAACACCGCTTTCGTCAGCGCGTCTCTGGCCAAGCTGATCGGTATGGAAGAGTGCGATGCCACCATTTCTCTGCCGCAGTTCCTGGGGTTGTTCGAACCGGCTGATCGCGACAGGCTCTATAATACGATACGGCGCGCCCATGTGACGGGTGCCTTCGATCTCGATCTGGCTCTCGCGCAGCTTCCGCTTTTTGTGTCCTGCCGCGGCGTTCCGTCGACCCGTGGCAGCGACCGCGCCAAAGTCATCATCGGCATGGCACTGGATGTGACCGAGGCGCGGGGCACGCAAGTGCGTCTGAAGGCCGCCGAAGCGCGCCTGTTCGATGCACTGCGGTCCATGAACGACAGTTTCGTGATCTGGGACCAAATGGATCGGCTCGTGCTGTGGAACCGCAAGTTCGAGGACTTTTTCGGCTTCCAGAACGGCAATTTGCAGGTCGGCATGGATTACGCCGTCGTCGAACATTATTCCAATCAGGTTGTCGAAACGGTGCAGGAATTGGCGGATGGAACCGGACGGGAGATCAAGCTCAATGACGGGCGCTGGCTGCGCTACCTGGAAACGGAAACCGTCGATGGCGGCCGTGTTTCGATCGGGACGGACGTCACGGCCATTCGCTCGCGCGAGTCGGAACTCGAAGCCAATCGCGACCGCCTGCAATCGACCATCAACATTCTGCGTGAATCCCAGACGCGGATTGTCGAACTGGCGGAGAATTACGAGCAGGAGAAAATCCGCGCCGAAGAAGCCAGCCAGTCCAAATCCGAGTTCCTGGCGAATATGAGCCACGAGCTCCGCACGCCCCTCAATGCCATTAACGGCTTTTCCGACATCATGAAAAAGGAAATGTTCGGCCCGCTCGGCGATCCGCGCTACCGCGAATATATTGCCGACATTCTATTCTCCGGACAGCATCTGCTCAGCCTGATCAACGACATTCTGGACATGTCGAAGATTGAAGCCGGTAAGATGACATTGAACGTGGAAACCCTGTCCATCTCTGACATGATCACGCAGGTCATGCGGATCGTCCGGGGGCGCGCCGACGAAAATCGCCTTAAGCTGATCCATGAAGATATCGACGCGCACGACATTCAGGCCGACCCGCGCGCCGTCAAGCAGGTACTGCTGAACTTGGCGACTAATGCGATCAAATTTACGCCCGAAGGCGGCACGGTCACGATAACCGTCGACGCCAAGGCGACAGGCGTAATCATTCACGTCACCGACACCGGTATCGGCATTTCCGAAGAGGATATTGCCCGTCTCGCACAGCCATTCGAGCAAATCGACAGCCAGCATTCACGCCAGCACGAAGGCACCGGACTTGGTCTGGCCCTGTCCAAATCGCTGGTCGAACTGCATGGCGGCAACTTCAGCATCGCCTCGAAGTTGGGCGAAGGTACGACCGTGACCTTCACTTTGCCGAACGAGCCGATCGTCAAGGAGGCTGTGACCGAAGACAGAGAAGTTGGCGACGAGATTACGCGTCTGGCGCAGGATATCGCCAATGTTCTCGGTCAAGGCGATACGGCCCCGGCTGCACCGCTGCCCCAGCCCGCCATGAACCCACCAATGGACCCAGCCGCACCCGCGCAGCAGCCCATCAGCTCCGCGCCTGTTTAAGTCGAACCGTCCTTGGGTGCCGGGCTGTCAGATTTCCGGGGCGATCTGACCCGCGGGAAGATCAACGAAACTTTCAATCCCGGACGCCCGGCGTCATCTTCGTCCCCGTCCATTACGGCCTGCGATCCGAGCCCGTCATCCATCGTAAATTCGGCCTGATGCAGTTCGGCAACCGCATCGACCAAGGCCAGCCCCAGACCCGAGCCTGGTAGGGTACGGCTTTTATCCAGCCGGACGAAACGTTCCTTAACCCGTTCCCGGTCGAACATGGGAATGCCCGGACCATCATCAGCAACCGCGATCCGCACACGTCCTTTCTGACCTTTGGTGGCAGACAGGTAAATGCGCGACCCCCCGCCACCGCCCGCATATTTGATGGCATTTTCGACCAGATTGGACACGGCCTGCGAAAGCAGCCCCCGATCCGCCATGATATTCAGCCCGTCAGCAATATCATGGGTAAAACGTAGCCCGGCATCTTCGCAGGCGGGTTCATAGAGTTCGGCCAGATCGTCCAGAATGGGTTTCGGATCGAGCGGCTTGAGCAGTTCGCGGCGCTCGCCGGCTTCGAGCCGGGCGATCCGCAGCACGGAGTCGAACGTGCCGAGCAACTGGTCCGCGTCGCCCGCCGCTGCAAACAAAACATCGGCTTCGGGACTGTCGCCGGCCTCGACAGCCGCCGTTTCCAGCCGGGTGCGCAGGCGCGTCAGCGGCGTGCGCAGATCATGCGCGACCGAGTTGCCCGCATAGCGCATGGCCTGCATCAACCGGTCGATATGATCGAGCATGCCGTTCAAATGCTCTGCCAGCCGATCCATCTCATCTTCAGAATAGGTGCGCGGCGCACGCCGATCCAGATGCCCGGCCTGCACATCGGTCGCGAGCTTGTTCAACCCGTCGACACGACGCGCAAAGCGGCGCGCGACGAAGATGGAGGAGAAAATACCCATAATCAGCGCAATCAGCGAGGACGTTGTCATGGCCCGTCGCATGCGCTCCCCCGTGCGCATGATGTTTTCGATATCACGCCCGACAAAGAGCATGCCGACACGCACATCGTCTTCCCAGATCGCATGACCGACCGCGACGATGCGGCGCTCCTCGACCTCACCCGTATCGGGGTTCTCGACAGCGGCGATAGCCTGTTCCCAGATCAGATTGCGGGAGTCGAACTCTGACAGTTCCGGAGCGTTGATCCCCAGACGCTGAATTTCCTCGGTAACGAGTTTACCAACAGCGGCCCCCTTGAAAACGAACATGGAATAGATGTCGGGGGAAACATCGCGGAGCGTCACCACACGGGAGAGGGTTTCACGCGCCCCACCATCATAAACGTCCCGCACGATCGGAGTTTGCTCGGTCGCATCTGCCGGAATGACACCGTTGCGCTGCGCCGCTTGCAACGCGTTTTCGCCGCCACGCGCAAAAAGCCGTTCCAGTTCCGTCAGGTCGTCCCGAAGACCGGCTTCGAGACGTCGCTGTTCAGAGGACACGATCTGGTCATAGACAATCAACTGCGCGACCAGCAGCGACCCACCAAACAGAAGCGCCCCGACCAAGGCCAGCCGGAACACCGTATTTTTGAGCAGCCGACCAAGCGTCTCGGCCAGATCACCGAGCGGTTGAACATCCTTGGATTTGGTGCCGGCCGGCAAGGCTGATCAGACGCAGATCAGGGCTGGAGTCGGTAGCCGGCACCACGCACCGTATGCAGCAAGGGCGTATCGAATTCCTTGTCGATCTTCCCGCGCAGACGCGAAATGTGGACGTCGATAACATTGGTCTGGGGGTCGAAATGATAGTCCCAAACTTTTTCCAGCAGCATGGTGCGCGTCACGACCCGACCCGCATTACGCATCAGGCATTCCAGCAGACGAAACTCTCGTGGCTGCAACAGAACCTTCTGTCCGGCCCGGCGCACGGTTCGGGCCAGCAAATCCATTTCCAGATCGCCAACCTTCAGCTTGGTGACAGCCGCCGTCGGATCGGAGCGTCTGCCGATAGCTTCGACCCGGGCCAGAAGCTCCGTAAAGGAGTAGGGCTTGGCCAGATAATCGTCGCCGCCCGCCCGCAAGCCTTCGACCTTATGATCTGTTTCACCCAGAGCGGACAGGATCAGGACGGGCGTGGCGTCGCCGTCTTCGCGCAGATCAGTCAGCACTTCCAGACCGTCACGTTTGGGCAGCATGCGATCCAGGATCAGCGCGTCATAATCAGCGGCCCGGGCCATTTCGAGGGCCATATCACCATCTGCCGCTAGATCGACGACATGACCGGCTTCGCTCAGGCCCTTTTTGACATATTCCGCTGCGACTTCGTCGTCTTCGACAACCAGAATCTTCATCGGTTTTTCTCCGTAATGCTCTGTCCATGTTTCTATAGACAGATATTAGGAAAAGATAACGACCATTCCGTAAGGTTCGGCCTTTCTGCATGACAAACTGGTTAGAGTGGCAACCTCAATGTCGTCTCACCGCCATTCTTGGGTCGCAGGCGGATCTGCAGGCTGCGTTTTTTGTCGAGCTTGGCGTTTAGGATCATCGACTTCCAACTATCAACGTCGGCAATTGGTTTGCCGTCCGCATAGAGCAGGACCATGCCGATTTCGAAACCCGCCGCCTCTGCCTCGGACGACAACTCCACACTTTCAACATAAATCCCTGACTGGTCCAGACGCATGCCGATGGCGCTGCGGAACTCATCCGAAATGTCGAGCACATGCACGCCTGTATCAATATCGATCCGCGCATGGGGTGCGGTTTTCGGGGCGGGTGGTGGCAGGCCCTGACTGATGGCCGCGTCACGCTGGACTTCCGCTTTGGTCGGACGCTCGCCGATGGATACGTCGATGGAATAGGTTTTCTTGCCGCGTTCATAAATCAACGTGGCGACATCGCCGGGGTCCAGCTCGCCGATGGCGCGTGTCGCCTCGACGGAGTTGCGAACGGGCGTGTCGTTGATGCGCAGGATGACGTCGTCGATTTGCAGACCATAGACAGCAGCCGGACTGCCCGGGACAAGATTGTTGACCAGCGCTCCGGATTTGAAAATGCCTGGCAGCCCATCCATCTCGAACACGGCGTCACGCAAACCGGCGCCCATATAACCCCGGCGCACACGACCATCGGTGCGAAGGGCCTGAACGACCTCCTCGGCAGTCTGATGCGGGATGACAAAGGCAATCCCGACAGACGCGCCGGTCGGAGAATAGATCGCTGAATTGACGCCGATGACATCGCCCTGAAGGTTGAAGAGCGGACCCCCACTATTGCCACGATTGATGGTGGCGTCCGTCTGGATGTAATCGACGAAGGACCCACTATCCACGCGCGCGCGACCGATGGCGGAGACGACGCCGAGCGATGTCGATTGCCCGATCCCGAACGGATTACCGATCGCAACAACCCAGTCGCCGATGCGGGTCGCATTGCCCTGATGAAACGAGACATGCGGGATCGGCTCGCTCGTCGCGAAGGTCAGCAGCGCAATATCCGTTTCCTCGTCCGTCCCGATGATTTCCGCCGGGTAACGACGGCCATCATTGAATTCGATTTCGATCGTCTGACCGCCTTCAATCACATGGTAGTTGGTGACCACTTCACGGTCTGGCGAAATAACGAAGCCGGACCCCTGCCCTTCGGACAATGTCTGACCTGTCGCGGTGGTCACGATGATGTTGACGGTCGACTGGCTGACGCGCTCGACCAGATCGGCAATCGACGGCAGGGCGGCAATCGGCGTCTGCATGATCGTTGGTGGTAGGCCCGCTATATGCGTCGGCTGCGTGGCTTGAGCCCCGTCGCGAAGTGGCTGATAGGGTTCCTGCTGAGCAGGACGCTTGATATCGATCGTGGGAACGGTCTGGGCCATCGCCGGAGCGGCGAACAGAACCAGACTGGCAGTCATCAGGGCGGCACGCACGGCAGGCTCCTCGCTCAGCGCCTGGACAGCCTCACAAGATGATTGTTGCGCGGCATGTCGAAGCTTTCGAGCCGACTAAAGCCGACATCTTCAAAGATATACTTAACAAGCTGCAAATCCCTGACACCCCAGCGCGGATCACGGCGTTTGAGCGAGGCATCGAAGTCCAGATTGGACGGCGCGCTCGCCTCGCCGAATAGAAACGGTCCGTAAAGGATGACCATATCGCTGCATTCTGAAGCCCCTTGGGCCAGTCCATGGGCAGCCTCGATCGGTGCGATATGGATCATGTTGGCTGAAAAGACCGCATCATAGCGGCCAAGATCCTGCCACCAGTCCGACTGCGTCAGATCCAATGCCAACGCGGCTGGCCACCCCTCATGCGCCCACGCGTTCTGGCTCCGGCGTGAGGCCGGATCAGGATCGCTATATTGCCAGATCACATCCGTTCGCAGATCGCCAAGCGCGGCGCCGTGTTCACCCGTACCCGAGCCGACCTCCAGAACCGTGGCCGCATCAGGCAGCCAGTCCGACAGGCGCGCCGCAATGACAGCCTTGTTCCGGCCTGCGCTCGGCGAAAACAGGCGATCCCCGTCCCGATCTCTGTCTTCCAGTGCAATCGGTCTGTCGTTCACGACCGATCTTTCTGGGCGCGCGGCAGGGTCAAGGCGGCCCGCAACCCGCCAAGTTGACTGCGAGACAGGCTGAGCGAACCGCCATAGGCTTCGGCCAGATCATCAACAATCGACAGGCCCAGGCCTGAGCCCGGCGTGGCTTCGTCAAGCCTTGCGCCGCGTTTCAGGGCCGTCTCAATAGCGGTTTCAGGAATGCCCGGACCGCTATCCTCGATGATAATCTGCAGGCTGCTTTCGTCGCAGCCGCGCATCACATCGATCCGGCCATCTGTCCATTTCGCCGCATTATCCATCAGATTGCCAACCATGTCCTCCAGATCGCGCTTGTCGCCGCGAAATCGCAGACCGGCATCACCATCGACATCGATCACCAGATCCTTGTCGCGATGTATACGGGGCAAAGTCCGCGCCATTGCGCTGATCACGCTATCGACGTCGCTCGACAGACCGATCGCCTGCCCGCGGGCCGCAGCGCGCGCGCGGCGCAGATGATGGTCGACCTGTGCCGACATGGCGTCCGTCTGGCGTTTCACGACACCGGGATCGACGGATGATCCCAGACTGGCTTCGTTCTGCAGCACGGCGATCGGCGTTTTCAGCCCATGCGCAAGGTTGCCGACATGGGTCTGAGCTCGCTCCACCACATTGCGGTTATGGGCGATCAGGGAGTTCAGTTCTTCCGCGACACCGGCAATCTCGGCCGGGTAGCGCCCTTCCACCCGCGTCGTCTGCCCTTCGCGGACGGCGGCGACGCGCTCGGCGAGCGTAAAGAGCGGCCTAAGCCCCAAGCGGACCTGCGCATAGATCGCCGCCAGCAGGCCTGCGCTGAGAAGCCCCAGCACGATCAAGGCGATGACTGCGAAGCGCTGAATGGAACGGGTGGCCGGGCGGCGGTCCGCGCCGGCCATGGCGATAACAGGGTCATTCATGCCCGGCAGCCGAACCTCGCGCCCGACAATGCGAAGTGGCTCCGAGCCGTTCTGGCCATCACTGGCAAAGCGAACCGCTTCGCCAGACGCTTCGGACAAAGCTGTGCGGGCTCTGTCACTGACAATCAGCGTTTCGCCGTAGAGAGAGCGGGATGCCAGTAAGGGTACGACACGCCCTTCTTCACGTGGTTGCCCAATCATCCAGTAACGCCCCGACAAGGCCTGCTGATAGCGTGGATCGATCGGTTCGCGCGTCAGCGAAAGCTGTCCTGTCTCTGTGACTTCGACAGAGGCGATCAGCGCCGTGACGGCAGAATCCAGCGGATCGTCAAAGGACTGGTAGACCGTATTGCGGTAGAACCAGGTGAGCAGCACAAGCGCCGTAATGAGCGCCGGGACCGTCCACAGCAACGCCGCGCGGACCAGACGGGAGACGAGCGAAGGGTTCGGAACGTCTCCAACCATGGACTTATGCCGTATCCGGTGCCTCGGGGTCGATCAGACGATAGCCAAGGCCGCGCACTGTTTCGATCCGGTCCGTGCCGATCTTCTTGCGCAGGCGACCGATAAAGACTTCGATCGTATTGCTGTCGCGGTCAAAATCCTGATCGTAAATATGCTCGACCATTTCAGTCCGGGAGATCACCCGTCCTTTATGGGCCGCCATATAGGCCAGCAGACGGAACTCATGGCTAGTCAGCTTGATACCCATGCCGTTCACGAAAGCGCGCGCCGCGCGGTTATCGACAACCAGATCCCCGATCTCGATCGTATCCGTGGTGTGTCCAGCAGCCCGGCGCAACAGGGCGCGCAGACGGGCCAGCAGCTCTTCCGTATGGAAGGGTTTGGTGAGGTAATCGTCTGCGCCCGCATCGAACCCAGCGACTTTCTCGCTCCACTGGTCGCGCGCCGTCAGGATCAGGACAGGCATTTTGCGCTCATCCGCGCGCCATTTCTGCAGGATCGAAACCCCATCGATCTGGGGCAGACCCAGGTCGAGAACGACAGCGTCATAGGGTTCCGTATCGCCCAGGAAATGGCCTTCGACGCCGTCACTGGCGACATCGACGGCATAGCCTTGCTCTTTCAGCACCTGCTTAAGCTGGCGGGACAGATCGGGATCATCTTCAACGACAAGAATGCGCATGGGGGCTCCGCACGGATTGGTGAAACATCATAAGGCTTCGAATGGACCTATCGGATGCGACCCGTATTCGCGTCAACCACGATATCGACGACGCGGCCATCGCGGGCAATGATGCGTACGCGGTAAGTATCCCGGGTCCGACGGATATCGACGACTTCGCCGCCAGGCACACGGGCAAGCGCGATGGCCCGCGCTTCGCGCGCCGAGATCTGCCGCTGTGCGACCTGTTCAACCGAAGGGGCCGTCTCTGCTGCCAGAACAGACGGGCTGATCGGCAAGCTGGCTGGTGCCGCCGCCAAAGCCGGAGTCGCCAGAAAGCCGCTGAGAAGCGCGGTGGATATGACAAGCATGTGTCGCATTTCAGCCCTTCTATGTTCGGTCCTCTGAACGAAGACTGAATAGTGCGTTTAGTTTCCGATCAATCCCTGACGCAATACAGCACCATTTTCATCGCCTATCTGTTGCTTGGTATCGTCTGCCTGCGCCAGTTCAGCCTCTGTCAACATGATGACCAGTTCGACAATCAGATTCCCGCGCACCTTGTTCTTTCCCGTCGCGCCCTTCCCTTTCAGGCGCATCTTCTGCCCGGTATTGGAGCCCGGTTTAATTTTCAGACTGACCGCACCGCTAGGCATGTCGATCCGGACCGAACCGCCGCGCAAAGCCTCGCCCAGACTGATCGGCAGGCGGAGATGAAGGTCATCGCCGTCTCGCGCAAGATTGGGATGCGGTCGGACACTGATCCTGACCTTGGCGTCACCGGCCGGTCCGCCGCCCGTTCCTGGTTCGCCTTTCCCGCGGACGCGCAGGCTCTGCCCGTCCCGAATACCGGCGGGAATGCGGACTTTCGTGCCGGATGGAAGCTGCCGTAATCCGCCTCTCAGAGACTCAGGCAAGGACAGATTGACTGTGTATTGAATGTCTGCACCCTTCCGGCGCACAGGTGGCCGGTTCATACCGCCTCGCATGCCACCGGAGAACGGCCCCGTATTCATACCGAATAGTGACCCGAACAGGTCGGACATATCATCCTGACCCATTCTGCCGCCGCCTGACCCACCTCTGGCACCGAACCCTTCGAACCCGCCAAAACCCGTATTATAGCCGGGACCTTGACCACGCTGTCCGAAACCGCCTGCACCGGCGAACGGATTGCGTTGCTGTCCCTGTTCGTCGATAGCGCCGCTATCATACTGTTTGCGCAACTCTTCGTTCGACAATAGATTATACGCCGCCGTCACTTCCTTGAAGCGCTCAGCCGATGCCGCATCGTCCGGATTGACGTCCGGGTGCAGTTTCTTGGCGAGTTTGCGATATGCTGACCGGATTTCCTTATCCGTCGCCGTTTTCGCTACACCAAGCAGGTCATATGGATTCTTCGCCGCCATAGGCGACTATTTAGTCACGCGCCGCCTACATTCAACGTCTCCGGCATAAGACTTTCCCGGCCATCCGGTCCGAGCTGGACGATCTCAGCCCTGTCGAATTCGCTCGTTTCGATGAAAGTCTGGGTCGTGTCGACCGTTTCGATCGTTTCACCGCGGTACAGCCGGACCCGGTAACGAAGATGATCGGCATCGCTTTCCCATCCGGTGAATGCGCGGTCGCGACCAATCCAGCTCAGTCGCTGGGAATCCCATGTCGCATGGACAGGATGAAGCGGCACACCGGCAAGGTCCTGCCAGATCAGATCCGTCGCCTGCGCGGCCCGACTCTGGGTCATGCCTGTCACGGTCACCGATGTCCCTCTCCAATCGGCGGAGAGCGCAAGCGTCTCCACGCCGGATCCAAGCCAGAGGATACGAGCTCCAGAGGCCAGCGGGTCTGCCTGATAAATGTCCGTCCCGTCCAGCCCCCGCAGCAAATGCGAGAGCGCATATTCGTGCGCGCCGACCAAGGTCACATCCCGTGCTGCGATGATTTCCCATCCCAGCGGTGTCTCGATGGCAAAGCGATTGGCCGAGTGCAGGACGTCATCATCGGAGACGGAACTGACTGCCAGGTTCGGCATGAATATCGTCAGCGACGTCTGTTCATCAACAATCAGTGCCGAACGCGCCGGAAACGCACTGAGTGTCGCTCCGAGTCGCAAGGGTCTGGTCAGTGTCTGTTCGCCCTCTGGACCCGCGATCGTGACCGGTTCGAACGGGTTGAGCATGGCGCCGACACTGATGCCAGACCGGTCTGGTAGATCGAAAGCGAAGAGCTGCGCCGGCCCGGACCATGCAATGGGTTGCGCAGTTCCGGGCGTGGCTCCCGCAAGCCAGGTCCGATCCGCCGAATAGGCCCGCCGCGCCGTCAGGTCGATCTGCGATCCGATTTCAAGCGTATCGACCGTCCACAGATGCCCATCGAAGGCAAAGCGATCCAGAAGCGCTGATCCGTATCCAGCGCCGCGACGGCGTCAGCCGCCTTGCCGATCTATTCCATCGGGGTGGTCCTTCATCAATTTATTGAGGTCTGACCGATCCAGCGCGGAGCGGTCGATCGCGATCAGTGACAGCCAGTCCGCCAGCGGCATGGCCCAGAACTCGCTCGGCGAGAGCTGCAGATGGCGCACGGCAAGCCGGTGCCACTCATCGAATGGCCAGGTCATGAAAGCGCCGTGACGATGCACTGTGATGCCGCCGGCATATGATCTGCCACCTGTTGATCGGTCAGGCGCGCCACCTCCGCTTCATTGCCGGAGGGTCGTAGCAAGGCGGTTAGCAGGTGGCGCGCCGTGTCCGGACACAAGGTCCGGATCATGTCAGCCAGAGCCGCTGGCGTTTTGGCGTCACATCGCGCGGCCAGTTCGGCTAGGCCACCGACCGTCAGGCGCAGCGGCCCGATCTCGGTCATGACATCTCCTGCGCGATAATTCATGACGGCATGAAGACCGGTTCTCCGGCACTGACCAAGGTCAGTTCGAACGTTGCTTCGCCCTTGAACGTGCCCCCATAGGTCAGTCCCGACACAAGAATAGGGGATGTGATCGTGCCGAAACCTGGCAGGATCATCTGCGCGTTGAGCACGGTCTGGGCGAAAAAGGCGCTGCGGATCAGGGCATCCGATTGCGCGTCTCTGAAAACGCCGGAGCCCGTTATGGCAATGGACCGAATGCCCGCTTCCGGTAGCAATTCCGTCCAGCCATTCGACTGCATGTCCGTTACGTCGACCGTCTGCGCATTGAGCCGGATCGACTTGGTTCGCAACCCTGCAACCGTCATGAAACTGCCTTCATCTTCGACCTTCAACAGAAGGTCGCGTCCTCTTGCTACGCTCATGGCGTGGTCTCCTCTTGAGAAGGTTCGGTGGTTGTCACGGACAGTCGCAGCAGGCCGTGGAAGGTCCGTCCATCCGGGGCGCGCAGCACGTCCAGATAAAGCGGCACGACCGCCTGTGGGAGGGCGTCGCAAATGGTGTCGGATACGCGCCGCAGCAGGTCGAGCACTTCGGATCGACCTTCATACCGGCTCCAGAGGTGCAGAGTGATCTGATGGGTCGATTGCGGGGCGGCATCGCCGCTGGAATCCTCTGACCGGATGCTGCCGTAAGTCAGATAGGGATAGGCTGGGTCCGTGGGACGATGATCATACGCCCGGATCGGATCACCCAGCACCGTCTGGAGAGTCAGATCCAAACCCAGCGCCGTATGGATGTCATGCTGCACGGCCAGTGCGGCCTCAGCCAGATTGACGCTGCTCATTGGCGTTCCTCCTCACAAATTAGATGCAGACGTTCACGCCGCGTATCGGGGTCGCTGACCGCGACCACGCGCAGCGTCCGACCGCGCCAGACAAGGCGAGCCAGACGGGGGAAGTCGCTGCGAAAGCGGAGCGTCACCCGAAAGGTCTGCGTGACGCTGAGACGGCCGTTCGTCTGTGTTTCGGACAGGGATCGCGGTTCGACAGCGGCCCAGACGGCGCGCTGAAACGTCCAATTCGTGACGGTCCCGCCCAGATCATCGGCGATCCGGCTCGGCGCGTAGATCCCGATGCGGTGGCGCAACTGGCCGATCACAGTCCGACCACCCGGTAAGGCATGGTCAGCGCATCGACCATCAGCGGCAAGGTGGACGGTGTGGCGTCCCGATGTTCGTAAGCTTGGGCGACCAGCAATAAGAGCGCCTGTCGCAAGGGGGCCGGAATGTCGGATGGTTCCGTGCCGTAACCCGCCGTAAAGGCGATCTCGACATGATCCATGGCACTTGCGCAGACTGTCGCAGGGCGTTTACGCAGATTGACAATATAATCCGTGGCCTGTTCGCCATCGACCAGAACGGTCTCGACGCTGGTGACAGGCCAGCGCGGCAAGCGGAACTCGTCGGTCGCCGGGCTCGAGAGCTGCATGGATCGCCGGATCATGGCGACATTCAAATGGTTTTCCAGCGTCTGCCGCGCCGACGCGATCAGCGTTGCGATCAAGCCGTCATCATCGTCGTGATCGACGCGGAGAAAGGTTTTCGTTTCGGCGAGCGTAATCGGCTCGACCGGCGGGTCATCCAGATCGATCAGCATGAATGGGGTCCCTCCAGAATGGCAAAGAAAAACCCGCCGTGAAGGCGGGTATGAAGTGGCGGCGACCGGTCACGGGTCCGATCGCAAGCATGTTTCGCAGAGTTCCTTGTGAAAAGGCTGGCCCTGCGACTGACTGCGGCGATCACCGCGTCAGAGAGGGTTATTCGGCAAATTCCAGCAGAGCGAAGGCGTTCTTGTCCTGCACGCCGCCGCCGACACGCTTGGTCGTGTAGAACAACACATAGGGCTTTGCGGAATAGGGGTCGCGCAGCACCTGGATGCCCTGACGGTCCACAATCAGATAGCCGCGGCGGAAGTCACCGAATGCGACGGCCGGACCGTTATCGATGATATCCGGCATGTCCTCAGCCTCTGTCACGGCATAACCCAGCAATTGGCTCGGTTCGCCGATCGTGCTGGGCGGCGTCCAGATATAGTTGCCGTCTGCATCCTTCAGCTTGCGGATTTCCGAAAGCGTCCTGCGGTTCATCATGAAGGACGCACCGGGACGAAATTTGGACTTGGGCGTGTAAATCAGGGACATCAGTGCATCGATCTGCGATCCCACCGCAAAACTGCCGTTCACGCCCGTTTTCACGACCGCCAGCGCATCCGCACCGTCTTGATAGGATAGCAGACCCTTGGGTTTATTCTGCCCGTTTCCGTTGACGAATGCGGCAGTTTCCTGCGCGGCGAACACATCGCGGACCTCTTCGGCGAGCCAGGCATCAACATCGGCCACGCTATCGTCCAGCAACGCCTGCGTCGCGGCCGGCATGGCGTAAAGCTCGCCGACAGGAAAATCCATCAGCGTCAGGGACGGCGCCGTCGTTTGAGGCCGGGCGTCTGACTCCCCGGCCCAGCCGGATGTGGCATCGCCAGTCCCGACAGGCTTGCGAAACCGTCCCGCCCCGATCTTGCGAACCGTGGCGATGCGCCGGAATGGCGAGGCGGCTTCAAGAACACTGTCGATGCGGTTTTCCGTTTCGATCGGGGTGATGAACCCCCCACTGCCATCGCTGGACGAGAGGGATTTGGCTTCGATCAGCGCCGTTTCATCACCCGTGCGAATGAACCGGTCCCAAGCGGACTTGGCTTCGTCGACGGGCTGGCTCAATGCGGGTTGCGACAGGCTGAGCGACAAGGTCTCCAGTCGCTTGTTCAGCCGGTCGACTTTCGCGTCGAGCAAGGGATCGGCAGCGGCCTTTTTCTCGATTTCGGTCAGACGTTCGTCATTGGCCTCGCGAAAGGCCGCAAAGGTTGCGGCGAAATCATCGCTCGCCATTTTGGTCTCCAGAATTGGGGTAGTCACGCAAGTCTCCTGTGGTTGGTGCGTTCGGTTACGGGTTCAGAAACTGTGTCGATCCGGGCGGAGCCCAGCATCGGAAAGGCGACGACGGATATTTCGCGCAAGTCCAGGTCGAGCAGGTCGCGCCCACCCTCGCGCGGCGTAGCGCGGCGGGTGCGATAGCCGATCGACAGGCCGTTGACCTTTCCGGCTGTAATCAGTCGCGTCAGCGCCGGATCCGTCACGCGGCCCTCCACGAACAGTCCGGTGCCGTCTTCCGTCACACGGTCCCAGACGCCGATCTGACGTTGGTGGTCGGACAGCATGGGCAGGGATGTGGAGCGGCTGAGTAGCGAAGCGGCGAAGGCCCCGCGCCGCACCCTGTCACCGCCAGCGTCACGCTCGTCGAAGCGCGACGCATAGCCGGAAATCTTCAGGCCGGCGGTCATGGCCTGTCGCCTTTGGTCCGAACGAGAGTCTGTTCGATCCGAAGCACGCTGCTGCGCATGATCGCGGTTTCCCCCTCGAGCCGTGCCAGCCGTTCACTGATGGCGAGCTGGCTTTCAAATTCATGTTCCAGTTCGGTCAGACGCGCTTCGGCAGCCCCGACCCAGATGAGCCCTCCGGCCGTCTGCAGGATCAGTGTCATGATCAGACCGAACGTGATTGTCCGTTCAAGCCGGACCGGTCCCATTACCGTCATGGTCATGCGCCGTCCCCGCGCGGTCCCAAGCCTGCCAGATCACGCTGCTCATCGATGTCGAGGAAGCTCGCCGCATCGATCCGCGCCCATAGCGCCGTCCGCTCCGCCGCCAGGGCCGGGACTGCATCCAGATCCGGGTTCAGCGAAACGTCTTGCCCTGCTGCCGTCAGCCAGCGGCTGAGAGAGCGCGCCGTACGCCCGACAAGAGGAATGACGGTCTGGCGCCAGAAAGCACGGTTCGCCTCGGCATAATTCGCGTAAGTATTGTCGCCCGGAATGCCGAGCAGCATGGGCGGGACGCCGAATGCGAGCGCAATGTCGCGAGCGGCTTCGCGACGACCCTGAGTAAAATCCATGTCGGAGGGGCTGAGTCCCATCGTCTTCCAGTCGAGCCCGCCTTCCAGCACCATCGGACGGCCAGCGCGAGCCGGGCCGGTAAAGCCCTGTTCCAGTTCGGCTTTGAGCTGGTCGATCTGATCACGCGACAGCCTGTCGCCCGATCCGCCCTTATAGACGAGCGCACCGGATGGGCGCGCGCTATTGTCGAGCAGGGCCTTGGCCCAACGCGTGCCTTGATTGTGCAGATCGATACTCGTCGCCGCGGCGCGCAAGGGCGACTGTCCATCCACGTCGGATAGCGGATCGAACAGGGTCAGCGCCATGATCTCGCACTGACCGCTCAACGGATCGCGACGATGGACGCTGCGGGCCTTGTCGGTGCGGATCCCAAATCCTGCGGGACGTCCAGCCGCATCCGTCAGGGCGCTGACCCTGTCGGGACGCAGCGCGCGCAATCCGACGAGGTCCCCGTCCAGCCAGACACCCTGCAGATAGGCGCTGCCTGAAACCTGGAGATAGCCGTAGAAGCGCTCCAGCACTTCGGCGGCCTCATCCGGCAGGCCGTCGCCGAGTAGCGGTACAGACGCGCACGCTTCCGCAATCATGCGCACACAGCGATAGACGACAGGATTGCGCGCAAATCCTTCGCGGCAGAGGGAGACGAAATCAGGGCTGGTGAAACAGGCGCGGCGCGACAGTTCGACGGCGACCAGCGGCGCGTCACCGGATTTGGTTTCATCGGCCAGCAAGGCAGGAGCAGGCGCAACGCGCGGACTGAGCGTGCGGCCCGTGAAAGGCAATTTCATGATGGTGGTTCCCATCGGTGCCCAAACCCTTTGAGCAGCGATAGGTCTTTTATGACCCCATTCGGAATAGCGGGGATTTATTCGGCTGATTTTCTTTCAGCGGCCTGAAAGACAAGAATTTTCCATCCGCGTTCGCGCGGATTGATTGCCGGATCAGGCGACCCGGAACAGGGCCGCGCTCTGCAGCGTCTCACCCAGCAAGGTCTGAGTCTCGCGGTAATTGATCCGCAAAGCGTCGCGAAGAGCCTCATCGGACAGAAGCGAGGCCAGCGTAATGGCACCGCGATAAGCGTCGCGTGCGGTTTGCAGCGCTTCCCGGTCCCCTGTGCGGCGGCCCAGAATCAGAAGCGTATCCGCAATGGATTGCTGAATCAGCGCATGTTCGCGTGGCGCGTCTTCGAAAGAATAGTAGCGTTTGGCGGACCGAAGCGCTTCGACGGCTTCGATCAGGGGTTCGGGATTATTGGCCTGATCGGCAAGCGTGACCAGTTCCTGCGCCAGCTCCCAGTTGAGCTGACCGAGTTCCCGATCGGTCTGTCGCAATCTGATTTGCAAGTCCGCTGTCTGACGCCGCTTCGATTTCACGGTTTTTGACATAGTCGCACCTTTGACCATCCCGCAAGACGGCACCCCTCCTGGATTGCATGAACTATGACGCCAACAGGGTAAATGCGCGGTTAAAGAAAATGAAGCCGTGGGGTTTGCGTCTGAAGCAGCAATTCCGAGACTCCCCAGACCAGCGCGTCCATCCGGTCAGGACTGCCTTTTGCGCCGTCCGAGCCGAACGCACACAGCTCGTCCTCCAGATCATCCAGTCTGCCCACATGGTGGACGCGACTGCGTGCATACATCAACCCGACGGGCGTCGCCCGACGCGCCTTTGAGCGGGCCGCGTGGCGGCGCTGTACAGGCACATCGGCATCGACCTGGGCGATGACCGTTTCGATCATCTCTCCGCCCTGATTGGACTCGACCAGAATGGCATCCGCCGCATGAGCGTGAAACAGATCGACAACCCGCCGGGCCCAGGTTTCGGGGCGGGCGCGCGACACGGTCGCGTCTTGCAGGATATAGGCGTGAGCCGTGCCGTCCCGGCGCGCCCGTCCTACGACGATAATACCGCAGCGGTCCGACTTGGGACCAGACGTGGCCGGCGGGTCGACACAGATTAGAATATGACCCAGCGGCGGCGCATTCTTCACCCGCGCCTTGTCGATATCGCCACGCTGAAAAATCGCACCGGGATGATCGCGAACAATGACCCCGTCCAGTTCCTGCCGACCTAGCGCCGTTCCGCCATAAAGATCGGTCATCGCCGCAATGAAACCCGGCGCAAGATTGTCCGCATTGTCGCGGGTTCGGGACCGGGTTACGCAGGTGCCGGGCGCATGGATCAGTCGGTCCAGTGCAGGCATGGGACGCGGTGTGGTGGTCAGAGTCAGACGCGGGCTTGACCCTAGTCGCAGGCCGAGACGCAGATTGGACAGCACGGCATCCGGATCCCGCCAGGCACAGAATTCATCGCCCCAGGCCGCGTCGAATTGCGGACCGCGCAGACTGTCCGGCTCATGTGCTGAAAACAGATAGGCGATCGCGCCACTGGGAAAGACCAGCCGCCGACGTGTCGGCTCATAATGGGGCCGTTCATTGCGAAAACCGACATTCAGAAGGCCGCTATCGCCGCCTAGCATGACTTCGCGCGCATCGTGCAATGTCGGCCCGATCAGCGCGATACGTCGTGCCCCCTGCCGGACCTGTTCCAGAACCCATTCCGCACCGGCCCGCGTCTTGCCCGAACCGCGACCGCCCAGCAGGAGCCAGACGGACCAGTCGGGGTTGTCAGGCGCTCTCTGATCGCACCGCGCAAACGCGCCCCAATCACAATTGATCGAAGCGGTCTCACTATCGCTGAACCATGCGCTTAGTTGCAGGTCCGATATGTCAGTCATCAAGTTCGTCCAGAATACCGGTCGCAACAAGGCGTTTAAGTTTTCGCAGGAATGCCTGTCTGGCGTCGCCTTCCAGCCGATCTCCTGGCTGGGGGACGCCTGTCCTGTCGCGCAAAAACCCCTCGGCCCGTTCGAGACTGTTGATCATCTGGGTGATAGCCTTGGCCGTCCGTTCGATTTCACTCACCGACAAGGCGTCCTGCGTATCGCCCAAGGCTAAGAGGCGGGCCTGCAAAGCGCGGATCAGATCATTCGCCGTTACAGGCTGCGCATGTTTGGGATCGGAACAGGTTTCAGTGTCTGAGCGGGTCATGGCATCAAGCTAGCCCGGCGCGGCAGAACGGGGATCAATCAGGCTGCATCCGCATCCAAGGGGTGGACAGGTCTTTCGGCGCAGGGGGATTGGGGGTCAATGGACAGGGGGCGCGGCCCCTCGCCCACAACGGTGCCGTAATGCCGGCTGAGAATATCCAGCGCCATGCGGAGCACGATCAGGCCCGTGCCGCGCGCCCAGCGCTCTGCCCGTTCAATCGCCTCTAGCCGTTCATTCGCCCCGCAGATGGCGTTGAGTAACCGCGCCATGTCATCGCCGACCGCCATGCGCGCCGCCTGCAAGCTCTTGCCGGCGTCGATACGTGCCAGCGCAGCCCTCTCCGCGGAATCGTGACGCCACGCTCCATCGACTTTGGGCTGGGTCTGTGCGCTTGAGCCGACGCGCCCTTCCCCCGCAGCAAGCAGAGAATGCGTATAGCGCTGCGCCGCTGTGATCTGAGCCGCTGTCAGGATCGGTCGATCCTGCGCGTCCTGACGGCGGGCCAGCCTTTCGATCACGGAGCCGCGTACATTGCGACGCACAGGTCTCTCCACGCCCGAGGGGATGTATTCGACGCGCTCCTCCATCTCGAAGGCGGATGACCCATATTGCAGGCGCCGACGTGTAGGCCCAGACGGGCCAATGCCGCGTTCCGTTGCAATCAGCGCCCCATCGGCGATCAGCCGGTCTATATCGGCGCAATTGACCCAGAAGAGCGGACGTTTGCGTTTATCGCCCCTCACATAGGCCGGCCAATCCTCGCTCAGCGGCTCACGGCGGATCAGGCCGTCGCTCGCCAGAAGGCTGCGTAACAATTGCTCGTCATGGAGGCGGGCGCTGCGCGGGCTCTTCATTGTGCGTCCGCCATACGGGGCGCGCGGACGAGCCAGCGTTCCAGTCGCTCGAGCTTGGCATCGAGCACAGGGTCCGTCCGCCCATCCTCGATCACGCGAATAGCATGGCTGACAGTCGTCCGGTCTCGTCCGAACAACTCCCCGATACGGGTCATCGTCATGCCGAAACTGCAGGCACTGAGGTACATGGCCACCTGCCGCGCATAATCGGTCAGGGGTGCGCGCTGGTGCGGACGGGTGATGTCGAGATCGGGGACGCCGAATTCGATTGCTGCGGCGGCCAGAGCGAGGCGAGCGCGGGCCGGATCATTGGGGTTGGTCGATTTACGGCGAGACATATATCCTCCTTCATCTCTGCCGACGACCATAAAGCGGCAGCACGATAGCGAGGATTATATTCCTATACCCTTTTCGAGGGCATGACGAGGCCTTCCACCCGAAAGTGGCAGATTTTTCTCTAGATCATTGAATCAGGCGTAGAGTTTTTTCTGCGTCGGCTGCGGCTGAACAGCCGTTTCCAGCGGGCAGATATGGTCATAACCGAGGATTGTTGTCACGGTGACACCATCTTCCGAGAGCGGAAGCCGGAGCCAGAACTGCGCAAGATGCGATCCCATCGGGGTATTGGGTTTGGTCACACCGTGGAAGGGGCGCTTCTGATCGACCACCATATCGAGAACACGGTGCCAGTAATCCGCCCGGCAACCGATGGGTAATTCATCGACGTGAAGGCCCTGAATTTCGTCGCCGTAGAAACGCCAGAAGCCGGTTCCGGCCAGACGAAACAGGTAGCGGCGACCCGCTTCACCGTCCCGGCATTCGGTCAAGGTGATCATCGGCAGCTGGGCGGAAATCTCGGCGGGTTCGATGTCGGCGCGTGTGGGCAATCTACCACCCTGGCACTGCCGCCGCCAATAATCATAGATCGCTTGTTGCTGCGGCAGCACCATCTGGTGCCGTAGCGCATTCCCCTTGAGCACGTTGTCTCCCCCGTCCCGTTCTACTCGCTCCCACGAATCAGACCATCGGGGATCGGCGAATCGGCGACAAGGGTTCGTTAACCATAAATAGCGGCCCGGACTCGAAATGAGTCGCTTTTTTGATTCGCTCCCGAATCGTTTCGCTTAATAATTCGCCGGGCTTCTCGCCGAGGCTGATGAGAAATTAAACTGAGTTATATTCAGACGCGGCAGATCGAGTTCGCGTCACTCCGTCTTGTCCGAACCGGGTTTCCCCAATCCAGATTGGCGCGCCAACTCCGATCGGCGGCGGGCGTAGGCCGGGGCCACCATCGGATAATCGCGCGGCAGGCCCCACTTCTTGCGGTAATCATCTGGGCTCAACCCATAGGCGACGCGCAGATGGCGCTTCAGCGATTGATACGGCTTTCCGTCTTCGAGACAGATCAGGTGCGCGTCCGTGATCAACTCCGCAATCGGGACGGCTGGCGCGCGATCCGGAGACGCTGTTGCCGGCATGGCGGCGTCGGCCAGTGACTGATGAATGGTCCTTGCGAGCTGCGGAATGTCGGACGAAGCCACCGTGTGGTTTCCGACATAGGCCGCTAGCACCTGCGCCGTCAGTGCCAGCCGGGCCTCATCCGCCGGATCAGGTCCCGGCGACATAGGCAAAGATCAGCACGAAGACGAGCACGGCGGCCGTCAGCACAGCGGGTAATCCGGACGGCGCGGCCTGGCTGAGCGCTCCGGCTGGCGAGAACGCCTGATAGAGTCTGCGACCAGCACGTTTCATACCGAGCTTGCGCCAGCTGGACATGCGCGCCGATAGACGCACCCAGACGGCATCGGCCCAGACCGCGACATTCCTGCCAAGCTTGCGATACAGCACATCGACATCGACAATCTCCGCGCGTCGTTCAGCCGGATAGAGCTTGTAGCGCTTCAACAAGGTAAAGGCGAAGATCGCCGCAAACAGCAGCTGCAACTGGAAGACGACGTGATCCCACGTATAGGGTTTGTAATCCGTCACATAGGGCATCAGCGAATAGAGGATGTCATAGCCGCCCCACGGCCAGGCCAGCACGATACACAGCACCGCAGCCAGGCTCATCGCGACCAGCATGTTCCACGGCGCTTCCTTGACGCGGCGTCCGCTATCGTGGGCGAAGAAGGTGAAATGCGGCACCTTGATCCCGCTATGTTCCATCACACCCGCGGAGGCGAACAGCATCATCGCAAATGGCACCCAGAGATGTTCATCGATAGCGGCGGCGAGGATCATCGCCTTGGTGACGAAGGCGGCCAGCAAGGGGAAGGCCGCGATCGACCCGGCCCCGATCAGACAGAGCACGGTCGTGTAGGGCATACTTCGGAACAGGCCGCCCAGTTCGGACGCCTTGGCCGTCCCCGTCCGGTGAATGACGGCACCGATCGACATGAAAAGCAGGCTCTTGAAGATGACATGGACGAAGACCTGTCCGACCACGCCGTTCATCGCCATGGTCGTCCCAATCCCGATACCCGCCACCATGAAGCCCAGCTGGTTGTTGAGCGAGTAGGCCAGGACACGTCGCAGATCGTTTTCGATCACCGCGAAGAAGACCGGGAACATGGTCATGATACAGCCGATCCAGATCAGAATATCCGTGCCCGGAAAAGCGCGCGCCAGCGCATAAATGGCGAATTTGGTCGTGAAGGCGGACAGAATGACCGTCCCGGTGATCGACGCTTTCGGATAGGCATCCTGCATCCACATATGCAGCATGGGGAAACCGGCCTTGATGCCCATCCCGATCAGCAGCAGCCACGCACCGGGCGAGTCGATACCGATATATCCGAATGTGAAGTCCCCGCCTTTCGACCCGGCATAGATCACCGCTCCGGCCAGCAGCAACACGCCCGACAGCACTTGGATGACGAGATAGCGTATCCCCGCCGCATAGGCCCGGTCGCCGCCCTGCCAGACCAGGAAGACCGAGGAAATCGCCGTAAATTCCCAGAACAGGAACAGCGTCAGCATGTCGCCTGACAGCACGCCCGCAACGGCCGCACCCGTATAGACCAGCGCCGAACTGTCCGTGATCCAGGACTTTTCATGCAGGGCGTAGATCGCATTGATGAAGCCCGCGAGACAGAAGAGATAGCCCCAGACGACGGAGAGCGTATCGATCCGCAGAGTCGTCAGCAGCACATCGCCAATATAGAATTGCCCCGCCAGAACGCCGTTGAACTGCGACCCTTCGATCGGACCCGCCCGGTCATAGATCAGGAAAATCATGATCGCTGCGAAGACCGGCGCTACAACGGCCAGCCCCTTGCGCAGCGCATTGGCAGGCATCAGCGCGCAGATCAGACCGGCGACGATGACCCACAGGCCGGGATTGATCTGTCCCAGGATGGTATCAGTCATGATGCGCCTCCCCGGTGATCTCCGGATCGGTGCTCACCTCGGGATCGGGCAAGCCGCCTTCGCCGTAGAAATCTTCCTTTCGCGCCAGCAGCTTGAACAGGACGGGCGCGGCGAAGACGATAAAGGAATAGGCGATAAAGCCAAAAATTGCCCAACTTCCCGGAATGGGCGTGCCGCCGATCATTTCCCAAGGGGCGGGATGTTTTTGCGGATGCAGCACACCGAGAATGGAGGCGATGATAAGACCGCCCAGTGGCAGCCAGATAAAGTTCCGTTTGATCTTGGGATCACCCAGAAACAGAAAAGGCCGGGCGGCAGGGTGAATGCCGTAATCGCTGCGGACTTCGGGATCGGATCCAGACTGAGAGCTCATAAGATCGGCTCCAGGAAGGTGATAATCCACGGTGCGGCAAAGAATAGAACCAGCGTGCCGATGGCGGTGATGACGGGCGGTATGATCACCCAGCGATGCTTGCGCGCTTCCAGCGCGATGGCGGCATCTGCCGCAGGATCCGCAGGCGGCTTCATGAACCCCCGGATCGCGATTGGCATCAGATAGAGAATGTTAAGCAGGCTCGACACGATCAGCGCGGCCATCAGTACCGCCTTGCCGGAATCGAGCGCACCCCACATCAGATAGAATTTGGGCCATGAGCCACCGAAGGGCGGCACACCGATCAGGCTGATACTGGCAACAAGGAACGCGCCGAATACCCAGGGCAGCTTGCGTCCAAGGCCGTCGAGCTGGCTGACATTGGTGCGGTGCGCAATTGTATAGATGGCCCCCGCGACCATGAAGAGCGTGATCTTGCCCCAGGCATGCATGACGATCTGCAGACCGCCACCGAGAATGCCCCAGCTGGTTGCGAGCATCGCCCCCAGGGTGATGTAGGAAAGTTGCGAGACCGTTGAATAGGCCAGACGTGCCTTCAGATTATCTTGTCGCAGCGCGATGATGGACGCGATGACAATGGACAAAGCGGCGATCCAGGCGAGCCATTCGGAAGACGGCGTCGCCAGAGTAATGTCCGTACCGAATGTGTAGACCACCACTTTCAACATGGTGAAAACGCCTGCTTTCACGACCGCCACCGCATGCAGCAATGCAGAGACCGGCGTCGGCGCGACCATGGCGTTGGGCAGCCAGGGGTGGACGGGCATAAGCGCGGCCTTGCCGATACCAAAAGCGAACAGGACAAGCAGTGTGGATGTCGCCAGCAGGGACGCGTCAGGCCCGAAGACACCGCCCGGGACGAAATCGATTGAGCCTGCAATAACCTGCGTGCCGATGATGGCTGGCAGCAACAAGCCCAGCGATGTCCCCATCAGGATCACCGTATAGATGGTCAGCCCTTTGCGCGCCTTGGCATCGCCCTTGTGGCTGACGAGCGGGAAGGTCGAAATTGTCAGGGCTTCGTAGAAAATGAACAGGGTGATCAGATTGGCCGACGCGGCAATCCCCATGGCCGAGGCGATGGCGATGGCGACAAAGGTGAAGAAGCGCGTCTGGTTTTTCTCATTATTGCCGCGCATATAACCCAGCGTGAACATGGAATTCACGATCCAGAGCGAGCTCGCAATCGCGGCAAAGGTCGCGCCGAGCGGCTCCAGACGGAACTTGATCTCGAACAGGCCCGAAAAACTGCCGATCAGAAGTTCGGGTCGCGCGCCCGTCGATACCAGTCCACAAAGATAGATGACGTTGGCCAGTAGCAGGAGGCCCGCCAGGAATGTCACCGCTTCGCGCAGATTGGGCCAGCGCGGACCGATGAGCGGGATCAACCCCGCTGCCGCTAGCGGGATCAACATCAGCGATGCCAGCGCCATTTCGGGACCGAAGCTCATAGCCCGCCCCCGGGAATGAGAACACGGGCCGCATTCTCGCTGATTTCGGTCAGCAGGACATGTCCGCGCGCACCAATCATGATGGACAGGAGGGCCAGTCCTACCATCGGAATCAGCATCAATGGCGGCGCTTCATTACGCTTGACCGCAACACCGTCCACCATGGGCGGGTCACGGAAATAGGCCATCATCATCATGCGCCCCATATAGAACAGCGCAATGATCGAAGTGATCATGATAACGCCGACGGCCCACCACCAGCCTTGTTCGGCTGCGGCTTCGGCGAGCGCGACCTTGGAGACGAAGCCGGCTGTGAACGGCACACCGATCAGGCTGAAGGCGAGAATGGTGAACGCGGCGGTCGTGATCGGCATGGTCTTGGCAAGACCCGCCATATCATCAAGACGGACGATCCCGAACCGGTACCACATGGCCCCGAGCGCCAGGAACAAGCCGCCCTTGACGACTGCGTGATTGATCAGATGCAGATAGGAACCGGCCAGTCCCGACATGCTGATCAGGCCGATGCCAAGCAGCATATAACCGACCTGTGCAACGGAACTGAACGCGAGTGTGCGCCGGATATCGGTCTGGAAAAATGCCTGCAGCGAACAGAAGATCATGCCCGTCACAGCCAGCGCCGTCACGATGTAGGTGAGCACCACCGCGACATAATCGAAGCTCGGGTCGAACACATTGAAGCTGAACCGGTACATGAGATAGAGCGCGGCCTTGGTCGCCGTGGAGGACAGGAAGACCGTGACCATGGTCGGGCTATAGGCATAAGCGCCGGGCAACCAGGTATGCAGCGGGAACATGGCCAGCTTCAGGCCCAGCCCGACGACGATGAAGCCGAACGCGACCTGTGCGACCCGGGACCCACCATCGAGATTGGCAAGAATACGCTGCATATCGTCCATGTTGAGCGTGCCGGTTTCCGCATAGAGAAAACCGACGCCAATGACGAAGAACGTCGCCCCGATCGAGCCGAGGATCAGATAGTTGAAGGCCGCCGACAAGGCACGCCGGTCCCGGTTCGCTCCCATTGCCACCAGCGTATAGGTTGAGATCGAACTGACTTCGAGAAAGACGAAAACATTAAAGGCATCGCCCGTAACCACCATGCCGCACAGCCCGGCCATGCAGAGCAGAAAGGCTGCGTAGAAAGGCGCGCGTTTCTTGGTCTGGACTTCGGCTTCGACAGACGGTGCTGAATAGACGAGGGTCATCAGACCCATGGCGGCAATCAGCAGCAGGATCGGCGCATTGACCGCATCGATCTTCAGGGAAATCCCGTGAGGCGGCTCCCATCCACCCATGCGGTAGATGAAGCTGCCCAGATCGACCTGCGTTTGCAGTACGGCATAGGCGGCTATCGTCACGATGGCCGAGACCAGCAGCGCGACAGCCCAGGGCAGACGCCGCACTTTCGGCAATAAGGCCGTGATCGCTGCAGCCAGCAGCGGCAAGGCGATGGCAAAGGCCGCGCCGTGATCGGCGAGCCAGCTGGCAAAGAGCGGGGCCATCAGCGCTCGATCCCTTCGAGATTATATTCGAAGTCCTGAGCTTCGACCGCGTCCATTTCGATCGTCCCGTAGACTTCACGAATACGCACCGTCAGTGCCAGTCCGATTGCAAGCGTCGCCACACCGACCACAATGGCCGTGAGGATCAGAACATGCGGCAGCGGATTGGAATAGATCAGCTCGCTGCCCTGCCCCGGCAACACATAGACATCGCCCGACGCGGCCAGCTGCACTGGTTCGATAAAGGCGCTGTGATCATCATAGCCCGTCTTGGAATTGGGGTCCTTTTCCAGAATGGGCGGCTGACCCGACGCGATCTTGGCGAGGGTAATATAGAAGAGAAAGACGGACGTCTGAAACACGGCCAGCCCGACCAGCTTCTTGATCATGTTCCGGGATGCGAAGACGACATGCAGGCCGGTCATCATCAGGATAATGACGACGACATAGTTGAAGTGCGAGAAGAGCGAGTCCACGACCTTACCATTCCTCGTTCTGAATATCGGGCTGACGGGAGCCGAAAGCATAGAAGATGGCAAGCATGACCGAGGTCACCGTCGTCAAAACGCCGACCTCGATGGCGATGATCCCCCAATGCTGACCATGGATCGGATCATGGGCGAGCACGCTGTAATTCAGGAACTCTCCGCCCAGCAGCCAGGCGACGACACCGGTCCCGCCATACAGCAGAACGCCGAGACTCATCCCGACCCGGATCAGCCAGGGCGGAAAGGCGCGCTTGGCCTCATCCAGACCGAAGACAAGCGCATAGAGAATAACGGAGGCTGAGAGGATGACGCCGGCCTGGAAGCCGCCGCCCGGACCATATTCTCCGTGGAACTGGACGTAAAAGGCAAACAGCGCGATCAGCGGGATCAGGAACTTCGCAATAACGCGTAGCAGCACATGCGGATCGTGCGGCAGGGTCACATCATCATTCGGCTTGTCGACAGGGCGGCTCATGATCCGCCCTCCCCGATCTGCGTGACGGATGGCGGATGTTTCCGTCGCTTGCGACCGGGCGGGTTCGCTGGCGCGGGCGAGGTGACAGTCTGTGTGTCCGCGCTGGTCGCGCCTGGCGGCGCATGCGGGTCGGACAGGCGTTGGCCCTTGACCTGAGCGCGGAACTGTCCGGCATTGCCGTTAAGGCCCAACAGCAGCAGAACGCCCAGCCCGGCAGCGAAAATCACGACCGCCTCACCGAACGTGTCATAGCCCCGATAGGAGGCCAGCACCGCCGTGACGACATTGGGAATATCGACTTCCGTCACCGTCTTCGCCAGATAATCCGTGCCGACATAGCTATTGGCGGGGCTGTCCGCATCGCCATAGGCGGGCAGGTCCGGCACGGCATACATCAGGGCCGTCCCCGCAACGAGTACGACGGCGAGCGGTCCCCATTGTCGGCTCATCGGCACGGGCGTGGATTCGCGGTCGGCCAGCAGCATCGCCGCGAGCATCAGAACCGTTGACACACCTGCACCGACAGCGGCCTCGGTAAAGGCTACATCGACAGCGTCCAGCGTCACGAACCAGGCCGCCGCAACCAGTGAGAACACGCCCTGCAGCATGACGATGGCAAAAAGCGACCGCATCCGGACGATGGCAAAGGCGACAATGACCAGCAGCGTCAGCAGACCGATATCGAGGAGCAATGTTGAAATCAGCGGGGATGTCGGAACTGCGAGTATCGGCATAGGTTCGCTCAGCCCTCATCTTCGATGGAAGGCGCGCGCCATGGGCCGAGCTTCGGCTTTTCCCCGGCCCGGTATGCGGCGTGGGCGACGGCATGGGTGGCTGTCGGCGATGTCACGAAAAGGAAGAAGGCCACCAGCAGCAGCTTGGCGATCACCTGCCAGCTATCGCTTTGAACGATCAGGGCGAACAGAATCAGCTCGGCACCGAGCGTGTCGGTCATGCCCGCCGCATGCAGACGGGTATAGAAATCCGGCAGCCGAATGACGCCGATCGTCCCCGCAAGGACGAAAAACAATCCTCCCGCCAGACTGATGACAGTGATCAGATCACGCAGGAAGCCGATGACGTCGGCACCGCTTATGCCGCCGCTGGACGCAGTCGTGGCAACAGGCTCCGCCGCCATCAGCAGGACCGTCATCATGACCCGTCCTCCTGATCCGCCACATCGCGCAAATCGACCGTCAAAGCGCGGTAATTGAAGAATTTCAGCACGGCGATGGTCGCGATGAAATTCATCAGTGCATAAAGCAAGGCAATGTCGATCCCATCGGGCCGATCGATAATGAAACAGAAGACACAGAGAAACAGGACTGTCTTCGTCCCGAAACTGTTCACGGCCAGCAGGCGATCATAGAGAGACGGCCCCCCGATCAGCCGTGTCAGCATCAGCACCATGGCGATAATCAGAACCAGTGTCGCGGCCAGCATGATATAGGGCATGGGATCGCGCATTACTCTGCCGTTCCCGCTTCGGGTTCACCGACCGCCCAGGCCGAACGGTCGCTCATTTCCTCGAAATCTTCGGGGGCGCTCATCTCCGACAGGAGTGCATGAACAAGAATATGATCATCCTGCATGTCGACCGACACGGTGCCTGGCGTCAGCGTGATCGAATTGGCGAACATGGTTCTCGCCAGCGCGGATTTCTGCCCCGTCGGTATTTTGGTCAGGGTCGGCGAGACTTCGAGATTGGGCGAAACGACGGCGCGGACGACGGCGAGATTGGCTTTGACGATTTCGACCATCAGCCAGGCGAAATAGGCCAGCGCTTGCGGAACGGTCAGATAGGGCGCGGTTTCCTCATCGACGATTCGCATCCTGATCGTCATGATCAGCACCAGCCCGAGACTGATCGCCCCCAGCGTCAGCAACAGCGGCTTGGTGTAGCCTGACAGGACCCACCAGGTGGCGGCCAGTGCAATCAGAAGGATGGTGGCAAAACGCAGCATCACTTGGGCTGTTAGCGAAACGATCCGAGCGGTGAAAGTGAAAACCCGCGACAGATGCCCCCAGGATCGCCCCCAGCCTGTGCATAACCGGGGGGTCAATCACGTTAAACTGCCCTATAGAGGCTTTATGGAGACATCCCTCCGATCCCTGCTCGACTGGTATGAGCGCGTCGGCGTCGAAGCGCCCGATCTGCCGCTGGCGCGATCTGTCAGGCGGATCCGGCCCAAGCCCGCTCCCGAAAGCGTCCCGGCACGCGCGCCGACGTCGCCCAAATCAGACGTTGCCGATCCCGGCCCGATCGCTGCGGCCTGCAAGACGCTCGCAGACCTTAAGACCGCGCTGGACCAGTTTGACGCTGGTCCATTGTCAGACGGGGCGCGGCAGGCCGTTCTGTCGCGCGGCAATCCGGAATCCGACCTGATGATAATCGGCGAAGCGCCGGGTCGGGACGAGGATATGGCGGGCAAACCCTTTGTCGGGCGGTCGGGCCAATTGCTGGACCGCATGCTCGGGGCCATCGGGCTGAAGTCCGGCGAAGGCGATACGGATGACGTCTATGTGGGCAATGTCTGTTTCTGGCGTCCACCCAATAATCGCAAGCCCGATCCGGCGGAGCTGGAACTGTGCCGCCCCTTTGTGAACCGGCATATCCAGCTGGCGAAACCGAAACTGATCCTGCTGACGGGCGGGACAGCCATGCAGGTGATGACCGGCGTGACCGGCATCATGAAAAATCGCGGTCAGTGGATGAGCGTGAATGTCGGGACCAGCGATATTCCCGTTCTGCCGATTTACCATCCGGCTTTTCTGCTGCGCCAGCCTGCACTCAAGGCCGAAGCGTGGCAGGATTTGCTGACACTGCGCGAGGCTCTGGCCGCGCTTTGATTGTCGGGGTTATGGCCTCTTCCACTGCGGCGCAGCCCTTGCTACCTGCGCGACCATGAAACGCATTCTTCTTCTTTCTGTCGTTCTTCTTGCCTCCTGCGGCAGCCAAACCGAGGCCGTGACGCCTCCGGCCACGGAAGCACTTGCTGCCGATAGATTTCTGACCGAGCTTCGGGCCGACTACCCGGTCACATTATCACCCATCGCGGAAGGTGTCTGGGTCCATACGACCCATTATACTCTACCAGGTCAGGCGCCGATCCCAGTCAACGGCCTGGTCGTCATCGACGGCGAGGCCGTGACCCTGATCGATGCGGCCTGGGGCGAATTAGCGACCCTGTCGCTGATCGACGCCGTGCGCGAGGAAACGGGACTGCCGGTGACGCGGCTGGTCGTCACCCATCACCATGCGGACCGGACGCAGGGGGTCGATGCCGCTGAGCGCGAAGGGCTGGAAGTCTTCACCCATCCGGACACGCCGACGCTCGCCGCACGCGCGGGCTGGCCGGTGCCGAACACGTCCGTGGCAGCTCTCGACGCGCCGCAATCGCGTACGCGGGTCGGCAAGATCGAACTCGCCTTTCCCGGCCATGGCCATGCACCCGACAATCTGATCGCCTACCTGCCCGACAGCAACATTCTCTATGCAGGCTGCGCCGTACGCGGTGCGGAAAGCCGAACACTCGGCAATACGCTGGACGCCGACCTCCCCCTGTGGAGGGAATCCCTGCTCTGGACCAAGGCAACCTATCCCAACACGCAAACCGTCGTTCCGGGACATGGCAAGGGCGCTAACCTGTCGCTGATCGACGCGACGGTGGCGCTGATCGACGCGGAGCTCGGGCAAGCGAATTAGGCGCGCCGTTTCCAGACTTGAAGCCCGTGCAGGTCATCGACATCGGTCAGCATGCGCAACTTGGCGACATGACCACCAATCCGGCCTTCCAGATCGGATAAGGTATGCTCGCTTGACCAGCGAATCCTGTCGAACGTGTCCGTCGGCAGGGGCGCATGTGCGCCCATCAACCAGAAGCCGCCGTCGCTGGCTGGACCGAATACGAACGGCGCCTTTTTCAATGCCTGTATCGCTTCGGCAATATCGTTCGCCCTCACTTGTGGACAGTCTGTGCCAATGACCAGAACGGGCCTGGGCGGCCCGGAAAAAAGCTCGGCCAGACGCGGCGACAAGGATCCGCCAGGCTGCGCGCGCTGATCAAACCCCGCCCAGGCCGGGACTCTGCCGACAGACATTTTCGGCGTCACGTAGAGCGTCGTATCCCAGCGCGGGTCGGTGACATTGCGCAGGATTTGCGCCGTCATGGCGCGGTAGTGGCGCTGCGCATGAACCGGGCCGATATCGCGGGACAACCGCGTCTTTGCGGCTCCCATGGCCGGACGCTTGGCGAAAACGAAAAGCTCCGGACGGGTCATGCTGAATAGTCCCGCAACAGGACGTCAACCGATGCCCCGCGCTTATAGCGCCAGAGAAGGCCCAGATTGCGCGTGCCCCGACGCCACAGACCCTCTTGCCAGTGTTTGGACACATCCGTCGTCAGGACTGCTGGTAGCGGACGCAACGCCGCCACCTTGCGAATGCGTTCCACCACATCCACGTCTTCGAACAGGGGCATGGCGGCATAGCCGCCCACACGCTCATACAAACGCCGGGAGATCAGAAGGCCCTGATCGCCGTAAGGCAGACCCAGCACGCGACACCGCAGGCCGACCAGTCGGTCCATGAGCCGCGCGCGCATCCCGGACGCATCAGCGCGAAATTTGAAATAGCGCGCATCGGATCCGCGCATCGCTTTCGTCACCACGGATTGCCAGTCCTCCGGCAATTGCGAGTCAGCATGCAGGAACAAAAACCAATCATCCGTGTCGCCCGACAGGCATGCGGCCTTGGCACCGAGACGGAGCTGTGCGCCGCGGCCTGACGCGCCGAGCGCCATGACGCACTTTGCCCCAACGGCAATGTCCAACGTCTCATCCGTCGATCCGCCGTCAGAGACGATGACGTGCGCGTCGGCAAGCTGCGGCAGCAGGCGGCGCAGGCCGTCTTGGGCCTGCCAGGTCGGGATCACGATGATCAGCATGGTCGCGCGCTTACCCGTCATCCGCGCAAAGAAAAAGCCCGGCGCAATGCCGGGCTTTTTCACATTCGGGTGAAGCTCTGCTTAGTTGGTGGCGTCGGACGCGCCTTCAGCCAGTGCTGCTGCCGTTTGTGCGGCCAGTTCGGCTTCGATCTCTTCACGGGTCTTCGGGACGATTTTCTCGGTCAGATAGACGCGGCAGAAGCTACCACCCGGTGTGATCTCATTGGCGAATTCACCATTGCCTTCACACTGAATGACGCCAAAACCCTGACCGTCGTAGAATTGCGATGCCAGCGCTTCGCCACGCATCGGGATCAGGCAGATTGTTCCATTTGACAATGTTTCCACATTCCCGCCCTCATAGGTGCAGGACGCCGCGTCAGTAACGACGCCTTCAGTCGACGGCGTGGCCAGAGCTTCTGCGTCGGCTTTCGCCTTGGCTTGGGCTGCATCGTCGGTCTGAGGGGCTGCGTCCTGCGCAAAGGCGACGGGACTCAGGGCGAGACTGGCAACGGCCAGAACTGCGGCGATCTTGACGTTGAACATGGGTAACTCCTGAAGAATTCGGTTAAAGCCGTTTATCATTTACACACAGCGCGAGAAAGTCCTGCATTACATATCGTTCGTGCAGGTCCCGTGCCATAAGGCCGCTCAGACATGACACCGGATGACACGCATCATAACGCGGCACAGGCAAGAGGGTTCGCCCGTATCTGCGGTGCGGATGAAGCCGGGCGCGGTCCACTGGCGGGGCCAGTGGTCTGCGCGGCAGTCATCCTTGATGCGTCAGACATCCCGGACGGGCTGAACGACAGCAAGGCCTTGTCACCTATGCGTCGTGAATGCTTGCTGAACGCGCTCCAAGACAAGGCTGAAATTGCGATTTCGGTTATCGAACCGGCGGAAATCGACGCCTTGAACATCCTCTGGGCCAGCATGAGCGGCATGGCGCGTGCCGCCAGCAGCCTGCAGGCCGACTATGCGCTGATCGATGGCAACCGTGTTCCACCGGATTTGAGCTGCAGCGGAGAGGCCATTATCAAAGGCGACGCGAAAAGTCGCTGCATCGCAGCCGCGTCAATCGTCGCAAAGGTGGTCCGCGACAGGCTGATGATCGAGGCAGACGAGCGTTATCCCGGCTACGGATTTGCAAGCCATAAGGGCTATCCGACCCGCGCCCATCTCGACGCGCTGATGCGTCTGGGCCCAAGCCCCATTCACAGGCGCAGCTTTGCGCCTGTGCAGAAAGCCTTCAGACTGCTCTAGAAATTCCGTTCGAAGGGCTCGACATCGACCAGATAGCCCTCCTGCGACGCATCGATGCGGAATGTCACCATGTCGGTATGTGTGTTGTCCTTGGCCAAGGGCGTTTTGCGAATGATGCGTCCGGCGAATGACTTGACCTGGCGCGACATGGCGCCGTCCCGTTCATAGAGCGGCTGCGCGCCGAGATAGCGGCGCATCGTGGCATTGGTCAGCATTGCCGCGTTTTTCATACCGCTTTCCGTCGTCGAATATTCGGTCGTGACAGAGACGCAGAAAGTCTCATTATCTACGCGGTGCGGCGCGTTGAGTGGCCAAGTCGCCCCGTCGCCGTCTTCCAGTCGCAGCACGGTTGCATGCTGTTCGAAATCAGCGGTGTAAGGCAGATCGTCATCAATCATATTGGTCAGCGTCGCTTCATGCGCGCGGTCTGGAATAAAGGTCTGATTGACAGGCCAGACATAGACGGTCTTCCTGCCACGCACATGCCAGAGAATGACTTCGGTCTTGTCAAAATGATAGGGTACGCGCGCGACCGGCGAACTGATCAGAATGCCGCCCTTGGCATTGAAGGCCCGGTTGCCCGTCGCTTCGGACAGATCGCCATACATGCGGTCGAGTACGGCTTTATATTCCGGATGAATATTCATAGCCTGACGAACATTGATCCAGATCTTGCCCGCCTTGGCAGCGGCCAGCAGATCCGCACCCGGGATGCCACGAAAATCGCCGGTCCGGAACCGGTTCGGATAGAGCGGATGGTCAGCCGCACCCATCGTGCAAACGTCCAACATCGTACCGGGGTGGCGTTCCAGAAGATCGACCAGCGCGTCGTCGCTGAACAATCCGGTTTTCTCCAGCCGGTGACGGAACGTCATGATGTCGGACTGGAAGGTCGCGCTATGCTCGTCCGTCCAGCCATCGAGCATGTCAGGCACGGTCGCGACAGGCACGGATTTGCGTAGCGGAGCCAAATTGGCGCTACGGCTGGCAGAAGTCTGGGCAAGGGCCGTCGACATGATGGTGTCTCCGATAATTGGGTTCGGTCTTAGAGCGACGCGTCCTGCCACAAATCCGTTAAAGCTCTGACACTAGGGCGTTAACCGAACGCTAGGCAAACCGTCCGCGCGCCGCCGCATAGAGGGTGAACAGGATCATCAGCCCGCCCGTCACGGCGGCCGCAATAACCGAGGCCGGGCCCCAGGCGTTCAAAAGGCTCGTTGCGCCCCGGCCCAGCAATACGGCGCTGACGCCGATCAGAATGGCGCCCAGAGCCAACGGGATCCACATGCCGCCGCCCGCTTTGTCTTCATCCATCGCCACACCGGCCCGTTCCAGATAGCGCGTTGCCGCTTCGACTGGGTCACCCTCTGGATCGTAGATGACGTCTTTGGAGTCTCCGCTGGCGCGGATCACATCGTCCGCCGCCAGATTGTCGATCACAATCGGATTGATTACGCTATTATTCGGGGCGTCTTCGGCGACTGCTTCGCCGTCATTGAAAGCCAGGCCATCGGGATCACCGGGATCGACGGGCTCTGGATCGACCAGCTGACGGGACGGAAAGGTCACAAGGTTGGAGCGCTTGTCATCACTGGGCGCTTCGATCAGCGATTCAGGAAGATCAACAGTTTCCGTGACCGTCTCCTCGGCATCTGAGTCCAGCAGTGCACTGAGGCGCTCGCCCAGCGAGTCGGCGGCTTCGGATATGGGCGATTCAGTGAGGGTCTCTTCGACAGTCTCGTCAATAGTGCGGGCCGCGACCTCCAGTTCGTCCTCTTCGTCGTCAAGCTCTCCTTCGCTCTCAGCACTGTCCGCTGCCAACGCACTGCCATCATCTTCGTCGTCGTCGTCGTCATCGCCCTCATCTTCGTCATCATCTCCGTCCTCATCATCGACGACCAGCGCGTCTTCATCATCAGGTGCAAGTTCCGGCTCGGCGGTCGTAACCGCCATCAGGGACGCAAGATCGGAAAACTCAAAGGGGTCTTCTTCCGGCTCGGGCTCGGGCTCTGGATCGGCTTCAGGCTCGATCTCCGCCTCCATGTCTGCAGACAGGGTCAGGACATCGTCATCTTCGTCGATATCAACTTCCTCGTCCTCATCGAAAGCTGGATCCGGCGTGGCCTCATAGGGCGCACGCGCAATAATCCCGATAGCATCGTCTTCGGTAAAAATGGGTAAGCCGTCTTCGATCGGGCCAAGCCCGGTATCGTAATCCGCTTTGGGTTCGAGCAGGGCGCTCGGGGCGGGTATGATGGCTTCGGTACGCAGGAACAGGGATTTTTCAGCCGTACGGCGGCGCATCAGCGCGTCCACGACGAAGGTTTTCCCGTCGATGGTCGCCTTGCGCCAGACGTCGAACCCGGCGGCGGCATCCAGCGGGCGCCCATTATTTATGGCACGCAGTATATCCGATCCCCGGAAGGCCTTCGGACCGATATTGAAGGCCAGCGACACCAGCGCATCGAACTGGCTCTGCGTCAATGGCGCGTGAACCTCTTCATTGATCAGCTCTTCATAGGCTTCCAGATCCAGGAGCAGGGTTTCCTCGGCTTGCTCTTCCGTCATCCGGATCGGCGTCTGGGAGAAAACGCGGTGGCCATATCCGACGACGCGTGCGCCCGTCACAAGTTCGCGGTCGACAGGGCGGAATCCTTCGAACGCCTTGATCAGGCGAAGTCCGGTCTCCGATACGGAAAGGCTCCGGGTCATAGTGGCACTCTCGCTCATAGGTCGGGAGCGAAGTTGCAAGCTCCGTGCCGCATTCCCCTGACAGGAGAGCGGCACGCAGGAACGTGGTTAACAAACCCCTAACGGGCTCGGCACCGTTAATCAGAGCAGAACATAAGCTGCAACACCCAGGAAGGCGGCAAAGCCGACCACATCGGTCACAGTCGTGACGAATACGGAACTGCTGACAGCCGGGTCGGCCCCGGCGCGTTTCAATCCGAGCGGGATCAATATGCCAGCCAGACCGGCAAAGAAGTGATTGATGATCATGGCGATGAAGGCAACGCCCGCCAGTTCGATGTCGCGGAACCAGACGAAACTGATCCCGGCCATGGCGACCGCGAACATCAGTCCGATGATGACTGCAGCAATCGCTTCGCGGCGAATGGTGCGCAGGGCCGTGCCGCGGGTCAGATCACGCTCCGCCAGCGCCCGGACCGCAACGGTCAGGGCCTGCGTTCCTGCATTTCCGCCCATGCTCGCCACGATCGGCATCAGCACGGCCAACGCGACGATCTGCTCGATGGCGTAATCGAAACGCGCAATCACGAAACTGGCAAGAATGGCCGTAACCAGATTGACCAGCAGCCAGGGCGCGCGCGACCGCACTGTCTCGTAGGCGGTATCGGTAATGCCCGCTTCGCTCACACCCGCAAGCGCGAGAATGTCTTCCTTGTTCTCGTCCTGAATAATGTCGAGAATATCGTCGACCGTCATCATGCCGACGATCCGGCCTTGCATATCGACAACGGGCGCGGAAATCAGATGGTATTTTTCGAACAGATAGGCTGCCTCTTCCTGATCGAGATCCTGCGCGATCGTGAACAGCTTTTCTTCCATCAGCGATGCCAGCGTGGCATCGCGCCGGGCGCGCATCAGCTTTGAGACCGGGACATAGCCGACCGGCTGCAGGCGCGGATTGACGATATAGATATTGAAGAACAGCTCCGGCAGCTCTTCACCGGCATCGCGCATATGGTCGATCGTATTGCCGACTGTCCAGAATTCGGGCGCGGAGACAAACTCGCGCTGCATCAGCCGGCCAATGGTTTCGTCGTCAAACTTTAGCGACGCCTCGACACCTGCCCGCTCCAGTGGCTCCATTGCCTCCAGCACGTCTTCGCGCTGTGCCTCATCCATTTCTTCGATGATCTGCGTGACATCGTCGGAGTCGAGCTCCGTCAGCGCATCGGCAATCGCTCCGGGTTCCAGCAGCGGCAGCACATCCTCAACGACATCATCTTCGAGCTCCGCGAGCAGCTCACCTGTGATCAGACCCGGAGCGCGCGCGATCAACTCCTCACGCTGAGCGTCGGTCATTTCTTCCAGATAATCGGAGAAATCAGCCGGGTGCAGCGCATCCAGCCGGATGTGAAGCTCGTCATCACTGCTCAGACCCAAGGCAGTCACGATCGGATTGGGAGGGTCCTCCTCCAATCGCTCGTAAGGCTCTTTCAGGTCCAGCCGATCGGGCGTGTCGGACATGCGCGGCTCCCGGATGGGCAAGGTGGACGAATATGCGCGCTATGGCGGATTTACCCGCTTCCGTCCAAGGGCTTTTCCGATAAAGCAACGCCTGTGATCACCGGTGTGACAATTCTGAGCGGTGTGGTGCTGATCGGCGCGCTGGTGCAGCTGGCGCGAATAGACTGGGCCACGCAGCGTCTGCCCAATCTGATCACATTTCCCCTTCTGGCGGCTGGTCTGGCATGGGCGTTTGGCACCGCCCTGGACTTCTATCCGCACCTGCTCGGCGCGGCCTTGGGTTATGCAACGTTCTGGGCTGTAGAAACGCTCTACAAGCTGATCCGCAAACGCGACGGATTGGGGCGCGGCGATGCCAAGCTGCTGGCCGTCGGCGGGGCCTGGTGCGGGGCATGGGCGTTGCCTGCAATCGTACTGATCGCCAGTCTGGCCGCGCTCGCCTATGTCCTGCCGAAAGGCGAAGCGCGGGACGCGCGCATACCATTCGGGCCTTTTCTGGCGGTCGGCATCGGGGCGGTCTGGCTGGTCCAGCGCCTCGTTTAATTGCCGCGACAACTTTCCAGCATGACCAGGGGCTGTACCCGCGTATAGCCGTCATCCATCAGGGCGGTGAGACGCGCCTCAGGATAGCGGACACCATCGATCAGGGCGTCAGGCGGCCCCAGCTCGATCTGGACCGGACCGTAATCCGTGGCCGGAAACGCGCCTTCGGAACGCATCGAACGGATGGATTGCCCATCGGCGTAGAGCGCTGCACCGCCCTTTGCGAAAAACACGAAACGGGTCGCGGCCACGGCGTCCCAGCCGAACAGGCCGCACTCGCCTGCGGCAAGCGTCTGCGGCGGCAGTCTGTCGGCAGATGCCGATCCCGTCGCCGACATGTCGGCGGCCATCGAGCCCGCGTCAGGATTGCTCGCGCACGCGCTGACACCGAGCGCGACTATGAGAAGAATTGCACGCATGCCTAGCGCCAGCGCCCTTGCTCAGACAGGCTATATCCGCCTTGCCCATCCGGACCGAATCCAAACAGCGCCAGCGCATTGCCTGCCATCGGGTCCGCCGTGACGACCGAAATGTCCGACCGGTAGGTGCCGTCCATACCGGTCAGGATTGTGGCCGATACGTTTTGTCCGCCCTCTTGACCCGACAGGCGCACGCGCAAGCGTCCGTCGATGCAGTCGACCGGTCCTGCCAGCTCGGGTCCGTACCAGTCAAAGGTCGCACGGTTGGCGGACAGGACGTCGGTCGAGGCATGTCCGACAGCCGACACACAAGCACCTTCTTCGATAACGGCCTCGTCGATCTGCAGACTGACACGACCCACTAGTCCCGATAGACGCGCATCGGAGATCGGAAGCCGGGCAATCGGCATGGACAGGACCAGGTCCGTGACCCCGGTCGGGCTGACATCCCCACGAAACGTGACTTCTCCGGGGGCCGTCGCCAGCTGGACATGGCCCAGACGGCCATCGACCGACACGTCTCCGAGCAAGGGAACATCGTCGATCTGACCATTCCAATATGTACCTGTAACCGGACCGAACCCGTCAGGCAGGGCGCTATCGACCCATGCCAGAGGCGCATGTTGGATCAGCGAGGCCACCCCCGCCAGCGCCACTACGAGTATGATCAAGCGTCGATTCATTCGGTTGGCGCGATTGGATTGAGCGGATCGATCGGATCGATTGGAATCAGGTCTATCTTGGACACGTCTCGACCGCTCTGCAGACGATCTTCCATCCGCATCCGGCTCAGACGGCTCTGCGTGGCCAGTGCAGCGTCATTGCTGTCCCGGATGATGGTCGGTCGCAGGAACACCATCAGATTGGTCTTGGCACGCGTACGTCCTTTAGAGCGGAACGCATTCCCCACGACAGGAAGATCACCGAGTACGGGCACTTTTTCAATATCGATCTGTTCGTCGTCCTGCAGCAGACCGCCCAGCACGATGATTTCGCCGTCATTGGCCAGAACGGTCGTTTCGATCTGGCGCTTATTGGTCACGAAGTCCCCAGCCGTCGATGTCAGAACGCCGGCGATCGAGCTGACTTCCTGATTGATTTCCAGCCGGATGACGTCACCCTCACTGATCTGCGGGAGGACATCCAGTTGAATACCGACTTCCTTGCGTTCGAAAGTGCGGAATGGATTCAGATTAGCCGTGCCGAGCGTTTCGCCCGTGGTGATCGGAATTTCCTGACCGACAAGAAAGGTCGCCGGCTGATTATCCAGCGTCGTGACGAACGGTGTCGACAGAACATTGCTGTCATCATCGGTTTCGACCGCATTCAAAATAGCTCCAAACAGAATATCGTCGCTCTGGCCACCGACTCCGATCGTCCCGCCACCAAGCCCGGTCAGGCTGGACAAGGCAGCCGCCTGTGTGGCGTCATCCGTCGTCGCACCAGTCAAAGCCCCAGCCAGAGAGAGGAGATTGGGCGCACTGCGCGTATAGTTGGTCGAAATCAGCGGCACGGTCGATCCCGACGTATCACCCAGCGCAAACTGGACGCCCAGTTCTTTCGCTGCGGTTTCGGAAATTTCGACAATCAGCGCTTCGACCAGAACCTGCGGACGACGCACGTCCAGCTGACGGATCAGCCGCGCCAGATCGGCCTGCGTATCGCCGTCCGCACTGATGACCAGCGTGTTGGAGCCGACATCATAGGCGACCGTCGGCGCCGCCTGCCCATCACGCACATAGGACGGCAGCAGACCGTTCAGCATCTCCAGCAGATCCGCGCCGTTAGCGAAGCGCAGGGGAATTGTCGTCAGAGCACCGCGCGGAGTCGCGCGTCCAACATCCATTGTCGCAAGCAGCTGGCGCAGCCGGGCCATTTCATCCGGTGCCGCCTCAATGATCAGGCTGTTCGTTCCCGGCAGAGCGACCGCCTTGTAGGTCTGCTGGTCGGGCGTGCGCCCACTCAGCGCCGTCAGGACCTCCTGCGCATCGACAACAGAAATCTGATTGAGCGTGACCACCTCCCGGACCAGATTGGTCGTTTCCATCGCGGCGGCAATTTCCCGCGCCTTGACAAGATTTTCCGGGAAGTCGGTCACGACGAGAACGCTTCCATTCGGGTTGGCCGTGACCTGTCCCTGGCTGTGCATGACGGGCTTGATCAGTCGCGCTGCAGCGGACGCATCCGCTTCCCGCAGCTTGATGATCGCCGTGCTCATCTGACCTGATACACCATTGGCACGGGTTAGCGGGGCATCCTGCGCGCTGCCTTGCAGCAATGTCACGCGGTATTCGCCATTGGGTGTACGGATCAGCGTGTAGCCATGAACGCGTAGAACTTCCTTGAAGACCGTGAAGACTTCGCCGTCAGTCAGCGCCTGTTCACTACTGATCGTCACTTTGCCTTGCACCCGCGGATCGACCAGAAATGTACGCCCTGTCACCACGGCGACATCGTCGATAAAATCGCGAATATCGGCTTCCTGCAGGCTGACGTAATTATCGTTTGCCATGGCCGGACCGGCTGCCAGTGTCAGCGGCAAGGTCGCCAGCGCTGCGCCGACCATCAGGGTTCTGAAAAAGCTCATGAAGATGATCCAATCGTGATCGTCATGGGTTGGCCGTTGCGGATCAGATCGACAACGACCGGGCGGCCCGCACCCGCTGCCTGACGGATGGCGACGATGTCGGGCATGCCGCTCATCAGGCTCTGCCCGGCAAACCGCGTAATGATATCGCCGGACTGCAAGCCGAATGCGGACAGGTCGGCGGAGCTGTTACGGGCCTTTATCAGCAAGCCATTGCGCTGCATCTCGCGATCGAATGACGGGACAAGCTCGACCTGCGACAGAAGTTGTGTGGCGTCCACCGTGCCCAGCGTACGCAGGCCTGTCGATTGTGGGGCGGATGTGGAGCGGGTGGCGCGCGCCGCCGTCTTGGCGTCTTCGGTCGTCAGTCGTTGCGTCTGGCCATTGACGTCGATCAGGACATGGGTTGGAAAGACGCCGCGCAAGACTACGTTCGGCATGATCGTGTCACCGATATAGTAATTGTCCTCCTGCCCATCAGGGGTCCGGATAAAGGCTGTGCCGTTCAGACCCGAACGCAAGCCCTTGAGTGTCAGGTTCAGCGTCGTCTCAGGGGCATCATCGCCCGTATCGACAGGCGGAATCTCGGTGTTATCCGCGTCTCCAGCAGCAAAGGGATTATAGGAAAAATCATAGCTGACCGCGGTTCGGGCCTGGATCGGACCCGCATCTGCGATGAGAACAGGCTCCCATGTCGAGGACGGGACGAACAAGGCCAGGATGAGCCGGATCGTCAACCATGCGGCCAGAGTGCAGAACACAGTCATAAAGACAAGGCGAAGCACCGCCATCAGCCTGTCCGGTTGCCCTGTCGATGTCGAACCGTCACGGTTCATCTCAATTCTGTCCCCTTCGGTACCGGCCTATTCATCGCAAACCGGTCCAGTTACAAAAGATGCGCCCTAGCGCGTCTTTGCGAACAGTTTACGACACTCAGAAAGGTTTGCCGGGCAATTCGCATCCTGTCCATGGTACAGGTCAGGCAGACACACAGTTCTAACATGTGATAACCGCCTTCCCGAACACCCTTCATCGCCTCTATAGCTCACACGAAACAACGCTGACCCTACCATTGAATGGATTTTCGGATAGACGATCCTGATGGTCAGGCGGACATGCGTCTTGGTCGTGACGGAGCAGATGATGAACAGCAACCATATTGATGGCAAAGCGGTCGCGGCGCGTCTGCGCGAAGATGTCGCGCTCACCATCGCGTCACTCTCTGTCACTCCGACGCTCGCCGTCGTTCTGGTCGGCGATGATCCGGCCAGCCAGGTCTATGTCGGCAACAAGGTCAAGTTCTCCCAGGCGGTCGGCATGAACAGTGTGGAGCGCCGATTGCCCGCGGAGACGACGGAGGCGGATGTCGTCGAAACGGTTCGCGCTCTCAATGCCGACCCGGACGTGGACGGCATTCTCGTGCAGCTGCCGCTGCCCGCCCATATCGATAGCGATCGGGTGATCGCCGAAATCGACCCGGACAAGGATGTTGACGGGCTCACGGAAATCAGCGCCGGGCGACTGTCGCTCGGAAAACCCGGTCTGCGACCCTGCACACCGACAGGCTGCGTAATTCTGGCCAAGGAAGCGCTCGGCGATTTATCTGGCAAACATTGCGTTATCATCGGCCGCTCGATCCTCGTCGGAAAACCGGCGGCTTTACTGTTTCTGCAGCAGAACTGCACCGTCACGGTCGCGCATTCCCGCACCGATAATCTGCCCGTCGTCTGTCGCGGCGCGGATATTCTCGTCTCGGCCGTCGGGCGTCCAAACATGGTCAAGGGCGACTGGATCAAGGCCGGGGCCTGCGTGATCGATGTCGGCATCAATCGCGTGGCGGATGCGTCACGCAAATCCGGATCGCGCCTTGTCGGCGATGTGGATTTTGCCGAAGCCGAGCCAGTGGCCGGCGCGATCACGCCTGTGCCGGGCGGTGTCGGCCCGATGACGATCGCCTGCCTGTTGCGAAATACCGTTCTGGCGGCCTGCGCGCGGCGCGACCTGCCCGTGCCAGACGGACTATCGATCTGAGCGCAACAGGCACAGACAGTTTGCGGGGCATCCTTGATGCGTTCCCGCGCATGGGCATCGCACATTTGCCGACCCCGCTCCACCCGCTGAACAATCTGAGCCAGCATCTCGGCGGCCCGCGAATCTGGGTTAAACGCGATGATCTGACCGGACTGGGTACGGGCGGAAACAAGCTACGCAAAATCGATTACGCCTTGCGCGATGTGCTGGACGCGGGCGCAGACTGCGTCGTGTCCGGCGGGGTGGTGCAGAGCAATTCCGCGCGGCAGGTTGCTGCAGCCTGTGCCGCCGCCGGCATTCCCTGCCATCTGGCCGTTTTCGAAGGCCGGGTCGAGGCGGGGTCCGAGCGTTACTATACATCCGGCAATGCGCTTCTATCTGATCTATTCGGGGCAACCAAACACCCGATGCCTTGGTCCTCAGACCCCAATCAGGCGCTGAAGACGATAGCATCGCGATTACGCGCAGACGGGTTTGATCCGGCCATTCTGCCCTACGGGGTTTCCAGCCCCATGGGCGCGATCGGCTATGCAACACTCATTGCCGAAATCGGCGAGCAGATGGACCGCGCCCCGGCTGCGATCATTTTCGCATCTGGATCCGGCGGCACCCACGCAGGGATTGCCATGGGTTGTCAGATCGGTTTGCAGCAGACGCAGGCGATCGGTTTCGACATCGACGCCCAGCCGGATCGCGTTCGACAGGACACGGCCGCGATCATGCTTGCCGCCGGTAAACGGCTAGGCTGGATATTCGATCTGGACGCTATCGACCTGCGCAGTGGCATGGCAGGTCCGTCCTACGGTGTGCCACACGAAAAATGCCTGGAGGCGATGCGACTTGCTGGACGTCTGGAGGGTTTGGTGCTCGATCCGACCTATTCGGCCAAATCGCTCGCAGGGCTGATCTCATTGGTCATGGACGGCACATTCGACAAGGCTGACGATATTGTCTTCGTGCATACGGGCGGCGACGCCGCGATCTTCGCTTATGAGCCGTCTCAATTGGGCCTGATGGGCTAGGATTAGCGACAAACCACCATGGGATGGCCCAGTGCTCGCCCTATTTCTGTCTGATTCCCAATGGATACGGACAGCATGACACAGCGCCTTTCATCCCGGTTCCGGACCGCTCTCGCCACAGTCACGCTGGGCCTGCTCGCTGCCTCAGCGCAAGCGGGTGCACCCGGTCCGAACACAGGCGATACAAGCTTCCGCATCCTGCCGCCGCTGATCGATACGCCGGACACGCCGAAGCTCTACGCCGCAGAAATCCGGAATGCCGTATCCGTCCGCATGGACGCTCTGGAGGAGCAGGGAATCGAGGTCGATCGAGAATCCGCCGACGGGATCGGGCTTGATGTCGCTGATGATCGCATCGTCGAAGCCCAGCAACCCCCGCCTCGAGAGGGTTAGGCGCGCAGGATTAGGCGGATCAGAACTAGCCGCAGACATTCGCTTCCATGCTGGCCAGGCCTTCCTCAACAGTGTTCAGGCCCATTTCCGCACGACGCTCATTGACCGTTTCGGGATTTTCCAGCGGCCTGAGTTCCATCTTGCCATTTTCGTCGCATTCCCAGTTCGGTTGCGTACCGTAGCGCTGCAATTGCCCGGTATTCACGGCAACCCGGTCCCACAGATAGGCATAATTGCGCAGGCTCGTTTCGCCGCGGTCCACATAGGATTTCATCCTGGCCAGAATGTCCGCCTGAAATTCCGGATGGTCGTCCGCGTGCTGAACCAGAATCCAGGCATGAGCGGACACGCTCTCGCCGAACCGTTTCGTGTCAATCCAGCCGTAGCGATCTGCGTAATCTGCAATAGCCGTCGTTGCCATGGCGTCGATCCGTGTCCCATGCGCGACAGCGCGACTTTGCGCCCACTTTGTAGTATCTGTCTCATCTAGTTTTCGTAAGCCAATCATGGCATGGCGAGCGGCCTGATCTTCCCGCCAGAGCCGGGTGATGTCCGTCTGAACTGCGAGAATATCTTCGTCCTGAGCAGGGTCAAACCCGCCGCGTGTCGCATGGTCATCCTGAGCGGCGCTGAGTTGCCACCGAAATGTGACATCTCCGGCGGCAAAAGTTGCCTGGCACGCCTCAGTGGATGGTGAGCCGTGCGCCATTCTCATCGCCGACCTGACAAGAACGGCATTGGCGAGAGCGTCCTCATCGACCGTCTCAGCCGCAATGACGTCCTTAATCGCGTCGGGGATGACCAGTTCAGCGCCCCTATCCACATCGCAATAGGGTGTCGCGTTAAAGCCGATAGGCTCAGCAAAGGGAGTCTCGATAGTTGCCTCGCAACCACACAACACTAGCGCTATACTCAAACAGGTGACAGTCTTCGTTATCTCATTGCCCATCTGCAGTCCCCTTTTCCTATAATCAGAGCAGCCCGCGGGATTCGAACCGATCGACGAGAGAATGATCGCGGATCGCTTTCATCGCCGCACCCAGGATCGCGGGCAGATCACAACCTATTTCCTCATAGAGTCCCTCATAGACACGCGACATGTCACGCATGCAGACACGCAGCCTATCGGCCTGGTCATGGCCGTAATCCGTCAGGTGAAGCTCAAATCGCCGACCGTCTGTCGCGTCAGGACGTCGTTCGAGCAGGCCAAGCGATATGAGTTTACGCACACGCTGGGCGACAAGCTGATGCGGCAATCCCAGAGTGCTCGCAATTTCTGTCAGAGACGACCCACTTTTGAGCGATAGACTATGAAGGGTTGAAGACAGTTCGACGGGAATGATTATCTGTCGACGGTCATAGATGTCTGCCACCTGATCAGAGGTCAGCCTGACAAGATCATGCGCGGCCTTCCCCAGATAGGCCTGTTTGGTCGTATGGTCAGTCAGAAATGCCATCAGTTGCGCAACTGGTTGCATATCTGATCCTGTTTGTCAATATCCCAGCTTCGATAAGGCAAATCATCCGAGCGGGGCTGCGGTTAGCGTGTGTAGAAGCTGCCGGTTCGCGTATTCAGCAGATTGTCGAGCGAAATGTCTTCCTGCTTGAGGAAGCCTCTACTGGGCAGCTTGCCGTCCCGGACCATTTCGATCACGGCTACGACCGAGCCCGCCGTCGTCCAAGCGATCGCGGTGCGGGACTTGCCGGCAATCATAAGCGGCTTGTAGGCCCCGACATATTCCTTTCGTGACAACTGTCCGTTGATCGTCCCTTCAGCTGCGACATGGACATAGACGACGTCTTGATCAACGGGCGGTTTGGCGTTGACGAGAATCTCACCTGCTCTCTCCCGGTCTTCACGCATCAGAAGCTCGTGGAAGAAGAAGTTCATCAGGTCGAAATGACCCGGATAGCGCATGGTCTTATAGTCCATATTCTCGACCTGGCCGAGATAGGTTTCGCACATGGTGCCGAGCCCGCCCGATGTGGTGAAGGCCTCCAGTTCGAGACCGTCAATGAAGATTTTCTCGCGCCACTCCATGGCGGAAACCATCTTGCGTTCGCCCTCTTCGATCACTTCGCAATCATTGAGATATTCGTTCACCACCCCTTCCGGCGACCAGTTAAACGCATAGCCCATCAGCCCGGTCGGATTCTGCGGCAGCGCGCCGACCCGCATCCGGCAGGACCGGCATTCATCGAACTTCTCAATCAGGTCCGCACCGACGATCCCGACGAAACCCGGCGCCAGACCACATTGCGGTGCCATCAGCCCCTTGGAGGTTTCAGCCAGTTTGCGCACATGATTGGTTGTCGGCACATCTTCGGTCAGATCGAAATAGTGTATCCCCGCTGCATGAGCGACATCAGAGACACCGATATTGAGGTGATAAGGCAGGCAGGACAGAACGGCATCCATCTCGGCGAACAGAGCGCCGAGTGAGACCGCATCCGTCACATCGATGCGACGGACTTCATGATTATGATTGTGCGGCTCGGCATGCATATCGACACCGACAACTTTGAAATCGCTATCGACCAGCAATTGCGCCGCCAATGCGCCAACTTTACCAAGCCCCAGAACGGCAATGCTCTTCATGATGCTCTCCGAGATAGAAAGAGCGCGCTTTGACAGGGAGGCGCGCCATTGTCATCGCGCGAATGCGCAAAATGACGGTATAATTTTGCGAATTATGTCACGCGAGGCCGCTGTTCCGCATGACCCATGGCGAGCAGAATCGGATCCGTCGCCTGACGGTCGATGAACTCGGTTTTCGTCGTCAGCCCGTCCCAATCGCACATCAGCATGGCCTGCGCCGTCGCGCCGCCCAGCGTATTGCCTGGCCCCAGCACGATAATGCAATCCGGCGCAAATTCCTTCAACCCGGTCTGAACGGCGCGGGTGAAATCATACGGTTCTGTCACCTGAGCGCCGAACGTATAGTCCCACAGCGCCGACAGATCGGCTGCGCGGGGCATCCAGATAGCGCCGCGCCCATCAATGAGAGGAAGATCGGGCTGACGGAATAGCGACTCCGGCAGTGCCGTCCGGCCGCGCCGGCTATTATCGTCCATCAACGGCGTGTGAAACGCGCCATGATTCGGAAGGCGCATCGGAAAACGTCCATCGATCTTATCGAGGCGGCTTTCGGCTTCGGCCAATGCGGCATCCGTTCCAGCCAGCACCAGCATCCCGCCAAATGGAATGGACAGATAGAGACCATCGATCGCCTCGATCAGACCGAACAGGATCTCTCGCATCGCCGGATCGGGTCGCCAATCCGCATCCATGGCCGGATGTACGAACTGACCGCCAACCGCATGTTCATGCATGATCGTGCCCATCGTGTTGACGACACGGAACCCGTCATCTGGCGACAGGGCCCCGCCACCGGCGAGCGCCGTATACCAGCCCATGGAATTGCCGGTAACGGCGACGATGTCGTAGGCGTCGCGATCAATGCTCTGAAAATCGGCGATGGAGCAACTATAGATCAGACCCGATGCATTATCGCCGCGCGTGAGTCGCGCGCGTGAGAATCTGTGGCTGCCATCCAGCTCTGCGATCGATGGCTGAGCGAGCGCCTGACGCTGTTCATCGAACCGCGTGATCATCACCGACTTGTCGGCATGATGGCTGCGCAAATAGCCGAGCTCCGGCGCATTATAGACGCCCCTGCCCGGACAGACGATGAGCGCCGTCTTGCGTGTCATTTCGCCTCCTCCACGACTGCGACAGCCTTGGTGACGATCGCGTCCCGATCCGGCATGGTTACGCCGTAGGCCGGACCCGTCGCAATGAAGCAATCGGTCGCCATCAGGCGGTGTGCCGGAACGTCACCGTTTTCCGCAAATAAGGTCATCAAGGCTTCGCTGTGCGAACCCTGTTCGCGGCACTCATCGACAATCAGGACCTGCTTGCAGCCTGCCACAGCATCCAGCACCGCCTGCTTCGGCAGCGGGGATAGCCAACGCATATCGATGATCCTGGCGTCGATTTCGTGCGTATCCTTGAGGATCTTCTGTGCTTGCCGCGACAGATAGGCCCCATTTCCATAAGTCACGATCGCCAAATCATCACCCGATCCATGTGTGGCCACTTCGCCCAACAGAACCGCTTCATCACCGTTCGGATAGTCGCACATCCAGCCACCATCGCCAGCGTCGTGGAGATCGCGCGTCATGTAGAGCGCGATGGGTTCGAGGAACACGACAAGCCTTTGTTCTTCGCGGGCAAGACGGACACATTCGCGGAGCATCAGAACGGCGTCGCGTCCATTGGATGGGCAAGCCAGGATCAGGCCCGGAATATCGCGCAACGCGACAAGACTGTTCTCATTATGGAAATGCCCGCCAAAGCCGCGCTGATATCCCAGACCGGCAATGCGCACGACCATCGGGTTGGTAAACTGTCCCTTGGAGAAGAAGGGTAGCGTTGCCGCCTCCCCGCGCATCTGATCGATCGCGTTATGAAGGTAGGCCAGAAACTGAATTTCCGGGATCGGCAGAAAGCCATTCTGCGCCATCCCGATTCCAAGTCCCAGTATGGCCTGCTCATCCAGGAGCGTATCGATGACACGGTGCGCGCCGAAGCGTTTCTGCAGTCGCTGCGTGACGCCGTAAACGCCGCCTTTGCGTCCGACATCCTCGCCTGCGAGCACGATCTCCTCATGGCAGAGCATAAGGTCGGTCAGCGCGAAATTGATCAACTTCGCCATATGCTGGGATTGACCGAGCGCGCGCTTGTCACTTTCGCCGAAGCATCGATCCCGCGCCATCGGAACCGGGGCAGATGGTTCCTTGCAACTGCGCGTCGGCGGGATCAGGCTTTGCGCCACAGCCTCAGCCGAATTCAGTCGCGGGCGTCGGATGGCCTGCTCGGCCACACGCGCCACGCGCGTGTCCATAGCGACATAGCGATCAAGAACATCCTGCGCTGTCATCACGCCTTCAGCGATCAGGCGCGCCGCCGTCACGAGAAGCGGGTCCCGCGCTTCCGTAGCTTCGATTTCCGCTTTGGAGAGATAGGTGCTGGGTGCATCCGGTCCCGCATGACCGTAAAGACGGACGCATTTAGCGTGAAGGAAAGCCGGGCGGCAACGGCGTCGTACCTGCTCGGCAGCCTGTTTCGTGACCGTATAGGCTTGGAGGATGTCCGTCGTATCTGCCTGAAAATAATCCAGCGCCGGACGCGACGCGACGGATTGCTCAACCCAGTTTTCCGGGGTCTTGGTCGAAATCCCGATACCATTATCTTCGCAGACGAACAGGATCGGCAGGGGCGACCCCTGATAGGCGGTCCAGCTCGCTGTGTTCAGCGCACCTTGCGCCGTCGAGTGGTTGAGCGAGGCATCGCCAAACGTACAGACGACCACCCCGTCCTTTTCCATCTCACGATGCTCGGGATCGATCCGCCGCGATAGCGGGATACTATAGGCCGCTCCGACAGCTTTTGGCAGGTGCGAAGCAATCGTCGATGTCTGCGGCGGAATGGCAAGCGTCTTGGACCCCAAAACCTTGTGGCGACCGCCGGAAATCGGATCCTCCGTCGAGGTCGAGAAGCTTAGCAGCATATCCCAGAGCGGGGTCGTGCCTGGCACCTGCAAGGAGCGTGCGATCTGGAACGTCGCATCCCTGTAATGCAGGAACGCCATATCCGTCGGACGGAGCGCCCAGGCGATGCCGGCATTCCCTTCATGACCGGATGACCCGATCGTGTAGAAGCCCTCGCCTCGAGCCTGAAGCTTTAACGCAATCCGGTCGAGATGACGCGACAAAAGCTGCGCATCAAACAGGGCGACCAGATCATGCGCGGCAAGACCCGACCGTGCCAGATCCATATCAGTTCGCGGCGACGGCAAGTCTGTCGCGGCAACCCGAGACAGAAAGTTGCGGTGAACCGTTTCCGCGTGATCGCGGCTCATACCAGCCGGACCCTAGAAGAAGGCTTGCAGACCGGTCTGGGCACGGCCCAGGATCAGCGCGTGAATATCGTGCGTGCCTTCATAGGTATTCACGGTTTCCAGATTGACCATGTGGCGGATGACCTGAAATTCCTCGCTGATGCCGTTGCCGCCATGCATGTCGCGGGACTGGCGGGCGATATCGAGCGCTTTGCCGCAATTATTGCGCTTGATCAGCGAAATCATCTCCGGGGCAGCCTTGGCCTCGTCCATGAGACGACCGACGCGTAGAGATGCCTGATAGCCGAGCGCGATTTCCGTCTGCATATCGGCGAGCTTCTTCTGGAACAGCTGCGTCTGGGCCAGAGGGCGGCCGAATTGGATCCGGTCGAGACCGTATTGGCGCGCCGCATGCCAGCAGAATTCCGCCGCGCCCATCGCACCCCAGCTGATGCCGTATCGCGCGCGGTTCAGGCATCCGAATGGGCCTTTGAGCCCTTCGACATTCGGCAGCAGCGCGTCTTCACCGACTTCGACCTCATCCATCACGATTTCGCCCGTGACGGAGGCTCGCAGGCTGATTTTGCCGCCAATCTTGGGCGCGCTGAGGCCAGGCGTGCCCTTATCGAGTACAAAACCGCGGATCTTGCCATCATGCGCGTCGGATTTGGCCCAGACCACGAAGACATCGGCGATGGGGGAGTTGGATATCCACATTTTGGACCCGTTGAGGCGGTAACCGCCATCAGTCTTGGTTGCCGTCGTTTTCATGCCCGCCGGATCGGAACCGGCATCCGGCTCGGTCAGACCGAAGCAACCGATCAGCTCGCCACTGGCCAGACCCGGAAGATATTTGCGGCGCTGGGCTTCTGACCCGTAAGCATAGATCGGGTAAATCACGAGCGAGGACTGGACGCTCATCATGGAGCGATAACCGGAATCGACCCGTTCGACTTCGCGCGCGACCAGCCCGTAAGTGACATAGCCCGCATCAATGCCGCCATAGGCTTCCGGCAAGGTCACGCCGAGCAATCCCTGATCACCCATGAGCTTGAACAGGGATGGATCGACGGTCTCCTCCGCAAAGGCCTTGGTTACGCGCGGCATGAGATGTTCGTCCGCAAAAGCCCGCGTCGCATCCGCGATCATCCGCTCATCTTCGGTGAGCTGTTCGGACAGCAAAAACGGGTCGTCCCAAGCGAATTTACCCAGCGCGGGTGCGTCTTTGGGCTTGAGTGCGGCAACGATTTCAGGCTGTGCGTTCATCGAATGAGTTCCCGGTCAAAGCCGTCCCATAGCGTGGCTCACACGCAGTATGGAACCCCTTGCAACAGGTTATGGCGACCAATTCTTGTTCAATGGATGGATATTTCAGCCGCTGCGCAAGTCCGTGCCCTAGCCCAATCATATTGCTAGGGCGTCTCGCTTTCAGGCGGTGGATATCCTGCTTCTCGCAGGATCTGATCGGCAACATCCTGCCGCTCGACATAGGCTGCGCGCATCCGGGCAATGTCCGCGTCCAGCGGATCGCCCAGCACGATCCGCGCACGGATCAGGCGGATCCAGCCCGGCGCATCCTGCGGATTTTCGTAAAGCCGTTCGGCCAGCCGATCGACCATGCCTCTGATCATGAGCCTTCGGTCTTCTTCGCTCATCTCCATGGCCGCATTGATGTCTTCCTGAGACGGACCGCGGATCGCGCTTTCGGCCTCAGCGCGAAGGGCCGGGTCATCATTCAGCTCCAACGCGCGGTCATAGGCACGGGCCGCCTCGCCGCGACGACCGAGAGACGCCAATGCCCGGGCGTAGAGTGTCCAGCCGACTGGATCGTCAGCCCGGTCAGTCGCGAGCCGGGCTTCGAGCTGCGCCAGCAGACTATCCTGCTCGCTCATCGGTTGTTCGAGCGGGCCCGGATGCCCGACCTGCCCATAGATGGTCGCCCCGCCGATCAGCAAAGCGCCGAAGACCATCGCCGCCAGCCAGCGCCCACCGCCACTATCTTGCGCGCGTTCTGCCTTCAAAATCTGTCGTTCCAGCGTCAGACGCGCAGCGGCCTGCGTGTCGGCATCCAGATCGGTTCGCGCACTAAGGGCGTCCAGCTGAGCGAAATAGTCGGATAGCTCGTCGCTATCCTGCTGCACGGGCGACACAAATGCCGGCGCAAGCACGAGCAGCGTCATCAGGACCAGTATGGCGAGGATCACCCAGATCATCGTCTCAGCGTCTCCAGCCGCGCTCGCTCTTCCTCTGTCAGCGCGGGCAGCGGATCGGTCTGTTGACGACGCCGCAGCGAAACGAACCAGAACAGGCCCACCAAAGCCGCAATCAGCGGCGCGAACCAGAGGATCAGCGTATTACCCTGCACAGGCGGCATGAGCAGCACATAGTCTCCGTAACGGTCGCGCATCAGCGCCGTGACTTCGGCTTCCGTCTTCCCTGCGGAGAGTTCTTCGCGCACCAGCACGCGCATATCGGCGGCCAGATCGGCGTCTGATTCTTCGATCGACTGGTTCTGGCAGACGACGCAACGCAGCGTCCGTCCGAGCGAACGGGCCCGTGCTTCGATCTCCGGCGAAACCGCCTGGGTAACAACCGGATCGGACTGCTGGGCCGGCAGGGTCGTCGGCGTCGACAGCGTCAGAAGGCCTGCGATCAGAAGCGCTCTCATTCGGCTGGCACCGCGTCCGCGCTCGCAATGGCAGGCTTGGCCTGCTTGGGGACACGCAACCTCTGATCAGCCAGGCTGACAAAGCCTGCCAGCGCCATCATCAGCGCGCCGATCCAGATCCACAGGACACCGGGCTGATAATAGGCCCGGATAATCACGCCGCCTTCGGTACCACCCTCGCCGATCGCGGCGAACAGCATGGCACCGGGCGACAGTTTGAAACCGGCTTCGGAGGTGAACATTTCACGCACCGGATAGTAGCGCCGCTGTGTCGTCAGGGTTGCGACCTCGCGACCCGCTCGGGTCACGTCGACCGTCCCTTCCAGATATTGGAAATTGTCGCGCGCGCCTGTTTCCTTGCTTTGCAAGGTGAATGTGTAGCCTGCCACATCGAGACTGTCGCCGGCCTGCATACGCGCAATATCGTCCTGAGCTCCGATGCTCATTGCGGTTACACCGATGGTGAAGACGGCGACGCCCAGATGCGCGATCACAAATCCCCAGGTTCCCGCCGGCTGAGCCCGCAGACGCGCCCCTTTGAACCCGGTTCTGCGGTGCAGCGCCGCCACGGTCCCGGCGATCAGCCAGCCCGCGACGCCGAAAGACAGCGCACCCAGCACCGACCGGCCCAGCCAGAATGTCAGGACCGTCACGACCCCGGCAATAATGGCCGCCTTGATCATCAGCGACCGATAACGTGGCAATCTATCTTCCCGCCATTTCAGCATCGGGGCGATCGCCATGACGAGGATCAGCACGATCATCATCGGCGCGAAGACCGCATCGAAATAAGGGGCCCCGACGCTTATCTTGTCGCCTGATGTCGCTTCCACGAAGAGGGGATAGAAGGTCCCGAGAAAGACAGTCGCCGTGGCGACGACCAGCAGGATATTGTTGACGACCAGGCCGCCTTCACGGCTGACCAGATGCAGATTGGCGCTCCTTTGCAGCGTGTTCGAGCGCATTGCATAAAGGGCAAGCGCAGCCCCGGTATAGATCAGCAAGAGTGTGAGGATCACGACACCGCGCGCCGGATCGACGGCGAAAGCGTGAACGCTGACCAACACACCGGACCGTACGACGAATGTCCCGATCATGGACAGCGAGAATGTCGAAATCGCGAGCAGCACCGTCCAGTTCGCAAGGCTGTGGCGGTGTTGCAACGACAGGATGGAATGCAGCAGTGCCGTACCGGCCAGCCACGGCATGAAGGACACGTTCTCGACCGGGTCCCACATCCACCAGCCGCCCCAGCCCAGCTCGTAATAGGCCCAGACGGACCCGACCGTGATCCCGAGGGTCAGAAAACTCCAGGCCAGTAGCACCCAAGGCCGCAGCCAGCGGGCCCAGACGGCATCAACACGTCCTTCGATCAGGGCTGCGACGGCGAAGGAAAACGCCAGGCTGAAGCCGACATAACCGACGTAGAGCAGCGGCGGATGGAAGGCGAGGCCGGGGTCTTGCAGCAGCGGGTTCAGCCCCCGACCATCGAGCGGCACTGGGCTGAGCCGCTCGAACGGATTGGAGGTGAATAGCAGGAAACCGATGAATCCGGCCCCCAGCAGGCCCTGAACGGCCAGCGCGCGCGCTTTGAGCGACAGGGGCAGCGCCCGACCGAATAGCGGCACCATGGCCCCGAAAATGCCGAGAATGACGACCCAGAGCAGCATGGAGCCTTCATGGTTCGCCCAGACCCCACTGATTTTGTAAAGTAGCGGCTTCATCGTGTGACTATGGTTCGCCGCCAGCAGAACTGAGAAATCGGAGCGCAGAAAGACGATTGTCAGCAGCGAAAAACTGGCGATCAGCAACCAAGCCTGCGCCAACGCCGCGCGCTCAGCCAGCGCCATGGCGCGCCCATGTTTGAAATGCGCGCCGATCAGAGGAATTGTTCCCTGCAGGATCGCCACAACAAAGGCGAGAATCAGCGCGATATGTCCGACTTCAGCAATCACGCTGCGGTGCCTAGCGGCACGGCTGTCCGTGGGCAATGACGACCGTCACGTCGCGGCATCGCAGTTTTCAATAGGGCCTATCGGTTGGGGCTATGGCGCTACCAGCTGCCGACGTTGGGCATGTCCACCCATGGCGCGATCGGCTCCTGCGCGTCACCTTTTTGCAAGAGCTCTACCGAGATACCGTCAGGCGACCGGACAAAGGCCATGCGTCCATCGCGCGGTGGACGACTGATTGTCACCCCATGATCCATGAGACGTTGACAGGCCGCATAGATATCATCGAACTCGATACGCCAGATGACCGAAATTGCGTCCGCCGGAATAGGTCTCGGACGTGCCGTCTTCCGTCGGCCAGTTACAGGTCAGTTCGACCATCGGCGCCTTGTCGGACCGGGCCCGTTCTGCATCGCCAGGAGCGGCCAGAAAAACGAGCGTGAACCGCCCGCCCTCATTATCGTAACGGCTGATCTCTTCAAGGCCGAGCGCATCGCAATAGAAGGCGAGCGAAGCGTCGATATCCGCCACGCGGACCATTGTGTGCAGATATTCCATGATTATGTCTCACGCTTTCGGATGTCACGCCACTCTCGAAATCGGCCCTCGAATGACATGACGACTTCAACAGCCTCCTCAAGACGACGCTTTCGCGTCGCTTCGGTTTTGGCGGATTTCACATGTTGTGCCACCGCGCGCTGCTTTCCAGGAGTCAGTTCATCCCAGATGGACTGGAATGCGGGATTGGATTGCAAGGCCTCGTAAAGCGCAGCTGGCACATCAACGCTGTCCTGATCGGCAATTCTAAAGCGCATTTCGACATGGTCGCCAAGTCCGACACAGGCTGCCTTCCGTACGCCGGGACCAACGATTACATAATTCCGTCCATTACCAGTCGGTATGAAGGCATTCGTCATCGGAACGTCTGCGATCTCGCCTTCGACTCTCAGTCTCGGGAACTCGTCAAATGGCAGCTCCGCTCTCAGAGATTGAGGCAGCATCAGCACCTGATACCAGACTTTTCTGACTTTCACGACGCCGTATCGCTCGATCTCAGCCTCGAAATGGTAGGGGTAAATCGCCACTATTCCCGTCGCAGCAGCCATTCGGTGATGGCGTTTCCCGTCCAGTGACTCATGAAGCGACTTTTGACATCGGCCGGATCGTAAGGGCCTTTGACCCAGTCTTCGAAGCTGATCTCCGGATGTTCAGCTTTATATGTCAGATAATCATCGAAGAAAAAATCGAGCATACCGGTCTTGCCGTGCCGGACATGCAGATATTTGAATGAGAGTTGCTCGATCGCGTCTTCGATTGGATCGCCCATCCGGAAATGACGATAGAGCACGCCCATGATCCCGGTCCGGTCCGCCCCCGACTTGCAATGCATGACGGCAGGATACTCGATCCGATCGAACAGGTCCTTCGTACCGAGCAGACGATCCTTTGAATGGACGTCACGCGAATACATGCGGTAGTTTTCCAGCGCGATCCCATGCTTTTCGCAGGCTTCCTTCTCCAGCAGATAGAACCCCTTGGGACTCGGGCCGCGCAGATTAACGACCGTCTTGATGCCTTCATCGGCCCAGACCGCGATGCGTTCAGGCGAAGGCTGGTTTTCACGGTACATGCCACCGCCAATATCGTGACGGTTGGCAAAACGCTTGCGCAGGAAGCCGTGATCGCCCCAGGTCAGGTCATACCGCGCCTGCTTTCTGTCCTTTGGATCGTTGAGGTCGAGAGGTTTGTCGCTTAGGTCCGCCATATCCGCGCGGCCACTAACAGGGAGGGCGAACGTGTTCAAACGCTTGATGCGCTCTTCTTTCATGCAAGCCTGTCTTGGCGGGCTGGTCGCGAGCTGGATGACGCTCGTCAAATATACGACGCGCTGGGATATTCTCTACCCCGAACGGGCACAGCCCCTGATCGATGGGCAGCACGGGCTGATCGCCCTCACCTTTCACTCCCGCTTTCTGCTCCTCACCAGCGCTTGGAAACGCAGCTACCAGCACCCGCATGTGCTGATTTCCCGCTCGCGCGATGGTGCCGTCGTAGCCTGGACATGTCGCTGGCTTGGCCTGTCGACCGTCCGGGGCTCGGCACGAAATGCGGCCAAGACCAAGATCAAGGGCGGCGGGAAGGCTGGTCGCGAAATTCTGGATGCGATCGATCAAGGGGGCTGCGTCGTCATCACACCGGACGGACCCCGCGGACCGCGCCAGCGTGTCCCCATCGGACCGTTCCGGCTGGCAAAACTCTCAGGCGCCCCGATCCTGCCCTGCACTTTCACGGTGGCCCGTCGTCGCCAGTTCAAGAGTTGGGACCGTTTCGTGCTGCCCCTGCCCTTCGGTCGCGGTCAAATCGTCTGGGGAACGCCCGTGCGCGTCCCACAGGATATGAACGAAACCGGGATCGAACGACTGCGCGCCCGCGTTGAAACAGAGATGAACCAGCTCATGGCAGAAGCGGACAGGGCGATGGGCCACGCACCTGTGGAGGCGGGATGATCAATCCGTTGCAAACGCCGCTACTCTACCGCGTTCTGACGTCGCTTGTCGCGCCCGTTCTGCCGCTCTGGCTGCGCCGACGCGCCAAGGTCGGGAAAGAAGACGGTTCACGTCTTCAGGAACGATATGGCCGGACCGACCATATGCGTCCGCCGGGCGAGCTGATCTGGCTGCATGGGGCCAGCGTCGGCGAAACGCAGATGCTGCGGCCTTTGATCGATCGGTTGCTGGAAAAACCGGACCGGCACATTCTCGTCACCAGCGGCACGACCACATCGGCCGATCTTCTGGACAAACAACTCCCCGATCGTGCTATCCACCAATATCTCCCGGTAGACACACCCCGCGCAACCGCCCGGTTCGTCGCCTACTGGTTTCCGACGCTGGCCATCTTTGCAGAGAGCGAATTATGGCCCAATCTGATCTGGACTACGGAGCGGGCCAATGTGCCTTTAGCGCTGGTCAATGCCCGGATGAGTAACGCGTCCCTGCACGGCTGGAGCCGACGCAAGCGTATGGCGCGGTCCGTCATAGGCGCATTCAATCTGATCCTTCCGGCCGACAGCAAGACTGCAAAGGGCTTGAGCCAGTTACTCGATCGTTCGGTCCCGGAAATCGGCAGCCTTAAACTGGATGCCCCGGCATTGGCGTACAGCCAGGACGATCATGACGGGCTGCGTCGATGGATTGGCGATCGCCCCGCATGGCTCGCAGCCTCAACCCACGAGGCGGAAGAGAACGTCATACTTGATCTGTTTCAGGCAGTCCGCGCTGAGAAACCTGACAGCGTCCTGATCTGGTTGCCGCGTCACCCGGAGCGCGGCGAGGCCTTGACCAAGCGAACCGGTGGGGCGCAGCGATCCAAAGGGGAAACGCCCCGTCCTGACCAGTCCGTTTACGTCATGGATACGATGGGCGAGATGGGCTTGGCCCTGTCGCTAGTCGATGTTTGTGTTCTGGGCGGGTCGTTCGCACCGGAATTGATGGGTCATAACCCGCTCGAGGCAGCGCGAGCCGGCGTCCCCGTGATAACCGGTCCGCACCTGTCCAGTTTCGCAGATTTATTCGACGCGATGGCGGCAGCTGAGGCGGTGATCATCGTTGAGCCAGATGCGCTGGCTGACGCTGTCCTGCAGGGCCTTGACGGACAACTGTCCGATCAGGCCAGAACCGCATCGGATTTCGCGGAACAGCAGTCCGGCGTACTGGACATTACAGTCACGAGGCTGGAGGAACTGATCGCCCGTCGCTACATGGATCCGGATGATTGGGGAGACACGCCGTCGTGAGACCGCCGGAATTCTGGAATATTCGAGACGGACGAGAGGGCGCGCCCGTGATCCGGACGCTGCTGCGCCCTGTCAGCGCGATCTATGCCTGGGCGGGGCGACGACGCCGTAAACGCACGGAGCCCCTGGACCCGGGCATTCCCGTTATCTGTGTCGGCAATGCGACCGTCGGCGGGACTGGCAAGACCCCAGTCGCGATCTATCTTCTGCGTAGTCTGCGGCGCCTCGGCGTGAATGCGCATGTCCTCACGCGCGGCTATGGCGGTCAGATCAAGGGGCCTGTTCCTGTCAATCCGCGCCATACATCCGAGGATGTCGGCGATGAACCGCTTCTGCTCGCTCGGTCAGGCCCTGTCTGGGTTTCCGCCGCGCGGGATGAAGGCGCGAAAGCAGCAGTCTCGGAAGGCGCGGACGCCCTGATTATGGATGATGGTCATCAGAACCCGCAGATACGCAAAACACTGTCGCTGCTGGTCGTCGACGGCGAAGTCGGCTTTGGCAATGGCTGCGTCGTCCCCGCCGGGCCCTTGCGCGAACCGCTGGCAGATGCACTTGAACGGACCGACGCCGTGATCCTGATGAAGCCATCGCCGGAATTCGACATCGATCCCCACCTCGCAGGGCAGCTCGCCGATCAGATCGTCATTCCTGCGTTTCTGGCGCCACGGTCAAAGCCGCCGGGTGGGCGTCTTTACGCCTTTGCCGGAATTGGCCGGCCTCAGAAATTCTTCGATCAGCTCCGCCGCCTTGGCGCCGACATTGTCGAACAGATCCCCTTTGCCGATCACCACAAATTCACCGACGCAGAGATTGAAAGTCTGTTCGCCCGGGCCGCCGATTATGACGCGGCCCTGATCACGACCGAGAAGGACCATGTCCGTCTGCCTTCCGGCTATCGGCGCGGGATTCAGACCTTGCCTGTCGAGGTTCGGTTCGAAGACGAGCTGACCTTGCGTCGCTTGCTGCATCCCGTCATCGAAAAGGCGACATCGCGATGACCGACCCCATTCGTTTCGCGCATCGTATCGAAGCGTTTGGCTATGATGTGCTGACCGGGCTGCTCCGTATGCTGCCATTTGCGTTCGTGTCTGCTCTGGGCGGATTGATCCTGCGCGGCGTCGGCCCTTTGACGTCCAAGCACCGCGTTGCACGCATCAATCTGGAAACGGCCTTTCCCGAGGCCTCGAAAGCGGAAATCCGGAGGCTGCTCTCCGCCCAGTGGGACAATCTCGGTCGCACCTTCGCAGAATTTGCCCTGACCGACCGCATCCGGGCGTTCGAACCGGTTTCGCGCGTGACGGTCGAAGGCATGGAGCATTTCGACGCCAATGCGCCCGCCATTTTCGTGGGTGGCCATTTCGCCAACTGGGAAGTGATCGGCACGGTTCTGACCCAGGCCCCCAAACCCGTCCGGATCACCTACCGCAAGATCAACAACCCTCTGATCGATCGGCGCGTGCGTGAACAACGTGAAGCTTATGGCACGCGCTTTCTGGTTCAGAAATCGACCCACCGCGGCGGCCGCGAACTATTTGAGGCCCTACGCGGCGGCGAGTCTATCGCGATCATGAACGACCAGAAATTCAATACGGGCCTGTCCATTCCCTTTTTCGGCGTCGAGGCGATGACGGCCCAGGGCGCGGTGCGGCTGGCACTGAAGACGAAACGCCCGCTTCTCCCGATGACAGTCGTGCGCGACAAGACGCAATTCTACGTCCGCATCAGCCCGCCGCTCGACTGGCCGAAGACGGGCAATCGTAGTGTCGATGTGGAGGCCGGGGTGCGCCTTGTTACCGCCTATATCGAAGACTGTATTCGCGCCAATCCGGACCAGTGGTTCTGGGTCCATCGACGCTGGCCCAAAGCGCATTATCGGCGCAAGCGATCAACGGAGCCGTAACCCTGCTCACGCGCCGGGCCTTGCCTCGCCCAAATCTTGCCTTAATCTGATGGCCAGTCCAGCCAGGCTGGGCTTACACAGAGAGGGAAACATCATGACGAAAACTTTGCTGAGCGGCGCTGCCGCACTCGCTTTCATCCTTGCTGCACCACACGCCTTTGCACAGGACGCCAAAATGAAGACGACCGTTGAGGTCGAGGCGGACAATGCTGTCGAGGATGCAATGGACGATGCAGCCGACGCCGCTGAGGATGCGATGGACGCTGCCGAAGACATGGCGGATGACGCTGCGGATGCGGCTGACGACATGGCGGATCACACGATGGACGCGGCAGACGACGCGATGGACGAGGCCGCAGATGCGATCGACGATGCAGCTGACGCGACCGCCGACGCGGTTGATGATGCCATTGACGCCGATGCCGACGTCGATGTCGACGTGAGAGCGACAGTCGCCTGTCCCGAAGGCACGGAAGCCCAGGATGATGGCTCCTGCATGATCACGGGCGACTGGTCGCCGGAGGACTAGTCAGCGGGTCTGACAGCGCCTTTCGCCAGCCTTCGAACAGAGCTGGCGAATGCGGGACCTTCCCGCGCTAGGCTGATCGTTTCTGCGCGTCCCACACATCGAATTCGTGCGCGATGCAGCGCTCGATCAGCTTGCGCCAGACGGGTTCCGCAATGTCGGGCGACAGGCCTTGTGCGCGTGCCTCGACCAGCACTTTGCTGACCACATCTTCGATCCGGTCCGCATCATAGACGGCCTCGCGGCTTTGCTTGATGCGGGCGGCGGCGTGCATATAGCCCTGCCGCGTCACGAGCAGGCGCACCAGTTCGCGGTCGAGCGCGTCGACCCCTTCACGCACATCCACCATCGTGCGGCAATCCTGAGGACGCTTAGCCATGGGACGGCCACTCCGTGACAAGCAGTTCCGGATCGAGATTGCGCCCGCGCCATTTCAGCCGCCAGCACAGATGCGGCCCGGTCGAGCGGCCCCGACTGCCGACCGTGGCGATCGGCTGACCCTGAACCACGCGCTGACCGTCTTCGACAAGCAGCTCTTCGCTGTGCAGATAGTAGCTGATCAGCCCTTGCCCGTGATCGATCAGGATCAGTGAGCCTTCAAAATACATGTCGTCATCCGCCATGGAGACGATCCCGTCCGCAGGCGCGACGATCGGCGTGCCCTTGGGCGCGGCCAGATCGACCCCGAAATGCGGGCGTTTCGGCTCGCCATTCAGTACGCGCTGCGCACCAAAATTCGTCGTCTTGATGTGATCGGCGACCGGATAGATGAACCCGTCCTTGAAGCCGATCTCGTCCACGCGCGAAGAAAAGCCGACCTTTTTACGCGCTGTCGCTGCCCGAATGCGCGTCAGTTCCTCTTCTGTATATTCATTGACCATGTTGGACGGCAGACCGTCGATACGCGAAATATCATAGTCGCGCGCAGCCAGATCGAAGCTGATCCGCTGTTCGCCGACCTGAATGAAGTTGTCGGGTTCGTCACGGTCGAAACCGACAATGATGATCCCGTTTGCATCCGCCTGTTGCGGATAGGTATCCGTCTCGGACCGTCCGATAATGACCGTCGCATTCGGCGCTGTCTGACAGATCATCATGCCGCCCTGTTTGGCGATGCCCTGACAGGTGATAGCCGGCGCATCCGCGGCAGCAGCGACCCCGATGTTCAGCAGAACGCCGATAAATGCGAGGGCCATTTTCATAGCGCGTCCGCCCGCTTGAACCCTTCGAGAGCGGCGGCGGCGTCCTTATAAGCCTCCTGCCGTTCATCGTTCCAGTAGCGCAGCTCCTCCAGCGGAATGCGCTCCGCTGTGACGGCGCAGGTCACATAGGCCCCGCCTTCCAGGATCGTGAAATCGCTGGAGCCGTAATGAAGCTGGGCTTCGCCCTGTTTCTGAAAGAACATGTTCATAATCGCCTACATAGGACTTACAGCGCCGAAATGAAACGTTGCTGAACAGGCCCTCATTCGAACAATGAGCCTTGCGGCGTTTCCGGTTTCCTGACGGCTTTCCGCGGCGTTTTCTTTCGCGTCATCGCCCCGTCGATCATCGCCGCCCGCTTGCCGTCCGCGAAGGTCAGCGACACCGGCTCGCCGGCCTTGGGCGTCTTTGCCGAGCGCACGACAGCGCCGTCTGCGTCCGTGACCAGCGCATAGCCCCGCGCGAGCACGCCCTGATAGCTAAACGCCTCCAGCAGGCTGCCCGCCTTGTCGAGTTGCATGCGGCGGCTTTCCGTCAGACGCGACGCAGGCGGAAGCCGCAAACCCGCCAGTTCAGACCGTTTCGACGCGATCAGCTGTGTCGGGTTCGGCAGCCGCAGCCCTCCCAAGGCACTGCGCTTCGGATCCAGCAGCCGCCCGAGCGATGGCAGGCTCGACCCGTCCAGCCGCTGCTCCGCCCGGCCCAGCAGCGCATGCCGCCCCGGCAGGCGCGCCGCGCGCAGCTGCACCGCCCGGTCCCGCACGGATCGCCGCAGCCCGCGTGTCAGCCGCAGACCCAGATCGGCGACCGTTTCCAGCCAGTCACCCCGCACCGGAACGGCCACCTCCGCCGCCCCCGTCGGCGTCGGCGCGCGCCGATCCGAGACATAATCGATCAGCGTCGTATCCGTCTCGTGGCCCACGGCAGAGATCAGCGGAATTTTCGACGCTGCCGCCGCGCGCACGACGACTTCTTCGTTGAAACACCAGAGGTCTTCCAGCGACCCACCGCCTCGCGCCACAATCAGCACGTCTGGCCGTTCAAATCCGTCTGCGTGATTGAAGCCCGTAATTGCCGCCGCGATCTGTTCCGCCGCCTTGTCGCCCTGGACCAGCACGGGCCAGACGATGACGTGGACCGGAAAGCGGTCTTCGATCCGGTGCAGTATGTCCCGGATCACAGCGCCCGTGGGCGATGTCACGACGCCGATCGTGCGCGGCATGAAGGGCAGCGCGCGTTTGCGGTCCGCATCGAACAGGCCCTCTGCGGCCAGCTTTTTCTTGCGCTTGTCGAGCAGCGCCATCAGCGCGCCTTCGCCCGCCAGCTCCATCCGTTCGATCACCAGCTGATAGTTGGACCGCCCCGGATAGGTGCTCATCTTGCCCTCGACGATCACCTCCATCCCTTCTTCGGGACGCATGGACAGGCGGCTCATCGTGCCCTTCCAGATGATCGAATTGATGACGGCCCGGTCATCCTTCATGTCGAGATAGCAGTGCCCGGACTTGGCAATCGTCACGCGTCCCAATTCGCCCCGCACGCGGACACGACCAAAGGACTGCTCGATCGTGCGCTTGATGTTTCCGGCCAGTTCGGAGACCGTGAATTCAGGGGCGTTGCTTTCAGGACTCATAGATGGGTCCATAGCGCTGACCCCAGCGAAAGGGCAACGCTCGCCCAGCGAAAATACCCGCTCCAAGCGAAGCGAGGGGCTGTAGCGGTATTTTCGCTAGCGTCGCAACGCGACCTCGGCGCGAAGCGTCGAAACCCGCTAACGCCATTCGCTCATAGCCCCACGTCCCACCGCCCATCACGGAGTCGGCAACAGACGCATTTCCTCGAAAGAAATGCACGAGGCGCGAGCGTTTACCCATCGATGGATAAACAAGAGACACACCAATTTACGACAGGCAGGCGCCCGCGCGTCGGTTTCGAAAACAGTCGCCCAAACAGGTCAGCGTCCAGTCGGTCCGGACAAGGCGGCAACGGTCTCAGCATATCCCGTGACGCGGGACATCCATCAAAGGCGCGCGCCGCCAACCCCGCCCGGCACAGCCGGAGGTTCGCGATCTATTCAGATCCGTCGGGCCAGCGGGCGGTTGCATGGCGCACCCGCTTAGCCATCCAGAGCCAGTTGACGAACCCGCCTCACGGCGGCTCCGGCGCATCGTCACAACACGCCCGGCCCGGACATTCCGAAACCCCACCCCACCACGGTCATGCAACCGCCTCGTGGCTCGGGGTGAAGTAGCAAGACTGTCACGTCTTTCGATGGCGAGGATCAAATTGTTGGAAAGTGAGGAGGAACAATGGCTTCGAAGCTGTCAGACCGAGGATAAGTTAGCCAACAGCGAAAATACCCGCTGCGAAGCCGCAGGCGAAGCGGCTGAAGTGGTATTTTCGCTAGCGTCGCGAAGCGACCTCGACGCGTCAGCGGCGAAACCCTTTAGCACGTACCGTCATCGCACGGCTCGACCATGCGATCCATGGCGCTCCTCTATCGGTAATCCTCCCAACTGATCGGCAGATCATCCCATTCCGGATTATCTCGCTCAATCAGTTCGATCTTCCACTGTCGCGTCCAGTGCTTGAGATGCTTCTCCCGCGCAATCGCATCGGTCATTAACTCAACCGCTCAAGGTAACCCAACCTGTCGCAGCCATATTGCGCCGTGAATGATTTCGGATCAGCCTGCGCCTTATGCTCCGCCACCCGCGCGGCAATGTCCGACGCCGCGCCAATACAGAGCTTACAATGCTAGCCGGACGCAAAAAGCTGTGGATTGCAATAGCTCAAGGGTTGGCACAAAGCGTGAACATTGTTATATGGAGGCCATGAAAAAAAGTATACGGCTTGGAGATAAGCCGCCTCTGGCAGGATATTCAGAATCTGAAGTTCTATCACGTAGCGACGCTATCAGCCTTAAGGTCCGAAGGCCGGAAGATCTCGCAGAAGTAGCGCACTATACAGTTTCTCCGCCAGCAAATACTATTCCATTCATTATTGCACCTGCTGAAGTGAGAGACGCGTGGAGCAACAAGCGAAGACTTCAATGTAATGTCTGCAACCGTCAGCATAAATTTGTTTCGGGTGGTTACTATGCATATTACCGAGATGGATACATATATGTAGTAGGACCAGTCTGTGGGCGTGAGGACCAGCGGCGCGACATTAGTTTCGGACTAAAAGCATATGAACAACGCGTCCGAAGAGAGATTGCTGACGATAAAGTAAAGTCGTTTATTGACAACCTCGAAAGTTATCGTGACCGGACCTCACAAGCGCTCATGTTTGGGCAAATTGCCCGCAAGGTTTCACAGATAGTAAAAGATGGAATGTCTGATGAACAGAGACGGATTTTTCGCGAAGCTTTAGAGAGCGACAGCCACACACTTCCTGTATGGCAAGACTATAGAGGGCGTCGCGCGGCACAAACTATCAGGTGCGCACACGTTTTTCTTCCAAATCCTGGCAAGAAAGATGAGATTCGAATGATCACAACCGCCCTAGATAATAATTTCGACTTTCGATTCAGTGACGTCCAATCTACCCCAAATTTCAATGCAGACACTGTCGCGACATTATCGGGTCTTGTGCAAGGATTAGACGACACGCTTCAGGTCATCGAAGATCGAAAAAAAATGGTTCGGAGTGATTTATACGCTGACCTCACAAAAATTAATGCGTGGAGTAACCAATGGCTGAAACTGAATAAAACAGATGTTGGTTTCGATCTATCGAATCGCTCGAGCAATTGGATTTTCGACCTCAAGACGTTCCGTAGAACGGAACCTAACATGACCGCGCTAAAACGTCGTTAAGGCACGTTCACATGCTTTATATTGCTCACGCCGCACCATACCCCCAACGCGCTTTGAGCACGTTCGCCTACGGCGGGATTTGCGACGCCTCGCTTCGCGAGCCTTAGACCCCTATGCGGGGACGCAAATCCGTGGGGCTAGAGTTGAGATTCACTCCGCCGCCTTCAACTCCTCCTCAGGCTCGCTCCACCGAAGCACCGGCTTCCGCGCCGCCTGTGTCTCATCCAGCCGCCGCATCGGCGCATAGACAGGCGCCTGCTTGAACATCTCCGTATCGCCCTCTTTCGCCTTGGTCGCCAGATGGCGCATGCTCCCGATAAAGCGGTCCAGTTCCTGCTTGCTCTCGCTCTCGGTCGGCTCGATCAGCATCGCGCCGTGGACGACGAGGGGGAAGTACATCGTCATGGGGTGGTAGCCTTCGTCGATCATCGCCTTGGCGAAGTCGATGGTTTCCACGCCTGTGTCCTTGAGGAAGCGGTCGTCGAACAGGGCTTCGTGCATGCAGACGCCGCCAAAGGCCGGGGTCATGACGTCGGACAGGCTCGCCTGGACATAGTTGGCGTTGAGCACCGCATCCTCGGTCGCCTGTTTGAGGCCGTCGGAACCGTGGCTCATCATGTAGGTCAGGGCGCGCGTATACATGCCCATCTGGCCGTGGAAGGCGCACATGCGGCCAAAGCTGGCGTCATCGGCATTTTCCACGAGCGTGAAGCTCTCGCCGTCCTTCACGACGTAAGGCACGGGCGCGTAATCCATCAGCGCCTCTGACAGCACGGTCGGGCCGGAGCCGGGGCCGCCGCCGCCATGCGGCGTGGAGAATGTCTTGTGCAGGTTGATGTGCATCGCATCGACGCCGAGATCGCCGGGACGCACCCGCCCGACCAGCGCGTTGAAGTTCGCCCCGTCGCAATAGAAATAGCCGCCCGCCGCGTGGATGGCGTCGGCGATCTCGATGATATCCCTTTCGAACAGGCCGCACGTGTTCGGGTTGGTGAGCATGATGCCGGCGACATCGTCCGGGTTTGAGTCGATTCGGGCCTTGAGCGCGTCCAGATCGACGCGACCATTCCCGCTGGCCGGGATCTGGTCCACGGTGAAGCCGCACTGCACGGCGGTCGCGGGGTTGGTGCCGTGAGCGGACTCAGGGACCAGCACGCGTTTGCGCTGCGTCTGGCCGTCGGCCAGCAGGCGCGCGCGGATCGCCATCATGCCGCAGAGTTCCCCGTGGGCTCCGGCCTTGGGCGTCAGCGCGACGGCGGGCATGTTGCAGAGCGTCATCAGCCAGTGTGACAGCTCGGACATAAGTTCGAGCGCACCCTGCACGGTGGACACGGGCTGCAGCGGGTGGACATCCGCGAAGCCCGGCATGCGCGCGACTTTCTCGTTCAGACGCGGATTGTGCTTCATCGTGCAGGAGCCGAGCGGATAGACGCCGAGGTCGATGGCGTAGTTCTTCTGGCTGAGCCGCACATAGTGGCGCATGGTTTCGGGCTCGCTTAAGCCCGGCAGGCCGATAGCGTTCTTGCGCGCATGGTTGCCGAGGCGGGACTTGCCACCCTTAGGCTTCGGCAGGTCCACGCCCGTCGTTTCCGGATCGCCAATCTCGAAGATGAGCTTCGCCTGCTGGTCCAGCGCATAGGAACCGGAAGACGTGACAGGCGCGACGGACGCCGCATCCTTCACAGGCCGCGTCGGACGGCCCTGATTGTTGAGCGCCGAACGGAGTTGGGTGTTCACGGGGTCGGTCATTGGCTCACTCCAAGAAAGCGATCACGATATGATTTTGCGAATGCACCCATATACTCCGCAAGCGCATTGAATTCAGCAGGCTGAATTTGAGGAGCAGCAGAATTGAAACCGATCTGCTCTGCACGGTCGATTGTTCCTGTTCCAAAGGACGACTGATCGAAGTCGTGACCTTCCGGGAAACGTGAAACGACGTTTCTATTCAAAGTGCGCCAACGTCGGCGAAGTTGATCAGCATTGCTGGTTGAGTATTCGTTGCTTGACGCTTCTATAACGCCATCAATCCAGCTGAGGTGGTTGACACTCTTGATATCTAGTATGCCACGCACCGCAGCGACTAGCGCTTCAAAATCTTCCGGGATATTTGTCTCAGTCGCAGCGACGATCAATAGGTGCTTGTCACCGTCAGGTTGAATGCGCGTAAGCGGAACCCCACCTAAGATGTCTTTCTTTGCAAGTTGATCGACTACATCTTTCGCAGGCATTTTCAGCCGTAAGGTAAATTCGTTGAAGAAAGTGTCGTTGACGAGTTCCACCCCGTCTATGCCTTCCAGCCGGTCGGCCAGATCGCACGCCGCTTCGTGGTTCAGCGCGGCCAGCCGCGTGATCCCGGCTTCGCCGAGCAGCGTCATGTGAATGGTAAAGGCCAGCGCGCAGAGGCCCGAGTTCGTACAGATGTTGGACGTCGCCTTTTCGCGGCGGATATGCTGCTCCCGCGTCGATAGCGTCAGCACGAAGCCGCGCTCGCCGTTCGCATCGACCGTTTCGCCGCAGACCCGGCCCGGCATTTGCCGCACCAGTTTCGACGTGCAGGCGAACAGGCCGACGTGAGGCCCGCCGAAGTTCAGGCCGACGCCGAGCCCCTGCCCTTCGCCAACCACGATGTCCGCGCCCTGCTCGCCCGGCGGCGTGATGGCCGCCAGCGCGACGGGCTCAGTAAAGACGGCGATGAGGAGCGCGCCGGCTTCGTGCGCAGCATCGGCGATGGGTTGCAGGTCGATGATTTCGCCGAACACGTTGGGCGACTGGACGACGACGCAGGCCGTGTCCTTGTCGATGTGATCGACCACATGATCGTCGCGGCCCGGGCGGCAATCGCGCTCGTTGATCTCAATGCCGAGCGTCGATGCCAGCGTCTGCGTCGCAGCGGCGTAATGCGGATGCAGGCCCGGCGCGAGGACGGCCTTCGCCTTGCGGCCCCGCGCGACCCGGTGCGCCATCACGACGGCTTCGGCGCAGGCGGTCGAGCCATCATACATGGAGGCATTGGCTACATCCATGCCGGTCAGCGCGGCGACCTGACTCTGAAATTCGAACAGGCTCATCAGCGTACCTTGCGACACTTCCGGCTGGTAGGGCGTATAGGCGGTCAGGAATTCGGAGCGCTGGATCAGGTGATCGACTGTCGCCGGAATATGATGGCGATAGGCGCCAGCGCCGCAGAAAAACGGCACGGAGCCGGCGGAGACGGATTTGGCGGACAGCTTGCCCATATGGCGCTCGATCGCCTGTTCCGACTGATGTTTCGGCAAGTCGACAAGGTCCGAAAGGCGCGCACTCTTGGGCACATCTTCGAACAGTGCATCGACGCTGTCGACACCGATGACATCCAGCATCTGCGCCCGGTCGGCATCGGTCAGGGGAAGGTAGCGCATCTATTTATCTTTCGAAGAATCATCAGGCGGATTGACGGGCAGCCGCCGGAATAGGAACAGAACGGTCAGGCCGGTAATGGCGCCGATTGCCGCAGAGGCGAGCAGGTCGAGCCAGGTGGGTTGCAGCTCCACGCGCCCTGCGGCGACCGGGGCGGCGATAATAGCCGCGACCAGCGCGACAATGCGCAGAGTCCTGTTCGTGTTCATGCAGCCGCTTTCCAGAGCAGGCCCGCCGCGACGGCGGCAATGATCAGCCCGATCACATCGGCGATGACGATGGACCGCAGCGCGCCGCCTGTTTCGCCGCGTATCATCGCGATCACGATGAACCCGCCCATGGAGATTACGGCACCGATCAGGACGGGCCAGCGCACAGCCGCGTTGAACGCGGCATAGATCAGCGCTGCAGCCAGAATACCGAACAGCAGCGCGCGGTGCTGCAGCAAGGTCGTAAGTACGGCATCCCCCGCCTCGAACCCATAAAGCTGCGACAGGCGCGCAGGCATCAGAACGGCCATGGTCGGGAGGACATGAATCAGCGCGAGCGCGCCGAAGAGATAGGGGAGCAGCTTGGTCATCACACCTCATCCTCGCGTTCGTCACGCTTGCGCAGGATGATGACGGCGGCCGCCGCCAGAAAGCCGAAAAACAAGGAATCGAACACGATCCAGACGAAGCCACCGACGATAAGGCCAAGCGGCACGGCGGACTCCCTGATCGTATTCCGTGGCTCAGACACTGATCACAGACCTTCGCAATAATCCTTGTACGCGGCTTCATCCATCAGCGCGTCGAGGTCGCTCGCATCAGAAATCGACATCTTGATGAACCAGCCCTCGCCCATGGGCGCGGCGTTGACCGTTTCCGGTGCCCCTTCCAGGGCCCCGTTGATCGCGGTGACTTCGCCCGCCACAGGCGCATAGACTTCCGAGGCCGCCTTGACGCTCTCGACGACGGCGATTTCGCCGTTCGCGTCGATTTCATCGCCGACCTGTGGCAGTTCGACAAACACCACATCGCCCAGTTGTTTCTGCGCATAATCGGAAATGCCGACCGTGGCCGTATCACCCTCGACCCTGATCCACTCATGGTCCTTGCTGAATTTGAGCATGTTTATTCCCCTCTGAAATAGTTGTTCGGAACGAATGGCAGTTTGACGATCTTCGCCGGATTGGCCTTTCCCCGGATCATCAGATTGACGGTCGTACCCGCCTTATTGTGCGGGATATCGACATAACCCATCGCAACAGGTCCGCCGACGCTGGGGCCGAAGCCGCCGGACGTGACTTCGCCGATCGACTTGCCGTTCATGTCCTGGATTTCCGTATGCGCGCGGGCTGGGGCACGGCCTTCGGGCTTGAGGCCGACCAGACGACGCGTCTTGACCGCCAGATCCTGCGCGATCCGCGCTGCACCCTTATAGCCTTCGCCCGTGCGCCGATGCTTCTGCACCGACCAGATCAGGCCCGCTTCGATGGGCGAGGTCGTCGTGTCGATATCGTTGCCATAGAGGCATAGTCCGGCTTCCAGGCGCAGACTGTCACGCGCGCCGAGGCCGATCGGCTCGACACCGTCCTGGCTCAGCAGATGGCCGACCAGCCGTTTCATATCGTCATGCTTGGCACTGATTTCGACGCCGTCTTCGCCCGTATAGCCGGAGCGCGAAATATGCGCGTAGAGCGGGCCGTCTTCGAGCTGCAGTTCAAACTCGCCATGCGTCATGAAGACCAGCTTCGTGATGTCGGGGTTGAGACGGCTTATGATCTCGACCGCCATTGGACCCTGTAGCGCGACCAGCGACAGCATGTCGTCCTTGATGCTGAGCGAAACGCCGTCCGGCAGATGCGCCTCCAGATGCGCGAAGTCGGACGTCTTGCAGCCCGCATTGACGACCAGATAGAGCATGTGATCGTGACCGGCCATATCGATCCGGCTGACCATCAGGTCATCGAGAATGCCGCCTTCATCGTTCAGCAATTGCGTATAGCGCTGCTGTCCAGGTTCCATGTCCGCGATTGCAGCTGGCACAAGCGTTTCCAGCGCCTGCGCCGCCGTCTCGAAAGTTCCGTCCTCGGCGGCGATGAAACACTGGCCCATGTGCCCGACATCGAACAGTCCTGCCGCCGCGCGTGTGTGCAAATGCTCTTTCAACACGCCCATCGGATATTGAACCGGCATGGCATAGCCCGCAAAAGGCACCATCTTCGCGCCCAGATCGACATGCAGGTCGTGCAGCGCCGTTTGTTTCAGATCGTCCGCCATAGTCGAGCACCCAGTCGCGGGGAAAACCCGCACCGTGCCACCTGCTGTCTCATCGGGCCTGAGAGATTTACTCCGTCGGCGGGGTCCTCACACCACCCAAATCAATGGGCAGACCCTCTTTCCAGCAATTTGACCGACCCGTGGTCCTGGGTGCCTGAGCGTTTCCGGCGGCGGTTGCGCCTTCGGCGGTGAGGGCCCTAAATCAAGGTTAGGCCCCCACTCTCTCCCACGGGCTGGAAGATGGCCGCGAAATGCGCGCGAATCGCGCCGGAGTCAATCGGCGAGGATGTGGATGATGCGGCAGGCAAGGTCCCAACTTGCTGATGTATTGGCGGGGCACGGCATCGCGAAACAACGCATAGACTGTGCAAGCGCTTTTGGGGGCAGAATTTGCGAGGATGCGGTTTCTATGACCTTATGCTTGATCTGCGTTGCTTGCACATCGTTGAAATTTGGGTCAAGTCAGCAAAAAGGGGACTTCAAATGAAAAAATTTCTGATGCTGACAGCGGCCTCACTCCTGTCTGTCATGTCTTCGCCTGTTCTGGCGAATGACCTGACGGCAAGTGTGTCCGAAGATTATTCCTATGTCTTCGACCTCTACAAACATTTCCATGAAAACCCGGAACTCTCCCTGATGGAAAAAGAGACGTCGGCGCGATACGCTCAAGAGCTACGATCACTCGGCTTCAATGTCACAGAGAATGTTGGCAATGACTGGGTGCGGGAGAAAGTCAAAAAGGACGTCGGTGAAGTACTCCCAGGTGTGGGAGGCTATGGCGTCGTGGCCGTAATGAAAAATGGCGACGGACCGACCGTCATGCTTCGTGCCGACATCGACGCGCTACCTCTGCTTGAAAAGACGGGCCTTCCTTACCAATCCACTGCGGTCGGCCTGGACCATAAGGGCAATGAAGCCCCGATCATGCACGCGTGTGCCCATGATAGTCACATGGCGATCATGATAGGCGCGGCCCGTCAGCTGGTTGATCTGAAAGATGAATGGTCTGGCACCCTCGTCATTATCGGACAACCCGCAGAGGAATTAGGTCTGGGTGCGATCGCCATGCTCGAAGATGGCCTTTATAGAGACTATCCGAAGCCTGATTACGTGCTCGCGACACATACATCTGGCTGGGATGCCGCCGGCACAATTGCCTATACATCCGGCTATGCGCTCGCGAATGTCGATAGCGTCGATATCACGATCAAGGGTATCGGTGCCCATGGCTCTGCCCCGCACATGGGTAAGGACCCGGTTGTTATCGGATCTCAGATCATCAATGCCTTGCAGACCCTCATGTCCCGCGAGGTCAATCCGCTCGAATCCGGTGTCGTGACAGTCGGCTCATTTCAAGCCGGTTACAAGCACAACATCATTCCGGATGAAGCGAAGCTGTTGATCACGGTCCGGTCTTATGATGATGGTGTGCGCAAGACTTTGCTGGATGGTATCAAACGGATCGCGAACGCTCAGGCGCTGTCTGCTGGCTTACCGGAAGAGCTGATGCCTGAGGTTAAGATAGAGAGCGACTACACGCCTTCGACCTTTAATGATCCCGGCATGACGGACCGTGTCATGAAAGCCATTGGCGCGTCTATTGGGAATGATAAAGTCGTTGCGCGGCCTCCGAGCATGGGCGGAGAGGATTTTTCCCAATTCCACCGCTATGACCGCAGCATTCCGACATTTATTTTCTGGACCGGCGGTGTGGACGCCAAGATGATGGCGATGTCTGAGAAAACGGGCTCGCTACCACCCGCTAATCACTCGCCATTCTTTGCCCCTCAACCAGAGCCGGCACTGAAGCTTGGCGTGCAGTCTATGACCGCTGGTGCGTTGGAACTCTTCACAGAGTAATTTCGCGATTACCGCGTGCCAGTGTGTGACTGTGAGTGGCCTTTTCCGGACGGTTCGGGGTAAAAAAAGTCTTTTGCCGCGCGGGCGCACGCCTCGCATTCAATATAATACCCCGGATCATATTGAACGCTTACATCCGCTCGGGCACTTCCAGCCCGATGATCTCCAGTCCGTGTTCCAACTGTTCCAGCGTCGCTTTGGCGAGTGACAGGCGGGAGGCGCGAACGTCGTCGGGCGTGTCGTCGGCCAGAATCGGGCAGTTGGTGTAAAAGCGCGAAAAAGCCTGCGCGAGGCTGTAGACATGGTCGCAGAGAATATGCGGCGCGCGTTTTTCAGCCGCCAGCGCGATGGCTTTGGGATAGGCATCGAGAGCCAGAACCAGCGTCGCTTCGGCCTCGTTCTCCGGTATGATCGAGCCGAACGCTTCGCCCATATCCTCGGCCTTACGCAGGATCGATTTGATGCGCACCGCCGCATAGAGCAGATAGGGCCCGGTCTTGCCTTCGAACGCTGTGAAGCGATCCGGATCGAACACATAATTGGTCAGACGGGCATTTTGCAGATCGGCGAACTTCAGCGCGGCCAGACCGACGAGTTCGGGCGATCTCGCCGCGTTCTTCGGCGTCGAAATCAGCTCCGATGCCCGACTCGGCCAGACGTTTTTCCGCTGCAGACTGCATCATTTCCATCAGATCTTCGAGCCGCAGCACACCGCCGTCGCGAGTCCGGAAGGGCTTTCCGTCCTTGCCGTTCATCGTGCCGAAGCCGAGATGTTCGAGCTGATCCAGACGGAACCACTCCGCCAGCGCTGCCGCGCGGAAAACCTGTTCGAAATGCAAGGCCTGGCGCTGATCCACGACGTAGAGGACCAGATCCGGGTCGATTTCGGCCTTGCGGTCCACCAGCGTAGCCAGATCCGTCGTGTGATAAAGCACGGCCCCGGTACTGGCGAGCAGCATGACGGGCGGAACATCCTTCTTATCGTCATCGCGCTCCACACGGATGATCAGCGCACCGCCATCTTCTTCGGTCAGTCCCTTTTCACGCAGGTCTTCGACCATGTCGGGGATCAGCGGATCGACGCAGGCTTCACCGTTCCAGAGGTCGAATTCGACACCCAGCCGGCCATAGCCTTCCTTTAGTGCGGCGATCGACACGGCGATGAAATGATCCAGCAGCGCCCGGTAGCCCCGACGTCCAGACTGCAATTCCGCCGTTGCGACCCGCGATCGCTCCATCCGCGCTTCATCGGCCTTGGCGGCGTTCGATGCCTGCGGGTAGAGCCGGGCCAGATCGTCCATCGTCACAGGCGGCACATCCGGATAGGAACCGTCATAATCGACGTCGAAATAGACAAGACTTGGCTGTTCGATCTCCAGCTCGCTGATCAGATGGCCCATTTGCAGGCCCCAGTCACCGAGATGGGCATCGCCAATGACCGTGTGGCCGCGCGCACGCATCAGCCGTTTGATCGCCTCCCCGATGACGGCACTGCGCAAATGACCGACATGCATGGGCTTGGCCACATTGGCGCCGCCATAATCGATCACGATCGTCAGTTCCGCACCTGCTTCGATCCCGCGCGCTGGATTCTCCGCGATCAGCTGCGCCGTTTCAGCCAAGGCCGCTTGCGACGGGACGATATTGAGAAAGCCCGGTCCTGCGATCTCGAGCGATGCGACCAGCGGGTGGTCCTTGAGACGTTCCGAAACCTGCGTTGCGACCTCGCGCGGGTTGAGCTTTTCGCCGCGTTTTTTCGCCGCGCCTGCCGCCGCCATGGCGCCATTGCACTGATAAGGAGCATCGCCCTTGCTGCTGTCGACAACGGAGCCGAAAGCCGCATCGTGACCGAGCGCCGCAAACGCCTCGCCGAAAGCCGCCGAGAGGCGCGATTGCAGGGACATCAGGCTAGCCTTGGCCGGCATTGACGCGGAAACGTCGACCTTCATTATTGAAGGCACGCTGTTCCGGCGTCACCTCGAAACCGACGATGATCTCGAAATTCTCACCGGATGTCGTGTCCGAGACGCGCGAAATGCTGAAATCCTCGACCGTTTTAGTTACACGGATCCGGTCCGATCCCTCCGGGAAGGTCACGCGTAAGGGAAAGGTCTGCTTGTCGATCACGGCAATATTCTTGCGCGTGACGGCGACCCAATACTGATAGACCGCATCGCGCTGGCCATCCGTGGCCGGGCCGCGACCCAGATCGAACGTTATCGTCACGTCACCTGTAATCGGATTGTCGCCGACATAACGGCAGAGCGACGTCACCTTGCTGATTTCACCCGTAAAGCCGACATTGTCGTAGCGCTGCCCCTCGCCGCGAAATTCGACGATGCGCGCTGCGTCATACAGGGCGAATGCGCGTGGACAGGGGCCGACATTTCGCTCGCCCGCTTCACCAATCTCGAAGACTTCCGCTGTCGAGCGGCAACCTGAGACAGCCAGCGCGCCGATGACTGCAAATATCAGAAGTTTTTTCATGGAAAGCCAATTGTCGTCATAGGAGCGCCCGGATTGCCTCGACATCAGGTGAAGCCTTGGCAGGATCGCGGCGCGTCTGTTAGGGCGCTGCTTAACCGCCGATGGTTAGCCGCGCAACATCCGCGAACCGTGATCTTGCCAAGGTGACAGAGCTTTAAGACAGGTGCCCATGACGACCACCCCTGATTTCGCGTCCTCGCAAGCAACAGCGTCCGCCCAGAGCCGTCCCTCCAAGACCGTTCTGCTGGCCAGTCCGCGCGGGTTTTGCGCTGGCGTCGACCGGGCGATCCAGATTGTCGAGGAAAGCCTGAAGAAATATGGAAAGCCGGTCTATGTTCGGCACGAAATCGTGCACAACCGCCATGTGGTCAGCCGCCTGGAATCGCTGGGCGCCGTTTTCGTCGACGAACTTGACGAATGCCCGGACGATCGACCCGTCATCTTCTCCGCTCATGGCGTTCCGAAATCCGTACCCGCCGCCGCCGCCGCCAGAGCGATGAACTTCCTCGATGCGACCTGCCCGCTTGTCTCCAAGGTCCATGTCGAGGCCGAGCGTCACCACGCCAATGGCAAGCATATTCTGCTGATCGGCCATAAGGGCCATCCGGAAGTAATCGGCACAATGGGCCAGCTTCAGGCAGGCGAAATCACACTGATCGAAACCGAGGCGGATGCGCGGGATTATCCGCCGCAGGACCCTGACAATCTGGCACTCGTTACCCAGACAACCCTGTCCGTCGACGATACGTCCCATCTGATCGACATTCTGCGCGAACGTTTCCCGACGCTCGCCTTGCCTTACAAGGAAGACATTTGCTACGCGACGACGAACCGCCAGGCTGCTGTCAAGACGATCGCCGCGCAGTGCGATCTGATGCTGGTGATCGGATCTCAGACGTCCTCCAATTCCAAACGACTGGTTGAAGTCGGCGAAAAAGCTGGCGCTGACGCCGCCTACCTGATCAGTGCTTCAGATGCGATCGACTGGGACAGAGTTGCGCAGGCCGACACAATCGGCCTGTCTGCCGGCGCGTCAGCGCCGGAATATCTGGTCGATGGCGTCTTGGCGGCGCTGCGATCGCGCTATGATGTCGAGGTCAAGGAGATCCAGGTAACGAAGGAAGAAGTTGTCTTCCGCTTGCCGCGACAACTTCTTCCGCCGAAAAAGCCGGCCGCATGAGCGACTGCGAAAGCCTGGAAAGCGCCTTGGTCATCTACACGGATGGGGCCTGTTCGGGAAACCCCGGTCCCGGAGGCTGGGGTGTGGTCATGTTTCACGGCAAGCGCCAGAAGGAACTGAACGGCGGCGAAGGACTGACGACCAATAACCGGATGGAAATGCAGGCCGTGATCGAGGCGCTGCGCGCAATCAAGCCCAGCTATTCCGGCAAAACGGTCCTGTTTTCTGATTCGACCTATGTGCTCAAAGGGCTGCAGGAGTGGTTGCCCGGCTGGAAAAAACGGGGCTGGAAGACCGCCGCGAAAAAGCCCGTCAAGAATGCCGATCTCTGGCAGGAACTGGACGGGCTGGCCAATGCACGGGAAATCGACTGGCGCTGGGTCAAGGGCCATTCAGGCGATTTCGGCAATGAACGCGCGGACGAACTGGCCCGTGACGGCATTCCAGGACGCAAGACCCCAACCAAAACAAAGGCAAAGGCAAAAACGACAGCGAAACCGAAGACTGCCAAAGCCCGGAAAGGCAAGACATGAAAACGATCTGGATCGCCGCCATCGCTCTGCTCACGGCTTGCAGCTCCGCTGCGACCAGCGCCGATACACCGCCGATCTATGACGGCCCGATGCTGATCGTCGGCAATAAAGGCGAAGACACGGTCAGTTTCATCAATCTGGACGACGGAACCGAGCTGGCACGGCGCGACACGAGCGCCGATGCACCCCATGAGATTGCCCTTTCGCCCGATCTGAGCCGCGCCGCCGTCGTCAATTATGGCGACAGGCTTATCGATATTTTCGACCTTGAAACGCTCACCATCATCGACACGATCGATCTGGGCGACAATAGCCGTCCGCATGGCATCAAATGGTTGGCCGATGGTCGCATCATCGCCACGACCGAAGGCGGCCAAAGCCTTGTCGACATATCGCGCAGCGGCGAGGTTGTCGGCATTCGCACCGATGAAGACGGCACCCATATGGTCGCCGTTTCACCGGATGGATCGCGCGCATATACCGCCAATCTCGGCGCGGGGACGATCAGCCTGATCGATCTGGATGCGGACCGCCTGATCCGCACCGTACCAGCAGGCGCGGGCACGGAAGGCATCGACCTGACCCCGGATGGTGGCGAGCTCTGGGTCAGTAATCGCAGCGCCGACAGCGTGATCGTCTATGACGCCGCCAATCTGGACGAATTAGCCCGGCTGGATGTTGGCGGCTTTCCGCTGCGTCTCGTCATCTCGCCCGATGGTCGCGATGCCGTTACGTCCAACCTGACGGATGGCTCGCTCTCCGTCATCGATGTTGCCAGCCGGACGCTGACCCGCACCATACCGGTCAGTGGCAATGCGGCTGCGCAGCAAGTGACGATCCTGTTCTCTGCCGATGGCTCCCGGCTCTATGTCGCGGAAACCGGAACCGACACGGTCGCCGAAGTGGAGTTCGATACCGGCACCGTCCTGCGCCGCATCCCCGTCGGCCGCCAAGGCGACGGATTGGCGATCCGGGATTAGAACGTCGGCCGCAGCCTGGACGCCTAGCAACAGGGTTCAGGCCGCCCGCCCCTCATTCATCAGCCGATACCGGACGCCGACGGCCCCGCTAGGCGGATCGGTGTAGTTCGTCGAAATCGGAATCTGACCCTTCGGTGCAATTTGCGTCTGGGACGGTTCGACATACCATTGTGCCAGAGACTGACCGAGATCGTCATGCAGGGTCAGCTCGATCAGCGGCACAGGCAGAGTCTTGCTGGTCAGATTGTATAGGACGCTATCAATGCGAATGACGGCCACCCCGTCCTCTTCCAGAATAGTCGCGGATGGCGGATCCAGCTTCAGACCGCCGACACGCACTTCCTCACCCAAGGCCTGATACAGCGTCGCCATTTGCGGAATGCGGTTCACGATCGCCTGTCGCTGCGTCCAGGCGATAATGGCGGCAAGCAACACAATGATCAACGGTACGAGCCAGATGATGAGAATGGTCCGTCTGCGCTTGGCAAGCTTGGCCTGATCGGCGCGGTCGCGCATCATCACATCGGCACCGAGCGCATCCGGCAGTGGCGCGACGCTGGCTTGCGACTCATCCGTGATGGAAGAGGGACCAGCGCTGGCGGCAGGGTTCACAGTGCCCGCAGATGCTGCAACCTGACCCGAGCCGTCCGACGTCACGGCCACAGGGACGGATCCAAAGCCGCCAATGGCGCCGCGCGAGTCAGCGTCCGACCCCGCAGGCAGAGAGTTGGCGGACTGGGATCGCTCATGACGAGGGCTCATGGACTGACCAGCCTCACCACCCATTGTATCGTCTTGTTCATTGTCCGCATGGGCCAGAGCCTGCGGGTCTATTGGCGTGTCCGTCACCGCATCGGCCACCATGTCGGGTGAAGGCTGGAACCAGACCTCTTCGCAGCGCGCACAGCGCACCGTCCGGCCATTGGGTCCAATACTTTCAACATCGGCCTTGTAGCGCGTGGCACAGGCCGGACATGTCAGAACGATTTCGCTCATCGGCCCATCACCCCGTCCCCCGCTATTTCTTCTTTCGTCCCTTTTGCCATGCTGGCCATTGAGACTCACCCCAGATTTACGCTAGCTTAGCTGTTATTCGACCACACTGCAGGGATTGTCCAGCAACCGTTCCAACAGTAGGCAGAAAAGCCCCCAATCCCAGACAGCAATCCCCATGCCTCCTTATCGAACACCTCTTCAAAAGACGACCGCATGACGCTGGCTCCGCCGCATCCGGAACCGAGCCTCGTGCTGGAACGGGTCGGGCTGCGCTATGGTCGGGGGCCAGAAGTGCTGAGCGATATCGATCTCTCACTGCCACGCGGCAGCTTCACCTTCCTGACAGGCCCATCAGGAGCCGGGAAATCCAGCCTGCTCAAGCTCTGCTATCTCGAACTCAAACCCTCGCGCGGTCTGATCCGTTTGTTCGGTGAGGATGTGGACGCGCTAAAGTCCTCGAAAGTGCAGGCTTTACGACGTCGGATCGGCGTCGTGTTGCAGGATTTTCGCCTGATCGACCATCTCTCCGTGTTTGAGAATGTCGCCTTGCCGCTTCGGGTCGCGGGCGAAAGCCGGAACAGTTATGCCTCCGATGTCATCGAATTGCTCAACTGGGTTGGACTCGGCCACCGCATGGGCGCGCTGCCTCCGACCCTGTCCGGCGGAGAAAAGCAGCGATGCGCCATTGCCCGGGCCGTTATCGCCAAACCCGATTTGCTGATTGCCGACGAACCGACCGGCAATGTCGATCCCGAAATCGGTGCCCGACTGCTGCGTCTGTTTTCGGAAATGAACCGAATGGGTGCGACGGTTCTGATCGCGACCCATGATGTCGGTCTGATCGATCACGTCAGCGCGCGCACTTTGCGCCTCGACGCCGGTCGGCTTAACGCCGCGCAAGTGTCGCCGCCGACGCGGCCCGGACGCGCGGCATGAACACCGAACCCGCCCTTCATAGCGTACCTGTCAGCCCGGCTTCGCAGCCGCTGCTACCGCCGCGACCGGAACGCGGGCGCTCGCTTCTTTTTGTGCTGGTCGTGATGGCGTTTCTCGCCGCGCTGGCCTTGCTGTTCTCACGCGGGGCCGACCGGCTATCCGATCGCTGGACGGCGCAGTTGTCGCAGAGTTCCACCGTACAGATCATGATCAGTGCCGAAAGCCGGCGTGACGCCGAGATCGATGCGACGCGAGCGATCCTGCGCGAGACCTTGCCGCGAGCCCGTCTGTCGACCCTGTCGCGCAGCGAAGCCGCCGCTCTCATCGAGCCCTGGCTGGGTGATGGCGATCTGCCCGACGATCTGCCCATACCCGGCGTGATCGAAATCGAATCCGAGAGCCGCTTGCCCGTAGAAAGCCTGCAGTCGCAATTCGATGCAGGCGGCATCATGGCCATTATCGACGATCATTCCCGCTTCTCCGGGCAATTGCACAGAACCGTGGGACGGTTGGTTCTGCTGGGCGCGGCGCTGGTTCTTCTGATCGGCTTTGCAGCCATGGCCGTGAATGTTTTCGCGACCCGCTCCAATCTCGCCGCTCAGCGCGACATCATCCATGTGCTGGTCCAGGCGGGTGCATCCGACAGTTTCGTCGCCCGGCTGTTCGTTGGCCAGGCGGCGCGGCGCGGGCTCGTCGGCGCGGGCATCGGCATGGTTCTGGCGTTTCTGATCTGGGCTGTCGTGTCCATGGGTCCCGGTCAGGGTTCGGTCGGTTGGCAGGCTGTCACGGACGGGGTCTATGACGGGGCCATACTGGCGGCGCTGGCCTTTCTGTTCGGGGCGATCTGTGCGGGGGCAGCCGGATGGGCGGCCTTGCGCCAACTCGCCTATGAAAGGCGGCGCGCGTGACAGGACAACGCCGTAGACATCCTGAAACGGAAGCCGAATTGCGACGTTCGGGCGGTGGACCGCGGCGTCTGTTTGTCTTTCTGACGGCCTTGCTGTTTGGCGGCCTGACCGGCGGCTTTCTCGCGTTTGCCCACTATGTCGACGGCATTACCGTCCCGGTCGATCTTCCGGCTGCCGATGGAGTTGTAGTCTGGACCGGTCCGGGAGGGGGACGACTGGAACGAGCCGGAGCGTTGATCGAATACGGGCGCGGCGAACGTCTGCTCGTCTCCGGGGTCAATCGCAGCCTGACGTTAGACTCGGTCGCGCGCCTGTCCGGCGTCACGGCAGACACGGCCGAGTGCTGCGTCGATATCGATTATGCCGCGCTCGATACGCGCGGGAATGCGCGCGAGACGGTCGCCTGGGCGCAAGCTCTGGGGTATGACCATATCATTCTGGTGACGTCCGCCTATCACATGCCGCGCGCGCTGGTGGAACTCAGCCACGCCATGGGCGGTCTGCATGTCACGCCCGTCGCCGTTCAGCCGACCGATACGGCGGACTGGTGGACCGATCTGCCACGCTTTCGCAGGCTGGCGGGTGAATATGCCAAATATCTTCTCAGCCTGGCGCGAGGTCGTCCCGTCAATGAGGCAGGCCGCGCGCCGGTTCTCAAAGACCCGCTACCGGACGCGGAGATAAGTTCGGACCCTGTCACGCCCAATCAGAACGCCGAATAAGGCGAGCACTCGCGGGTTAATCGTCGCGACCGAAATTCGGCTCATCCTGACCGCTTTCGACGATGCGGCGCCGGATATCGCGCGTCTTGGCGAAATGATCGAGCAGCGTATCACCATCAGACCAGCGGATCGCCCGTTTCAGGGCCGTCAGATCTTCGATGAACCGGTCCACCACATCCAGCGTGGCTTCGCGGTTAGACAGAAAGACATCCCGCCACATGACAGGATCGGACGCGGCAATACGGGTAAAGTCTCGAAAGCCGCCAGCCGAGAACTTGACCACTTCGTCGCCCGTCACCGTTTCCATATCGACCGCAGTCCCGACCAGCGTATAGGCGATCAGGTGTGGGACATGACTTGTGGTCGCCAGAACTGTATCATGACGGGTCGGGTCCATCACCGCCACGGAGGAGCCCAGAGCTTCCCAGAACGCGCTCAGCCGCCGCAGCGCCGGATCGTCAGGATCGATCGGCGTCAGTACGCACCAGCGATTATCGAATAATTCCGTAAAGCCCGCTTCCGGTCCGGAAAATTCTGTCCCAGCAATGGGATGACCCGGAATGAAGGAGACATCATCGCGCAAGGCGGGCCGGACGGCATCGATCACAGCGCCCTTGATCGACCCGACATCGGACAGGACTGCGCCCGGCTTCATGAGTGGCAGGAGATCTGCGGCAACTTCGGCGATGCGCGCGGGCGGCACACAGAGCATGACCAGATCGGCTTGCGAGGCGAAGTGATGGGCCGGACCTTCCGCCGTACCTTCAGCCAGACCCAGCTGCTCGACCGTTTCGATGACTGTGGCGGACCGGTCGGACATCCAGATTGTCGAAACGCCAGCCCGCGCTCTGGCGGCCCGGGCGATGGAACTGCCGATCAGGCCTGATCCCACGATCAGAAGGGAGTCGAATGGCGTATCAGACATGGATTGTAAGCCTTGGCAAAGCAGCCATCAGACAGAGACGGGCGGTGGCAGGTAGCCGATCACGTCGCGCGCATCCACATCTTCCGTTGCGGCAATTTCGTAGAGCGACAGATCGCCCGATTCGGCACGAACCAGCCCCGGCATGACGTCCCGGCTTGCACACAAGATCCGTCCGTCACCATCAAAGGAACCGATGTCGAGATCGATGGCCGCAATCGCGACGGCGCGCGGCCAGTCGCCAGCTTCGATCCGTGGCAGCGGCGCCACGATTTTCAATTCCGGCATCGCGCCCCCTGCCGCCAGCGCCGTCCACCAGTTATTCATGCCGCCCGGCGCGGGCAGCACCGCAATGCCCTCATCCTCACCGTAACAGGCGGCCAGTGCGTTCGAGCTGGTCGGGTAGGACAGGACCGGCAGACTGCCGCCGAACCGGTCCCGGATCAGCGATAGATTGGCGCGGGCGTCCCCTTCCAGCGCGACGTGAATCCGGCTCGAACCCTGTACGGAAATCGACGCGCTCATCAATTCGGCCCAGATCCGCGACACCAGCGCAGGCGGCGTGCCCGTATGCGTCGCCCGTTCGGCCAGATGCGCGACATGACCGTCTTCGCGCGAGGGTCGCCACAGTTTGGCACCGGCCTTGGCCCGACGTACATCGGCAGACAGAGCCAGCCGTTCCGCGATCAAATCGAGCATGGCCTTGTCGACCCGGTCGATTTCCTGCCGGACACGATCCAAATCGGGATTGGCACTCATTTGCGACGCTCCACTGAAGGCTGGGCCGACGACCCGAAGAGCGGAGCGCGGACCTTGGCGGTCTCGATCCGGTCCGGTTCGACATAGAGCCGTTTGATCGCTTCGACCATCACCAGTCCGCAAAAACCCGGCCAGACCGTTTCACCGAAGCGCTCGAACCCATAGGCAAGCTTCGGGCCTGACAAACGAGTGATCGGCGGGCCGTAAAGCGCCCCCGCCCCGACCGTCGGATGAAAGCCGGCCTTGAGCAAGCGTGCGCGCAGCTGCGTCCGCGAAAAGGATCGGCCCGATCCGAAAGGCAGCGTATCGGCGCGCGCCCACAGGCCCGACCGTCCAGACGCGATCACGACGATTCGGCCTTCCGGCTGGGTGACGCGCCACAGCTCCCGCAGGAGCCCGGGCAGGTCATCAGCTTCTTCCAGCGCATGTACGCACAGGACGCGGTCGAACGCCGCGTCTGAAAAAGGCAGCAGGCTTTCATCGGAAACACAACTCATCACACCCCGTGAGGAGCGGTGGGCAATCGCCCCCTGCTCTGCCGGATTGGCCAGAACGATACGGTTGGCACTGCGGCGATAAGCTTCGAGATAGGGGGCTGTATAGCCAAATCCGAGCGCGTTGCAGCCTGCCAGATCCGGCCACAAGGTCACAAGCCGACGCATCGCCATGCTGCGCGCCATCCGGCCCAGCGGCGCGGCATAGAAACTTTCCAGTCTGTCGGCACTTTCGCGCATATGACCCGCCTAGCACGGGCCGGGTCGCCGCGTCATGAGTCTCCGCAAATCAGGTTTCGACAGTTTTCTTGGCGTCGGGGCTCAGCCGGGGCCAGGACGGGGCGGGAACAGGGCGACCGTAATAATAGCCTTGCAGATAATCGACGCCGATCCGCGCCAGCACGATGGCATCGGCATGATCTTCGACCATTTCCGCCACGGTCTGAACCGAAAATGTTGCGGCCAGATCGACCATCATGCGGATGAAGGCCTGCTTGTTCTCGTCGGTCGCCACGCCCGCGACGAGGCTACCATCGATCTTGATGCTGTCGGCTTCGACGGCCAGCAGGTTGCGGAAAGACGTGTGGCCGGACCCAAAATCATCCACGGCAAAGGCACAGCCGAGCGCCCGCACCGCCGCGGCAAAACTGGATGCCAGCGCCGGATCGTCAAGCGCCAGCGTTTCGGTCATCTCGATCGTGATCCGCGCTGCGTCCGAGCCCAGCGCCGTCAGGGAGGCGATATAGGCCGCCGATGCCGCTTCGTCCGCAATTGTTCCAGCGGACACGTTCAGCGCCAGACGCACATCGCCGTCATCCTTCAGAAATGGCAAGGCCAGATCGAGCGCGCGACGGTCCAACTGTGTCACCTGTCCGGACTGCTCGGCAGCCAGAATGACCTTATAGGCGCTTTCGATGCGGCCATCGGGCAGCCGCAGCCGCAGCAGGCATTCATAATGGTGGAGCGCCCCTGTCTTGGCATGAACGATGGGCTGAAACGCTAGGGTAATACGGTCATCGCGGAGTAGCTGATCAATATCGATGGGCTGCGACTGCGGGGTGCGCGAACCATAATCAAGATCGTCCTCGAGTACGGCCCGTGTGGCATCGAGTGCATCTCTGAGCGCGCCGAGCCGTACGCTCGCGATGTCGATGTCAAGCGGCAAGGCCCCCATCGCCGTATGAACGGGCTGACCGCCCAGCAAAATTTCGAGTGATGTCGCCAAATCTTCCAGATCCCCCGTCAGGGACCCTATTGCAAAGTCCGCGCCACCCAGTCGGAAGGCCATATCGGGAGCCAGAGATGCAGCCCGCAGACGGTGCCCGACTTCGCCCAGCAGCTGATCGCCTATCTCCTCACCATAAGTATCGACATATCGTCGCCAGTTACCGATCCGCACGCGCAGCAGATAGGCTGGAACGCCGGTCCGGATGCTCAGCGCGGATAGCTGCACTGCCGCAGCGTCCAGACAGGACCGGTTTGGCAATCGCGTCAAAGGATCGTGCCGCGCGCGCCAGGCGATGGCAGCGTTGCGACTGGCTTCGCCCGTCCGGTCCAGCAGCACGCCGCGTATCAGTGTCGCGCGCCCGTCCGCGCAGGCCATGGCTTCGGCAATTTCACGAAAATGACGGTGTTCGCCCATTCCGTCGCGGACCACATAATCGAGTTTGTAGCGTGCACCGACAAAGGTCAGGCGCGACAGGGCGGCGCGCCGGGCTCTCACATCATCGGGGCCCAGTCGGGCTTCCCAGTCGCTGGCCGCCGTCGAGAACATATCCGGCATCTCGACAAGATTATGGGCGAGCGCGTCCCGGTTCGCCGGATCGAGATGACCATCTTCTCCCATCTCGAATGCGAACGCCCCGGCCAGCATCAGCGCATCGGACAGCAGAGCCGGTTCGCTCAAGGGGGAGCGGGTCTTTCTGGCAATGGCCGCGGGTGGAATGTGGTGGACATCCATGAGCGTCGTCTAGTCGGCATAGGCCGCATCGACCCCGAAGTCGCGGCGGGCAGACGCAATCGTCACCATGAAGCCGGCCAGTACGTCTAGCAGGGTCATGACACCGATGATGAAAAATACGCTCGTCGCAAAGGCAGGCATCAGCAGGAACTGAACCAGGCAGAGAATGAACAGGATCAGGGAAAAGGCGTGGTTCATCACCGCGGCGCGTCCCGTTCCCGTCGACTTGATCAGTTCGAAGAACAGGCAGACCAGAGCCAGCACGGTCAGCGCATGTCCCGGCGTGATCGACCAGTTGACGCCGCTTGCCATGGCAACGGACATGAAATCCGTATCGAGACGTTCACGCATGGCGTCGATCGAGCTCAACGCCTGTCCGGACAGAGCCATCAGATTATAGATGATAACCGGCACGGTCATCAGGGGGAAGATAGACAGAGCGCGCATGGCGGCCCTCGCAAGCGTGGTTAACCGGAGGTTATCGTGCGCCTGTCAGGGTTAAGGTCGGGTTAAGTCAGGCCGTAGCGACTTAAAGCTCGTCATAGCCGCCAGATTGGCGCGACCGGCTGATCAGCCAGCGCACACCGCGCAGATCGGCAATGCTGACCTTGAGGCGTCCGAAATTCGTATACTTGCTCTCGCCCTCGCCGCGTTCGCGGTGACCGACATCGACATATTCGCAGCGATAGCCCTCGCGTAGCATCAGGGCCGGCAGGTAGCGGTGGATGTGATCGAAATAGGGCAGTTCCAGAAACGCCTGACGCCGAAATACTTTCAGGCCACAGCCCGTATCATCCGCTTCGTCATGCAGAAGGCGTTTGCGCACGCCGTTGCCGATGCGCGATCCGAGCCGCTTCGCCGCCGTGTCCTTGCGTTTGGCGCGCCGTCCGCCAACCATGGCCAATGTGTCCGGTGCGTCGTCGCGCATCAGCTGCCGGTAAAGCGCCGGGATATCGGCAGGCACATTCTGGCCGTCGGAGTCCAGCGTTGCGATGATCGGCGCGCGGGCAGCGATGATGGCGGTGCGCAGCGCCCGGCTCTGCCCGGCATTCTTGCGGTGCGCCAGAACGCGCAGCTGCGGGAAATCCGATTTCAGTGCGATCAGCCTGTCGCGCGTATCATCCGTCGATCCGTCGTCGGTCACGACGATTTCATGCGGAACATCCGACAAGGCCGCATCGATCTCCGTGATCAGCGGGCCCAGATTACCGGATTCATTATAGGCCGGCAGAACGACCGCGATGTCAGGCTCTGAACGCATGACGCTGCCTTTGACAGGATGACGGCACAGCGACAAGTGAGCAGTGTGCAAGCTTTGTTACAGCGTGACAGACTTGCTCTCCGCGTCACTGCGCGCCAAGGCGAAACTGTGACTGCTTCGCCTTCCAGCCATTCCAGACGGCGCGACATGCTGCTGCTGGGTCTGATTGCCCTGCTAGCCTATCTGCCGGGCCTGGCGTCCCTGCCCCCGATCGACCGCGACGAAGCCCGCTACACGCAGGCCACGGTACAGATGGTCGAGACGGGCGACCTGATCGACATCCGGTTTCAGGAGGATGCGCGTCACAAGAAGCCCGCCGGGGCCTATTGGGCGCAGCTTGCCAGCCTGACCCTGACCGGACAGATCGATGATGTACAACGCGGCGAACGCGCCATCTGGGCGCACCGTCTGCCGAGCGTTCTGGGCGCGCTGATCGCGGTCTGGGCGACCTATTTGGGTGGGCTTGCCCTGTTCGGCCGCCGCGAAGCGTTATGGGGCGCAGGGCTTTTGGCCCTGTCCGTATCGCTGGTTTTCGAAGCCCATATCGCCAAGACCGACGCCATGCTGGCTGGGGCCTGCGCGGTCGTGCTCTACGGTCTGGCGGCGCGTAAGGCTTGGCCAGTCTGGATGGGCATTGCGGCAGGACTGCTGCTGAAAGGTCCGCTGATCCTGGCGATTGCCGCATTGGGACTGATCGGATCGGCCCTCTGGGACCGCTCATGGGACCGAGTCCGCGCAACCATGAAACCCATGCCGATCATCGTGGCCTTGCTGATTGCACTGCCCTGGTTCGTGGCGATTGGGATCAGGACCGACGGCGCCTTTTTCGCCGAAGCGCTGGGCCGCGACTTTGGCGGCAAAATCGCCGGCGCGCAGGAAAGCCATGGCGGCGCGCCCGGTTATTATCTGCTGACAAGCCTGGTTATGTTCTGGCCCGGCATTCTGGCCGTGCCGGTCGCGATCCTGTTTGCATGGCGAAACCGGACTGATCGCGGCGTCAGATTGCTGCTCGCCTGGATCATCCCGATGTGGATCGGGCTGGAACTCGTCCCGACAAAATTGCCGCATTATACGCTGCCACTCTATCCGGCGCTGGCTTTGCTGGCTGGTGCGGGCTGGGTCAGATTGGTCGATGCGGGTTGGCTGCGCCTGTCAGGTCTGGTCCTGATGGGCGTCGTCGGCGTCCTGCTGGCCGCCCTCGTCGCGGCAACACATTGGGACAGTCTGTCGGTTACCGCAGTCGTGCTCTGCGCCGTCATCCTGTCCGCACTCGTCATGTTGTCCGCGCTCTGGTTTGCGAGGCAGGACGTCTGGCGCGGGCTGATCGCCGGCGGTTTATTCCTTGCAACGGGTTTCGGTCTGGTGCTTGCAAACAGCCCGCTGCTCGACTTGACGCCACGTCTTGTGGCGCAAATCCCGGCCCAGTCATCCGTCGTCTCACCGGACTACCGCGAACCGTCACTGGTCTTTCTTGCGGGCACGCAGACGCGGCTGACGCGAGAGGCCCGCCCCGGCGATACACTGATCCTGTCATCCGAAACGACGCCCCCGGCCTGTGCCGAGCCGGTCGTGTCTGTGGCAGGCAGCCATTACGCCAAGGGTCGCGAGGTCGAACTGCTCATTCACCGGACCGCGGCATGCCGCCAATCAGATCTGGACGCGTGGGCACGTTCAGATGCTTGATGCCTGCAAAAACAGCCTTGCCACGCTGTTTCCTTATGCCAGAGAGAATGGGCTGATACCGCGTCAGGGGACGGTCTCAGCAATTGAGGGGGGTAAAGATAGTGAGACCAGACGGATATTTTCCGGCTCACCTCTGGCGCGCTTCAATCCTAATCTGTCTTCTCGCCTGTTTACTGCTGGCCGCCTTTGCGACACCGACCAGCGCGCAGGATAAGGATCGCTACTCCACGCAGGGCGTCACCATGGAGCGGACGCCCGACGGCGTCTTCAAGGGCGGCATCGCTCTGGAATTGTGGAATTATCCCATTCACGAGACATTCGAACGCATCGAGCTGGGTTTGAAGTGGACTGGTCTGATGGGTCAGGCAGTCGAGTCCTACACCCTGCTGTGGACCAGCCCCGGTTTATATTATCTCGACAACGGAGAAACGCTGCGACGCGACGCTCTGGCCGGTCATCCCGATCTCCTGAAACGGTTTGATGATATCAAGCCGATCGATCTGGTCCTCAGCATGAAAGTCGACGTCTTTCCGGATGATGAAGGACAATTGAGGCAGCCGAACCATTATGGTCAGTTCAATGGGAAGGCGACGGGGGCCAGCGGGACAAAATATGTCCGCTACACACCGCATCTGCAAATCCTGCCTGCCGGACGTCGCAGTAGCAACTTTATCCCGTCCAGCCCGCGTCGCTATCGGGAATTCATCGACTGGGGCAGCATCTACACAGGCGAAGACGCCGATAACAGAGCGCAGAACACGATGAGAGGGGCCAAGACGATCATGCTATCGGATCTGACGATCGAAAAGGTCGAATGGCCCGAGGCGACGATCCAGATGATTCATGACGAACTGGAACGACGCAACGAAACCGACGAGGCTGACGAGGTTGACGACCAGCCATCTGACAATTTCGAAGCCAACGCACCGGACCAAGCTGAGGCCAGCTCTGAAAATGCGGCATCAAACGGCATCTGGGACTCAGAAGATAATGCGGCAGCACCGCAATCCGGAACGTCGGACGCCAATGGCGCCTCGGGGGACAGGGACGTTAAGGTGGCGCGGGCCGGTGTCTGGGACTCCGAGCCTGTCAAAGCTGTCGCAAGCGCAGAACCGTCTGGTGGCGGGATATGGGATTCCGGCGGGGTGGCCGATTTTGAAATCCATAAACGCGGCTACAATGACGTTGGCGTCATCAACAGCCTGGGCGACATTCTGATCCCTTACGGACCGTGGGAGATAAAAAGCTACGAGGACGGCATGGCCCACGTCGTCAAATCGGTCGCTGCCGACGGAAATGTTCCGGATTGCGAAGGGACCGCATTCAGGAGCTATTCCATCGATGTGACGATGGAAGAAGTGGGCTTTGTCGATTCGACTGGCGGCTGGGTTCTACCACCGACCAAAACGGCCACTGTCAAATATAGTAGCAGCGCCAAATTGGTGATCCGGTCATGCCCGCCTGAAGGCTGTCGCGACCGGAATGACGGTGCGCGCGAACGGCGCCTGATGGAAGCCTGCGGTGCCAAGGCATCCAGCTATTCCTCCCGCCTCCAAAGTCGCGGATACGATGTCAATTAGGGGATCCTCATGCCATATAAATCACCCTTGAAATCGGGCCGTTCCATCGCAGCAATCGCATTGATGATTGCCACCGGACTGGCCATGCCGGCGGCGGCGCAACTGTCGAATGTCGACCTGGCCAAGGCTCGCGCACATTTCGCGTCCGCACAGGCCGCGTTCAAATCGGGCAATTATTCCGAAACCCTGACAGCCCTCGCCAAGGCTGAGGAGATCAGCGGCGAGACGGGTGCCCGTCTGTTGAGTCTGGAAGCGCGCGCGCTGTACCGGATGGAAAATTATGAACGCGCCCTGGCGGTCATCGACGAGTTCTATGCGTCTGGACCGAGCGATGCGGACAAGATGCCGATCGACAAGATCTTGCTGGATATCGATGCCAAGATCGAAGCGGAACGCGAACGCAAGCGCGCCGACGAAGCCGCCCGTCTGGAAGCGGCCATTCAGGCCCCTTTCATCGTGGCCGAAAACGCCCGCAAAGCCGAATTCTTGCGGTCGCAGCCCTTCAACGCGACCTCGCGTCTCAGGAAACCCGGCTCTGATGGGTCGCCGGGTCAGAGTGGAAGTCAGGGCCGGGCGGGCGCTGGCGGGCGCGTAACTCGAGCGGTCTATCCAATCCCGGGCATTCCCAATTCTCTCAACATTCGCGCCCATAATGGCGACGGCACCAAGGGCGGCAACGGGTCAGACGCATCATCAGGCAGTAACGGGCGAAATGGCGGGCGGGTCCGCATTCGTGTTCGCGAAGTGCCGATGGAATATACGGCCCCGCTCGGCTTTATCGAAGTTCTCGACTATGACAGCCGCGAAGTTCTTGCCAGTGGCTATTGGGACTTTGCCAATACGCTGCAGATCGATGCGACGGGCGGTGACGGTGGCAGTGGGGGTCGCGGTGGCAAGGGCGGCACAGGCGGCCAAGGTGCCAATGGGTCCTACGCAGACCGGCACAGTTCGATCGGTGGCGATGGGGGACCCGGTGGTGACGGCGGTGATGGCGGTCGCGGCGGCAATGGCGGTGATGGCGGAGCCGTCAGGATCGAGGTTGTCGGGAGTGTCGCCTTCAAGGATACATTCCTTAAAAATCTCAATTCCAACGTCAATGGCGGTGCCGCTGGCTCTGGCGGATCAGCGGGAAGTGCGGGTGACGGCGGGCGCGACGGTCAGGATGCCGGTAGCAGACGGGCCTATCGCGGTCCCGACGGCTATAAGGGCCGCAGCGGATCATCCGGTCGGAAAGGCAATAAGGGGACGTCGACCTATACGCTCGTTAGCGCCGAAGAATTTCAGAAGCGCATCGACGATAAGGAAGCCGCCGAAGCTGCCGCGCGGGCCGAAGCAGACCGATTGAAGCGTGCTGCCGAGGCCGAGGCGGCCCGGTTGAAACGTGCCGCAGAGGCCAAGGCTGCCGCTGCTGCCGAGGCGGCCCGACTGGCGGAACAGGCCCGCAAGGAGAGGCTCTCGCTCGTGAGCAATTTCGTCTACGCGATTCCATCCGGAAAGACGGCCTTCAATCAAGCTGACTCAGCGAAAGCCAATGATTGTGCCCGTGAGTTCGTGAAAAGTGCGCCCGAAAATGTTGATGCCGCACCCTGTCTGCGCAACGGCCCGATCGCGCCCGGGGAAGCGCAGTATAGCGGTTATTGCAACATGCGGTTTACGGTCGATCAGCAGGGTCACACCCGCGACATCGTTGCAACCGGATGCACAGAGTCGGTTTTTCTCAATCCGTCCCGTGCGGCGATTAACACTTGGTTTTACCAGCCCCGCGTCGAGAATGGAAAAATCGTGGAACGGCCCGGTATCGAGAATCGTATCGTGTTCCGCATGAGCGACCCGGATGGCAGCTACGTTCCTGAATCGGGGCAATTTACAGAATATAACGTCCCGGACGCCGTGTTAGACGCGTCGTTGCAGCGTGATCTGGATGAGTTCAAAGTCGCCTTCGAGTCCGCCAACCTGTCACGGCCGGATCCGGGAGCTGATCTGGCAGCACTGCTACGCAAACCGGGGGCCACCATACCGGGTCTGGACTATATGGGTGCTGTTCCGAAACTGACCAGCAATCAGATCGCATTCCTTGTCGATGGGCTGAATATCGAAACCCGGGATAGCGAGGCCGTGCCTGTGGTCCGTATTCCACCCATATTGCCAAGACGCGCCGATGCCAGCGGTCACTGCATATATAATCTGAGCGTCAGCGCTTGGGGACAGGTCACCACGATCGACACGGTCGGATGCACGGAGCGCGTCTTTGACAGAAACGCCAAGCAATCCTTGCGTAAATGGGTCTATCAACCCGCGCGCCAAGGCGGGAAGTTCGTTCAGAGCCGCGACGAGAACGTCAAAATAACTTTTAAACTGACGGATGAACGCGGACGCGTCATCCCCGAACCCAGCAGTTGGATCGAAGGTTCGTCCGGCGGCTGATCAGCGACCGGTGACGGCTTTCCTGAGGCTCAACCACACGGTCCGCGCCATCAGCGCCGCCGCCATGAGCGGCGCGATCAGGATCGTCCCGAGCTTGGCACCGAAGCCAGGTCCGGAAGTCCAGAAATAGCGGATCAGACCGCGCAGCTTGTGCATTTCGACGCGCCAGCGCGTGACTTCCGAAGTCGATCCATAATGAAAGGCGCAGGCACCGGGCACGAAGATGACATCGCCGCCCATATCGCGGGCACGACGGCAGATCTCGATATCTTCGACATGCAGGAAATAGGCTTCATCAAAACCGCCAAGCTGGTCGAAGGATTGACGATCCATCAGCATCAGTGCCCCTGATACGGTCGGGATCAGCGCTGGTCCGCTTGGCAACGGTTCGTTTTCGCGGTGAATGGAGGCGATGCCCGGCAGACGGTGCAGCGGCGTAAAGCTGGCAATGGCCGAGCGCATGCTCAGAACGCCGCGCCGTCCGCCGCGCTGTTCGCGGCCCGCCGCATTGAACAGCATTCCGCCGGTTATCCAGGGACGGGTGTGAAGATCGCCCGCGCGCGCCATTTGCCGGGCGGCTCCGCTTTCCAGAATGGCATCAGGGTTGATGAACAACAGATAGTCGCCATCGGCCAGGGCTGCACCGTAATTGCAGGCGGCGGCAAAGCCGATATTGCCGTGACCCTGCACCAGCCGGACATTCTCCGTTCGAGACGCCACCTCCCATATGCGGGCCCGGTCTATGCGCGGATTGCCATTATCGATGATAATCAGTTCGAAAATGCCCGGATCGCGCTGAATGCCGCGCACGGCCTCCATCAGCGCAGGCCCCGTCATGTAGGACACCATGACGGCGCTTATGCGGCCGTCCTTGCCGGGCCTGTCGGAATGTGTCGTACGAGTCACTGGCGGCAGGCTCTGGCCAAAGGCAGAACGCCTTTCAACTGAATTTTCCTGTCATCCGGCGCATCTCATGCGTGCGGAGTATCATATGCATCTTCAGGGATCAGCACGACCAGCATTGCAGCCAGACCGATAAGTCCCCACCACCAATATTGCCAAGCCCCGACCGTGATCGCGCTGGCAATCGCTGCGCCCATCACAGTCCCGGACAGAGCGGCGGCGCGCCAGCGGCTGCCGCCCGACAGCCGTCGCAGCGGTCGGTAGAGAGCCGCCAAGGCTATGGAGAGCAGCACCGCGCCAACTGCGCCGGCTTCCATCCATGTCTGCAAGCCGAGATTATGCGGATGCAGCGACACGAACGGAATGTCGACGCCGATCCGAGTCGTGAACCCTTCCTGCATGGTCCGCGACGCATCCAGCCCCTGCCCGAACAGAGGCGCTTCGGCGATACGGCTGAGACTGTAATCCCACATACGCAAACGGTGATCCCATGACATGGGCACGCGAGCCATAACGCCTTCCCCGGCCAGACGCGCGAAAACGCCGACAAGCGGGGCGAGCAACACCGAGGCGACGGCGGTCCCAAGCGATAGCCGCACGCCCCAGCGCGGCGACCGCCAGCCGATAGCCACTAACAGCAAGGCGCCGATCACGATTAGCGGGGCCACAGCTAAACGGTTTAGCATCGTTCCGACAAACAGCAGCGCCAGCAGGCCGATGGCTGCAGCAAGGGCCGGCTTTCGCGGCAGACGGGTTGCAAACAGGCCCAGCAGAAGCGGCGTGAAGATCGCATAGACGACATGACCGCGCCCGATATTCTTCTCCGCATCGCCCTGACGCATGTTCAGGTCCTGACCCGGACCGACGGGATCGAGAAATGTGTTGATGCCATAGCCCGACGCCACATCGAGCGCGAGAACCGCGACCCCACCCAGCGCCATCGCCATGATAATATGGGAGACGAACTCGCGTATGGCCGGACTGCGCGTTAGCAGCAAGACGGGGAGCGCCATCATCATCACGATCTGACCGCCCAGACGGATGGCCGTGCCAGATCCGTAGCCGCTCCAAGAGCCGCTAATGGCCAACCAGACGAAGAAGGCCAGAAACGCCATCAGAGCGAGTGCTAAGTCTTTGGACGGCCAGCCAACATTGCGGTAATTAACAGCCCAGACCAGCCATCCGGCTGCGCCCAGAAGGATGACCAGCCCGGAAAAGGCCAGCCCGCCCATATGGATATAGACGGCGAAAAAGCTGATCCAGAACAGCAGCCAGACGGTTGCCGCGCGGTTGGTCAGGCTGGCCAACATGCCGAAGCTTAGGCGTCCGCAGCGCGGCGCTTCAGATCAGGCGGCGTGGCCTCTTCGGTCAGGGTGGCGATCGCCTCGTCCAGCGTGACGATTTCCTGGCCCTGACTGCCCAGTCGGCGCAGGGCAAGCTTGCCTTCTTCTGCTTCGCGGCGACCAACGACGGCAATCACGGGGATCTTCCTGTCGGCAGAAAGCTCACGGATCTTGTAGTTGATCTTCTCGTTGCGCGTATCGACCTCGGCCCGCAGACCGGCAGCCCGCAGCTTTTCGACGACATCTTCGGCGTAACCGTCAGCATCGGAGGTGATCGTCGCAACGACGATCTGGACCGGTGACAGCCAGAGCGGGAACTTGCCCGCATAATTCTCGATTAGGATGCCGAGGAAGCGCTCGAAACTGCCCAGGACGGCGCGGTGCAACATGAGCGGCGCGTGTTTCTGGTCATCCGCGCCAATATAGGACGCATCCAGGCGTTCGGGCGTGTTGGGATCGAGCTGAATCGTGCCTGCCTGCCATTCGCGGCCGATCGCATCGCGCAGCACGAAATCCAGTTTTGGCCCGTAAAATGCGCCGTCCCCTTCATTCAGCACGATTTCAAGACCCGATGCCTTCGCGGCAGCTTCCAGCGCCTCTTCCGCCTTGTCCCAGTAATCGTCGGATCCGACACGTGTTTCAGGGCGCGTCGAGAAATTCACTTTGACATCGTCAAAGCCGAGATCGGCATAGACGCTTTTCAGCATCTCCGTGAAGGCGCTCACTTCATCCGTGACCTGATCCAGCGTGCAGAAAATATGTCCGTCATCCTGCACGAAGCCGCGCACGCGCATCAAGCCATGCAGCGCGCCGGACGGCTCGTAGCGATGGCAGGAGCCGAACTCGGCATAGCGCAGCGGCAGGTCGCGATAGGATTTCATGCCCTGATTGAAAACCTGAATGTGGCACGGGCAATTCATCGGCTTGAAAGCCAGGACCTTATCCTCATCGGCGATCTCGGCGACGAACATATTCTCGCGATATTTGTCCCAGTGACCTGACTTCTCCCAGAACTTCCGGTCCATCATTTGCGGCGTCTTAATCTCCTGGTAGCCATACTCCTTTTGGCGGCGCGCCATATAGGAGCGCAGCACCGTATAGAGCGTCCAACCGTTCGGATGCCAGAAAGCCTGTCCCTGCGCTTCTTCCTGAAAGTGGAATAATTCCAGCTGACGGCCCAGGCGACGATGGTCGCGGGCTTCCGCTTCCTCGATCTGTTTCAGATGCGCATCGAGATCTTCCTGGCTGGCCCACGCCGTGCCGTAGATGCGCTGCAGCTGCGGATTATTGCTATCGCCGCGCCAATAGGCCCCGGCGACCTTCATCAGCTTGAAAGCCTTGCCGATCTTGCCAGTGCTTGGCAGATGCGGGCCGCGGCAGAGATCGAACCATTTGCCCTGCTTATAGACAGTAATGGTCTCGTCTTCGGGCAGGTCTTCGATAAGCTCCGCCTTGAAGGACTCGCCCATACCCCGAAACAGGGCAATCGCCTCATTGCGATCCATTACCTGCCGCTCGAACTTGTCATTGCGGTTGATGATGTGCGTCATCTTCTTTTCGATGGCGGCGAAGTCATCTTCGGAAAAGGGCGCGTCGCGATGAAAATCGTAATAGAATCCGTTTTCGATGACAGGCCCGATCGTGACCTGCGTTCCCGGAAACAGCTCTTGCACGGCTTCAGCCAGCACATGCGCGGCATCGTGACGGATCAGCTCTAGCCCTTCCGGGTCCTTGGCCGTGATCAGTTCGATCCGCGCGTCACCCTCAATTGGGCGCGTGGCATCCTGCAGCTCGCCATCGAGCTTCACGGCCAGCACCTTCTTGGCCAGTCCGGAAGAGATCGATTTGGCGACCTCGAGTGCTGTTACGCCCGCATCATATTCGCGGGAGGCGCCATCGGGGAAAGTTAGGGTGAGCATCAGGTCGGTATCGGTTCGATTGAGAGTCCCGCGCCAATGGCAAAGCTTTCACGCAAGAGCAAGCTTGCGACTCGGTTTAGGCGCTTTGTGATTGCACGCCTGGCGTTTCCGCATTCGGTGTGCCGCAGCTGAGGCAATAGCGGTAGAATGTGACATTGCGCGTGCCACAGCTTTCACATTCCTTCTGCAGGTGAATCCCGCAATGGACGCAGTAATCGGAATGAACCCCATCGCGGTTGACGATGGACCGGTCGCAGCCTGGGCAGGTCTTGGCGGCAATTTTCTTCAGCGCGGTTTCATAATCGATGGACTGGCGGCGTTCGACCTCTGAACGGGCTTCCTCGGCCTGTTTGCGAGCGAGGTAGCGACGCATTTGCTTGATCAGGAAATACCCGGATATTATGACCGTCAGGATACCCACCGTATAGCGGACATAGCCGCCATAGGACGGCAGATAGGGCACGAGCTCGACGAAAAAGGCAAAGAGCGAAAACAGAACGAAACCGCGATAGAGCGGCCAATAGGGACTCCGTCGCTTTTTCGCGAGCATCCAGCCGGACAGCAGAAGCAAAGGCAGCGTCAATGCCAGGCGGAAGGCGAACACACGGAATTCCTGCGCTCGTCTGGCACGCCGATAGTCCGGATCCGCATCAGCCCGAAGCTGCACCATGGCGTCGCGCGTATCTGCTAGCACTCTTTGCTGATCGCGCAGGACCTGCTGCGCCTGTTCGACGGCGTTGTCGGCTTGTCGGATCTGATCTGTCAGCCCTTCCAGTTCGCGTGTCCGCACCAGAACCTCCGGATTGGTCGCATCGGCCTGGGTTGCCGTCCGGGTCGCGATCCAGTTGTCGAAACTGGCCCGCGCGGCGCGGTAATCCGCAGTCGCGGCGCTCTGTGCATTGACTGCATCCTCGACGCGTCGGCGCAGGGACAGGGTCTGACTTTCCAGCAGGGTTTCGCTTTCGCGCAGGGTTTCGATCCTGTTCGCATCGACGAACTGTTCGATCAGGACCGGTTGATCGACGCGCGGAATATCGCGGATGATCAGGCTGCCAAGGCCGATTAGAAAGCCCGCAAAAATGACGGACAGGACCCACATCACGATGGCGTAGAATTGCTGCGGACGTCGCGTCGACTTGGCCATGATGGGTCCCCTGCTCCGCTTCTGTATCATTGATGAAGGCTAGGTCTGGACCAACGCCCTGTCCAGCACCATCTCCAAGTCACATCATGGCTTGGCTCTTCCGTTCAGGCTGCGACCTCGACCATCCGGCCGCCCCAATGCGCCACGGCATGGTGCAGGTCCGTCTTCACGATCGGTTTTGACAGATAGTCCTGCATTCCGGCGGCAAGAAAACGTTGCCGGTCCTGCTCCATGACGTGGGCTGTCACCGCGATAATCGCACAGGGCGAACGCCCGGCCCTGCGCTCAAGCGCGCGAATATGACTGACCGCGTCAGGGCCGTTCATAACCGGCATGGAGACATCCATCAGAATGAGGTCGTAGGCCTGTTGTTGACAAGCCGCGACGGCCTCCTGACCGTTCTCCACCAAGGTCAGCTCCAGATCCAACGGATCAAGCATACTGGAGAGCACCATGCGATTGATCTCATCATCATCAGCCGCCAGTACCCGCAGCTGGGGACGATCCTGTGTCAACTCTGACTGTGTTTTCCCTGACGGCCCTTGTCCCGCCAACGCCGTCGAGTTTATCGTCTCCTGTGGCGCTTCCCGGCGGGCCTGAGCCATGATGTCTTTCAACTCGTGGAGACGAATTTCGGCCAGGTGCCTGAAGATCACGTCGGTCAGACGGCGGGTCGGATAGGGTTTTTCGATAATGTCCGCCACGCCATGTGCCTCGAAGTCGGGCGTGACCTCTTCGGCATTGGCTGATGTCAGAATGATGAAAGGTGTCTCGGAAATCCCTGTCGTCGCCCGCACGGTCTGGACGAGATCAAGGCCGTCCATGCCCGGCATGAGATGATCGGCAACGACCAGAGGGAACCGGAAACCGTGCGCGGCACGCGCCTGTTCCATAACGCGTAACGCCGTTGCCGCATCCGGCACGCAGACGGGCGAGGCCCCGAAGCGTCGCAACTGCTGAGCGATGATGTCCCGGTTGATCGGTAGATCATCGACGACGAGTACAGGCGTCTTCTGCGGCAGTCGATCCGTCGGTTCACTGACGCTCGGCGTCGTCTCGCCTGAACTTTGCGCATCCACATGGAAAAGAAAGACCGACCCCTGACCCAGCACAGACGACACGCTGATCCGGCCGCCCATCGCTTCGGCCAATTGCTGGCTGATGGAAAGGCCGAGACCCGTTCCGCCAAAGCGGCGCGTGGTCGTATTGTCGGCCTGCTCGAATTGATTGAAGATACGGTCGAGTTTGTCGGCGGCAATGCCGATACCGGTATCCTTGATCTCGAACTCCAACCGCTGATAGCCAGGAAGATCCGTCGCTGCGGCGCGCACGGACAGACGCACATATCCGGCTTCCGTAAACTTCAGCGCATTGCCGATGATGTTGATTAGGATCTGGCGGATCCGCCCTTCGTCACCAATGAGGTGGTGCGGCACGTCGATCGGCATGTCGCCAACCAGTTCCAGTCGCTTCTCCCGCGCCGTGTGGCCTAGCAGGGACATCACATCTTCGACTGTAGCGCGCAGATCGAACGGCACCGCCTCGATCCGGAGTTGGCCAGACTGGATTTTCGAAAAATCGAGAATATCGTTGATGACCGTCAGCAAGGCATCACCAGAGCGCAAGATCACATCGACCTGCTGTTTTTGCGCCGCAGTGAGCGGACCTGACGACAGGAGCTGCGCCATTCCCAGAACGCCATTCATCGGTGTCCTTATCTCGTGGCTCATATTGGCGAGGAACTCTGTCTTGGCTTCGCTCGCCTGTTCGGCTTCGATGCGGGCGATCTGGCTCAGGTTGGCGGCACGTTGCGCGTCACGCCCGCGTGCGAGATTGCGGCTCATATCGTTGAAGGCCGTGAACAGGTCGCCGATTTCATCATTATGCCGCACGGCGAGCTCATGACCGAAATCTTCGCGACTGATGTGGGTGGCGGCTTCCGCCAGTTGCCGCACCGGAAGGCTCATACGGCGGGCAATGCGTGTCGCGGCGAATATTCCGCCCGCCATGGCCAGTAAACCCGCAAGCAGAATGGCACTGAGGATGCGCCGCTGATTGTCATGCAGAGCCTGGTCGAGTGCCGTGTCGATCTTGCCCGTCGCCGCATTGGCTTCATACATTTGCCGCGTGAAAACATAATAGCCAATCGGCACGTCATTGTAGGTGAGAGGGCCGCTCCCGATCAGCAAGCCATCATCGATCCGGACACGCAAGGTTCCGTCGACGCCGTCGCGCAGCGCGCGCGCCGCCATGGCATTCGAGCCCGTTTCGTAAATCACCTCTCCGGAGAGATCGGATACGCGCAAAAGTCCCATCCGCTGACGTGTCGCCAATCCCTCCATGCGCTCGGCCAGCAGCGATAGATCGCCGTCACGAAACGGCTGCGCGAATATACGTTGCGCCGCAGCCGCAAGACCGTAGCCGCGCCCGATCTCGGACTCCTGCAGGGCTTCATCGACGATGGACCGGGTTGTCGTGTCTGTCGTCGCGACAACTTCGCGAAACTGCGCGTAGTAGAACATCCCCAATAGGGCGACACAACTGACGACCAGCCCCGAAACGATGGCCGAATATTTCACCACGAGGGAGCGTTCTGACCAGAGGTTGGACAGACGATCTGTGGAATCACTTTTCATGCAGAGATCACTGTTGACTGACAGAGGCGGGCGAAGGTTACTCGATCTGCCTCATGACGACGGGGGGTTACGGGAATACTAAGCGTGACGGAATTCGGGCAATTTGTCGCAAACGCAGCCTGCAAACACATTCGCGCGACAGGCCACCCCTTGGCGTTCCCGGTCCGTTCCCCTATCTAGCCCCCATGCCAGACACTGCCGAAATATCTGTTCACGAGGCCCCGGCCCTGTGGACGCCGCACCGACCGGACCGCCCCTCCAAATCGGAAGGCGGTCAGACTTTCCGTCTGGTGTCACCATTCGAGCCGAAGGGCGATCAGCCCAAGGCGATCAAGGAACTGGTCGGCGGCATTTCGGAGCGTGAACGCGATCAGGTTCTGCTGGGCGTCACGGGCTCCGGCAAGACTTTCACCATGGCGAAGATCATCGAGCAGACGCAGCGCCCCGCTTTGATCATGGCGCCGAACAAGACGCTCGCCGCACAGCTCTATTCCGAGTTCAGAAGCTTCTTCCCGGACAATGCGGTCGAATATTTCGTCAGCTATTACGATTATTACCAGCCTGAAGCCTATGTGCCCCGGACGGACACGTTCATCGAGAAGGATAGTAGCGTCAATGAGCAAATAGACCGGATGCGCCACGCCGCGACCCGGGCGATCCTCGAACGCGATGACGTCATCATCGTCGCCTCGGTTTCCTGCATTTACGGCATCGGTTCGGTCGAAACCTATACCGCCATGACGATCGATCTGGCGCGTGGACAGGCGATCGATCCGCGCGAGCTGATGGCGCAGCTGGTCGGCCTGCAATATCAGCGCAACGATCTGGCTTTTGCGCGCGGCAGTTTCCGCGTGCGCGGCGACACGATCGAGCTGTTCCCCGCTCACTATGATGATACAGCCTGGCGCTTCGACTTTTTTGGTGACGAGATCGACAGCATCACCGAGTTCGACCCACTGACGGGAAAAACCGGACGGTCGCTCGATACGGTCCGTGTCTATGCCAATAGCCACTATGTGACACCGCGTCCGACAGTGCAGAGCGCGATGAAGGGCATCAAGGCAGAGCTCGACAAGACGCTCAAACTGTTCGAATCCGAAGGCAAATTGCTGGAGGCTCAGCGTCTGCAGCAGCGCACCGAGTTCGATCTGGAAATGATGGCGGCCTCCGGTTTCTGCAACGGGATCGAGAACTATTCGCGCTACCTGACTGGGCGCGCGCCGGGCGAGCCTCCGCCCACCCTGTTCGAATATCTGCCCGAAAATGCGCTTCTCTTCATGGACGAGTCCCATGTCTCCGTGCCGCAGATCGGCGGGATGAGCCGGGGCGACTTCAACCGCAAATCGACACTGGCCGAGCATGGCTTCCGTCTGCCGTCCTGCATCGACAATCGGCCGCTCAAGTTCGAGGAATGGGACGCGATGCGACCGCAGACGGTTCATGTATCCGCCACTCCCGCCGATTGGGAAATGGAACGTACGGGCGGCGTGTTCGTAGAGCAGGTCATCCGCCCGACCGGTCTGATCGATCCTCCGGTCGAGGTGCGGCCCGTTAGCGGCGAGCATCACAATCAGGTCGATGATGTGGTCGATGAAGTCCGTAAGACCACCGCCAAGGGTTTCCGCTCTCTGGTCACGACACTGACCAAGAAAATGGCCGAAGACCTAACGGAATATATGTCGGATCAAGGCATTCGCGTGCGCTACATGCATTCGGACGTCGACACGCTGGAGCGGATCGAAATTATCCGCGATCTGCGGCTCGGCACGTTCGATGTGCTGATCGGGATCAACCTGTTGCGCGAAGGACTGGATATTCCCGAATGTGCCTTTGTCGGCATTCTCGACGCTGACAAGGAAGGCTTCCTGCGGTCAGAAACCTCGATGATCCAGACGATTGGCCGTGCTGCTCGCAACAGCGAAGCCAGCGTCGTGCTTTATGCCGACAAGATTACGGGCTCAATGAAACGCGCCATGGACGAGACCGAGCGTCGGCGCGCTCGCCAGATCGCCTATAATGAAGAACATGGCATCATCCCCCAGACCGTCCTGCGCGGTGTTGCCGATATGGTCGGCGACAGCGAATCCGCCCAGAAGATCAAGGACGAACGCGACAGCTACACGCCTTCCGGCAGGAAGCGCATCGGCAAGAGCGGCAAAGCCGAACGCCGCGCCCTCGAAATGGCCGAAGGTCAGGAACCCTTCATGGGCGGCAACATGCAAGCCGTCGCCGCCGACCTGGAGAAGCGCATGTTCGAAGCCGCAGAGAATCTGGAGTTTGAGGAAGCCGCGCGATTGCGGGATGAGTTGCAGAAATTGAAGGGCGCGTAGCAGTCCGCAGGGTTTGGCACCTCGATTCTATATGCAGTTCGTCTTCAAGACACCAAATCTGTCGATTCTTCTGTGATGATTGTATGAGTGCAAAGAACTCCATCTATATTATCTCTAAGTCTAGCATCACGTTTTTCTACAAGAGAATTGGATATATCGATGCGAACAAAAAAACTCTTACTCTGCGGTAGGCCACAAGGATGACACTATTTCTCAAGCATCTAGAAAACGCTTTGCGCTAGTAGTAAAGTTCTCCCCCTAAGGAGGACCGCCATGCCCAAAGTTCACGTCGCCCGCTCCAAGCTGATCAACGCGCCCGCCAATCAGGTCTATCCTGCCATCGCCAATATGGATCAGTGGGAGGCCTGGTCGCCCTGGCTGATCATGGAGCCGGACGCCGTCGTGACTGTGTCAGATGACGGTCAGTCCTACCGCTGGGAGGGAGTGCGTGTCGGCGAAGGAGACATGAGGATCACGGACACGGTGCCGAACCGCTCAGCCCGCTATGATCTGACCTTCCTTAAGCCGTTCAAATCCACCGCCAAGGTCGGCATGGACCTTGAAGACGTCGAGGGCGGCACCAAGATCACATGGTCAATGGACAGCCAGCTCCCCTTCTTCATGTTCTTCATGAAGCGAATGATGGAGTCGTTCATCGGCATGGATTATGAGCGCGGGCTAAACCTGCTGAAAGACTATGTCGAAGACGGCGAAATTCACTCGAGACTGAACTTTCTCGGTCCACGTGATTATGCCGGATGCGATTATATCGGCATCCGGCGCGCTTGCACGCTCGACGACATGCCGCAGCTGATGCAGCAGGATTTCGAACGGCTTGGGCCTTGGGCAGCACAGAATGGGCTCGATCCGGCCTCCATGTTCTGCATCTATCATGACTTCAATCCGATGAAGGGCCATTGCGACTATACGGCAGCCGTCCCTTATTCGGATATACCCGCCGATATGCCCGCGGACTTCATCACCGGATCACAGGCCGCGACGCGCCTCTACACGCTCGAACATGTCGGCCCTTATGAACATCTCGGCAATGCCTGGTCCGCCATGCACAACCTGATCCGCGCCAAGGAAATCAAGGTCGTAAAGAACTACCACCCTTTCGAAACCTACGGCAATTCCCCGCAGGATACCGACTCGAAAGAGCTGATTACGCACATCAACTTTGCGGTCCACTAAAGAGGCGCCGGCATCAATAACGCGGCACCGCCGGACTGATGAGGTTGAGCGGCAGTGCGGTCGTGTCCTTGGCCTGGCGGAGGACGATCCGGCTCTGCACGTCACTGATCAGGTCGATGCTGAGCAACGTTTCGCGCAGAAATGTTTCATAGGCATGCATGTCGGTCGTGACGACCCGGAGCATGAAATCGACCGCGCCCGTGACCACGGCGCACTGAACCACTTCGGGCATGCGCGCGACTTCGCGTTCGAACTTTTCCATATTGGCGCGATTGGGCAGGGACAGCTTCACGGCGACGAAAACCTCGAAATCGAGGCCGAGCAATTGCCGGTCGAGCAGCGTCACGCGCTGGTCGATAATACCCAGCTCTTCCATACGCTTGATCCGGCGCCAGCATGGCGAGGAGGACAGGCCGACCTGCTCGCTGATTTCAGCGACGGACAGGCCGGCATTGCCTTGCAGTAGATGCAGGATTTTGGCATCGATATTGTCGATCTGGCTGCTGGATTTCATGATCCGACCTCATGGCACGTAAGAGAGACAGGTTGCACACGGCTAACTTTTCCATCCCTCTAGCGCATTCCGGCATAATTTGCCAAGGATCAAGCGATTGCCGCCAAGCCATTCATGCGGTTCAGACGTATAGAAGCAGCGATTGGGCGTCCGGAACGCCTTCCCCCACATCCGGGTTTCATTGACACAGGGCTTATCCGCTATGGCAACACCGAAATCCAATCAGTCCCGCATGTATGTGCCCGAACCCCCGTTCCGGCCCGGCGACACGCCGGATTACAGCCATATCAGCGTTCCGACCGACCACACGCCGCACCGTCCGGATCCGATGTGCGACGATCACGAGACGGTCGAACATGCGCTCAAGCTGATCCGGGTCATGCGTTTCAACGGTGAAACGGCCGGCGAATGGGTGCCCGGGCTGACACCTGACGTGAAGCGCAAGATGCTGAAGGACATGATGCTGACCCGCGCCATGGATGACCGCATGTTTGCGATGCAGCGCCAAGGCAAGATGAGCTTCTACATGAAGTCTCGCGGGGAAGAGGCCGTCTCCGTGGGTCACGCCTATGCGCTGAGCGATCAGGACATGGTCTTCCCCACCTATCGTCAGCAAGGCATTCTGATCGCGCGCGGGGCGTCCATGCTGGAGATGATGAACCAGTGCCTGTCCAATTCAGGCGACCCGCTGCAAGGCAAGAACATCCCGGTGCTCTACAGCTTCCGCAAGCACGGCTTCTTCTCCATTTCCGGCAATCTCGGCACACAACTGATTCAGGCGGTCGGCTGGGGCATGGCCGAAGCCTATAAGAATGAAGACGGTATCGCGTCGGCGTTTACAGGCGAAGGCGCAACGGCAGAAGGCGACTTCCATTATGCGCTGAATTTTGCGTCGACCTACCGCGCCCCCTGCATTATCAATGTGGTGAACAATCAATGGGCCATTTCCAGCTTTCAGGGCATCGCCATGGGCGACGGGGAAAGCTTTGCCGCCCGCGGAACGGGCTATGGCCTCGCAACCTTGCGCGTCGACGGTAACGACATTCTCGCCGTCTATGCGGCCACCCAATGGGCGGCAGAACGCGCCCGCCAAGGCGGCGGCGCGACCGTCATCGAGCATTTCACCTACCGTGCCGAAGGCCATTCAACGTCTGACGACCCCAGCAAATACCGGCCCGCTAATGAGAGCGAAGTCTGGCCCTTCGGCGATCCGGTCGAGCGGTTGAAAACCCATCTGGTCAAGATCGGCGAATGGGACGATGAGCAGCATGAGGCCTTTGCGAAGGAGGCCAAGCTGTTTGTGCGCGAAACCTACAAGCAGGCTGAAGCCCTCGGCACGGTCGAACACGGTCCGCAACTCGACGATTTCACCATGTTCGAACAGGTCTATGCCGATCCTCCCGAGCTGTTGCTTGAACAAAAAGAGATGTTCCGGAAGGAGCTGGGCTAATGCCGCACATGTCCATGATCGAAGCCATTCGCGATGCGATGGATGTCAAGATGAGCCAAGATGCGAGCGTCCTGACCTTCGGCGAAGATGTCGGTTATTTCGGCGGTGTCTTCCGGTGCACGGCGGGCCTGCAGGAAAAACATGGCCTGCACCGTTGCTTCGATACACCAATCAGCGAAGGCGGCATTGTCGGCATCGCCATCGGCATGGCGGCCAATGGCCTGCGCCCTGTCGCGGAAATCCAGTTCGCGGACTATATCTATCCCGGCTATGACCAGATTGCATCCGAAGCGGCGCGCCTGCGATACAGATCCAATGGCGATTTCATCTGCCCGCTGACCATCCGGACACCGGTCGGCGGCGGTATTTTCGGCGGACCGACCCACAGCCAATCCCCGGAAGCCCTGTTTACTCATATTGCGGGTCTGAAGACGGTCATCCCGTCCAATCCCTATGACGCCAAGGGGCTGTTGATTGCGGCGATCGAATCCGATGATCCGGTTCTCTTCCTCGAACCCAAACGACTCTATAACGGCCCGTTCGATGGCGACCACGAAAGCCCGTCCGTATCTTGGAAAGGCCATGCACTCGGCGATGTTCCGAGTGGCCATTATACGGTCGAGCTGGGCAAGGCCCGTCACGTCAGCGAAGGTCCGGACGTCACGATCATCGCTTATGGCACCATGGTCTGGGTCGCCGAAGCCGTCGCGGCCAATCTCGGCATCAAGGCCGACATTCTCGACCTGCGATCCCTCGTTCCGCTCGATCTCGACGCCATCGAAACCAGTGTGAAGAAAACCGGACGCTGCGTCATCCTGCACGAAGCAACGCGAACGTCCGGCTTCGGCGCCGAACTGATGTCGCAAGTGCAGGAACGCTGCTTCTACCATCTGGAAGCGCCGATCCGCCGGGTCACCGGATGGGACACGCCCTATCCACACGCGCAAGAATGGGCCTATTTCCCGGGACAGAAACGCGTTACGGCGGCTGTCCGTGAGGTGCTAGAGGCCGCTTAGGATGGGAACTTACAGGTTCAAACTGCCGGACATCGGCGAAGGCGTCGTCGAAGCCGAAATTACCGCTTGGCATGTCGCGCCGGGTGAAACGGTCGAGGAAGATCAGCCGCTGGCCGATGCGATGACGGATAAGGCCACGATCGAGCTGACCAGCCCTGTCGACGGCGTTGTGCGCACGGTGGCCTGCGAAGAAGGCGAAATGGTCGCCGTTGGGGCTGATCTGGTTGTCTTCGACACGGATGGCGAGGAAGCGGAAGCCCACCCAGCAGCGAGCGCGGACAGCCCGTCCCCCGAACCTGCAGTCAAGGCCGCGTCCGGGGGTCAGGGCACCTATGACTTCAAACTGCCCGATATTGGCGAAGGCGTCGTCGAAGCCGAGATCACGGCTTGGCACGTCGCGGTCGGCGACAGTGTCGAGGAAGATGATCCGCTCGCCGACGCGATGACGGACAAGGCCACGATCGAGCTGACCAGCCCTGTCAGCGGCACAGTGACCATGGTCGCAGGCGATGAAGGCGATACGATCTCTGTCGGTGCGACGCTGGTAAGTTTTGCCGTCGAAGGGATCGGAAACACGGAGCCCGAACCAGAAAAACCATCCCCGGCACCTGTTGCCGGGACCTCTCGCGATGTTACCGACAAGCCGACCAAGGCCCCGGCAATAAAAGCCGAGGACAGACCTATTGTTAACCGTCCCCTCGCTGCTCCTGCCGTTCGCAAACGCGCCCGCGACGCTGGGCTCGATCTGTCCCAGGCCAGAGCCACAGGCTCGCAGGGTCAGGTGACGCATGCCGATCTCGATCTCCTTGAGACGGCACTGGAACCCGCACCCGGCGAAACCCGCATCAAGGTCATCGGGCTGCGCCGCAAAATCGCGCAGAGCATGGCGGAGTCCAAACGAACGATCGCCCACTTCACCTATGTCGACGAAATCGATGTGACCGACCTGGAAGCACTACGAAAACGCGCTAATGCGAAATTCGCGGACGCCATTTCAGCGGGCGAGCGTCCCAAACTGACGGTTTTGCCCTTCATTATTCGCGCTCTTGCGATGACGCTGAAAGACTGGCCGCAATTCAATGCACGCTATCATGACGATCTGGGTCATATTTCGCAATTCTCCGACATCAATCTCGGCATCGCGACCCAGACCGATATCGGGCTGGTCGTGCCCGTTATTCAGCAGGCCCAGACGCTGAGCATCTGGGACATGGCGCGCGAAATCGCCCGGCTCGCCAATGGCGCGCGGGACAACCAGCTCAAGCCGTCCGACTTTCAGGGGGCAACCACGACATTGACGTCGCTGGGCCCGCTCGGCGGCATTGTCACGACGCCGGTCGTCAACAAACCCGAAGTCGCGATTTTCGGCCCCAACAAGATCCGTCCCAAGCTGGAGCTGCGTGACGGCGCGGTGGTCGAACGGATGGTGATGAATTTCAGCGTATCCTGCGATCATCGCGTCATTGACGGCTATGATGCCGCGTCCATGATCCAGGAGCTGAAAGCGCGTCTTCAGGACCCGATCGAGATGTTTCTGGCCTGACATTCGGATAACTGCATCGGGCGTGTTCCAACTCACAAACAAGGCTTGCCCGCGAACGTCCGTCCCACTATATCGCGCGCCTGCTTGGATGCCTTGGAATGGTGAGGTAGCTCAGCTGGTTAGAGCGCAGGACTCATAATCCTGAGGTCGAGAGTTCAAGTCTCTCTCTCACTACCAGGTATCCGGGTTGTTATCGAACATGAAAAAACCCCGCCGCAATCTGCGACGGGGTTTTCTTTATTCCGCCGGAGCGAGCGTTCCGTCCGGTGCGGGCGGTTCCAACCTCTCGCTGAAACGTGGCTGTTCCTGTCCCTTGATGAGATAGACGAAATAGCGGCGAATATCAGCGCCGATCCCGTACAGGGCCGGGACGAAGAACAGCGTTACGAACAGGGCGAAGAAGACACCGAACGCCAGACTGATTCCGATCGGGATCAACCATTGCGCCTGCAGGGACTTCTCGGTCAGCAGCGGAAGCAGGCCGACAAAGGTCGTCAGCGAAGTCAGCAGGATCGGCCGGAACCGCCGCGTGCCAGCCTCGACCAGCGCCTGTGCGCCGTCCATGCCCTTGTCCCTGAGCTTATGGACATAATCGAGCAGGACGAGATTGTCGTTCACAGCCACGCCAGCTGCGGCGAACATGCCAAGGAGTGAGAGAAGCGACATCTCGAAGCCCATCACCACATGGCCGATAATCATGCCGCAATAGCAGAATGGTATCGCCGCCAACAGGATCAGGATCGGTTCCGAATAGGACCGGAACGAGACCGCGACCAGGAAGTAGGCAATGCCGATGGCGATCAGGAACAGGATTCGCAGTTCCGCCATCATTTCCGCCTCACCTTGGCTTCGACCGATATTGCCGCGCGTCACATCGGGATGGCGCGCATCAAATCCTTCGAAAAAGTCTTCATTGAGTGCGGTACGGATTTCCTGTGCGCGCGTGTCTTCGACTTCGGCGGAGATGATGATCGCGCGCTGGCGTTCACGCCGCAGAATGCGGTTCGTGCCGGGTTCGAAGCGCAGGCGAGCAACCGATTCCAGCGGCAATTCGCGCCCGTCAGCCGTCCGAATGCGGATGCCGTTCAGGAAATCGAGCGATTCCCGGTCAGCACGCGGATAGCGGACATAGACCCTCACATCCTCGCCGTCACGTGGCAGGCGTTGCACTTCATCACCGAAGAAACCCTGACGGACCTGACGCGACACATCGGCCGCCGTGACCCCCAGCGCTTCCGCGCCTGGCAGCAAGTCGAACTGAACTTCCTCGGTCGCGCTTTCCATGTCGTTGACGACATTGAATACGCCTTCATAGGATCGCAGCTGCCCCATCAAATCGTCTGCGGCTGCATTCAGATCGTCGAACGATTTCGCATTGAGAACATACTGGATGGAAGGACCATTATTATTGCTGCCATAGTTGACCGAGATGTTTTCCGCATCCGGCACATCGCCCAGCAATTCGCGCAAGCGATCCGCAGCAGCGGAGATTTCCAGCGCACGGTCTTCCGGTGGCACCAGCTTGACGAGGGCCAGAATATTATTGTCGCGGGCCCGCGTATACCAGTTCTCGATCAGTTCTCCGTCCGTCTCGGCGATTTCCTTTTCCAGCGCCTTTTCTGCGGCTTGCAATTGCGCCAGCACTTCGAGCGTGCGGGCATAAGGCGTACCTTCGGGCAGCTGGACGGTCACGTCGATCTGATCGGACTCGCCATTCGGGAAAAAGCTGGATTTGACCAGACCGTTGGCGACCAGACCGATGCACAGGATCATGGCCCCCAGGAAGATCGACGCCGTCAGATAACGCCGGCGCAGCGCGCCCGTCATGACTGGACGGTAGACCCGCTCCGCAACCCAGGTCAGACTGTCGGAAATCTTCTTCTGAAAACGCGTGAACCGGTTTTGCGGATCGACAGGTTTAAGGTGCGACAGGTGGGCGGGCAGGATCAGCAAGCTCTCGATCAGGGAGAACAGCAGCGCCAGAATCACCACGATGGAAATAGCCCGGGTGAAGTGACGTGCATCGCCCGTCAGCCACATCCAGGGGGCAAAGAAGATCATCGTCGTCAGCACGGCAAAGATGACGGGTTTGACCACCATCATCGTTCCGTTCACCGCCGCATCCAGATCGGTTTCACCAGTTTCCGTCTTGTGATGGATCGCCTCGCCGACAATGATCGCATCGTCCACGATGACGCCAATAACCAGCAGGAAGGCGAAGGTCGAAATCATGTTCAGCGACACGTCGAACAGCGGAAGCAGCGCCAAGCCTCCAAGGAAGGCCGTCGCGATCCCAGCTGAAACCCAGAGCGCGATCTTGGGCCGCAGGAACAGCATCAGCGTGGCAAAGACCAGCAGCAAGCCGAGGAAGAAATTGGAAGAGATAGAATTGATCCGACCTGCATAATCGTCGGCGGCGTCGCTCCATTTGGTAATCGAGATACCAGGAGGCAGCTCGTCCGCGACAGTCTCCAGATAGCGGTTCACATTCTCGCTCATTTTCAGAATGTCCATATCCGGGCCGTTCTGGATCTGCACCAGGATCGTCCGTCGGCCATTGACCGTGGCGAGCAGGTTCACTTCGACAAAGCCGTCAATGACGGTTGCGACATCGCGCACCCGGATCGTGGCCCCACCCGGTTCCTGCCGCACGATGATGTTTTCGAATTCGGCCTGGCTATCGGCCTGATTGCGCGTGCGGAGTTGCACTGCGCCGACACCGGTCCGGACCTGTCCCGAAGAACTATTGACCGATGTTCCGCGCACCGCGCTTGCGACGTCGCTGAATGTCAGACCGTATCGGCGCAAGGCCGTCTCTGACACTTCGATCGAGACTTCCTCGCCGCGCACACCGAACAGCTCAACGCTCGGCACAGCGCCCAGCAGCGCCACCTCGCGGCGTGTCTTCTCGGCAAAGCGCTTGAGGTCGCGCTCGGACACGCTGTCATCGCCGGACACGGCCAGTCGGATCATTTCGTTCTGATTGCGCCAGACATTGACATTGGGTTGTTCAGCCGCCGGCGGGAAATTGGAGATCGAGTCCACGGCCCGTTTGACATCGGCCAGCAGTTCGGCCTCATCTGCGCCCTGCTTGCCTTCGACCGTGACGGACCCGCCGCCTTCACCGGCGAACGCCCACATGCGGTTGACCCCATCGACCTGGCTCATGGCTTCTTCCAGCCGAACAACGATCTGTTCCTCCACATCCTGCGGGGATGCACCAGGCCAGGTCACCTGCGCCCAAGCGCCCGGGAATTCGACATAGGGCTCGAGCTCGCGCTCGATCGACAGAAAGCTGACCAGTCCGCCAATGATGCAGATGATCATGAGGAGGTTGGCAGCGACCTTATTGGACGCCCACCAGCGAATGATGCCTTCCATGATCTACGCTCCCTCTTTTTCGGACGAGGTCGAGACCATGTCGGAGGCCAGCGTCTCGACGACTTCGATCGGCATACCCTCAGCCGCACCGCGAATGGGCGATGTCACGACGGCCATACCCGGCGTAATGCCACTGCCCAGCACGACGCGGTTCCGGTCCGATGACAGGACTTCGACCGTGTGGATGGACAATGTCCCATCGGTCTTGGCGACATAGACCTTGTCCTGACCACGCAATGCGTTGCGCGGAATGACGACAACATTGTTGAGGGTCCGCCCAGCAAGCTTGGCCTGAACAAACAATCCGGGGGCCAGCGGCGCCTTGGCCGAAGCGCCCTCAAACGCGCCGCGAACTTCCGCATAGGCATGCAGAACCCGTGACTGCGTGTCGAATTCGCTGTCCGTCCGCGCAATGACACCAGACCATTCCACGGGCTGCCCGGCGACATCACTCGTCAGGATCACCGGAATTTCCGTATCGCCGCCTGACTCGTAACCCAGATAGAGGCCCGTCTGACGCAATTCATTATGGGTCAGTGGCAGACGGACATCCATAATGTCCGTCGCATAGACCTGCCCAAGCTGGCTGTTCATGCCGACAAATTCGCCCGCATCGACCAATCGTTCCGTGACTCGTCCATCGAAGGGTGCACGGATTTCCGTCCGGGCGAGCTGCAGCTCTGCCTCAGCCAGTCGTGCCTTTGCGGCCTCGAGGCTGGCTGCGGCTTCGGCCATTTGCGGTTCGCGCAGGGTCAGCGGTGTCGGCGTGCCGCCCCGTCCGAGGTCTTCCCAGTCCATCCGGGCCAGTTCGGCTTCGGACTGCTCGCGCGCCAGAACGGTTTCGGCCTGCGAAACACTGGCGCGGTTCTGCGTAACGCGAAGCCTATATTCCGCCGGATCGATCCGGGCGAGCAGTTCGCCGCGGCTGAAACGCCCGCCTTCGATGAAATTGGGCGACATATAGGTAATGCGCCCCCCGACCTGCGTCACAAGACGGATTTTCGTCCGGGCCTGCACTTCGCCCTGTGTGGTGATGCTCAGCGTGACCGAATCCGATTTCGCCGAAGCCGTCAGCACTGGAAGGGCCTTAATCGGGTCTTCCGTCTCTTCGGGTTCAGGCGACAAGGCGCTCATCGCGACCGTTCCGCCAATCGCCCCGACAATCACGACGATCGGCAGAATGAAGGTTAAAGTCCGAAGAATCCAAAGTTTTTTCCGCCGGGGCGGGCGGGTCGTCCCGAGGGTATGGGTTTGCGATTCGGGGGTTCCGATCTGATTCATGACTCTCTTCCTTTCGCGGCTGGCACACCGGTCATTGAAGACTGCCTATCATGTCACATATTGTTTTTCAATAAACGTTTATCGGAAAACGGGAGTAATTTGATGGAATCGCGTGTTTCTATTCGCGGCAATCGGGTCGTTCGGATTGCTGCTTGTGAAACCTTATCAGCGCCGGGAAGTTTTCCAGCCGCGCCGCAAGATTGGCTACACTCGTTCGCACCAGCGGCGTTCCTCCCACGCCATGCCCGGCATCCTTATACACATACATGTCGGTTTGGAGCCCCGCCGCATCCCGGAAAGCCTTGATGCGCCGTGACATCGCGCCCGACGCCCATGTTGTGTCCACATCTCCGCCGATCAGCAGAACCGGCTCGTCAATTGTTTCGACCCGGATACGCGCTGGCTCGACCCGATCGGGATTGGCGGTCCGGCCATTTTCATGGGCTTCGGTCATGGTGTAGGGATCGGATCGATCCAGGGCCCGGCTCATATCCTGATAGGGAACGAAGGGCAGCGGTTCACCGCGCCAGGAGAAGCTCGAAACCGTCTCGCCTGCACCCCAACCTTCCCAGACGACGTCGCTGGGTACATCGGCGACGATTCCACAAAAGCCGCCGCCCGGACTGTCATCGGCGATCAGACTGCCCGCCAGCAGCACGAATTCCGCGCCTTTTGATCCGCCGTGGAGCGTAATCCTGTCGGGATCGACATCGGGTCGCTGGCGTAGCTGCGTGACCGCCTCTTCCAGATAGTCCACCGCGATATTCGCGAAGGCCCGTGGCAGACCCGGAAACTGCTGTTCCTGCCCACCCCACGCCGGGGAATAGTAAGGCAAGCCGAGAACCGTAAACCCTTCGGCCGCCAGAGTGGGCGCCGTATAACGCGATCCGCTATCGCCGCCTTCCGAGCCGCCGAGAATGACGATGGTCGGACGCGGCCCTTCGTGATTAACCGACGTTAACACATAAGCGCCGGGGAAGTCGTCGCCCAAGGCCGTTTCGACAAGGGCGTCCCGGTCTGGCCCGATCTCTACGACACGCTGCAGGACGGGCCCTCCATCAGCATCAACGAGGCGGAAGCGCAACTGGTAAGGGTCTAGATCATTCAATGTCTGATCCGACAGATAGTCCATGCGCTGTATCGGCGTGTAGGCGCTGGCGTCCGTCAACCCGTCCGGCACGGAGACGGAGGTGTCGATCCGTCCTTTGGCGTCCGCGACATAGCGCAGTGATGAGCGTTCGGTCGCCTGATCGTTCCAGCCGGAGCGTCGCTCCGTTTTCAGCGTATAGGCCTGCCCGGGCTCCAGACCGGTCATGACCAGAACAGGCGCATCCGCCCAGGTGAGACGATCGGCAACGGTCATGGCCGGTTCCGATGGTGTCAGGGTCTGACAGGATGCAGTGGTGATGAGAGCGGTCGCAAGAAGCAGTGTTCGATAAAATGTCATGAGGCCAGTTACCCTGTCCGAGCCCGTGTTCGCGCGAAAATCCGTGAAGCGACAGACCATCCGGTGAATCGACAACCGCTAGAGCGCGCGACCCTTGAGCCGCGCCGCGCCGGCACGACTGGTCGTGACCGAGTGGCCGCGCGGCATGTGCAACGTCAGACGCCCATTCCCACCGCTTTCGACTGACAGGATCGCGTCGGTCGCCACGATGTGGGAGCGGTGAACCCGCAGAAAGCCGACCGATGGCAGCTCGGTTTCGAACTGCGACAAGGACGTACCCGACAGGAAGGTCCCGTCTGCCGTCAGGACTTCAGTATAGTCGCCCGCCCCAGACAGCATCATGATGTCGCTGATCAGAACGGGTTTCAGTGCTTTCCCGTCCTTGACGAATATCTGACGTTTGTCCGCAACAGGCTCTGCGGACCCGGATGCCTCGGCCTGCTCGATCCGCTCCAGTTTCAGCTCCAGCGCGTCGAGACGCGTCCGAAAGGTCACGGCATAGGCGAACAGCGCAATCACGGCATAGATGGTAACACCTTGAAAAAGCTGCCACGTCAGGGCGACGCCGTTCAGGGCTCGCCCCACAATCCCGTCCGCTGGCAAGCCGTCCTGCAAGCCATAGCCCGTCTGAATGCCGATATACCAGAATAGCGCAAAGCCGAGCGCAAGAACGAGGTGACCCACGATCTGGCGCGTCATCATTGCATCGATCAGGTGACGCTCGACCAGACGCGCGACAGGCCAGGACAGGAGCGCCGCAGGCACCGTATTGATGGCCGCCCGCTGAAACGCATCCAGAAATTCGCTCGAACTGAAGAACCAGAAGATGAGCGTATAGGTCACGAGCAACAAGGCCCATCCCGTCAGGGCAAGTTTGCGGGCCGTGCGGTTCAGGGAAGAGTCGGCATGATCATTACGAGTCGGCACACTCCTGCTTTCCTAAACCCGGGCGAGGTCGTCCAGTGTCAAAGTCCAATTCCTGCCGCGACATAATGAAAATCCCGATCCTGCGGACTGTAGGACATGGAGCGCGCGCATGCGGGTCGCGGGCCGTGCAGAGGATAGTCCTTGAGCGAAGCGCCCGTCCCCTGCCTGGCTTACGCGACGGGGTTGAATTCCCTCTTCCCGCCCCTACATCCGCGCTATGCAAGACAATCAGAATAATGAACTCACCGTTTTTACGGTCGGTGGGCCCGATGACGCGCTCGCCCCAGTCAGAGGGCGGGCCGTGAGGCTGCCCAACGCATTGCAGACCGCATTGGCGGACCGCTATCCCGATGCGGTCGCGCGCCTGCTCGGCGAAGCGATGATCGTTGGCGCGCTTGTTGCGCGTTCGCTCAAATTCGACGGACGGCTCGTCGTGCAATGTCACGGTACGAATGAGGGTGCGGTCAGCCTGCTAATGGCGGACTGTACGACTGATGGCCATATTCGCGGCTATGCCCGCTATGATGCAGAGAGCTTGAAATCGATCCTGCTGGACAATCGCGACCCCGGTGCCGACGCGCTGCTGGGCGGCGGGACCTTTTCGATGACGATCGATCAGGGTCCGGACACGGATCTCTATCAGGGTCTGGCATCGGTTGAAGGTAAGCGCCTGTCGGACTGCGCCGAGCATTTCTTCACGCAAAGCGATCAGATTCCGACCCAAATGCGTTTGGCCGTGGGACAGGATGTCGGGCCGGACGGACCCGTCTGGACCGGTGGCGGCATGATGATCCAGCGGGTCGCGGAGGATAAAGCCCGCGGCGAAACGGACGATGTCTACGCAACCGCAAAAGCGCTGATGAGCACGGTCGAGGATGCCGAGCTGATCGATCCAGAACTTCCCGTGGAGCGGCTGCTCTATCGGCTGTTTAATGAAGACGGCGTGCGCCTGCTCGACACCCAGCCAATCCATGCGGATTGCCGCTGTTCGCGCGAGCGGCTGGCCAATACGCTGCGAAGTTTCGATGCCAAGGCCAAAGCCGAGATGGCGGATGCGGACGGAAAGATCAGAGCCAGCTGCGAGTTCTGCAACGTCGAATATGTTTTCGACACGGAAGACGCTCAGCCGATCTGAGTCTAGGCCCGCCAGAAACTTGGCGTCAGTACGACCAGCGCTGTGACGATTTCCAGTCGCCCGACGATCATGCCGGTCATCAGCAGCCATTTCGCCATGTTCGGAAGGCTCTGATAGGTTCCGCTCGGCCCGATAATGTCGCCCAGACCGGGTCCGACATTGGCAACTGCACTGCCCGCTCCGGACCAAGCCGTGACCGGGTCGAGCCCCAGCGCGCCGAGCAGGCTCGCAATCACGGCGACAGTCACGAAGAACAGAAAGAAATAGCCCAAGACCGAATAGACAATGGCGTCTGGCAAGGGCCGTCCGCCATACCGCATCGGCGCGATCGCATGGGGTCGCGGCATTCGGAACAGATAGGCGCGCAAAGCTTCCAGAGCGACCTGATAGCGGAAGATCTTGATCGAACAGGCAGTTGATCCCGCGCAGCCGCCAATGAACATGAAGAAAAAGAATGCACCAACCGCCAGCGGCCCCCACTGCATGTAGTCAGCCGTTGCATAGCCCGTCCCGGTGATGATCGAAATCGTGTTGAAAACGGACAGACGCAGCGACCGGAACAAGCCGAGCTCGCTATCCTGCGCGCCCGATGTAATCAGGGCGACCAGCACGAGCAGGCTCAGTGCGGCGATAGTGAACAGGAAAGCCCTAACCTGCGGATCGCGGAACGGCGCGCCGAACTGTCCGCGCCGGACCATCAGCATGTAGACGCCGAACGGCAGGGCGCCGAGGAGCATGAACAGGCTGCCGACCATATCGGCTCCGTCATCCATGAACCCGCCCATGGAGGCGTCCGATGTCGAATAGCCGCCTGTCGCAATCGTCGTCATGGCATGAGCCACCGCGTCGAAGCCGGTCATGCCCGTACCCATATAGGCCATGGTGCAAGCCAGGGTTAGCACCAGATAGATGAAAGCGATCGTGATCGCGATGCTTTGCGCGCGCGGGAGAATTTTTTCACCGACATCGGAGGATTCCAGGCGGAAGAGCTGCATCCCGCCCACACCCAGCATGGGCAGGATCGCCATGGCGGTCACGATGATGCCGATCCCGCCCATCCATTGCAGCATCGCCCGCCAGAGCAATATTCCTTTTGGCATATCGTCCAGACCGGTCAGGATCGTCGCCCCGGTCGTCGTAATACCCGAGGTTGCTTCGAACAGCGCATCCGTAAAGGACAGTCGCACCGGATCGAGCAGGAAAGGCAGAGCCGCCAGCACTGCCAGGACGATCCATGAAAAGACGGTCAGGACGAATGCACCGCGTGCGCGCAGATCCGGACGCGGCGTATAGGTAGCCGTGGCCAGTGTGCCGCCGACCAGCGTCACGATGACGCCGGAAATGGCAAAAGCCTGCCAGGACCGGTCATTGTAAAGCAGGTCCACGACCATGGGCACGAACATCAGCATGCCCATGGCAGCCGCCATCAGGCCAATGACGAAGAAAACGGGACGAAGGTCCGGCATGGGCCGTATATCGGGTGCGCCGCGCGGACTGGCAAGCGATGAAGCGCCGGAGTTGCGGATAAGCCTGAAACAACGCCTTGGCGCTCCGGCAGGAGTTGCGCCGCGTGCCAGCGCCGCGTAAGCCCGGTCATAATCGTCATCTTCGCGACATAAGGAGGCCGCCCATGGGCGCGCGCTATCTGTCCCACCTCTTCCTGGCCGCCAGCCTGAGCGGTCTTCTGGTTGCCTGCAATGATGCGCCGGACAGACCTCCCAGCGGCGATGTCGACATTGAAAGCAACGAAACCGTTCCCGCCCTTCAGAAAGCCGCCAGCGACGCTCTAACCCCGCGGGGGCAGCGTCGATCCTATCTGGTGACGGATCCCGGCCCCGGTAAACTGACGCCTGAACGGTTGCATGCGAGTCCGTCCATTGACGGCCTGTCCCTTTCGGATGCCAAGATCGCGCCCAGTGGCGAATTCGTCACGGTTCTGAAGGGGCGTGAAGATGATGCGCAGCAGCAGGACCTCTGGGCTTACGACATCGAAACCGGAGAGGGGCGCCTGCTGGTCAGTTCGACCGATCTCCTCGGCGAACCGGAAGTGCTGTCAGAAGAAGAAAAGAACCGTCGTGAACGTCAACGGCAATATGCCTCCGGTATTGTCGACTATAGCTGGGTTGGCGGTGATCTTCTGATGTTCCCGCTCGGTGGCGACATCTACCTCTATGATCTGGCCACCGAAGACGCCCGCCAGGTGACCGCCACAGCAGGCTTCGAAACCGATCCGAAAGTATCGAGTGATGGCAGCCTGATCGCCTATGTGCGCGATGACGAGCTTTACGTGAAAGACCTGGAAACCGGTCTTGAGCGCCAGCTGACCAATTCGGCCACGGAGACGATTCGCAATGCAACGGCGTCTTTCGTCGTTCAGGAAGAGCTGGACCGCGATACCGGCTACTGGATTTCGCCGGACGCAAACCGCATCGCCTACACGCAGATCGATGAAAGCCCGATCGCGATCGAGACGCGGGCCAATATCGGCCCTGACGGAATTACGACGCTCGATCAGCGCTACCCCTTCGCAGGAACGGATAATGCGACCGTGCGCCTGGGCGTCGTGCGCACTAGCGGGGGATCGACCCGCTGGATCGATCTCGGCGATGACGACGACATCTATCTGACGCGGGTTGCCTGGGCACCGGACAATTCAGCGCTCTATGCCGGCATTCTCAGCCGCGATAACCAGACCCACACCGTCTACCGCGTCAATCTATCGGATTACCGCGCCGAAGTCTTTTACGAAGAAACCAGCCCGACTTGGCTGAATATCCGGTCGGACTTTACCCCGCTCGAAGGCGGCTTTCGCATGATCAGTGAGCGCGACGGCATGCGTCGCTATTACGAAATCACCGAAGACGGCGCACAGCAGCTGACCCCGTCGGACATTCTGGTCGATACGATTCGCTGCTCTGCCACTGACGGAACCCTCTATGTGTCCGGCTGGCGGGACGATCCGCTCTCGACTCATCTGTTCAAGGTCGAAACGATGAACGTCCTGGCCCATGAGGACGGAGCGGGCGGAGACGCCAGTGAGGGGCAGACAGACACACGTCTAATCGCCACGCAGATCAGCGAAACGCCCGGTCAGCACGGCGCCGCCTTTGATGCGGATTGTTCGCGCTATCTGGGCAGCTACAGCAATGACAATACACCCCATCAGGTCCGCGCTTTCAACGCTGACGGTTCGCCGCTGGCCTGGCTGTCGGAGAATGCGCTGGACGATAGTCATCCCTATGCGCCCTATCTGGATGCGCACATCATTCCTGAATATGGCACACTGACGGCTGAAGACGGCTCCGAGCTGCATTACCAGCTCTACAAGCCGACCGATCTGAAATCGGGCGAACGCCGGGCCTCTGTCACGATCGTTTACGGCGGACCCGGTGTGCAGCGCGTCATGAACCGCTGGCAGCGTAAGCATCTGTCGCGCATGCTCGCTCATCACGGCTTTGTCGTCTTCGCCGTCGATGGACGGGGCAGCACGAACCGGGGCAAAGCGTTCGAGGACGTACTGCACCGCGCACTGGGCCGTGCCGAAGTCGTCGATCAGACACTCGGCGCCGAGTGGCTGAAGCAGCAGGATTTCATCGATCCCGACCGGATGGGTGTCTATGGCTGGTCATATGGCGGCTATATGGTGCTGATGATGCTCGCCCAGACGGACCTTTATGCATCCGGCGTCTCCGGCGCGCCTGTAACAGACTGGGCGCTTTACGACACCGCCTATACGGAGCGCTATCTCGGCGATCCGCGCCCCGATCACCCCAATCATACGGACGGGGCTTATGATGGCGGATCCGTCTTCACTTGGCTGGACGGCCTGACGGAGCCGGTTCTGGTCATTCACGGCATGGCCGACGACAATGTCGTCTTCCGCCATACGGTCAAGCTGATGGATGCGATGCAGAAGCGCGGGCGGCACAATCTGGACCTGATGACCTATCCCGGCGAAAAACACGGTTTCCGCGCCGATACGTCCCGGGTTCACCGTGACCGGCAGATCCTAGAATTCTTCCTGGAAACGCTGGATCTGCCTGACGCAGATTAAGCCGCCTGACACGCAACAGGCCTCAAGAATTGCCGAACGGCTGCGCCGTTCGGCGATCCACATCAACTATTCGGCGCGTACAGGGCGATCTTGTTGCCATCCAGATCGCGGAAGTAGGCGAGATAGAAGACATCGGCGCGCAGGCCGGGGGCGACTTCGTCCGTGCCGCCCAGTGCCAACGCCTTGGCGTGCATGGCATCAACCTTGTCCTTCGTTCCAGCCAGTAGCGCGATCATGGTACCATTCCCGACCGTCGCGGGATTGTCGTCAAAGGGCGTGCAAATCGCGAATGTCGGCTGTCCCGCACCTGTGCTGAAACTGGCGAATGTGTCTGATGTCCAGCCCGGCTTGGCGTCCAACGCTTCCAACAGTTGGGAATAGAAGGCCTAGGCCTTCTCCATATTGTTTGTTCCGACAGTGGTATAGGCGATCATGACGTGTGCTTTTGAAAGTGAGGAGACGCTTCTATTCCGTCCAGCCCCGCCCTGACAGACACACTTGTAAATGCAGCCTATTCGTCGCCGTCGGCAGCTGCGGCTTCTTCGATTCGGATTGCTTCGCGAATATGTCCGCGCAGGAGCGCCGTATCGACCGAAGTCGGATCCGCATTCAAAGAGGCCTCGATATCGTTCAAGGCCGCCTCATAGCGCTGCTGGCGAAAACGCGCATCGGCGCGGTAACGCAAGGCCTCGGCATGATAGGGGGCGTCCTTCAGCACGGTCGATAGATCGGTTTCGGCAAATTTATACTGGCCTGTAATCGTATAGGCACGGGCGCGGGCAACACGCAGATCGACGTGATCCGGGTCCAGCTTCAACCCCGCCGTCGCCGATTCATAGGCCTTGCGGGCATTGCCTGCAGCGAGCCAGAAATTGGCGGCTTCCGAGCGGAAATTGCGGCGCATGTCATCGGACCCGCCATCCGCCCCGCCTGCCAGCAGATCAAGCCGGTGCGCCGCCTCGTCTTCATGACCGAGCGCGAACAGCGCCATGGCTTCGCAATGGCGCGCACGACGACCGCCGCCCTGATCGCGCCAGATCATAGCGTCCTCGAGCGCATATTCCTGATCGATGGCAATCTGTTCCAGACAGGCCTTGTGGCGCTTGTCGAGCGCGACTGTCCTGTCACTGGCGGTGGCTGCGCCCGCAACTGCGGATAGAAAGCCTGTCAGCGCCATGACAAATATGTAGTAAGAACTGCGTGTCATCACGGCGCGCTATTATGTGAGAGGTCCCGTCGCGACAATGCATCCGCGCGTTACATTGCAGTTACCCTTGATGGCTCAGCCGCCTGTGATCGTGCAGGGAGCGACTGCACTCCTGATCGGTCACGGCTATGTCGCGCAAGCGCTTGGCCCGGTCCTGACGCAAGCCGGCGTCACTGTCCGCCATACCGTCCGGGACGGCGACGGGCTGGTTCATGGATCGCGCGCCATGCAACAGGCGTTTCAGGATGCGGACCTGATCCTTGTATCGGTTCCGCCCGGACGAGGCGGACCGGAACCGACGATCGCGGCCCTCGACCGGATGCCGACCAAGGCGCGCTGGATCGGCTATCTGTCGGCCACCAGCGTCTATGGCGACCGTCAGGGACAGTGGGCCTATGAAGGCGAAGCGCCCTCTCCCAGCCTCGCGCGCGGGCATCGCCGCGCCTATGCGGAACTGGCCTGGCTGGAACATTATCCGCAGACCCAGATTTTCAGATTGGCCGGTATTTACGGGCCCGGGCGGGCGCCGTTCAGCCGGATCAGGGCCGGAACCGCCCGGATTGTCGACGTGCCGGGGCATGTCGTGAACCGGATCCACGTCTTGGATATTGTGTCAGCGCTAATGGCATCGATCGTGCGGCCCAGCCCGCAGGACATTTATAATCTGGCCGATGGGCATCCGGCCCCGCCGGGAGAGGTACTGCGTTACGCAGCGAGCCTTATCGAAGCCGATGAACCGTCCGTCATCGGGCTTGACGATCCATCACTGTCGGAGATGGCGCGCAGCTTCTATGCAGAAGCGAAGCGGATCGACATCGGTCGGGCGCAAGCGCGACTGGGGTGGACGCCGCAGTTTAGAACTTATGCGGAAGGTCTGAGGTCTGTCCTTGCGTCGGAACGTAAGACGATCTGAGGGCCGGACGATCGCTGCCGCCAGCCAGAACTGGACCGGATTTGACGAGAGCCGGGGCCGTGATGGACGCATCGGCCAATGTTGACGTCGTGTCGTAGCTGCCCCGCTCCGTTTCCAGCACATAGTCCAGACCCCGCATGCAGACTTCGAAGGCAGGATTGATCGTGCCGCTCGCATCGTCAGTCAGCCAGTAGCCCTCCGCACGACGATCGCAATCCATCCAGTCGGACATGGACGAAGTGCCCTTCAAGCGCACAAAATGAACCAGGTCACCGCGCGAGGACGTCTCGACGGAGTAGCGGATCGGACCAGACCATTCGGCCTGGGTCATGGATGTCGTCTGTGTATGGTGGCTGACCGTCTGATAGGACGCCACCTGCGTATTGACTGTCTGCGTGCTGGCCGCCTTCATGCTGGCTGCTTGGGCCCCGCTGGTGCGGGTCATGGGCGAGAAAGCCGTGACCGGAGCCGTTTCTACCGTCGACACGGTTGTGACAAAGGGTTGCGCCTTTACCGTCGAGGAGCGGGTCATCTCCGCTTCGGCCACCATCACGGTCTCGTCCTCGATCGGCACGATCGGCTTTTCCGTTTCGAGGGCCGCGCCCGCAAACTGCGTGTCCGTCTTCGGCGAACTGCGCAGAACATAGCGCACGGGCGAGGACACCCACTTGGCAACAGTCTTGGTTCCGCTCCAGGCCGTGTCGGCCACCGACCCAATAAGGCTGCAACCCGTCAGCATCATACCTGCGGCGGCCACCATCAGAAGATGTCGTGTCAATTGGGCCATATCTGTCCCCTTTTCCCTGCGGCGTCGAAACGCGCTCAACGCTTTGGTCCAAGACATTCAAGTTTCATGCCATCCAGCCCGTCTGCCTCCATTTACACACGCTGATCAGTGCGCGTCGGGACACCCTCGCATGGCTTGACAGACGCGGCGGGATTACGCACCGGAGCGGCTATGGCGAAAAAGAAGACATCGGCAGATTCCAACTCTGTCAGCGACGCGACGCCTCAAGCGGCGTCCGCCCCGGATAACCCGCCTAAGACTTCACGTCTGCAGACGCTCTTTAATGTCGCCGAATCCTATGGCACGCGCAGTTTTGAAAACTATGCGCGCATTCGCAGTCTGGCGGAAACGGTTCGCGACGAATTTTGCGAATGGCTTTCCGAAGAGACGGATTGCGTGTTCCTGGTTCCGCCGGAAGGGCGATTTTCCGCAAAGAACTACCAGTCGGCGGCTTTTTCGGTGGCCGGGACCGGCTATCTTCCGCTCAAGCCGATCAGCTTCGGCTTGGCCGTTCGCGTGTCCAGCGACAAAGATTTCATGCGTCTGAAGCTGACCTGCCGCAAGGAAGGCGACAGCATGTTCGTCAGGCTGGAAAAAGGAACCGAGGTCCGCATTCCGCAACCGATGACCGATGGCGCGCTGACGCCCTTGCTCGAAACGATCTATGACCATCTGACCGATTTCTTTCAGGACCGGATCGATGATTACGATAATGGCCGTTATGGCGTGCAGGAAATCGGCTTCGATATTCAGCGCATGAACAGTTAGGCCCTGTTCAGCTTATCCCCTTCAACCTAGGCTCAACGCTTCCCCTATCTGACGGTTGGGGGTAGAACACGATCGTCGCAGCGGACTCCTTCACCGGACCGCGCTAAACCGGATCCTGAATGGCTGCTTCCATCACTGCCGACGCCGCGCATTACGCCGCTTTCAGCCTGCCCATCAAGATCGCCTTGATCGGCGTGCTGGGCATTGGCGCGCAATGGCTGGCCTGGCGGATGCAACGCCCGGCCATCGTTCTGATGGCCGTCGCAGGATTGATTTTCGGCCCCCTGCTCGGTGCTGTACTGGTCTTCGACATGCCGGATCTTTTGCGGCGAATTCTGACACCTTTCCGACTCGACCCTGTCAATGATTTTGGTGACCTCTACCGTCCCTTGGTCGGGATGTCGGTGGCGATCATTTTGTTCGAAGGCGGGCTCAACCTGCGATTCCGCGATCTCGGCGATGCTCGCCAGGCGGTGCTGCGCATGGTGTTGCTAGGCGGACCGATCGCCTGGGCGCTAGGAGCAGCGGCCGCTTATTATATCGTCGATCTGCCGCTGCTGATTGCCGTCATGGTTGGCGGCCTGTTTGTGGTGACGGGTCCGACCGTGATCATGCCATTGCTGCGACAAGCCAATCTAAAACACAGACCCGCCAATGTCCTGAAATGGGAAGGGATCGTCAACGACCCTGTCGGCGCACTCTTCGCCGTGATTGGTTACGAGATTATCGTCTTCCAGCTGACCGGCGTGTCCGCGGCCGCCATATTTGGGCGGCTGGCCTTTGCGGCCATGTTCGGCATCGTGATCGGGGTCCTCTCGGCCTATGCGCTGACCTGGTCTTTCCGGCGCGGTCACATTCCTGAATATCTGAAAGCGCCTGTCGTCTTGGCCTGGGTGCTGGCGGTCTATGTGCTGTCCAACAAGCTGGCAGACGAAACCGGCCTGCTGACCGTGACGGCCATGGGCATGACCATGGCCAATCTAAAATTCGCCGCACAGGTCGAGATGCGACGGTTCAAGGAAACCATCACTATCATTCTTGTCTCTGGCGTTTTTGTCATCCTGACGGCCACGCTGACCCCGGCTGTGTTGAAAGCCTTCCTGCTGGAATGGCGAGTCTGGGCCTTTGTCGCGACCATGATGATTGTCGTGCGCCCTATTGCCGTCATGCTGTCGACACTCTGGTCCGGCATTGACTGGCGCGAGAGCCTGCTGATCAGCCTGATCGCCCCGCGCGGGATCGTCGCCGTCGCCGTCGCAGGCCTGTTCGCCGCCGAATTGCAGGCGCTCGGCCTCGATCAGGGTGCGCTTTTCGTCCCGCTGGCCTTCGCCCTTGTCGGCGTAACGGTCATCTTTGCCGGCTTCTTCATCGGCCCGCTGGCCAAAGCGCTCGGGCAGAGCGCAGGCGGGGGTGATGGCGTCCTGATCGTCGGGGCCAATCCTTGGTCGCTCGGTCTTGCCAAGGCCATGCGCGACATGGGGCTGGGCGTGCTGGTTGCCGATACGAACCGCCAGAGACTGCGCGCGGCCCGACTGGACGGCCATAACACCTTCTTTGGCGAAGTCCTGTCGGAGCGGGCGGATTATTCGCTCGACCACTCCCAGTTCAACCACCTGATCGCGGCGACGCCCAATGAGGCCTACAATGCTCTCGTCAGTGTCGAATTCGCGCCCGAGCTGGGTCGCCATCGTGTGTTCCAGGTTAGCAATGACGATCATGAAACCGATGATGACGGGATTGCCTATACGTCACGCGGACGGATCCTGACATCGCGCGGACGCTCCTTCGACGCCCTGACGCGCGACTGGTGGAATGGCTGGCGCTTCCGCGTCACCAAGCTATCGGATGAATATACACTGGAAGATCTATATCGAGACCGCGGCGACAATCTGGATCTCATCGTCGCCAAACGACCGGACGGGACGCTCGAATTCATTCAGCCGGGTCAGGAAGACCGCGCCCGTCGGTCCACCGTGCTGTCTTTCTGCCCAGCAACCGATCAGGATGTGACGCGCGGCGAAGGGGCCAAGCGATCCAGCGGCAGCACGCTGGCCGGGCCTGCAGCGAAACTGCCGAGCTAGGCGCGCCATTCCATTATTTAAGCGGACCTTAACCGTAATCGGCGCACATTTGCGGCTCTCTCGCCTCAAGGTTCGTCATGCGCGCTGCACTGCCGACATTGCCGCCTCGCCTCCTCCGTTTTGGCCGGACTCTCTGCCTGATCGGCGCGGGTAGCGCCTATCTTTGCGGTATGCTGGTGCTGGGGGCGTTTGCCCATGTCAGCGCCGATTTGCCGGACCCGTCCCGCCTGTGGGAACAGACCCGTCCGCCATCGATCCAGATCGTCGATCGGCAAGGCCGTGATCTGGCCGTGCGCGGGGCTCATGCGCTGGAGCCGCTTCCGGTTACGGCCCTGCCCGTCCATCTACGACAAGCTGTACTGGCGACCGAAGACCGCCGCTTTCACAGCCATGCCGGGATCGATCCTTACGGTCTGGCCCGTGCCACACTCGCCAATCTGCGCGCCGGACAGATTGTGGAAGGCGGCTCGACGCTGACGCAGCAGCTGACCAAGAATGTCTTCCTGACGCCGGAACAGACGTTGGAACGCAAGGCGCAGGAAATGATCATCGCAGTCTGGCTGGAACGGCGCTTTACCAAGCCCGAGCTGCTGCGCCTCTATCTGTCCCGGGTCTATTTCGGCAGCGGCGCGTGGGGGATCGAAGCCGCGACCGACCATTATTTCGGGCGCGCGCCGGACCGGATCAGCCTGTCCGAAGCCGCTCTGCTGGCCGGATTGCTGAAGGCACCCTCTGCCCTGAACCCGTCCTATTCGCCCGACCGGGCGGCGACACGGATGCGGACCGTACTCTACGCCATGGATGATCAGGGCCTGATGGCCGACGGCGTACTGGAAGAAGCGCTGAACACGCCGGTCGCTGTGTTCGGTCCTCGCCGAAGCGGTGACCCGGATTATTTCATCGACTGGATCTGGCCCGAGATCGAGGCTCAAGTCGGCGTGCCGAACCGCGATCTGGTTATTCAGGTGACGCTCGATCGCGATCTGCAACGGGTCGCCGAAGCCTCGCTGGCAACGCGGCTTGATCCCGCGCGCAACGCTTCGCAAGGCGCGTTGGTCATGCTGGACGGACAAGGCGATGTCCTCGCCATGGTCGGCGGCGCGGATTATTCGGCCAGCCAGTTCAACCGCGCCGTACAGGCCAAACGTCAGCCAGGCAGCGCGTTCAAACCGATCGTCTATTTGGCCGGTCTGCGGGCGGGCATGAACCCGTGGACGGCCAGTTTGGACGCCCCGATCGATGTGAACGGATGGCAGCCGCGCAACTTCAAGAAAGAATTCGCCGGACCGATCCTGCTGGAAGACGCGATGGCACGGTCGATCAACACCGTCTCGGTGCGCGTTCTGCAGGAGGCTGGCGCGGACGCCGTGGCCGACACGGCGGCGCAACTGGGTCTGGACGGATTGAAGCCTTATGCCTCACTAGCCCTGGGCGCGCAGGGCGCGACCGTCATGGATATGGCCGAAGCCTATCTGCCGTTCTCGACGGGCGGCCATGCTGTGCCGGGTGTCGGCGTGGTGTCGATTTCGACCGGTGACGGCACCCCGCTTTACGATCGCCCGCTCCCCGAACCGGAGCGGCGACTCGGCGCGTTGGAGATCAGGCAGATGAACCGGATGCTGATTCATACGGTCGAAGCTGGAACCGGACGACGGGCCCAAGTGGACGGGCGCATGATCGCGGGCAAAACGGGCACGACCAATGATAATCGCGATGCTTGGTTTGTCGGCTACGCGCCGGACCTCACACTGGCCGTCTGGATCGGCAATGACGCCAATCAGCCCATGGCGCGGATTACGGGCGGCACGATACCGGCAGAAATCTTCGGCGATGTCATGAGCGTTGCCCTGATGGACCGACCCGTTGCCATGCTGCCTCAAGCCGAGCGGCCCGACAATCCCGTTCCGGAGGTCGTGGAAGCGGACACCAGTTTCTCAGCCTTGCTCGACCAGCTGGAGCGAGCGACGACACAATCGCAACCGACGCCCCTACCAACATCACGACCTACATCGGGGTTGATTCAGGGACCGACTCCCTGATCCGTGAATTCGGCGCTCGTTCAGCGAATGTCGGTTGGACAGTTTTCATTATAGACGGCGATCGCTTCGGGCATCCATTGTTCGAAATCATTGATGCGTGTTTCCGGGCTGGGGTGCGTGCTCTGAAATTCCGGCGGGGTCGCACCGCCCGCAGCCGCCATACGCTCCCACAGGCGGGGGGCTTCGCGCGGATCGTAGCAAGCTCGCGCCATCAGGATCAGACCGATATAATCCGCTTCCGACTCATGCTTGCGCGAAAAGGGCAAGGCATAGCCATACTGGCTGACCCCGCCAAACACGCCCATGACGGCGCGCTGCGCCTCATAGTCCATGCCGCCTGCACCCATGGCGACGCCAGTCCCGACAATCCGCTGCATGTTTTGCTGCGCCATGCGCTCGGCACCGTGATGGGCCAGAGCATGCCCGATTTCGTGGCCCATGACGACGGCCAAGCCATCTTCATTCTGCGCAACGGGTATCAGGCCGGTATAGACCGCCGTATAGCCCCCCGGCAGGGCGAAAGCGTTGACCTGATCGCTATCGATCACATTGAACGTCCAGTCGAAGCCCGGGTCTTCTGGCGCGGCGGCGCGCGCCAGCTTGACGCCGATCTCGCGAACCACTTCGACGACCGGCTCATTGGTCACGACGCGGGAATCGGACAGGATCTGCTGATAGGATTGCAGACCCAGCTGCATCTCTTGTTGCACATCCATGGTGCGAAGCTGCTTGCGATCTGTGAACGGGACAGTTTCCTGATTCATGAAATAGTAGACGGCGGCCCCGATCGCGAAAAGCAGCATGATCTGCCAGCGAAAGCCCCCGCCGCGCCGCCCAACCGTACGACGACCAAAATTGCTGCGACCACGGGACATGCGGCGATAGACCATGGGGACCTCCGGTTTTTACATTCACATACTATAGCAATGAGTCGGGCAAAGGTTCCAAATCGAGCCCGTGACGGTCATATGAAAAAGCCCGCTGCGATCGCTCGCAGCGGGCTTTTCTAGCGTCTGACTGATGCTTTACATCTTGGCGTTCTGACGCGCCAGCAAGTCACGGATTTCGGCCAGCAGAACTTCCTGCGCGGGCGGCGCGGCAGGAGCAGCTTCTTCCCTCTTCTTCATCTTGTTCATCGACTTGATGATCAGGAACATGACGAAGGCAACGATGATGAAGCTGATCAGCGAGGTCAGGAACTGCCCCCAGCTGATGATCCAGCCCGCGTCGATAACCGTGCCGTCAGCGCCTGTGACGGGTTCGCGCAGTACCATCTGCCATTCCGATAGATCGAGGCCACCCATGATCGGCTGGATCGCCGGCATGAAGACGCCGTCGATGAAATCCTTGACCACTGTGGCAAAGGCCGATCCCATCACGAAACCGACGGCCATGTCGACGAGGTTGCCCTTCATGGCAAACTCTTTGAATTCGGAAATCATTCCCATCTGATTGTCCCCTTTGAGTCGCGCAGCCGACATGGTTGCGCCTTCAGCCCTGCATAGGCCAGATCAGGGTAAATGGAAGATGAATGTTCGTCCGGATCAGACCCGCTCGCGCGATTACGCGTCGCGGGATGAGTTGATCTTTTCGCGCAGATCCTTGCCTGTGCGGAAGAACGGGACATGTTTTTCGGGTACGGCGACCGGTTCGCCCGTACGCGGATTGCGGCCCGGACGTGCTTTGCGATGGCGAACAGAAAAGGCGCCAAAACCGCGCAGCTCGACACGGGCACCGCGTTCCAGCGTCTGCGTGACCGTTTCGAGAACGACGGCCACCACGCGTTCCATGTCCCGGCGAGTCAGGTGCGGGTTTTCTTCGTGAAGCTTATCGATCAACTCGGAGCGCAGCATGGTGCCCCGTTAACCGTGTCAGGGCGCATGCCGTCAAGGGCTATCCCGACTTATCGGTAAAAAAAGACCCCGCCCGGACGAACCGGACGGGGTAAAGCATAACATATGCGAAAGTTAGACGCCTAGTTCTGGTCTTTCAGGGCCGCACCGAGGATGTCACCCAGCGACGCGCCGGAGTCGGATGAACCATATTGTGCTACGGCTTCCTTCTCTTGGCTGATTTCCAGCGCCTTGATCGACAGCTGATACTGGCGTGTCTTGCGATCGACGCGCGTAATCATGGCGTCAACCTTGTCACCGACAGCGAAGCGCTCGGGGCGCTGCTCTGACCGGTCCCGAGACAGATCACCCTTGCGGATGAAGGCGGCGACTTGCGCGTCGTCTTCACCGAAGCTGACGTCCAGGCCTGCGGGCTGAACATTCGTGACCGTACAGGTGACAACATTGCCCTTGCCGAAGTTGGACCCGCCGGCCGGCATGGTGTCCTTGACCAGCTGCTTGATGCCGAGGCTGATACGTTCTTTCTCGACATCGACTTCCAGGATCTTGGCTTCGACCATCTGACCCTTCTGATAGTCCTTGAGTGCCTCTTCGCCCGACTTGTCCCAAGACAGGTCGGAGAGGTGAGCCATGCCGTCAATATCGTCTTCCAGGCCGATGAACAGACCGAATTCCGTGACAGACTTCACTTCGCCAGAGATGGTCGAACCGATCGGGAAACGATCTGTGAAGCTATCCCATGGATTGGCCTGAACCTGCTTGAGGCCGAGCGAGATGCGACGCTTCTCTTCATCGACGTCGAGCACTTCAACTTCGACTTCCTGCGAGGTGGAGACGATCTTGCCGGGATGGACGTTCTTCTTTGTCCAGGACATTTCCGACACGTGGACAAGGCCTTCAACGCCTTCTTCCAGTTCGATGAATGCACCGTAATCGGCAATATTGGTAACGCGGCCCGTATGGCGTGTGCCAGGAATGTACTTGGCTGCGGCCGCATTCCACGGATCGTCCTGCAGCTGCTTCATGCCAAGGCTAATGCGCTGTGTTTCAGGATTGATGCGGATGACCTTGACCTGAACCGTATCGCCCACATTGAGTACCTGGCTCGGATGGGAGACGCGGCGCCAGCTCATGTCAGTGACATGCAGCAGACCGTCAATGCCGCCGAGATCCACGAACGCACCGTAATCGGTGATGTTCTTGACCACGCCTTCGCGGACTTCGCCCTCTTGTAGCTGTGCCACAAGTTCGGCGCGCTGTTCGGCACGGCTTTCTTCGAGAATCGCACGACGCGAGACGACGATGTTGCCGCGGCTCTTGTCCATTTTCAGGATCTGGAAGGGCTGCTCGGAACCCATCAGCGGGCCGATGTCGCGCACAGGGCGGATATCGACTTGGCTACCGGGAAGGAAGGCGTTGATGCCACCGAGATCGACAGTGAAGCCGCCTTTGACGCGGCCGACGATCGTGCCTTTGACGGGCTCTTCGCTCTCGTGGAACTTGGCCATTTTGACCCAGCTCTCTTCGCGGCGCGCCTTGTCGCGTGACAGGATGGCCTGACCAAGTGCATTTTCGATCCGCTCCAGAAAGACTTCGACCGTATCGCCGACTTTCAGCTGATTGTCAGATCCGGGTTCGTAGAATTCGCGCAGGTCGACGCGGCCTTCGGTCTTCAGACCGACGTCGACAATGGCGACGTCCTTTTCGATGCCGGTGACGATGCCTTCGACGACTTTACCTTCGCGCATGGGCGAGGCTTCGACCGCCGCTTCGAACATGGCGGCGAAATCATCGGTGGTAGGGTTGAGGGTATCCTCAATAATCATGGGGTGTCCAATTAGGGTCATGCCAACGGATCACAGGACCCGCGGACTACCGCCGCACCCATCCTTTATTCGGGGCAAGACGGTTGGTTGAAACTCACGAAATTCAAAAAGGGAGAGACCTTGGAGGGGACAGCTGCCGCTTCATTGCGCTTTCGCGTTCACCACAGCGTCGATCAATGCAATCGCCGTGGTGACGGCGGCGTCTATAGAGAGGTGGGACGTATCCAGCAAGTGGGCATCGGCAGCCGGTTTGAGCGGGGCCACGGCCCGGTTCATGTCGCGGTGATCGCGTTCCTTTAGATCGGATAGAACTGTCTCCAGCGTTACGTCTTCGCCGTAACCTCGCAATTCGCGAAATCGGCGGTCGGCGCGCAGCTCCGGCTCGGCATCGACGAACAGCTTCACCGTCGCATCGGGGCAGATCACCGTGCCGATGTCCCGCCCGTCCAGCACGGCGCCTTGCGACGCGAAGTTACGCTGAAATTCAAGCAATACCTGTCGCACGGACGGGTAGACGCTGACCTTGGACGCGGCCGCGCCCATACCGCCACTTTTCAGATAGGGATCATCCAGCGTATCGGCATCGATATGCGCAGCCGCCAGAGCTGCCGCTTCGGCATCGTCCAGCGCGCCGCCGCTCGCCAGCAGGTCACGGGCCGTGGCCCGGTAGAGCTTGCCCGTATCGAGATGTTTCAGCCCGTAATGCGCCGCCAGCCGCTTCGCGAGCGTGCCCTTGCCGGACGCAAAAGTTCCATCAATGGCAATGACAAGCGGGTCCGACATGGCTGCGCCTGTAGGACATGATCCCAATCAATGAAAGAGACACGCCGCGTTACAGCCGCCCCTTTCGAGACATTGCTGGATGCAGAAAATCATCTTAGAATAGTGATGAAAGCGAGGCCCCCATGCGAACAGCAATCAAGATCGTAGGTCTGATGGCGGTCGGACTCATCGCATCACCGCAAACCGCCGCAGCGATGCCGACAGCTGACGAATCATGGGATCAGGATGCCACTGTCGAAAAACGTGTTCCGCCCAAGGCATTTTCAAGCCGCGAGAGTGCCTATTGCTGTGTCAGCTACACGGTCAGCCATAAAGGCAAGGCCGTAGACGTCACGACCAGCTATTGCACAAACAACCGCTTCTCTCTTGGCGCGATCCGAACGGTAAAGCGCTGGACATTCCAGCCCGCCACTCTTCAGGCTCAGCCTGTCTCCCGTCCAGGTATGACGGCGATCATCACGTCTATCGCGACCTCACGGAATGGTACGCCGCTACCTGGCGGGGACGGATATGTGGCGAAACGCGATGCTGACGCGACCGTGCCGAAAGCGCCGGACGGCTTTTCAGAACGGTTCTCGTGGCAATCCACCTACTTCAACGACGAGCCTGTCTGCCCCGTGCCAGACCCGCCTTCGTGATTAAAGCCGCGCCTTGATCGCGTCGATCAGATCGACCTTCTCCCATGAAAACGCGCCGTCCGGTCCGGGTTCGCGCCCGAAATGCCCATAGGCGGATGTCGGGGCATAGATCGGCTTGTTGAGGTCGAGATGAGAACGGATGCCCCGCGGTGTGAGGTCCATCAGATGTGGAATAATGGCTTCGATCCGGTCGCCCTTGATCGGATTATTATCGTCGACATTGACATAGATAGAGGTCGGGGCGGCAACGCCAATGGCGTAGCTGACCTGAATTTCCACCCAAGGCGCAACGCCTGCTGCGACCAGGTTCTTGGCAAGATAGCGCGTTGCATAGGCGGCTGAGCGGTCTACTTTCGTCGGATCCTTGCCGGAAAATGCGCCGCCGCCATGAGGCGCCATACCGCCATAAGTGTCGACGATGATCTTGCGGCCCGTCAGACCTGCATCGCCGTCCGGTCCGCCAATGACGAATTTGCCGGTCGGATTGATGTGCCAGATCGTCCGTTCGTCAATCCAGCCCGTCGGCAGTACCTCTTCGATATAGGGTTGAACGCGGCTGCGAATATCGCTGGATGTCAGATCCGGATCGAGATGTTGCGTCGACAACACAATGGCGGACGCGCCGACAGGGCGACCATTATGGTAGCGCACCGTGACTTGGGATTTGCTATCCGGACCTAGCCAATCCTGACCTTCCTGCTTGCGGGCTCTGGCCAGTCGTTCGAGAATTTTGTGACTATAATGGACGGGTGCAGGCATCAGTGCGCCGGGCACGTCCAGCGAGGCGTAGCCGAACATGATTCCCTGATCGCCTGCGCCTTCCGCCTTGTGCAGACCCGCGCCCGTATCGACGCCTTGCGCAATGTCGACGCTTTGCGGATGAAGCAGGACGTCGATGTCGGCCGTCTGCCAGTGAAACCCGTCCTGTTCATAGCCGATGTCGCGAATGGCGTCCCGGGCCAGCTGCTCGATCCGGTCCGGCGTAATGGATGAGGGGCCCCGTGTTTCACCGGCAATGACGACCTTGTTGGTCGTCGTCAGCGTTTCCGCCGCAACCCGGATCTGCCACGGGTCCATGCCCTGTTCAGCCGCTTCGCGGAAATAAAGATCGACGATCTCGTCACTGATCCTGTCGGCCACCTTATCGGGATGACCTTCGGACACGGACTCGGAAGTGAACTCGTAGGATTGGCGGGACATGGACAGGCTCCAGGGGATTTTAAGGCTCTGCGCTTTTTATTGTTTTCAGGGCCTGGATGGGTTCTAGGGCGGTTATCCCCGGCATTCATTGCCGGGGCCGGCGGACTTAGTATCTATAATGTTCCGGTTTGAACGGGCCTTCAGGTGTGACACCGATATAATCTGCCTGTTCCTGAGACAGTTCCGTCAGCTTCACGCCGATCTTTTCCAGATGCAGGCGCGCGACCTTCTCGTCGAGATGTTTGGGAAGCATGTAGACTTCGTTCGCGTAGCGCGGCGCGCTGCGTTTTGAGTCCTCCCACAGCTCGATCTGCGCCAGCACCTGATTGGTAAATGACGCGCTCATCACAAAGGATGGATGACCTGTCGCATTGCCGAGGTTCAGCAGGCGGCCTTGGCTCAGCAAGATCATGCGATTGCCACCCGGGAAGGTGATCATGTCGACCTGATCCTTGATGTTGGTCCATTTGTGGTTCTGTAGCGCGGCAACCTGAATTTCATTATCGAAGTGACCGATATTGCCGACGATCGCCATGTCCTTCATCTCGCGCATATGCTCAATACGGATCACATCCTTATTGCCGGTCGTGGTGACGAAGATGTCGGCGTTCGCCACCGTGTCTTCCAGCGTCGTGACCTCGAATCCGTCCATGGCGGCCTGTAGCGCGCAGATCGGATCGACTTCGGTGACTTTCACGCGCGCACCCGCCCCGCGCAATGACGCGGCTGAGCCCTTGCCGACATCGCCGTAGCCGAGCACGACGGCAGTCTTGCCCGCCATCATCGTGTCGGTCGCGCGGCGGATGCCGTCCACGAGGCTTTCCTTGCAACCATACTTGTTGTCGAACTTCGATTTGGTGACGCTGTCGTTCACATTGATCGCGGGGAACGGCAGACGGCCTTCGCGCTGCAATTCATACAGGCGGTGTACGCCCGTCGTGGTTTCTTCGGACACGCCGACGATCTGGTCACGCGTCTTGGTAAACCAGCCTGGCGATGCCGCAAGGCGCTTCTTGATCTGCGCGAAAATGGCGGCTTCTTCCTCGGATCCCGGTTCACCTTCGATTAAATCCGGTTCGCCATTTTCCACGCGCGCACCCAGCAGAATGTAAAGGGTTGCATCACCGCCATCATCGAGAATGATGTTCGCCCCTTCCGGAAACAGGAAGGATTTGTCGAGATAGTCCCAATGCTCTTCCAGTGTCTGGCCCTTGATGGCGAAGACCGGGACGCCGGACGCCGCAATGGCCGCCGCCGCATGGTCCTGCGTCGAAAAGATATTGCAAGACGCCCAGCGCACATCCGCCCCGAGAGCCGTCAGCGTTTCGATCAGCACCGCGGTCTGAATGGTCATATGCAAGGAGCCCGTAATGCGGGCGCCGGCCAGCGGTTTGGTCTCACCGAATTCTTCCCGCAGCGCCATCAGGCCCGGCATTTCGGTTTCGGCGATATCGAGTTCCTTGCGACCATAATCGGCAAGAGTGATGTCTTTGACGATGAAATCGTCGGATTGGGTCTGGACGCTCATGGCGGGACGGCTCTGTATCAAGGGTGGTAAAGGTCTCGCGCCTTTAGCCCACGCGCATTCATATAACAAATCCTTTATATGCTATTCCTGCCAATGGTTACCAATCTCAGGCCGCCATATTGTGCCCTGCCCCGACCCTCGCTAGGAGCGCGGCATCGAACCCGCATCCGACACTCCCTTCTTCTCCGTGATCATCGTCAATTATAATGGCGACGCCTATCTGCGACGCGCCGTCGAGGCACTTGCGGCGCAGAGCCTGTCAGACTTCGAAGCCTTCATTGTCGATAATGGCAGCACGGATGGGTCGCTTGCGAGTCTCCCAGACCTCGACGCGCGTTTCAGCCTTATCGCAGCCGGCGAAAATCTGGGGTTCGCTGCTGGCAACAATCTCGCTGCCCTACAGGCCCGAGGCGAATGGATCGTCACCCTCAATCCTGACGCGTTTGCGCGCCCGGACTGGCTGGCCAACCTGAAAAAAGCCGTCACGCGCAATCCCTATGTGACCATGCTGGGCTCGATGCAGATCACGGCGGACCGTCCGGAGACGTTTGACGGAACGGGCGACGAACTCTCCATATTCGGCGTCGCCTACCGGGCAGGCTATGGCAATCCGGTCCGGTCCCTGACCGAGGACTTTCCCGTCTTCGGCCCCTGCGCCGCTGCTGCTGCCTATCGCCGCGACGATTTCGAAGCAGCGGGCGGGTTCGATGAACGCTTCTTCTGCTACCATGAGGATGTCGATCTGGCGCTGAAGATGCGCCGCCTCGGCGGACGGGCCGTGCAGGTGCATGACGCCGTGGTCGATCATGTCGGCTCCGGAATTACAGGGACCGCGTCCGATTTCGCCGTCTATCACGGCACGCGGAACCGGATCTGGACCTGGTTCGCGTCCATGCCGACTGGGCTGATGATTATCCTGCTGCCGCTGCATATCGGCGCGAACCTGGCCTATCTGGGTTGGAGCCTGTTTCGACCGGGACGGTTTGCGCCCACGGCGCGCGGTGTGAAAGACGGGCTGAAAGGCTTGCCGCGAATCCTGCGCGACCGGCGGTCTTATCCGAAGGGAAGCCGCATAATCTGGCCTTCGCTGGTCATTAACCCGTTCAAGGTAATGAAAAGGCGAAATCGTATCGATTAGGAGGCTGCATCGTGAAACGGAAAACCCCGGCCCTCAAGATCATGGCCCTCAAGACCTTGGCGCTGACGGGGGCTTCGACCGTGTCCTTCATCGCGCTCGGCCTCTATTTCAGTACCATCGCATTTGGAGCCGTCTACCTCTGGAAGAACAGCCATGGTGACGGTCTTTATAGTCTCATCAGCGCCATCATTGCCGTGACAGCGATTGCAGCTCTCGTGACAGTGATCATCACTGGCGTTCTGCAAATACGCGAACCGCAACCGCGTCTCACCCGATTGACGGCCTTTATGACGCTGGGCTGGGCAGTGCTGACCTTTACCCTATACGCTGCGTTGGTTCTGGGCATCGGTGTAATGACGGACGTCTCGCTGCCTTATACAAGTCAGATCGCGATGGACTCGCTGCAGGTCATGGCTGGGATGCTGCTGACGATCAGTATCGCGCTTATCTTGCCCGCCCTTCGCAACGGCTTACGATTCCGGCAGAGGGCAGTCGCCGCATCATGATACGTTCGATAAACCCGCTCGCGCTCCTATCCGCAATCATTATGGCCGGCTTGGGGCTGATCACCATCATATCGGCTGGATCGATACTGTTCGACGACAGCTTGCGATCAACCCAATGGAATTGGACCTTCATTCCCGGCACAATTTTTATGGTGATCTTTGGCATCGTGTGCTGCGTGACCGCCATCAAACAGGTCAGAGAACCCGCATTGCGCTGGGTGTTACTGTCTGGTGCTCTCGGCGTCGGCATTTCCGTCATTCACTATCTGACCCAGATGATCTTCTATTGGCCGACAATCGATATGCCTGTCGTCGCTGACTTTTTTGCGGAAACGATGATTGAAGTCACCTTGATCGGTTGCGCTGCAGTCATCGGAATTCTCGCAATTCCGCTTTGGAGCAATTACCGCCGCTCACATTAGGCATAAATGCCGAGTTCCGCCTCATCTCTATCCAACCCACAGCGGCTTCCCTAAGGGGTAATCGACTTGTAGAGGGTCCGACCATGTCGACAACACCACACGCCCATATCCCGCCCAACAGCTATGCGTTCGAGACGGACGCCCTCGTCAAGCCGACGGGCTTTCGCGAATATGATGCGCGCTGGTGGTTCGGCATTCCGGGCCATGAAAAAGACCCGGAACTGAACCTGTACGGCGTGCGCGCGCTCGGCGAAGGCCTCGGCACGCTGATGCATGAACGCGGAGTCGATCCGGTGATCGCCGTCGGACATGATTTCCGGCACTACTCGCTGGGCATCAAAATGACGTTGATCAGCGGTTTGATGAATGCCGGGATCAAGGTTCTCGATATTGGTCTGGCGCTCTCGCCCATGGCCTATTTCAGCCAGTTTCATCTGAACGCAGCTGGCGTGGCCATGGTCACGGCAAGCCACAATTCCAATGGCTGGACCGGCGTGAAGATGGGGATCGAGCCGCCGCTGACCTTCGGTCCGGACGAGATGGCGCGCCTGAAGCAGATCGTTCTGAACGGCGAAAGCCAAGCGCGGTCAGGCGGGTCGTATGAATATGTCGATGGCGTACGCGAAGCCTATATCGCCGACGTGGCCGAAGGCGTGACACTGTCGCGTCCGATCAAGGTCGTGGCGGCCTGCGGCAATGGCACGGCAGGTGCGTTCGCCCCGGAATTGCTCCGCCGGATCGGAGCCGACGTCATTCCGGTCGAATGCGACCTCGACTACACCTTCCCCAATTACAACCCCAATCCGGAATCGATGAAGATGCTTCACGCCATGCGCGATGCGGTTCTGGAACATGGAGCCGAGGTCGCGCTTGGTTTCGATGGCGATGGGGACCGTTGCGGCGTGGTCGACAATGAGGGCGAAGAAATCTTCGCCGACAAGGTCGGTGTCATGCTCGCCCGCGATCTGTCAGCGCTCTATCCGGACGCGCAATTCGTTGCCGACGTGAAAAGTACGGGCTTGTTCAATACAGACCCGGTCCTGAAGGCCAATGGCGCGAAGACCGATTACTACAAGACCGGCCATAGCTACATCAAACGCCGGAGCAAGGAGCTAAACGCGCTGGTCGGGTTCGAGAAATCCGGCCACTATTTCTTCAACGCGCCGATCGGGCGCGGCTATGATTGCGGACTCGTCTCTGCCGTGGCCATCCTGCAGATGCTCGACCGTAATCCGGGCAAATCCTTTGCCGATCTGCGCCGCGCTCTGCCGACCACTTACGGCTCGCCGACCATGAGTCCCTATTGCGCGGACGAGGAAAAATACGGCGTCGTCGAGCGCATCGTCGCAGATGTGCAGGCCGATGCTGACGCCGGCAGGACCGTCATCGATCAGAAGATCGTCGATGTGAATACCGTCAATGGCGTGCGCTTTACGGTTGAGGACGGCAGCTGGGGCCTGATCCGCGCCAGTTCCAACACGCCCAATCTCGTCGTCGTCGTTGAGTCCCCGACGGCCAAGGAAAACACGGTCGGAATCTTCCGCGACATCGAACGTCGCCTCGCCGCCTATGACGAAGTCGGGGAATTTGATCAGAAGATCTAAGGGTAGTAAATCGGTTCCACTAGCGGGGACCAACCAATGCGAATGTATATCAAAAGTGTCATGGTCGATGATCAGGACAAAGCGCTGGAATTCTACACTCAGACGCTGGGCTTTCAGCTCAAGCATGACATCCCGCTCGGAGAGTTTCGCTGGCTCACCGTTGTCTCACCGGACGAACCTGATGGGGTGGAGCTTGGGCTGGAACCCAATCACCATTCGGCCGCGCAGAGCTTTCAGACGGCCCTGATGAAGGACGGCATTCCCTACACGGCCTTCAGCGTCGAGAATATCAAGGCCGAAGTCGAACGCCTGACTGCGGCTGGCGTTGAGTTTACCCAGTCTCCCATCAAGGCTGGCGGAGCCACTATGGCCATCTTCAACGACACCTGCGGCAACCTGATCCAGTTGATCGAACTGGACACATAGGACCACGCCGTAACGTCCTATCGAACCAGCGGATTGCCATGTGGTAGGGGCTGAGCAATATAGACTGGCCAATTCCCGTCTGCGCCCGTAATCCTGGCCCATGCGCGATCCCTTTGCCCCTTTCACTTATAATCTGTCGGACCGTGTGGCACTTGTTACCGGGGCGTCGTCGGGGCTGGGTGAACGGATGGCGAAGGTCCTCGCCGCCCATGGGGCGAAGGTCGCCCTGGCCGCGCGGCGGGTGGATCGGTTGAGCGCCTTGAAAGCCGAGATCGAAGCGCATGGCGGCACGGCCATGGCCGTTGCGCTTGACGTGATGGATGAAGCGCAGACCATTGCCGCTTATGACGCGATCGAGGCGGAGCTCGGCCCGATCGATACAGTGATCGCAAATGCCGGCCTGGCCCGGGACCGGGGCCGCGCGACGGACAATCCCATTGACGATTTCACCGCGACCTTGGACGTCAATTTGAAAGGCGCGTTTCTGACCGCGCGCGAAGCGGCCAAGCGCATGATGGCGAATGGATCGCGCGACACTGAACGGGGCCGCATCGTCATCATCAGTTCCATCACCAGCTATGACACACAGCCCAATATGGCCTTTTATGCCGCGTCCAAGGCGGGTGTGTCGCAGATGGGAAAAGTGCTGGCGCTGGACTGGGCTCGCATGGGTGTGAACGTCAACATGATCGCGCCCGGATATATTCAGACGGAAATCAATGACGGACTGTTCGATACCGATTACGGTCGCGCCATGATCGCAGGTTGGCCGCGCCGCCGGGTCATCGACGCGGATGCGCTGGACGGCACGGTCCTGTTCCTCTGTTCTGATCACGCGCGACAGGTCACGGGAACGATAACGACCGTGGATGATGGACAGACTTTGGGTTAGACAGCCCCATGAGCGACGCACACAAATCCGGAATCCGCCCTACACGACGTAGCGCCCTGGCCCTTCTCGGTCTGGGCGGAGCCTCGGCCTGCGCCCCAAATGTTGAGCGGGTTCTGTCCAATGCAGAGGGTGCGAGCGGCACGTTCGAACATGGCATCGCGTCCGGCGATCCCATGGCGACATCGGTCATCCTCTGGACCCGGGTCACGCCCGCCGATGATGTCACACCCGTTCCCGTCATCTGGGAGATCGATACGGACCCGGACTTCCCCCTGCCCCTGTCGGGTCAGCTCGAAGCGCGGGCCGCACGCGACTTCACGGTCAAGGTCGAAGCCACGGACTTGCTGCCTGGTCGCGTCTATTATTACCGGTTTCGGACGGCGGATGATATGTCCGCAGTGGGACGTACAAAGACGCTTCCCAATGGCAGCCCGGAATCGCTGCGTTTCGCGGTCGTGTCCTGTTCGAACTACGAACATGGCTATTTCAACGTCTATGACCAGATTGCCCATCAGCAGCGCCTGAGCGGCGGCGACCGTTATGACGCGCTGTTGCATCTGGGAGACTATTATTATGAATATGGCGCCGATACATATGATGCGCCGGACAAGCCCGCAGGCCGCGTCCATGAACCGGCGCACGAAATCATTGACCTGACGGATTATCGGACGCGTCACGCCCAGTATCGCCGTGACCCCAACCTGCAATCCGCGACCGAACTCATGCCGATGATCGCGATCTGGGACGATCACGAAACGTCGAATGATAGCTGGCGCGGCGGGGCGCAGAATCATGACGCGACCGAAGGGTCGTGGGAAGACCGCAAGGCTGCTGCGCTGCGGGCCTACTATGAATGGATGCCTGTTCGCGAACCGGTCGCGGGGCGCGCCCGTGAAGCGTTCTACCGCAGCTTCCAATTTGGCGACCTCCTGACGCTAGTCGCCATCGAAACACGCCTGACCGCGCGCGAAGAACCTCTGATCGTGGAAGAATATAAGGACGAGATCGTTGCCGATGCAGATGCGTTCAAAGCCGATATTCTGAACGACCCAAGCCGCAGCATGCTGGGTGCGGAGCAGCAGGACTATATCGTCGATACATTCGCCAAGTCCAAGTCCGACGGCGTGGCGTGGCGGATGCTTGCCAATCAGGTCATTCTGGGCCGCATTATGACGCCTGATTTCACGCCTTACGTCACCGAGGAAGCAACCACGGCGATCGAGAAGGACTGGCCCGGCATCCACGATTTTCTGACCCTGTCCAAATACGACCTGCCCTTCTATCCCGATAGCTGGGACGGATATCCGCATGCCCGCGAGCGCTTCTATGACGCGCTGGACAAGGTCGGCGTAAATGATCTGCTGGTCGTGACGGGCGACGCGCATGAATTCTGGGCCAATGACCTGACGCGTGAAGACGGCACGAAAATGGGCACGGAATTTGTGACCTCATCTGTCTCCTCCAAGACACTGATCGCCTATCTCGGCGATGCGACGGCGCAGCATAATCTGCTGCTGACACGCGAGAATGAAGACGCCCGTTACTATAACGCGCTGCATAATGGCTTTATGGATGTCGAGCTGGGCCGGAAATCGGGGACCGTCACCATGTATGCGGTCGATACGGTCAATAATCGCGACTATGGCACCTTCCGGGCGGCGCGCTTCACGATCCGCCCGCGCACGGTTGATGGAAAGGACACACTCCGCATGGGCCGTCCGCGCGGCCTGAACATCCCACAACGCGCCCTGTTCATGGGGCTGGGCTAGCCCGCTTCGTTGTCGGCCTTCCAGGCAGCCAGGATCGCTTCGCTGCCCTGACGCGACCCGTCATGGCTGTAGCCCGGCGGGGCGAAGATATAGCCCAGACGCTGGCGCAGGGTCAGACCGGGGGTCAACGCATCTTCGAAGATGGAAATCCATTCTGAAAAGGCTACCCGGAACGGATTATAGGTCCCGATATTCTTGACCAGACCGTAGGTCATGACCTCATCGTCGCCTTCTTCGACAAAGGTCCCGAACATCCGGTCCCAGATGATGAAAATACCCGCATAATTCATGTCGAGATGGGTCGGATGGGTGCTGTGATGCACGCGGTGATGGCTCGGCGTGTTAAAGATGAACTCGACCCAGCGCGGGAACTTGCGGATCGCTTCCGTGTGGATCCAGTACTGGTAGAGCAGGTTCAACGCGCCGACGAACCCGATCAAAAGCGGATGAAATCCGATCAGGATCAGCGGCGACGATAAGAGCACATAGCCCGTAAAATTGCTGTTCCAGGGCTGCCGCAGCGCGGTCGACAGATTATAGTGCTGGCTGCTGTGATGGACGACATGCGCGCTCCAGAACCAGCGGATGCGGTGGCTGGCGCGATGCTTCCAGTAATAGACGAAATCCTGCGCCACCAGCGCCGCCAGAATGATCGGCAGGCTGATACCCAGATCGATGAAGCGGAACTGCCACAGCCAGAGCAGGAAGCCGAGACTGATGAAACCGAACAATATGTCCGTGATCAGATTGCCCAGCCCCATCGTCATGGATGTGAGCGCGTCCTTCCATTCGTAGCGGCCCTGCAGGCGCCCGCGCCTGACCAGCACCCATTCGAGCGTAACCGTCAGCACGAAAAAAGGCGCGGCCCAGGCCAGCACCATCGGGAATGAAAGATCGCCATCCATAACGTGTCTGCGTCCTCACACTGTCACAAAAAATTTGTCAATGCAGGCGGGTGACGCATCGCAGCTGTGACGCTAAGCCCTCCGCATGAAAGTCACGATGGTCGGAACGGGATATGTCGGTCTGGTGTCGGGGGTCTGCTTTGCGGATTTCGGGCATGAGGTTGTCTGTGTGGATAAGGACCCGGGCAAGATCGACACGCTCAATGCGGGCGGTGTGCCGATCTATGAACCGGGGCTTGAGGCCCTGATCGCCAAAAATGTTCAGGCAGGCCGCTTGTCCTTTACGACCGATCTGGCGGCGGCGATCGATGGATCGGACGCTGTCTTCATCGCCGTCGGGACGCCGTCGCGGCGCGGCGACGGCTATGCGGACCTGTCCTTCGTTTATGCCGCCGCCGAAGAGATTGCTGGTCTGATTCCCACGGGCGATGAAGCATTCACGGTTGTCGTGACGAAATCGACGGTCCCTGTTGGCACAGGCGATGAAGTCGAGCGCATCATGGCCGAACATGCGCCGCGCGGCGCGTTCGAGGTCGTCTCCAATCCGGAGTTTCTGCGCGAGGGCGCGGCGATCGATGACTTCAAACGTCCCGATCGCGTCGTCGTCGGGACGAAAAATGCGCAAGCTGAAGCCGTGATGCGGGAACTTTACCGCCCGCTATTCCTCAACGAAACCCCGATCGTCTTTACCGAGCGCCGCACGTCTGAGCTGATCAAATATGCAGCCAATGCCTTTCTGGCGACCAAGATTACCTTCATCAACGAAGTGGCGGATCTATGCGAGGCGGTCGGCGCGAATGTGCAGGAAGTCGCGCGCGGTATCGGGCTGGACAAGCGCATCGGCGGCAAGTTTCTGCATGCCGGACCGGGCTATGGCGGGTCCTGCTTCCCGAAAGATACGCTGGCGCTGGCTCGCACGGCCGAAGAAGCCAATGTCGCACTATCCATCGTCAGCGCCGTCATCGATGCCAATGATGCGCGCAAGCGACGCATGGCCAACAAGATCGTCGCGGCCTTGGGCGGCGATGTGCACGGGCTGCGTATCTGCATCCTTGGCCTGGCCTTCAAGCCCAACACGGACGATATGCGCGACGCGCCGTCCCTGACCATCATTCCGCGCCTGATCGATAAGGGGGCGGAAATCGTGGCCTATGACCCCGAAGCCATGAACGAAGCGCGGTCCCACATGCCCGACATCACTTACGCGACGGATGTCTACAGCGCGATCGACGGGGCCGACGCTCTTGTCATCATTACCGAATGGAACGAGTTCCGCGCGCTCGACATGAAGCGCGTCAAGCAGCTGCTTAATGCACCCAATGTGATCGATCTGCGTAATATCTACCGCGGCGAGCGTCTGCGCGATCTTGGCTTTTCCTACACCAATGTGGGTTATCCCGCCGTATCGACCGCCTGAAAGACCTCCTGCATGATTTCACCGATCCGCATCGCCGTCCTGCCCGTTGCCGGTTTCGGAACCCGCGTCCTGCCCGCCACCAAGACCGTCCCGAAAGAGATGCTGCCCATCGTTGACCGGCCGGCTTTGCAATATGTCGTCGATGAAGCCTGGGCCGCCGGGATCGAGCACATTGTTTTCATCACGGGCCGCAACAAGGGCGCGATCGAGGATTACTTCGACGAAGCCTATGAGCTGGAAGCGGCCCTTCGGCGCAAGAACAAGACGGCCATCGCGGCTGAACTGAAACGCCTTCGCCCCCGGGAAGGCACAATCAGTTTCGTCCGCCAGCAGGCCGCCCGCGGTCTCGGTCATGCCGTGTGGTGCGCGCGCGATATTGTCGGCGACCAGCCTTTTGCCGTGCTGTTGCCCGATGTCATCATCAAGAGCGAACCGGGTTGCCTCAAGCAGATGGTCGAAGCCTATGGATCGGTCGGCGGCAATATTATCGCTGTCGACGAAGTGCCCGAATCCGACGTCGACAAATACGGTGTCATTGCCCCTAAGGGCGATCTTGACGGCCCGCTGATCGCCATGTCCGGCATGGTCGAAAAACCCGCCCTTGCGGACGCGCCGTCACGCTACAAGATTACAGGCCGCTACATTCTGCAGCCCGAAGTCATGGAGCTGCTCGCCACGCAGGACACAGGCGCCGGCGGCGAAATCCAGCTGACCGACGCGATGGCGCGCGCTATGGATGGCGGCTCACCCTTCCACGCCTTTGCCTATGCAGGACAGGACTATGATTGCGGATCCAAGCTCGGCTATTTCGAAGCCGTTCTAGCCCATGCGCTCGACCATCCGGAAACGGCAGAGGGCGCAAAGGCACTGATCGCAGCAGCCTTGTCGGCTGATTAGTCCTCCGGCGGATTTGCGCCGTCCACCAGATACCACGGCGGATCGCCATAATCGCCCGCCGGGAGACCATGCAGCACGGTCAACGCCTCGCGCGCCGCGCCGTGATAGATTGTGCCGTGACTGTCCGCATCGGAACGATCAAGAAATGTCACGTCGATATTGGGGTTCGCCTTGGCAGCTGCGTGAAAGACCCGCGTTCCCGCTTCCATCGTCCCGCCTTCATCGGCGATTGCCAAAACGAGCCGCCGACCGCTCGGCGTATCGGACAAGGCAACTTCGGCCTGCCGTGCCAGCGCGCGGTCATCCCACCAGCTGCTCGGCGAAATGGCAATATAATCGTCGAATAGAGCTGGCTCTGCGGCGAGCGTATCGAGCACGAACAGTCCGGCCAGCGATTCACCCATGAGGACCGATGGCCCGGTATGACCGAGCGACGCGACGAATGGCTTGACCTCATCGCGAAGAAAGTCGCGAAACCCCTCTGCCCCACCATAGCCATCAAATTCCGCAATATAGCGCGGATCTGTCGGAACCGGCGTGATCTCGCCGTAGCGATTATCCGTTTTGATCCCGATCACGATGGCAGGCGTGCGCTCCGCATTGACCAGCGGCAGCTGCGACAGGGCGGCGATGTGCGGAAAGTCCTGCTCGGTCCCGCCATCGATCAGATAGAGCACAGGCAACGGGTCTGCGAAATAGCCTTCGGCCCAATCCGGGAGGTTCGGGACATAGATATTGACCTCCCGTTGCGTGCCATAGACGCGGGATGGAACTTGGTAGGACTGCCCCATAACGATGGATTGGGGCGCATAGGTCGTCTCGGCAGCGAGGGCCTTTGAAACGGCGTCTGGATTGAATGGCGGCTCCGCCCCGCAAGCGCCTAGAAAAACGATTGCAGCCATCAGGCTCAGGCGTGTCTGACCAGTTCGTCTCATGCGCGGTCTATGCGCCCGCGAACGAATGCCGACAACCGTCTATCCGGACAGGTCAGCGAGCATTTCGCCGGCAAAAACCACTTCACTAGGTTCGCAAAGCTCAGCCCAGTCGAGGCGCAATTCGACGAATTCCAGCTTCGGTTCGTGCGCGGCGGATGCTTCGAACACATCCAGAGACGGCCATTGGGCATACGCGAAAAACACGCCCTCTTCACCCTGATGCAGGCGCGAGCCCATCGCGTCGCATTCACGCTTCAGATAATCGGTAATGCCGGACCAGGTCTCGACGAAGCGCGCGGCTGTGTCCTCGGAGGGTTGACTCAGTTTGAAACGGTAGACGATGCAATACATGCGCCCAAGATAGTCGCCCTAGCCCGCTTTTCAATGTGTCTGGCAGTGCGTTTCGGCGCGCCCTCATCCAGATCGCGTCAGTCAGGCTGAACGACCCCGTTTTCATCAATCAGACGCCCCGCCTCATCAACCAGACGGAAGGTCATTTTCGTTTCGACGGCTATGGCTGGCAAGGTCTGGCCGCGCTGGGTGAGCGGAATATAGTACCACCAGTTCATAGCGGCGAGCGCCGGCACTTCGAACATGGGCTCGGTACAGGACAAGGCCTGCGCATTGGCAACCCATCCTGTCGCCAGCACGTCGAACTGCAGGCGGCAATGACCGGACCGGGTGGCGTTGAGCGGCATGCGGGCAAGCATGCGCACGCAGGGCGTGGGCTCCGTATCGGGAAAACCGGACGCCTCATGCCCGGTCCAGCAATCTCCGGCCTTGCCCGCATGGTCGATCATGTCGACACCCAGATAGCTGCCGAACGGGTCGCCAGGCGGGTGGCTCGCGCTCAGCACGGACATGTGCGGGACGCGCCCGATGGAGAGCATGCTGACCAGATAATCGGTCTGCCCATTCACCTCGGCGGTACAGGGCAGCGTACAGGCGAACAGGATTTCGCCCGTGCGCAGATCATGAATGCCTGCGACCGCTTCATCCGCATCGTGCGCGATCAGATCGATTGTCTTATTGGCCCCGAAAATCGGCTCATAATCTCCAACCGGGTCCGGAACATAACTGAACTGGGGCAGCTCTTCGCGGATCCGCTTCAACATTGCGAAATTGCCGCGTGCCATGCTGAGCCCCATGAAACGTTCCATGGTGACGCGGTCCGATGGCACAGGTTTGTCGCTCGCCTCTGCGCCCTCACTCAAGCCGAACAGACAGACAAGTAAGGAGAGACCGATCAGAATGCGCATGACTGTGCAATAGTCAGAGGCACTCAACCTGTAAATGCAGGCCTGCAGCAGCTGTCGTCAGCCGGACCGCCACCCGCTTAGCGTCGATAGTCGCCCGTCTGGCTTGCCATGGGCGCAACCCTGTCGCTGGTCGTGCCGTGGATCATGCCGACCGTCGTGTGTGGCATGGCGACATTGCCTTGGGCATCGACGGCGACGATTCCGCCGCGGCCATCGCGTCCGTCGCGGCCCGTCCCGGCGGCGTCCATCGCATCGATACTGGCGCTGACGGCTTCGCTCAAGGTCATGCCGCCATATTCCATCCGCGCTGCCGCCGATCGGATGGCCGTATGGCGAATGAAGAATTCGCCGTGGCCTGTGGCGGACCCGGCCATGATCCCATTGGCTGCATAAACCCCGGCTCCGATAATCGGGCTGTCACCGACGCGCCCCGGTATCTTGCTGTCATAGCCGCCCGTTGAGGTACCCGCGGCCAGATCGCCGCAGCGATCCAGAACGGCGGCCCCGACAGTCCCATGTTCTTTCGGTGCCTGGGTCGCCGCTTTCGCTTTGGCGCGGGTGAAATAGTCTTCCGGTGTGACGGTTTCAGCGCCCAGCGCCGTAACAGCCGCTTCGCCACGATCGCCGACCATCATGACATGGCGCGTATTTTCCATGACCAGCCGCGCCGCGCGGATCGGATTTTTGATCGCGCGTTGCGATGCGACCGCTCCGGCGTCAAGCGATCGTCCGTCCATGATCGATGCGTCCGTTTCGACATAGCCGTCGCGATTGGTGATCGCGGCTTTGCCCGCATTGAACAGGCCGCTATCCTCCATCGCGACGATCGCTGCCTCGACCGTATCCAGCGCGCTTGCGCCGGACGCCAGTTCGGCCCGCCTCTGCGTCAGCATGGCGGTAATGAAATCGAGCCTCTCCTGCCGCACTTCGCCGGACGACGTGCCGCCATGTACGATGATGGCAAATCTGTCCTGCGCGTCGCAGGCAGGGGCGTCCTGCGCAAAGGCGGGCGCGGTGGTGGCGAGAAGAAGGGCAAGAGAGAGAGCAAGTCGTGTCATGCCGAACCGAGTGCCGCCTCCGCCGGGCAGCGTCAAGCCGAGAGCGCGTTAAACCGGGATGAGACGAACGCGCGCTCGGCGGGACCGTCGATCAGTGTAAGCGCTGCTTTCATGTGCAGGCGCGCCTGCGCGATATCGCCGATCTGCACATGCAGGTCGGCCTTGGCCAGATGCCATCCGGCATGACCGGACAGATCCCCTTGGGTCTCGATAGCGTCCAGCGCGGCCAGACCGGAGCGTGGCCCCTGTAACCGCGCCAGCACAAGTGCGCGGTCCATGGCCGCATATGGCGCGTTCGTCAGCGCGATCAACGCATCATAGAGCGACAATAGCACAACGTCGCAGGGCTCTCCCTCGCGTCTTGCGATCATCCGGGTCAATTCGATCTGGGCGCGCAAGCCATAGGGTTCCGGCCCATCCGCCAGAATCGCTGTTCGCTTCATGGCCGCTGCCGCGCGGATCAGACCGGAACTCGACCAGTGCGACGGGTCCTGCACACTGAACGGGATGAATTGTCCGTCCTGATCGAGACGGGCGGGCCTGCGCGCATCCAGGCAGAGCAGCAAAGCCAGCAGAGCCCAGTTTTCGCCGTCCGTGTCGGCCGCGCGGCAGAGTGCGGCAGTCAGCTGCAACGCATCGCGGCCCAGCGCATCCGTCTCGACCCCTCCGTCCAGATTCCTGTAGCTCTGCAGATAGATGAGTTCGAGTGACGACCGAACCGCACTCAGATCCGGCTTTCCGGCAATCGCCGGAGAGCGCTCTTTCAATTTGGCCCGCGCGCGGGACAGACGCTGATAGATGGTCGTTTCCGGGACCAGAAACGCCTTGGCAATGGCGGAGCAATCCAGACCGGCCAAGTGAAACAGCATCAGGGCTATCTGCTGCTCCTGTGACAAGACAGGATCGGCGCAGAGGCTGAACAGGTCCAGCCGCGCCGCGGGCGTGACCTCCAACGCATCGTCCAACACGTCGCCCGGACCGTCGTTTTGAGACGGAGTCAAGTGCTGGCGCAAGATCGGTTCTGCCGCGCCGCGTCTGGCCTCCGCCCGGAGGCTGTCGCGCGCTACATTCAGCGCGACACGATAAAGCCAGCCGGACGGATTGGCCGGAATGGCGGCGGCCCAGCTCCGCTGCGCCCGCAGGGCGGCTTCGGACAGAGCCTCTTCGGCCCGGTCCAGATCACCGAGCTGGGCCACCAACGCGGCCATGAGCGGGAGACGATGTTCCGCCCAGGCCGCGCGAAGCGCTGCGGGCGCGGCGCCGCCGCTAGCCTGCGGGTCCATCGATACAGGGCCGGACTTCGACGCTGCCGTCCCCGGCCATCGGAATCTTGGCCGCCCAGTCGAGCGCCTCTTCCATCGTATCGACCTCGATAATGTAAAAGCCGCCCAGCTGTTCCTGCATTTCGGCGAAGGGGCCGTCATGAACGGCCATCTTGCCGCCGCGCTTGCGCACGGTGCGGGCCGTGTCTGTGCCTTCCAGCCCTTCCCCGCCGCGTATCACGCCAGCGCTCGCGAGCATTTCGCTATAAGCCATGTGGGCCTGAATGATCTCGGCCCCGGCCTTTTCGTCCGCATAGACGGAATGGTCTTCATAGATGGCGAGTAGATATTGCATGTCGGTCTCCCGTAAGCTGTTCGAACAGACCGTCAGTGGACTGTCTAGTGAAAAGACGTTTGGGACGGGTCGATCCTGACAGGATTTGGAAACTTTTCGCCGCGACGTTGAAATCCGCTCAATTCTCCTGCGCCAGCTCGCTATCTTGATGCGCCGGATTAGAACCGGAAACGCTCACTGCATCTGTGCCAGCTTAGCAGCCTGATCTTCGGTGATCAGCGCGCCGATCACTTCGTCCAGCGCATCGCCCGCAACGATCTTGTCGAGATTATAGAGGGTCAGATTAATGCGATGATCCGTCACCCGCCCTTGGGGATAATTGTAGGTTCGGATGCGTTCCGATCGGTCGCCGGAGCCGACCTGCCCGGCGCGTTCTTCGGCGCGTTCGGACTCCTGCCGGGCTTTCTCCATATCATAGAGCTTCATCTTCAGCAGCCGTTCGGCATTGGCGCGGTTCTGGTGCTGGGATTTGGCATCGCAGAGCACGACCACGCCGGTCGGCTCATGCGTCATGCGCACGGCGGAGTCCGTCTTGTTCACATGCTGTCCGCCGGCTCCGCTTGCGCGCATCGTATCGACGCGCACATCGTTCATGTTGAAATCGATATCGATGTCTTCGACTTCGGGGAGAACCGCCACGGTCGCAGCAGACGTGTGAATGCGGCCCTGCGTTTCCGTCACAGGCACACGCTGCACACGGTGGACACCAGATTCGAACTTCATGCGGCCATAGACGCCCGTGCCGGATACGCTCGCGCTGATTTCCTTGAAGCCGCCCATATCGGCTTCAGCAGCCGTCTCGATCTCGACTTTCCAGCCATTGAGCGCTGCGTAGCGCTGATACATGGCGAATAGGTCGCCAGCGAAAATTGCCGCCTCGTCGCCGCCTGTCCCGGCGCGGATTTCCAGCACGATGGACGCCTGATCGTCCTTATCCTTGGGGAGGAGCAGCAGCGAGACTTCATGCTCGAGCGCCGGCAGGGAGTTTTTGAGCGCCTGCAGTTCATCCTTGGCCATGGCCGCCATTTCGGGATCGTCCATCATCAATTCGAGGTCGGCCATTTCCGCACGCACATCCTGCAGTCTGCGCACGCCTTCGGCGATGGGTTTCAGCTCGGCATAATCCTTGCCCAGCTGCACGATCTCATCGCCATCCGTCGTCGCGCCCATGCGCGCTTCGATCTGTTCGAACCGGTCTACGACCTGGCGGAGTTTTTCGTCGGGGATGTGCATCGTCGCGCAGGTAGGGTTTTAGTATTCCGCCGTCAAACCGATAAACAGCGTCCGGGGGCGGCCGGGAAAATAGCGTTCATTGCCGAAGGCGAAATCGGCGCGGTCGGCATAGCGCGTGTCGAACAGATTGTCGATCCGCCCGAACAGGCGCAGCCCGTCCGACAGATCATAGGCACCACGCGCGACGAAGATGTCGTGACCCGGATAGGTCTGCGTGTTGACCTCGTTCGTGAAGTAGCGCCCGACATGTCGCCATTCGATTCCGGCTTCGATCCGGTCGAAATCGGCGCTCAGCCGCATCGTGCCAAGCGTGTTTGGCGCTGTATCGACGGTCAGGCCGTCGCGAATGCCGCTGCTCGGATCGTCAAAGTCATAGCGCTGATCCGCCACTGCCCATTCGCCGGAGGCTGACAGCCAGTCGGTCATCGGCGCCGCGAACGACAATTCCAAGCCTGTATGGCGAGTTTTGCCGTCGACCACATTGAACCCGGCGGCATTGCGGAAGAAGAAATTGTCTTTCCACATGGTGTAGGCTGTGAGCGCGAAGCGCGTCCCGCCCCGACCGAAGCGGACACCCCCTTCGAGACTATCCAGCGTTTCGACATCCGCTGCGCCCGGTTCCTGGTTCTGGACGACCGCATAGAGGTCCGTCGTCTGCGGCGCGCGCGAGCCCCGGGCAGCGCGGGCGAACAGGGTGACCGTATCGGCTGCCGCATAGGTCAGGCCGAGCTTCGGTGTCAGGGTAAAGAAGGCATCGGTCCGGTCGGGCGTACGGACGAAGCGACCGGACCGCCCCGGTGCCGCCCGCGTGGCGTAGTCATAATGGGTATATTCACCGCGCGCGCCGAGATCGATCCGCAGACGACCCGTCTCGAACGCCTTCTGCGCATAGGCGGCCAGCACGCTCGCCTTGACCGTATAATCGAAATGCAGCCCCTGCACGAAGGAGAAGCGCGACGGCCCCGCCTGAAATTCATAAAGCGCCCCATCCGTATATTCGCCGTCCAGACCGATAGACCAGTCTTGCCCGATCAGCGCCGTCTGCAGTCCGACCGAGGTGTGGGCATTCTTTTCCAGCGCCTGACCTGGTACGAAATGGCGCAGGAAGCGTAATTCCGCGCGCCGCGCATAGGGCGTCAGTACCAGCGTCCGGCCCGCCAGATCCCGTGACAGCGTCACCTGCGCGCGGTAATTCCGGCCATCGCGGAAAGCTTCAGGATTAGGGTTGGTCAAGCGCAGCGCATCATCCCGATAAACATCCGGACCCTGCAGAAACCCGGCTGTTTCCTGATTGAGATTGTTCAGCGCCGCAATCGCGTCCAGATCCCAGGCGCCGTGCTGGTCGCGGTAACGCAACTCTGCCTTCTGCTGGTCAAATCCACTATCGTCGCGAAAGCCGTCATCATGCGCCAGACTGATCGAAGCCCGCAAAGTCTCCGTCACGTCATGACCGATCGTCAGGCGGCCATAGCCCCGCGAACTGCCGATCAGGGTCGCGCGGTGACCATCACCCGGCCCGGGCGTCACGACATTGACAAGCCCGTGAACAGCGTTGGAGCCATATTCCGCCGGACCAGGCCCCTTGAAGACTTCGACCTGATGGGCAAATTCTGTGCCCGCTTCAAACAGGCCGTTCACATTGGCAAAACCCGCCGCCCGCAAGGGAATGCCGTTTTCTAGGAACAGGAAACTTCCCGCCCCCGCGCCGCCGGTCAGGACTGGCGAGCGGATCGCCGTGAGATGTTCCTGCCCCGAGCCGCGGTGTATATTCACGCCTGCCACGCCGTTCAGCGCTTCGGCGGGATGGACCAGCGCACGCGTTTCCCTAGCTGGAACCAGATCGATCGATTCCGGTCGGTCCTGAATCGCGGCAATCTGATCCGTGACCGTGATGACGTCCGGAATTTCGTCCGGTTGTAACCCGCCCTCTTGAGATCCATCCATCTGTGACCCGTCCATCCGGGCCACGCTCATCTGAGCCACGGTCATCTGGGCGTGGGCCGGAAAGGCCGCGCTCGCAAGAACCAGGGTCGCGGCCAGTCCTAGCCAGTTGCAACGGGTCATGACGTCTTAGCTCAGCAGATCTGCGATGCGTCCGACGAAGCCGACCATCTCGTCCGGCTGGAAATCGTCGAAGGCCATCGCCGCGAACAGGCTCGATGCGCCCAGCAGAATACGTGCTTCGGCCCGGGCCTGCGCAGGATCGGATGGATTGTCCGGCAAGGTTGCAACCAATCGGTCCAGCGCCCGGTCCTGAAAGGCGAGATAGGCGGGCCGGATATCAGGATCGAAGGACACGCCCCATTTCAGGAAGGTCTTGGTCTCGGCAGGGCGCTGCGCGACCATGCGCTGAAAGGCGTTGGCCAGTTGCAGGATACGGTGGCGACGATCATCGGCCTGTCCGGGCAGGCGATCGAACATGTCTGTGACATTGGCTTCGATCCGGTCCAGCACAGCCGCGACCAATGCGTCGCGGGTCGGGAAATAGTTGAACACGGTCGGCGTCGACACGCCGGCCCGCTTCGCGATATCCCCATGGCCGGCACGCTCGATCCCCATTTCGGCAAAGACGTCGATCGCCGTTTTCAGCAATTGCGCGCGCCTGGCCTCCGGCGACAGGCGGGTTCGCCGTTTGCCGCTGACCGGACCGGCCTGTGTCGAATGATCGGACGCTTGCATCGCAGCCGCACTTGCCGCTCCTGCCCGTCCAGATCAAGCGCTCGCCGCGAGGAAAACGCAAGCGTGATCGCCGCAGTCAAGGAATACGCCCTTCCGTCACACCCGAACGGGGCGAGTGATGGTGTTATGCGAGGCAGCAGCGCCGTTGAATGGGTTAAGCGTCCAGAATCCTTACCCTCTACCATCCAGAATCCTCTTTCTCCTTCGTTCTATTTACCCCTCTCGCCGACCCTCCGCGTCGATCCGTCACCCGGACTGTTCTTGAGTTTCGACGGCGAGCCTGTCACCCAACGCTCTCTGCCAGTCGCGACAGCAGGAGATTGGCAGGTCGGTCGAGACAGCCTGAGCGGAAGAATTGGGAGGGGTTGGACCATTCAATCCCCGTCAATGGCCTAAGCGTTAGGCCACCCCTTCAACGCCTTACCGCCAATTCCCACAATCCAATCCACCGCCCTTGCACCCCCGTCATACTCGCGCCGTCCGCAGTTGACACGAGGGGAGCCTGATCTCGGTGCTGCGGGTGGTGGAGTGCGGCTTTGCGATGGGGTGAACGGCCCTGTCCTGCGATGGCTGAACCGGGGAAGGTCCGGTCGGTCACCACGGGACACATCGTGAAGTGGGACGGGATGGCCGCAGGCTGGCTGTCAGGGTTCCCAAGCCGCGCGCCGCAGCGAGACTGGCAGGGCGACCTGTCGGCAGAGCGTGCGCCTTTGAGCGGGTCGCCCGTCGTTACGGGCCGTCCGTGAGACCGTTCCAGCCGACACACCGATCCTGAACAGACCCGCCTGCGAGCGTGCCAGCACGCTCCACCCGCGCGGGCTTGGCCTTGCGACGAAACGGTACTTTCCTTTTGCTCCGGTCACGGGGCAGAGTCCGCGCCTCGTGTCGTTCCTGACATGCAGGGTTCACGTCAAGCGTGATGCTGATGACCCGCTCTCAGCCGCAGGATAGCGCCTGCCTGCAAACCAAACCGTCAATGCCACCGTCCCCAGCATTTGTTGCCGAAGAGAGAGGTCGGGAAAAACCATGTTCAAAGGAAGCCCAGCCAGACGCGAGGGCTGCAGCAGACAGACGTTGCACTATAAGCTTTATCCGGTCACCTCTGCAATCGCGGCGCCGAGACTTTGCATGTGATCCAGAAAGTCCGGATAGCTGGTCGCGATCATGGATGCGTCATCGATGATGACGGGGGCGTCCGCGATACAACCGAGCACCAGCGCGCTCATGGCGATGCGGTGATCGTGATGGGTGATCACCGTGCCGCCGCCAGTAACGGCCCCGCCCGTGACGCTCATCCCGTCCTCGCGTTCTTCAACCGTGACGCCATTGGCGCGCAACAGGGCGACCGTCGCGGCGATACGGTCGCTTTCCTTGACGCGGAGTTCGTGAATGCCGTTCATGACCGTGACCCCTTGGGCGGCGGCGGCGGCAACGGCGAGAATCGGATATTCGTCGATCATATCGGCCGCGCGCGCCGGGTCCACGGCAATCCCGTTCAGCGACGACGCGCGCGCGCGAATATTCGCCACCCGTTCGCCGCCGCCGACGACGCGCTCATTCTCGAACCGGATGTCCCCACCCATCTCAATCAGCGCATCATACAGCGCTGTCCGGCGCGGATTGAGCATGATGCCGTCCACCACAATGTCGGACCCCGGCACGATCAGCGCCGCGACCACGGCGAAGGCCGCGCTGCTGGGGTCCCCTGGCACGTCGATATGGGTCGCCGACAGACGCGCTGGGCCCGTGACCGTGACCGACAGGCCATCCCGTTCGACCGGAACGCCGAACGCTTCCAGCATGGTTTCCGTATGATCGCGCGTTGCGTGAAGCTCCCGCACCGTGGTCCGGCCCGCCGCCCCCAAGCCAGCCAGAAGGAGACAGCTCTTGACCTGAGCCGAGGCTTTGGGCGGACTGTAATCGATAGGGGTGAGCGCACCGTCGGACCGAAGCGTGCAGGGCAGGCGTCCGCCCGCCTGCGCCTCTGCCGCCACGCCCATCAGGCGCAGCGGATCCAGCACGCGGTTCATGGGCCGGGAGCGCAGACTCTCATCTCCGGTGAAGGTCGCACACAGCGCATAGGCGCTGGCCGCACCCATGATCAGCCGCACGCCCGTGCCGGCATTGCCGCAATCCACGATATCCGCAGGTGTTTGCAGGCCACGGTCCCCAACGCCGTCAACCGCCCAGTCGCCCGGCCCAGCCCGGACGATATCCGCCCCAAACGCGCGCATCGCCTCTGCCGTGGCAAGAATATCGGCCCCTTCCAGCAAGCCGGAGACGGTGGTACGTCCCGCGGCCAGCGCCCCCAGGATCAGGCTGCGATGCGAAATCGACTTATCGCCCGGGGCGCGAATACGACCGCGCAGCGGTCCGGCCATGCGACTGCGATATTGCGGCTTCGAACTCTGGCGTCTTGGCGGATGGTTCACTGCGTGTTCCCGGTTGTGCATGTTGACAGAGGGGGCGGGACCGCTAAAGACCCGCCAATTATCAGGAGCTGGGCCGTAGGCCCGACCCGTCCGGACTGCAAGCCTGCAGACGGCACGGATATCCGCCCCACATCATCCGAAGGCGAACGCGATCATGGCGGCTGCGAAGACCAAAAAAGAAAAACGGGCCGAAAAGCTCGGCACCAAACGGGCCTGTCCCGAATGTGAAGCCAAGTTCTACGACTTGAACAATAATCCGGCTGTCTGCCCGATGTGCAAGAACAGTTTCGATCCCGCCGAACTGGATCAGCAGGGCCTCGTCCCGGCCTCGCAACTCAAATCCTCCAAGCCGGAGGATGATGATGAGGAAGAGGATGTCGTCGATGCGACTGAGCTCGATGAAGATGATATCGATGAGGAAGAGGTCGAAGCGAAAGAACTCGAGCTCGACGGCGATGATGTTGCCATTATCGGCGGCGCGGACGGCGACGACGAAGAAAATCCTGACCTCAACAATCTCGAGGACGATGAGGACGAAGATGCGGCTCTGGTCGCCGATGATGACGATGCGGACGACTTGCCGCCCGGCGAAGGCGATGATGATGACGATGAGGATGATGACGACGACGAGGATATCGTCCTCGACACATGATGCAGATGGCGGCGTATTCGCCGCTTGACGCAAGGCGCGGCGCGGTCCAATGACGCGCCGCTTTCCGCACTCTGGTACAGGCTGGATTGCGGGACAGGGACTGCCCGAAACTGTTCGGGGCCATAGCTCAGTTGGTAGAGCGCTTGCATGGCATGCAAGAGGTCAGGGGTTCGACTCCCCTTGGCTCCACCAGTCCTCTCTCCTACGAACGCTCTAAACTCGGATGTGCCGGAACTATCCCGCAGTTTCCGTAGGTTAGCGGCATTCGAGACTGACCCTACGTCCTGTAGTTTCGCTATATCTGCCATTCTTGCGCAATTTCGCGAGACAGTCTCACGAGGCAGGTTTGGTGACCCGTTGGTTCAGGCAGATGATGAGGAGTGCATGCCCAGATGATTGCGTTGGGCGTCCCACTCTAAGGGAAGATCAGTCAGTCGTTGCAAGCACCGACTCGACATATGCTCTGGCTGCCGACCCTCTAGAACATCATTGACAAATCTGGGCGCCAGATATCCGAGCGGAACGAGCTTGTTCATGTTGCTAGGATCGAGGCCTTGCACTTCCGCGAACTCGGCCAACGACGATATCTCACCCGTCTCCAACTGCTCTCTAAGAAGCGCCGCTCTAGCGATAAGACGGATCAGTGCTTTGTCTGGATTAGACACCGGTTCATCTTTCGCTCCGAGAACAAGCTTGGTTTCTTGTCCGCGTCTTCGAAGGACAATGTCCTCATAGATTGAGAGATTGGCCTTGAGCTGACCCCTGTAGGTGATCCACCCGCTAAGTTAGAGCTTGGCGGTTATGGTCGCCCTGTTGGGCGGACCGGAACGCAGTGTAGGGGAGCCCAACAGGGCGAGGCAAGACTGTTTTCGGCGCCGGTGGTTGATAGCCCAGCGAGCTGTGTGGTCTGACGGTGTTGTAGTGCTGCCGCCAGCGTTCGATCAGGATCTGTGCCTCCTTCAGGCTGTAGAAGATTTCTCCGTTCAGGAGTTCATCTCTCAGCTTCCCATTGAAGCTTTCATTATATCCGTTTTCCCAGGGTGACCCGGGTTCAATGTAGAGTGTCTTCACGCCTATACGGCCCAACCAGTCTCTGACAGCCTGAGCCGTGAACTCACTGCCATTGTCGGATCGGATGTGTCCCGGTGGACCCCTCTGAGTGAACAGATCAGTCAGCACAGCCAGAACGTCGTCGTGCTTCAGACTGCGCTGAACGTGGATCGCGAGGCATTCTCGCGTGTGCTCGTCGATTACGGTTAGCATCCGGAAGGCTGTGCCATCGTGGGTCCGATCCGCGACGAAGTCGTACGACCAGACATGGTCCTTGTACTGAGGCCTGAGCCGGATACAGGAGCCATCGTTAAACCATAAACGCCCACGCTTAGGCTGTTTCTGTGGAACTTTAAGCCCTTCACGTCGCCAGATGCGTGCCACCCGCTTCGTATTCACCGTCCAGCCTTCACGGCGCAGCAGCGCCGTGATCCGGCGATAGCCATACCGGCCATACTGCTCTGCCAAGCGGATAATGTCCGCGGTGAGCGCTGCCTCATCCTCTCTTGGGCGAGGCAGCTTTCTTTGAGTGGAGCGGTGCTGGCCAAGAACCTTACAGGCCCGGCGCTCAGAGACTTTGAGCGCTGCCTGCACATGATCCACGGCCAGCCGACGACGTGAAGGGCTTAATACTTTCCCTCAACAGCCTCCTTGAGAATCATCGCATCGAGTGTGAGATCTGAGACCGCCTTCCTCAGCCGCATGTTCTCCTTCTCCAATGCTTTTAATCGACGCGCCTGATCGACCTTCAGACCCCCATACTCGCGTCGCCATCGATAGTAGGTCTGCTCCGCAATGCCGAGCGATCGACAGATCGCCTTGGTCTCCTCGCCTGCCGCGAGCCGGACATCGGCCTCACGCAGCTTTGCGATGATCTGTTCAGGTGTGTAGCGTTTCCTCGCCATATCGTGCTCCTTCAAGCGCAAAATAGCCAAAAACTCTAACTCTCAAAATGAACCACTTTTTGGGGGGCAGGCCATGGCATTGTCAGAGGAATCTAGCCTCTCGCAATGTGCTAAGCTCGTTCCTATTCCAATAATCCGTTTCGATACTTCAAAAAATCCCGCGAAGTGATCCAATTGGCCGTGATGATGTATATCCGATTTACGTTGTCGCTGCGAAACGTGGAGGATCTCCTCCACGAACGCGGTATCAACGTCAGCCATGAAAGTATCCGCTTCTGGGTAGATCGCTTCGGCCCCTACTTCGCTCGACAGATCAGATCGAGGAAAGCATCTCATTTTCGTCAGCATATCCAACGGCAGTGGCATCTTGACGAAGTCTTTGTGAAGATATCCGGCGTCCATCAATATTCATGGAGTGCGGTCGATCATGAAGGAGAGGCCCTCGAGTGCTTCGTGACTAAGAAACGCGATAAGGTGGCTGCCTTGCGGTTCTTGAGGAAGGCGATGAAGCGTTATGGTCGTCCCCGTGTCATCGTGACGGACCGGCTGCGGTCTTACTTCGCGGCCATGCGGGAGATAAGAAATCTGGATCGGCATTGCACCGAGCGCCACACCAACAACCGGGCCGAGAACTCGCATCAGCCATTCCGACGACGAGAAAGAGCGATGACTCGGTTCCGACGGTCATCAACGCTCCAAAAGTTCACCTCCATGCAAGCTCAGATCTACGACCACTTCTACCATCAAAGACATCTCGAGAACCGCGAGCGCTTCAAGTCGATGCGAGATGAAGCCCTTGCCGAATGGCGGGGCTCGTCGTCAGCTAAGCGATCGACTCCGTCTAAAACTCAGATGACTCACTTTCCTCTGACAATGCCCTCAGAATGCCAAACACGTGCACTTAGCCCAATTTTTGTTTCATGAACTAGTATACTAATTCGATGGAAAGCATTGTCCGACAAGGCTGGTATGCGCCGCCTCGCCTTTAAGCAAGTCTTTGATCAAGGAAACAGGCGCTGTATCACCACCCAAATTTTCCAGTGCCGTTTTCAAGCTTTTCTGCCCACCTAAATCGATCCGAAACCAGAACACGTAAGGTTTGACCATCCTGACACATCCGGATGTCAACTCTTCGGCACTGGCGACCTCTCCCGAAATCTGTCCGACCAGCCATCGCCCTCCCTCGACCGCCCAGTCTTCCCGAATTGTTTTGGGTGTGACGCAGTTGGGCGTGTCCAGGATAGAGCCTAAGTTCACACTGACCGGCAGCCCGGACATGTAAGTCCGCTCACCGTCCTGTATGGTCGTGGAAATCGTGTCGGGATTCAACAGACGGCCCTGACCTGTCAGGGACGGAACGGAGGCGCTCCCATCGAGGAGCAGAATATTGAACTGCTCGACCCCCATCAGGCTCACTTCCGAATATCCCAGCGATGACCCTTCGGTCTCGAGACCATCGAATTGGAGATTCCAGGAGCAGGTGCAACCAACCGAAAACTCCGTCCGGCCAATCTCGACACCATCCGTTGCGCGCAGGGCCGTGACGGTGGCTGTGCCCCGATCACCTTCTTTCGCCATATAGAAGCCGTTCGATGTCAATTCGCCCGGCCCCGAAAGCTGCCAGCTGACCTCTGAAAGCGGGTTATTCTCTGCATCCGCGAATATGAACTGTTCCGTGCCGCCGACATCGATGCACGTTCGGTGCGGTTCTATCGTTCCCATGCGGATCTGCGCTGTGGCGCGGATGTCCGGATTATCGAACAGTGAGACGGTCGCCGTTGAGGGATAGGAGGCCGGATCGGGACCCGTCCGGATATAGGCGACCCAGTGCGCGGTCCGCATCCATCCATTGCCGGCATGGCTATCGCGTTTGACAATGCGCGGACCTTTCAGGTCAAGAACCTTGAAACCCGGCGCGGAGAATTCGAAATTCAGATCCTTATTCGCCTCTCCCGTATCCTTCAGACCAAGCTCGACGAGCAAGGCGACGTCATCACCCGGAACGACCCCTTGGACAGGCGGAGACAGGGACAGGATCTCGGCGCCGACAAGGATGTCCGTCGACCCCGAAATCGTATCCTTGTCCTGCGCACCCCATTTATTGGGCGCAACCATATAGCGGTAGGTCGTGCGCCCCTTTTGACGCGCGGAGTAGCTTATGGCCCTCTCCTGGGTCCGCCAGTGAAGTAGGCTCGGGTCCGTCAGGTTGGACTGATGATAGCCCGGGTCGAGGATATTCACGGGCGAATATTCGAAGGGCGGAATGACGGATTTGGAAAAGAAATTCTTGTCCTTCACATTTCCGACCTTGGACGCAATCAGCTGCTTCGCGACCGATTCGATGCTGCTGATCACGGCGTCCTGACGCGCTTTCCGGGCGGCTTTGGCACTATCCGCAGCTGCCTGAGACGCCTTGCTTAGAATGTCGGTTCCGACTTTCTGCGGAACGACGCTCGCGCTCTTTTTCCCCAGACGCGCCATGCGACCGCCCGCCTTTCCGAGTGCGCCCGCAGCCTTTCCGTAGGGCGCGAACTGATTGGCAATGTCGGCGGCGATCTTGGCGGGATTGATGCCCTTTGCCCGCGTGACGACATTCAGCTCGGTGATGCGACCGTCTTTCGGACGGGTCTCCAGGGACAGTGAGTATGGTCCGCCAACTGGGTCGATGGACACGAACTCACCCGGATAGATTCCGTCGACCAGCTTGTCCGACAAGGCTTGCAGGAACAGGAGATCGGCCCAGCGTGCAAAGGCCTGACCGGCGACTTTCCCGCCTCCACCCATCAATGACAGAGCGGAATTTCCCATGCCAAGGACCGTCCCGGTCGTATCGCGATATCCCGCCGCCTTGCTATTGCCGATTTCCGCGCTGGACTGTTTTCGCATCATCAGGGACAGATGCGCGGCCGATTGGGGTTCGCGCCAGTCGGTTTCGGGCATCCGCGTCACTTCATCGAAAAGTGTCTTGCCCCAAGCCTTGTAATAATTCGACGCTGGCTGGGGCGAAGACTTGGTGTTGGACGGCATCGGAATATTGGACGGAGCCGGTGTGTGCGGGAGCTTCGGTGGCAGGGCCTGTGCGGCACCCCTGTCGGGCAAGTTGACCATGACGTCGTAGATTTCCTGATTCAGCGCACTTGCTTCGGACAATCGGCGAAACATCTCCGTCTGTCCGATGAAAGCGTTCATCACTTTGAGCTCTTCGACGTCCTCCGGAGAGGCCGTCTGCCGGGCCATGATCAACATCATGGTGACGTCGGTCGCGTCTCTCAAAGCCCCGAGAACACCATCACCGTCAGGAGCGGGAGCTCCGTCCTCCGCGACGGAACGGATATCGGCTTCCGGCATGCCCATGCTCGCCGCAATGGCGCGCATATTGTCCGCGACCAGCGCCGAGGCCTGCATCATCGCGGACAGATTGGTCTTGGGTAGCGCCTCATGGCTCAACCCGTCGATCCGGCATCCCATTTCGCCGTCACTGAGCCAGATCGTGACATCCGGCTTTGTGACCCATGGATCGTTGAAATCCGCCGGCACCATGAAGTCGAATCCATCCGCGCCATCGGCGAAAGCCGGAACGCTGATCAGATCATTGCCACCGTCCAGCGTGACCCAGAGATGGCTGTCCCTGTCGTCGGCTTCGAACGGTGTATCGACGATGGAGACCCACGCGGCAGGCGACAGACGCGTATCCCCGCCGGAAATAGAACAAGCCTGAGCCATGGGAGCCGCCAGCAGACCGGCCCCGACAGCCAGAACGAAGACGGTCTGTTTCATGATCATATCGATGGTCATCAGGCAGGTGGCATCTGGATATCGAACGTGCCCCCACCATCAAGCGTCAGGGCACCTGATGGACAAGCTTCGTTCTGGAGCGAACAGAAATATTCCTTGACGGTCAGGCCTGAAATCGCCTCGCAATCGACGCCTCTGACTGTCGATGTATGGCTGGACTTGCCCTTTTTCAAACCCCGAAAATAGAAGGTCATATCGCCACTGGCGTTGATCACGGCCTGGTCGGCTGAATCCGGGGCTTCAGGACGGTAGCTGATCGTCAATGATCGTGCAGCCTGTCTGAAACGGTTGTCGGCCTCGAAAGATATTTCGCAGCTTTTGAACATGCCGCCGGCTTGCGAGATCGATTCCGTGTCGACGACCCTGACGATGATCTTGCTATTGCGTGCAGGAGGGCTTGCCGCCGCAGGCGCGCTTTCATCGTCTACGGATTTGGCGCTCTCGGCTGCCGTCCCATCGCCATTGCAGGCGATCAGGAGCGTTGCGGCCGCCATGATCATGACTGGTTTCATAATTGAAGTCTCCAATTGGATTTTAAGGCTTACTGAACACGCACGGGCTGAACGAATTGAACCACGTAGCCGTCCCCATAATAGCGAAGTTCATAGTCGCCGGGCATGTCTGGAGCGGTCAGGCTCACCGGGCCGTCGCTCTCGATCCAGGTCATGCTGAAATAATCGTCCCGGCCGGATGTGCGCGGACCGATCGCGATCATGTCCCCTTCGAGAGCGGGGCCGCGCCAGTTGACCGTGAAGCTCTGCCCGGCTTGGATCGCGCCAGCCGCGTTCAGAGCGTAGAGACTTTCAAGCACTGTGACGGGCATCCGCTCATCAATCCGGTTCAGTTCGACATCACTGTTCAGATAAAGAAGGTCGTACTCGCCCGCATTTGGAGGCGCTTTCAGGCTTACGGGATTGCCGGTCCGGACACGCACGGTACTGATTGCTTGCCCCCAATCAGCACCCCTCGGGACGATCGAAATTATATCCTCCGGACCACCAATGCCTTCCCACGCCACTGTGAATTCATCACCGCTGAGAATGTCTCCCTCGACGCGCAAGCGTGTGTAGGGAACATCCGGGAAAAGCCGGACGTAAATCACCGGCTTCTCTGTCGGCAGGGTGAAATTCGTGCTGCCCGAATAGTTCTTGGCGCGGCCCGTCACCGTGTAGTCACCGTCTGGAAGCTGTCCGTCTGCCAATTCGGCCATTGACAGAGTCGACGTCTCCGTCCGCTGTTCGACAACAATGACGCCGTCCTTTCGGGTGATGGTCCACATCATGCCGGGCGCGGCCTCTCCGGTCTCCGCAACAAGACCTTGTAGAGACAGGGGCCGGGAGATGTCGGCGACCTGTTCGAAAGCCTCTTTCAGATCGGACGTATTCCGGGCCTGCAAAAACCGCCCGCCCGTATTTCTGGCCAGGCATTGCAATTGTTCCGTCGCTTCGCCGCCCAGGTCGAACCCGATGACATGGGTGGTGAAATCAACACCGAGGGCCTCCAGGTCGCGCCCCAACTGACAAGGGTCGACGCCGCAGGTTTCGATCCCGTCGCTCAGCAAGATGACGGTTGCCTTCTGCTCGGTATATTTCAGCTCCTCAGCCGCTTGACGGACGGACGCGCCAATCGGCGTTTTGCCCTTCGGATTCAGTTTGGCGACAGTCCGCCCGAGAGAATGGCTATCCGTCTGACCGGGACGCGAGATGAGTTCGATATCGCTGCAGTCACCCTTGCGCCTGTGGCCGTAGAGGATCAGTCCGGACTCCACGTCCGCCTCATCCCATGTTTTCATCAGATCGGCGTAAGCGTCCCGCACAACCGAAATCTTGGTCCGACCGTCGACACGTCCCCACATCGACCCGGACGCATCGAGAACGACCATGATCTGCTCGGTGGATTTGTTTGTTTCGGGCATTGTTTGAGGGGCTTGCGCGACTGAAACTGCCGCAATCGAGGCGATCGCGAGTCCCACGATAAACTTGCTTTTCATTGAAGTGTCTCCGGTCAAACTCATTGAAGGCGGGCCGTTGTCAGGTCGAACATGTTGAGGACGGGCAAGGGCTCGCCCTCGCTCAGGCCGAGCAGGAACATCCGGTCTATTTTGATTGTGGTAGTCCCCACAGACGTCACATCCGGACCCGTCCCGGATGTGTCATGTCCGTCACGACGATAGGTGTTTCCGCTCATTTCAAGCGACGCGATTGCCGCGCCTTCAACCCGCTTCGAGATCGTGATCGTCCCGGTCAGTTTCGGCGCGATGTAGTCCTCGAACTTTATATCGTCGCCGGAGGCCTCCCCCCACATGTAAAAGGGCGGATAGTCAGAGGGCTCGATATCCTCGTCACCGATTGCAGGAAGAACAAGCCCCTCGATCGGAAACTGACCTGAAATGAAATCTTGCGGTGCCACATCGGGAATTCGAACATAGATGTTGAAGCCTGCATTCTTCCGCCAGCCATCGAACCCGGAATGACTAAGCGGTACCATGGCTCCGCTCGGTATTAATCCCATTTGCTGCGTAAAAAGATTGGGGCTGAAAATCTGAAGTATCAGCGTCGCGTTGGGATTGTTCTGGGGATGACCGTCATCCGTGGCCATATTTCTCAGGATGGCCGCCATGCCCTCGAATTCGTCCATCCCGTCATCGAACTCGTTCAGCAACTCCTCCGGCAGAGCCATCTGTCTGAGCATCTCGTCTGGCGCCGCCTCCGAAAGCACTGACATGTCCATGAGGGCCGACGTGGCAACCGGACTGACACAGACCGTGCCGCTATCCGTTACGGACCCTGACAGTGTCGCTTCGGCAGCCGATGGCATGAGCCGTGAGAAGTATCGCGCGAGGTCCCCCTTTTTTGGCGCGTTCTGCCAGATTTGAGGCACGGTGGTCACATCCCAGTCATCGGGGACATGAAGACGCAACTCATGCTCGTTCATACCGTCGCGAAAGACCTGTTCATCCAGACCGATCTCCGTCCAGTAATCGTCCTGGGTGAGGATCCAGCTGTCACGTAGGCCCTGTGATATCTCCATGCGAATATCCGCCGGCATATCCTGAAGGTCCGGTGTCAATGATCCGGGTCCGTCAAGATCGCCGCGCCACCAGGGGTTCATCGTCGCCGCCATGGCGGACCACTCGCAAGAGGCTTCTCGAACGACGAGACTGATCGTCATTCGGTACGCGACCGTATCGTCTGGGGTCAGATTGGAGACACCCAGTTTCAGCCCGAAAAACTGCTTGTCGTCTCCACCGAAATTGGCACGCCGGCTCGGCAAAGTCATCTGGATGCGGTTGGAGCCGGTCACGGTAACAAGATCACCGTTGCGGGACGGGTAGGTACGCAGACCGGCGCGGGCATCGATCGCCTGCCCTTCGAACAGCAGTCGGACCTTGTCGGTCGCGATACAGTCGGCTCCGGCGATCTCGCAAATGGTGATCGCCAGTTCGGTCTCGCGCAGTTTCGAGCCTGCTATTTCGAGGTCCAGAAACTTGGACGTCAGCGGATCCAAGGCAGAGACCCCGACCTCCTTCGCCAGATGGGCCTCTGCCTTGAGGGTCACATCTTCGGAATCCGACATGAAGGTCTCTTCATCGAGCTGATGGGCCGCCATTGCGGTCGCATAGGCTCGCCCGAAGCCGTCGCCGTCGAATCGGGCCCAGCCGAGATCATCCCTGAAGACGATATCCATCATCTCGAACAACTGAGTGGGCTGCGCACGGCCTTCATCTGCGGCGGCCCCCAACGCTGTGAAGATCGCCGTGAAGTAATCTTTCGATTTCAGTGCAGCTTGCGTGCGGCTGGCTTCGAAGGCCTGCTTCCAGAACTCGGCATTGGCCCACCCTGGACCCGTATCGAAAAGCGGCTGTGTGAAATCACAACTCACTGCAATGCCCGACGGGATGTCGTCAGGCGATGCAGTCACCAGACTCGGAAAAGAGGCGATCGCTTCCATCTGTGTGACGATCAGATCGTTCCTGCCCGGGCTGGAGAGCGCTTCTCCCAGCGACGGATAGCCCCGCATTAGGGCCAGCCCCAAATTGCGCTCCAGACCGATGTCCAGGCTCTGGTCCGGTGAAGCCAAGTCATGCGGCATGGCAGATGCATCGATGTGGATCGCCCCTGAGACCGGATCGATGAAAACAGGCGTTTCGGATCGCTGCTGACGCCATTTCGCGCCCATTGGAAGCGCCCTGATTTCGTCGCTGGACAATGGCGATATCTGATAGCGACCCGAAACCGCCAGCAAAGAGAGGCGTGCCTTCGGGGATCTGACGATCAACCAGATGTCACGAGCATGCTCTGCAGCCTCCAAGATCCGCTTCCGCGCGGCACCGTCGCGCGTGCAGTAAGTCGGCCCAGAATCGCTCTCCTGAAAATCAACCGAACACATAACGTCCGGCCTATAGTCGCCCAGCGTCTCAGCCGATGCGGGCACGGCCAGAAACGGCGCGATAAGGACACCCCAGATCGCGGCGGACCGGATGACCCCCCTTGACGGTTTCACGGTGTCTATCGTGCCGTCTTTTTGTCCAGCGCCGACAGCGTATCGTGAACCTGCTGGACGGATTCCAGCCACGTCACCGTCGCTTCGAGATCATTGCGCTCAACGGATGTGAAAAGACTGGACCGCAATGTCCGTGCCGCATCGGTATAGACTTTCGCCTGTTTCGGATTCTTATCCTTCGTGACAGCAGCGGCCTGTGCGATCCTTTCGCCCAGCATGGCGACATCTTCACGATACTGGCTTGTCATATCATGCACGGCCCGTTGCGATTTGCCAGCCTTTGCGCGTTCCAGCAGATATTCGGTTTGAATCCGAAGGGTTTCGGAGACGCTGAACAGATCGCCCGGGAATGCGAGCGGCCCATCCGGCCCCTCTTCGTCGTGACCGAACAGATCACCGGGAAACGCCGTCGGTCGATCCGTTCCTGCGTCATCGGGTGCGAACAGGTCGCCCGGGAATGCGGTCGGCTCGGAGTCCTCGGCCGCCTTCAGCAGGTCGGACCGGAATGTCGGGAAATCCGGTGAGGTTTCCAAAGTCCGCATGACTGTTCCGATATCAACCGCTTGCGATTGCTCGGTTGTCGTATCCGTTTTTGGGGCTTTCGCATCCTGTGCCGTGGCAGAGGATCCAATCGTGGCAAAGAGTGCCGCCGTCAGGGCGATGCCGGCTGTGCGAACGGTTAACGTCATGGGTCTCTCCAAATTGCAATCTCAACTCATAAATCGCGAAGGGACGGCGAAACCGGACATATGGCGCTGGGTTTTTTTACATCGGCGGGAAAGTGTGCTTAGATTCTGACGGAGACCATCATGACGCTATCGATCACAGCCCCCACATCGACCGAAGGCATATGCCTTCAGACGGCGGCGCTTGTCTCCGAACATTATGAAACCCTCAAGACCCTCGCGCGGGCCAAACGGCGCCAGCTTCGTGCTGGGCAGACGCTTCTGACGACAGATCTTCTGCATGAAAGCTGGTTGCGCCTCCGGGAAAAGGGCGATTGGTCGGACGAAGCGCATTTTACGCGCACGATGGTCCGGGCCATGCGGTATGTGATCATCGACCATGCGCGCCAGAAACTCGCGGCAAAGCGAGGAGACGGCGCCGTTCATGCATCTTATGACGAGCTTTCGGACATTCTGCCGGAATATCGCGAAAACCCGGCCGAGATTGTCGAGATCGGCGATCTTCTGGAGCGACTGGCCGATATCAAGGACCGCTTCGCCGACGTCGTCACGATGCGCTATTTCGGCGGATTCACCGAGGATGAAACGGCCGAGATATTGGGCGTGACAACGCGAACCGTGCGCCGTGACTGGCTGTTCGCCAAAGCCTGGCTGGCGGCAGAAATGACCGCACAGGACTAAATCGCTCGAAGCTCCGATCGCAACGCCTCGATCCAGCGAGGCATCACCTTTTCGTTGTCCCACCCCTTCTCGGACGCTGACCTGCACGCGTTGACTCCCGCCTCGAACATGGCCTCGCTTCGCGGATCACGGCGTTCATGAATACTGACATAGCCGTCGACGACCTGCATCGAACAGGCCCGCATTCCCCAGCCATTGCTGTCGGCCTCCTGGTCGAAATCTTCCAACGCCGGATCGAGCAGCAGGCGCGCCTTTTCGATATGGCCGAGCTGGACAAGGGCTCGGACCTTCATGAGAACCAGATTATAATACCAACCATCCCGGAAACTGCGATTACCGCGAAGATGGGGGATCGCATCCTCGGTTGCCCGGATAGCCAGATCCCAGTCCGAGTTCAAAAGAGCCGCCTCGGCAATGAGACCCTGAATGAAGGCATAGACATCTGGTGCCCCCAAATCTTCAAGCGATGGCCCCAGATAATCGGGTAAATATGAGAGCGGGGCATCCCCATCCCGCGCGAAATATATCTGAAAGATGGCGAGGTTTGTTGCAGTGGTTATGTCGCTGAGTGACCGGATCGGCTGATGGCGATAGAGTTCGAACGACGCGGTAAAAGAACTCTATGGCGCTATCGATTCTGCCCTGTTCGAAGTAGACCGACCCCATCTGGTTATGAAGCCAAGCCATATCGTCAGTGTCCGCAGTGCCAATCTCCCATGATTTCAAGGTCTCTCGCCCAATCTCGAGAAATTGATCTTGATCCGCTTCAAGTCCTGTGATCGTGGAGAGGCTGTAGGCGTCCTGTAGATGGCTAAGGTCATACTCATCATGATGAAGCGCCCGTTGTTCGAGCAGACCGCGAATGAGATTTTCCGCTGCGTCGGTCTTTCCGATCTCGACCCATGAATAGGCCAGGTCCGAATTCGCTTCGAAATATAGGGTGCGGGAGATTTCCGTATCCAACGACAGCGATCGGAGCGGTTCAAGAAATCTTGCGGCCTCCGCGAACTTGTAGCGGAACATCATGACCTGCCCCATACTGTACAGCATGAATGCATCATCCATTGATCGCCCGTCGAAATCGCTGCGTGCATCTTCGGCCAGTCGGATCATGGACGCATCGATAATCTGAGGATCCAACCGCTCTGCATCTTTACCAATGGCCGCGTACAAAGCCTGAAGTCCGTATTCATACCCCTGAAGTGTTCGCGCTTCGAACTCCAGTTCAAGCTGCGCCGCCAATGCCGTCTGTTCTGAAGCAATCGCACGGTTCATTTGAATGCTCGTTCCCAGCAATCCCAGAAACAAGCTTATGATGAAAAGTCCGGCGAGAGCTGCCGCCAATGTGTTGCGAGCGACGAATTTTCGCGCTGTATAGACGATCGATTCGGGACGTGCAGAGATCGGCCGGTTTTGGAGGACATGGTCGATATCGGCCTTCAACTCCGACACGCTCTGGTACCGATCCGAAGGTGTGTCTCGGAGACATTTTTCGATCACGATCGACAGGTCACCATGAAAATGCAGCGACAAATCCTCCATCCCGTGATCCGACCTTGCATGATTTTCGCTTTGACGGATCGTCGCAAGATCCATCAGGACACCCCCCAAGGCAAAAACATCGGCTGCAGTTGAGAGCGGTTCGCCCGAAAGTTGTTCCGGCGCACAATATCGGCGCGTCAGAGGGTGTTTGCCGTCTGTATCCGGTGAGTCCAACAGACTGGAAACTCCGAAATCGACGAGTTTCACCTGCCCATTCCGTGTCACGAGAATGTTGGACGGCTTGATATCGCGGTGCAATACGAATTTGCTATGCGCATAGGACACGGCGTCACAAATCTGCGCGAAAAGCTGCAGCCGCTGCGACATATCCATCTCGTGGCTGCAGACATATTCCGTGAGCCTCTCTCCATCGACCCATTCCATGACGAGATAGGGTCTGACGTCCGGACCTGTCCCGCCGTCAATGATCCTGGCAATTCCGGCATGTTCAAGACTGGCGAGAATATGTCTTTCGGTTTCAAATCTTTGCGGTCTGTCTGACACGGCGGAGTGGGCAATCTTCAGCGCTGCGAACTGAGAGAATTCCGCAGATACGCGGTTGACCAGATAGACATCACCCATGCCCCCGCGTCCAAGGTGTCGTCGCACATTCCAGTTCCCGATTACCGTGCCGGGCGCAAAGCTTCCTTCCTCGAACGTAGAGTTGGGCAAAGCCTCCAGAAAGTCCGGTCTCGCATCAAGCGCCCGAAGAAGACGCACGGTTTCGTTGAATTCAATCTCTGTTGAGGCATGAGCTTTTAGATAAGCCATCCGGTTGTCAGGATGCTCATCAAGCGTGGCCATAAGCAATTCTCGAACAGGCAGCGGTGTATAGCCCTCCCAGTCCACGGCACTCTCCCTCAACGCACAATTTCGGCACTGAAGTCATAAAGTATCTTCGTCCAGAACATATCCTCTGAAAATAGGTAAAAACCGCATCGTAACGGTAAATCGTGCTAAGCCTTTATTTGTAACTCAGTTCATTATCGATCACCAGGCCTCATATCCCTAGCCTTGTTCGCACTCATCTTTGTCGAGTTCGCTCGCGCGCGACACGCGCCCGCCGTCATAGCGGCGAACGGGGCCGCCCTCTTCTTGCTGTTCGGTTTCATCTCGGTCGATGAAGCGCTGTCAGCCTTCAGCAATGAAGCTCCGCTCACGATTGCGGCCATGTTTGTTCTGTCTGGTGCCATGTTTGGACCAGCGCACTCGAAAGTCTCGCCACGCGCCTGCTGAACCTCTCTGACACAAGGCCACGGCTTGCCATATCCCTCTTGCTGAGTGGCGCTTTCATCGAATCGGCGTTCCTGAATAATACACCGATCGTGATTGTCCTCATTCCGGTCATTGCCGCCATTGCTGCAGAACTGGGCATCGCCCGAAAACGCTTGCTCATTACGCTCTCCTACATTGCCATTCTGGGTGGCACGATGACGCTGATCGGAACATCGTCTAATCACATCGTAGTTGGCGTGCCCCGTGATCTGGGACTCGAAGGGTTTTGCATTTTCGAGATTTCTGCAGTGGGTCTGGTTGCCGGCCTCGTTGGCATATCCGACCTAGGCCTGTTTGGTCGGTTTGCCTTGCCACATGATGATGATCTGACCTTCTCAGGCGATCAGCAAGCCAATGAGCTCATCACGCGAATCACTTTTCGAGACGGCGCAGATTTCCTTGGGACGTCTATCTTCTGCCCAATCAGTCCGGTCTTTAGCAAGGAATGATTTTGTTGGTCTTTATCAGAAGCCATAGGGGTCAGGTGGATGATCGGAGCTAGAGTGTTAATTCGGAAGAACGAAGATTGGTTCCCTTAGACGCAAGTATTCGTCAGATTAGCTAAAAGTCTGGAATGGGCCAAATCCGGACTTCTAATCAGAATTCGTTTCCTTGATCCCGAAACAATTTTCCATGTTCTTACTCCAAGATACCCTGTTAGCCTTCGTAGCGAATTCTCCTCTGAAACCCACTTATAGCTGGCTTTACCGCCCTTACTGGTCACGTTGAAAAGCACAGAACTTCAAAAATTCCCTGTATTTTCCCTGTAAATCAGGGAATTCGTTGTGAGACTGGTTGATCAGTGACTGCGTCCACCACCAGTCCTCTCTCAGGCGAACGTCCTGATCTCCAGAGGGCTGAAACAAGTCCGTAGTTTCCGCGGGTTAGTCGCGTGAGAGACCTATCCAAGTCTCGCCGAGACGCGCTTTTCCAACGAAACTAGCCTAATTCTACCGCCCGTCTCTCAGGCTCTTTTCCGAGCCCGCTTGGTGCCGACAGAAGATGCTGAGTGAATAGTTCTTAGGCGAAGCCGAGACGCGCGCGCTGCTGCTCCCAGCAGAGCGGTAGATCTGTCATTCGGTGCAAGGCTCTGGCCGTCAGCTCGACTGGCTGACGACCTTCGAGGATGTCCTCAACGATCCTCGGCGCGAGATAGCCCAAGGGTACGAGCTTCTTGGCATCTGCGTGATGCATGCCGTGCGCCCCGGCAAACTCGCCGATGCTTTCGATGTTACCTGTCTCGAGCTGCTCTCTAAGCAAGGCCGCTCTTGCGACGAGCCGTACGAGTGCGTTGTTGAAAGACGGCTCGGCCTGCTCTGCGGCACCAATGACCAACTGCATCTCCTGACCGCGTCGGCGGATAGTCATAGGTTCAAAAAGACAACAGACGCCGAAGTCGACCCCTTCATTACCGACGCAAATCGGGATGTGTTCAGCGAGCACCGATCTATTAAGTTGAAGTGTCAGACCCGTCTTGTCGATGACGACTTTCTCAAGGAGCGACCGCAACATCTCACTTTGCTCTGCTTCGGCAGCGTTTTCGATTATTGCGGCAAGGCTCATTGCGGAGGAGAGGATTGCTTGAACTCTATGGGCATGCTTCTCATGGAGATCGAATAGCCTTGAGCTGACCCCTGTAGGTGATCCACCCGCTAAGTTAGAGCTTGGCGGTTATGGTCGCCCTGTTGGGCGGACCGGAACGCAGTGTAGGGGAGCCCAACAGGGCGAGGCAAGACTGTTTTCGGCGCCGGTGGTTGATAGCCCAGCGAGCTGTGTGGTCTGACGGTGTTGTAGTGCTGCCGCCAGCGTTCGATCAGGATCTGTGCCTCCTTCAGGCTGTAGAAGATTTCTCCGTTCAGGAGTTCATCTCTCAGCTTCCCATTGAAGCTTTCATTATATCCGTTTTCCCAGGGTGACCCGGGTTCAATGTAGAGTGTCTTCACGCCTATACGGCCCAACCAGTCTCTGACAGCCTGAGCCGTGAACTCACTGCCATTGTCGGATCGGATGTGTCCCGGTGGACCCCTCTGAGTGAACAGATCAGTCAGCACAGCCAGAACGTCGTCGTGCTTCAGACTGCGCTGAACGTGGATCGCGAGGCATTCTCGCGTGTGCTCGTCGATTACGGTTAGCATCCGGAAGGCTGTGCCATCGTGGGTCCGATCCGCGACGAAGTCGTACGACCAGACATGGTCCTTGTACTGAGGCCTGAGCCGGATACAGGAGCCATCGTTAAACCATAAACGCCCACGCTTAGGCTGTTTCTGTGGAACTTTAAGCCCTTCACGTCGCCAGATGCGTGCCACCCGCTTCGTATTCACCGTCCAGCCTTCACGGCGCAGCAGCGCCGTGATCCGGCGATAGCCATACCGGCCATACTGCTCTGCCAAGCGGATAATGTCCGCGGTGAGCGCTGCCTCATCCTCTCTTGGGCGAGGCAGCTTTCTTTGAGTGGAGCGGTGCTGGCCAAGAACCTTACAGGCCCGGCGCTCAGAGACTTTGAGCGCTGCCTGCACATGATCCACGGCCAGCCGACGACGTGAAGGGCTTAATACTTTCCCTCAACAGCCTCCTTGAGAATCATCGCATCGAGTGTGAGATCTGAGACCGCCTTCCTCAGCCGCATGTTCTCCTTCTCCAATGCTTTTAATCGACGCGCCTGATCGACCTTCAGACCCCCATACTCGCGTCGCCATCGATAGTAGGTCTGCTCCGCAATGCCGAGCGATCGACAGATCGCCTTGGTCTCCTCGCCTGCCGCGAGCCGGACATCGGCCTCACGCAGCTTTGCGATGATCTGTTCAGGTGTGTAGCGTTTCCTCGCCATATCGTGCTCCTTCAAGCGCAAAATAGCCAAAAACTCTAACTCTCAAAATGAACCACTTTTTGGGGGGCAGGCCATGCTTTGGGCAGACGCGGTAAAGAATGTTTTTCAGAGGTTGGTCGACCCGAAGGTTTTGCCTTTACTCGCTCATTAGCGTCCGAATTTTTGCGATGACCTCAGGGTCATCGATTGTTGGGAGATGTCCGGGGTCTTTGCCTTCGACGAGGGACAGGAGGGCTCGGCGGAGAACTTTGCCAGAACGGGTTTTGGGGAGCCCATCGACGATTATCAAGCGCGAGGGTCGGGCGAAGGCCCCTAGCTCGCTTTCAACGACTGTGCGTAACTCAGACACTAAAGCACTGTCCTCCTTGACCGGTCGAGTAGGTACGACAAAAGCCACAGGTGTCTGTCCTTTAACGGGATCAGACGCCCCCACAACCGCTGCTTCGGCAATATCGGAATGGGCACATATCGCCTCTTCAATTTCGCGCGTTCCTAGCCTGTGACCGGCCACATTGATCACATCATCCGAGCGACCCAGAAGGAAGAAATAACCGTCTGCATCGCGAATAGCGTAATCGAATGTCAGATAGTGCATGCCAGTCTCGTAGGTACGAAAATAAGTGGCTTTGAACCGCTCATCATCGCCCCAGATTGTGGTCATTGACCCAGGTGGGAGCGGCCATCGACAAGCCAACATTCCTTTCTCACCGTCTGGCCTGTCTTCGCCTGTCTCTTCATCAATGATGCGCAGATCATATCCATAGGCATTAAAGCTGGGAGAACCCCATTTAAGCGGGTGCTCCTCAATCCCGGGCAGAGGGGCAATCATTGGCCAGCCGGTCTCTGTCTGCCAGCAGTGATCGTAGATGGTGGGATTCACATGCTCCGCCGTCCAGCGCGCAGTGGCTTCATCAAGGGGTTCACCAGCCAGGAAAAAACGCCGAATGCTCGAGAGGTCGTACTGATTTATATGATCCGGGTCTTGCGTCTGGAATAGTCGCATGGCTGTGGGGGAGGAGAAGACGACCGCGGGCTGATGGCGCTCTATCGTTCGCCACCAAATCCCAGGGTCAGGATGAATAGGACTGCCTTCATAAAGAAGGGTCGCCATTCCGCGCAGGAGGGGGCCATAAACGATATAAGAATGCCCAACGACCCAACCAATATCAGAGGTCGCCCAGAACGTCTCGCCGGGCCGCCCGTCATAAACATACTTCATGGAGGCGCAGAGGGCGACGGCGTGACCGCCAGTATCCCGTTGAACCCCTTTGGGTTTTCCTGTCGTACCGGAGGTATGCAATACGTAGGACGGTGCCTCTGAAGGCAACCATTCTATAGGGTGATGTTTTTGTGGCGTCGCTTTCAGCGTGGCCGCATAATCTTGATCGCGTGGAGCTTGCATCTGCAGATCCTCAAGGAACCCACGATTGACAATAAGGACCCGTTCGACGGTCGCTTTTGCTGTGTCCAAGGCCTCATTGAGAAGGCTTCGGTAATCAATCACGCGGCCACTTCGCAGGCCAGCATCGGCGCTTAAGATCAGCTTCGGCTTAATGTCATCAATGCGATCGGCCAAAGCGCCGGACGCAAAACCGCCAAACACAACACAATGAATCGCGCCGATCCGCGCACAGGCAAGCATGGCAAAGACGGCTTCCGGGATCATAGGAAGATACAGCAGGACCGTTTCGCCTCTTCTTACGCCCTGTTTACTTAGGAGAGCGGCAACCGCTTCGACATGTGCTTGCAGTTCAGAGAAAGTGAAGACCTGTTCGTCACCCGTCTCTCCAGACACTAAGATCAGGGCGCTTGCGTCGGGGCGCTCTTCTGCATGACGGTCTACCGCATTATAACAGAGGTTTGTGCGGCCCCCGACATAGTAACGCGAAAAGGGTGGACTTGAGAGATCCCGGACTTGCGTAAAAGGCGTTTCCCAATGGATGAGATCGGCCTGCTCTTGCCAGAACGCCTCAGGGCTTTCCAAAGAGTATCGGATGAAATCCTGCGCAGTCGACATGGGTTTAGCGCGGCTTGCGGGCCTCTCTCTGGGCGACGGGTGCGCCCGACTTTTTCCATGCGCTGAAGCCCCCTTCCAAATGGGATACCTTCTTCAAGCCCATGTCCTGCACCGCTTTTCCAGAGAGCGCGGAGCGCCAACCAGAGCCGCAATAAAACACGAAGGTCTTGTCCTGCGCAAAGGCCTCCTTGTGGTAGGGGCTGTCTGGATGGACCCAGAACTCCAACATACCGCGAGGGCAGTGAAAGGCGCCCGGGATCATTCCGTCACGCTCCAACTCGCGCACATCGCGCAGGTCAACAATCTGCACACTCTCATCCTCGAGCATGGCGCGCGCGGCCTCAATCGAAACTGTCTGGATCTCCGCATCCGCTGCAGAAATCATCTCGTGAAAACCAATGTGCATTTCAGTCATGGACCACGGACTAAGCGTCTTCAATCTTGACGCTTTTGACGCCAAGCAAACTGGGAAAGTTTGATAGTCGCTTACCCGACAGAAAGTTCTGGGCTTGGGCTCAATGCAGAATAATGTAACTCGACATTATGCCGATCCATAGCTTCTTTAGCGATTCTGATAATGAACTCTTCTTGATCTCTGATTCTATCCGAAGGTCCAACGACGCCAATAACTAGAACCCTCTTCTGTTCATCAGACCAGACACAAAAACATACGGCCCCGATCCCGTTGATGTAAACATCATAGCCGGGCGCGAACTTTCTCTTCCTAACTTTTTTGGCAATGGATAGAATATCTGCGACCGAAGTCGGACCTGCGGAAGAGTAGGGTTGACCCTGCAATTTCCGCACAATTTCACTGATTTCGCTATCCGGCAAAGCCGCTAGGGATACCAGACCCGTATGTGACCCCGTCACAGGCATCAACACGCCCTGTCGCACGCTAATTGATATAGGGTGGGTGCTTTCAAGTCCGTGGACAATTCGGATAAATTCCCCCGATCGACGGCTGAGATTAATAGTTTCTCCAGTCGCTACATGAAGATCTTCCATAACGGACAAGATATTCTTGTCGTGATGAATTGAGCTATCAATCCACTCGACAAGCTGTCCTAGCTTGCGGGTTGGAAGAAAGCTCCAATCTTCTCGCTCATGACCCAGGTAGCCTAGGGTTTCCATACTCTTGAGGAGCGCGAGAGTGGAAGAATGAGGGTAATCTAGCCGCTTAGAAATTTCTGACGCGTTTAAGGGGCGTCTCTCGAGCTCGAATAACTCGAGAACTTCGAAGACACGACCTACAGATTTTACGACTTTTCCCAAGAGGACCTCCGAAGTGAGAAACGTATGTATACCCTATAAGCCTTCTCCCGCAACGTCGGGAGCAATCTGCACGAAATGGCTGGTCTCCTAGCTCGGATCTGCATCAAATTCAGACAGTGTTTTTGCTAAAGATTCTGCTCCAAGTTCCAAAGCGGCTTTTGTGACGTCCAGGCATTCTATCAGCGTTCCGTTAGGGAGAGTTGCAGCAGCTTTTCGGCTTGGATCTAACAGAGTCGATTGTGTCGCGAGGACGTAAGCAGCAGCCGCGGCCTTCGCGAAGGAGCTTTCACAAGGATAAGAAAACGCCGCCTGAAAGGCATCGTTGGAATGCTCGCCCGCACGAAGTTGTTCGACAAACAGGTTGAAAGATCGACTCAACCCAATGTCGCCATGTCTCTTGGTCACGTTAAACTGCCACGTGGGCTCAAGATCCGAAAAATCCGGTGAAAGGTTTTTATCTCCAAAAAGTTTGAGTTTCTTCTCGGCCTCTTCTTGAGAAAAGAAAGGAACATCGATCAAAAAGAGCCGATTGATTTCGATCTGTAGAGAAGCCTCTACAGCGACCAGGCACCCTGTGTGGAAACCGAGCAAATCGACCGCTTCCGATCCTAGGCCGAGGTGCTTTATGGTGGCCCGGGTTGCCTTTGCATAATCTCCAATAGTAGGTATGGTTTTGAGGCGGGTTGATCCACCATAGCCAGGGTAATCAAGGGCGATTACATGACGATTTTTCGCCAAGAGCGGAGCCATCGTCTCAAAGTAGGCACCACTGTAAGGGGCTGGGTGAAGACAAACCAAGGGTGGTTGAGATGTGTCGCTATCGTAGCCCCATTCACGGATATGTATCTGCCCATGCGGCCAGTCTAAATAGGAGAACTTCATGCCGGAAGTCCTCTCAGCTCGTTCATTTTACGAACATATAAACGCTTCGAAATAGGTATAAGAGCCAAGGGGATAACTCCAACAACGGGTGCAAGGCTGGCCATGGCAAAGCGCAGATTTTCTTCGCCGAATACATTATCCGATAAGAAGCCAACACCGACAGGGCCGATTAACAGTCCAGACATACTGATCGCCATGTAATAGATCGCAACGATTTGACCGCGAATTTTATCGGGCGTGATTTGTAAAAGCGCGGTGACCCCGACGGACGATACCATTCCGATACCGATCGCATTTAAGCCAAGCATGGCAAAGGCCAGCCAAGGCGAGGGCATTATCATAGCAATTGAGTGGGTCGGTATGAGGATCAGAGCGCCAATCGCCAGAAGAATAAAAGGCGCATCCATTTGTCCACGCCCCATCATTCTATCGGCCATCCACCCGGTAAGCAGAATCGTCGGAGGGCTAACGGTCAACAGCATAATAGCTTTTACAAAGCTGTAAAAAGCGGGTTCCCAACCCCAACTTCGTTCAAACGTAGAAGGCAACCAGGTGCTTTGTGCATAGGCACAGATGGTCATCACACAAACCAGCGATATTAAACCTCCATACGTTCCGAAGTTTCGGCCCATATAACGCAATGTGTCCAGGATATTACCCTCTCCGACGCCCTGCGCTACGGCAATCGAACGGCGTGTGGGTTCGGGAAGAAAGAAAAAGGGTATCGCTAGGAATACTCCCGGAATTCCCACTATCAGGAAGGTCAATTGCCAAGGTTTTAGCTCTCCAACAATCGGCAAGACGATTTCCGGCGATGTGTTCGTCCACGTCAGAATGGCCGATGCAAGCAAGCCAGCAAAGCCGGCTCCGATCACGAGGGCAGATGTGTAAACAGCGATTGGTTTGCCGCGCCGTTCAGGCGGGAAACTGTCAGCAATCATCGACATCGCACAGGGACTGAGCGTTGCTTCCCCAGCGCCAACGCCCATGCGAGCAACAAAGAGCTGCCCATAGTTTTTTGCGAGGCCAGAGCATGTTGTGGCTATCGACCAGACCAAACTGCCTATGCCAACGATCCATGTGCGTTTCTTATGGTCGGCAAGCCAACCCAGAAAGATCGCGGAGGTCCCATAAAAGACTGCAAAAGCAAGTCCGCCCAAAAGCCCAATCTGGGTATCTGTTAAACTCAGATCCGCCTTGATTTGGGACGCCAGTAGACCGAAAACATATCGATCTACGAAAGATGACACGTAGGTTATCCAAAGCAGGCCCACCATGCCCCAGGAGTAGATGCGACTTGGATACGGTGTATCCTTTTGCAGATTTTCGGTGTCAGATAGTGATCGAACAGTCACGACGCCCCCTTTATGTTTGGTAATGGCGCCTATTCGTCGGGATGGGCCGTAATGGTGTAGATCACGACCAGGTTGCCATCGAAGTCAACAATCCCGACTTCACGGCCCAGCCGACCATCTTGTGTTTTAAGTTCGCCTTCTGGATAGACGGTTGCGCCAACTTTTTTGGCCCCGGCAACAACACCATCAACATCCGGAATATCGAGCACGATCGCTCCACGTCGCGGTGTGGGCGCGGGTCCAATGTCATCCGTTCCTGTGACTTCAGTCAGGGCCATGCAACGGGGGGATTCCGGGGTAGATAAGACGGCGAACCGTAACGTTGCGGAATTGGGTATCTCAAAGACGGGGTAAGAGTAGGACGTCTTTTGAGAGTCTTTGATGAAGGCGACATCGAAGCCCAGAACATCACGGTAAAGGGTCAGAGCCTTGTCAAGGTCACGAACAACAAAATTGGCGCGTTGGAAGCGAATGTGCGGTTTCGTTTTGTCGGTCATGAGATGATCCTATTGGGTGTTTGGTTCAGGAAATCAGGATGCGGGTTCAATGCGAAGGACCTGATTGACTTCAAAAAAGTAGCCATCGAGATCGAAAAACGAGACCCCCACCATGTGTTTGGTTTCGTTGCTCGCACCTGTCACGGAGAAGGGTCGGGGCTCGCAGTGAATTCTGGATCCCATCTTACGAGCGCGCTCGCAGGCGCCTTTAGCGTCCTCGGAGGACACGACAAAAACAGGGGCGCCAAACGTCACTTTCGTGGGAAGAGGCGGTGTTTCTTGACGGGGATTTATCCATTCCAGAAGCCCAATCATACCGACAACAGGATCATTTGCCTTCATGATGACAAGACGTGTCTCATCCCCCGCCTGACCCATGGCGAGGCTTTTGCCGGATAGGGTAAAAGGTTTGTCGTACCATCGGGTCATGCCGAATACAGTTTCGTACCATTGCGCGGCTTTCTCGGCATCACGAACCGCAAGCGTGGTGCGCTTAATTGTATCCGCCATGCTCACTTCTCCACCGCTTCGACTGGCAAGGTATCCGTCATTGCGGGACCCTTTTCTCAAAAGGGGCATCTCCCTCTGGGCTATCCAGAAAATCACGGACAGCCGTTGCGATCTGGCTCACACCGACATCGAAAATACCATAGGTCAGGCCCGGGAAATGCGTGAGCTTTGCTTGTGGAAACAGGGTCTGAGCCGCCTCTGTCTCAGCTTTTAGGCTTGCCTCCGTTGTCATGAGCAAAATGGGCTGAGTGACTTTAGGAAACTGCTCTTCGCCATCATAGGTGAAGACCCCGTGATAGGCCCACCAACCGTAAGGGTAGGCTTGCATGAGGTCGCCGAAATGTTCCTGACCACGCTCCAGAGTTACGCCTGCATTCATTGCCAGCGTCGCAAAACTCCACGATGTATCCAGATGGCTCCCATCAGGGCTCAGCATTTCGGGTTTTACAAGTCTTTCATAGGTTTCGATTTGTCGTTCTTTTTCATAAAACGGGATTCCGGGAAGAAGCAGCCGGCCAACCGTATCAGGATGTAGAATGGCCATCTCAACAGCGATCAATGTCCCCGTGTGATAACCGAGAAGGTCGAGCTTCTGTTCCGACAGGCATCCTAATGACATCAACCCTTGGTGAAGTGCTGTCGCATAGGCTTTGATCGTAAGCGGTTCGGGCGGGTGGGCACTATCACCGTACCCGGGTGTGTCTAAAGCGATCACCAAGCGATCCCGCCCCATTTCGGTCATGAAATCCTTGAAGTAATCTCCCGAAAAAGGCGTAGGCGGGAAGAGGACCAGGGGAGGCTTGCTCGTGGGGGTTTCCGGAGAAACCATTCGAACATGGATCTGGCCATAGGGCCCGGGCACGAACTGCCGAACGATTTTCCCGCGAGAAGATGCCGAGTCTATGTAGCTCGAACAGGGCTCAATACTTGGCGACACTTCCGTCGAGACACATCCCTGCAGAAATGTCGTCGCGAACAGACCAGAAAAGGCCAATTGGATAATTCGAGGAATTCGCAAAAGACTATCCAATTTCTAAAGGGACAAGTCGGATCAGCTCATCAAAAAGGACGTTGAGTCCCAAGTAAGAGACGAAATCCAAAACGCGTCAGGTTTCCATCAGGATGTCAAAGGCAGCCCGTTCGCCGGACTCAAAAGCTCCTTCCATCCCGCGCTCTAGCAAGGCTGTATGCTCGCCACAGAAGTGAATTCGACCATGCGGATCGCGCATGTGCGGAGCGTACTGACTGACTTGTCCCGGCCGCCAGAAAACCCAGTCACCTGCGCCATGGACGTCACGATGGCAGGACTGAACCAGTATCGGCTCGAGTGCCCCTTCAATTGAAGGTCTGATTTTTACGAGTTCTCGGATCGTGTAATCGGCAACCTGTTTGTCCGTCATGAAGTCATATTTATAGGCTTCATCCCCGTTGATGAAAGCAATCGCCGATGTGGCTTCTCCACCATCCCCGCGTCTGAGGACAGCGAAACGTTCGAATGGGCTGTCACTCCAGATATTGGGCGGAAGACCATCCTTCTCCCAGAAGTTCTCTTTAATGAGGAAGTGAACTTGTATAGAGATGCCGTAATCAATTTCTGCAATTGCGCGGTCCATTCTAACAGGAAGTGGATTGTTGAACTTGACATGACGTAGGACCGGATAGGGCATAGAACAGACGACATGCTTGGCCCGGTAGACTGTTCCATCTCCACAATGGACAGCCACCTCACCGCCTTCATCTTCAAACCCGTAAACCGTCTTGTTCATGAGGACGCCATTTTTAAGGCTATTGGCCATGGCTTCTGGAAGTAATGAATTCCCGCCCTTCACCTGAAGAGAACTGGGCGTGCCTGGCTGAGACAGAGCAACCCGGCGATTAAAGGCTCCAACCGCATAGCGGCGAAGTTCATGAATGGCGGAGGTGTTGTGAAGATTATCCGTATGCGCCACCACATTCATCAATCGGATGGTCTCATCATTCAGCCCAAGATACCTTTTAAGATAATCTGTGTGCGGAATATCATATTCGCGAAACTCCGGAGAGATCCACGCGTCCAGTGGTTGCTCGTCAAGTGGATTGTTGCGATGTGACAAGGTGAAGAGAAGCCGATCAGGCATCAATTCGCGATCATCGCCTGAAAGCGGGTTCAATGGGTGATCTGGCCATTCTTCGCGGAGAATTGCTTCGCCTTTGATGTGAAAATACTTCTCTGTACCCATCCCCAATCGGTTCGGCTCGACGAGTTCCAAGTCGAGACGTCGCGCGGTATCCAGCATACGCGCATAGTTTGATCCGATGAGTTCGCCAGCGGCTTCCGGACGTCCAGGCACGTCCATGAGTGTGTAAACGCGCCCGCCAATTCTGTTTTTCCCTTCCAGCATGAGAACACTTAACCCCTGTTCTTCCAGCAGCATGGCCGCGTGAAGACCAGATAATCCGGCGCCGACAACAACAACGTCATAGCGGCGTTCCACCTGCGCCCGAACGGGAGCGGCCGCGGCGATGTAAGCTGCAGCACCACCAACAATGGCGCTACGGCGTGAAAGAGTTGGAAGAGCAGCTTTGTTGTTGTTCATTTTCAAGCCTTGAGCGATTGTCGTTAAAACTTCACTTCGGTTATCAATATCTTATAGACACATACATGCGATTACATGACGCATATCTGCGTTATGTCAATTGGTTACTGTTTAGAGGTCTGGCGGCGCTTGCCGGCCGTGTCGCTTAAATGCCGCTCTTTAAAGGCCTCCCTCACTCAAAGCTCGTTCGTATTGAATGCTGTCAAGCAGCTTAAGGAGACTTTGCATGGTGCATATTTGCAACAGTTCTCTTTTTGGAGGTCCCAAATCAAGACCCGAAGGTATTTCTTGATACATGTCAATCAGTTTAAGTCGTATGTATGCGTTTTAGAAATACACATATGTAGTATAGGGGGGGGCAAAACTCATGCCAAACATCCAACACACAATCATGCTAAGTTCAGCCTTGGCCTTACTTATGTCTCAAGAGGCGGCTTGGGCGCAGAACAATGACGAGATTATCGTCACTGCGCGGAAGCAAGCTGAGAATATTCTTGAGGTGCCGCTCGCAGTCACAGCGATTTCCGCTGCAGATATTGACGCCGCCAACCTGGAAAACATCGTTGATCTCGCTGCCTTCACCCCCGGGTTTCAGCTTGAAAGCTTCAATTCCATCCCGGGTCGCTATGACAGCACACCGTTTATCCGCGGGGTTGTTTTCGATAGCACAGACCCTCTGCGTCAGACCGTCTCTGTCTTTGTCGACGGTGTGTTTGTTTCTGGCGGGAACATGATGTTGGACTTTGAAGGCATTGAACGCGTAGAAGTGATTAAAGGGCCTCAATCTGCCCAGTTCGGGCGCTCAACATTTGCCGGGGCTGTGAACTATATCACCGCGGATCCTTCGACAGAATTTCAGGGTCGCCTGTCCGGGCTTGCTGCAACGCGAGACGAGTATGAGATCACGGCGTCTGTTGAAGGACCTATTTTGGGCGATACTCTCTCGGGGCGTTTGACGGGTCGTTACAACTTTAATGGCGGGCACTACGACAATGCGCTCGATCCTAGTCAGGAACTGGGTGAAGAAGAGACGCTGTCGTTTGGTGCGATGTTGATGTACCAGCCATCCGACAACTTTAAGACGCGTCTTCGCGGTTTTTACTCCGAAATTGACGACGGCCAGCCTGCAACAATCCTGCTCGACTCCTCGTTTAATTCAGGTCCGTTCGTCCCAGGTGGTGAGACTATCTTTGCCGGAACCATCCCGGAGTTCGACGCTGCTGACATTGGTCTGAATTCGACGGATGCAGACTTTGATGCATTCATCGCTGATGCGGCGACACGGGATGTCTTCTTCTCCATTACGCCTGATCGTTTTGGTCTCGACCGAGAAGCATTACGCATCAGCCTGGATGGTCAATATGATTTCGACAATGGCATCGCGCTGAATTATGTGGCTGGATATAGTTCAGAGAAAGCCACAAGCCTAATTGACGTGGATTCATCTCCTGATGCCACTTATACGCAGGTTGCCAATCGTGAATTTGAAGATTTGCAGGGGGAAATCCGTCTCTCAGGAAATGCCTTCGATGAGTCCGTTTTCTGGTCCTTTGGCGCAAACTATTACGAATTGAAATTCGACACAGGCGGCGCCTTTGGGCTTCAGGCTTTCGGACAGTCTTTCAGTTTTGGGCAAGATGGTTTTCTTGACCGAGAAGACGTCAATACACTGGGCTTCTTCGGCAAAGTCGATTGGGATGTGACGGATCGTTTCTCTCTTAGCTTCGAGGGGCGTTACCAAGAAGATGAAATCGATGAAGGCCCCGATGCGAATGGGACATTCACAAGCTTTCTGCCGCGTGTGACCGCCGATTATGAACCATGGGAAGATGGCTTGTTCTACGCCACTTACTCTGAGGGGAACCTGCCAGGAGGGTTCAACTCCAACTTCTTTGACTTAACGGCGGATCAAGTCACTGCCTTGCAGACCCAGTTTGCAGGCCTGGACTCCACTTATGATGAGGAAACGCTGAAGAATTATGAGATTGGCTGGAAGCAAAACTTCGACGACCTGATGAACTTGCAGTTCTCCTTTTATAAGATGGAGCGTGTCGATCAGGTTACGCGGGCCGTTGCTCAGTTGCCAAATCCCGCATTTGTTGGAGACCCAACCCAGCCCCCAATTGTGACAGAAACGTTTTTCGTGAACGCGGCTGCGACTGACATTTACGGGGCTGAGTTGGAAACAAATTGGTATCCGACAGACAATCTGTCTCTGAGAGCGACATTGGCTTGGACAAATGCCGAAATTTCGAACTTCCCGGCGTCTGGTGATTCTGGTGATTTCGAAGACGTTTTTCTGACAGATGACGGCTTCATCGGCCAGAAAGCAGAGCGTTATCCACCGATCCAGATTACTCTTTCAGGCACCTATGACAAACCTATCGGGTCTTTGGGTAACATGGAGGCGAATTGGTATCTGCGCGGCGATATTCTCTATGCCAACGAGTATTTCATCTCCACTCCGAACCTGGGTGAGTCGCCGGCTGTCACAGATGCCCGGCTTCGGACTGGCATCCGAACAGATCGTTACACTTTGGAAGCTTTTGTTACCAACCTGTTTGAAGAAACAGCTCCGACAGCGGCTAACAACTATATCGACCTTTCAAATACGACGCCTCTCTTCTCATTCGGTGTCGAAGCCGTTCAAGTTGGCCTTCGTGACAAGCGTCAGTTTGGTATTCGTGCAGCAATGAACTTCTAAAACCGCCACATAACGGGCCGTTCGGTGATCCTGCCGGACGGCTTACAAAAAGCCGACGGTCAAACCTTGCCATGACCACGGCACGTAGGGTTTACGATGAAGATCGATTTAAATGTTGAACGCAGGCATTATCTAAAAGCTGGTCTTGGAGCTGTTGCGCTTGGATCGATCGCCACCTCAGCCTGTTCATCGACATCAAATGTATCGAATGAGCAGAAATCTCCTCGCCCAGACCTTTATGATCTCGGCGATCCGGCACAGAATCTGGAGGCTTTTGTTAAGGTCATGGGGGATCTGACAGGTCGAGGTGTCTGGTACACGGCCAAAGGCCGGATTTATCTCATCAGAGAGGGTGAAATGCCACTCCCTTTTCTGGGTGTTGAAGGGCTTCGCTATGCCAAATTTACCTCTATTGGTGATGGTCGCTACCTTCAAGCCACGCGGGATTGGGCTTTATATCGAAATATTCAGACCGACCAAGTCCTGGCTGAGTTTGACAATCCGCTGACGGGGCAAACTGTCTTCGTCCACCCCATTTTGACCCGCTACTTTGACTGGACGCTTGATGCGCAAACGGGGCAGATCATGGAAGGGTATAGTGGGGACGCCTACATTATGGAGCGTCCCTTCCTCGCGCCATGGGTCAGGGACAGCGCATCTATGACCGTTACGCTCGAGCTTCTTGTACGGTACGCATCAGGCGTTGGAGGTGGGGAATGGTTCAATCTGACGGCTCCGGCAGATCAAATTAATGACCCGGATCGCCCCCAGACAGCTGCCTCACTCGCTTGGACAGGACATTCGCCGATTATGTCTTGGCTGAATATGGCCGATATAGAAGGCCGAACTCTTTGGCAGAGTACAGGCCAAAAACACTCTGATCTTTCAACCGTATCAAGTCGCTTTAAAGCTGAGCTTGATGAGGTTTTCCCAGGGTCGCTGTATGCGCCTGAGACATATGAGAAGCCAGTCAAAGAATGACCTGTTTCTCTCCAATTTCTGCACAAGAGCATCCTTTCGAAGGTGCATACGCGGTTATCCCTAATCAGACACTTTTGCGACAATTCGTGGAAACGACCCGCGCCACAATCCACGTACGATCAAATTGGCGCGAGGAACGACCCGATATTCCAATTCTTTGTTTGCCAATGAGCGGAGATACCGGCGAATCATTCGCAGCGATCATGGCGAACCCACAGAGTGCGCCTCGATGGATGGCCGTGGACTACCCTGGAACTGGGAACTCTTCGGCCTTCCATGATGGCGTGAAAGACTTCGATGGGAAGGCGTCTATCGCCGATTATGCCCAAGCGCTTTGGGAAGTTGTCGACCAATTAGGCTTTGATCGAATTCATATCTTTGGTCACCATACGGGATGCAAAATCGCCGTGGAAATGGCCGCTATTCGCCCTTATTCCGTGGACCGCATTCTCTTGGCGGCAACATCAATGCAGCCCTCAATGCCGCGCTCCAGAAAGCGCACGCCACGTCCTCTGGCTGGTGACGCGCTCTGGCAGAAGATCAATAATTTTTTACCGGCAAGTTGTTCCGATGTTGTACGTCACCGTATTTTCACCGAAGCTCTACGCCGTGCAGATGGAGCGGCCGATGCTCAGCAAGCTGCAGCGGATTATTGTGAAGATTATCCTGTTCGACTGAAGGCTTTGCAAAGTGACACCCTTCTACTTAATCTCGGGGATGATCTCGTCAAAAAAACGCCTCAAGTCTTACCATTTCTGGAAACGGCCAATTTGGTCGAACGGCTAGACTGGTCACACGGGTTTCTAGACGACCAGGCTGAAGATGTTTTATCTTTGGCTCAGTCCTTTTTCTACGATCAGAAAGCCGAGAGTGAGCCCAACGACCCACCTTCGGGATTCTTGTTTCAAACCTTGGGTGCCCGGGAAAACCTCCAATCCGACATACGGATTTCGGATCGTAATATTGTCTGGATTGAAACGGGCTTTGCTTTTGCGATGCGCCCGAAACTGGGTGGGGGTGAGGAAATTTTCCGTTACTTGCGACCGGGCTCTCTAATCGAGTTACAGACAAATGAATGGATTCATTTTTTGACAGACGGTTCCGTCACAATCGTCGATGGTCTAGCTCACAAATCGCAAATCAAGAGCTCTGCTTCCTACGCTCTTCGCGTTGAAAAGGCGCATCAAGAAACGCTCGCAAGCCTCAAGGCGATATCCGCCCTGCGCGTCTCTCCTTCCGCGGATCATGCCGTTGCAGGCTATTTAATGATGTTGTCGGACTATCATGATTGTCGTCTGCCCGGAGAAATCCCAATTTTGATGAAGCGATCTGAAATCGGAAACTGTCTTGGACTGACGTTTGAAACAGTGAGCCGCCGGCTTTCCCGAATGCGCGATTTAGGTGTTTTAACGGTCTCCAAATCTGGAGTTATTATCAAGAAGCTCGATAGTGTCTTGGCTCTGGCGGGGGTAAGACAGTCTACTTCTCTGCCAACAAAAAAATCAGTCTGACTCTTTCAGTAGATATGACGTTCGACGGTTTGTCATTTCGTCATGTGTACGCTCAGGATAAAGAACGTAGCTTTTGTCTCAGGTCAATTATCGCTACTCATCTACATATAGACGAATATTAAGCACGTATGAAGAAATGCATGAAAGAGATGAGGGGGCTAAGTGGACCTTAAAGTCAAAACCAGTCGTGGGATATGGTGTCTTTTGGCGAGTATGATGGGCTCAACATGTATGGTCCCGCTTGCCTTGGCGGCTCCCTATGATGACCCCTTCAAAAGAGATCTCTTAATTTTGACAGATTGGTTCGAAGGCGAGTTCGACAACTCTGAACAGGTCTGGTTTGAAAACTTCGACGCCGCCAATATTCCTGAAGAAGACCGTTCGAAACGCATTCACACGACGCATATGCGGCTGGATCTTCCGCAATTTGGAGACCATGTTTTTTATGTCGAGGAATATATCGACAATGACCCCACTCAGATCATTCGCCAGCGCTTCGTAACCTTCGAATCCGACTTGGAAGCAAACGCTATTCGGATGAAGCAAGGGTTTTTCAAGGATACAGAAGCTGCTCTAGGGGGGCAGAACCTTGGCGGGCTAACAGCAGGTGATGTTTTCTTTATCGACACATGTGATGTCTTTTGGACTCGAGAAGCGGGTCAGTTTGTTGGGGGCATGAAGCCGAAAGCCTGTGTCTTTGGTGAAGGCGAAAAACGCCGATACTCGGTTCATGACATGACGTTGTCAGACAATGATTATTGGCGAGTAGACAGCACGTATTTGCTCAAGGACGACAGTTTTTACCTAGGGAACAAGCCGAACCGCCCTTCAAAAATGCGCAAAGCAGACCGGTTTACTTGCGACATCACGTTTCGTCCTGAAGACATGAGTTTGAGCTTTCAGGAGTTTCGAGAGCAGACCCAAGAAGTCAAAGGCTTATCCATTCACTCAGAGGGAGGCGAGTTTTCAGTCGTCAGAGACAGTGACGGGCAGAGCTTCACCTATCTGATGCGGGAAAAAGAATATCCCTTTTATGATGAACGTCCTGACTTCATCTATTTTAGCGTGAAGGCAGACGGGGCTAATCGGTCTTCTGTCTATACCGTTAACGACATCGAGTCTCGACGCATTGGAGTCCAATCGGGAGGGATTGGATTTAATTGTCACCGTGATGGTTATGAGTTCCGCGAACTCAAATCAGTTTTAGATCAACAATGATGCCGGCTTACGCCGCGCAACTACAAGGCTAGCGTTTCAATATGCGTTTCAACTTTGCCGTTATTCGACTTCTATTCGTATCTACCTGTACCTTAGGATTGGGTCTTTCCGCTTGCGGGCAAGCGTCTTCGGAGGCCCAATCCCAAACTGACCCAGAGCCGAGCCTTGCGGACGTTATGGAGACCATAAAGCCTCAGAGCAATGGCGCGCAGGCGGTTGAAACTCCCGAACAACCGAGTTCCATAGAGCGCTTGGATGAGCAGATGGGGGCGTCAGTACAATCAACATCCGTTGACGCTGAAGCCATGATGAAGCGTGGTCGAATTGTCTGGCTTAAATGTCGATCCTGTCATGAGGTCGACCCTGGGGCCCCCCATAAAGTTGGTCCCAATTTACACGGTATGTTCGATCAACCAATCGCCTCTCGTGAAGGATTTACCTACTCCGCCGCCTTTGAAGAATCCGACATTATTTGGACCGATGAGACTCTGGACGCGTTTATCGAACGACCCACAAACTATATCCGTGGGACCAAAATGGCTTTTGCGGGTATTTCCAAAGAAAGTGACCGCACTGCGGTCATTGCCTATCTGAGAAAAGCTACTCAGTAATTCAGGACGCTAGTGCATGCGTAGAATTCGATATATTCTTCCTGCGCTCTTCGCTGCTTCAGGTTTATTCTCAGGCACGCATAGTTATGCCCAGAGTCCCGACACCGAACGGGCCCCTGTAACGGGAGATGCTCCTGTGATTATGTCCCATCTCTCGGGAACAGCGTTTGTCACGCGAGACCTTGATGCAAGCATCTATTTCTACACAGAGTATCTAAATTACTCAGTCCGGCGCCGAACTAAAATTGATGAGCCCGCATCTCTGGCAGTCTTTGGAATGGCTGAAGGTGCGATCGATTATGCCGCTTTAGTCCCACATAGCTTTTCTTCTGAAACCCCGTATCCCGGATTGAATTTTGCCGAAGTCGCCGTTCTGGATGACGGGGCAGATTCGAGCAATTTAAAGCGTCGCCTCTATGCGGGCGAACCCCTCTTCGCTTTTTCTGTTCAGGGGATCTCCCTAATCGAAGAGAAAATGCGAAACGATAATGTTCTATTTATTGTGCCTCTTGCGGTCTCAGCGACAGGCCGGTCGATGACTCTAACAGTCTTGGATCCTAACGGTATGAGGGTGCAGATGTATGAGATGCTAGAATAGACACTTGGCAAAAGATTATTTCACCTGTCTTTCTTCAGAAATTCCACCATCGGTGAATGCATCCCGTACGACTTGAGAGTGGCAATCCTATAATATTATATATTCTCTTCACTGCGCAGGTTTGTTCTGATGATGTGTCATGACCTGACCCCGTGAGGTGATCCATCCGCTAAGTAGGAGCTTGGCGGATATGAAGTGCTTGGTTCTGGTGGTCCAGGCGGAGGGTTAGAATCCAGCGGCCATTTTCATATCATCTCTGTGACACAGGGATGATAATTCTGCAAATTCTCGCGGCGTTCGGCTATTTTGACCCATGTGAGGACGGCTCTCATTGTAGTGCCGTCGCGAAGCTTCAGCAAGACGTTGGGCCTCAGCAATCGAACTGAACCAGTTCATATTGAGAAGCTCGTCTCGGATCGATCCGTTAAACGACTTGATGTGCGCGTTATCTGTTGGCGCCCTAGGCCGGGAGAAGTCCATTTTGACCTTGTGGGTATAGGCCCAGAGCCCATGATCTGTCCGGTGAACTCGGCGCCATTGTCGCAAAATACCCTCTCGGGTGGGCCGTAGAGGTAGACGAGGCGACCTACGGACGTTCGCCACATTCTCACCGCGAAGCCTCGACCCCACTTCGATCGCCATGGCCTCGCGGGTGAACACATCTAGGAGGCCGTCAGGCCGGATGGTCCTAAGGACGGCCTTGTCCAAGCTCAGCTCGGCGATCAGCTTAATCAACCGTACGTTCTCATCCGCCAGCTGCTTGAGTTCTCGAACCTGATCAGACTCAAGTCCGGCATACCTCTTCTTCCATCGTTAGTGGGTCTATTCTGTAATGCCCATCTACCGGATCAAGTCCGCGACCGGCAGACCCAGCTCCACTTGCTTTAAGGCGGCGACGATCTGCTCCGTCGAATAACGTCTGCGTGTTCTTGTGCCCTGAGCGTAGCGAGGAAATCCTCTTGGAGGGCCATTCTCCAGTTCCTTTTTCAAAGAAACCGCTGCAAAACTAACACCAAAACCGGACCACTTTCACCACATCACGTCAACCTTGATGCGACAGTCGAATGAGCCCTCTCATCAGCTACTCACCCTAAGAGGACGTTATCGAACCGTGTGTGCTGTGGTTTCCACGCCCCCAGGATCTTTACTGCCGGTAATTTCTGCTATTGGAAATGGTATTGCTTGCAGTCTAGCTCTCCTCGTTTTTACTAAGGAGAACAGTACTATCTGAAATTCCCTGGGAGGCCAGAAGGCTTGGCAAACAAGTTGAAGCACACACTATCATCTAAAATCTCGGCTCGGAAACAGCTTCGCCGCTTGGCTGCGCGGATGGCGGCCGGCCCCATGCGCATAGTAGGCCGTCACGTCTTTGCGGTCGCTTGACCGGTCCGTCTTCGGGTCCGCACCGAGGGGATCGGTCGTGACGGGCTTCGGCACATGTGAGGCGGCTTTGTCGCTCGCGATGGAAGTCGATGTCTGGACCGGTGACCGGACGTGATCGGCATTGTCATGCGCTGGGTAGATAGGCTCGGCTTCGGTGCCGCCCGCCATACCGTCCAGCAGATGTGACAAGTCTTCAATCTGTTCGGCGATGACGTTGGTGACGATGCCCTCGTGCTGGAACTTGCCCGACACGCGCAGCAGTCGCCCCGCCATGACTTCCGCCCGGAACTTTGGGAAGACTCCATTACCCCAGACAATGATATTTGACGTCCCCGCTTCGTCTTCCAGAGTGAGGAAGACGACGCCGGATGCCGTGCCCGGACGCTGACGGCAGACGACGAGACCGCAGACTGTGATGGGACGCCCGTCCGGGTAGTCGCGAAGATGTTGGGTCTGAATGCGGTTGCCGAGCTGTTTATCTAGCAGCTCGACCGGATGCGTCCGGAGCGTCAGACGCTTAGAGACGTAGTCGGAATAGACCTGCTGCGCTTCTGTCAGGATCGCAAGCGCAACCTCGCCGCTCGGCAGGCCTTCCCCGAACTCCGAGAAGAGCGGCAGCGGGCCGCCGCGCGGCAGGGCCTTGACCTGCCAGAGCGCTTCGCGGCGATTGAGGCCGTAGCAGGCAAACGCATCCGCTTGCGCCAACTTATTAAGGGCGCGGTAGGACAGGCCCGCCCGACGCCAAATGGCATCGACCGAGTGATAGCCATTGCCCCGGCAGGCTGTGAGCCACTTGGCTTCCTCCTCTGGCAGACCTTTGATCTGGCGAAGACCGAGCCGGACGGCGAGCTTGCCATTGCCGTCCGGCTCCAGCGTGCAGTCCCAGAAGCTCGCCTCCACGCAGGGCGGACGCACGTCCACATCGTGCCGCTGCATGTCCTGCACGATCTGGGCGGGCGCGTAGAACCCCATCGGCTGACTGTTGAGCAAGGCGCAGCCGAACACTTCCGGATGGTGACACTTCAGATAGCAGGACACGTATACGATCAGCGCGAAGCTGGCGGCATGAGACTGCGGAAAGCCGTAGCCGGAGAAGCCTTCCAGCTGGCGGAAGACCCGTTCCGCGAAGTCGCGCTCATAGCTATTGTCGAGACAGCCCTGGATAAAGCGATCCTTGTGGATCTGGATGCGTCCCGGTCCCGATGAGGAGGCCAAGCTTCGGCGCAAGTGGTCGGCTTCGCTCGCCGAGAAGCCGGCCGCAATGGACGCGATCTCCATGGCCTGTTCCTGGAAGAGCGGAATACCAAGCGTTTTCTCCAACGCTGGCCGGAGGGCTTCGCTCGCATACTTCACCGGTTCTTCGCCCCGTCTGCGCTTGAGATAGGGATGGACCATATCGCCCTGGATCGGGCCGGGCCGTATGATGGCGACTTCGATGATGAGGTCATAAAAGGTGCGCGGTCGCATCCTGGGCAGGAACTGCATCTGCGCGCGGCTTTCGATCTGAAAAACTCCCAGCGTATCGGCCACGCAGATCATGTCGTAGGTGGCCGGATCCTCCTGCGGCACGTTCGACATATCGAGATCGATGCCCTTCCATTGCCGCAGCAGTTCGAACCCCTTGCGGACGCAGGTCAGCATGCCGAGCGAGAGGACATCGATCTTCATCATGCCCATCACGTCGATATCGTTCTTGTCCCATTCGATGATGGTCCGGTCCTCCATCGCCGCGTTTTCGATGGGGCAGAGCTCGTCCAGCCGGCCGTTCGTGATGACGAGTCCGCCCGTGTGCTGGGAGAGGTGCCGCGGAAAGCCGATCAGCTCGTTGGCAAGCTTGAGCGTCAGCGCGATGCGGCGCGCCTCCGGGTTCAGCCCCGCATAGGCCGCGCGCTCCGGTGTCAGACCACCGTCGCGCCACCCCCAGATCTTGGACGAGAAGGCGCGGATACTGTCTTCTGAAAGACCCAGCGCTTTGCCGACTTCACCCAAAGCCGAGCGAGACCGGTAATGGCGCACGGTCGAGCAGATCGCCGCGCGGTGACGGCCAAACTTGCCGAACACATACTGATAGACCTCCTCGCGCCGCTCATGCTCGAAGTCGACATCGATGTCGGGCGGCTCGCCGCGCACATCAGAGATGAACCGCTCGAAGACCATGTTGATGAGGTCGGGGCTGGCATGGGTGATGCCGAGCGCAAAACAGACCACGGAGTTGGCGGCCGAGCCCCGCCCCTGGCAGAGGATGCCGTCCCCGCTGGCATAGCCGACAATGTCCTGGACGGTCAGGAAGTAGGGTGCGTAGCCAAGCTTGGCGACGAGCGCGAGTTCCTTCTCGACCACGGCCCGCAACTTGAGCGGCACCCCGCCCGGATAGCGCCCACGCAACCCCTCTTCGGTCAGTTGGCGGAGCCGCGTGTCCGGATCGATGCCGTTCAGCACTTCGTCCGGATATTGGTACTCCAGCTCGTCCAGTCGGAAGGTGCAGGCGTCCGCGATACGCAGCGTGTTGAGCAGGGCATCGGGATAGTCCGCGAACAGTTGCCGCATCTCCAGCTCGGAGCGCAGGCGGCGTTCGCCGTTCAGCAGCGCGTGCTGGCCGAGTTGATCGACGGTCCGCTTCAGCCGGATGGCGGTGAGCGTATCGGCCAGAAGACGGCGATTGCCTCGGTGCATCAGCACATTGCCCAGCGCAACGAGCGGCACGGACTTGATTGCCGCCAACTCGGCGACAATGCGGAAGCGGTCCTCGTCCCAGCCGTCATAATAGGGCGAGACACCCAGATAAAAATCAGCCCCAAAGGCCCTGACCAAATCATCGATCCAGTTCTGTGACCGCACAGGGTCTTTCAGAATGACAACGGTCTCAGAAAGTCCACTTAGGACATCGGCCATCTCGAGCTGGCAGTCGCCTTTCTCAGCCCGCCGCTTACCGACGGTCAGCAAGCGCGCGAGTTTGGCATAGCCGGAGCGGGTTTTGGAGTAAGCTAACATCTCCGCCCCGCAACCTGTCACAATCCGCGAGCCGACGCGGAAGTCGAGACCGACGTCCCTTGCGGCCGAGTAGGCCCGGACGATGCCGGAGAGCGAGTTGCGGTCGGCAACTCCGATCGCGCGCAGGCCGATCTCGTGGGCGCGCTCGACCAGCTCCGCCGGATGGCTCGCGCCCGTCAGAAAGGTGAAGTTGGTCGTGATGTCGAGCTCGACATAGCTCATCAGGCGAGAAGCAGAGAAAGGCGGGGCTCGCGCAGGAACTCGCCGCAGACATAGCAGCCATCATCCGGGTGCCGAGGAAAGACCATCAGCCAAAAGAGCCGGCCGCATTCCGTCCGAGCCCGCCAATAGTCTCGCACGCGCGCTTCGAACTTGGAGTGCGGGTCGTCCCAATTGACCGGGCTGATCCGTTCCGGGCCTTTGACCTTCACGACGCGGTAGCTGTCCCGTCGCCAGGTGAAAGCGTAGGGTGCGCGTCCCGGCTGGTCGACGCGCACCCGCTCGGGCGCAAACGCGATCTCGGGGCGGGGATAGGTTGTCAGGTCCGTGGGCGGTGTCCAGTCGAGCGCATCGACGGCTGGGGCGAACATCATCTCGCGCTCCGGCGTATGGCCCGGTCCGGGGCGCGGCGTGTGCAGCCGATCGAAGCCGATCCGGTTGCCGAGCGTGGTCAGCGTCTGGTCGACGGCCTCCTGCTGCGCCTGGGCGGCATTGCCTGCCTCGATCTGGTGCGGGTTGAAGAGGCAAGTATCTAGCGCGAGCAGCCGCATCCAGTCCGCGCCGAACTCGATCTTGAGCTGATCCAGTGGCCGTGCGAACTGGCGCAGGATCGGCGTAACCGTCCGGGTCGGACTGGCAAAGCCGACGGACAGATGATGGTCGCCCGTATCGACGCAGCGGACCGTCAGCCGGAAGCCCCGAGCCGTGTAACCCTTGTCGCAAAGCTTCTGGCAAACGCGCTCGGCCAACCGTTCCAGAATGCCGGTCACGTCTTCAAGGCGGCCGATGGGCTCAGGCAGCGTCATGTTGGCGGCGAAGGTCGGGACGACAGCGCTGGGAACGACCGCGTCGTGGGTATGGCCGCGCAACTCATCCAGCGCGCTCGTCAGATGGACGGAAAAGCGCCGGGCCAGCTCGGCGGACTTGAACCGCCGCAACTCGCCGATCGTGGTGACGCCAAGTCGGCGCAGGTCAGTCTCGATAGATGTCTTCAGATCCAAGGCGGCAACGGGCAAGCCATCAACCTGGGCATGCTCACGGTCGGGATCCGTTATGGTGATCGTTGACGTACCATGCCGCGCGAACCCCCGCGCCGCCCGGAGCGTGTTGGCGATACCAATCCGGGTCACGACTGTCAGGTCTTCCGTCTCCCTCAGAATAAGTTCGGCCATCTGCTGCTCGCCTTCGAACAAATGCGCGCAGCCAGTGACGTCAAGGAGAAGTCCGTCAGGCGGATCGAGCGCGATACGCGGCGAGTAACGATCCGCCCAGATATGGAGCGCGCCTAGAAGCCGAGACTCACGCATGTCGTCCTGCGGCTCTGTCAGCAGGTCAGGACAGACGACATAAGCGTCCGCGACCGTGGCGCCCGGTTGCACTCGGGCTTTGCGTGCAAGATCATTGGCGCAGACAACCCGCTCCACATTGCCGGTCTTGCGCGTCACGGCAAACGGTCCCCAGACACGTGGATCCTCGCGCCGCCGCCACCGATCAAGCGGCAGCTCCGGAAACCAGAGAGCGAGGGTGCGTCGTGAAACGGATGGGCGCATGGATGGGTGGGTTTTCCAGAGAAGGGCAAAGATCGGGCGGATGGACGAGATGTTCGGGCGGGTCGCCCCGCACGGACCAGGCGCGCGGGCGTCCGCGCTTGTTGCGGGTCAGGCTCCACACCCAGTCGTACTCGGACCCCTCTTCACTCTCGCAATGCCATCGGGTCTGGCAGGCCGAGGACTGAGCGTGGCGTCGGATAAGAACGAGGCCGATCCCGCCGCCGACTTGTGCGGCGATCTGCAGGCGTCGGCTCTCGGACAGGTCCGGTCCCTTGTCGATGTCGATGATGACCGCACCCGCCCCGCGGCAGCGCAAAGCTTGTTCGGCCGCCCAGAGGGTCTCGTCGCGATTGGCGGTCTCGACGAGAATGAGGTGCGCCGGGTCGCCATAGGGGCGAAGGCCCCGGGCGCGGAGGGACCGAGACCGGCCCCCGATCGCGACCCAGAAGATCCGTCCCGTTGACTTTGCAATGACGGCGAGGGCCAAGGATGTGCGAAGAGACCCCGTCACTTCATGGACACGGGCAGCGGCGATCGGCGCGGCGGAATCCAGCCGGATGCTGTCTTCATTGGCCGGGAAGTCCTGTCCGGAAACGAGGCCAATCTGTGATCTTATGTCCTGCAGGGTTGACATAAGTTCGTGCTTTGTTCTCATTGAGGTGATCTAGTCAACAGAATAAGGAATAAAGTCCTATAAAGGTGTGAGTAGTTTTGGTCGTAAACCGAAACACAGAGGACTTTAGCTTCGGAGGTGAGATTTCGATCGCAACCTCGGGGATAAACTCGTCATTAAGTCGCGGAAGTCGGCCCTCAGAGAACTATATATGGTGAGCTGACCCCTGTAGGTGATCCACCCGCTAAGTTAGAGCTTGGCGGTTATGGTCGCCCTGTTGGGCGGACCGGAACGCAGTGTAGGGGAGCCCAACAGGGCGAGGCAAGACTGTTTTCGGCGCCGGTGGTTGATAGCCCAGCGAGCTGTGTGGTCTGACGGTGTTGTAGTGCTGCCGCCAGCGTTCGATCAGGATCTGTGCCTCCTTCAGGCTGTAGAAGATTTCTCCGTTCAGGAGTTCATCTCTCAGCTTCCCATTGAAGCTTTCATTATATCCGTTTTCCCAGGGTGACCCGGGTTCAATGTAGAGTGTCTTCACGCCTATACGGCCCAACCAGTCTCTGACAGCCTGAGCCGTGAACTCACTGCCATTGTCGGATCGGATGTGTCCCGGTGGACCCCTCTGAGTGAACAGATCAGTCAGCACAGCCAGAACGTCGTCGTGCTTCAGACTGCGCTGAACGTGGATCGCGAGGCATTCTCGCGTGTGCTCGTCGATTACGGTTAGCATCCGGAAGGCTGTGCCATCGTGGGTCCGATCCGCGACGAAGTCGTACGACCAGACATGGTCCTTGTACTGAGGCCTGAGCCGGATACAGGAGCCATCGTTAAACCATAAACGCCCACGCTTAGGCTGTTTCTGTGGAACTTTAAGCCCTTCACGTCGCCAGATGCGTGCCACCCGCTTCGTATTCACCGTCCAGCCTTCACGGCGCAGCAGCGCCGTGATCCGGCGATAGCCATACCGGCCATACTGCTCTGCCAAGCGGATAATGTCCGCGGTGAGCGCTGCCTCATCCTCTCTTGGGCGAGGCAGCTTTCTTTGAGTGGAGCGGTGCTGGCCAAGAACCTTACAGGCCCGGCGCTCAGAGACTTTGAGCGCTGCCTGCACATGATCCACGGCCAGCCGACGACGTGAAGGGCTTAATACTTTCCCTCAACAGCCTCCTTGAGAATCATCGCATCGAGTGTGAGATCTGAGACCGCCTTCCTCAGCCGCATGTTCTCCTTCTCCAATGCTTTTAATCGACGCGCCTGATCGACCTTCAGACCCCCATACTCGCGTCGCCATCGATAGTAGGTCTGCTCCGCAATGCCGAGCGATCGACAGATCGCCTTGGTCTCCTCGCCTGCCGCGAGCCGGACATCGGCCTCACGCAGCTTTGCGATGATCTGTTCAGGTGTGTAGCGTTTCCTCGCCATATCGTGCTCCTTCAAGCGCAAAATAGCCAAAAACTCTAACTCTCAAAATGAACCACTTTTTGGGGGGCAGGCCATACCGCTGCTGGCGTGTCGTGTACTGGTAGGTCCATGTCCGGCCATTGGCCGTGACTGAACTTATCGGCTCGTCGATGCCGGGATAGGCCAGCGTGATCTCCCGCCCATCATTGCTATGGATACGGCTCAGGCGATTATGGCTATCATAGACATATCTCACCCAGTTGCCGTGCACGTCGGTCACTTCGGTCGCCGCTATGATGGAGCGATATCGTGCCTGATCCGGCTCGTAATAATTGGACAGGATATCGTCCTGTGTCCGCCGCTCGTAGAAGCGATCGAACCGATAGGTGAACCCATCCGGCGATTTCGCCAGAAACCCTTCGCCGCCGCCCGAAATGTTGGACAGGCAGGAAATCTTGAAGTTGCTACGCGTGACAAATTTGTCGCTGGATGTGTAGGGACCGAAGTTTCCTGTCAGCCCGGATCGCAAAACCTTTTCAACGCCATATTCCGGCGTCTGGATTTCCATGCCTTGCGTATATTCATGCGGCTGGTACGTTTTGGATGTGTAGGGAAGACCTGTATTGGCATCGGTCTGTCCCGGACCCAAATTGTAGTTCAGCTGTATAGGTTGAAACGGATTAGTTCCCGAACAGCGATTGAGGATCCTGAAATTTGTTCCCGGCGCAGTCGTCGCGACAATGCGCGGTGCCATGATTTCCCAGTCACCGAAACTCGCACTCTGGCCTTGGTCATAGAGAATACCGCGCGTCAGCCGTCGCTTGATCGACACTGACAACGCGTTATTGCCTGGAATGTCCACATCCGTATGCTCGAAAGTGACCGAGCCGCTGTTGAAATCCAGCATGTCCCCCATCAGATCATGGCCGAGCACGCCAAGCTCATGATCATCTGACACATGTTTCTGCCATTCGATGTTGGGTTCAACATCGAAATCAGCTGCTTGCTGGGAACCAAAAGAGGACGAGGCTGTTGAACTCGGCGTGTACGCAGGCGAAATGCCGGGAAGCGATAATTGGGCTGACGCGACGCCATGGGACATGGACAGCGTAGCGAAAAGACTAGCTGAAAATCTTCTAAACCAGGCGGAGCGAAGCTTGGACGGGCTTATCGAACTGCAGACCGACTCACGAGACGCGATGAGATTCATGTTATCCCCGGCGTTGCCATTAGCACGGCGTTAATGCTCGCGGGATTCGTCGCGCAACACCACCGACAGTTCGCGAGTTTCTTTCTATGGAAATTTTATAAACTATAGGTTTTAACTGATGAGGTGGACAATCACGGCCCTCTGAGGACGCCCCGCATTAAACCGAGATAGCAAATTAACAGTGCAGGGAGACAGGAAAGCAAAAATGCGGAAAAGCAGCCCAAGTAGCGCAAGGTGTGATAAGTCCACAATTCGAACATTTGGCAGGTTAAGGACAGGCCGCGCCAAGCGCGAAACCAAAGACTCGAGACAACAATAATGTTATCAGTGCTTTGAAGAAATGACTGGCGCACCTGACAGGATTCGAACCTGTGACCTCTGCCTTCGGAGGGCAGCGCTCTATCCAGCTGAGCTACAGGTGCCAGTTTGCGCGCTATAACGGGGCGGGTGCGGCCCGGCTAGGGGGTTTCGGCACGTAGACGTGAGAGAAGCGGAACAAAGATGTCCGTCCAATCGTCTTCAGTGACAATGCCCGTATGTTTGTAGCGGATGCGGCCCTGCGTATCGATGACGAAGGTCTCCGGCGCGCCCGTCACGCCCAGATCGATAATCAGGCGGGAATCCTCCAGAAATACGATCCGGTCATAGGGGTCGCCATGACGTTCGAGCCAGTCTCGTGCCTTTTCGCGCGTATCGCGCCAGTTCAGCCCGATCATATTGAAGTCGGGATCCTGCGATAATTCCATGAATAGCGGATGCTCGGCCAGACAGGCCACACACCAAGATCCGAACACGTTGATAAGCGCCACCTCCCCCAGAAGATCGTCACGCGAAATCGGCTCACCGCTCAATGTCTGCGCCTGGAACTCCGGCAAGGGACGGTCAATCAGCTCAGATGGCAATTCCGACGGGTCGCGCGTCAAGCCGATGGCAAAAAAGACTGCCAGACCAATGAAGAGGCCTAATGGGACCAGACCCTTGAGTAATCGGGATTTGCGTAGCTGTGACACGCGATCGAATTAGGCGATTTTCTGCGGGCTGCAACCATCTTTACCCACGCGATACCCCAGAGCTGCCCGGGCGCTGCCATACGCAGTTGCAAGGCTCTCTCCTGCCCGTCGAATGAACCGCAAGACTTGCCGCGCGCGCTCCGTGCTTTATGAAGCGCGACATGAACTGGCTCACCAAGCTTACGCCGCCCGGCGTCAAATCCATCTTCACCAAGCGCGACACGCCGGATAATCTCTGGATGAAATGTCCCAAGAGCGGTGAGATGATCTTCACGGCCGATCTGCCCGGCTTGTTGCATGTCACACCGGCCGGACATCACATGCGGATCGGACCGGAACTGCGTTTCGGCTATACGTTCGACGACGAAAAATATGAGACCTATCCGACGCCCTCCGTCGTGATGGATCCGTTGAAGTTCAAGGACGATCAGAAATATACCGATCGGCTGAAGAAAAGCCGCGCCAAGACCGGGTCGGACGACGCTATGAGTATCGGCGTCGGCAAGATTCACGGAGTCGAAGCTGTCGCGCTGGTCCAGAATTTCGCTTTCATGGGCGGATCGCTCGGCATGGCGGCGGGGGAAGGCTTCATCGCCGCAGCCGACATTGCGCTGGAAAAGCGTCTGCCGCTGATCGCGTTTACGGCTGCGGGCGGTGCGCGCATGCAGGAAGGAGCCCTGTCGCTGATGCAGATGCCGCGCACGACGATCGCCGTGCAGCGCCTGCGCGAGGCCGGCATGCCTTACATTGTGGTTCTGTGCGACCCAACAACCGGCGGCGTAACGGCCAGCTATGCCATGCTCGGTGATGTCCATCTGGCCGAACCGGGTGCCATGATCGGCTTTGCCGGACCGCGCGTGATCGAAGAGACGATCCGGGAGAAACTGCCCGCCGGATTCCAGCGCGCCGAATATCTCGAAGAAAAGGGCATGGTCGACAAGGTCGTGCCACGTTCGGAACTGCGGGCCGTACTGGCGCAAATTCTGGCCGTGCTGATGCAGACCAGCCATGCGCCGATCGAAAACAGCCCCGACGTGGTGTCACACACAGAGACGGCGTGAGCCCGCTCGACCGGGCCCTGGACGAGTTTCGGCGCCTTCATCCCCGCAAGATCGATCTGGGCCTGTCCCGTATCGAAACCGTGCTGGAGCGTCTGGACCGCCCGCAGGACAAGTTGCCGACCAGCGTTCATATCGCCGGCACCAACGGCAAGGGTTCGACGGTCGCCTTCCTGCGCGCCATGCTGGAAGCGTCTGGCGCGCGTGTTCATGTCTACACTTCCCCCCATCTCGTGCGGTTCAATGAACGGATCGTGCTGGCGGGTCAGGAGATCGACGATGCGTCTCTGATTGACGTGCTGCACCGTGTCCGGGACGCCAATGACGGCGCGCCGCTATCTTTTTTCGAAGCGACGACCGCCGCCGCCTTCCTTGCCTTCGCGGAAACCCCGGCTGACTATGCCATCATCGAAGTGGGACTGGGCGGACGGTTCGACGCGACCAACGTCTTTACGCCTGCAGTCTGCGCCATCACCCCGATCGATTATGATCACGCAGAATTTCTGGGCCGTGACATTGCCGGGATCGCGCGGGAAAAAGCCGGCATCATGAAACCCGGCAGACCCGTTCTCTCGGCCCCGCAGCGCGAACAGGTCATGGCGGTTCTGAACGTTGCCGCCAAACGCGTCGGCGCGCCTCTCATCGCTTGGGGGCAAGACTTCCGCGCCTATCCGGAGAATGGACGGCTCGTCTTCGAAACTGAGACGGAGTTGATGGACTTGCCGCCACCAGCGCTGGCCGGCGGACATCAGGTCATGAATGCGGGTCTGGCGATCGCCGTGGCGCGCACACTGGGACTGGCGAGGGACGCCGTCGCAGACGGGTTAAGACAGGCCGTCTGGCCTGCCCGTATGCAGCGTATGGGCGCTGGGCCGCTGATCGATATGGCGCATGAATCTGGCGCGGATGTATGGCTGGATGGCGGACACAATCCGCATGCCGCCCGCGCTCTCTCGACGCATATGGCGTCGCTGGAAGGCCAATCGGCACGGCCGCTTATTCTGATCATGGGCATTCTGGCTAATAAGAATGCAGGCGAATTTCTGGACTTCTTTCAGGGACTGGCTGCCGGGCTCGTGGCCGTCGAAATCGATGATCATGCCAGCCTGTCACCCGATGTCCTGAGCGAACTGGCCCAGTCACGCGGCATGGCGACTACGATCGGCCATAATCTGACCGACGCGATGCAGAAAGCCATCAATATGGGCGAAGCGCTGTCGCGGCAGTCTGCCGACCAACCCGTCATCCCGCCGCGTATCCTGATCTGCGGTTCTCTCTACCTGGCTGGGCAGGTTCTTACAGCGAACGGTTAGACATTGTCGCATCATGTGTGTTGGCGCGCATTGTTTCGCCATTAGGACATTATGTCATGAGGAGATTGTTTCTTTGCGGGGCCGCGATCCTTGTCGCGGCCTGTTCGACGATCGATCGCGGCGTGATCGACCATGCCCGCATCGATACTGTTCCGCAGGGTGCCAGTGTCACCCTAACCTATATTACAGGCACACAGCGGCCCGATAGCGCAGACATAAAAACGCAGTTCTGTCGCGCGACTCCCTGCGCCTTTCCCATTCCCAGGCGACAGATCGCAAAGGTGACCGTTACCCATCCTGATTACGAAACCGCCGAATATATGGTCGGCCCCTCACGTCTTCGCGGTAGCGTTGGCGTCTCGCTGTCCAAAACACTGCCGACGGCGATGGGGGTCGGCGCCTATTCCGGGGTTATCTATGCAACCTTGACCCAGCTAACGGCTGGTATCGCGAACGCTTTGACTTTCGGCCTTGGGCAGGCTCAGGGAGTGAGCACAGCGTCCGGGGCGACCGCTGGCACAGGAGTCGGTCTAGCCGTCGCAGCCGGGAGCATGCTCATCGATGCAGGGACGGGGGCCAATGGCAATCTCTTCCCCAACCCGGTCGTTCTGGGGCTGACCGACCAGAAAGACGCGCCCGTTCTGGACCCCCTTGTGGCGGAATATGACAAATGGCTTGAGGCTTTGGCCGTCATGAAGACAGCCTGCTCCATCCGGTCAAGAAGCGCAGACATTCGCAATCAGTGTCGCGAAACGGAAAAAACTTTCATGTCCACCAGAGCTGCGTATCGCGCAGCCCTCAAAGAGCGAGACGACGCGCTGATCGCTTTTGCCAAAGAACAGAAAAAGCGCATGGATGCGCAGGCGGATCAGCCGTGATGCGGCTCATTTTACTCATCACAGGTGGATGCATCCTGACAGGGTGCGCGACAGTTACGCGCGGCGCAAATGAAGGGCTCATGGTCGTTTCCGAGCCTCCGGGCGCGACTGTCAGAAGCGATATCGCCTCTTCCGCGCCCAATGCTCTCGACGGTATGGTTGGCTGCCAGCCAACCCCCTGCTCCGTCAGTCTTCCGCGGAAAAGTGACCCTGTGATCACCGTTTCGCTCGACGGACATGATCCGATTTCCTTCAAGGTCACATCAGCCGTTGCGACGTCGGCAACCTCGATCCCGCACGGGACGGTGGTCGCCGGTATCGCTCCGGGGAGTCACGTGGTGGCGGGCCGGGCGAATTTCCTCAATCGCATACCCGTTGGCGGACGTGTCGTGGCGGGGGCAGTGCTGACCTACGGGGTTGGCGGCGTCGTCGATCTGGCCACGGGCGCAAACAAGAACCTCTCGCCCAATCCCGTCAGCGTTTATTTGGCACCCGAGGGTTGGGAAGACGAGGCTGATCCGGTCGAACCATAGGTGTCAGGCCACAGACGTGCCGCGCTCAGGATAGTCGTTTTTCACGGCGTAATTCAGGCCTTTGACAAGATCGCCCATATCGGGGCGACCAAAGGGCGTATTCTGTACGATCTCAGCATAGAGCGTCCCATCGGGGCGCACGACAAAAATGCCAGGTTCAGAGAAGATGTGGGGCTCGGAGTCCGAAATCGCGTCGGAAATGAACAATCCGAGCGACTTGGCATCCATCAGCTCGAGGCTGTGCGCAATCGGCAGTTCATTCAGACCCCAGTCATCACGCGCTTTCTGCGCGCGCTCTTCGCTATCCATTGAGACGGCAACGACATCGTGCCCATCGGCGCGAATATCGGCGACTATGGGTTCGATCGCCTGTAACTGGGCTTTGCATTTGGGACAGTGAAGGCCGCGATAGGCCACGATGATCTGAAAGTTCTCGGGGCTCGCCTCGGCCATATTGAAATTCCCGCCACCCAGCAGAGGGATATCGAAACTCGGCACTCTTGATTTGGGTGTCATCAGATTAGTCATAAAATCTCAGTCCTGAATGTGAATGGCTGTGGTGAGGTCGGAGAGTTACAGATTGTCCGGGTCAACGGCTGTATCCGCCTGCCGCAGAACGTCGGGCGCGGCAAAACCATCACCCTGCTCGGACAGATATGACAGGCCCTCGTCGATGGCCGCGATCAGGGCTTTCGTGTCCTGCCGCAGATCGGCACTGTCGCGTCCAACCATTTCCTGACGCAGCGTTGTCAGCGCATCGCGGCGCTGCTGAACGCTGGTTTGCGGGTTGGTGTAAATGTCCGTGATCTCATCCGCCGTGACGGGATTGGACAGTCCGGGCATATAGGCGTCGCCGTCGATCTGTGTGTCGACGGGAAGAGTTGTAATCTGCGGGTCTAGGTCTGGCATGGTTGGATTCTCCTGTTCGAGAAATCCAACGGATAAATTCCTATAGCGTTCCGCATTAGCCCGCAGTTTCGCCTCGCCCAAATGGCAAAGCGGCGTTGAATCAGGCGTGTTCAGACAGCCATTCGGCGAGTTTGGACTTGGTCATGGCGCCCATCTTAGTGGACACGACTTCGCCGTCCTTGAAGATCATCATCGTCGGCACATTGCGAATATGATAGCGCATGGGCGTATCCGGCGCGTCATCGATATTGACCTTGGCGATTTTCACCTTGCCGGCCATATCTTCCGACACAGCCTCCAGCGCCGGGCCCATCGCCTTGCAGGGCGCACACCATTCGGCCCAGAAATCGACCAATACGGGTGTGTCGGATTTCAGGACTTCGGACTGGAACGTGTCATCGGTAACGGCGATCGTGCTCATGAAAGTTTCCTCGGCTGCTTTTGTCAGGAGGTAGGCAGGGTGTTAACCGCCGTCAAGGCGGCGTCCATCGCATTATCGTGAAGCCATGTCAGTCGCGGACCATGCGTCCACAGCAGACCGCAGCGTATGGTATGGTCTGGCCAGATCGCCTGCGCCAGTTCGCGGTAGGCCGCCATCTGCGCCAGATAGACGATATCAATGTCCGCATCCGTCTCCGGCCGGGTCCGGTTGGACTTATAATCGACCAGATAGACCGTATCGTCCGTTACGTTCAGCCGGTCGACCTGCGCGTTCAGCGCCACCGATCCGCCCCGAATGGACCGGACGCGTCCTGACAGACTGACTTCGGCGCGAGACCCCGGCGCGAACACCGGGGCGAAGGCCGGATCATCCAGAACGGCAAAGACTTCCGACTGGATAATCGTGCGGTCTGCCTGCGACAGCGCAAGGTGATCGGCCAGCATTTTCTCCGCGAGCGCCGTACGCTGCGCAGGCGCATGGTCCGGCAGGATTTCCAGCAGGCGATGGATCAAAATACCACGAATGAAACGCTCGCCGCCCGGCGATGACCCGACGGGTTCTGTACGAGTCAGTAGCGTACTGGGCGACGCGCTCGCGGTCTGCGCAATTTCGGGGCTGGCGGCGCGGTGGATCCAGTCCGGTAACGATGTTGCCTGGACTGTCGGTCCGTCCACGCGCGCATCCGCTCTGTCCGGTCGCGATCCGTAGCGCAGACCTCCCGGCTCCGAGATGTCGAACGGCGTTGCAAAGGGGGCGGTTCCGTCCAGCGCGCGCAATGTGCGGGCGACCCAGTCGTACCATGACCCGTCCTGATAGCCGGGATCGTTACGGCCATGAAAATAGCCGCAAACGACCAGCCGGCTTTCCGCCCGGGTCATGGCGACATAAAGCAGCCGCATATATTCGCGCAATTCCTCGGCGTCATTTTCAGCCTTGTAACGATCGACCAGCGGCGTGCTCTCCGTGCTGGACGGCGCAAGAATATAGCTCTCACCCGCCTTTATCAGACCGCCGGATGATGCGCGTGGCGCGCGCGTCGTATCCGGCAGAAAGACGACAGGCGCTTCCAGACCTTTGGCCCCGTGCACGGTCATCACCCGCACATCGCGCCCCGCCGGATCCTTGTCGCGCTTTATCTCCACATCATTCGCCGTGAAGGCCTGCAGGAACCGCTGCAGGCTCGGCGCTTCGCGTTGCTGATGCGACAGGGCGATGGACAGAAACGCGTCCAGCGCTTCACGCGATTCCAGACCGAGCCTGCGCAGCAGGGCTTCACGATAGGTCAGACCTTGCGGTGAGACGCGGTCCAGCAGGCGCGCGTAAAACTCATAGGGGGCAAGACCGCCATCGGCCTGCAACGCGTTCAGCGCCGCAGTCAGCGCAGGATCGCGCGACTGAACTGCCTCCCAGAGTGTGCCTTCCCGGTCTACGCAGAGTGAAAACAGCGCTTCGTCATCCAGCCCGAATAGTGGCGATTTGAGCGCTTCGGCAAGACTGAGATCATCCTGCGGCAGCAGCACGAAACGTGTCAGGGCCAGCAAGTCCCGGACGATCAGAGCCTCCTGCAGCACCAGCCTGTCGGCTCCGGCCACGGGCAGGCCTTCATCCTTCAGCGCCTTGATCAGCGCATTGAACAGGCCGCCGATCCGCTTTTGCACCAGAATCAGCACATCGCCCGCATGGATCGGGCGCAGCGCGTTCAGCTTGCGATCGAAAACAGCTTCTCCGCTCTCGATCCAGTGCGCGATGGTCGAGGCCATTTCGCGAGCCAGTCGGACGCGTGGATCGCCGTCGCCCTGCGCATCGACGGGCGTCGTGTCCCACGGCTCCCTGTCGGCGACCGCCTCCGCCTTGGGCGTGAGCGGCCAGAGTTCGACCAGACCGGGGTCCTGCCGCGCCGCATCATGACGCACCAGATCGGTCGGTTCGGGCCGGGCGTCAGCATCGAACATGGCCTGCAACCCGCCCTGATCGAGAAAAAGCGCATCGACCACATCCAGCACCTGTTGCGCTGACCGGAAGGACATGCGCAGTTCCACAGGACTGTCGCCGGGCGCAGTGCGCGTGCGAACACTGTCCATGAAGATTTCAGGCGCGGCCCCCTGAAAACGGTAGATCGATTGTTTCGGGTCGCCGACGGCAAAGAAGGCCCGGTCCGGTCCGTCCCGGTCCGGACTGTCCTGTCTGAAGTCCTGCGTCAGCGCGTCGATAATTTCCCATTGCTCGGGCGACGTATCCTGCGCCTCGTCCAGCAAGACATGGTCGATCCCGCCGTCCAGCTTATAGGCGACCCATTCGGAGACGTCCCGCCGCTTCAGAAGATCGCGCGTCTTCAGGATCAGATCGTTGAAATCGAGACCGCGCGCAGCATGTTTGTCGCGCTGATAAATATCGCCCAGCGCGCGTCCCAGTGTCAGCAGAGCCTCGCTCATTTCCGCAATCCGGCACGCCTTGATCCGGGTTTGCGCGGCCAGCACGCGCGCCGCCTCCGGACTATCCGCGCTGATGAAGGGATCGATATCGGTCACCGCCTTGACCAGGACACGCGCACGCGGATCGCCGTCCTGTTTGAGGAACACATCGCTATAGAGGTGAAAAGCCGCGACGGGATCATCCATCGCGTCCAGCGCGGCGACACGGGCGACAAAGTCCTGCGCGGCTTTCGCCTTGGACGTCTGACACAGCGCTGCGACGGCGCGCACGCGCGCCATATCCGTCGCGTGCCACGCGGCCTCGGCAATCGATGCGACGCTGTCATCCGGCGAGAGGCCGGATTCTGCGCGGAACGGCGCAACACCGCCCGCATCCGTCCAGGCCTGCAGGCGATCGACATTGCGCGCGGCGGCAAAGATCAGCCCGTCAATCGTCGCATCCGCTTTCGCCGCAGCCATATGATGCAGCGCGTTTCGGACAGATCGATCCTCGCGCCCGAGCGCCAGCAACTGCGCCCGCCCATCAACCAGCAATGTCCGAACCTCCGGATCATCCAGCGGCTCAAAGCCCGGCATGATCCCGGCTTCAATCGGAAAGCGTTGAATGATCCGCTCGCAAAAGGCGTGGATCGTCATCACCTTCAACCCTTCAGGGGTTTCCAGGGCGCGGGCGAAAAGCGTGCGGACGCGCGCAATATCCAGTGTGGGCCGGATGTGATCGAACGGTTGCCCATATAGTTTTTCGAGAGCGTCCTTCAGCGCGGCATCCGGCGCGACCGACCATGCGGAGAGCTTGTCATAAAGCCGTTCCTGCATTTCCGACGCGGCCGCGCGTGTATAGGTGATGCAGAGGATCTTGTCCGGGTTTGTACCCTGCAGCAAAATGCGCGACACCCGGTCAACCAGCACTTTGGTCTTACCCGAGCCCGCATTGGCATTCACGATTTTGGGCAAGGCCGGGTTGGCGGCATCGCGCTGTCGCTCCGTCGCTTCGGGGATAGTCAGACGCGTCATCTACCCCTCCCCGTCGCCGCTGATAGCCGACCACTCATCGCGCCGGGCGAGATCGTCATAGTCGCCGTAATCATGTGTGTATTGTGCGCGTGGCTGAGAAGGATAGCCGGTCTCGGGCTTGTCATAGGCCCTGATCAGCTGCCGCAGGATGGCGATGGACTGATCCCGCAAACTTTCCGCCGTTTGCGCGGCGCGGGCCGGGGCGGCGACATGACGGTGGAAGAAATCATCGCCTGAACCCTTGATCCGGACATAGGCCATCTGGTCCGTGTCGCCCGCTTTCAATCCGTCCAACGCCCCTTGCGCGGCCAGCCAAGCGGCCAGCGGCAACTGCAGATCGAACCCTTCCGCCACGGTTTTGGCCGTCGCCGGTGCCCCTGTCTTGAAATCCGTAAAGGCGTAGCCCGTCGGCGACCGCTCGACGAGATCGACCTGCCCCATCAGGGTGAAATCGAGGTCCGGGAGATCGGCGCGCGCATCCACCTCGGACCCGACAATATCGAACCCTTGCGCATGGCGATTCGCAAACCAGTCCATCAAGGCTGCGGCAATCGAAGTCAGGCGCGGCTCTTCCTTGAAAACCTCGTCGGGCGCGAAGCCATGGGCCAGCAACTGATCGCGCATATGCGCCGACAGCCTGTCCGTCTGCGCCGGATCATGCGGATCGCCGATCCGACCCGCCAGCGCATCCTTGATATAGCGTTCGATCCCGGCATGCAGGGCGGAGCCGAAATGACGCGCGTCACGCGGCGCATCCAGCGGATCGAGCGGGGCCAAGCGCAGCACCTCACGCCCGAACAGGCTGTAGGGATCACGAATCCATTTCGACACGCCAGTGATGGAGACTTCGCGACCCTTGCGTGCCCAGCGTTTATCGACGGGCGGTTTCGGGTTGGGGCGGTCAATATGGACCGGCGCCGTCGGTCGGTCGAGCGCACGCGCCCACTCCAGATAATGCTGCCCCGTACCGAGCAGCCGCGCGACCTCACCCTCATCCATGGCGCCGCGCAGCAGCGTTTTCAGCCGCCAGACCCAACGACTGGCAACGGTCGGCCCGGCATCGGACTTTTCGGAACGGGTCAGAAAGACGGTCGGGTTGGCGGCCAGTTCGGCAAAGTCATGCGCCGCGAGGCCGTAACGCCGCTCTGGCAGGGATAGCTGCATGGCCTGACGCATGCCACGCGACAGAAACGGGCCCGCCGCGACTCCGGCAGGCCAGGTCCCTTCGTTCAGCCCCCCCAACACGATGATATCGGCTTCCAGCAGCCGGGCCTCGAGCGGACCGAGTATCGACAGGCGTGGATGCTGGTCCTGATCGGGGCGCACGACCGCCCCTTTCAGCAGGGCGCGCAACAGCCGGGCAAATCCGTCCGCATCGGTCTGCGGCAAAGCGAAACCGTGCACACTGATATTCTCCAGCACAGTACTGGCCTGTCGCCCGGCCTCACCCGACCAGAGGCGATGAGCGCCGCCTGTTTGGTCTGTGCCCGCAATTGCTTCCGCCGCCGCGATCAGGGCGACCGCCCAGATGTCAGGCGATGCAGCGTTGTTGAGGTCCAGAAGCGGCGTCGCTGCGGCGTAGAGCCGTTGCAACAGAGCCATCTCGGCGAGAGCCTCCGGGCCCGGTCTAAGACCCCTGAACGCGCGGCGTTCCAGCGCCTGCCACGCTGTTTTGATCGCGCCTGCGGACAAGTCCAGAGCCGTCAGATCGTGGGTCATGACCAGATTGAGCGCGACAGGGCTTTCCCGGTCCTGCACAAGCGCCAGTAATGCACTGAGAAAGACGCCAACAGGCGTCTGTTCGAGTGGCAGACCCTGGCTCATATCAACCGCGATGTTCCAGCGCGCGAGCCGCGCCCGCACACGCTGTGCCAGCAACTGATCGGGCGTGATGAAAGCGGCGGTCCGGCCCTGGGTTTCCAGTGACTCGCGCAGGATCAGAGCGATCGTCAGCGCTTCCTCCGCATCGGTTCTTGCTTCGATCAGCGACAGGCCATCCAGTGCCGTTTCGAACACATCATCGCCTTCACCGTCGATCAATGTGTCGATCCGTTGCAGCCAGTCTCCGGTCGCATCGACGGGAACCAGCGCTTCGGCCAGTATCCGGCGGCGTTTCCGGGCGGTCTCCCGTGTCATGCCATCCACGACCCATGGCCAGATCGGCACGGCATCGCGCGGAATGCCCATGGTTTCGAGCGCGCCCTTGAGCGAGCTTTGTGGGTGACGCACATCGATCGTATCCCAGACACGTTGCGGGAATTCTTCCTGCAGACCCGGCAGCACGACCATACCGCGCGGCATGTTGGCGACAACGTCCATCAGTCGCGCCGTGGCCTTAAGCGTACCAGTCGAGCCTGCGATGACGACGGGATAATCGGGTGGATCATGGGACCAGATATCCGAGAGCGCATCAAGCAGCGCAACACGGCGCGCCGACGGTTCCATCATGGACAGCTCTGCCAGTCGCGCCGGCCAATAGGTCTCGATGATCAGGTACAGCGTTGCCGCATGCTGGAAATGGATCGCGGCTTCGGCGCAGACACGCTGCCATTCGGTCTGGTCCGTAATGCCCACTTCTTCCAGCGCGGCATCATCCATGATCTCGATCAATGGGTCGGCCATGTGCAGCGCCGCCGCCGGGTCGAGCGGAAGGTCGGACGCACGCCGATGATATTGCGCGACCAGCTTGGCGATTTCGAAACGTCTCTGAACCGGATCAATCCCGGGTGCCACGCGCCCGGCCAGCTCGCCCGGTTCGAACGGCGGCTCATCCGGATTGACATCGGCCAGCGGGCGCAGACGCGGCAACAGGGTCGCGTCAATGCCGCGGTCTGCCGCCTGTTGCACGAACGCATCGGCCAGAGCCCGCGCCGCGCGCCGCGTTGGTAGCAGGATCAGCCCGTTCTGAAGATCGTCGCCATAATGGGCCTGCAGACCCTGAGCGAGCGAGCGCAGAAACGGCACGCCGGACGGCATGTTGAAAACGGACATCGTCACGCCGGCAGTTTGACCTCGCCAGCGAGCATGGCTTCGGCGGCTTTCAAGGTCTCCGGATCGCCCACATGCATCCAGATGCCGGGGATGGGCAGTCCGAATACGCGGCCGCGCTCGATCGAGACATTCCAGATTTTCGTGCGGGAAAATTTCGTCACCGGATAGGGTTTCGCCATGCTGGGCTTGAAGATCTGCAGCCCGGCATAGATCCAGAATGCGGTGTCGCCCTTGCGCCAGCTGATCCGACCGTCGCGGTCCATGTCGAAGTCACCGACGCCCGGATAGCCGATCGTGCGCGGCTTCGGGGCGACGAGCATCAGATCGCTCATTGTGTGCGGACACCAGGCCTCGATCAGCGCCGGAATGACGGGCGCGAATTCGACCCAGACCGCATCGATATTGCAGATCAGAACAGGATCGTCCCCGAGCAATGGCAAGGCCTTGACGACACCGCCGCCGGTTTCCAGCAGGCCGTCACGCTCATCCGAAATGATGATTTCGGGGCCTTGCGTGCGCCGTCGCAGATGCGCTTCCAGATGATCGGCATGGGCGTGCACATTGACCACGGCCCGCTTGATCCCTGCCGCGTCCAGCCGGTCGAGCATATGATCGATCAGCGGCTTACCCGCAACTTCGACCATGGCCTTGGACCGGTCATCGGTCAGCGGCGCCATGCGAGTCCCATGCCCGGCCGCCATCACCATCGCAGTTTCGATCATGCCAGCACCTCCGGACAGTGGGTTTCGCACCAAGCGCGGATCCCGGCACAGGCCGGATGCATCAGATCGCGCTGAAAATGCGCTTTGACGCGGGGAATCAGTCTGCGATATTTCGGCTTGCCGTCGCGAACGACCAGACGGACGAAAATGCCCAGTATCTTCGCGTTGCGCTGCGCCGCCTGCACCGCATAGGCCGCATTAAACGCCTCATCACAGGGTAGACCAGCCGCGTCGCAAAAGCGCTGTTTCAGAGGGGCGTGTAAAGCGTCCGACACGTCACGCCGGGCATCTTCTAGCAGGCTGACCAGATCATAGGCGGGATGGGCGAATAGCGCGTCCTGAAAGTCGATCAGACCCACCTTTGCTTGTCGTTCCCGATCTGGCAGCCAGAACAGGTTTTCGGCATGAAAATCTCGCAGAGCCAGACCCGACGCGTGCGCGCCCAGCGCCTTGAAGGCCGTGCGCCAGACCGCCCGAAACTCGTCACGTGCCGTGTCAGACACAGGCTGTCCTGAATCGGGGACGTAATAGTCGATGAACAGGTCGGTTTCCGCCAGCAGCGCCGCTTCGTCATAATCGCGGAGCCACCAGCCTTGCCCACGCCAGTCCGGTCGTCGGGGAAAGGTGCTGCGATAAATCGCAGCCAGCGTATCCACGGCGGCCTCATATAAGGTCCGTTCCTGGGCTGGGTCGGCGCGCAGAACGGACGCAAAATCGGCATCGCCAAAGTCTTCCAGCAGGGCAAAACCGTAATTCGTATCCGCCGCGAGAATATGGGGCGCGGAAAATCCGCGCCGCGTCAGTTCCTGCGCCACACACAAAAAAGCTTCCAGATTTGGCCCTGCCAGGCGCGCCAACGCATTATAGCCCAGCGCACGGCGTTCTGCGACGCTGGCCCCTTCGCGCTCGCCGGGAGCTTCCTCTCCCTTCGGCGCATTCATCAGAACGGCTTTATCCGCGCCGCGGAGGAGCCGCTGATAGCTGCGAGTCGACGCATCGCCCGTAATCGGACTGCGCTTGGCATCGCCCCAGCCAGCCCGGGCGATGAAATCCTCAAGTAGCGACAATCGCTCAGACATGACGTCCCTCCCAGCCGCGCAAAGTCGCGATCCGCCCCGGCCCGTCAAAGGCGAGGTCGACGGACAGGGCGTCCGCCGGGCAGAGCGATCCGAGCCGGTCCGGCCATTCCAGCAACAGGATCGCCTCCCCCATCGCATCGATCAGGCCCAGCTCATACGCATCGTCCGGCTGTTCAAGCCGATAGAGATCGCAGTGCCACAACTCCTGATCGCCCCATTCATAAGTCTGAACCAGCGTGTAGGTCGGCGACGGCACGTCGATCTCGCCCAGACGCGACTGAAATCAGTCCGCGCGCCAGCGTCGTCTTGCCCGCTCCCAAATCCCCGGTCAGACGGACGATATCACCAGCGCGCAAGACGGAGCCGAGGCGCGCCCCGAGGGCGAGCGTGTCACTGTCCGATTTCAAGGCAATAGCCGTCACAGTGGCGTTAATCCTGCAAGTCAATTGAGTGGTGTCGAGCCTAGCGTCTTGCCTTTTGCAGGCAAGCCCTTACCTAACGCGAAGCACAGCAAAAGGAGCCGGCGTGGCCAAAGTCATTTTCCACGATCATCAGGGCAATAGCCGCGAAGTCGAAGCCAAGAACGGCATGTCCGTCATGGAAGCCGCAATCGCCAACATGATCCCGGGCATCGATGCGGATTGTGGTGGGGCCTGTGCCTGTGCGACCTGCCACGTCTATGTGGCTGACAGCTGGATCGACAAGCTGAAGCCCAAGGACGATATGGAAGACAGCATGCTGGACTTCGCCGACGAGGTTCAAGACAATTCGCGCCTGTGTTGCCAAATCCTGCTCTCCGACGAGCTGGATGGCATCGAGGTCACAACTCCCGAGAACCAGTAACAGCCATGAATTTGCTGCTTGTCATTGGCGGGTTGGCCCTGCTGGTGGCAGGCGGCGAAGTGCTGATCCGCGGCAGTGTCGGCCTGGCCGAACGGTTCGGTCTGTCGCGCGCCCTGATCGGCGTCTTGTTGCTGGGCTTCGGGACCTCCATGCCGGAATTTGTCGCGACCTTCGGGGCCGCGGCCAAGGACGCTGACGATATTGCCTTCGGGAATGTGCTGGGCAGCAACATTGCCAACATATTGATGATCCTGGGCCTGTCCGCGCTGATCCTGCCGATCGCGACGCAGATGCGCGACGTCCGGCGCGACGCCGCCTTTGTCCTGTTCAGCTCCGCGGGGTGTCTGACCTGGATCGTCATGGGCGGCATTCCGGGCTGGGGCGCTACCGCTCTGGTTCTGGCGTTCCTGACATATCTCGCCCTGTCGATACGCGCCGATCTGGCGCTGCCTGCCGAGCCACCGGATGCGGCCCAACCGAGCCGAGCACTGATCGTCGACGTTGCGATGGTCCTGATCGGGATCGCGCTGCTGGTGCTCGGGGCGGAAGGCCTGATCCGCGGGGCCAGCGCGATCGCGCGGAGCTTTGGCATTTCAGAGGCACTGATCGGCATTACAGTCGTCGGGATCGGCACGTCGCTTCCGGAAGCGACAGCGTCCATCCTCGCCTCCATCAAACGCGAAAATACGCTCGCTTTCGCCAACATCGTCGGGTCGAACATCTTCAACGGGCTTGCCATTCTCGGTGTTACCGGACTGGTTTTCCCGCTCTCCTTCGATGTCAGCGCAGCGGGGTTCTCGCTGATCGACGGTCTGGTCCTGATGGGAGCAACCCTGATGATGTTCGTCTTCGCCGTGACCCACCGCAAGGTCGTCCGCTGGGAAGCGGCCCTGATGCTGACGGGCTATATCGTCTATCTGGGCTGGCTGATCAGCCGGGCGATCTAGACCCGCGGCAGGAGCAGGCCCTGAAAGGCCGGATCGAGCAGATGTGCGTCCGCCGTTAGATGTTTGGCCTTGGGCGTATCGGTAATCAAACCCGCCTGCAGCGCCGCATTGATCGCTGGCCCGACGGACTGAATGGCCGAAGCATAGAAATCATCGCGGGCCCGTTCCCGTTCGACCGGGCAGTGCCGGTCCGCCGTCTGATGCAGCGCATCGATCTGCGCCACGAGATCGAAGATCTGCGACATTTCCCCGGCAATATGAGCAGCTGCGGCTTCGACCTTGTGAAAGGGCGGGTCGTCTGAAATCCGCAGCAGTGGTCCCGTTGGAAGCGCGACATGCATCTGACGCCCCGAGAAAGCGACCTTGGCCCGACCCTGATGCAGGATCGGATCGAACGCCATCAGCCGTTCCATGAAGTCCGGTGGCACGAGCGCGCGGCCTTCGACCTGATCGTCGGCATAGACTTCGAACTGTGCTTCGAAAGCGCGGGAGGGAAAACCGACGCGCTTCATGCCGTCAATGTGGCGCGGGTTGAGCGCGCCGCGATCCGGGATCACGATCGTGCGCCCATAGATCCGCAAGCGGTGGGAGATGGACAGAATGACCCCGTCAAAACCCGACCCGTCTTCATCCTGCGGATGGGCGGAAATTTCCTGTACGCAGAAGCGGCAGCCATGAAAGCCGACACCGCGGACACGTCCCAGTCCACGGAAATAGCCGCTGGGCGAGCGCACCAGCCCTGTTGCCTGCAACAACAGCAAGGCAGCCGGAGAGGGCGAGACAGCCGCGTAGGAATGTCCGAGCAGATCATAAAGCTGCACGCGTAGTGCCTGCAGATCGACCGTACCGTGGGGGTTCAGAAAGGTCATCCCCATGCGCCTACCCCGCTATGGTTAACGAGGTATGGCCAGAGAAATTTTAGACGACATAATCAGGCAGAGCCGGTCGGCTTCACCAGCGCATCGACAATATCATAGATTGCACCGACTTCATTGAGGATCCGCTGCGTGCGCTCAGGCTGATCCAGCGGCTGGAACATCGACCCGGCCTCATAGCGATTGGCGGTCTCCACCGCGATGAACAGATCGTTCTCCGCAAAGGCAAAGCGGATTTTGCGCCCATCGACCGAGCGTTCCAGATCGACCATGCGCTGCATGAAGGACGGTTCGAGGATTACACGCGCTTCGACCTGATCCGTGCCGTATGCCTCGAACGCCTTTTCAAAGGTCGGATCGACGAGGCCGACCCGTTTCATGTCGCCGCGCCGTTTCTTGTTGAACCAGCCCTGATCCCTTAGCACGACCGTTCGTCCGAAAGTCTTGGTCGGGAAGTCGATCCGCATCAGCTGCCCGCGAAATACCGTCGTCCACTTGTCTCCGCCCTTGTCGCTACGCGAGCGCTCTTCCAGATGCGCTTCGACGGATTCGAACTGCGCGCCATGCGCCTGTCCATACATGCGGTCTTCGAAGGAACTGCGGTGATAGGTCTTGGTCAGCAGATAGTGCACCTTATAGGGCGTGAGATCGAAGAACGGGACCTGGGTTTCGAACGTCCAGCCAATATGGTCCATCACCGCGCCCACAATATGCGATTTGGTCTCTGACCGGATTTTATCCGTCAGTCCCAGAAAGGCCATCAACCCCAGAAACGGTCCAAACAGCGCAGGCATGACGATGGGCAAAAAGCTGTCCGGCCTGACCATGAAGCCGACCCAGAGGCTGACGGAAACACCGAGGACGGCGATCACAGCCGCCGCAATCAGCCCATGCTTGACGGCACGCTGGCGCACCGCATCCCGGACCTTCAGTGTCGGCCTGACGAATTGCTCGAACCGGTCCGAAAACCCTTTGAACTCCGGATGATGTTCGTTGAACTGATGCATCAGCGCCCCGTCCCCTATCCAAGCGCGGCGCGCGCGTCTCGCAATTTGGATAGCTCGTCGGAATAGCCTGCGCGACGATCTTTCTGTTCCTGAACGACGGCCGCCGGGGCGCGGTCCGTGAAGTTGGCATTGCCCAGCTTCTTGTCGATCTTGGCGACTTCCCCGTCCGCCTTGGCGATGGCCGCATCGAGGCGTTTACGCTCGGCATCGACATCGATCAGCCCGTCCAGCGGGATGGCATAGCTGACACCGTCCACGACCGTCTGCAGCGCGCCGTCTGGTGCAGCGTCCGCAAAAGAGACGCCGTCCACACGGGCGAGACGGCCCAGCGCGTCACCGAATCTATCGAAGCGGGCATCCCCCGCACCGGCCACGACGAGCGGCGCCTTGCGCGAGGGCGGGACGTTCATCTCGGCGCGGACAGAGCGCAGCGCGGTGATCAGGCGGATCAGCCAGTCAATGTCGTCTCCCACTTCAGGCGCTTCGACCTCGGGCCACTCGGACAGCATCAGGAAGCCAGCGCGCTCGCCCGTTTGCGCCCAGAGCTCTTCGGTGATGAACGGCATGAAGGGGTGAAGCAGCATAAAGCTCTGGTCCAGAACCCAGCCGAGCGTGGCTTGCGTTTCTGCGGGCGTTTCGCCGGAGAGTTCCGGCTTGGCCAGTTCGATATACCAGTCGCAAACCGTGCCCCAGACGAAGCTGTAGACCGCGTCGGCAGCATCGTTGAAACGGTAAGCCTCGATGCAGCGCGTGACCTCTGCCGTTGTCTCTGCCGTCTTCGCGATGACCCAGCGGTTGAGCGCCGATGTCGCGCTATTTGGTTCGAAATCGGCGCCGCCGGAACAGCCATTCATCTGCGCGAAGCGGGCCGCGTTCCAGAGCTTGGTACCGAAATTGCGGTAGCCGGCGACGCGGTCCACGCTCAGTTTGATGTTGCGCCCCTGCCCGGCCATGGCCGCGAGGGTGAAGCGCAGCGCATCCGCGCCAAACGCCTCAAACCCGCCCGGATAGGCCTTGCGCGTTGCCTTCGCGACTTGTGGGGCCTTCTCGGGGTTCTTCAAACCGCGTGTGCGCTTTTCGATCAGCGTGTCGATGGAGACGCCGTCAATCAGGTCGAGCGGGTCGATCGTGTTGCCGATCGATTTGGACATTTTCTTGCCCTGCTCGTCCAGCACCAACGCATGTATATAGACATCGCGGAACGGCACTTCGTCCATGAAGTGCAACCCCTGCATCATCATCCGCGCCACCCAGAAGAAGATGATGTCGAACGCCGTGACGAGGACGGAGGTGGGGTAGAATTTTTCGAGCTCCGGCGTGTTGTCCGGCCAGCCGAGCGTGGAAAAAGGCCAGAGGCCGGAGGAGAACCAGGTGTCGAGGACGTCTGGGTCTTGCCATGCCCAGATTGTTGCTCCCTCAGAACTATTCAGGTCAATAGGCCAGCTTTGGATTGCGTTTTTTTCTGACGCCTCTTTTTCGGAATCAGCAATCGCAATCGAAGCATTGTTAAAAGTCATCCCGTAGACTGCTTCAATCTTGTCGCTCATGTCCAAAAAAGCTTCGGTTTGGGCCTGACCCATAGTTTCGGAGACATAAATTTTAGGGGATTCATCTGATAGTGAAACCAGAGAACCATCGACATAAAGGCCAGGAACGAAAAGAGCCGGAACCCGGTGCCCCCACCAGAGCTGGCGGGAGATGCACCAGGGCTGGATGTTTTCCATCCAGTGATCGTAGGTCTTCTTCCAGTTTTCGGGGATGAAGGTGGTCTGGCCGTCATTGACCGCCGCCATGGCCTCGCCGGCGAGCTTCTCTGCATCGACGAACCACTGATCCGTCAGCATGGGTTCAATGACCACATTAGAGCGATCGCCGAAGGGCTGCATAATCTTCTTGTCTTCAACGGTGATGAGCAGGCCTTCCGCGTCGATGTCGGCGACGACCGCCTTGCGCGCGTCGAACCGGTCCATGCCGACATATTTCTCGGGCATAATGTCCGAGGCGATCATCTCGCCCTTCGGTCCCATCAGCGAATACATCGGAATGTCGTTCCGCTTGGCGACCTCATAATCATTGAAGTCATGCGCGCCTGTGATCTTCACCGCGCCGGAGCCGAAATCCATGTCAGGATATTCGTCCGTGATGATCGGGATCAGCCTGTCAGCGAGCGGCAGGCGCACCATTTTGCCCACGATCGGCGCGTAGCGCTCATCATCGGGGTGGACCGCGACCGCGCCGTCGCCCAGCATGGTTTCAGGCCGCGTTGTCGCGATAGAGATATAATCGCGTTCTTCACTTAGCGTGACGTTCCCGTCTTCGTCCTTCTCGACATAGGTGTAGGTCTCGCCGCCCTCCAGCGGATATTTGAAGTGCCAGAAATGGCCATCCATATCGCGGTTCTCGACTTCAAGGTCGGAGATCGCTGTCTGGAAATGCGGGTCCCAGTTGACCAGACGCTTGTCACGATAGATCAACCCGGCCTCATACATCTCGACGAACGCCTTCGTGACCGCTTCGGCCATCTTGTCGCTGGGGTCATCGGGATCGCCCAGAGTGAACTTCTCCCGGCTCCAGTCGCAACTCGCGCCGAGGCGGCGCAGCTGTTCGGTGATGATGCCGCCGCTTTCACGCTTCCAGTTCCAGACATGATTGAGAAAATCCTCGCGGCTCATGGATGAACGGGGCGTCTGTTCCTCGGCCAGCTTGCGCTCCACCACCATCTGCGTTGCGATCCCAGCATGATCAGTTCCGGGCTGCCACAGCACGTCATAGCCGCGCATACGGTGGAAGCGCGCCAGAATATCCTGGATCGTGTTGTTGACCGCATGGCCCATATGCAGGCTGCCCGTCACATTGGGCGGCGGGATGACGATTGAAAAAGGCGGCTTGGCCGGATCCATCGAGGGCTGGAAACAGCCCGCCTCTTCCCATGCCGCATAAAGACGCTGCTCCGCCTCTTTCGGATCGAAATGCTTGGGCAATTCCGGGGTGGGTTCAGATCTGGTTTCGGACTCGGACATGACAGGCTCAAAAAGACAAAAGGCCCGCCCCTTTTGGTACGAGGGACGGGCTTGTTCGCGCCTGCTTAGCGCAGGATCATCGGGATGTTAAGCCGCCGGGTGGCGGACTTATGTGCCGTTGGTCTTACTGGCCATTGGCGCTATTTTCGGTGGCCCTACTTGCCGTTGGAAAGCCGTTTGACTTCCTTGGCCACGGCGCGCTCGACAATGGCCTGCAGATTTTCATCCAGCCATTCCTTGAGCATGGGCTTGAGGGCATCCTGGACCAGATCGCCGATGCGCGGGCCGCGCTCGGTCAGGATCGCCTTGTCCTCGACCACCTGGTTGAGTTGCGCAAAGGCGCTCATCGTCGCCTCTTCGGTTACGTCGTCGAGAATGGCATCGGAGCGTACGGCTCTCGGCATGGAAGTCTCCAGTTCAGGGGTCTCATCAGGGGAAGGGTCGGATTGGGTTGGTTGATCGGCGGCGGGTGCCATATCCATGTCTTCGGCAGATTCTGGGGCGTCGTCACCGCTCAGCATGGCCACGGCCTCGGCAATGGCGTCGTCATCCATCGCCGCATCAATATTCGCGACGTCAATTTCGGAAACATCGCTACCTGCGACGTCCGTATCGACATCCGCTTCCGCCGCATTGGCAATGTCGGCCAGGCTCGGCGTGGACGCATCCGCGTCCGGCACGGGCTGTACATCGACGGTCTGCATGACGGCGGTGACGGCCACGGTTTCAATCGTCGCGCTCAGCAGGTCGGCGGCCTCAGCCTGATCATCTGTTTGCGCAACCGGATCTGCCGCCTCTGCAGCTTTGACGGTCGACGCAGCATCCGGCCCCATCGCGATTTCGTCAGCCAATGTCATGTCCAGGATCGAGTCCAGAATATCGACATCCGGCGCTTCGATCGATTCCGCGACATCGGGCTGCAGCGCGCCGTCTGCCTCGACCACCGTGTCGACGGCAAGCATGTCCGGCGTCTCCGCCTCGTCATCATCCGTCAGATCGGCCATCAGCGTCTTGACAAGATCCAGTTCGTCATCGCCGTCCGCGTCGAACGTCATGGCTGGCAGGCTGGTCGCCAGCTCGGCCGCGTCTGCGTTCCCTGAAGTCGCTTCTGCTTGCGTTTCCGCAGTCGCCATCGATCCGGTCGGCAAGTCGCCCATTTCGCTCAGCAGCTCATCCATCAGCCGATCGACATCATCCTCGCCTGCTTCCAGCAACGCATCGGTCGGTGCGGCGTCCGCGGGGGCATCGGGAATGGACAGCTCATCGTCCATCCCAGGCGCCGGACTGGCTGCCGTGAAGGCCGGGACATCGCCCATATCGTCCATAGCGGATGTGCTGGGCGGCGTTTCGGGCTGAGCGACCTGAATGTCGCTGAGCAGGGCTTCGATATCGAGTTCGTCGGCATCGGCGTCGGCCAGATCTGCCGTAACGCTCAGTTCGAGCGGCTCCGCATCCATCGGCGCGGGCGCGGAGGCAGCTGTTGGGGCGGCCACAGGGGCAGGCCGCAATGCGCCCGTAGCCTCGGCCATAGCCGGGCCGTCATGGGCGGGTCCATCGAGCGGAACAGGATCGGAGTCGTCAGCAATGATCTTGCGGATCGATGCGAGAATGTCTTCCATGCTGGGTTCGTCGCCAGCGGCATCGCTGCCCAGTCCGCCCATGGCGTCATCATCCATGGCACTCGTCGCAGATTCCGGTGTCGGTTCCGACATAGACGCTCGCAATCCCCTAAACGATTCGGCTCGGGGCCCTTTCGTGAATCAAGGGTTAAGCGAAGGGTTAACGCTTGTCCAGTTGATGACGTCGACAATTCCTACGCGGCGATAAGTGACGTCAATCAGCCGCTGGGAGGACAATAATCAGGTCCGGATCATGCTCTTCATCGACCTGTTCGTCCGGCAGCTCGGTCGGCTGGAGCGGCAGGATATCATCGGGATCGGGAATCCGACCCGCAGCAACCGGATCGGGCGCGGTCACGATGATCACATCCGGATCGTCGATCCGCGGGTCATAGTGGGGTGTCTGCCCGGTTATGCGATCGGTCCCTTCCTTCAGGGCACCGCCCAGTTCCTGCAACCGGTCACCAAGCCCGTCCGCCCGCTCATCCAGCTCCAAAAGGCCGACACCGTCGGCGACGGTGCGGGCCGGATCGAGAACGATATTCGGCGCTTGGACGCCGATTTTCTGCATCGCTTCGGGGATGAAACGATCGCCCGCTTCCTTGAAGCCGTCATAGGCGACGGACGACAGATAGGCATCGGGATCATGACGACCGATCGGCAGGGCAATACCCTCCGCATCGAACACGCCGATCACGGACAGGAGCTGAAACACCGCCCCCTTCAGATCCCGCTCCGCATTGATCAGATTGAGCCGCGCATTGAGCGTTTCCTGTTCCGCGTCCAGAACGTCCAGCTGTGTGCGCGTGCCGACCTGCTGTTCCAGGGTGACACCTTCGAAAGCGACCTCGGCGGCGGCAACCTGGCGTTCGCTGGTTGCGACAATCTGGCGCGCCGCATCCATCTGCGCCCAGACCTGCGAGACGGTCTGATCGACGGCGCGTTCCGTATCACGCGCTTCGAAACCCAGACGCGTCCGGGCATGCTCCGCCTGCCGGACGCGCGACTTGTTGATGCCGCCGCTGAAGATCGGGATGGAAAGCTGCGCGCCGATCGTCGCCTGATCGGTCTGCTCGACCCCCAATATGGTCTGACGCGATGCGGCCAGCGAACCCTGCAGGCTGAGCGACGGGCGCCCCGCGGCCTTGGCCACATCGATCGCGGCGGCGCCTGCCAGTTCATTGTAATAGGCGGCCAGCAATTGCGGATTATTGTCGCGCGCCAGCCGGATGGCCTCGTCCAGCGTGCCCGGGAGCACGAAAGCCGGCGCCGGCGTCAGCTGGTTCGGCATGCGCCCGACGATACGTACGAACAGCGCGCGGCTGACGGCCAGCTGAGCATCTGCCTGGGCCAGCCCCGCTTCGGCGGCGGCCAGCCGCGATTCCGATTGGGCAATATCGGTGCGCGTCCCCTCGCCGACCTCAAAGCGATCATTGGCCGCCGTCAGCTGCCGCTGCAGCACACGCACATTATTACGCCGGATCAGGGCCGCTTCCTCGTCGCGGAGTATATCGACATAGGCGTTGGCCGCAGACAGGAAGATATTGTTCTCGGCATTGTCGAGCCCGGCACGCGCCGCCAGAATACCGGCCTTGGCCTGCCGTTTCAGCGCCTTGACGCGACCACCCTGATAGACAGGCTGGATGAGGCTGAGCTGCCCGGCATAGGGGGTCCCTGTCGTGGTGCCGCCCGATGCGCCGAAGAAACTATTGGTCACCGGTGTGCGCACGGCCTGCGCATCGATCGACCCCCCCGCACTCAGAACCGGACGGCCCTGAGCCCGGGCCTGAATATAGTTTTCATCGACCTCGCGCAGCCGGGCGCGCTCGGCCAGCAGGCGCGGATTGCTGTTATAGACACTGGCCAGAACGCTCTGCAGTGTGTCGCGACCGACCAGCGCCGGGTCCTCGACGGACGCGATCTCGGGCTCGGCTTGCAAAATCGCGTCATTCACCTGGGCAAGGACGACAGGCGCGGTGCCCAAATAGAACGCCGCAGCCAGACCACATGTCAGCCCGCAGACGCGCAGCGGCGAGCGGCGAACGAATGGGCGCTTAACGCGTTTCATCATGCAGGTCGGTGATAACCGGATGGCGTGGCTAGAAGACAAAACTCGGCTCGACCTCGAAACCAGAGAGCATCGGCGCATTGGCATCGAACACGACCCGGTCCCCGACGGCGTCGCCGGATTTGGTGTAGAGGGTCGCCCGGCCGATCGGCCCGTCGCGCATGATCACAGCCAGGCGCCCGCCATTGGCCAGCTGCCCGAACCAGGCTTGCGGAACCGCCGACACCGCCCCGTTGACGATGATGACGTCGAACGGGCCATGTTCGGCCGCGCCGCGTTTCAGATCGCCCTGCACGACGGCGGCGTTGAGAACACCGATATCGGTCAGCAGGTCCGTCGCCCGCGTGACCCTGTCCTCATCCGTTTCCAGCCCGACAACCGTTTCGGCAATCTGGGCCAGAATGGCTGTCGAATATCCGCGCGCGCAACCAAGATCGAGAACCACTTCATTCGCCTTGATATCTGCGGCCTGAACCAGCTTGGCGAAGTCGCGCGGACGCAGAAGGCTCCGGCCATCGCCATAATCGACGACCGCGTCGCCATAGGCCAGCGCCATACGATTGGCGGGCACGAACTTTTCACGCGGCGTACGGCGGAAGGCGGCCAGAAGGTCCAGATCCGTGACATCGGCTGTGCGAATCTGGCTCTCGACCATCGTTTCGCGCGCGGCGTCGAAATCGAACTGGGGCATGGGATGCGGTCCTTGGCAACGGCGCCCGATGCGACAACAGGTCGATGGGCAAGGTAATGAGATTCCCTCTAGACCCGTGTTACGCCCGCTGCAACGCCGTTGCGCGCATGGCAGGGTTGCGAATGTTTGCAGCCCCGGCAGCTCGCCCCTGCAAGACCCCAATCCGGACCGACATTTTCCGTTGCCATCCGCCTCTCCCCCTTGTTAGAGGCGCGGTCCTTGGACGGTACCATGGCGGAGTGGTGACGCACCGGATTGCAAATCCGTGTACCCCGGTTCGATTCCGGGTGGTACCTCCAAGCATCAATTTGCTTCCCTGTGGGGTCTCCGGCAAAGCCGGAAGCAAATTGGGCCGACAGGCCGTGCGCCCGAAGGGCGCAATTCGCAGCATGATCAGTTCAAGACACTGCCACGTAGCGGCTTGAGCGTTGCGCCGCAGGCGAGTGCGCAAAGCGCGCTTCTGCTATCACAGTCGACCCAGAGCCCGACCGTCCATTTCCTTCCCAATCGGGCCTCCGGCTCAGCCGGAAGGAAACTGCCTGTGCGGAAGGGGCCCTATTACTTACTCATCCGTCATCTCGCCCGTGATCGTCTGCCCGCCTTGTAGAATCTCCATAGTCATGCTGCCCGCATCGTCGGGTGCGAAGCGCACGACGGCGCCGACGCTGGGGACGGCAAATTCCGTGTCGCTGCTTGGTTGCAGAGAAAAGGGAGGCTGACCGGTCAGCTGGATCGTGATGCCATTGTCCAGCCCTTCGTCCTGAGCGGCAATGGTCGCGATCATCGGAATACTCAGTGTATAGGTACCGAGATAGGTTTCAAGAATATCCGGCGAAACCGTGATCATGTCCGGAACCGGGCCTGTCCAGCTCAGCGTGTCGGGTTCCAGACTGTCGCTTGAATGAAACACCATCCGCACCGGTCCGTCCGATGGGTTTTCGATCTCGAACCAGCTCAGACTGGCCGGGCCGTAGAAGAACCGATTGTTTCCGGCGGAATAGACAGGCGATTCAGCGCCGCCTTCGCGCAATGTATAAAGTATGTCATCGCGAACGAACAGGGTTCGCGTCACGGTCTCGGATTTGTAGACGCCGAGAACCGGCTCAAGCCCAGCCAGATCGATATCCATGGTTTCGAAAAGGGGAAACGGGGCATCCAGCGCCAGGGCGGCCAGCTTGACCGTCATCATGCCGGGCGAGGTCGCCGGATTATCGGAATTGGCCAGCACGGCGACGAATATGTCTTCGGATGGAATATAGACGCTGTCGGTCGAGAAGCCGAAAATGCCGCCACTATGTCCAATCGTCGGATGGCCGCGTAATTCAGCGAAACTCAGGCCATAGCCGTAGGGCACATCTTCCCCGTCATTGGTGACTGTCGGGCGCGTCATGGCTGCGTAGCTTTCGGCGCTCACCACCTCGCCGTCATGAAAGGCATTCGCCCAGTCAGCCAGCCCCTGAACATCCCCGATCAGTGCGCCGGCCGCATGCGGCACGCTCATGTGGATGCGTTGCGAGGCGGCATTGCCCGCCGTATAGCCTGTGGCCATGCGATCGATTTCGCCTTCCAGCAGGCCGGACTCAATCGTGTCGATCCCAAGAGGTTTGGTGATCCGGTCTTTCACCGCGTCGGACCAGCTCTGGCCGGTCACGGCCTCGATCACGGCACCGAGCAGCAGATAGGCGGAGTTGTTATAGGCGAACTGGTCGCCGGGCGCGAAGTCCGCAGGCAAATCCTCGAAGACAGCGACCATTTCATCGGTCGTGTAGGCTCTGGCGGTGTTGGTTTCGGCCATCCAGCCGGGAATGCCCGTATAGGACGGAATACCCGACGTATGATTGAGCAGATGTCGCACAGCGATTGCGCGGCCCGGTTCGGGATAGTCGGGCAGGTAATTCCCTATCGGCGCGTCCAGATCGACCCGCCCGTCTTCAGCCAGCAACATCAGCGTCGCCGCTGCAAACTGCTTGGTAATGGACGCGTAGCGGAAAACCGTATTGGCCTGAATCGGTCGTCCCTCCGCGAGGTCGGCCAAACCGTGCCCATCGATAAACAGGGTTTCGTTATCCTTCGTGACGATCGCGGCGGCACCCGGCCCGTCTTCGGGATAGGCGTCGCGCAACAGGCTGAGGGCCTCACTGGCAAAGTCGTCATCCCCAGGGACCGGTTCGGTCACGGCAGGGCTGCATGCCAGCAGCGCCGTGAGGCAGATGGGCGCAATCATATGCTTCAATGTCAGCATGGGACCTCCAATATCCGGTCCGGTAGAAAGGCTTTGCAAGGCCCTGTCAATAAACACGGGCTTTTCTCGCTTTGACTCCCCCTGCCCCTTCCGGCAATCCGCTACCATGGCCATCGCCCTTTCCATCCTCCTCGGCTATCTGCTCGGGTCCATCCCGTTCGGCCTGCTCCTCACCCGCCTTACGGGCGGGCCGGATATTCGGGAGATCGGCTCCGGCAATATCGGTGCGACCAATGTGCTGCGCACGGGCAATAAGGCGGTCGCCGCGCTGACCCTGCTATTTGATGCCGGCAAGGCTGCGGGCGCGGGCTGGATCGCGCTGAGCCTGTTCGGCGAACCCTTCCATTTCATCGCCGCCGCCGCCGCCCTGTTCGGCCATTGCTATCCGGTCTGGCTGAAATTCAAGGGGGGCAAGGGTGTGGCGACGTTTTTCGGATCGCTGCTCGGTCTGGTCTGGCCGATCGGTCTGGTCGCCGCCGCGACCTGGCTGCTTGTCGCGTTTACGACACGATATTCCTCTGCCGCCGCCCTGTGCGCCGCCGCATTTGCGACCGTGGCCAGCGCCATGTTCATGCCTTGGCAGGCCACCGCGATGGTTGCTTTCATGACGCTGCTGATCATCTGGCGCCACCGGGAGAATATCCGCCGCCTGAAAGCCGGGACCGAGTCGCGTATCGGCGCAAAGGCAGACGACAAGCCCGCGTGAGCCGAGCGCCCCTGAGTTTTGCGGAGCGCCGCGACTGGCTTCGCCTGTATCGCACCCATACGGTCGGCCCCGTCGCCTTCTGGTCCCTCATGACCCGCTACCGCGCTGCAGATGCGGCGCTGGACGCGCTGCCCACCCTCATCCGCCGCAAGGATGTCCATCCCCCCAGCCTGGAACAGGTCGAAGCCGAAATGGACGCGAGCGAGGCCGTCGGTGTGAGGATCATCTGCGCGGTCGAGCCCGACTTTCCGGATCTGCTGCGCGCGCTGGACCCGGCCCCGCCCCTGATCAGCGTCTGGGGCGATATCGAGCTTTCCGCCCGGCCCTGTGTCGCCATTGTCGGGTCCCGCAATGCCTCGGCGCTGGGGCAGAAATTCGCCGCACAGATGGCGGGTGAGCTGGGCGATGCCGGTTTTACAGTCGTCTCCGGTCTGGCGCGCGGGATCGACGCGGCAGCCCACGCCGCCGCGCTCGATACAGGCACGATCGGCGTGCTGGGCGGCGGGGTCGATCACATCTATCCGCGTCAGAATACGGACCTGCATTTGGCCATGCGGGAGCGCGGCCTGCTGGTCTCGGAATCGCCGCTGGGCTACCGCGCGACGGCGCGCGACTTTCCGCGCCGCAACCGGCTGATCTCCGGACTGTCGCTCGGCGTGGTGGTCGTCGAAGCCGCCGAACGGTCCGGGACGCTGATCACCGCCCGCTACGCGCTTGAACAGAACCGCGAAGTCATGGCCGCGCCTGGCAGCCCGCTCGATCCACGGACCAAGGGATGTAACAGGCTGATCCGGCAAGGGGCCGCCCTGATCGAGTCGAGCCAGGATATTCTGGACTGTCTGGAGGCGGCGCGCGCCGACGTCATGCCCGACATGCTGTTCGACCCGGCGGGCGGGTTCGATATGCCCGATTTTAACGAAAGCGGTGCGCGCACGGATATTGACCGCGCGCGCGAAGCGCTGCTGCAGGTCACCTCTTTCACGGCCACGCATCGCGATGATTTGATCCGGGCCGCAAGCGTGCCGACCGGCCTTGCCGGGGCGGCACTGCTTGAAATGGAGCTGAATGGCGACATCGTCGTCAATGTCGATGGCCGCGTCTCACGCGCCCGTTAGGCGCGCATTCGTCCCCTTCGGGGCGAATTTGTTTGCAGTGTAGTACCGACCAAACCCGATCCTAACCGGCCTTCTTGCGCAGATCGCTGAGCGCGAGGGTGAACAGGGCTGACGCTTCGGGCTTGCCGGATTTCAGCGCCAGCTCGGACAGCTCCTCTGCCTGCGCGACAAGATAGGCCAAAGTTTCAGCCTCGGTCCGCGTCGGTTTGTCAGGTGTTCCAGATTGTTTCGTCACAGGGCCCTCCCACAGCCTCCCTGTGTTAAGGCGAGTAAAAGATTAAACTAGATACCTATAGTTGCAAAATGCCGGTGCATGAAATGCCTCGGCAAGGTCGGGACGGTTCCCTCAGCGCGACGCTCGGCACTTATAACATGATTTTTCGCCGAACGGAACGATCATGACTGCTCGGTTCCGAAGGAACGTTCGAACAGCCCCTGAATACGCCTTCGATCCACGATCCGGTAGGTTGTCCGACTGGGTGTGACTGGCGCTTCACATTGACAGTCGGGGTCCGGCCCTCCAAATGGCGCGCCGCATCGCATCTGCCGTTCGCCCTCACGAACTGCGTCTTAATCCAGACAGGACCGCAATGAACCTTGTCGTCGTCGAATCGCCCGCCAAGGCGAAGACCATCGAGAAATATCTGGGTAAGGACTATAAGGTCCTGGCCAGTTTCGGGCATGTGCGCGACCTGCCCTCCAAGAACGGTTCCGTCGACCCCGAGCAGGATTTTGCGATGAGCTGGGCGATCGACGCCCGCTCCAAGAAGCGTATCAAGGACATAGAAGACGCGCTGAAAAACGCTGACAAGCTGATCCTCGCGACTGACCCGGACCGCGAAGGCGAAGCCATCAGCTGGCACTTGCTGGATGTGCTGGCCAAGAAAAAGGTCATGAAAGACATGCCGATCGAGCGTGTCGTCTTCAACGCCATCACCAAATCGTCTGTCACGGATGCCATCAACAACCCGCGCCAGCTCGACCAGGAACTGGTCGATGCCTATCTGGCGCGCCGCGCGCTGGATTATCTGGTCGGGTTTACACTGTCCCCCGTCCTGTGGCGCAAGCTGCCCGGCGCGCGCTCTGCGGGTCGGGTCCAGTCCGTCGCTCTGCGACTGATAACGGAACGCGAGACCGAGATCGAACAGTTCAACCCGCGCGAATACTGGTCCGTCACGGCGGATATGGCGACCGCCTCCGGTGCCTTCACGGCAAACCTCGTCCGGCTCGACGGCGAAAAACTCGACAAGTTCAGCCTCAATGACGAGGCCAAGGCGCGCGATGCGGAAAGCAAGGTCAAGGCGGCCTCGCTCTCCATCCGGTCGGTCGAAGCCAAGCCGATTACGCGCAATCCGCAGCCCCCCTTCATGACCTCGACCCTGCAACAGGAAGCCAGCCGAAAGCTCGGCTTCTCCGCCACACGCACCATGCAGACGGCGCAGAAACTCTATGAAGGCATCAATATCGGCAGCGAGACGGTCGGCCTGATCACCTATATGCGAACGGACGGCATTTCGATGGTCGGCGAAGCCGTCAGCGATTGCCGCGCCACCATCGCGCGCGATTATGGCGATGGTTACCTGCCCGCGTCGGCACGCGTCTATAAGTCCAAGGCTAAGAACGCACAGGAAGCCCACGAAGCGATCCGCCCGACCGGCTTTTCCCGCACGCCCGGCTCTTTGTCGCTGCATGGTGACGAGGCGAAGCTGTATGAGCTGATCTGGAAACGCGCAATGGCCTCGCAAATGGCCTCTGCCAAGCTGGAACGCACCACGGTTACGGTCGTCGATGATCGCGATTCGCTGGCCTTGCGCGCCACGGGACAGGTTGTCCGCTTCGATGGCTTCCTCAAACTCTACGAAGCGACCAAGCCGAAAGCGGAATCCGACGAAGACGGCAAGACGCTGCCGCCTCTCAAGCAAGGGCAGAATGCCGACGCCAAAAAGGTCCAGGCCGAACAGCATTTCACGCAGCCACCCCCGCGCTATTCCGAAGCCAGCCTCGTCAAGCGCATGGAAGAGCTCGGCATTGGCCGTCCATCGACCTACGCCTCGATTCTGAAAGTGCTGCAGGACCGGGACTATGTCACGCTCGACAAGCGCCGCTTCACACCCAGCGATAAAGGCCGTCTGCTAACCGCCTTTCTGGAGGAATTCTTCTCCAAATATGTCGAATATAATTATACGGCGGACCTGGAAGAACAGCTCGACAAGATCAGCGCCGGCGATCTTGAATGGAAGCGCATGCTGTCCGACTTCTGGAACGAATTTTCGACCCATGTTGACGGCACCAAGGAATTGCGTGTCACCCATGTACTCGACGCGCTCAACGTCGCACTCAAAACCGTGGCCTTCCCTGAAAAGGAAGACGGGTCCGATCCGCGAAAATGTACCAGCTGCGATGACGGCGAACTCAGCCTCAAGCTCGGCCGGTTTGGGGCGTTTGTCGGCTGTTCCAACTATCCTGAATGCAAATTCACCCGCCCCTTCGGTGGCGGCGACGGCGACGACAATGAAGCCCAGGACACGGAGCTGGGCAAACATCCGGAGACGGGCGACGCGATCTGGCTCAAGACCGGACGCTTCGGACCCTATGTCGAGCAGGCCTTGCCTGCCGATATCGACCCTGACGCCAAACCTCAGAAAGATAAAAAGGGGCCAAAGCCCAAGCGCGCCAGCCTGCCCAAAGGCTGGAGCTGGCAGAGCATCGATCTGGACAAGGCCCTGCAACTGCTCAGCCTGCCGCGTGAGATCGGCGCCCATCCCGAAGACGGCAAACCAATCAGCGCCGGCATCGGGCGTTACGGCCCCTATGTGGTACATGAACGCACCTTCGCCTCGCTCGACGATGTGCAGGAAGTCTGGGATGTCGGCCTGAACCGCGCCGTGACCCTGATTGCGGAAAAGAAGGCCGCGCGCGGTCGCGGCCGCACTCAGAACGTCCTGAAGGACCTCGGCAAACACCCGACCGACGAAGCCCCGGTGCAAATTCTCGACGGTCGCTACGGCCCCTACGTCAAATGGGGAAAGGTCAACGCCACCATCCCCAACGGGCAGGATCCGCAGGACGTCAATATCGATATGGCGCTGGAATATATCGCCGAAAAGCAGGCCAAGGCCGGAAAAAAGAAACCCGCCCGAAAGAAACCCGCCGCGAAGAAAAAGCCCGCGGCGAAAAAGAAGCCTGCGGCCAAGAAAAAGCCTGCCACAAAGAAAAGCTAACGTCCCAAAACACAATCCGCGCAGTCTGTTTCGCTCTGACAACCCCCTTCCTGCGCCCATCATCCAGGGACCGCAGGGACCCATTACGGTCGGCTCAGCCTGACCGTAATGGTCGAAACATGGATCACCGGATCAAGTCCGGTGATGTGGGGGAGTAGAGTGCTGGTCCCCGTTCATAGCATGCAGAAGGGGGCGCTCTCAATTAATCCCCGCCTATGCCGTTAAGTACGGCTTCCGTTTCAGTCACCTACCGCCAATCCCACAAACCTAATCCACTCCCTCCCATTTCCATGCTCTTTTACCCTCGTCCGTCACGGACACGAGGTGGGGCATAACCCTCGGTGTGGCGGATCGGTATGAGGGCTTCGGCTCTGGTTGCGGACGGACATGTCCGCGACCGGTGAAAGCCGGAAAGGTCCGTCAGGTGATGGCGGAGCGACCGGGCCGAGAGCGGATGTGTCGGCGGTTTATGCTGCCGCTGACACCCTTCCTTGTCTCTGCCGCCCCTGAGGCTGGTCCTTCGCGGACCGCGCGTGAGCCAAGCATCCGCCGCTGCCATGATCCGGCATCGGGGGTTAGGCCGCGGAACCCGCAGGCGATGGGTCGCAGGCGCGGCAGGCGAAACGAACCAAGCGCCGCGCGCGGGCTCTGTCTTGCGACGAAACGGTACACTTAAATCTCCCCCGGTCACGGGGCAGAGCCCGCGCCTCGTGTCACTTCTGATGATGAGGGTTCAGATCAAGTCTGATGCCGGAGACCGCCCCCGGCGGGATGGAGGCGTGTGGGATAATGGCGTGCGGGTGAGAGCGCGTAGATCATGAACGATCGTATCGCTTTGCATTGACCCTTATGCGTCAGACTTGCACAGACTGACGCGATGAACGCCGCCCACGACTTCCATAACGAATGTGATCAGATCGCCGCGCTTCTGCGCGACCTGTCCGATACTGATTTCCACCGCACCACCGCCTTCAAGGGCTGGACGATTGGTGAGATCGTCGAGCATCTGCACCTGTTCAACATCGCCGCCGACGAAGCCTTGAAAGGCGAGGCTGCCTTCCAGGCGTTCTGCGCCAAAATCCTGCCCGTAATGCCAAAAGGTCATCAAGCGCTGCAACGGGACTGGTTTGACGAAACACGGCCCGCACAGACCTTTGCCGACTGGATGGCCTTCTACCCCGGCATGGTGGGCCGTTTCGCTGACGCCGACCCGGAAACCCGCGTGAAATGGTTCGGACCTGACATGTCGGTGCGATCCTGCATCATCGCGCGGCAAATGGAGCACTGGGCGCATGCACAGGCCATTTACGATGTGCTGGGCGTGGAGCGGGCAAATTCGGACCGGCTGAAAAACGTCGCCCATATCGGCGTGACGACCTATAGCTGGAGCTTCAAGGTCAACGGGTTGGAACCGCCGCGTCCCAAGCCCTATGTCCGCCTGATTGCGCCGAGTGGCGCAATCTGGGAGTGGAACGCGCCGCAGGATGATAACCGCATTGACGGCCCGGCAGAAGATTTCTGCCAGGCCGTGACCCAGTGCCGCAATATTGGCGATATGGACATCGCGCTGACCCTGACGGGCGACACGGCGAAGACCTGGATGCGGATCGCCCAATGTTTCGCCGGCCCGCCTGAAACCCCGCCTGCCGTTGGGACACGAAGGATGGAAGGCTGACCGGATGACCTTGGAGGGCCTAACGCCATTCTTGCTGACGAGCCTGCTGATCGAACTGACGCCCGGTCCGAACATGGCCTATCTGGCCTTGGTCAGCGCCACTCAAGGCCGCCGCTTTGGCTTTGCAACTACAGCCGGGGTTGCACTAGGGCTTCTCGTGATTGGTCTGCTCGCTGCACTTGGCGTCGGAAAAATCGTGAGCACATCACCTGCCTTGTTTCAGATCCTCCGCTGGGCCGGTGTGTTTTACATGGTCTACCTTGCTTGGGCTGGTTGGCACGCGAATAGCGAAAATTCACCCGCACGACAGCAGCCAACCGATAAGCTGGCCCGCTATTTCAGACATGGTCTGATCATCAATCTGCTGAACCCCAAGGCGGGTCTGTTCTTCATTGCGATCCTGCCGACTTTCCTGTCCCCAGATCCTATGCTCTGGGAAGCACCGACACTCCTTGTTCTCTACGTCATCATTGCGACCATCATCCACCTTGTCCTGGTTATATTCTGCGCGCAGCTTCACCCCCTATTATCGGATGAAACGCGCAACAGCGTCTTTCGCAAGGCTCTATCGATCAGCCTCCTCGCGGTCGCAGCGTGGATGGTGTGGGTCACACGTGGCGGCCTTTGACGTGCGACTTGACTGTGACAGAGAGCATCGCTGAAAGGTTTCTCATGCATCGTTTCAAGACCGTTTCCGACATCCGGATCGAACCAGGCGGCACGTCACGGCTCGACGCACATGTCAGGGATCTGCCGCGCAATAAGCGTATCGCCATCGTCACCGATAAAGGCGTTCGCGCGCTTGGCCTGATGGATGCCGGGATCGCGGCGCTGCAGGACTCTGGCTATGATGTGATGATCTTTGACGAAGTCGTGGCCGACCCGCCGGAAGATGTGGTCATTGCGGGGGCAAAGGCAGTGAAGCGGTTCGACGCCGGAATGGTAATAGGCTTTGGCGGTGGCTCGCCCATGGATACGGCCAAGCTGATTGCCTTCCTGGCGGATAATGACGTCACCCTGTCAGAGATTTACGGCGTCGATGTCGCGCAAGGCTCGCGCTTGCCGCTGCTACTGATGCCGACCACGTCCGGCACAGGCAGCGAAGTCACGAATGTCGCGATCATCACGGCGGGCCCAGACTCACACAATAAGGGCTCTAAGAACGCGGTCGTGTCCGACCCGCTCTACGCCGATCGAGTTTTACTGGATGCCAATCTGACGCTCGGCCTGCCTGCCCACATTACCGCGGCGACCGGGATCGACGCGATGGTCCATGCGATCGAAGCCTACACATCCGTCCATCGCAAGAACCCGATCAGCGATGCGATCGGCCTGTCCGCGCTGCGAAAGCTGAGCCGCGCCATCGGTCGCGCCGTGAATGTGCCGGATGATGTGGAGGCGCGTAACGATATGCTGATCGGGGCGATGCTGGCCGGGCAGGCCTTCTCCAACGCGCCCGTCGGCGCCATCCACGGCCTTGCCTACCCGCTGGGCGGGTTTTTCCATGTCCCGCATGGTCTCTCCAATTCGCTTGTGATGGTCGAGGTGATGAAGTTCAACGCGCAGGAAGACAGGGCCAAACAGTGGTACGGCGAAATCGCGTCCGATCTTTGTGTCGGGACAAGCGCCAGCGCGCTGATCGACGAGATTTTGCGCCTGCAGGACGAAACCCGGGTTCAACGCCGTCTGCGTGACGTCGATATCGCTGCCGACGCCATCCCCATGATGGCGGACGATGCCATCCTGAAAGATCGCGTCCTGCGCAACAATCCGCGCGCCATGACACGGGACGATATCGTCAGAATTTACGAGACGATCGCATGAGCCGCCCCTCAGGAGACAGAATCCGGCCTGACAGCCCAGATGACTATCCGTATCGCCTCGACCTGCCGACACGGTGGAACGATAATGACGTCTATGGTCATATCAATAATGCCGTTTATTATTTCTACTTCGACACGGTTGTGAACCGCTGGCTGATCGATCATGGCCTGCTGCGCCTTGGCGAGAGCGAGACGATCGGCCTGGTGGTCGACACGGGATGCAGCTATTTCGCGCCTCTTGCTTTCCCGCAGACCGTCACCGCAGGCCTGCGCGTCTCAGAGATAGGCAACACATCCGTTCGCTACGAAATCGGTCTATTCGGCGAGGACGGTCTCTGCGCGGCGCGCGGTCACTTCGTCCATGTCTATGTCAATGAAAAAACCCGGAGGCCTGTATCAATGTCTGATAGAATGAAACGAACCCTCGAGGAGCTACGGTTATGAGCGCACTGGATATCGATCAGGATCAAATGGATGCCGTCATGGCTCAGAACGCGGAAATCGAAGGCCAGCAGGCAAGCTTTACGCGTATGCAGGACGGCACGCTGGATGACTGGAAGATCATCGGCGCGGCCCATAAGAAGGATTTCGGTAATACGGCGGACCGGTTCATCGCGATGCTCAGGCAGCTGGAAGACGCGACGCTCGGCTTTGCCTGCGATCAGCTCCAGCACGCGTTGATGTGCGCCACGCTGGCCCGCCGTTCCGGAGCCTCGACCGAACATATTGTCATCGCGCTCTGTCACGACATCGCCAAGGTCATCAATGTTCCCAATCACGGCCCCATCGCAGCGGAAATGATGCGCCCTTATATTAGCGATGACAGCTATCACGTCATCTACAACCACCAAGCGTTTCAGGGCGAACATTACTATCAATATCTCGGCGCGCCGACTGACCTGCGTAAGCAATGGGTCGACGAGCCTTGGTATCCGCTCGCGGTCAAGCTGGTCGACGAGTGGGACGCTCCGGCGTTTGATCCGGATTTCGAGGTCGATACGCTCGAGAGCTTCATCCCGCTCATGCGCGAGGTCTTTCATGACGGGCCACGTCTGGCATAACGGACCGGCTCTGCCTGGTCGCTGTCGGCCGCGAAGACGCCTCTATTCCAGAAACGCCGTCGAAATCGGCTCGAAGCACTCGCCGACCGACTGAATCGCGATCGCATTCGTTCTGTCCAGTTGCGTTTTCAGCAGGGCTGCCTGGTCCGCTGTCAATCCCATTCCGGCGGCTTCGGCCAGAGCCTTGACCTGTTGCGCCGCAATCTCAGCAATGGCACTGTTATGATCGAGCTCGGACAGCAGCCTCAGAAAATCCACCTTGGTTTCTGGCGACATGTTCATGTCCAGCGAGAGCACTTGCACACGGGTGGCGAGGTCATTGCTGGCCGCCTGAAACTCGACAAGCGCCTCCACGGCGGCGAAAAATGCGCTCAAGATCGCAACCCTGTCCTGTGACATGGAGCCGATAAGGCCCTGCGACAGTGCGGCGTCCCAGCTATGAATCGGATAGCGTTTGATGGGCTCCAGCCATGCCATCGGAACATATGTCCTGAAGCCGGAATTCTGCGCCCCTTCCAGCGGCATACCGGGCCAGTTTCCATCGCTTTCAAGCAATGCATCGGTCAGCACGCCGATCCGCTGGACGCGGCAGTCCGACAGGGATACCCGCTCCGCCGCATTCAGATAGATGGATAATCGTTCCTGAGCCAAGGTCTGCTCCAAGGCCGCAATATCCGCTTCGGTGCTCTGCATGCGAATGGTGCTTTCCGCCCAGAGCGCGATCCCGACACCGCCGACGACGACAAGAAAATCCACCGCCACGGCAAACCAGTTATCATTGCGGAGATGATCCTTGATCCGCCTGAAAAACATCGCTTCCCCCTCGATCCGACCGCGAACATCTCGTGCAGGGTCACACTCTCTCCGTCAGAAACATGACTGCCGGAGGAATGACCAACACCGGATATACAAGCATACCTACCACGCCCCCCAAACACTGCCCAGCCTATGCCCAGACATTTCGCCATGATCGGACAAAACTGAGCAGTTTCGAATGACTTCGCTCACGCACAGCCGCCTGCTGCATCGACACCGATTTTGGCAGGCGGCGTTAATCCGGGCCGCCCGTGGGATTCAACCACACGGATATGTACGGTCAGCCATCGGGGTCTGACAAAGGGCCGCTTTCCTATCGAAAGTGACATGGGGCGCGGGTTCCGATCCATTGAAGGATACGGAAGAAGACACACCTATTTACAACGGATCGGACCCCGCGCTTCTGATCGAGCGCACCCGGTCGTGAGCGCCGTAGCCCCGAGGGGCCGCCATGGCCTCACCCCGGAAAGAGATAGACGAAGGCTGAGACTTTCGGCCTCGACTTGTCATCCCGTTCTTGGCGGGAGGGCGCATCCGAGGTCCGTCCCATCAGGGACAACACCCGGGACTCGTATCTCGCCCCCGCCTCACCATCGATCGCTTCGCCGGGTGGAGCCATGTGTGCTGCGTAAGATCACACACCGCCCCGCCCACGGAGCGTCTTTGATCGGCCGTCCAGTGGACGGACGATAGCGCAGTGCCGAACGGCTATGCCGTTCGGTTCCTGGCAATTTGATTCACCGGATCAAATTGGCGGCGTCACCCCGCCACGAAACAGAGCAACGCACTCTCCCATGCCCGTGACGAGTGGGGTGAGTATGGAGCAAGGATTATAGGGGTGGACTGAATTTGTTTTAGGCGGGGATAGGTATGGGTGGGTGGGTCAGAATGTGGGCTTCGCACTATCTTCCTTAACAGTAAAACAACATCGCCTAATTAGCCTGAGAGCCAATTTTAAATAAGTCAGAAAAGCTCTATCAGGGTGAAAAATTTCTTTAATTCCTAAAAAACCCCCATGAAACTTGAACCACTCCTGATTATAAGTTCCAGTCTTTCGCTCTATGTGGATGACACCTTCTTCGCGAGAGATTGTATAAATATATTCATTATCGTCCGATCGGATGGCAATACGTGACATCTCGAATTCGCACGTCGGTGAGCGGTTGTCCAAATAAGGGATGCAGTCAACATTAGGACTCAACGTGACATCATATATATTCTCACAGAACTGGAATTCACCGCCCTCCCAATTATAAGGAATGAAAAATACAAATGTGCCTTCAAAACAACGAAAGAAAACGTCTTTGTGGCCTTCCGGGAAATCGCTAAAGCCACTAGCAAGATCACCCATTGTTATAGCACCTCGTTCATCACTTATCCGGAGGCTCTGTGGCGGTTAGACTCCAACAATCGGCTCTTTCATATCGAACCACATAGGATATAACTTTTTCACATACTTATCGACATCTTCGGGTTCGTAGACATAAAAAAACTCTTGATCAACGCCTATTGAGTTAAGAGCTTGCCCAATTTTCGTTTTAATATAATTAGAGTTACATTCACCTAAATAACTAAACTGCCCTAGTTTTTGCAAAGACAGGTATTCGGCCTCCCAATCGGAGCTACCTGTCTTGATTAAGCACAGCACCCGGAAAATATTCCGATATATCGTAGACTTTTGCATGTCTGAATGAGGCTTAGGGAATAGCTTTAAAATGTTTTCGTATCTGCCTGCCTCGTAAGCTTCAGCGACTTTAGGAAGCTGCCACAGCATAATAGGTTCAAGCAGATATTTACCAATATTCGCGAACGACACCATGACCACACCCTCCACCAAACAAACTAATTACCTGAGAGATAAATTCCCTGAATGTCTGCTTAGAGCTATCACGCGCGGCGGCTTATTGCGCCCTAATTATGGTTTCGATGCCGCTACCCCTTCCATCGAGTGTCGTATAAGTATACTTTGGCTCGATTGAAGGCATGCGCCCTACGCCATTAGCTGCAGTATAGCTAGCAGGCTTTTTCAGTCCGGGAGTTTTTGAACGGCACCTGTTACAACGTCATCGACAGTTCCCTTGCCTCGACCTATAAACAACTCTGAGATAGCGACCGCAGCCGATCCTGCCTCGTGGGCATGAGAGGATATATTCGTTTCAGAATTCGATACAATGTCGGAGGTATCCACCGAAATTTCAATATTTTGATTAACGCTGACAGTGTTTTCAATCACCTCGCCCTCAGCTGTCACGACGCCTTCTACGAAGTCCGTCAATTGCTGTCGTGACGATGGAATGGCGCTGACTGCTGCACCAATAATTTCGCTCCGTTGCGATCGAACCTGCGCGTGAGCGTTTGATTGATTCATCCGCCAAGATGAAGTGAGCGATTGCTGCCCATCCGGGTCCCACATATTCACCGGATCGTTCAGCGTGTAGGCATAGCGGTTGACCATGCCGGGTGGCCATCGTCAAGGAACCCGACCGGATCCACGCTCAAGAACCGCGCGGAGACGGGTGAGTAATGCCGGGCCTGCATGTAGTGCAGGCCGCTTTCGCAGTCGCGCACATGGCTGGTGAAGCCGGTGACACCGCAGTTCGAGCCCAGATTTGCACCGGGCCCCGTCGCCAGCACGAAGCCGGACGCGCTATCACCCCACCAGGACGGCGTCGGGTTCAGGCCGTAAGGCGTGGCAAAGTCAGCAAAGACCTCATCACCCGTCACTTCGCCGTTCAACCCGCCCAGACCATGCGTCCCGCGCAACACCGTGCCGAGATGATCGGCATCCAGATAGGTCAGCGTGCTGCCCGTCAACTTGGCGAGCGGATGGCCGCCCTCCAGACTGACCCGCTCCACCAGCTCCCCATCATGCTACTTATAGACGGCGCGTAATGTGCCAGCCCCGTCATAGACGCTATAGCTGGTCCGCCCGTTCGCGACAGCGGATGACCGTTTGCCGAACCCATTATAGGTGAAACTTAGTCATAGACTGGTAGAATCCAGTGCAATGAGTAAGAAAAACACAGAAACGAAAAAATATGTAACGAAACATAAAAAAAATATGCCCGCCGAGGCAGCCTTAAAGTCGTCACCTTCAATGACCTTCGAGACACAAAATAAAAATAGGAAAAAATTATATATAGACGCCACTCCTGCGGTTCCGCCGATTGAGTAAAACAGAGCCGATGAAGAAGACTTAAATTCGATTAGTCCTGCACTATAAAATATAAACACCAAGGCGACAAAGGCGTATATTAAAAATGGTTTTCTACTAATACTCTTAAAACTCATTGCCATCAGTTATATCTTTAATTATTACAGCAATGCTACCTAACGCAAACTATATGGTCAAACTATATGGGCAAACTATATGGGCAAACTATATGGTAAGTCGAAGTGTCAATTTTTCGCAGACTCTTTTAAATAAACAATCAGGGCCACGATAACAAAAACTATCAGCATGATAATAATAAAATTTAGATCAATCCCATATTCATAAAAAGCAACTCTCATTAGTAATAATGTTAATGTTGCCGCTGATCCAGAAATTATAGCATGCCTGAATATTTTCCACTTCACTTGAAGCTCCTTTTTGCAAACATTTATTAGCGAAATTCGCCCTCTTCGTTAGTCTGTGGGGGCGCCTGATTCTCTGAATTATATTGCGTACCGGCACCAACTGCTGCTGCAGATGCGGTACCTAGATGAGGTGCTACAACATTCAGTAAAGCATCAGCTTTCTTATCACCGGTGGTACCACCAGCTTTATGTAAAGTTACAAGTCCTTTGTCTGCGAGCCGGCCCGCCGATCCACCTACCGGACCAGCAACAGCTCCGTCTAATGCAGCCCCTGCTGTTTGCTGCAGATCAACTTCACTCAACCCCCCTCCATTTTCTCCTAAAGCATTCAATTGCATATCGATATCGACTGCGGCAGCTACTGCCCCCCAATTGCAGCATCTGCGGCTGCATTCTTAACTGCTGAAGATATCATCATGCTTCCCAGAACGCCCTCTCCCGAAGGCAATGTAGCAATATCCGCGAATATAATTGCTGCGCCTATAGCTATTTTGGCGTCACCAATTACTGATCCAGTAGCTGAACTCCCTGTGGATTTCATACCAGAGGGAAGAGTACCACTTCCTGTCGAATAATAATGATCTCTCAAAGGAGATTTTCCATCCGGGTCCCACATATTGATGGGATCACCGAGCGTGTAGCCATAACGATTGAACATCCCCGGCATTCCCGTCTCCATAAACGTCACCGGATCCACGCTCAGGAACCGCGCGGAGACGGGCGAGTAATGCCGGGCCTGCATGTATTGAAGGCCGCTTTCGCAGTCGCGCACATGGCTGGTGAAGCCCGTAACGCCGCAGTTCGAGCCCGGATTTGCACCGGGCCCCGTCGCCAGCACGAAGCCGGTCGCGCTGTCGCCCCACCAGGACGACGTCGGATTTAGGCCGTAAGGCGTGGTAAAGTCCGCAAAGACCTCAGACGCCGCCCTACCCAAAACAGACCTCGCCGCGAAATAGAGTAACGCAGTGTCCAATGCCCGTACCGAGTGAGGTGAGTGCAGGGTGGACGGGGAAGGCGGGGATTGGGTTTTAGGGCGGGGATTATATAGCCCTGTCAACTCCCCCTACGGAAAGCTTATGAGCGCACCACCTCGAAAGGACTTGCATGCAAATATTGAGTTTTTCAATGACTCTGAAACTACAGTCACTTTATTCGAACCAAGTTTTACGCACTGTCATTAATCCAGACATATGAATGTCAGTCTGAGCATCACTGGCATACATTGATAGCCCTCTGAGCGATCATCAGATAGTTGTGCTCCAGCCAGCTTTCATTGCAAAAATTACCTTTGGTGAGGCTTGCGTTTAAACGCTTGAAACATCACCATTTTGGAAATTATTTGGCATTTGGAAAACATTCTAACACTGACCGAAACCTCACATCCGGAACAAATGCACTCTCCTTCACTTGAGATGCGCTCTCCAGCATCAGAACATTCTTAAGATTTGGAGTGACAGGCCCCTCGAAATGGTGAGAAGAAAACCACAGTAAAAGAACGACCGCTTTAGCGACCGATAAAGCCTCTACGGCTTATGTCACCTTTGACTTCACGGCAAAGCGGGGGTCTTCATAAGCGCGTGTGAGGAGAATGTCTTCGAGGGCTTCGCTCATGTCCCAGACATCGACATAACGCAGGAAGAGTGGCGACATGCCAAAACGGATCGTGTCCCGTGGTCTGAAATCCGTCTGATATCCCTGCTCTGCCAACGCTCTGGAAATGGCATAACCATCTGGGTGGCGCAGCGTGACATGTCCGCCGCGGGGATGGCCGATCGGCGGTGATGAAGTCTCCAGCCCCAGCCGATCAAATGCCGCCAGACACAGGTCACCGAGCGCTTGCGCCTTATCGTGGAGATGGCGGAGCGAAAGCCCGTCAAACACATCCAGCGCCCCATTGAAGGTCGCCAGAGACAGGATGGGCGGCGTTCCCGCCACAAAGCGGCTCACCCCATCGGCGGGATCGTAGGTCGGCTCGAACGCAAAGGGGCGGGCATGGCCGAGCCACCCGGCCAACGGTGTCTGCAAGACATCGACATGGTCGGGATGCACATAGAGGAAGGCCGGAGCGCCGGGCCCGCCATTGAGATATTTATAGCTGCAACCGACGGCATATCTGGCGCCCCACGCCTCCAGACGCAGATCGACGATGCCGGTCGCGTGACTCAGATCCCAGATGACGACGGCGCCCTGACGCTGCGCGGCCTGTTCGACCGCTTTGACATCCGCAATCGCCGCCGTCCGGTAATCGACCAGGCTGCGAACCAAAATCCCGCCGCCCGACAAGCTGTCCAGTCCCGCTCCAGGATCTGCGCGGACAAAGTCCGCCTGTTGCAGCGTGGACAGGCGTTCGAGAATATACTGATCGGTCGGGAATTCTCCGTTCTCGACGATAATCCGGCGGGCCACCGTGCCCGAACTGAGCAGCGCACCGGCCAGCTTGAACAGATTGATCGATACGCTGTCGCACACCGACACAGCGGTCGGTGGAACGCCGATTAACCGCGCAACGCGTGCGCCCACCACGGTCGGCAGGTCGATCCAGCCTGCCGCATTCCACGATCCGACAAGGCCTGTCGCCCAGTCATGCTCGCCGACGCGGCGCAAAGCTTCCAGCGCCGACATGGCAGGCGGGCCGAGCGAATGGCCGACCAGATAGGTCACGTCGTCGGGCAGGTTGAAATGGGCGCGGGCCTCTGCCAGCGGATCCTCCGCGTCACAGGCGATTGCTTCGGCGCGGGATCGGGGAAACCGGACAGATTGCATGAAGGGTCGATCCCATAGTGTACGTCGTCAGTTCCAGTCCCTAAAGCGGAATGACCCAAGACCGAAAGGATAAACCCGCTATGCGACTGACTGTCATATCGATGGCCACGGCCATTTTCCTGTGGAGTTGCGCCGCGCCGGCCATTCAGACCCAAGCAGAGGTGGAGACAGAGGCGAAGTCGGCGGCGGAGGCGGTTCCGGCTTCTGCCGCAACCCCGACCGATCAGGCCGACAGTGCAAGCCCCCCGCCCCTGATGCGCTGGCCCGATCTGACCGAACGCCCCCTGCCGCAGCCGACATCGACCCATGCTTACGGCTCCGGTGCGGCACAGGTCGCAGATCTGTGGCTGCCAGACGGTGCGGGTCCGCATCCGGTCGTCCTGATGGTTCATGGCGGCTGCTGGCAGAAGGCGATCGCCGACCGGACACTGATGAATTATGCCGCCGAAGATCTGCGCCAGCGCGGGCTGGCCGTCTGGAATATCGAATATCGCGGTGTGGACGAAGCCGGAGGCGGATATCCGGGCACGTTTACGGATGTCAGCGACGCGGCGAACGCGCTCCTGACGATGGGTCCGGATCTCGGGCTCGATACGGACCGCATCTCCGCTTTCGGTCATTCGGCGGGTGGACATCTTGCAGCTTGGCTGGCGACGCAGTACAATCTCGACCCGCAGAGCAAGGTCTACACGGGTCACGTGATCGGCTTTCAGATGGTCGTCATTTCCGGCGGTCTGGCCGATCTCGAAACCTCGCTGTCCGTGACGCCAGCGACGTGCCTGGCGCAGATAGCAGATCAGCTAACAGGTCCCGCCGACGCGATCCGACCGGACGTATTTTCCGACACCTCGCCCGCAAGGCTGTTGCCAGCGGATGCACGCTTTATCAGCGTCAATGGCGAAAAGGACCGGATCGCGCCGCCCCGCCTGGGACAGGCCTTCACGACCGCAGTCCGGCAAGCGGGCGGTAGCGCCGACTATCTGGAAATCGCCGATAGCGGCCATGTCGAGTTGATCGCTCCCGGAACGGCGGCCTTCGAGGCCCAGGCCGAACAGCTCCGGCAGTCACTGACGCCGAAAGGGACGCCATAGGGACAGGGCTTCACGGTCCGCAGATGGGGCTTGCCTCGGCACTTCGATAAGATAAAGCGTCGCTTTTTGATCATGCGGACTGGCCAGGATTTTTCTGAAAGCGGCCCAGCCACGCCAAGTAACGGACTCCCGCATCGTGTGCCCAGCCAAAGTTAGCGACCATGCCGAACGCGGCTATATCATCCCGATCGGCGGCGGTGAGCGAAAAGTCCACACCTCCGCCATCCTCACCCGTTTTATCAAACTCTGCGGCGGCTCCAAGGCGCGCATTGCCATTATTCCGACCGCGTCCCGCCTGGTCGATACGGGCGATCGCTACCGCGACGTGTTCGAAGAGATCGGCGTGGCCTCCGCCGACATTGTGACGCTGGACGAGCGTTCCGACTGCGAGGACATGATCAAGCTGGCGACGCTGGAAAAGGCGACGGGCATTTTCATGACGGGCGGCGACCAGTTGCGTCTGGCCACAATCATCGGCGGCACATCCGTAGCCCGTCTGATGCGCCGGGCCAATGCAGAGGGCATCCACATTGCGGGCACGTCCGCCGGGGCCGCCTTCATCCCGGAACACATGATCGCCTTCGGACGCGGCGGCGCGACGCCCAAGGGCGGCCTTGCGACGCTGGCGCCGGGGCTGGGACTGACCAACAAGGTCATCATCGATCAGCATTTTCGCGAACGCGGGCGGCTGGGACGGCTCCTCTCGGCCCTGTCCTATAACCCGTTTGGCATCGGTCTGGGTGTGGATGAAGACACGGCGGCTTTCATCGGACCCGACGACGTGATCGAGATTGTCGGCAGCGGCGGGATTACCGTCATCGACCCGACCGGATTGGAGCATTCTTCCATGGCGGACGTCTCGCGCGGAAAACCCGTTTGTCTAATCGGGATAAGACTGCATATATTGCTGGATGGGGGACGTTTCGATCTCTCGACACGCGAAGCGAGTCCGTCATCCGGATGAGGGCCTGGATGATATGGACGTTGGGAGAGACCGATGAATATACTTGAAACGTCCGTTTACAGAGGACCCAACGTCTACGCCCTGTTCCCCGTCATCCGTCACAAGGTCGACATTGGCGTACTGGAAGACTGGCCGACGGGGCGGCTGGGTGAAGACTTTGTCGACCCGCTGATCGCCGCCCTGCCGAGCCTGCACGAACATGGCTGTTCATATGGTGCGCCCGGCGGGTTCATCCGGCGCCTGCGCGAGGATGAAGGCACCTGGTTTGCCCATGTGTGGGAACATGTCGCCATCGAAATCCAGAATATCGCGGGGGCGGACGTCACCTTTGGCAAAACCCGGAGCGCGGACGAAGCTGGCGTCTACAATATGGTGTTCGAGTTCGAGGAAGAACGCGTCGGACTGGAAGCCGCCGATCTCGCCCTGAAGTTTCTCACCTCCCTGCTGCCGGAAGACCTGGTTGCCCCTGAGAACCGGATCGAAGATTTCGATTTCGACAGCGAGCTTGAAAGCTTCATCCGCAGCGCGCAACGGCTGGCTCTCGGCCCAAGTACCGCCTCGCTCGTCAAGGCGGCGAAGGAACGCGACATCCCTTACATGCGGCTGAACAATTATAGCAGCCTGATCCAGCTGGGCCATGGTCGCTATCAGAAACGCATACAGGCAACAATCACAAGCGAGACGAATTATATCTCCGTCGAGCTGGCATCCGACAAGGATGAAACCAACCGGATCCTCGCCGATCTCGGACTGCCCGTACCGCGACAGCGGCTCGTGCGAAGCCGGGAAGACGCGCTGCGCGCGGCTAAGCGGCTGGGCTATCCAGTCGTCGTCAAACCGCTGGACGGCAATCACGGACGCGGCATCTCGATCGAGCTGGAAGAAGATGAACATATTCTCGAAGCGTTCGACTTCGCCAAGGAACATAGCCGCAGCCGTAGCATCATCGTCGAGACATTCATTCGTGGCTTCGATCACCGCATGCTGGTCGTCAATGACGATCTGGTCGCCGTCTCCAAACGTGTGCCGGGCCATGTGATCGGCGATGGCAAGAGCACGATTGCGGAGCTGGTGGATGTCGTCAATTCCGACCCGCGCCGCGGGGTTGGCCACGAAAAAGTCCTGACGCGGCTGGAACTCGACACCAAGGCCATGGAGCATCTGGAGGAGAAGACCTACACGCCGGAAACGGTGCTGGAAGACGGCGAAACCCTCTATCTCCGCTCTACCGCCAATCTCTCGACGGGCGGCACGGCGATCGATGTGACGGATATCGTCCACCCGGATAATCGCGAAATGGCCGTGCGCGCGGTCAAGGCAATCGGGCTGGATATTGGCGGCGTCGATTTCCTCTCGCCCGACATCTCCCAGTCCTACAAGGATAATGGCGCGGGCATCTGCGAAATTAACGCAGCACCGGGCTTTCGCATGCATGTCGCCCCGTCTGAGGGCAAACCGCGCGACGTGGCGGGCGCTGTGATGAACATGTTGTTCCCGGAAAACTCGCCCGCCCGCATTCCCATGATCTCGATCACGGGCACGAACGGCAAGACCACGACGTCGCGCATGGTGTCGCACATCTTCAAGATGAGCGGTCACACGGTCGGACTGGCAACGACAGACGGCGTTTATATAAACGGGAATCTGACCGTCAAAGGGGATCTGACCGGGCCAATGTCGGCGCAGATGGTGTTACGTGATCCGACGGTCGATCTGGCGGTTCTGGAAACCGCGCGCGGCGGGATCGTGCGCAGCGGCATGGGCTATCGCCATTGCGACATCGGCGCGGTGCTGAATATCTCGGCCGATCACCTCGGTCTGAAAGGCGTCGATACGCTTGAGGATATGGCGCGGGTCAAGCGGCTCGTCGTGGAGATTGCCCGCGATACGGCAGTTCTAAATGCCGATGACGAACACTGTCTGAAGATGGCCGAGCATACGGATGCCCGCAATATCTGCTACGTCACCATGCATGCGACCCATCCTCTGGTGAAAGAACATATCCGGGTCGGTGGCCGCGCCGTCGTGCTGGAACAGGGCATCAATGGGCAGATGATCACGCTCTACGAAAAGAGCGCGCACATCCCGCTCATGTGGACACATCTGATCCCAGCCACGATGGAAGGCCGCGCGATGCATAATGTGAACAACGCCATGTTCGCCGCCGCCATCGCCTTCAGCCAGGGGCTGAGGCTGGAAGACATTCGTCACGGCCTGTCATCCTTTGCGACGAGTTTCAGCCAAGCGCCGGGTCGCATGAACGTGTTCGACGAACATCCGTTCAAGGTCATTCTGGACTATGGCCACAATCCGGCTGCGTTCGAAGCCATGACCAATCTGGTCGATCAGCTAAATCCGACAGGCCGCCGGATAGGCGTGTTTGCCGTTCCCGGGGATCGCCGCGACGAGGACATTGCGGAAACCGCGCGGATCATTGCCGGGCACTATGACCATTATATCTGTAAACGGGACGATACGCTGCGCGGGCGCGGACCCGACGAAGTACCGAAGCTCCTCAAGGCGGGCTTGCTCGCAAACGGCGTCTCCGAAGCCGATATCACGATCATTCCGTCCGAAGAGGAAGCGGTCGACGCGGCTCTGAACATGGCCGAAGCCGGCGATCTCCTCGTCATCTTCGGTGACGACAGTACGCGCTGCTGGAAGCAGATCATCTATTTCAACCGTCCCGGCGGATATGATCCCGAAAATTCCCCGACGGATGGAAGCGATCAGACCGCTTCGATCGGCACCTATGGGTCCGTCGATGATGAGCCGGGTCGCGACCGCGACGATGACGAGGACGATCAGTCCATCGCCGTCAATCTGGAAGGCCTGAAACTGGTGCGCGACAAGCGCGGTGTCCGGCTGGCCGTGGACCCGGAAGATTCGGACTGATCCTCCCCCATGGAACTGACTGACTCCCGCCGATTGACGGGACCGAGCCTGGTCCTGGACCGTCCCGGTGCGGCGGCGGAAATTAGCGTGACTGACCGTCGGGACGAAGCGCTGCAGCTCTGGCGCAGCCATGTCCGCACCCTTCTGAATGCTGTCGGTTGGCCGGACGAAACGATGACCACGCGCGCTTATGCAGGCGGCGCGACCGTCGCAATCACTGCGCCGATCGACGCACTTTATGCCGCGACCGAAGTCGTCGAAGCGGCGTGGGACCGGACCGTGGCCGATCTGTCAGATCTGCCCGCGCCGGATCACAACGCCACGGTCGAGCGCCTGAGAGGCGAGATCGCCGACGAGATCAATCCGGCCCTTCTGACTCTCGCCAATGCCGCCAGATCGCACGCTGTCACCTGTCTGAGCGACGATGAGCATGTGACCCTCGGACTAGGTCGGTCCAGCCGGAGCTGGCCATGCGACGCGCTGCCCGCGCCCGATAAGGTGGACTGGGGGCAGGTCGGTGATATCCCGGTCGCGCTGGTCACCGGCACGAACGGCAAGTCCACGACCGTGCGCATTGCCGCTGCCATCGGTGCGGCTGCAGGTCGGACGGTCGGTTTCTCGACGAGCGACTGGGTGCGGGTCGGCGACACGGAAATCGCGACGGGCGACTATTCCGGACCAGAGGGCGCACGCCAGGCCTTGCGCGATCAACGCGTGGATATGGCCGTCCTGGAAACAGCGCGCGGTGGCCTGCTACGACGGGGCCTTCCCGTGTCGCAGGCGGCGGCCTGCCTGATCACCAATGTCGCATCCGATCATCTCGGCGAATATGGCATTCATGATGTCGACGCACTGGCGGATACGAAGTTCACCGTTTCGAAAGCCGTCCGGACATCTGGAACGCTGGTGCTGAATGCCGATGATCCGCGGCTCAAATCGCGCGGCGAGGTCTTTCCGGGACAGGTGGCCTGGTACGGATTATCCCTGACGCCCGACGATGTGCCGGACACCGCCGATGCCGCGCTGGTGGCCAACGACCAGCTCTGCCTGCTGTCGCAAGGCAGGATCACACCACTTTTGCCCGTCGCGGACTTCACGCCTGCGCTCGGGGGTGCGGCCGCGCATAATGTGTCCAACGCGCTGGCGGCAAGCCTGTTGATGCACAGTCTCGGCGTCGCGCCGGACGCGATTATGCGCGGTCTGCTCGATTTTGAGAACACGCCGGACAGTAATCCCGGACGTGGCAATCTCATTCAGGTTGGCGGGGTGACGGCGATGCTGGACTTCGCACATAATCCGCACAGTCTGAAGGCCCTCACCCAGACCCTGAATTCCGTGCCTGCAGATCGCCGCCTCTATCTGCTGGGTCAGGGCGGCGACCGCAGCGACGAGGATATTCGTCGCATGACACAGGTCATTCGCGAGGCAGAGCCGGACACGATCATCATCAAGGAGATCCCGTCCAAGCTGAGAGGGCGCGAAGCTGGCGAAGTCCCGGCCCTGATCCGAACCTTTCTGGACGGTATGGATTATCCGCGAGACGATATACTGACAGCGGATTCCGAATTGGAGGCCGCGATCATGGCGCTGGAATGGGCAAGGCCGGGCGATCTGCTTGTCCTGCTGGTCTATGCCGAACGCGACGAGACACTGGCGCTGATTCAGCGTTTGCAGACTGAGAACTGGCAGGCCGGACAGCCCGTCCCGCATTAGGGTTCCGGTTCAAAGACCCGCACGACCTTCGTCATATTCGTCGCGATCGCAGCGCGTTTCATGCCGTCCGAATTATAGGGCATGATGACCTGCCCGGTGCGGTCGATCGCTATCACGCCGCCATCGCCGCCCAGAGCCTTGACCTTCGCCAGCGTCGCATGGGCCGCACTGTTCATGGCGATTCCGCCATAGCGCATCTGCGCGGCAATATCATAAGCCGCGCAGGCCCGAATGAACGGTTCGCCATGCCCGGTGCAGGAAATGGCGACCTGATCGTCCGCCCAGGTCCCGATACCGATCAGTGGAGTATCGCCGACCCGTCCCGGACGCTTGTTGAAAATGCCTCCGGTCGATGTCGCCGCCGCTAGGTGGCCGCTCATGTCCAGCGCCACCGCACCGACTGTGCCGTGATCGGCATTTTCGGCCCCGGAGCCATGGCCCTCATGTTCCGTATAATAGCCGTCCGGATCATCGACGCTGTCCAAGCCGTTCGCCAGCGCGAAGTCGCGCGCACCGCGCCCCGTCATCATCACATGTTTGCCGTCATCCAGCACCAGCCTGGCAGCGCGAATGGGGCTGAGCATGTTTTCGATCGCCGACACCGCCCCGGCGCGCCGGGTCGATCCGTCCATGATACTGGCGTCGAGCTCGAACTGGCCGTCCGTATTCGGGGCGGAGCCCTTGCCCGCGACGTAGAGGCCTGACAGTTCCAGCTGTTCAACCATTTCCGTCACGACATCGAGGGCGCTGTCTCCAGCCCGCAGCCTGTCCTCGCCCAGATTGAGCAATTCGCGCATATGGCGCATCTGGACGGTGTAATCTGTCCCGGGCTGCGCACCGGCACCGCCGTGAATGACGAGAGCGTAGGTCATGACTTACTCTGTTTGCGGTTGAAGGAATACACGGCGCAGATCGTACATCCGCGTGCGGCTGATGCGATCCCGCGCCGGGATCTGCAAGTCATTTCGCATCCGCCCTGCAGCGGAACAGGCCTCACTCCTGTTTGCCATCGACACACACTGCCGCCGTGATCTGGCCCATCACATTCACGCTACTGCGCAGCATGTCGGGAATACGGTCGATACCAAGAATGAGCGCCAGTCCTGCAACCGGCACGCCGATCGATTGCAGCGCCGGTGCCATGGTCACGACGCTGGATGATGGCACGGGCGCGACCGTCAGGGACACCAGGAATGTCGCCAGCAGGATCGCCCCGGCTGCGCCCATGGCCAGCGGGACGCCATAAAGATGAGCGAGGAAAATGATTGCTGCGCCTTGGAACAGCGCACTGCCTGGACGGTACATGGACGCACCGAGCGGAATAATCAGATCCGCCGTCGTTTCCGACACGCCGAGATTTTTCGTCGCTTCTTCGCGCGAAACCGGAATGGCGGTGGCCGTACTGGTCGTCGAAAAAGCGATCGTGACCGCCCCGGCTATCTGGCGGACGAACAGGATCGGTCCGATCCGCCTGAACGCCCAGATCAACGGCACATAAATCAGACCGACAAACAGGATCAGGGCGATCGCAACGCAGATAATGAAGACGCCCAGGCTCTGCACCAGCTCCCATCCGATCTGCGCCGTGGCAGGTGCGATGAGGCCGAAAACGCCGAGCGGTGCGATCAGCAAAATCCACCAGACCAGCTTGATCAACGCGGCGCTGATATCATCGGCGGCCTGGACCATGCGCAAGCGCCGCTCTTCCGCCAGCGTGCCAGCCGCAGCCGCCAGCAAGCTGGTGAAGACGATTAGCGGCAGGATTGCGCCATTGGCTGCCGCCGCGAATGGATTGGCCGGGACGAGACCGATGAGGAAGTCGGTTATCCCCCGGAGTTCGGGCACGGTGAGCGCGTCCGGTGCCGGCATGACGATATCCGGCACGAAGCGCAGACCCAGCGTCATGATCCCCATTCCCAGCAGGATGGCCGGGACCAGCGTCAGCCAGTAAAAGGCCAGCGTCAGCCCGCCGATCCGTCCCAGCTTGCGCAGATCGCCGAGCCGGGCAACGCTGGCGAAGATGATTGCCACGACCAGCGGGATCACCACCATCCGGATCGCATTGATGAAAATCTGCCCGAGCGGAGCGGATTCGCGCGCAATCGCCTGCAACAGCGGATTGTCCGTCGCTGCCGCTCCGAGACCGACACACAGTCCCAGGATCAGTCCGATAGCGATAAGCCTGTTCAGCATGCAAACCCTTCCTCGGTTTCGACGCGGTCATTGCCGCTTTTACGAGCGATTACATGACGGCAAAGCTCACCGGGACATGACGGGGCCGGGAAAGTCAATCCCGAACCGTGCGGCCCCACCTCTTGCGTCGCTTCTTCTGTCACCTGGACGTCACCAGCCATGCAGCTCTGCCCTGAAATTTGTGATTTGACGGGCGGGCCAATCCTCCGCAAGCCCGCAGCAAGGGGACCTGTCATGAACATTGATCGAAATGCGAGCCTGATTTCAGGTCCGCAACGCTGTTCCGGATTGTCCCTGTCTCGACATATTTGCAAGCTGGACCTGACTTCATGAACACACTGTCTGACAAGACTCCGAAGGCCGTTGCCGACTGGGATGCGATGGAGGACCGCAAACCAGTCGGAGCGATTGTCGCCAATGTCGATCTGGTGGTCGTCAAATATGACGGCCAGGTTTCCGTTCTTTACGGGCGCTGCCTGCACCGCGGGGCCTTGCTGGAAGACGGTTATGTCGATGGAGACAATCTGATCTGCGGCGTCCACAAATGGGACTTCCGGATCGATACGGGCGTGAGCGAGTATGACAATTCCGAAGCGCTGCACAAATTTTCCGCCTGGGTCGATGCCGGTCAGGTCTGGGTCGACGAAGCCGAGATTGCTGCGTGGGAGCAGGACAATCCGCAACCTTACCAGCGGGGAACCTATCTGGGTCGATTTGCCGACCCGTCGCATGGCGTGTCCGAAGAAACGCATACGGCGGAGATTCAGGCCCTGGCCCGGGATGGTCTGTCCAAGACCGGACATCACGGTCCGGCAGACGCGATGGGTGTGCCCGCCGACCAGCTACCGCAATGGAGCGACATTCAGTTCGTGACGGCGCAGCTGCACCGCCTGCCGCGCCTGGATGATGAACCCGTATCGACCCGGACAATCATCGGCCCCAAGGCACAAAAGCCACTGATCCTCGATATTCCCTTATTCGTGTCCGATATGAGCTTTGGTGCCCTGTCGGCCACCGCGAAAGTCGCCTTGGCCATGGGAGCGGAGAAAGCAGGCACCGGAATCTGTTCCGGTGAGGGCGGTATGCTGCCTGAAGAGCAGGCCGCGAATTCACGCTATTTCTACGAACTGGCATCCGCGCGCTTTGGTTTCTCGATGGACAAGCTCGACAAGGTTCAGGCGTTCCACTTCAAAGGCGGTCAGGGCGCGAAAACGGGCACGGGCGGCCATTTGCCGGGGGAAAAGGTCAAGGGTCAGATCGCCGAGGTCAGAGGCCTGGAACCGGGAACGGATGCGATTTCCCCGTCCCGCTTTCCGGACTGGACAGACCTGTCGGATTATCGTGATTTCGCCGACACGGTCCGTGCGCGCACGGGCGGCATTCCGATCGGCTATAAACTGTCGGCGCAGCATATCGAAAAAGATATCGATGCGGCCCTGTCTATCGGAGTCGATTATATCATTCTGGACGGGCGCGGCGGTGGCACGGGCGCGGCACCGCTTATCTTCAGGGACAATATTTCTGTCCCGACCATCCCGGCGCTGGCACGGGCACGACGCCATCTTGATGCGGTCGGTGCAGACGGCGTCAGCCTGATCATTACAGGCGGCCTGAGAACGCCCGCCGATTTCGCCAAAGCCATGGCGATGGGCGCGGACGCAATAGCTGTCTCCAATTCAGCCCTGCAGGCGATTGGCTGCCTCGGCATGCGGGCCTGCCACACCAATAATTGCCCGGTCGGCATCGCGACCCAGAAGGAACATCTGGTCGCGCGCCTGATCGCCGAGACATCGGCCGATCAGCTTGCCCGTTTTTTCGACAGTTCGGTCGCGTTGATGAAGGTAATGGCCCGCGCGTGCGGCCATGACAGCCTCTCAGGCTTCTCCTCTGACGACCTCGTCACCTGGAAGCGGGAAATGACCGAGCTGTCCGGCGTCGCCTTCGGCGGAGTCGGGGTAACGTCCGCGCAGGGAAATCACTGATGCTGGAAGTCGCCCGCATCCTGTCGCTGACGATACAGGTCTATCTCGGTCTCGGGCTGATCTTCGGGGTCTGGTTTGCTTTCGGCATGACCCGCGACGAACCGATCGCCACCCTGATCACGCGGTTGATGCTGATCCCAGGTGCCATGTTGCTGTGGCCCTATCTGCTGCTCACGGGGCCGCGCTCATGAAGCGTGCACATCGAAAGGCGCACCGCGCTATATGGATCCTTCTTCCATTGATCTTGCTGGCTATTCTCTGGATCGGTTTTTCCGCACACGGCACGGATGATGGCCTGATTGCCGCGCCGAGTGTGTCAGGAGATGCGGCATGAGCCAGTCCTTTATTCCCGTGCAATGGAATGCCCAGAAAAAGGGGTATGACCTGCTTATCCTCTTTGGCATCATCCTGTTCATGGCGAGCTTCATGCTGGTCGGCATGGTACTCTCAGTCGCAGACCCCGTCATTCTCGCCATGCGCGCGCTCGGTCTGTGTGCCTTTACGCTTCTGCACATCATCCTGATGATCGGCCCGGCGGCGCGCCTGTCGGACCGTTTCAAGCCCTGGCTATATAATCGCCGCCACATGGGCGTGATTACGGCCCTGCTGGCCCTGTGTCATGCCGGACTGGTCATGGCCTGGTATCACGGGTCCGGCGTTATCGATCCGCTGACATCGGTCATGGGCGGGTACGGCGATTACGGCGTCGCGATCGCCTTCCCCTTCGAGGTGCTGGGTCTCATCGCGCTGTTCATCCTGCTGATCATGGCCGCAACCAGCCATGATTTCTGGTTATCCTGGCTTTCGCCACCGGTCTGGAAGACGCTGCATATGAGCGTCTACGGGGCCTATGCGCTGCTTGTGGCTCACGTGGTTCTGGGAACGGCGCAGTTCGACAAGGGGCCCGGCCTGCTTTGGGCTGTGGCGATCGGGTCCGGCCTGATCAGCACGCTGCATCTGATTGCGGCGCTGAAAGGCCGGGGCGGATCCGATCAGGCCAAATCATTGGATGGCTGGATCATGGCGGGCGATCCCCACACCATCCCACTGAACCGCGCCCGGACTGTCACGCCGCCTCAGGGCGAACGGATCGCCATTTTCCGCCACGCAGGCGGGCTGTCGGCCATCATGGCCGTCTGTTCGCATCAGAACGGCCCGCTCGGCGAAGGCTGTATCCGCGACGGTCTGGTCACTTGTCCCTGGCACGGATTTCAGTTCGATCCGGAAACCGGACAGGCCCCACCCCCGTTCGAAGACAGGGTTCAGACCCATCGCCTCAAGCTGGAAAACCACCAGATCTGGGTCCATTCCGAACCGAACCCACCCGGTACGGCGCAATCAGCCTTGCCCCTACCTACACAGACATCATCCGCGAGGCCCTCAGCATGAGCGATGATTTCTATGTCGGTTATGGCCCCCTTCCCGACCGTGACAGACGGTTCCTCCTTCGCGCCATTCCGCTCGGGCTGGCGTCCATCGCGGGAATAGGCGCCTTCACAGCATCGCGCGCGCGGTCCGCTGGCGGCGGACGATGGGAAACGGGGACGCCGGTCACTTTGACCGGGCGGATCAGCTTCTCTCCCTATCCGACACTCTGGGTCGGTGAAGACGCACATGTGCTGGCGGGCATCGGCAAGGTCGGTGCCGACCCCATTGCGCGTGCATTCGACGGTCAAACGGTTCAGGCGACAGGCGTGCGGATCGTGCGCGGCGACTGTTTCATGCTGGGCGTTAAAGCCGGAAATTTGATCGTCTCCGACACGCCGGCTCCGCCCATTCCGACCATTGAGGATCTCGGGATGATCGAGGTACTCGGCGAAGTTCTCGACGCGCAATGCTTCATGGGCATCATGAACCCCGGCTATGGCCGCACCCATCGGGGTTGTGCCGCGCAGTGCATTCGCGGCGGACAACCGGTTTATTTCAGCCTCAACCCCGCGCGCAGAAGCGATCCTCAGACGACTGAAAATTGCGGCGACCTCGGCTTTGTGCTGATGGGCCCGAGCGGAGAAAAGGCCAATGCGCTGGTGAGCGGGAATATTGCGAGACCCGTGATCATTTCCGCCCGACAAACCCGTCAGGGTCGTCTCAAGCGTCTGCAGCTGACAGATCCGATGATCAGACCTGTCTGATGCTGATCAACCTTTTCCTGATCTTCGGGGGCGTCTTTTTCGTCTTCTCCCTCGTCTCGCGGCGTATTCAGCATACCGTCCTGACCTTCCCGATCCTGTTCACGGCGACAGGTTACGCCCTTCACAGAGTGCTGATGGATGTTGGCGGGCTGACCTATTCCGAGGGCGGCTTTCACACGCTCGCAGAAATCACATTGATCCTTGTGCTTGCGGCGGATGCGTCACAGATTTCCCTGACCGAACTAAAGGATACAAGAGGGCTGGCGCTCCGCCTGTTGCTGATCGCCCTGCCGCTGATCATTCTGACGGGTACACTGGTGGGCGCTCTCCTGTTTCCGGGTCAGCCTTGGTATCTGATGGCGCTGGTGGCCGCGATCCTGGCCCCGACAGATGCCTCGCTCGGTTCGTCCGTCGTTTCCAACGAGGCCATTCCAAAGCCGATCCGGCGGGGCCTTTTGATCGAAAGTGGGCTGAATGACGGGATCGCCCTGCCCGCCGTTCTGTTTTTCGCCTGCTTCCTCAATCTGATGCATCAGAGCGGAGAAGAAAACTGGCTGCTCTTTCTGGCGCTGCAGCTCTCGCTCGGCCCAATCGTTGGAATTGCGGTCGGCTGGCTGGGCGGTCTTCTTCTGGCCAAAGCCGCAGAGGCGGACTGGATACTCGATACGTTTCAGGGCGTTGCCGCCATGGCGCTCGCCGTGATCGCCTATGCAGCCGCAGAAACCGTGCACGGCAACGGCTTCATCGCCGCTTTCGTCTGCGGCATCACCTATGGCTGTTTTCGCAAGCAACTGGCCGCTTTCATGCATGAGTTCACTGAAACGGAGAGTCAGTTTCTGACGCAGCTGACCTTCTTCCTGTTCGGCGCGCTGATATTACCCGAAGCCATCGAGCAGGTCAGCGCCGCCATGATCGCCTATGGCCTGCTGAGCCTCATCGTCATCCGCATGCTGCCGGTGCTTTTATCGCTGATCGGGTCGGGGCTGCCAGCCGCGTCGCGCTGCTTCATCGGCTGGTTTGGCCCCCGCGGCCTTGCGTCCATTCTCTTTGCCTTGCTGATCCTGGAAGACCTTGAGGTCCACAATGCCGAGTTCATCCAGGCCATCGTCGCCACGACTGTGGCCCTCAGCATCCTGCTGCACGGCCTGACCGCAGCCCCACTGTCCAAACTGCTGGTCAGGAAAGGACATCTGAAGATGTGACCTCCGGATCTGTCGCGTTGGACGATCAGGGGACTTCGGAAATAGCGCGCTGTATATTGGACAGCTCCATATTGGACAAATGTCCCGGTTTCGACCGACCGCGCCAATGGCTATGGGTCCGCCATGCGAAAACGCCTGATCGCTCTTGGCAGTCTGTTGGCGCTGATCTGGCCCATGGCCAGTCAGGCCGATGTCGGCTGTCTACCCAGCGCGACGTTCGACAGCATCGACTTTTCCGGTGAGGTCTACGGACGACACGCCTTTGATACGGGGGTCGGCTTTCGGCTGTTGCGCCTTGTGCCTGTCACGGGCGGCTGGGCGATCGCAGTATATCGCGGCGATGGTTCGACCGCACCCGTCATTGTGCGGGCCACAGGCATTTTGAACCCGGACAAGCCCGAGCTGACGATTACTGGCTCGGATTTTCGCAATGGCGAGACCTCCGGCCCTGCCGCCATGCCGACAATCCGCAAGTTCCAGTTCGGTAGCCATGTCATCGACCCCGCGATGAACCCGGAGCGAGTTGTACCCCGAAATCACAACGGCGCGCCGCCCAATATCGCGACAGTCGAACCCACGGCGGGAGAGTGGGGCATTGGCGAACTGATCATCGAGGATATCGGACTGGCCGATCTTGGGCCGGACCAGACACCCCGTCTGACCTATCTGAAATTCTCCGGCTGTCTGGGCTGGAACCGCGGATATCGCGGGCCGGACTGGCGCATGGATGCCGAGCCCGGTGTGCCGGACGCGGCGATCACGGCGCTGCGCCAATGCGGTTTCGACGCGCGCACCTACCGCCCGTCAGACCGGACGACAAAGTGGAGTGAAAAAGGGTCAACCGCCTATCTGGAACCCGACTTCCAGGCAGATGGCAGCCGCGACATAGTTGTCCCGGCGATCCGGCGCCGTGATCGAAAAGCCGGACTAGCCCTGTGTCTGCGCGGCGATAACCGTCTCTACATGGTTGGGTTTGACGATCAGGCGGATGTCAGCGCCTTCATGGATGCAGGCGATTACTGGCGCGTGGCCCGGTCGCCACACAAGCCCGGCCCCGATCAGCCCCGCCCATCCGGCGACAGGATCGAATTCGGCACCCATCGCGGACCCGGCCTGGACCTTTTCCTCGACATTGAAAACACCATCGTAACGCGCCGCCGCGGCGGGGAATGAGACCGCCATGATCAAGAAAATCGTTTACGGGCTGCTGATCCTCTGGGCGCTCGCCTATGCAGCATCTTTCATCATTCCCGTCATGACCGAACCCTCCGGCGATAGTTTCATGCGGGGCATGAACCGGATCACAGCCTTTTTCGGCTGGCAAATGATTGCAGGCCTCTTCGGTCTGACAGTCTGGTATTTCGGCCGAACGGAAGCCGCTTCCAGAGTTGAAAGCTGGCTGTTTAGAATACCGCTTCTGCTGGCCGGACTGTTATTCCTGTTCGTCGTCGGACTTATTCTCTGGGCCATGCTGAGCAAGCCGCCGCCGACCACTTACGAGCCGCCTGACATGACCACGAGCGCAGATGCGATGCCAATCCCGGAGGATGAATAAAGCCACTCCCAGGTGAGGTTTATGGCAGTTTCGCCTTGTCCATGCCGTCACTGACTGTTTTCATCAGTTCGGGGTTCTGCATCTGAATCCGCATCATCGCGGCCACCATGCGCTGTTGCACGGCCATGAATTCCTGTTGACGCGAAGCCATTGCCATGGCGATTGCCCGCTCCCGGTTAGACCCGTCGACTTCGTCGGACAGTGTGTCGAATTGCTGGCCGACATTGGCCATGACTTCCGCCGCGCGCTCAGCGCTGGCTTCGTCATCCACGGCTTCGAGCGCGGTGACGATCTCGTTTATTCCTTTAAGATAGGTGTTGGCGATCCGCTCATTCTTGTTCAGGCTTTTCTTGTCCTTGATTTCGACATCCTGCGCCTTTTCGGCCTGGGCCTGTAACGCATCAACGACATCGACAGCCGAGGCGGGATCATCGGCGACCTCCGTTGTTTCTCCCCCTCCGCAAGCACCCAACACAAATGCGCCCGTAACTGTAGCCAATGCCAATTCACGAAGTTTCATAATCCTGCCTTTTTGAATACCTGTCCTTATCACAAAGGCCCTAAACCCGTTCAACGGGGACAAATGTCCTACTCTTCCGACCCCGACAAATGTCCTAGTATGCAGAGCGCAATGAAGCTCTATACTCACCGCCAGAAGGTCGGAGACGAAAATGACAAGACGGCTTGAAATCCCGGATTATGAGAGGCCGGTGTGATGCGCATCTGGCTATCGATCCTGGGAGGGCTGTCGCTGATGGCTTGCAGTTCGACGGCACAGACTGATCTCTACACGGGCTATTACCGCCAGGGATTCGAGCAGAGCGATTTCTACACGCTCGATGGTCGGGGGCCGTACTGGTTCGACGGAACTGAAGAAGTTTTCACGCGACTGCAAGACTTTATCGTCCCGAAAGAAGGGCGCGGCAGCTACATCGTCGTCATGATGACCGTCGAAGGAGAGCTGCAGGAAGACGGTGAATTCGGCCATATCGGTCGCTACTCGACGCAGCTCTATGCAAACCGGATTCTCTCGATCGAAGCGATATCCCAGGCGGCGTATGATGGTCACGTCGACGGATTTCGGACCTAAACGGGCGAGATGCGCTGATCATGTTCTCTTCGGTCATCATATGCGACGATCACCCGATTTTCCGCGATGGAATCAAGGTCAGTCTGCAAGCCGTTTTCGATACACTTGAGATCAGAGAGACCAATCATCTGCAGGAACTGAATGCGGCGCTGTCAGATTCCGTGCCCCAACTTCTGCTTCTGGACGTCTTCTTCGCCGGTCTGGAGCCTGAGCCGGGCATCCGCGAATTGCGTCAGACCTATCCGTGGATGAAGATCCTTCTCATTTCGATGCTGACCAAGGAAGGGGCGATCGAACGGCTACTCAATGCCGGTGCCGACGGGTTCGTCTCCAAGACGGCGCCTCCGGGCAGTCTCGAACTGGCCTTGCGCGACCTTCTGAACGACAAGCGACCGATCTATCTTCCGCAAAGCGACGATGCCGTTCTGCCCAGCGGCAATATGGTCGAAAACCTGCCGACGCGGCAGGCGCAGGTGTTGCACTATATCTGCCTGGGCATGTCGAACAAGGAAATGGCCGTGGAAATGGGCCTGTCGGCATCCACCGTGCGGGCGCATGTGTCAGCGCTATTCGGCAAACTGGGGGTCAATAATCGTACCGAAGCGGCAAGTTACGGCGTCCGGTACGGTGTGCTCGCCTATAGTGGCAGTCACAAGGAATATTGCCGTTTCATCGGGCCGCAGCGGGACGAAAACCCGGATGAAAACGCATCCTCAGCCGATCGAGTCTATTTCGAATGATATTGCGCGCATCGAATGATGATACGCGCCTGCGGGTTCAATCCTGCCGGTTCACATCCGTTTCCCTCAGCCAGACTTCCACGATTGTAGCGGCAACCGACATATAGGTTATCGCTTCACGGGCCTTGCGGGATTGCGCCTGCTCACCCTGCTCCATTGCGTCCACCGCCTCGTCGATGAAAACGGTTAGTCCCGCCCGGTATTCATCCCAGGCCTTGCCGCCTTCCGCGACGCGGCCTTCAACTTCCAGCCTTTCGAACTCGGCTTCGATGCGCTCGATCGCGTCCGTATAGTCGATCCGCATTGTCGTGGCGTCGAAACTGTCGGGCGGACGATCGCGCTTGGCCAGATTCTGGTAGACAACCAGAAAGGGGGCCAGCCCTTCGGAGGAAAGGTTGGGCCGCGCAGCATCGATCCAAACAGTGACCATATCGTCATCGCAGGACTTTTCGGCCATATCAGCCGCGATAGCCCGGTCTGCGCGCTGCCGCCGCGCCGTATCCCAGTCGCGCCTTTCCTGACGGGCCTGTACTTTGATGACCATGGCTTCCCACTGATCCAGAAGGCCGCATGCCTGCCCCTTATCGGCAATGACATGCAGCATGACGACGGTTCGGTCCCAACTCGGCAGTGTTTCCGCCTGCGCCGTCATGGGTATCATGACGGCCATAGCCATTACCCCGGCGGCCAGCATTTTCATCATGTGGGTCATAACGGGCTCCCTCATTTCGACCTCTACAATGCGCAAAGAGTCGGGGTCAGGAAACACGGACATTTGTATAGGTTGTCACACCCACGTTCGGCGAACAAAATCCGAATCCGCGTTTATCTGGATTTGAATTGGGGATGATGATGTCGAACAGGTCTGGAACGAGCGGTCTGACTTCGGGCCTGATGATGGGGACGTGCCTGACGATAGCGACTGGCCTGACACTGGTTCTCGGCGCGCCGACGCTGGCCCAGGACAAGGCGCCCAAGGATACGATCCTGATCCTGGACGCATCCGGATCCATGTGGGGTCAGATCGACGGGATCAACAAGATCGTCATTGCCAAGGACACGGTCGAATCGCTGGTCAGAGGCCTGCCGGCCGAGCAGCGGCTCGGCATGGTGGCTTATGGACACCGCAAGGAAGGCGATTGCAGCGACATTGAAACGCTGGCCGATGTGGGGGCCGATCGCGACACCGTCATCAAACAGATCCGGAATCTATCGCCGAAGGGAAAAACTCCTCTCACCAAATCCGTTCAGCATTCTGCCGAAGCGCTGAACTATACCAAGAATGCCGCCAACATCATCCTTGTGTCTGACGGGCTGGAGACCTGCGAGGCCGATCCCTGCGCGCTGGCCCGGACCCTGGAGGAGAACGGGTTGGACTTTACCGTCCATGTCGTCGGCTTCGATGTCACAGAAGAAGAACGCAAGGGCCTGGTCTGCATCGCGGAAGAAACAGGCGGACAGTTCATGTCCGCGGATAATGCGGAACAGCTGACCGAAGCGCTGACTCAGGTCGCCATGGCCGAAATCGAGGCTGGTGAACCCACAGGTGTCCCGCAAGTCGTTTCGTTGAAAGCCACTATTCTCAAAGGTGGACCGGACATTCAGAAAGATCTGAACTGGACGGTCGTGAGCAACGAGACGGGCGAAACCGTCTTCGAGGCTGAGAATGCCGGCTATGTCGATTTCGAAGTCACGCCCGGTACGTACAGGGCGACTGCGGTGTGGACAGGCTGGCCCCATGACAATGACCGCTATTCCAGCGACAAGACGGGCCAGGCAGAGTTCGTAATCGATACGGCACCGACAGTCGTTACCGTGCCAATCGATCTCGACATTCCGTTTGGCCTTGAAGCCGATCAGAGCGTTGCCGAGGGGCAGCCAGTCACTGTGACATGGTTCGGGCCGGATGATCTGAGCACGACGATCTCGACAAATGCACTGGATGATAGCCCGCGAAGGTCCATCTACTTCAGTCCCGGTCAGAGAGCGCGGGACGCCTATGAGAAAGCGGCAACGGCCGACGGCATTGATATCGACACGAATGGCGACGGAACGTTCGACCAGAGCGATGAAGCACAAACACGGATCGGCGGTCCGACCATTCCCGGTGAATATGAAGTCAGATACACTTTGAACGAACCGCGTGTCATCCTGGCCCGGCTTCCGCTGACGGTGACCGATACGGACTATATGCTGGCCGCGCCCGACACGGTCGCGGCTGCGTCCGAATTCAGCGTCGACTGGACCGGACCCTATAATCGCGATGACTTCCTGACCATCATCGAGAAGGACAGTGAAGATGTTTTCCGACGTGGCTTCACCTCGCGAACCGTCGAAGGAGAGGCCGTGACAATGACGGCTCCGGCAGAACCCGGCGACTACGAAATTCGCTACATCCTGACCAATGGCTACACGCTCTATCCGGGCATGCAGCGCGTCGTGCAGGCGTCGATCCCGATTAAAGTCGAGGATATTGGTGCCAGCATCACTGCGCCGGAGCGTGCCGTCGGCGGCTCGACTATACGGATCGAAATCGACACACCCGGCGATGACTGGGCAGATGATACGGTGTCGGTCATCGAACCCGGCGCGGTCAAAACCAATGCCGATGCGCGCTACGCGCTGTATCGCGTTCAGACTGATACGGGTGCGTTTGATATTCGCGTCCCGGCGATAGCAGGCGATTACGTAATCGCCTATTTTCTCAATCCCGGTAGCCGGGTGCTCACCCGACAGCCGATCACGATCACACAGGCGGAGGCAGATGTCTCGGCCCCCGACACGGTCAAAATGGGAACGGCGTTTTCCGTGGCCTATTCCGGTGACGCCTTCAGTGGCGACCGGATCATCATCTGTCCCGCCGACACGCCGGACAACAAGATGTGGCAATGGGGCGCGAATTACGGCTTTTTCGTTCAGGACGGCGAAACATCCGGCCTCATCAGTGAGACCAAGGCTGCGCGGATTTTCAAAACGCCCGGCGCGTATGAAGTCCGCTATATCAGCGGCACACAGAATGTCGTTCTGGCCCGCGACGCCTTCACGGTTACGGAGTAATTGGGTGGATCCGGTGCGCTGCGCGCGAACGCTCATCCTGACTGCATCATTGGGACTGCTGATGGTACCGGTGATTGCACTGGGGCAGGCCAAGAATTGCTGCAACACTGAAACGGGCGATTTTCTGTCACTACCCAAAGCGGAGTGTGACCGGAAACCCGGGCATATCAGCTACCCCCCATCCGACCCACGCGATGCGATGAAAGCGATGATCTGCTTTCAGAAAAGCTCGCAGCAGGCCAGCGAACAGATGCAGCAATTTGGCGTGACCATTCCCGGCATGCCGACGCCCGGAATTCCGATGGGCGGGGCTGGTGAAACGCCCTCCCCCGCCGACATCGAGGATATGGTCACCAAAATCCTGTCGCCGGATACGGCCAGTGCGGAGACCTATCTCTGCTGCAATACGAATAGCGGAGATTTTTCCGGGCCGCTCAGCGAGGCCGCCTGCCTCGAAAACGGCAGTGCGCATGTGCCCGACACGCCAGACAATCTGGCTGACACGCAGGTTTGCCGGGCGCAATCTGGCGGTGGGGGCGGCGGTGTCTGGAGTATCGAAGACTATGAAGACAACATCGACAATGGCGGCATGGAGAACTGGCGTGACCAGAACAGGCCGGACAATTTCTCGACATTCGCACCGGCTCCTGAACTGACGGCCGGAAAGCCGGTCCAGTTCCAGGTCGCCTTCAGGGACCCCGACGCGCATACGGGTCAATATAGTCTGCGGTTGAAAAATGCCGACATTCTGCCGCAACTCCCGCCGGAGGCGGCGGGACCCGTCGCAGCTATAATGGGCTCCGCCAACCTCATGATGCCCGCCGGCGTGATGAGTTGCAAGGAACCCTGTCCTGCGGAGCAGGTCGATCCAAATGTCGGCAATAGTCAGGCTGCGGCTGTCGACATTTTCGGCGCTCTGGATGCCGACGATATCAAGTCCCATGTCTGCGGGGCTTATAAGGGCTATATCGGCGGACAGGATGGCCTGAACATCACTACGACGGTTTTCCAGGGCGCAGACATTATCGGACAGGCCGAAAAGACCTTCATTCGCAATTCCGCTGACTGGATCGAATTCGCGATACCGATCATGACGGTCCCGGGAAAAACACTGCCGAGCCGTGGCAAGGTCGGCATGTCAGCCCGGTTTCAGAACCGCGCCGGGCTGATGGCTGGCGCGGGGTCCAGTCCGCTCAGCGAGGCCAAGGTCGACAGCCTGCATTTCTGCGAACCAATGGGCATTACGGCCTATCATCCCGAGGTCATTGCCTTGAATACGGACAGCAAGATCCAGGATGACGAGGAAGAGCGACTAGGCGTACAGACCTTCGTCAATCTCGATAATGATGACGGCGACGCCTATTATGATCATGAGGACGATAAGGTCGACGGGGACAATGAGCTTGTCCGGCTGAAGCTGTTTCTACCCAAGGAGTCTTATGGTCAGGTCCGGTTGAATGCCAGCCGTTATGACAAGAAACGATATTTGCTTTGGGCCGATGCCGTCAAGTCCGAGCCGTTCGAAGACGTTAATGACGACTTCGACGTCGCGACCTTACTCAGCGACGTTTCTGAGGACGGCGAATTCATGCAGCGAAATATCTGGGTCGAAGCGCTGAAGCCGAGCGATCAGGCCCGCGATGTCGAATTTGAATTCATCTATGTCAATGAACGCGCCGGGAATGCGGAATTCACGGACAAGATCGCCTTTACGGCCCTGTCGATCGAGGACATCCAGTTCAAGGGTCGGGGAAATTCCGTCAATGACGACGATACGCTCGATCCCGAACCCAATTTCGAGCTGGATGATGGCGAGGGAAATCTGCGGATTTTCCCCGGCCGGCGATGGGCTGGATCCAAACCGGAAGATGAACCGCGTAATATTGTCGATGTCGAAGTCACGCTTAACGTCGCACCGGTGCGGCCTGTGCCATTCTACTTCCGGTCAATCGATGTGGATGATCCTTCGGCCTGGGACGATGAAGTGGACAGGCTGAGCGACAGCAAGGATAATCGCGGCACCGAGCCCAATCGCTGGGGCGGCTTCACTCAGACCGACAAGGCGCATCTGGAACTGGAGTTCGACGCGATCACGAAGAGCTTTGAATTTCAGACGACGATGCAACCCGGCGACAATTTCCGTATTGTCGGAGGCGGCGATATTATGACCCTGATGGCGCTCGAAAACCGGGACGGCGACATTCCGGAATATGATCTGACACATCTGCTATGGATCTATGATCCCGACGTCATGAAGGCGGGCGATGATCCAGAAAAACTGCGTATTCCTGAGCATGACAACTACGTCAGCGATGTTCTGAACGTCTGGCGCAAGCTCTATATCGAGCTCGATACGATGGCCAACGTGACAAACAATGAAAGGCTGGACGCGCAGATCGTCGATATCGTCTCGGCCCGGGACTATGAAACACGCGACGCTGACGGCAATATCACCTCGTCCTATCCGCAACAGACTGTGGTTCTGGACGTCAATCTCTATGACCGTCTGCCCACCGAGTCACAGTCCGGTCGCGCGGGCTACAAGAACAACTTTTCTCCCGGCGTTCTGGCCGTCTATGGTATCAACTACACGGTCACGGGCAGCACGGCCTATAGCCTGGGCGGTGACCGGATCACGGTGGCCCTGCTTCCCGGAAAACCCAGACTTGTTAGCGCCGACAAGGGCAAGAGCGTGTCACTGGCAGACGATGACACCCTCGCAAACGGCGATCCGTTACCCGCAATGGAATTGAGCCTGATGAAGGAGGCTTTCGAACCAGCCTATGTGCTTCCGCTCTGGGACTCGACCGATGTGCCGAACGCCACCAAAACCATTCCCTTCATGTTGCATCTGAAGTCCGATCAGACTTCCTATCTGCGCACAGTCATACGCAAGGGCTTCGATGGCTGGGTCTATCATGACGAGGCCGATTTCTGGCTAGTCTATCTTCTCCACGCCTATCAGGGAAAACTGGACGAAGACGGCGATGGAGAGGTGGGCGTATCGGGTCTGTCCGGTATTGCCGACAGTACCAGTTGCGTGGGCGATAATGGATTTGGGGCCATCATCTTCTATGAATCGGGTCGCGAAACCGGTCGCAATTACACATCGGCGGGTTTCGGTACGGGCTGGCAACTCAAGGACGCTGCCGTCCATGAAGTCGCCCATCTGTTCTCCGCCGTGCATGAGGATGGCGGGGTCATGGGCTATGACAAGACCAAGACAGAGTCGTTCGAGCCGGTTACGCTGGACAAGATTCGCAGTTGCCAACATCCATAGGACCGTCACGCGATGAAATACTGGTTTTCCGCTCTTGCCCTCTGCGCCTTGACCGTTCCAGCGGCGGCGCAGGAGTTCCATTCAGACCCGTCCTGTTGGACCAAGCCCCGCATCTATCACGCAGGCGCGCCGGGTGCCGAGATGGCAAGCCGCATCGAGCGGACACCCAATGTGACCCGCACAGCGCGCGACACGGCGCTTCTGTCCCCGAACGGTGCTTACAAGCTGTGGGTCGAGATTCCGAACAGGCCAAGCGGCAATCTGGCTGACCAGATCCTCTATATCGATAGCGAAGAGGGGCGCGTGACGCGGTTCTATATCGCGCAGTCCCAGAGCCCGCTCTCGCCGCGCTGGGTCAATGAAAAGCTGGTTTTCCTGCGCGTGGCTTGGGGTCGTATATCCTTCACCGACCTGCTGATCGACGCGGAAAGCGGTGAAATAATCTATCAGGAAGCCGCCATGGCCGGCGACATCGCATTCGAGCAGTTCAAGCAAGCCTGCGGCAATAGCTGCCCTTGTGATCCGTCCGTTCTGGAAGCGGTCACGCCGCCTCCGTCCAGTCCGGCTGATGGCGAGGTCATCGGCTATTTGCAGATTGACCGCCTTCTCAACCGTCGCGCTCAGGCTGGGGCTGGGGCTGAAGATGAGGCTGCGGAGACATTGCCCGTCCATGCCGATATCAACGGTACCAAGATGGAACTGGCCCGGCTCGCCGAGGCCGACGCCATTCTGACGGATGATCGCAAGGAATGGCAGAGCGCTCTCGTCTATGCGCGCGAGCCCGGCTGGTATCAGATCGGATTGAGCGGTGACGGGCAGCGGAAGGTCTGGGTCAAGGCATCGGATATTCAGGCCTTCACCAGCCGCCCCGAGCGCTGGATCGGTGGCCTCGCTTACCTTGGCCCGCATTGGGATGGGCGCGTCTGGCAAAACCCGGACGGCAGTGGGGGTTACGTTATGTCCCCCTTGCATCAGCCGGGACTCCAAAATCCGGAATATGCTGCCAACTTCACCCAGATGCGCCAGACCGAAACCGGGCCCTGGCTGCGAGTCACGATCCATGACGGCGATGATTGCACGCGCAGCGACGGCACGATTGTCAGCGAAGGCTGGGTGCCGGCCTGGTCGGTCCAGGGCAAGCCTGTGGGCGGCGACTATCCGGGGGGATGCTAAGCCCGCATAAACAGATCCAGATATGAGCGTCAGACTATGACGTACGTATGTGGAGCGTTTCACATCCGCGCTGCACTGAAAATCACCTCCATCAAAAGCCGCATCCTTCCTATTGACGAATTTTACAATAGAAGCCATCCTGCCCCGACAAAACGGTGAGGGTGTTCATGTTTGATCTTGGCGGAAAAGTCGCGCTCGTAACGGGCGGCAATGGAGGGCTGGGACTGGCCATGGCCAAGGGCCTGAGCAAGGCTGGGGCCCGGATCGCGATCTGGGGCCGTAATCCGGAGAAGAATGCGGCCGCCGTCAAAATCCTGTCGGATATGGGCACAGATGTGCAGGCCTTTTCCTGCGATGTGACCGATACCCAGTCCGTCAACGCAGCATTCGAGGCCACGATGGCGGCGTGTGGACAGATCGATATCTGTTTTGCCAATGCGGGCGGGTCCGGGCCATCGGGCATGTTGCATGAACTGACAGACGACGCCTGGGCCGGCATTGTCGATCTGAACCTGAACAGTGTCGTCAAGACGTTCCGGCCCGTTATCGCGCAACTGCTGGCCCGCAAGGCACCCGGCAAGCTGATCGTGACGTCATCGGTCGCCTCGCTTATGGGGACGGGCGGCCGGGCCGGATATGCGACGACCAAGGCTGCCGTGAACGGCCTTGTCCGGTCGCTTGCGATCGAACTGGGTCGTGCCGACATTCAGGTCAATGCCATCCTTCCCGGCTTTATCGAAACCGACATGTCGAAGGAGACCCATCCTGCCTTTCAGGAAGCGTGCCGCCGCCGCGCCGCGTCAGGCAAGATCGGCACGCTGGACGATATGGAAGGGATTGCCGTCTTTCTCGCCGCGGAGGAAAGCCGCCTGATGACGGGACAGACGCTGGTCATGGATGGCGGTCACCTGATCCACCCCATGTAGAGGCCTGATCAGGCCTACAGGCGTCCGGACCGGTAGGCTTCCGTGACGCCCATGATCGATCCGATGATCATTTCGACCGTGATGTCCTCAACCCATTTGGGGTCATTGTCGGAGGCTTCCATGAAGTGGCCGGCGGCAGCCGGAATACCGAAGGAAATATCGGTGCAGGCCACGGCCAGATCCATCGGCATATCGAAATTGGATGCGACCACTTTGGCGACAAAGCGCACGGCGTCGCGCCGGCCATAATCCGTCGGGTCACGACCTTCCGCCAGTGAGGGTTCCGATTGCAGCCGTTGCAGGATCAGACCCCGCTCCGAAATATATTCCACATATTCATGCGTCACAGCGCGCACCATTTCGGCAAAGTCCGTCGTACTGCCTGCCGCTTCCGCCTGCAGACGGCGCAATCGGCGCAATTCGCGCTGCAGCAATTCGCGCAGCAGTTCGGTTACATTGTCGAAATAGGCATAGAGCAGCGATTTGCTGACATTGGCTTGGCGCGCGATGCGGTCCATCGTCGCCGCGCTGACACCTTCTTCGGCCACGACTTCAGCCGCGTGGTCCAGAATCATGGACCGACGTTTCTGCGGGCTGAGGCGCGTGCGTTTAGCAGGCTTGGTAGAGGTCATGATCAGGCGCTCTTGTTCCGAAAGCCGCGCCGCTCTAGCAGGTCGACGCTAGAATGTCTCTGGATCAATCCAAACCATCGCGTCAATCGATTCCGAAGCCTCTGCACTGACTCGCTCATGCAGGGCGATGATATTGCCATCCGGGTCCAGACCTGTTGCGACACGCCAGCCAAACGGCGTCATCTTCGGCTCGGAGAAGTCGGTCATCTCCGCCATGCGCGTTCGCACCGTATCCAGATCGTCGACCTCATAGGCCACCATATTATAGCCGAGCGTGTCGAGCATGGCGTGGCCTTGGCGTTCAGGTGTGCGCGGCTTGATATATTCCCAGAACTCGATCTCCAGATTGCGCGTCACGAACCAGGAACTGCGAACCGAGGTGCCGTCATAGCCGACAACCTGATCGATCAGCGGTCGGTCAGCATATTCGGCGCGTCGGCGCGGACCATAGCCCAGCAGGGCGGCATAGAAATCGCTGATCCGGTCGGCATCCGGCGTGGCGGACCCGATATGACCGACCCAAGGACCGCCATCGCGGCGCGGCGTATCGGCCACTTCCGTTTCGATCATGGTGCCGTTGGGGTCCCGTCCATAGGCATAGCGCATGCCGTACCCGCCAAGATCGACCGGTTCGTCACTTCGCGTGACCATGCTCAGCCCGGCTTCGCGAAATTTGGTAAAGGCGGAATCCGCTGCCGGAGAAATGAAGCACATATGCGTAAAGCCCGGACCTTTGACGGGGCGGACATAGGGCGTGGACGGTGCGTCAGGATCGAAGTCGACCAATTGCACGAAGACGTTGCGGGCCTCGACCAAGGCGATTTCGATTTCGTCCGCATCGGTTGTAATAAACTCTTCCGGATAGAGATCACCTGGCGCGACAAGGTCGCGACGGACCAGGCGATAAGGCACGGCGCTCTGATAGAATGCCAGCGTTTCGTCGATGTCGGACACGGTCATACCGATAAAGCGCACGCCCTTGATGTTGGCGATCGGCGGCGGGACCTCCATGCTGGCCCGTTCGACCGTCGCCTCGGGATCACTGGCGACGACATCGTCAGATGCCATATCCGGCGAAGCTGTCTTAGCGCACGCAACCATGAGCGTCGCCGCACATCCCATCAGCAAAATCCGTTTCATTCCGCATCCCTCCTCGGACCGAAGACCAGCAGAACATTGCCGGGAATCTGGCCGAATTTATCATAGCCACTATTGGTGATGAGTTGATCGCCGACGGCCACCAGACCCGCTGAATCGATGGACCCGCCTCGAGCCGAAATGCCGTTCACCGTGTCGAAATCGCGCAACGTATTATAGGACCAGAGCGTCTCTCCGGTTTCGATGTCATACGCCTTGGCAATGCCGTTCAGCGTGCTGGCGAAGACGGCCGTATCCGTCACTGTGGGCGGTGCTGAAACAGCCGTGCGGCAATAGTGGGTCGGTTCGTCGCACAGATCCGGTTCCAGAACGCTCCAGACCGTTTCGTTGGTTCGGATGTCCTTGACATGCATGCCCTGCCGGTTCTCGCCAACCGCGAAGCGATTGCCCGGCGTATCAGCAATGCCGACATAAAGCCGGTCATCTTTGACGGCCATGCCCCAGTGAATGCCGCCATTGAAGCCGCCCATACCCTTGCGGCGTTCCCAGAGCAGACGCCCGCCATCATCCGGGTCCAGACCGTAGATCATGCCGGACTTCTGCCCCGCCAACAGAATATCGCGACCGTCACTGTCCGTAACCAGAATTGGGGGCGCACCGAAATCGAAATCGGGGCCATCTTCTTCGGGACAGTTGACCTGCGTTCCATAAGGACCGCAAGCCGCGTTCCATGCATCGCCTTCGATCGTCTGTGTGACCCACGCGATGGCGCCCGTTTCCATCGACACCGCAATAATGGAATCGCTCATTTCGGTGGCTGGCGACGAGTAGTTCTCGCCGGTCCCGAAATAGAGAAGGCCGCGGTCAGCGTCGATGGTGGGCGGGTTCCAGACAGGCGCGCCGGACGGCCCGAATTGTCGCGCGCCGACGGAATTCGTTCCGCGTTCTTGCGCTTCCGGGACTGTGTACATGCGCCACAGCGTGTCACCCGTTTCTACATCAAGCGCCGTCACACCGCCGCGGAAGGTACAACATTCATACTCCGGCGTGTAGGCATCCACGACTTCGAGCGACGACATGGGCACGAATAGCCGTCCCTCATGCAGGACGGGCGAGCCCGTGCTGGTTCCAGCCGGATGATCCTTGACCGATACCGTCCAGATCGCTTCGCCCGTCGCAACGTCAAGCGCGTAAACATTGGCATCGAAATCGGCAAAATAGAGACGTTCGGCGCGCCCATCCGGGCCCGACTGAAGGCTGGGGGATGTCCGCACTTCGGCCTGCGCCGCAAACGCCCAGCGAATGCAGCCAGTCTGGCGGTCCAGCGCATAGACCAGACCGCTCTGCGATCCCGTGAACAGGGTCGTCGTGGTCGCGGCGGGCTGAGACCGGGCCCGGGCCGCGCCTGGAAAGCCGAACGCCCATTTCAACTCGAGTGAGGCAATCTCCTCCCTGTCCAGATCCGAATGAGGCGCATAGCGATGGTTGCGGGCATCCGCGCCCCACCGCTCCCACACTGTCATGCCCGGATCGAAAGAACCTTCGCAAAGATTGGCCTGAACATTGTCGATCGCAGACTCTGCAGTCGGATCACCAAGATATTCTGCAATATCGCGCCGTTCGATCGGACTCAGGTGGGCGGCTTGGGATTGCATGACACCAAAAGCCAACGATCGGACAATCGCCTCACTGCCTTGCATGGCAATGGCCTCGCGAGTGGGCGCTTCGTTAGCGCCCCCGGCGTGGCAATCTGCGCAATGCTCGATATAAAGCTGACGTCCAGGATGATCGACACGGAGCTTTTTCCGCTCCGCCTGGATCATCGCATCAATGCTCGGTCCGGCTTCAGCCATCATGGGCTGCGTTTCGGACGGACCCGGCGTACAGGCTGAAATGGCAGCAGTCAGGATCAACGCGCATAACAACTCACCCGCCAAACGTCTGGTCGGGATATGTTGCTTCGGAAGATTGATCCGTTCAGTACCCACGCATTCCCGTCCCTGCTTGATCCATGTCTTGTTCAGCCCCTGTCTCGTCGAGCCGTCGTCCAGGCTGGCACATCTCACGATTGGCATAGCCGGTGACATTGACCTACGCTTGACATCACCGCCACCATACTGTTGACTAATTTTACAATAAGGGGCGTGCCTGTGAAATCAAGGATGAAGATCAAACAGTTCGGCGGGTGTCTCACGCAGCTGGTCATGATCATTTGTTACGGCTTCATTCTGTCGTCTTGCAATCCCGCCCCCAGTAACGCGCCAGAGCGACTTCGCTATTCCGCCCCGGACAGTATCGAAGACCCTGCCATTCGCTATGCCCAATCGCTCTCGGATCACGACTACAAGGAGGGCTGGTTTCAGGACGAAAATATCCGCCTTCACTTTGTCGAAGCCGGGACTGGTCCCCTCATCCTGCTCTATCACGGGTTTCCGTCCAACTGGTTGAGTTGGCGCGATCAGATCGAGCTTCTGGCGCAGGATTACCGCGTCGTGGCCGTTGATGGGCTGGGCGCAGGCCTGTCCTCGAAACCGCAGGAGCGAGCGCCCTACCGGGTCGAAGCGCTGGCCGGACAGATCGACCGACTGACGGAGGCGCTGGCACCGGGAGAGCGTTTCGTGTTGATCGGTCACGATTGGGGCGCGCCGCTATCCTTTGCCTATGCGCAATGGAAACCCGAGCGGTTGCACGGCGTCATCGGCATGAGTGCGCCGCCGCTTAATCGCCTGCTTGCGGAACTGGCACGGTCGCCCGAACAGCAGGCCATTTCCCACTACATGCAACGGTTTAGTGAAATCACCCGCGAAGAGATCGATAGCACGGGGCTGGCTCAAACGATCGCCGTACAGTCCTACGCCAAGCTGCAGCGCGATCAGCAGTTAAGCGACGAAGAAATGGCGCTCTTTCACGCGGCCGTCGGCAGGACCGACGCGGTCGATGGCGGCATGAACTGGTACCGCGCCAACATTCCGCCTTGGGACGAAATCGACGATGCGGCGCAATGGCCGGGCCCGGACGCAGAGCTGACAGGACCTGCACTGTTCATCTGGGGCGAAGAGGATACGATCTTCCTGCCCAGCATAATCGATGCCCTTCTGGCGGCAGAACCGAACCTTCGGATTGCCCGTCTGCCCGATGTCGGTCACTGGACATCCATGGACCAACCGGAACAAGCCAATGCGGCCATTCTGACATTTCTTGAAGAGCTGGAGACCCTGCCATGACATCCAACCTGACTGCGTCGGCAAGAGGCATCGCCCCGCTTTTATTCGGATTGACGCTGCTGAGCGGCTGCGAAACCGTGCCACCTGCCGTCGCTGTTCCGGAACTGACGGCCACCAGCGAGGCGGCCACTAATGAGGCGGCCTGTCACGTGACGGCTCCAGTCCCGAGCCCGGCGATCGATAAGACCTTTTCAGCCGATATGGATAGGCTGATGACCCATATGATCGACCGCGGCATAGCGCCGGGGGCCGTCATCGCGATCAACCGCAACGGAGAGACAATCTTCACTCAGGCCTACGGCTATGCCGACCTGGAGACCGGGAAACCAATGACGACGGATTCGCTGTTCCGGATCTATTCGATGACCAAACCGGTCACTACGATCGCGGCGCTACAGCTTGTCGATCGCGGACTCATTGCACTCGACGATCCGATCAGCGATCATTTGCCAGACTTTGCGAAGATCAGGGTCGCGACGGACGAAACGGGCACGAATGTGCGCGCACCGAGCCGTGCCCCCACAGTCCGGGACCTGATGCGCCATACAACGGGATTGACGTACCGGACAGGCGCCAAGGCCGATCCGATTGCCGCATATTATGCGGAACTGGGCATTCCTGCCGGTCCCGGCGTATCGGACGTCCCCACAAACGGAATGGACCCCGTCATCGGCAATGATGGCTTTATCAGCCGCATCGTTCAGGCTCCGCTCAAGCATGACCCGGGCCAGGGGTTTACCTATGGCAATTCGACCGATGTGCTGGGCGCGCTAGTCGCCAAGGTCTCGGGACAGCCACTGAGTGAATATATGCAGGACAATATCTTCGATCCCTTGGGAATGGAGGATAGCCACTTTCGAATCACACCGGACCGGATCGGTGATTTTACCAGCGCCTATATCGTGCCGCCTCAGGCCCCGTCCGGCAGCCCGATAGACTACAACCTCCCGATCGATGAGTTGCAGCCGCAGACGCCCTACCGTCTCGATCCCTATGATAGCAGCCTCTATGCCAAGGCCCCCGACTTTGAGTTTGGCGGTGCGGGGCTTGTCTCGGATGCCGATGACTATCTGGCTTTCACGCAAGCCCTGATCGACGCGGAACCCCGCCTTGTGTCAGAAACTCTCTGGCAGGAGGCCACACGCGATCAGCTGAGCGCAGAAGCGCGCGCGAGTGCAGCGTTTCTCGGAAAACGCGGCTTCGGTCTGGGCTTTGCGGTTCGGGATGCAGAGACGTTGGTCGCCCCCGTTTTCCCACAATGCGGTCTGTTCTGGGCGGGCGCGGCTTCGACCTATTTCTGGATTGATGAGGAGACCGACACGACCGGTGTTTTCATGACGCAGGTCTTCGAAAGCGACGTTCGCAGCTACTTCGGTGAGATCCTGGCCCGGATCTACGCAGAAGGCGGCTGAAAAATCTTCCAAAGTTTTTATTGACCATTTTTACAATAGGAGTAGGTTTTACCTGTCAGCTGAACACAGCGACGCCGGAATTTGAACCAGAGGGGAGACGTGTCATGCGTAGATATTCAGCCGACAGACCAGCCAGCACGAGGCCATCGACAAGGCGGGGACTCGCGTCCCTGCTGATCACGACAGCGATGCTCAGCGCGCCCGGTGCAGCATGGGCACAACAGCCGGGTGACGATGCGGATGCGGATATGGACGTCATCATCGTGACTGCACAAAAGCGCGAACAGACCCTGCAGGAAGTCCCGATCGCCGTGACGGCGCTCAGCGCCGCCGATCTGGAATCCGCCCGGATCGAGGACACGAAAGACCTGCAGTTCAACGCGCCGAACGTCTTTCTGTCGGCCAACCGCAATATCACGATCCGCGGTGTCGGGTCACAATCATTCGGCGGGACGTCTGACACGAATATCGGCATTCTGAACAATGGTGTCTTTCTTCAATCCGGCTCGACCTTTGGCGATTATTTCGATCTGGAACGGATCGAGGTTCTGCGCGGGCCGCAAGGGACGCTGCAGGGACGCAATACAACGGGCGGTATCGTCAACTTCATCAGCCAGAAGCCGACCGACGAATATGGCGGCTATGTCACCCTCCAAGCCGAGAGCTTCAACGGCATCCGCGCTACTGCCGCGCTGAACATTCCGATCAGTGAACAGTTCAGCCAGCGTTTCGCCGGCAACTTCATCAAGCGCGATGGCTATACCAAGAATTTCTTCGATGGCGAACGGATCGACGGACGCGATCAATATACGGTGCGCTCCTCGACGCGCTTCGACAATGGGACGACATCCGCCGATCTCGTGCTGACCTATTTCAATGAGGACAGTAACCGCGCCAATGCCGTCAAGTCTCTGTGTCTGCCCGATCCGGCAACCGGTTGTTCGACGGACGGCGTCGATACGCAATTCCCGCTGAACACCTTCCCGCTCGACAATTTCCTGCTTGGCGGAATTACCCGGCCCGGCACTTTCGTTGACAACCCGCCCGATCTTCGCAGTGTCGTCATCGACATCAATCCCGTTCAGGACAATGACGATTTCCTCGCCACTTTCGAGCTCAATCACGATTTCGGCGATTTCCTGCTGACCTCGGTCACGGGTTACCGCGAAGGCAATTCGCGCTCGATCCGGGACTTCGATCAAGGCTACCGTCCGAATGCGTTCAATCCCGGTACGTTCGGGGCGCGTACGGTTGCCGATGACGGCAATGGCAATGGCGTTCTGACCTATCAGCTGTTCGATCAACCGACGGACATTTTCGTGACCACGACCGATTACCGGACTGCACAAACGGCTGCAGGCTTCCGCGAACAGTTCAGTCAGGAAGTCCGCCTGGCCTCAGATCTGGATGGCCGCTTCGATTTCCTTATCGGAGGTTTCTATCTTGATGCTGATGGCGGCGGGTCTGTGAACACCTACCTGCCCGCAGCAGCCGTGGTCGCGCTGACAACCAGTGGTGCGGTGGAAAGCTACGCCGTCTTCGGCGAGGTCTATGTCGATCTGACCGACGAGCTCGAGTTCATTGGGGGTCTGCGCTATTCCGACGATAAGAAGAGCATCAGCACAGCCAACGGCCTGTTCGCCCTGCCTGCGCCGAATGTGGCCGAAGAGAGCTTTGACGGCATTACGGGCCGTGCGGTTCTGAGCTGGTCTCCGGACGTCGCCTGGTCCGAAGACGCCAATTTCTACGCCTCATTCTCGCGCGGCTATAAGTCGGGCGGTTTCAACCCTGGCAATGCCGTCAATCCGACCTTCGAGGACGAAGTCATCGATGCCTATGAACTGGGCGCGAAAATGATCCTGAGCGACGGTGCAGTGCAGCTGAATACGGCCGCGTTCTATTATGACTATCAGGACCTGATCGTTGGCAATATCGTTGGCACGCTGGCAACAAACGTCAACATTCCGAGCTCGGAAGTTTACGGCTTCGAACTGGAAGGCGTCTATGCGCCGGGTAATGGGCTGCGCTTCGAAGGCGCGCTGGGACTGCTGAATGCGCAGATCAAGAGCCCTTTCCAGTCATCCGATGCCGCGCGCGGCGGGGCCTTCTTCGAAATCCGGGGCAACGACCTGCCGAACTCTCCGGATGTCACGCTGAAGCTTGCGGCTGAATATGAGTATGAAGTCGGGGACCAATGGCGTCTGACACCACGAGTGGACTATTACACCCAGAGCAGCTTCTTCTCACGTGAATTCAACACGCCGTCCGATGAAGTCGAAAGCTGGGATCAGCTCGATCTGCAACTGGCGATCGATAATGACAATATGCCGTGGGATGTGACCCTGTTCGTCAAGAACGTTCTGGACGAAGACAGCATCACCTTCCTGGAGACAAACTCCAATTTGGTCGGCAGCTTCAAAAGCGCCTTCCTGCTGGATCCGCGCATCTTCGGCGCGGCGCTGCACGTCGACTTCTAGTCAGGCATAACATTTATCCCAACTTGACGGGCATTGTCTGAAATGGCGATGCCCGTTTTTTTTATAGGCTTAAACTTCTTTAGAGCCTGAGGAACAACAAAGCGGCGAGGGCCAAGCCGAGAATGACCGCCGTCTGCAAAACGATCAGCAAGACCGATCGCCGGTCCGTGCGAAGCAGATCGGCGATCGGGGTCGACAGGCCGATGGCTGTCATCGCCAGGATCAGTCCGCCACTCGCCATATGAGCGAAGGCTGTTTTGAGCGGGGTGGGCAACCAGCCCGCACTGCCCGCGATCATCAGGAGGAAAAAGGCGATCAGGAAAGCGGGCGGCAGAATACGCCGCCGCTGAGACGTTTCGTCGCCGCAAGCTTCATCGACACAGGGACCATCGCCGGACGATGCGGCAACGGACGATTCACCGTCTGACGCTGGCGCGATCACGGCACCCCGAAACGCATAGGCGACCATAATGACACACGGAGCCAGTAGCGACACGCGGATCATCTTGACCAGTGTCGCGGTCTCGCCCGTCAACTCCGACATGGAAAATCCGGCTGCCACGGTCTGTGCGACATTGTGGAGCGAGCCGCCAAGCACGAAACCCGCTTCGATATCGCTTAAACCCAACGCCTGCATCAGGAGCGGATAGAGCAGCACGCCGATTGCCGAGAGCAGGCTTATCGCGATGATGACGACCGACAGGTCGCGCTCGCGCTGGGCCGAGGCCGGCAAGGCGCAGCACAACGCCAGAGCCGCCGAGGACCCGCAGATTGCAACCGCCCCCGCAGACAATATTGCGAAAGCTGGCGAACGGCCCAGCAAACGGCCGAGCCACAGCCCCGTCCCGATCGTGATTGCCATGATCCCGATGATGGTAATCAGCACTGGCCAGCCCAGCAGCATCAGCAGGCCGATATTCACACCCGCCCCAAGACAGGCGACAGCGATCTTCATGAGCGGGTCGGCGGCAAATTGTACACCAGGGTGGCTCGTCTGAAACCGCGCGAATAAGGGGCTGGCACACAGGCCCAGCACCAGTGCAGTGATCACGGCGGGAATATCGGTGACGCTCGCCAGCCACCAGGCCGGAACAGTCAGCAGAACGACAAGGATGAGACCCGGCAGGATCGCCCAACTCAGCTTTCTCGGTTCGTCCCTATTCCCCGTCATGGTCCCCCTTGCCCGCTTTTATCAAAGCGTCACGACTGAGTGGTTAGACGCCGCAGCCTGCGCCGCCAACCCCATCTCGACCGCACGGCGGCCATCATCGAGCGTGACTTCGACCGGCGCTTCGCCCCGGACAACCTGTAGAAAGCGCTGGTGCTGGTAGAAGGTCGAGCCGTGGTGATCCCCCGCTTCAAGCAATTGCGGATCGATCGGGATGTCGGTCGTGACGGGATTTTTCGGACTCCGAGGGGCCACTGTCAGCTGCGGATGCGGGATACTGTCCATTTCGCCAGGCCAGAAACGATGCGGTCCTGGCAGGCGGCATTCGATTTTGCCCTGCTCGCCCACCGCACTGATTTCTTCATTCCAGAGCGAGCCGTCGGCGAACATGCAGAGCTCCAGCATGGCGCGGGACCCATTGTCAAAATCGAATAGGACATAGCCCGTATCCCAGATGTCGGGCGTCTGACCGTCATAACGTTCTTTGAGGTGGTTGACGGCCTGCCCTGCACTGGCGCTGACACGCACCGGCTCCGCGCCCGTGATCAGTCGCATCAGATCGAAGAAGTGACAGCATTTTTCAACCAGCGTGCCGCCCGTATTGCGGTTGAAGCGGTTCCAGTGTCCGATCTTGGGCAGGAAGGGAAAGCGGTGTTCACGGATGGATAGCATCCGCACACCGCCTGTCACGGACGCGCTCTGCGCAATCAGCCGCGCGATCGGCGGCATATAGCGATATTCCATCGCGACCCAGACGGGCCCTGAATAATCCCGGATAAAGGCGTCCAGCCGCGTGACTTGATCCGGATCCGTATAAAGGGGCTTTTCACACAGGATCGGGACGGTCCGGTGACGCGCCACGGTTTCCAACTGTTCGACATGGCGGAAATTCGGGCTGACGATCACCACGGCGTCAAGCGCGTCGTCAGCCAGCATGTCGGCAATGGACGATTTTACGCTGGCTCCACCCGCCCGCGCTGCAGCCAGCGCCGCCAGTTCGGTGACGGGGTCATAAACGCTACAAACCTGCGCGCCGTCCAGCAGGTTGATATTGTTGATGTGCTCCATGCCCATCATGCCACAGCCGATAATGCCGTATTGTTTCATCCGGTCTTGTCCTCACTGCGACTGAAGAAGCGTGCCCGGTCGGGGTCGAACCAGGTTTGTGAATATTCGGCGGTCTGCCCCATCTGGTCCCAGGCGCGCCGCTCGATAAATCCGACAGCTTGCCCGGTCGGGAGCGCGTTCAGTCTCACCCCATCCGGAAAAGGCGCGACTCCGACCTTGTCTTCGACCCGGGCGATGATGAGGCCGAGCGCGTCCCGGTACCAGGCATAAAGCGAATCGCTGATCGCAGCGGCTGACACGGACGCGTCCGGTGGGGCGATCCATATCCTTTCAAAAGCAACCGGCCGGTCATCGAGCGCGCGCTGCCGTTCGATACGAAGCAGCCGTGACGGCAGCCCGAAGCGCGCGGCCTCTACGGGCGCATCAACCGTTTGCAGAGACAGGATCATGGCGGTCGGCAATCCGCCGCCTTCAGGCCGTTCCAGATGGAATTGGGAATAGACACTTTTGACCGCGCTCTGGCGGCGCACATAATTGCCGGAGCCCTGCTTGCGTTCGAGTAGGCCTTTATCCTCCAGCGCGGCGAGCGCCTTGCGCAATGTACCGATAGCCACGCCAAAATTCTGCGCCATTTGCCGTTCGGGCGGCAGGCGCGTGCCGTCAGACAACAGGCCGCTGGCAATCTCCCGGATCAGACGTTCGCTGATCTGTATGTGGCGCGGCAATGGCCTCGACGCATTCATCATCGCCTCCGAATTGATACATTATTGATACACTGTTCCCGACCTGATAAGCAAACGCTGTTTCCTGGTTTTAAGCCAAAGAGAAAGCCGTCCGACATGAGCCTTGTTCCGATTACGTCCGCCGACCTCGACGCGCCGGAAATTGCCTGGTTCTCGGCGCTGTGTTCGGATGATTATCGGCAACTGGGCGTCCCGGATCCTGACCTGCGATCGAGTTGGGCCCATTGCCGGGACATATTGCTGGAGGCGGAAGCGCAGGGCTTTCGCAACATTCTCTGTCCCTCTTCCTATCAGGTCGGACAGGACACACTGTCTTTCGTGGCCGGTGGCGCGCCGCTGACAGAGTCGATCAATATGCTGGCCGCCGTGCGGTGCGGCGAGATGCAGCCCATCATGCTGGCCCGCACGCTGGCGACGCTCGATCACATGCTGGAAGGGCGACTGACCGTAAACATCATCAGCTCGGATTTTCCCGGCGAAAAAGCGGACAGCGCATATCGCTATCAGCGGTCGCGCGAGGTCGTGTCCATCCTGAAGCAGGCCTGGACGCAGGATGCGATCAACTTCCAGGGCGATATTTATAACTTCACCGATGTGCCGACAGCGCCCGCCAAGCCATATCAGCAGAATGGCGGCCCGCTGCTCTATTTTGGTGGCTATTCGCCGTCCGCGCTGGAGCTGTGCGGAGAACATTGCGACGTCTATCTGATGTGGCCCGAAACAAAGGACCAGCTGGGCGAGCGCATGAAGTCCGTTCACGCGGTCGCGGACCGCTATGGCCGAACGCTGGATTACGGACTTCGCGCCCATGTCATTGTCCGCGACACCGAAGCCGAGGCGCGAGACTATGCCGAACATCTGGTCGCGGAACTGGATGATGAATATGGCAAGCTGATCCGTGACCGGGCGCATGATTCCATCAGTCTCGGCGTGGCGCATCAGGCGCGGGCGCGCGAACTGGCCGACAAGTTCGGTTATGTCGAGCCACATCTCTGGACTGGAATCGGCCGCGCTCGATCGGGCTGCGGTGCCGCCATTGTCGGCTCGACCGATCAGGTTATGAGCGAGATCGAAAGCTATATGAAGATGGGCATCCGGGCCTTCATCTTCTCCGGATATCCGCATATTAACGAAGCCCGTCATTTCGGAACTAAAATTCTCTCTCACATGAAGACAAGCTCGCTGCCACACGCCTATGGTCGGGTTCCCGCTATCACACCGCCGACACCGCTCGGCACAGGACCGCGCACATGATGACACGCATCTCGCTCACGGATGATCTCGACCTGTCCCGGATCGTCTACGGCCTCTGGCGCCTGACCGAGGACCCGGACCATTCCTCCGCCCATGCACAGGCCAAGATCGAAGCCTGTCTGGAACAGGGCATCACGACCCTCGATCAGGCCGATATTTACGGAGCCTATGGCTGTGAAGCCGCGCTGGGCGAGGTTCTACGCGACGCAGCGCACTTGCGCGATCAGGTCGAGATCGTGACGAAATGCGGGATTGTCGCGCCGATGGGTCGCTACGAGCATGCCCACGTCAAACATTACGACACATCGGCAGCGCATATCCGGCAATCCGTCGACGCGTCGCTGCGCCTGATGAGAACGGACAGGATCGATCTGCTGCTGATCCACCGCCCGGACCCGTTCATGAACGCCGAGGAGACCGGGGCTGCGCTGGACGCGCTGGTCAGGAGCGGCGACGTGCGCGCCGTCGGCGTGTCCAACTTCCGTCCGCACGATATGGAGCTACTGAGCGCATTCATGTCAGAGCCGCTGGTCACCAATCAGATCGAATTGTCGTTGATGGCGCGAGATCCTTTTACCCATGGCGATCTGGCCTACCTGCAACAGCGCAGCATCGCCCCCATGGCCTGGTCGCCACTGGGCGGCGGGGCTTTGTTCGGGACTGACAATTCAGCCCTGCTCGGTCGCCTGGGTGAGCTGGCTGCGGCCAGCGATACCGATATGGCGGCCATCGCCGTCGCCTGGCTCCTCGCCCACCCCGCCCGGATCATGCCGGTTCTGGGAACCAACCGGCTATCCCGTATCCAGACGATCAGCGATGCCACAAAGGTCGAGATGGACCGCGAACGCTGGTTCGAACTCTACACGCTCGCACGCGGCGAAGAGGTCGCCTAGAGTTAGTCAGACAAGAAGGGGAGCGTCATGATGGATGAGACCAACCGATGAGCGGCGGCTCCCTCGCCTTTGTCCTGTTCAGCTGCGCTGTCTTTATGGCGATGGTCGCCGTTCTGTCCTACCAGGCGTCGCGCAACGAAGTCCAAACTCAAGACGGCTATTTTCTCGCCGGGCGCAATCTCGGCGGTCTGTTCATCGCCGGGTCGCTGCTGCTGACTAACCTGTCGGCAGAACAGCTGATCGGCCTGAACGGCTCCGCCTATGGCCATAATATGTCGAGCATGGCTTGGGAGGTGACAGCGGCCATTTCTACCATCGCCATGGCGATGATCTTCCTGCCCAAATACCTCAAAGGGGCGTTCACCACCCTACCCGAATTTCTCAATGATCGGTTTGATCCGGGCGTGCGCCGCCTCTCCGTCATTCTATTCATGCTGGGTTACGGGCTCGTGACGATTCCGTCCGTGCTCTATTCCGGCTCGATAGCCGTCATGAAGATTTTCGATGTGCCGGGACTGCTGGGCCTTTCGGAGTTCAGCAGTCTGGTAGCGACGGTTCTTGTCATTGGTGGGGTCGGCGCGCTTTACGCCATCTTTGGCGGGCTAAAAGCCGTTGCCGTCTCGGACACGATCAATGGCATCGGCTTGCTCATCATCGGGGTTCTTGTCCTGACGCTCGGCCTCATGGCGCTGGGCAATGGGCAGCTGCTGGACGGGGTCGACCGGATCGTGACGGATCACCCGGAAAAGCTGAACGCGATCGGCAGCGAGCGCGACCCGACCCCCTTCGGTACGCTCTTCACCGGCATGATTATCGCCAATCTGTTCTACTGGTGCACCAACCAATATGTCATTCAGCGCACGCTCGCTGCACGCAGTCTCGCCGAAGGCCAGAAAGGCGTGCTCCTGTCCGGCTTCTTCAAGGTGCTGGTTCCTTTCTTCATGATGATCCCAGGCGTCATCGCCTATCATCTCTATGGGCCCGGCCTGGCATCGATCGACTTGGCCTTTCCGACACTGGTCCAAGACCTGCTGCCGATCTGGATGATGGGGTTCTTCCTCGCCGTTCTGCTCGGCGCGGTGTTCAGCTCGTTCAATTCCTTGCTCAACAGTGCCGCAACCTTGTTTGTGCTCGACATCTATGCGCCGTCGCGGGCCGAGCGACTATCCGACCGGCAGGCCGTGCGCATCGCCATGATCGCCAGCTTCGTGATTGCGATCTTCTCTTTCGCGGTTGCGCCGCTACTCTATCTGGCCCCCGAAGGGCTGTGGCAGATCATTCGCATTTTTACCGGCTTCTATAATATTCCGATCGTTACGATTGTTCTGTTCGGTCTGTTCACACGCCGCGCACCTGCAATCGGAGCGAAGCTGGTGATCCTGTTCCATGTCATTGCCTACGGCCTTGTGAAGTTCGTGTTCGACGATGTCGTCACGCTTCACTTCCTGCATCTCTATGCCGTGCTGTTCGGGATCGAAGCTCTGATCATGATGGCTGCGATCCGGTTCGCACCGAAAGCCGTTGCGCATGGACCCGTCGAGCCGACACCCGCTGCAGCCCTTGCCGTCGATCTGACGCCGTGGCGTCACGCCGTTCCGGTATCGCTTCTTCTCGTGTCTCTGGTCGTGGCCGTCTACTTGTTGTTTTCACCGCTGGGACTGGCGCAATAATCCATAAAAAGGGCGGAACGACCCGGTCGCTCCGCCCTCTAGTGTGATGAGGATGGGTGTCTTAAACCAGACCGGCCTCCAGCTCTTCCAGGCTCTTGCCCTTTGTCTCCGGCACGAATTTGACGACAAACAGCCAGGCCAGAATGCAGAAGCCTGCAAAGATGAAATAGGGCAACGCGCCGTTGAAGCTCTGCTCATTCAGCTGACTGCGATTCACAACCGGGAAAGCGTTGGAGACAAAGGCGTTGAACAGCCACTGTGCCCCGACGGCAATCGCCATGGCGAGCGAGCGAGCGCGGTTCGGGAAAATTTCCGAAATCAGCACCCAGACGACAGGCCCCATGCTGAGCGCGAAGCTGGCGATGAAGACCAGTACACCGATCAGCGATAGCACGCCGAGTTGCCCGGTAAACACGGTCAGACCCAATGTGGAGAGGCCGATAAACATGCCTGTCAGACCGGTCAGTAGCAGCGGTTTGCGACCCCATTTGTCGACCGTGAAGATAGCGATGAAGGTGAAGAGGAAATTCACTGCACCGAGCCAGAGCTGCTGCTTGAGCGCATCTTCCGGACCATAGCCGAGCGCATTGGAGAAAATTTCCGCACCGTAATAGAGGATCGCATTGATGCCCGTGACCTGCTGGAATACGGATAGCATCACGCCGACCATCACCAGTCCACCCAAGCCCGCCAGGACTTTGGGGTCGAGACTTTTTTTCGTGTCATCGGCCAGAGAAAGTTCGATCGCAGCGATTTCCGATTGCGCGGTCGCCTCATTCGCGCCGAGCCGCATCAGAACCAGCATCGCGTCTTCCGTCCTCCCCTTCATCACCAACCAGCGCGGGCTGTTGGGAATGAAAAAGAGTGCAAGGAAGAAGGCCAGCGACGGTAGCAATTCCGACCAGAACATGACGCGCCAGCCTTGCTCCGTATTGTAGACGTTCCGCGCGACCAGTTCCGCGTCGGACAGACCTGCCGTATTGCCGCCGCCGATGAAATAGGTTGCCAGAAAGACGACGAAAAAACCGCTGACGATGCCGAGTTGATTGAGCGAAACCAGTTTGCCGCGCTCTTCAGCCGGTGCGATTTCGGCGATCAACATCGGCGCCGCCATCGACGCCAGACCGATCGCAAAGCCGCCGATCACGCGGTAGATGATCAGCTCGCCATACCCATCTGCAATGCCCGATCCCCAGGCAGAGACCGAGAACATCACGGCGGCTATGATCATCGTCCATTTGCGCGAAATGGCATTGCAGAGGAAGCCTGCGACCAAAGCCCCCGGGATACAGGCATAAATGGCCGAAGCGACGGCAAAGCCCTGTTGTCCCGGTGTGAACTGGAAATATTCCGTGAAATAGAGCTGTGTGCCGCCGATGACACCGGTGTCATAACCAAACAAAAAACCGGCGAGTGCAGCGACGAGTGTAAAAAAGTAAAGGCTCGGGTTGGACGTCCGTGCCTGGACTCCCCCCGTTGCATCTGTGGCGGCCATCATCATTATCCCCTGAAATCCGCGCATTTGCGCTTATCTGGGTTCTATGACCTCCCGCTTTGAAAGCGTCCAGCGCTAAGTCTGGATGCGCGGTCTACAATCGGTTTCTGCGTCAAAGAATCGCGGGCAGATCGAGCCCCTGTTCGCGCGCGCAATCGAGCGCCTCTTCATAACCGGCATCGGCGTGGCGCATGACGCCTGTCGCCGGATCGTTCCAGAGCACGCGCTTGAGCCGGGCTTTGGCCGCATCCGTTCCGTCCGCAACGATTACGATGCCCGAATGTTGCGAGAAACCCATGCCGACTCCGCCGCCATGATGCAGGCTGACCCATGTTGCCCCTGATGCCGTATTCAGCAAAGCGTTGAGCAAAGGCCAGTCCGACACCGCATCGGAACCATCGCGCATCGCCTCCGTCTCGCGGTTCGGACTGGCGACGGAGCCACTGTCCAGATGGTCGCGACCGATCACCACGGGGGCGGATAGCTCACCGTTTCGGACCATCTCGTTGAATGCCATTCCCAGACGGTGCCGGTCGCCAAGCCCGACCCAGCAGATACGGGCCGGCAAGCCCTGAAAGCTGATCCGCTCGCGCGCCATGTCGAGCCAACGATGCAGATGGTGATTGTCCGGCAACAGTTCTTTGACCTTGGCATCGGTCCTGTAGATGTCCTCTGGATCGCCAGACAGTGCCACCCAGCGAAACGGACCGATTCCACGGCAGAAGAGCGGGCGAATATACGCCGGAACAAAGCCGGGAAAATCGAAGGCATTCTCGAGGCCTTCATCCTTGGCGACCTGACGGATATTATTGCCGTAATCGAGGGTGGGCACCCCTGCATTCCAGAAATCCAGCATGGCCTGAACCTGCACTTTCATGGATTCGCAAGCGGCGCGTTCGACCGCTTTGGGATCGCTTTCCCGCATCTGCTTCCATTGCTCCATCGTCCAGCCGAGCGGCAGGTAGCCATTGACCGGATCATGCGCCGAGGTCTGGTCTGTCACAATATCAGGCTTCACGCCGCGCCGGACCAGTTCGGGGAAAATCTCGGCCGCATTGCCGAGCAGGCCGACGGATTTAGCCTCGCCGGCTTTCGTCCAATGATCGATCAGAGCGAGCGCTTCGTCCAGCGTCTCTGCCTTTTCATCGACATATCCCGTACGCAGTCTGAAATCGATACTGTCGGGATTGCATTCCACCGCGAGGCAGCAGGCTCCCGCCATGACGGCCGCAAGAGGCTGCGCGCCGCCCATACCGCCCAGCCCGCCGGTCAGAATCCAGCGCCCCGACAGGTCACCGCCATAATGTTTGCGACCCGCTTCGACGAAGGTTTCGTAGGTCCCCTGAACAATTCCCTGCGTGCCGATATAAATCCACGACCCCGCCGTCATCTGACCGTACATCATCAGACCCTTGCGATCGAGTTCGTTGAAGTGATCCCAGTTCGCCCAGTGCGGAACGATATTGGAATTGGCGATCAGTACGCGCGGCGCATCCGCATGGGTTCTGAACACGCCGACCGGCTTGCCGGATTGCACGAGTAGCGTCTCTGTCTCCTCAAGCGTTATCAGGCTGGCCGCAATCCGGTCGAAATCTTCCCATGTGCGGGCCGCCCGGCCAATGCCGCCATAGACAACCAGCTCGTCCGGATTCTCTGCCACCTCCCGATCCAGATTATTGTGCAGCATCCGGTAAGGGGCTTCGGTCGCCCAGCTCTTGCAGATAAGATCAGGCCCGGTCGGGCTTTTAATGTCTCGCCGATTGGCCAGACGGCGCGAATTGGGTGTTTCAGTCATCGTCATCTCACCTGTGTCAGTCGAATATGCGGTTCAAGGCTCGCCTATGCGGCGCTCATCACGTCGTTGCGGCGCAACCACTGCGCCAGCGCCTCGATGTCGTGGCTTACGACGCGGTCTTCATCCAGCGGGGCGCAATGCTCCCGGATCAGATCGATGTGATGTGCAAGCCTGGCGCTGGTCTGCAAGGGCGCGCGTAACTCGATCCCTTGCGCCGCCGCCATGGCTTCGACAGCAAGAATGCCGGACAGATTGAGGTTCATGTCCATCAGCCGCCGCGCAGCATGACAGGCCATGGAGACATGATCTTCCTGATTGGCGGAGGTCGGCGTGCTATCGACCGAACGTGGGTTGGCCAACGCCTTGTTCTCGCTCATCAATGCTGCGGACGTCACTTCGGCAATCATCAGACCCGATTTCAGGCCCGGGTCCGGGGCGAGAAAAGCCGGCAAGCCGAAGCTGAGCGCCGGATCGACGAGTAAGGCGACGCGGCGCTGCGCGATCGCACCAACCTCGGATATGGCCAAGGCGATATTGTCAGCAGCAAAGGCAACCGGTTCGGCATGGAAATTCCCACCGGAAACAATCGATCCATCGCTCAGAACAAGCGGATTGTCGGTAGCTGCGTTGGCCTCAGTTTCGAGAACACGCCCGGCCTGGTCCAGCTGATTGAGACATGCGCCGATCACCTGCGGCGCGCAGCGAAGGCAATAAGGATCCTGCACGCGTTCGTCGCCTTCGACATGGCTGTCGCGGATTTCCGATCCGTCCAGCAGGGCGCGCAAATGCTGCGCCGCGTCGATCTGCCCGCGATGACCCCGCAAGCTGTGAATATCCGGATGGAACGGCGCGCTCGATCCCATGGCGGCATCGACCGACAGCGCGCATGTCACGAGAGATGCGCGAGCCAATCGCCGGGCATCAAAAAGCCCGGCCAGTGCCAACGCCGTCGAGGCCTGCGTGCCGTTCAGCAGTGCAAGCCCTTCCTTGGCGGCCAGTTCGATCGGTTTCAGCCCCGCTGCTGCAAAAGCCGCACTGGCTGTCATGCGTTCACCTTCTAACACGGCGTCGCCCTCGCCGATCATAGTCAGCGCCATATGGGCCAGCGGAGCCAGGTCGCCCGAAGCGCCGACTGATCCCTTTTCTGGAATCACGGGAAGCAGATCGGCACCGACCATTTCTTCGAGCAGAGCCACGACCGCCGGACGGACACCGGATGCACCGCGCCCCAGAGAAATCAGCTTCAGGATCAGAATCAGCCGCACGATCGGTCCTGGCAGGGCGGAACCGAAGCCGGCCGCATGCGAGCGCACCAGATTGCGTTGCAGAACGGATAGCTTATCATCATCGATCCGGACTGAGGCCAGCTTGCCGAAGCCCGTATTCACGCCGTAAATGGCATTGCCGGATGTAAGGGCCTTTTGCAGCGTCCTGGCACTGTCCGCCACACGGTCATACGCAGCGGCGTCGAGCCTGACGGGCTCCGTCCCGCGGTAGAGGCGCTCAAGCGCGCCGAGATCGATCCGACCCGGTGAGAGCATGATGGTCATGCGACAGACCCTCCGATAACCCGCTGCGACAGACTTGATCCGCCAATCCAGTAGGACAGCTCCGCCGGATGCTCGCAATTCCACACGGCCAGGTCGGCCACCTTGCCCACCTCGATCGTTCCATGACTGTCCTGAAGCCCAAGCGCCTTTGCGGCGTAGCGCGTCGTTCCGGTCAGCGCTTCCTCCGGCGTCAAGCCGAACAGAATGCACCCCATATTCATCGCTGTGAGCAAAGACATGAGCGGCGACGTACCGGGATTGCAGTCCGTTGCCAGAGCCATCGGCACGCCGTGCGCTCTTAGCGCCGCGACGGGCGGCTCCTGCGTTTCCTTCAGCATGTGAAATGCGCCCGGCAGCAGGGTCGCGACCGTTCCGGCCTGCGCAAGAGCAGGCACATCATCCGGATCCAGAAACTCCAGATGATCGACCGACAGGGCGGCATAATCCGCGCCAAGCCGGGCGGCTTTGCTGTCGGACAGCTGCTCCGCATGCAGCTTGACCGGGAGGTCGAGCGCACGGGCTGCGTCGAAAATGCGGCGCATCTGCGCGATACTGAAGGCTATGGTTTCGCAATAGCCATCGACTGCATCCACCAACCCTTCCGCATGAGCCAGACGCAGACCTGGAATAACGACTGTGTCGATATACTCATCAGCATGCCCGGCATATTCGGGCGGGACGGTATGAGCCGCCAACCAGCTGGTACGGATCGTGATCGGACGCAATGTTTCCAGATGCCGCGCCACGCGAAGCATGCGCATTTCGTCGACTATCGTCAGCCCATAGCCTGATTTGATTTCAACCACGGCAACGCCGTCCGCGATCAGCGCATCCAGCCGCGGCAGGCTCTGTGCAACAAGTGTGTCGAAGTCTGCAGCCCTGAGTGAGCGAACGGACGAGACGATACCCCCGCCAGCTTTCGCAATATCGGCATAACTGACGCCGGTCAGGCGCATCTCGAATTCCGTGGCACGATTTCCGGCAAAGACGAGGTGGGTATGACAATCAATCAATCCGGGTGTGACCAGACGACCGCCCAGATCGATCGTCTCCACATGCGATGCAGCTGCCGGGCAATCATCCCGCAATCCGACCCAGGCAATCCGTCCGTCACGGACTATCAGGGCTGCATTGTCGATCAGCCCGTAGGGCGTTTGCGCACCCGCCGACAGCGTCGCGATACGACAGTTTGTAAAGACTTGCGTCATGACACCGCCAGAGATTGCAGAGTTTCTTATTATTATGTATATACATAAAAGAAGGCTGGCAAGGCTGTAATCTGTCCGGAGACAATATGCGTGCGACACAGGCCGATATTCGCAAGCGGCTCATCGACCGGATTCAGTCAGGAGAATGGCCGCTCGGCAGCCGGATTCCGGATGAATCGGATCTGGCCGAAGAATATGGCTGTGCTCGCGCAACCATGAACCGGGCCTTGCAGGCCTTGGCCACCGAAGGCCTCGTCATACGTAAACGCAAAGGCGGAACGCGCGTCTCACTTCGTCCGGTCCGCCATGCCAGAGTCGCAATCCCGGTCATCCGCGATCAGGTCGAAGCTCTGGGAGAGACCTATACGCATAGAATTGTCACTCAGGAGACGCGGTTGCCGCCAGAAACGATAAGAGACACATTGCAGCTACATGCGCAACAGGACGCGCTCTTCATCGAAACGCTGCATTGCGCTGACGACAGACCCTTCGCGTTCGAACGGCGCTGGGTCAATCTGGATGCTGTCCCGGACATAAGGAATGCGCCCTTGGAGACCATCAGCGCCAATGAATGGCTGGTGCAAACCGTTCCCTTTTCCGATGGTCAGGTGACCTTCACAGCTGTCGCGCTCGACACTGCGCTCGCCGTGCTGTTCGACACGGCACCGCGAACGGCGAGCTTTACCATCTACCGCACGACACAGATCGACGATCGGTTCATCACGGCAATGACACTTCATTATCAGCCCGGTTATGAACTACGCACGGCCCTGTAAGGGCGGCTGGAGGCAAGGCTTATGAGCGAGTTTCATTGGACGGGGCGCGACGACAGCGAAGACGGTCCTGCGGCGCGGCGTGTCTATCACTGCCATACAGCAGGCGGACGCCACGCTATCGTCGGATTCGAGTCCGATGAAGGCGTGCGGCGCAATCAGGGCCGCGTCGGCGCGCGGGACGGTCCTAACGCAATCCGTGGGCCGCTCGCGGGTTTGCCGATCCCCGCGGACTTCCCGACCTTTACGGATCACGGCAATATTGCTGTTCTGGGCGAGGAGCTGGAACAGGGGCAACGCCTGCTGGGCGAGGCCATTGTCGCAGCGATGCAGACCCACGACCGTGTGCTGGTCCTGGGTGGAGGGCACGAAACAGCCTTTGGCAGCTTCCTCGGCTTGCGCGGTGCAGAACCCGACGCCCAGATCGGCATTCTGAATTTCGATGCACATTTGGACATCCGGCAGATCGGAGCGAACGGCCCCTCATCGGGCACACCGTTCAATCAGATCCGCGACCGCGAAGGCGATGATTTCGATTATCTCTGTATCGGTGTTGCCGTGGAGTCCAACACGCAAGCCCTGTTTGCGCGCGCGGCAGACTGGGGTGTGCGGATGATCATGGATTATACGCTCACAGAGAGTCTCGCGGACGCGCGGCATGAGATCGATGCCCTGATCGAGCGAAACGACATCATCTATCTGACGATCGATCTGGATGTGCTGCCTCATTACCAGGCTCCTGGCGTGAGCTGCCCAGCCGTTCGCGGTGTTCCGTTCTCGACGATCCAGACGCTTGTCCATTATTGTCTGGAAGGCGTGCAAAAACAGGAGCGCAGGCTTCCTGTCTGCGACATTGTCGAATTGAACCCGCACCATGATCACCAGCAGATGACGGCTAAGACCGCAGCCATTCTCGCCCGGCAGCTTCTGGCTGGTTAGGTCGATCCATGTGCAGTCGCACCCCGTGCGACACCAATCACCAATCGCGACTTGAAATCACGGTCCAGACATGCGTTTCTGACTCGGATGGACAAACAGGCATTCTTCGATGAAATGATGGGATCTGACGGACAGACCCGAGAACCCTACCAGACCTTTCACGAAATGATGTCGTCCGTCGATCTGGAGCGCTTGCTGCGTAAATCCGGCGAAGCGGAACAATTCTTTCGCAAGACGGGCATCACCTTCAATGTCTATGGACAGGCCGATGCCGATGAACGGCTGATCCCCTTCGATCTGGTGCCGCGTATCTTGAGCGCCCGCGAATGGCGCACCTTGAAGCTGGGCATCGAACAGCGGGTCAAAGCGCTGAATGCCTTCCTGCATGACATTTACCACCGCCAGGAAATCCTGCGCGCGGGCCGCATTCCCACTGCGCTGATCGAAAACAATGCGGCGTTCCTACCGCAAATGATGGGTGTGAATCCGCCGGGCGATATCTACACCCATATTGTCGGGACGGATCTGGTCCGGACCGGGCCGGACGAATTTTTCGTCCTGGAGGACAATGCCCGGACCCCGTCCGGTGTCTCCTACATGCTGGAAAACCGCGAGACGATGCTGCGCATGTTTCCGGAATTATTTTCGCGCGTCGGCGTGGAAACGGTCAGCGATTACCCGATGCTGCTTCGGCGCTCCCTTGCCGCATCGGCGCCGCCAGCCTGCGACGGGTCACCTAATGTCGCCGTTCTGACCCCGGGAATCCATAATTCCGCCTATTACGAGCATGCCTTTCTGGCCGAACAGATGGGCGTCGAACTGGTCGAGGGATCAGACCTTCGCATCATCGAAGGTCGCGTCGCCATGCGGACCACATGTGGATTCGAACCGATCGACGTGCTGTATCGCCGTGTCGATGACGAATTTCTCGACCCGCTCAATTTCAATCCGGAATCCATGCTGGGCGTGCCGGGAATTTTCGACATTTACCGGGCTGGCGGCATCACCATTGCGAATGCGCCCGGTACAGGGATTGCCGACGACAAAGCGCTATACGCCTATATGCCGGATATTATCGAATTCTACACCGGGCGACCACCTTTGCTGAAAAACGTGCAAACCTGGCGCTGTTCCGACGCGGACTCGCTGGCCTATGTGCTGGATAATCTGGAAACACTTGTCGTGAAGGAGGTTCATGGCTCCGGCGGGTACGGCATGCTGGTCGGACCGGCTTCAAGCAAAAAGGAGATCGAAGCGTTCCGTGCGAAGCTGAGCGACAATCCGTCCAACTATATCGCGCAGCCGACGCTCGCTCTTTCGACCGTACCAATTCTGACCGAAGCGGGTCTCGCACCGCGTCATGTCGATCTACGCCCCTTCGTTCTGGTCTCGCCCGACGCCGTCGATGTGGTGCCGGGCGGCCTGACCCGTGTCGCCATGACGGAAGGGTCGCTGGTCGTGAACAGCAGTCAGGGCGGCGGCACGAAAGACACATGGGTTCTGTCCGATGAGTAGCCATATGCTCGGTCGCACCGCTTCCGGATTGTTCTGGATGATGCGCTATCTGGAACGGATGGAGAATACGGCACGTCTGATTGATGCCGGCTTCCGCATGTCGCTGACACGGTCTCGTACGCAGCGCAGTGAATGGGAATCCGTTCTGACGACCGCCGGGGCCAAGACCCTGTATATGACCGCCCATGATGACTATAAAACGGCCAGCGTGGTCGAGTTCCTGCTGGCGGACCGGGATAATCCAGGCAGTGTCATCAGTTCGCTCAAGCTCGCCCGTCAGAACGCGCGCATGACGCGAACCGCGCTCACGCGCGATGTCTGGGAAGCGATCAATGGCGCGTGGCTGACACTGAACGAGCTGATCGGAACGCCGAAGGATCGCGACAACCTGCCGGACCTTCTAGCCCAGATAAGACAGCAATCCGCCCTTGTGCGCGGGACTATCAATGGCACCATGCTGCGCAACGACATCTTCCATTTCATGGAGTTGGGCGGACTGATCGAACGCGCGGACAAGACGGCACGTATTCTGGACACAAAATATTATGTGCTCCTGCCGTCCAGCGCATCAGTAGGGTCGTCGCTCGATCACGTGCAATGGGAAATGATCCTGCGCTCGGCTTCGGCGGAGCGCGCCTTTCACTGGCTTCACGGCGGAGAGATTACGCCCGGCGCGATTGTCGATTTTCTGATCCACGACACGCGACTGCCGCGCTCGATCGCCTTTTGCTACGAGACGATCGTCAGCACGCTGGAGGCACTCGACGCCTGTTACGATCAATCGTCGGATGCGCTCGCCACGGCGCGTGGAAATCGCGACCATATTCTCGGCTCGAGCAGCGCCACGATTGTCGGGATGGGCCTGCATGAATTCCTGCTCGACCTGATAGACCGCAATGCCGGGCTGTCCGACGTCATTAGCCAGACCTACCGGTTCAACACCTGATGCAACTGAGCGTAAGACATCAGACCCGCTATGATTATGGCCAACCCGTTCACTACGCCTTGCTTCAGGTGCGTCTGCGTCCGCGCGAAGGGACAGCTCAGCAATCGGTCGGGCGATGGACGCTCACTCTGGACGGCGCCAGCCATCATGCCGCTTTCGTCGATCAGCATGGCAATCACGTCGACCTGATCGAGCTGATACCCGGTACACAGGCTGTTACGATCACCGTCGACGGCGAGATCGAGACGCATGATACGAATGGCATTGCAGGAGCCGAAAAAGCGGGTCCTCCGCTTTGGCTTTATACACGGCAGACGCCGCTAACGCGCATGGACGCAGAGCTGTCGGCCTTCGTGGAAACGATCTCGGGAACGGGTCTCGAACGGCTGCACGCATTGAGTCAGACCATATTACAAAAGGTCCCCTATGAAACGGGCGCGACCGTCATCAATACCAGCGCGGCCGATGCGCTCCGGATCGGGCGCGGCGTTTGTCAGGATCACAGCCATATCTTTATCGCCTGCGCGCGCCATCTCGGTATCCCGGCGCGCTATGTCAGCGGTTATCTGATGATGGATGACCGGGATCATCAGGACGCGAGCCATGCTTGGGCGGAGGCCTATGTCGACGGCCTCGGATGGGTCGGCTTCGATATATCGAACGGGATCAGCCCCGACGAACGCTACGTCAAGATTGCGCAAGGTCAGGACTATGCAGGGTGCGCCCCGACCCGCGGTTTTATGATCGGCGGACAGCAAGAACAGCTTGAGGTGTCGATTCAGGTCCAGCAATAGGAGCTGTTGCCAACCGTCCGGACGAAAAGATTCCCGCATGACCTATTGTGTCGCTCTGAAGCTTGATCACGGACTTATTTTCATGTCCGACACGCGCACTAATGCCGGCATCGACAATATTTCGGTCGTGCGGAAAATGTTCACATGGACGGAGCCCGGCGAGCGCGTGATCACTTTGATGACGGCTGGCAATCTCGCCACAACCCAGGCTGTGGTCAGCCTTCTCAACGAACGCTCTATGCGGCCCGCAGAACGCGACCCGACCATCATGCAGGTACCGACCCTGTTTGAAGCCGCACGCCTTATTGGCGACACCTTAAAAGAGGTCGTTGCAACCTATGGCGGGTCGGGTCCGACGGCCAGCTCGACCTTTGACGCCACGATTATTATGGGCGGTCAGATTACAGGCATGGAGCCTCGTCTCTTCATGATCTACCCGGAAGGTAATTTTGTCGAAGCCGGGCCGGAAACTCCGTTCTTCCAGACGGGCGAGACCAAATATGGTCGCCCGATCCTGCTGCGTGCGCTCGACACCGCGATGAGTGTCCCGGACGCGATCCGCCTGCTCTGCGTCTCGTTCGACTCCACGCTCAAGGCCAACCTGTCCGTCGGCATGCCGCTCGACATCCATATCTACAAGGCTGACAGCCTGACAGAGGGCCAGATGTTCCGGATCGAAAGCCATGATCCGGACTTTACGGCGATTTCGGATCGCTGGGGTGACGCCCTGAAAGACGCGCTGGCACAACTACCCTACTACCCTGTCGGTTCATAGCGACCCGTTGAAACGGCCAGCAGTCGTCACGGTTTGATCCATGGTGACAATTCTCAAGGCCTGAACGCATCTGATCCGCTTCACTGGCGTCACGACGATGGGGGACATCGTCAAGACGTCGGGGGATATATCATGACGGTCGACATTTTACGCTGGCTGCACATTTTGGCCATGGTTTACTGGCTCGGTGGCGAATGGGGGGTTTTCCAGACCTCTTACAAAGTCTGCAATCCGACACTCAGCTATGATGAGCGGATGCGGCACATGGATACCGCCTATCGAATCGATGTCATGGCGCGCACAGGCATCATCGCGCTGCTGCCGCTCGGTCTGCATATGGGTTATCTCTGGGGCATGCATGCCTATGGCGGCGGCTGGCTCGTCGGCATGTGGATCGTGTTCGCGGCCTGGTTCGCGCTGACCTGGACCGCCTTTGCCAAACGCAAGACGCCGATGTCCGACAGGCTTTACAAGATCGAGGACTGGACGCGCTACCTGTTGATCCCGACCCTTATCGTCGTGTCCATTACGTCCTTCATGGGTATGGGGCCGTTCGTGACAGGCGAAGGTCAGAACTGGTACACCGCCAAGGTGCTGGTCTATGCGCTGGCGCTTTGCATTGGCGTCGTGCTCCGCTGGGTAATGTCCGAATGGCACACCCATTTCCGCACGCTGGCAGACGGACCCAATGCTGCGGTGGAAGCCTCGCTTGCCCGGTCGATCGCCATTGGCCGCGGCGTAGCTTATCTTTACTGGATCATGATTGCTGGCACCGCCTTTCTGGGCGCCGTCAAACCCTTCTAGACCTCAGCCAAACGCAAGCGGCGCGATCACATAGGACACGCCCGTAATCGCGAAAATCGCAAGCAGGTTGAGACGGACACCCGCCCTGGCCATGGTCGGGAGGCTGACCTTGTCGGTCGCGAAGACGACCGCATTCGGCCCTGTCGCCATGGGCAGCATGAAAGCGCAACTCGCAGCCAGCGCCACAGGCGCACCCAGCAGAACCGGATCGAGGTCGGTCCGGTCGGCAAGCGAGATCAGCACAGGCGTCAGCGCAGCCGCCGTCGCAATGTTGGACGTCACTTCGGTCACGAAAATGACCAGAGTTGCCACGAGCAGGATCACCAGCAGCGCCGGAAGTGCTGCGAAGATTTCCAGTTCCGAGCCGACCCAGTCACCGAGTCCGGAACCTCGGATCGCTCCCGCCAGCGCCATGCCGCCGCCAAACAGCAGCACGACACCCCACGGAATGGATTCAGCCGTTTTCCAGTCCAGCAGGCTCGACCCCGGCTCACGGCGTGATCCGGACGGCACCAGAAAGCAGAGGACGACGCCGAAAATCGCCGTGACGTGATCCGTCAATCCGGCAAAGGGCATAATCCCGCCAACCTCAAGCCCACGCAGTGGACGTCCGAAAATCCACAGTGACGCAATCAGACCGAAGACCATGATAGTGCGACGCTCGGGAATGGTTACAGGCCCTAACGCCGCTAGCCGGTCAGCAATCACCGCCTGCCCTGCTGACGTGTCATCGATACTCACCTTGAATGCCCAGCGCGTCAGGACGAACCAGGCAATCGGCAAGAGCAGGATCACTGCGGGCACACCCAGCATCATCCAGCTGACGAAGTCGATCTCGCGCCCGGTCGCCCCTTCCAGCGCGTCCTTGATCAGCAGATTGGTCGGCGTCCCAATATAGGTTCCCAACCCGCCGATCGAGCAGGCGTAAGCGATGCCCAGTAGCAGCGCGAAGGTGAAGCCTCGCCCACCCGTCCGCCCGTCCGTCACGGCCAGCGCGACGGACACCGCGATCGGCATCATCATGATCGAGGTCGCCGTATTGGAAATCCACATGGACAGGATCGCAGCCGCCAGCATGAACCCTGCAATGAGACGCCCCGGGCTCGCGCCCATTCGCACAACGACACCCAGCGCAATCCGTTCATGCAGGTTCCAGCGCTCGATCGCTTTCGCAACGATGAAGCCGCCGAGCAGAAGCACGACGATCGGATGGAAATAATCGCCCGATGTCTGCCGGATCGACTGGACCGAAAAGAAGGGCAGCACCACGAGTGGCAAAAGCGACGTGACCGGAATGGGGATCGCTTCGCTGACCCACCAGCAGGCCATCAACAGCAGAAGCGACAGTACAATCCAGGCGCTTCGGGCTTCGCCCGCACTTCCCGTAATTGCGACCAGTTCCACAGGGACAGGGATGAACTGCAGCCCCATCGCCAGAACCAGACCCGCCCACAACCCGATAAGCTGCCGCCGGTCACGACCACCCGGACTATCCAGCCCAGCCTCATGCTCTGCCGATGTCTCGCTCATCACCATCTCCCCAGCCTGGCTGATAGACGCATGCTTTCATTGTGGCGAGACGACAATGCGAAATTGGCAAGATCGCTTTCGCGGACTAGAGCGCCCTTGTGAAAGTCTTGATTGCAGGCGGAGGAATTGGCGGGCTGACAACGGCTCTATGCTGTCTGCACCACGGCCTGGACCCTCACATCATTGAGCGCGCGCCAGCGATCAGCGACGTCGGGGCTGGCATCCAGATCCCGCCCAATGCGATGCGCATTTTCGGCGCGCTTGGTATGACGGACCGGATCATGCGCGACAGCTTCGCGCCGGATGCGATCGAGGCTCGGATGGGCCGCAGCGGACGCCACCTGTTCCGCATCCCACTGCAGGATTATGCGCAGGACCGCTGGGGCGCACCCTATCTTCATATCCACCGCGCGGATTATGTCAGGGCCCTGGCCGATGCCCTGCTGGAACGCGCGCCAAACGCTCTGCGCCTGGGTATATCCGTACAGTCCCACATCCAATCCGCGAACGGCGTGACCTTGCAATGCGACAATGGGGAGCGCGTGTTGGGTGACGCCCTGATCGGCGCTGATGGTATACACTCCGCCGTCCGCACGCAGATGCTCGGCCCGGACACACCGTGCTTTACCGGCAATGTCGCCTGGCGTGCCATCGCGCCAATCCATGCCTTGGGCGAGTTTGCGCCACCACCGACGGCTTGCCTCTGGATGGGACCGAACCGCCATGCCGTCACCTATCGCCTGCGGCGCGGAGAACTGGCCAATCTGGTTGCCGTTGTCGAACGCGATGACTGGCAGGGGGAAAGCTGGTCCACAGAAGGCGACAAGGCCGACGCCATTGCCGATTTCGCGGGATGGGATCCTATGATCATGCGCATTCTGGAAGAGAGCGACACACTCTATCGTTGGGCGCTGTTCGATCGCGACCCTTTTCCCCGCTGGACTGACGGCTCCGTCGCCCTCTTGGGGGATGCCGCCCATCCGATGCTGCCATTCATGGCGCAAGGGGCCGCCATGGCAGTCGAGGATGGGTGGGCGGTCGCAACGGAACTGGCGACGACCCCCGATAATGTTCCAGCCGCGCTGACGCGCTATCAGAACAGGCGCTTCGCGCGGGCAAGCCGGGTTCAGGCCGGATCCCGTGCCAATGCCAGAACTTTCCACAAATCCAGCCGGCCGTCACAGCTGCTGACTTATGGGCCGATGTGGTTGGCCGGGCGCATTCTGCCAAAGGCGATTCACGCCCGGCAGGACTGGCTCTACAGCCACGACGAAACGGCGATCACGCAGGGATAAGAGCCGCCGACAGCGCTTGCCGGACGGCGCGCAATCAGGCATCGGTCCGCAGAATTCGAACTTACGGGATAAGAAAATGGGCAAGCCCGCCATCCGCTACAGCGACCTTTTCACCAAGACGTCCATGGCGGCACCGCAAGAGGAAAACAGCGCCAACGCCCGGCTGCTGGTCCGTGCAGGCTATGTCAGCCGCGTCATGGCCGGGGTCTATGCCTATCTGCCGCTCGGCAAGCGGGTACTCGACAAGATCGAAGCCATTATTCACGACGAAATGCAGGCGATTGGCGGGCACGAACTTCTGCTGCCCGGTCTGCACCCTCAGGAAAACTGGAAAGCTACGGGTCGCTGGGACAAATTCGACGTGCTGTTCAAGACGCATGGCGAAGACGGGCCCGAATATGCGCTCGGCCCCACACATGAGGAAGTCATCGTTCCGGTCGTAAAGAGCTTCGTTCAGTCCTATCGCGACCTGCCCTTCTACACCTATCAGATCCAGACCAAGTTCCGGAATGAGTTACGGCCAAAGTCGGGCCTGCTGCGAGGCCGCGAGTTCCGCATGAAGGACCTCTATTCCTTCCATGCGACGCAGGACGACCTAGACGCCTACTACGAGAAAGCCTTGCAGGCCTATATCAACGTGTTTGAGCGCTGCGGCATTGGCAGCGTGACGGTGCCCACGATCGCATCCGGGGGCACATTTTCGGAATGGTCGCACGAGTTCCAGACGGAGACGGCGGCAGGCGAAGACACGGTCTATTACAGCGCTGCCAAGCAAATGGCCGTCAATGATGAAGTGAAAGACAAGGTCCTGGCGCAAGAAGACTGGGCAAACGAAACGCTGGAAACGCGCAAGACCATCGAAGTCGGCAATATTTTCAAGCTCGGCACCAAGTTTGCCGAAGATTTCGGTGTCAAATTTCAGGATAGTGACGGCAATTCGATCCATCCAGTCATTGGCTGCTACGGCATCGGCACGACCCGTCTGCTGGGTGCGATTGCCGAAGTTTGCCATGACGAGAACGGCCTGATCTGGCCCGAGTCCATTGCGCCGTTCGACGTCCATGTCGCGCAGGTCGGTAAGGGCGACGAGCTAGCCGCCTTTACGGAGACTGTACTGGCGCAGCTGAAAGCGCTGGATCTGGACGTTCTGCTGGATGACGGTCCGGGTTCGTTCGGATCCAAGATGAAGGACGCTGATCTGATCGGCATTCCTGTGCGAATCGTGATCGGGTCTCGCGCCGTCAAGGCGAATGCCGTCGAGGTCAAGCGCCGCACCGACAAGGACGCAGAGATGATCGCCCTCGACGCGCTGGCCGACTATTTCAGAGCCGGTTGATCCCGCCCTCGCGCACCTAGAGCGCGTGGGCGGCATCCATCAGTTGCGGCAAGCCGGATATATCCGGTCCGCCGCCCTGCGCCAGATTCGGCTTGCCACCGCCCCGGCCACCGACGTGATCGAGTAGCGGCTTGAGAATATCACCGGCTTTCCAGTCACCCGTCCTGTCCTGCGCGACCGCTACGGCGACGTGAACCTTGCCGTCCGCCTCCGCGATCAGAATGGCTACACCATTGATCGCGGCGGCCACATCGACGCTGGTCGGACGGAGTTGTTTGGAGCCAGCATCGATCTTCGCGATCACAGCAGGCGTACCGTCCGATAGAGACCCGGCTTTTGCGACCAGATCCTTGACCGAAATGGACGGCGCTTCCGCCTGCGTTTTCTTGCTGCTTTTCAACAGCTCTACGACACGTGTTTCCAGCGCTTCCGGCTTGACGTTCAACCGCCCTGCCGCCTGCTGCGCGTAGGCCATATAAGCGCGCAGATAATCGAACGCCGCCTCACCCGTCAGGGCCTGGATGCGACGAATACCGCGCGCAACACTGCCTTCGGACGTAATCACGAAGGTGCCGATTTCGCCTGTCGCGGCAACATGGGTGCCGCCGCAAAGCTCCATCGATGCATCGCCAAAAGCAATGGTCCGGACTTCGTCATCATACTTATCTTCGAAGAAGGCCAGCGCGCCTTCAGAAATTGCCTCGTCGAAGCCCATGGTCCGAATAGCGCCACCATAATTGGCGCGGATCGCAGCATTGACGCGCTGTTCAATCTCCATCAGCTTGTCGTCAGGAACCTTCTCGCCATATGTGAAATCGAAGCGCAGACGATCGCTGTCCACGAGCGATCCGGCTTGCGTCACCGTATCGCCGAGCACGTCGCGCAAGGCAGCATGCAACAGATGCGTCGCCGAATGATTGGCCTGCGTCAGGCGACGCATATGGGCGTCGACCTGAACGTCGACTGCATCGCCGACGGACAGCGTCCCGCCGGACAGATCGGCCTTGTGAACATAGACATTGGCGGACGGACTCACGACATCCGTGACTGTCGCCGTGACGGCACCACATGTCAGCGTCCCCTGATCCCCGACCTGACCGCCACCTTCGGCATAGAAGCTGGTCCGGTCCAGAATGATCAGGCCCGCATCTCCGTCTGCCAGCTGATCGACGGGCTCGCCGTCCCGGAACAGGCCAACGATTGTTCCCTTCGCATCGAGTCGCGAATAGCCGACAAACTCCGTTGCCGGATAGTCGCTCAGATCGAGCCGGGCCCTACCGCCCGACCCGTCATCCTTGGCATTACGCGACTTTTCCTGATGCTCGGCAAAGGCTGTATCAAAACCGGAGCCGTCAAATGCGCCGCCTCGCGATACGAAATAGTCGCGGATCGTATCGACCGGCAGGCCGTAGGTGGAGAAGAAGCGGAAGGCTTCCGCCCCGTCCATCTTGCCGTTCAGACGTTCGAACTCGTCGCCGAGCTTGCGCACGCCCGCTTCCAGCACGCTTTCAAAATCGGCCTGCTCCTTGGCGAAGATTTCCGCGACTTTAGCGCGATTGTCCTGGACCTGCGGGTTCCAGCTCCCGGCCTTGTCCATCGCGAGCTGGACCATGCCCGCAAAGTCGAAATCCGTCGTGCCCGCCTGATGGATGGCGGCAATAGCGCGGCGGATCAGACGGCGCGGAATATAGCCTGCGCCGGAATTGGACGGCACAATGCCGTCAGCGACAATCCCGACCACGGAGCGGATATGATCGGCGACGATCAGCGTCGAGCGGGAACTGGCATCGAGGCTATCGACACGGTCGACCACGAAGTCGACCAGCGGCTTGAGAAGATCCGTTTCATAGACCGTCTCATAGCCGTTGAGCGCCATCAGCATCCGCTCCAGACCCGCACCCGTATCGACGCTTTTCATGTCCAGCTCGGACATGCCCGTTGGCAGCTTGTTGAACTGCATGAACACACCGGCATTCCAGATTTCGATATAGCGATTGACGTCGTCGAAATGTCCACCCGGGACGTAACGTTCGCCATACGCATCGCCTGTATCGTAAAAGACCTCGGTGCAGGGTCCGCAGGGTCCGAACTCGCCCGCAGGTCCCCAGAAGTTGTCATCGCCTAGCCGCACGATATGGTCATCCGGCATGCCGACCGCTTTCCAATATTGGACGGAGTCTTCGTCGCCCGGAATGCCGAGCTCTGCATTACCCGCATAGACTGTCGCGTAGAGACTATCTTCCGGATAGCCGAATCCCTTGGTCAGCAACTCCCACGCCAGTGCGATGGCAGTCTTCTTCCAGTAGTCGCCGATTGACCAGGAGCCCAGCATTTCGAAATAGGTCAGGTGATGGCGATCGCCGACTTCTTCGATATCGTTGGTGCGAATACAGCGCTGCACATTGCACAGGCGCGGCAAGGGCGGCTGTTCCTGACCTAGAAAATACTTCTTCATCGGCGCCATGCCGGAATTGATGAACAGCAATGACGGATCATTGTCGGGTGCCAGCGAGTGACCGGGAATTTTCAGATGGTCGTTCGCTTCGAAAAAGCGTGTGAAAATCTCCACAACTTCATCGCTCTCGATCGAGCGAAGCTTTGGCATGTTACTCATGGATCAACTGGTCCCAATGCAAGGAAATCTACCCGCTGCAAGCCGGTACGCGGGTGCCAGTTTGCAGAAGGCGCCTCGCTATACTGTCAGCCTGCCAAAATCCAGTCTCCAAGACTGTCGACGGCTACCAGAATAGCACCAGCACGCCCATCGTGACGACGACAAGCCCCCCAGCGAGCCAGCGATCAAGCCGCATTCCGGTGCGGCTGTCCGTGTCACCGCGTCTGCGCGACCATGACAGACGATCCTCCACCGGCTGGGCGTCCGTCTTCAGGCTGACCGCGATGAAGATGATCACACTGATCACGGCCACCGGCAAGGGGACGTGAAGATAGTGAAGCGAAAACAGATCAAGCCCGTCGCCCATGATGGCAATCGCCAGAGCCGAGCCAAATCCGGCGATCAACGCCGCCACTGCCCCTGCCGCCGTCGCCCTCGACCAGAACATGCCACCCAGATAGACCACCACGAACGGGGCGACGGAATAGGAGAGCAAGGTCTGAATATATTCGAACAGGGTTCCGAAACGACCAATATTCGGTGCCCAGAGCGCACTGATGCCGATGATCAAAATTGTTGTAAGCCGTCCCACCAGAATGAGCGTCTTTGGTGCCACGTCTGGCCGCCTCTTCCGGACGAAGTCCATGGTGATCATGGTCGAGGCTGCATGCAGCGTGGAATCCGTATTGGACATGAGTCCCGACACAAATCCAGCAAGCACAAGTCCCAGAATGCCTGAAGGCAGTAATTCCAGCAGCATGGCGGGATAAACACGGTCTGGTTCCGACAGGCCAGGCAAAAAGGATATGGCGGCAATCCCCGGCAGGACGATCAGAAACAGGCAAAGCGTCTTGAGCGCGCCGGCCATCAGCAAGCCGCGGCGGGCATCTGCCTGCGTATTCGCGCTCAGAACCCACTGCACCATGTTCTGATTGACCACCCAGAAATAGATGCAAATAATGGGAACGCCGATCAGCAGCCCTGTCCAAGGTACAGCGCGATCATCCAGACCCCGGATCAGGCTGAGACTCTCCGGCGGGGCCGTTTCGATGAATGCCTCCCATCCCCCCACTGCGGAGAGGGAGAACCAGGCGATCATGACGGCACCGAGCAGCAAGACGAGCGACTGGTACATATCAGTGCGGGCAATCGCCGTCATTCCACCAACCACAGAATAAAGTCCTGCCATCAGCATAACGAGAAAGATGACAGCATTGGCGGACAGGCCGGGGATGAACTGGTTCAGAAGCAAGCCGCCCGCATAAAGCGATCCGGCCATGTCGATGAAGACCAGCAGGAATATCACGAAGATGGTGTAGAGCGTCTTCACACGATCATCGAAACGTTCGCCCAGATACTGCGCGATTGTGTAGACCCGGCTGCCACGGATCACGCGCACCATGACCAGAGCGAACAGGATCATGGCGATAATGCCGACCCATTCATAATTATAGATGGCAATACCGATCGCATAGGCCGCGCCGGTAATTCCGATCAAAGCCGATGCCGAAAAGTTGGTCGCAAAAAGTGAAAAACCAATCTGGTGCCAGCGCAGTTTCCGTCCAGCGAGAAAATAATCCGCCGTGCTATCCGTTTTTGTCTGACCGAATATTCCGATTGTCAGAAACAGGGCGATCAGGCCCAGAAGGATAATGCCGTCAATCAGACTCATCAGAAGGTAGTTCTAGACTTCCTACAGTCGCATGCCAGTCCGTTTATTCCGGTCAGTCATCCATCATGCAGGCGCGTCCTGTCTCCGGGTCCTGCGCGCATTGGTAGACGCGGACATAGTCGATCACGAATTCCGAGGGCAGGATTTCAGGGTCCAAGCCTGTCTCATTGTCTCGTTCGGGCCAGGCCCCGCCAACAGCGAAGTTGAGCATCACGTAGAAATCTTCATTGAAAGGCGCGTTCGGATCATCGCTCTTGTCGACGGCGTCCGTGTACCAGTCATCTGATGATACGCTGTAAAACCGCTCCCCATCGACGAACCAGTCGATCCGTCCCTCGCCCCACTCGACGGCATAGCTATGAAATTGATCGCGTGGCAGTCCGTCCTGTCCCGGCTGTGCCGTGAGCGGACGGCGCTTCGTTACATACTCGTTCTCAGGCGGTTTCTTACCGAAATGCAACGCGCCGGATGAGCGGTTCTCGACAGTCCCAGCGTCGCAGTCAAAACATGCTGCGCCGAGATTGACGGCTTCCATAATATCGATCTCGCCAGAAAGCGGCCAGCCACCATGCACATCGAACTGCGGCATCATCCAGAAAGCCGGCCATGCCCCCTGCCCACCCGGTAGTTTCATGCGCCCTTCGATCCGACCAAAAGTCCAGTAGGCCAGATCGCGAGTCCGGACTTTTCCAGACGCATAATTCCGACTGACTGTTTCACCCGGATAATCCGGATGTTCCATATGGACACTCGGTCCCGAGACGTCGTCGGCAAATGCTCGGAGATGCAAATAGCCGTTTTCCACAATGACATTCTCGTCCCGGTCGAGATAGCACTGACGTTCCTGATTGCCACCACCCCAGCATGATACTTCCGGCGCCCATTTCGACCGGTCCAGTGTGTTGCCGTCAAATTCGTCGTTCCACACCATCTCCCAGCCGCGCTCGGTCAGGGTCGTTGACACATCGGTCGCAACGCTCGGCGCGTCCGGACGTGGTGCGTTGGCACAGGCAGCGAGCAGACACGCCGCGAAAAAAATCACAAGTCTCGGCGAAATTTTCACGGGTTTATCTCCAATTATGGTCAAGCGGCAGTGGCCGGACAATGGGATCGCAGGAACTGCCCATGCGGTTTCATGTGGCTGACGAGGTACTGAATGGACTTTTCGATCTCGCTCATTTCGCGGTTGATCGCCTGCATGTCGAACGTGTCGACGAGGGGACTATAACCCTTTGGCATAGCCCCTTGGCCAACCATCACCGCAACCCAGCTCGTTTCCGTAAACAGTTCATCCTCTTCGCGAAACACCTGACCGTTAAGATCATAAAGCGCCATTTTTTCGCGCAGACTATCCGGAACATCCATTGTCCGGACATAGGTCCAGAAGTCCGTGTCATCGCGACGGGTCACATGATAATGCAGGATCAGGAAATCGCGAATGCGACGATATTCCGCCAACGTCAGGCGATTGAAAATCTTTTCCTGCGCCGGATTGATGACGTCGAGCGACAACATCGACATCAGCTTCTTGATACCCGTATTGATCAAATGGATTGATGTGGATTCCAGAGGTTCCATGAATCCGGCCGACAGACCGATCGCTACGACATTCTTGTTCCAGAATTTCTTGCGGTGACCCGTCGTGAAGCGCAGAAATTTTGGGTCCGCGATGGGCTCTCCGTCCAGATTACCCATCAGGATATCATGGGCGTCGTCATCGGACATATGCGCGGAACAATAAACATGTCCGTTACCCAAGCGGTTTTGCAACGGAACACGCCACTGCCACCCGGCGCCATGCGCTGTCGCCCGTGTATAGGGCAGCGGGTGGTCCGGCTGTTCGCAGCCCACGGCTACGGCGCGGTCGCAGGGCAACCAGTGCGTCCAGTCTTCATACCCTGTCTTCAGAGCTCCTTCGATCAGAAGGCCGCGGAAGCCTGAGCAGTCGACAAAGAAGTCCCCCTTCAATATCTGCCCGCTTTTCAGTTGAACCGAGGTGACATAGCCCGTCTCTGAGTCCATCTGGACGGATTCAACGAGGCCTTCAACGCGCTTCACACCGCGCGCCTCACTGTAACGACGTAGGAATGCAGCATATTCGCCCGCATTCAGATGGTAGGCATAGTTGATCGGCGGCAGATCTTCTCTCGGATTACTGCCGACCGGCTCGAAACGCCGATGCATGGCAGCCATCGTTTCGGCACTATAAGCGTGCAGCGGTCGCTGATCGCCATTAAGGCGGTTCTTGACCCAGAAATGGTGGAAAGAGACGCCGTCAATCTCGTAGCCGTAATTTCCGAACGGGTGAAAATAGCTATCGCCCTGCTGACCCCAGTTAACGAATTGGATCCCCAGCTTGTATGTGCCCTGCACATTGGCCAGCAATTCCGCTTCGTCGATTTCAAGCAGCCGGTTGAAATGAACGAAGGGCGGGATTGTCGCTTCGCCGACGCCCACCGTTCCAATCTGCTCGGATTCGATCAGTGTGACATTGACGTTTTTGCCTTGGGTCAGACGTGAAAGCGCCGCCGCTGTCATCCAGCCGGCGGTTCCTCCACCCACAATAACGATATCATTTATAGACATGCGTCATCTGTGCCAGATTGGCGGCGGCCTTTACAGAGGCAAAGGACGCCGCCGGAATCTATGTCGCAGGGTTTAGAAATTGACCCGGGCAATGACGGAGAAGCGCCTGTCATTGCGAATACCGGATCGACGGACCGTGTCGCCCTGGAAGTTGATGACCTGGGACGTTTCCGTCACTTCGTCGAGCAGGTTCACGCCCTGAACGCCGAGTTTCAGATTATCCGTCACATTATAGAAGAACGACCCGTCCAACTGTCCTGTCGACTCGCCGATAATCGGCGAGAAGGGGAAAATCACGTCGCGGGCCGTCACCGCGAATTCGGATCGCCAGTTATAGGCCAGGCGCGCGGAGAACAGATCGTTTTCGTAAAAGCCGGTCAGATTGATCGTATCCTGAGAAATTCCGGGGAATCCGACCAGGCCGGCGAAAGGCTGCCGCTGAATACCATTGTCGGACTGAGGCACCTGCTCGCCATCGACATAAGTGTAGGTGGCCTGCACACCCAGACCATCCAGCGCTCCGGGAAGAAAGTCGAATGTCTGCTGATAGGCCACTTCGAAGCCATGAAGGCTGCCGCTGTCGGCATTCGCCGGACCTTCGAATTCGACCCGAACATTCTGCCCGGTCGAAAGCGCGAACTCACGCTCCGTGACGCCCTGCGTAATCAGCTGGCTCAGATCCTTGTAGAAGGCCGAGACCGTCAAAGAGCCCACGTCATCGAAATACCATTCGGCTGAGAGGTCGAAGTTCCAGCTTTCGATCGGAACCAGAAGCCTGTTCCCCGTAAAGACCTTGAACAGCGGCGCTGAGTCTAGCGTCCCGGCCTGCTGAAGTGTTGTCGTATTGTCGAAGACCAGACCGCCCGTCGCAAATGCGCCCAGATCAGGCCGCGAAAGCCCTTTCGAAACGGCACCACGGAAGATGATACCGTCACCAATGTCCAGTTTGGCATTGAAACTCGGCAGCCAGTTCTCAAACTCGACATCATCGCTGTCATCGACGACGTCACCTGAGAAGAACGCATTATATTCGGCAACACGTGACGCCGGGAGGTTACAGAAGCCCGGCAATGTCGCGCCCGGCGGCAAAGTCGCCGGATTACAGAAGACTGTCGGATCGGGCGATGTGCCCGGTTGCGGGAACGATATCTCGCCGATTGTCTGGATCGATGTCTCGACATAGCGGAGGCCGAAATTACCGTCGATCACCCAGCCATTGTCGAAATTGTCAAATTCGAAATCGGCCCGCCCGTAAAATGCCAGCGTATCTTCGCTCACATCTGATGTCGGCAGTCCTGTCAGTGGCTGCCACAGGTTCGGGAAAGGTCCGAAGGCCGCGCGATTCCAGAAGCCAAACGTATTTTCCCACGCAATGCCGATACTGTCGGCCTGAGTGAATGTCAGACCGCTCAGATAATCTCCGACAAAATCGTCGCTACCGAAGAAGAGTGCGGATCCGCCCGGAATAGGTTGCGCCACGTTCCCGCGCTGGAAGTCCGTAAAGGGTGTGCGTGATTGGGCCGCGCCCAGTCCGGCCGCATTGTCGGCATAGATGGCGCTTCCGAGCCACGGCGCGGACAGATTACCCCAGTTGCTGAAGTTCGCGTTCCGCGTCACGCGATTCCGTTCCGCCCAGCGGGCACCGAAGCGTACACTTTTGATCGGCCCGACCTTGTCCTTGAAATCATAGTCTGCATCCGCCCGGTAGCTTGTAAGCTTACCCGTGTTGCGAACCTGATTATCGATCAGGAACCAGTAGAAGACATCACTGCCGCTATTCAGGCCGCCTTGAGCGCCCGTCGACGGAATGAACTGAACATCAGGCTGATCGCCTGAATTATCGATAAAGATGTCGGAATAGCTTTGCAGGGCACCGATTATGCCGTCTTCATTACGCGTGGAATTGATCCGCTGAATTTCAAAGTTCAGGGCCAACCGTTCCATCGGATTCCACTTCAGATCGAAAGAAATATCTTCGGTCTTCGCTTCGTCCACACGGTTGAAGCGCAGATTTTCCGTTGGAATGCCTGGCCCGGCCTGAGTCAGTGTCCCGGACTGGAAGATGCCGTTGGCATCGAACTGAAGGTCATTGGCCGCCGTTGGAATGGGAAACAACGCATCATCATTGACCAATGCCAGGACAGAGAATTCATCCTGCATCTGATCGGCATCAGCCCGCAAATATTCGAGCGTCGCCAGCAGATTTCCACCCGGGCTTTCATACTGCCCGATCAGAGACAGGGCCTGCCTGTTGCGCTCAAACGTGTTCGTGCGGATGCCCGCCCCTTTCGGCACCAGGACCGAGCCTGCCGGAGGGAAGTTGGTTTCGTTGAAATTCGTATCACCGCCAACGCCGCCTGATCCGACGGCACGCGCCCGGAGACACGGCCCGTTCAGAGCAGCGTCACGATAGCAGGGGTCCGTGATCTGCGAAACATCCGTCCGAGAGACAAGTTCGGATGCGGCAAATCCAAGCTGCAGACCCACCGTCCCAGCATTGCTTTCTACCGTATTGGAAATGAGGAAGGATCCGCCCGGAGACCATTCTTCCGCCATATCGCCGTAATTGCCTTCGATCGTGGCCGCAAACCGAGGCCCGGGGTTGTCCAAGGGCTTCCGTGTTTTCAGATTGACCGTGCCTGCAATGCCACCGTCCACCATATCGGCAGTCGTATTCTTGAAGACTTCGACGGCCCCGAGCAGTTCAGGGGACACATCGTTAAAGCTGAGTGAGCGACCGCCATTGGCTGAAAAGATGTCGCGACCATTCAATTCCGATCTGACAAAAGGCAGCCCCCGGATAACAACGCTCGACCCTTCGACGGAGAAACGATCCGGATCGTCGGGTGCGGCGAAGCGGCTGATATTGACGCCAGGCACGCGTTGCAGCGCTTCTGCAACCGACCGATCTGGCAAGGCGCCGATATCTTCAGAGGTGATCGCATCGACAAATGTGTCCGCATTCAACTTGATGTCCTGCGCGCGCTGCAGAGAGCTTTTGAAGCCCGTGACGATCACCTCGTCTTCAAACGCGTCCTCATCGTCGGCTGGCGTGTCCTGCGCGAAAGCAACAGGCGCAATACTGGTCAGAGCGACGATGGAAGCTCCGGCCAGAAGCTTGGTGAGCCAACGGTCTTGTAACGATGTCATTCTTTATCCCCAAAGATGTCGTTTTTTATGTTTTTGTTTCCGTCACGACATGGCTGCGCAACGGGAACCCCGATTGGCCCATGGCGGAATTGTCCATCAATGTCAAAGAATAGTCCTCAAAAAGGACAAACCATTTGTCGCGTGTGACACAAAAACCACAGGGGTCACGAAAACCCCTGTGCCAGCAGCGCGAAAGCGCCTTATGATTGAGTGGGTCAGCTGGGCGCGGGCCCCGTCGATTCGCGGATCAGGATGTCATGCGGCAGCACATGGGTCGCCGACACATTCGAATCGCCTCCGGTTCGGCGGCTGACTAGCTTCACCGCTTCATAGGCGATTTGAGAGAAAGGCTGGGCGACGGTTGTCAATGATGGCCAGAGCGTTTCCGAAATCGGCGTGTTGTCGAAACCGGCAACCGATAATTCACCGGGCACGGAAATGCCCAGACGGTTCGCCACCATGATGACAGCAGCAGCCATTTCGTCATTGCAGGCAAAGATAGCCGTTGGGCGATCAGGGCGCGACAGGAGCGTTTCCGCACACGCCATGGCATCCTTGAAACGGAAACTTTCAGCCGCGATGATATTGTCGGGTCGTAGCGAAATCTTGGCAGATTTGAGTGCTTCGCGAAATCCCTGTTTGCGCAATAGAGTCACCACATGCCCGGGGTCGCCCGAAATATGTGCAATATTTTTATGCCCTAACGTTATGAAATGATTGGTCATTTCCATGGCCGCCTGCCGATCATCCATGGCGATCGAACTGGAACCCGAAATCTGCCGCGAGGGCGAAATCAGGACTGTGCGAACGTCTCTTTCGCGTAGCAAACTATGCAGTTCAGACGAATCGCACATGGGCGGAACCAGGATAAGGTTACGCACCTTTGTTCGATCAAGAAACGCTTCGAGTTGGCGCCGCCAATCCGGATCGGCCTCATCGAAAAACTCGACAGCGAGATAACGACGCGCATCCGAGCAGGCTTTCAGGACGGCATGGTTGAGCCGAGCCTGATAGCCACTGCTGGGATCACCGTAGAGCATACCGATGCTCTGCGTATCGCCGAGACGCATTTGCCGCGCGATCGAACTGGGCGCATAGCTCAGCTCTTCCATCGCCTTATTGACCTTCGTGCGCGTTTTCTCGCTGATGTGCTGATAGTCGTTCATCACCCGCGAAACCGTCTTCACGGAAACCCCGGCGCGTTCTGCGACCTCACTGATTGTAGCCATTTATCCTCCAGCGCAGGACTGGCATCCCCCACTTTTCTGTCTCATCCAGACTAGCTACGCGTGAGAAATTGTCCACCGCTCTGTTGACATTGTCTATTGTTGGACAAAAAGAGGACAAGACAAAAGCGCGGTTTCACGCGCGCTCAGTTTCGGGGAGTCTGGACGATGTATAAATATAGTTTGCTATTAGGCGCGGCAGTCTGCTTTGGACTGTCGGCTTGCGCGGAGACTACACCCGTCTCCACGGTGAGTGCCATCGAAATGGCTGGGGCCGATACATCTGTCGAATCGAGAGCCGCCCGTATCCTGGCCGCCATGACGGTCGAAGAGAAGGTCGGTCAAGTCATCCAGGCTGATATTGCATCGATCACACCCGAAGAGGTCGGGCAATATAATCTCGGTTCTGTTTTGAACGGCGGCAACTCCGCGCCCGGCGGCGGCAAGGTCGCTGACCCTCAAGCCTGGGTCGACCTGGCCGATGCATTCTGGACCGCATCGACGGACACGACGGATGGCGGCCTTGGCATCCCGGCGATATGGGGCACGGACGCTGTTCACGGTCATAATAATCTGCAAACGGCGACAATCTTTCCTCATAATTCGGCCTTGGGTGCGGCCAATGATCCAGACCTGATGCGTGAAATCGGTGATGTGACGGCCCGAGAAATCCGCGCCACCGGAATCGACTGGACTTTTGCTCCGACCCTCGCCGTGGCACTCGATGACCGATGGGGCCGTGCCTATGAAAGCTATTCCGAAAACCCCGCGATTGTGGCGTCCTTTGCCGGACCATTGGTCGAAGGCCTTCAGGGGCTACAGGGTGAAGATGATTTCATGATCGGTGAAAATGTCATGGCCACGGCCAAGCATTTCATCGGCGATGGCGGGACGCAGCTTGGAATCGACAAAGGGGACACGGTTGGTGACCTGAAAACCATTTTGGACATTCACGGAGCCGGTTACGGCCCGGCTATTGCTGCGGGCGTACAGTCCGTCATGTCATCTTTTTCCAGCGTAAACGGCGAAAAGATGCACGGATCCCGTCAGTTTTTGAACGACATTCTGCGCGGAGAGATGGGATTTGACGGCTTTGTCGTCGGTGACTGGAACGGCCACGCGGAAGTTCCGGGCTGCACGGCGACGGATTGTCCAGAGGCGCTGATGGCAGGGATCGACATGTATATGGCCCCTGACAGCTGGCGCGGTCTTTATGAATCACTGCTTGATCAGGTCGGCTCCGGCGAGGTCCCCATGGCACGTCTCGACGAGGCCGTAACACGGATCCTGGAAGTCAAAATCCGCTCCGGTCTTTTGGCGGCCGGGTTGCCATCGGAGCGCGCTGCCACCGATGTCTCCCTGCTTGGCAGTGCCGATCATCGCGACGTCGCCAGGCGCGCCGTCCGGCAATCGCTTGTTCTGTTGAAACATGAGAATGATGTGCTTCCCTTGCAGCCCGGAACGAACGTCTTGATTAGCGGCAGCGGTGCAGACTCCATGGAACAGCAGACGGGCGGCTGGACCTTGAACTGGCAAGGCACAGGCAATGCCAATGAAGAATTTCTGACGGGCGAGACGATTGCGTCGGGTCTGACAGATGCGATCGAAGCCATTGGCGGGACGGCGACCCTGTCAGAAGACGGCACCTTCGACACGGCTCCAGATGTCGCAATCGTCGTGTTCGGCGAACAGCCCTATGCGGAATATAAGGGAGATGTCTCCGACCTTGTCTATGAATTTGAAGGCGGGGAAAACCTCGCCCTGCTCCGCTCGTTGCAAACGCAGGGCATTCCCGTCGTTGCCGTCTTTCTGACCGGTCGCCCGCTCTTTATGAACGCCCACATCAATGCCTCCGACGCCTTCGTTGTCGGGTGGTTGCCGGGTTCGGAAGGTGGGGGCGTTGCCGACGTTCTGGTCGCGGACAGCGCAGGCGAGATGCGGCACGACTTCACGGGACGTCTGTCATTCTCCTGGCCTGACAATGGCGTGGGAGAACCGATCAATGCAGCTGATGACCCGGGCGTTCTGTTCCCGTTCGGTTACGGACTGGCTTACGGCGATGATGGCGAACTCAGCGGTTTAACCGAAGACCCCGGTGTAGCGGCAACCGGCCAGTCCTTTAATGGCGCGATCCTGTCACGCGGCGATACGGCTGCTGGTTTTCAAGTCTATGTCGGCGACTCGTCCAATCTCAATACGCCCATCAACGGGTTGGCCGGTGAAAGCCTTGGCGGCGCCGTGACGGTCGCAGGTGTCGATTACCGCGCGCAGGAAGACGCTCGCCGCATTGCCTGGTCAGGCAATGGCGAAGGGGCGTTCCGGCTTGCATCCGGACGGTCTGTCGATCTGTCGGCCTTTGAAGATCAGATTCTTCGTCTGACATGGCGCATCGATCAGCCACCCGAAGGGGAAGTCACACTGGGCATGAGTTGTGGTGAGGGTTGTCAGGGCGCGGTCGACATCAGCGAGGCCCTGAACACAGCGCCGTTGAATGAATGGACGGAGACAGACGTTCCTGTCAGCTGTCTTGTCGATGCCGGGCTCGCGCTAGAAAACGTTCAGAACGCTCTCGCAATCACCACGGCCTCAGCCGCTCAGATCAGTCTTCACGATGTGCGATTTGCACAGGGAGACGGATCGGCAAGCTGCCCCTGATATCAACGACGACAGCAACTTAGAGATCAAGCCCCGTCACATACTGGCGGGGCTTTTTCGTAAGCACCCGTGATTGCCATTGTGCCCGACCGGCCTTCAAATCGGCGCTGATGAAATTCTTGGCATTTGAGTTTCAGACCGTTATGGGCGGTGAATTTTATTCGAAAAAGACACTGAGACACATGACAGAGATAGAAACACGTCCCCAGACCGACCCAACAGAACGCGTTTTCACTAATGCGGATAAGGCCGCAGACCGGCTGATCGAACTGTATGAAGAACAGGTCGACCTGTTGCAGACGCGCTTCGAAACCTATGCGGATGGCCGCATTGAAGAGCTGGGCGAGGTTCACGCGGTTTATCCGGAAATCCGCCTATCCATCCCAGCCGAAGAAGCGATCATGACCAGCAACCTGGCGCTCGGTCGCGTTGCCAGCCGCCACGAATTTACCGCGACCATCACGCAACCGCGACTGTTTCGCCGCTATCTGGTGCAACAGCTGGAAAAGGTGATGACGCAATTTTCTGCCCAGATCCGCATCGGCCTGTCCGACAGTCCGATCCCGCTCAATTTCGCCTTGGAGTCGGCGACGACCGGCTTGACCCTGAAATCGCGGCAAATGCTGCAGACCTATTTCTACACGCCGAATCTGGTCGCAACGAATGACGCCATCGTCGACGGCAAACAGATCCTCAACCGTGCGGACGCAATGCCGTTATCGCTGTTTACAGCTGAGCGGACCGATTATTCCCTGCATCGCATCCGGCACTATACCGCCACACAGCCTGAGGATTTTCAGAACTATATTCTGTTCACCAACTATCAGCGTTATGTCGATGAGTTTGTCGAATGGGGCGTTGAAGAGGTCAAAGCCGGTCGCGCGACAAAGCTGGTCGAACCGGGCGGACGCGTTACGGGACCGGATGGCAAACCATCCTGCGAGCCGATTGCCAAGGTTCCGCAAATGCCAGCCTACCATCTGGTTCGTGATGGCCATCGGGGCGTGACACTAGTCAATATCGGCGTCGGACCGTCCAACGCGAAAACGATCACTGACCACCTGGCCGTCCTGCGCCCCCATGTCTGGCTGATGATCGGCCATTGCGGTGCTCTGCGACGGACCCAGCGACTGGGCGACTATGTCCTGGCCCATGCATATTTGCGCAAGGATCAGGTGCTGGACCATGTCCTGCCGCCCCACATCCCTTTGCCGACACTGGCAGAAGTGCAGTTATCCCTGACCGAAGCCGTTCAGCAGGAAACCGGCGTCGAAGAAGCTGAGCTGAAGCAGATGGTACGCACCGGCACGGTCGTGACCACTGACGACCGGAACTGGGAGCTGAATTTCGAGGAATATGCGCTCGACCTGAACAAGTCCCGCGCCATCGCCATCGATATGGAATCCGCAACCGTTGCCGCCAATGGTTATCGCTACCGCGTACCCTACGGCACTCTGCTTTGCGCCTCTGACCGTCCGCTGCACGGCGAAATCAAACTCCCCGGCATGGCCGATGCATTCTATCAGGAACGCGTCGGGCAGCATCTGCAAATCGGTCTGCGCGCCATCGAAATCCTGCGTCAGGAATCCGATAGGGGGTCGCTCCATTCGCGCAAACTGCGCAGCTTCAATGAACCGCTCTTTCGCTAGATGAAAAAGGCCGCCTGCCTTCCGGCAAGCGGCCTGTCTACCGATGATCGGGCAGCCGACTAGCGCATGCTGCGTCCGCGCGCATTCACGACATCCATTTCGTCAAGCAGGTGGTCGGCATTATCGACCTTGTCCATAACCCAGAGCATGTAGCGGCTGTCGACATGGATCGACCGCGTCGTTCGCGGATCGAAATCCCAGTCCGAATTCACACTTTCGATCGTGCCGTCAAACAGCAGACCCACCAGCTCGCCCTTGGCGTTAAGCGTGGCCGACCCTGAGTTGCCGCCCGTCGAGTCCAGATCGGTCAGGAAATTGACCGGCACGGAGTCGATCGAGTCCAGCTCATAGGCACCGTATTCTTCTGCGTCGATAAGGTCGAGCTGCTTCTGCGGCGAGTTGAAAGGGTCATCGCCCGTATCTTTTTCGGTAATGCCCTGCAGCGTCGTAAAAGGATCGTAGCGCATCCCGTCCTTGGGCGACCCTCCCATGACCGTCCCATAGGTCACGCGCAGGGTTGAATTGGCATCCGGATAGGCCGTGAAGCCCTGATCCTTCTGCCAGGCGATGATGGCTTCCATATATTTCGGCTGCAGCGAAGCGCGACGGCCGGATCGGTCTTTCGACGCGGCTTCCATCGCCCGCTCATAATCATAAAGCGCAACAGCCAGACGCATGAACGGATCATTGCTCGCTTCTAGAGCGTCCGGCGTCGCATCCATCAAACCCAGGCGCGTGTCGAGATCGTCCAGCGACGTGTCGGCGTAATAGCGATCGAGAAGGGCTGACATTTCCGCATCGCTCATCCCGTCGCGAAGGCCAAGCGCGCTATCAAGAGCCGCAACGCGTTCGGCGGCAGGCTGAGCCATATAGCCGTTGAGGAAGACCATCCATTCAGCCTTGTCGACGGCAGGATCATAGCGGCGATCCATGGCTGTCATGCCTTGGGTCATCCGCGTCATGTCACGCTCCTGATAGCCACCTTCGCGCTCGGCGTCCGGCTTCATTCGTTCATGTGACAGACGATAGAGCCGCTGTGCCGTACCGAGGAGCTGCGGGCGGGTCGCATTATTATACCAGTAGCTGGAGCGGGCCGCCGTTGCCGATTCTTCACTCAGCGCGTCCAGCGCCGCAATAGCTTCAGCGTAGCCTGCATCCGGTGCTTCCTTGGCGATCCAGGCATTCAGGGCGGCTTCGCGCTCAGCCCGACGGTCCACCAGCCCGACACGGCGGGCGCCTTCGATCTGTCCACCCAGGTTCTTGTTGAAATTGTTGAGGCTCGCCAGACGCGATTGATATTTGATCCGCGCATCGCTGCCCGGCTCGGACGCGCCTTCGATGGCTGCAATCCAGTTATCCAGCAGACCCTGCCAAGTCGGATAGCTCCAGTCGAACGTGTTCTCGACCTGCGCCAGACGCGCATAGCGCGACGTGCTGCCGGGATAGCCCGCGACCATGACGAAATCACCGTCGTCAAGGCCCGCGCCGGATACTTTCAAATGATGATCGGGCTCGAACGGGATATTGTCTTCGCTATAGTCGGCGGACTTGCCGTCCGGAGACACATAGGCGCGGTAGAAGGCGAAATCGCCCGTATGACGCGGCCACATCCAGTTATCGATATCGCCGCCATATTTGCCGATCGGACCTGCAGGCGCATAGGCCAGACGGACATCCTTGATCTCCAGCTGCTTGATCAGCTTATATTGCAAGCCGCCATAAAAGGACGCGACGCGACAGCGATGGCCTTCATCGGTTTCGCATTCCGCGACAATGGCCTTGCGAGCGGAGTCGATGGCAGCGAACCGTTCTTCGCCTGAGAGGGAGCCGTCGAGACCGCCCGTCACGTCGCTCGTCACATCGTCGAGATCAACCGTAACATAGACGCGCGACCCGGGAGCAGCCGGTAACTCAGCTTCGAAGTTGGCAGCCAGGAAACCTTCTTCGAGATAGTTCTGCTCTTCCGTCGAATTATACTGGATCGAACCGTAAGCGCAGTGGTGGTTGGTCACGACCAGCCCCTGCGGCGATACGAAGGACGCTGTGCACCCTCCCAGCGACACGACAGCGCCCATCGGAAAACCCGTCAAATCGGCCAGATCGCGCGTGTCGAGCTTGAGGCCTTTCTTGCGGAGATCCTTTGCGATCTCCGGTAACTGATCCGGTGTGAACATGCCTTCGACGGCATGGGCTGTCAGCGCGGGCGCCAGACTCACGGCTAGCAGAGTTGAGAGAAGAAGTTTCGTTCGAGTGGACACGCGCAACATGGCTGATCTCCGGGTGAAATGGGTTGGCCATAAGCTTCACCCAAATCAAACTAGCTCTCAAGGGTAAAATTTACCGTTATTCGATAAAAGACGCCTGTGATGTAATATAATCCATCGCCAAGTGACCCTGCGCTATGCGCTGAATGCGTCGGCTGCCGGATTGATGGGCCATGGCAAGTCCAGCCTCCTCGCAGAGTTGCGCGATCCAGCGGTCGAGAGCCTTCGCATCCGGCCACCCAGTCCAGTAATCCAGCGTCCCTTGCCGAAGGCGGACCGGTCGATCATCGAGTGCGCGCTCAAGAACGACCCAGTCCGTGCTGACCTGCTCCGACCAGATTTGCAGCGATCCGGCCTCAGCCAGCTCGATGGGTGCTTCGGGGCGCAGTGTTTCAACGGCGCTCACCGTGATACCGGATAGTCCCGGCGGCAGATCATCTGGCACGGAAAAATCCTCCGTGCGCGAGCCTGTGCGGGGGCCGAGGATCGTCCGCTCCGTAAAGTTCTGCATCACACCGCGCAGCGCATCGGTCCATGCAAAGAGGCCTGGAATGAAGACCAGATCCCGGTCGCCGAAATTATTGGCGGAGGGCGGCAGAATGTCGACCGCGAGTCCCGCGCGTCGCAAACCGCAATAAATGTCGAAGACAAGCCGGAAATAATCAAACTGCCGGTCCTGCGGCTGCACCTCCCACGCCCATTGCGAAGCATAGTCAAAGACGATCGCAACCCGTGCAGGCGGTAGTTCGTCTCCCGGCAATCGGTCGAGTTCTGCGGCGAGGGCTGTGATCTCGCGTCCGCCCTCTGATAATTCGCCGTCCGGACGCAATAGACCAGCATGGTTCTGTTCCTGGGCGAAAGGCGCTTGTCGCCACCGGAAAAAACAGACGACTTCTGCGCCGTGCGCAAAGGCTTCCAAGGCCCAGAGGCGGACCATACCCGGGGCCGGAGCGGGGTTGTGCGGTGCCCAGTTCACGGGTCCCGGCTGCTGTTCCAGCACCCACCACCTCCCCCGCCCCACGGCACGGTACAGATCGTGATGAAAGGCCTGAAAATCCGGATCGCCGCAGCGCATATGCGCGTACTTGAAAGCATCGTCCCGGTCCGAACGGTCTTCGAGAAAGCCGAGCGGGTAACTGTCCCATGTCGCAATATCGAGAGGCTGGCCGACGTCGAAATGATCGAAATCCGTGATCCGACCCATATAATTGTGCAGCAGCTCGGCGTCGGTCAATGGTCGAAGGGCGTCCACTTTCGCCTGATTGAAGGCAACGACCTGATCAGATGCGAAACGCCGGAAATCCATGGCATGAGACGGATTGGGTTCGGTCACCGTCAGGTTAGGCAGCTCGATCTGATCAAACGCCTGATAATCCATCGACCAGAATACATTGCCCCAGCGTTCATTCAGCGCGTCGATCGATCCGTATCTGTCTTCCAGCCAGCTGTGAAACGCATTCCGCGCGACGGGGCTGTAGGAGAGCGTCGTATCGTGACAGCCATATTCATTGTCGAGCTGCCAGGCTCTGATATGCGGGTCGCGGCCATAACGGCTACCAAGAATGGACGTGATGCGGACAGCTTCGTCACGATAGCCCGCATGCGAAAAATCATAATGGCGGCGCGAACCGAATGTTCGCGGACGACCCGCCGCGTCCCAAGCCAGCATGTCGGGATGCCGGTCTAGCATCCACCGTGGCGGCGTAGCCGTTGGTGTCGACATAATGACCTTCAGGCCTGCCTGTCCGAGTGTCTTGATCGCGCGGTCAAGCCAGCCCCATTCGAACTGACCCGGCTCGGTCTCGATCCGGCTCCAGGCGAACTCTCCGATCCGGACCCAGGACAGACCCATTTCGACCATACGCTGGGCGTCGTCCGCCCAGATCGTCTCAGGCCAGTGTTCCGGGTAGTAGCAGACGCCGAGTTCGGGCTTGCGGGTCCTAGCCATCGATCGGTGTCATCGCTTCTGGCGACCGTGAAAAGACGCGGTGTGCGTCCCAGATCGGTCGACGGCCCAAAAGGGTGCTCAGTAGCAGCGCGAAGGCGACGCCGCCGATCAGGCAGATCGCCATCACGTGAATATAGTGAAGGTCAATGCCGGGCGTGCCACCAAACGGGTTGGTCGCCCAGCCATAGAACAGAACGCCTGCAATGACAGAGGCGATCATCGCATTGGCACTGACATTGCGGAACAGCAGACCGACAATGAAGGCCGACAGGATCGGCATGGAGAGAAGGCCGTAAAGCTGCTGCACCGTATTGATGATCGATGCTTCCGGATTGTTGAAAACCGGGATCAGGGCAAAGCTCATCAACACCATGACAACCGAAACCCAGAACGACAGGCGGCGCACATTAGGTTTTTTGTTTACATAGGTCTCGTGAATATCCATCACCCAGAGCGCAGCCGAGGCGTTCAGAATCGAGTTGAACGTCGTCAGAACCGCAGCAGCGATCGCGGCTGCGAAAGCCCCTGACAGAAAGGCCGGCAGAATGTCTCCGACCAGTTGCCCATAGGCTGTATCGCCGACGTCTCCATAGAGTTTGAACGCCACAATACCGGGCAGCACGATAATTGGCGGCACGATCAAAAGGCGGATCGCAGCGGCGGCAAAAATACCTTTTTGAGCCTCGCGAACAGTTGGAGACGCCATGGCGCGCTGTGTGATCGTCTGATTGGTCGACCAGTAGAACATCTGAATGAACAGCATGCCGGTGAACAGCGTCGCAAAGGGGATGTCACTATCCGGCGCACCGATCAGCGTCAGCCTTTCCTTCGGAACCCCTGACAGGTCCCAGCCGATAGCGTTCAGAGCGATCACAGTCACGAGGATGGCAAGACCCAATAGAAGAACGCCTGAAAACGTGTCCGAGACGGCGACGGCGCGCAGCCCGCCAAAAATGGCGTAGGCCGCGCCGACCACTGCAAACAGGGCTGCGATGATATAGAGGCTGATGTCCAGATCGAACAGATTGATCATGAAAAGCGATCCCCCATAGAGAATGGCAGGCAGGAAAATGCCGACATTGCCCAACAGAAAAAGCACCGAGATCAGAGCGCGGATATGCGGATTCTCGTAGCGCCGTTCGAGCAGTTCGGTCGTCGTCGTGCAATTATATTTGTAATAAACCGGGATGAAGATCAGGGCGAGCATGAACAGGCCAACAACGGCAGCCAACTCCCACCAAGCGAGAAGCGCCATCTGCGCGCCATTCATGCCGACCAGCTGGTCAGTCGAGAGATTGGTCAGCGTAATCGACCCGGCGACAAAATACCATTTCAGGCTTCCGCCTGCGAGAAAGTAGTCGCTTTCTGCATTCTCACCCTCACCGCGCCCGATGGAATCCCGACAGAACCACCAAGTTGCCGCAGCAATGAGTCCGGTCAGACCGAGAAAGACCAGTACCTGTATCGAATTGAGTTCCACCTGCTTCCCCTTGTCCCCAGAACGTTCGTTAGCTGACTTTTTTTAGAATAAGAAGCTCTGCCGAAAAGTCTTCGGTGGGCTGATCGAGAGGCAGCCCGTAATGCATCAGCTGATTACCTTTATAGGACCGACCGTCTTGCAGGATGTAGGTTGCCATCGGTTCGAGGCCACGCAGTCGCACCTGCCGTATCGGCAAATTCGGCGCGTTCAGAACCTGGAAGGCAATCAGGTAGACTGTCTGACAATCTCGGCTGGTCTGCTGCCAGATCGTTTCCTGAGCCGTCTTACGCAATCGGTCGAACCGCGACCCAAGCCGGTCGGCCGCGCTTTTCCCAGACTGGCCCATGAACTGCTGCAATTGCGGTCGAGAACGCGCAATATCAGCAAGCCCAAGCGATATACCGTGGGCTGCACAAGGTAGTCCGGCCATATAGCGGGCCGATAGCGAACTGATACGTCCATTCTGATGATTGGGGGACGGGCCGATATAGGCCGCCATTACATCGGGCGGAAACAGATGCGAGGCCCCATTGATGATATCCAGCCGACCGACCGGGTCGCACATATCCGATATCCAGCCCTGCGGCATGTAGGACAGCATGCCCAGATCGAATCGGTTACCACCGGACGCGCAGGTCTCGAAAATCACATCAGGGTGGTCCTGCGTCAGACGGCCAAGCAGGCGGTAAAGCCCCAGCATATAACGATGCGCCCGTGCGCCGGACCCCAAATCGGTCATATTGCGGTTCATGTCCCACTTCACATAATCGATCGGAGCGGAGGCAAGCAGCGCATCGAGCCAAGCGTGAATATGGTCGACCACCTCGACTTTTGAGAGATCGAGCGTCAATTGGTGACGACCGCGTGATGGATCCCTGCCCGGGGCGGAGATCGCCCAATCCGGATGAGCGCGGTACAAACTGCTGTCGGGACTGACCATCTCGGGTTCAAGCCAGATCCCGAATTTCAAACCTCTGTCACGCACGTGTTGCGCCAATGCCGGGATCCCGGACGGAAAGCGCTCTGGGTCTGCAATCCAGTCGCCCAGTGCGCGACGATCATCCGTGCGCCCCTTGAACCAGCCATCATCCAGCACCAGCATCTCGACCCCGAGATCGGCAGCCTCGTCAGCTAGCTGCAGAACAGATTGTTCGCTGACATCGAAATAGGCTGCCTCCCACGTATTGAGATAGGTCGGGCGCGACGTATCCCTGAAGCGTTCCGGCGTAATCTTCGCCCGGATGAAGTCATGCCAGACATGGCTCAGTCCGCCGAGGCCGTCCGGGCTGAACCCGTGCAGCGCTTCCGGCGTGACGAAGTCTTCGCCCGGCTCAAGCGTCCAGTCAAAGTCGAAATCGTTCAAACCTGCCAGCAGGCGGATGCGACCGAACTCGCCGCGCTCCACACTAATCGAATAATTCCCGGAATAGATCAGCGTCATTCCGTAGCAGCGCCCCGTCACCTCGGTCGCATCCGCCTCGATCAGGGCCAGATAAGGCATATGCGCGTTACTGGATGTACCGCGCGTACTCTCGATCGTGAACCGGCCTGTCGGCAGAGAAAGGCGTTCCTCATTGAATTCGCGCGCCCAACTCCCGTGGAAATGCTGCACCGAATATTCACCCGGCGAAAGGTCCAACGCTGTCGACGCGACCTGCCGCAGACTGACGGGCCGCGAGCCGACATTACGGATGACGGAACGCCGGGCGATAACACCGTGATCGTTCCAGATTGTGTAGAACAGATCGACTTCGATCTGCTGTACCGCATCCTGCAAGGTCACGCACAGCGTCTGTGATGCATTGCCGCGCGCAGTCGGAAGGCTGTCTGCTGGCGGCTTGTCCAAGAGGAGAGCATGCGACTTGTACCGCAGACCCAGAACGGAATTGTCACGCGCGCCCAAATGCAGAGCCGGTGCGGAAAAATCGCCTTGTCCGGCGGTTGCATATTCCTGAGGCAGATCATTGAGGCTCAGCGTCTCATGATCCTTCAGCATCACTGTGCAGTGACGCAAGGGTAGAGACAGGGGCGGCGGCGCCTCCGCGAGGGATGGACCGAAACAGAGATGCTCCAGAACACCGCGCGCATTCACGCGCATCGCATAGGCCAGATGCGCATTTCGAAGGGTGAAAGTCGGGCCGTCCGTGATGGTGATCAGCGTCATTGGACGGCACTAGCCCTTTTCCAGCCGCTTCCCAAATAGTCTTACGACCAAATGGTCATGAGGAACCAAATGCCCTAAGGGCGCGGCATGCAGGACCCTCAACCCATTGCCCTAGCTTCGGGACGACCCATTTTTCGCCGCAACTTCACCAAGGCAGACGGGCGCAACCTGCTGCTTTATGGTTATGAGATCCATCGGGGCGACCCTGCGCCACAGGCTGGCGGTGCGGTCGCCAGAGGCGGCGAGTTGCGATTTCATCCGCTTCGGCAGGAATGGAACCTCTACGCGCCCCATCGTCAGAACCGGACGTTCAAGCCTTCACCGGCTGATGATCCACTCTCGCCGACACAGTCTGACGGACCGGAAACCGAAATCCCGTTTGACGACTTCGAGCTCGCCATTTTCGAGAACAAGTTCACCAGCCTCCACCGCGAGGCTCCGGATCCACAAACCATCCCTGGCATGGACAGTGCCGTGGCGCGGGGTCACTGCGATGTCGTTGTCTACACGCCACAACGCACAGGTAATCTGCACGATGTCGGACAGGCCACGCGACGCCTACTTCTCGCCGCTTGGTTGGACCGGTATTCGACCCTGTTTGCACAAGGCAATCACTTCGTATTGCCGTTCGAATCGCGCGGTGATGCGGTCGGTGTAACTTTGCATCATCCGCATGGGCAGATTTACGCCTTTCCTTTTGTACCGCAGGTTCAAAAAGCGGCAGCGCGCGGATTTCAGCAAGGCTATGATCTGGCTGCCCACGTGGCCGAGAACCGGGATGTCTATGCGGTTGCCGAAGCAGGAGGCGTTGATGCAGTGTGTCCACCTTTTGCCCGTTTTCCCTATGAGACATGGCTCGTTCCCCGTCGTCCCGTTCTGGGGCCTTGGGAGTTCAGCGAGGAGGAAGCGGACGGCTTTGCCTATCTTCTGGGCGACATGAGCCGGCGCTACGACGCGCTGTTCGGGGAAACGACGCCCTATATGCTATCACTTCATGCGGCCCCGGTCGGATATGAGACGGGTTGGCAATTCAGCGCGCAGTTCTACCCGCTCATGCGCGCACCGGGACGGATCAAATATCTGGCGTCCGTCGAGCAGGCCACAGGCGCGTTTACCGTCGACGTTATGCCGGAACGCGCCGCTAAAGAGCTATCCGCCATATGATCGAAACGACGTTTCACGAGGCCTTCGGTCATGCGCCAGACGCCACGATTTTTACGCCGGGGCGAGTGAACCTGATCGGAGAGCACACGGACTATAATGGCGGCCAGGTTCTGCCGACGGCGTTGCATCGCGGCGTGACGCTGGCCGTCTCGTCCCGGATGGATAGACGCGTGCGCATCATATCTGAGGGATTTGACGGCCTGGCCGATCGCTTGCTGTCCGACACGGCGCAGGACCACTGGTCCGACTATATTGTCGGCGCGTTACAGCTCGCCAAAGCGCAAGGTTTTGGCCCCGAGGGTGCAAATGTGGCAGTCGCCACCGACCTTCCTGTCGGTGCGGGACTATCCTCTTCGGCAGCCGTCACAGTCGGTACGCTGGACGCGGCGCAGGTACTATCGGGAACAGAGCGGCCCCGCCGCGACATCGCCTTGCTGGCTCGACAGGTCGAGAATGACTTTATCGGCGTCCCGTGCGGAATCATGGACCAGATGGCGGTCGCTATCTCGAAACCTGGTCAGGCGCTTTCACTCGACACGAAAACTCTCGACTATGAGCTGATCGACCTGCCCAAAGATTATCATTTTGCGGTGATCCACTCCGGCATTCACCGCAAGCTGAGCGATGGTCGCTACAAGATTCGCAAGGAGGAATGCGACGCGATCAAGCGCATCATCGGCCATGATGACATCTGCTTGATCAGCAAAGCGGCGCTGCGGGCGCTATCAGAGGTCGATCCGGTCCTTTTTCGTCGCGCGCGACATTGCCGCGTTGAACACATGTCGACGATCTTGGCCGCCGCAAAACTTCATAACGAAGACATTCATGACATGGAGGCCTTCGGTATTCACATGAATGAGAGCCACCGTTCCATGCGGGACGATTTTGAGATCACGGTGCCTGCGATCGACTCACTCGTCGAGGATGCACAGGCGTTCGGCGCTATGGGAGCCCGCATGACGGGCGGCGGATTTGGGGGCTGTATGGTGGCCTGCGTCGCCAAAGACCAGGTCGAGGTCTGGAAAGACAGGTTGCTCCGCGCCCACCCTGCAGCATCATGGGTCTGCTAGGTCGACCATTTCAGCCTTTCAGGTCCGCGCGGCTGGCCTCTAATCGACGTTGGGCGCGATCATCGGCTTCCAGTTTTTCGGACGCGATATCGAGTGTCAGGCGCTCGCGTAACAGCGTGTCGCGTTGCCTCACGACCTGCTCCCGCTCACGGTTCAACTGTCCTGATAGCGACCGGGCGGTATTACGTGCCATGGCAGCCCGCTGAAAACCGCCAGCCTGATCCAGGGCCCCGTCGGTCTGGTCGTCAAGCTGTGTCAACTTGCGGATCAGAACAGCCTCTCGGGCATTGAGTGCATCGATCTGGGTTTGCAGGGCCGCACGCTTCAGTGTGACGAGCGTTCGCAAGGCCATGGCTAGTAGCTCCCGCGGCGAGAGAGCGTTTCGGCCAGATGGATGGCCGAAGCGACAGCGGCGTAATGCTCTGGCTGGATCGCCTCGCCGACAGGGACTGTTGCATGCAGTGCCCGCGCGCAGGGTGGATCGGAGTGAATTAGAATGCCGTGTTCTTTGGCCTTTTCGCGGATGGCAAAGGCCATGCTGTCGACGCCCTTGGCGACACAAACCGGCGCGCCACCCGCAGCGCGATCCCATTTCAGCGCAACCGAATAGTGGGTCGGGTTGACGATGACCACATTCGCCATGGCGACATCCGCCAGCATCGTTGAATTGGCGATTTCGCGCGCTCTGGCCCGCCGCTGGCTCTTCATCAACGGGTCGCCTTCATTCTTCTTGTTCTCATCCTTGACCTCTTCGAAGGTCATGCGGAGCTTCAGCAAATGGGACCATTTGGCAAAGGGCAGATCGACAGCCGCGATCAGACAGGTCGCCGCTGCCATCCAGCCTAGCAGCAACAGGCTTTCCCCTGCCAGTTTGGAGAAAAGATAACCTTCAGGCCGCCCGATCTCGTGACTGACTTCGCCAACCAAGCGGATCAGATACGCGCCTGCAGCGACACAGATGACCACCAGCTTGACCGCGCGCTTGGCGAATTCCGCCATGCCGTCCCGACCATATTTCTGTTTGGCGTTCGAGATCATTCCAATCTTCGACAGTTTGGGCTGCAGCTTTTCCGGCGCAAAGACAATGCTACGCTGGGCGATCATGGAGACAAAGACGGCGACCACGAGAATGAGCATGATCGGCACGAATGTCAGCGCAATCGCTCCCAGAAGATCAGTCGCACCGCCTGCCGTCAAAACCAGTTCCCCGGCACGTTCAGGGTAGGTCAGCAGCCCTGAAAACCGCGACATCAGATTGAGCCCGAGCGATCCGCCCAATGTCATGATGGCAATGGCGATGCCGAGATAAAGCGCTAGCGAGGCCAGCTCTGCCGACTTGGCGACATCGCCTTTCTTGCGCGCATCATCGATCTTGGCCTGGGTCGGCTCAAAACTCTTTTCCTGACTGCTGTCATTTTCTTCGGACACGCTAGCTGGCCTCCACCATCAAGGCACCGACTGCTTCCACCCAGGCCATCATCATGGCGGAGGCGCAGATCACGAGCAGGAACAGGCCGGCCAAGGTCATGCCCGGCAGACCGACAAAGGATACGAGCAGCTGCGGCATGGCCCGATTGAGAAAGCCGAGAATAAGATTGTAGGCGAAATTCAATATGACGAACGGCAGAGCCAGCGACAGGCAGAGCCTGAGCAGACCGACCGTTATCTGGGTCAGCCAGTTGGCGGAAACCTGCATATCCAGAACCGTACCGACAGGCATGTCGGTAAAACTCCCCGCCAGAACTCCGATCAGTTCGATATGCAGATTCATGGATACGAGCAGAGTGACACCCGCCAGCATCAGCATCGTGCTAATCGTTGTATTGGGCTCCGTCGCAATGCCTTCGCCCAGCACCTGAGACAGAGAGAGGGACTGCGAAACGATCATGCCGAGGATCTGCAGCGCGTGAACCGCAAGACGCAAAGCAAACCCCAGCACGAACCCTGTCAGTGCTTCAGTGATGATCAGCTCAAACGCACTGCTATCGCGTAATGCCAGCAGACTGTCTTGCAGGACGGGGAAAAGAAGGAAGGTACACAGCGCCGCAATCCCGATGCGCAGGCGTGCCGGCACGGCGCGTTCGCCAAAGACCGGCACCAGCATAAAGAATAGCGACAGACGTGCGAACAGACCGAAGATAGGCCATATCAATGTGACGAGTGGGCCAAAGGCTTCGGCCAGTGCCGACAGAAGTTGTCCAGCGCCAGCCACGGCTAGTTACGCCGATCCGAGAATAAGCGGTTTTTCATTGGCGGCGATTTCGGCGTAGCTCAGCACGGGATTTTTGACGCCCTTCGTCTTCAGCACGGATCGTACGAAACGACGCCAGTGCCCGGGGGCGGCGATGACGGCGTAACTGCCCGTTCGTGCGGCCTGATCAAGCTGCGCGCGGACATCATGGGCGAACTGATTGAATTCATCCGGCGACAAGGCAATGTCGGAGCGGCCTGCGTCGTCGCGAGTTTCGCGCTCACCCAGCTTGGCGGACCAACCATCGCCGATCCGGACGATCGGCAGCTGACCCGTCTCATTCCGATATTGACCAACGAAATGCCGCGCCAGACGCTGACGGGCGACATCGGTGATGGCTTCGGCATTCAGGTTGGCCGATTTCCCATCCGCCACCGTTTCCAGAAGCAAAGGCAGGTTGCGAACAGAAATGCGCTCTTCCAGCAGCAAACGCATGACGGAGTGAAGCAACTCCACCGGAGCCTTGTCGGGGAAGAATTCCTCCATCAGTTTCTTATTGCCTTCGGCGCGGTCAGATTCGGACACGGCCTTGAACGCGTCCAGCGTTTCGCGCAGGGCGCGTCGGGTCAGCAAGGCCGGCAGATTGTCCTGAATCACTTCCAGCAAATGGGTCGCGAGGACTTCGACCGGTGCCACCGTCGTCACACCAAGGAGCGTCAGCTCGTTCTCATGAGCCGGTTCGACCCATCTGGCCGGGGCTTTGAAGACCGGTTCCTGCGTCGTTTCTCCGGGGATGTGCGTATGCTCGCCGGCTTCGACCAACGCCAAGCGGCGGTCCGCCATCAGAGTCTGCGTCGCCATGTCGGCACCGTGCAGTCGGATCCTGTAACTGTGCCGCGGCAGTGACGGATCATCGGACAGGCGGATCGGCGGCAGGATAAAGCCGTACTGGGTCGCGATATATTTTCGGATTTTCTGAACGCGCTTATCGACGCCGAAGTCCGACCCCATGACGGTACCGACCAGATCGCGCGACAATTCGACGGAGAGTTCGTCCAGATCGAGCATGTCGCCGATCGTCGGTTCCGGCGTCGCTTCGGGTATGGCCGCCGCCTCCGCACTGTCCTGCTCCGCTTTCTGCTTCTTCTGCCAGCTAATGACAGCCATCGTGCCCAGCCCTGCCGCGCCGATCATGAAAGGCACGACCGGCAAGCCCGGAAAGGCGGCGAAGACCACCATGATCCCGGCTACAGCCGCGAGGGCTGAAGGGTGACGCCCGAACTGATCGAGCAAGGCGAGATCGACCGCGCCGTCGCCGCGCCCGCGAGACAGAAGCAGACCTGCGGCAACGGAAATGATGACGGCCGGAATCTGGCTGACCAGGCCGTCGCCGACGGTCAGAATTGCGTAATTGGAGACCGCCTGTCCGAATGACAATCCGTGCATGCCGACACCGATCGCAATACCCGCAAACAGGTTGAGGAGCGTGATCAGAATACCGGCGATGGCATCGCCCTTCATGAATTTCGACACACCGTCGAGCGAACCCAGAAAAGCGGTTTCTTCCTGTTCGCGCTCACGCCGGGCGCTGGCTTCCTGATGGCTGATTGCGCCCGCCGCCAGATCGGAATCGATCGCCATCTGCTTGCCCGGCATGGCGTCCAGTGCAAAGCGAGCGCCGACTTCCGCCATCCGGCCTGCACCTTTGGTGATGACCATGAAGTTGACGATCACGAGAACGGAAAAGACAATCAGGCCGATCGCGATATTGCCGCCCATGACGAACATGGCGAAGCCTTCGATGATCGACCCAGCTGCATCCGTTCCCGTATGGCCTTGCCCGATGATCAGTTTGGTCGAAGACACGTTCAACGACAGACGCAAGAGCAGCGAGGCGAGGAGGACGGAGGCAAAGGCGGAAAAATCGAGCGGCTTTTCGATGAACAGCGTCATCGTGAAAATCAGAATGGCGAAGGCGAACGAAATCGCCACGCCCATATCCAGCACCCAGGCAGGCATGGGCAGGATCATCATGACGATGACCGCCATGAGACCGACCGCAAGACCGACCGTTGCGCCGCGTGATTTCACTGGGCTCAATCCTCCCTAGCCGCCTGCAACGATGGGAATGACCTGATTGTCGAACAGAGCCAGACAGATATTGGTCATGAAGCCCAAGGTCAGAAACATCACGACGAGCATCGCCGCGAGCTTCGGCACGAATGTCAACGTCATTTCCTGGATCGATGTCAGCGCCTGCACCAGACCCACAAGTAGACCCACGACCAGCGCCGAGATCAGCAATGGCATAGCCATCAGCGCCGTCGCCCAGAGGGCTTCACGGAGCAGGTTCAAAACCCCCGTTTCGTCCATGATCAGAAGCCTCCGGCCACTAGATGGGCATCCGCAGGAGTTCCTGATAAGCTTCGACGACACGGTTGCGGACTGTAACGGCCGTTTCTAGGGCCATTTCCGCATTGGCCAGCGCTTCGACCACAGACTGCGCGTCCGTCGTCCCGGCGGCATATTGCTGCGTCGTCGTTTCGACGGTCTTCATAACGTCGGAGAAGCTCTCGACGCCTTTGGCCACCATGCCGCCATCCTGGTTCTGCGCACCTGTCTGGGCTTCGGGGGCAGTGACCCGCTTGGCCATCCCATAATGACGGGCGGCACCTGACAGGGCGGCGGAATTCGATGTAATATCCACGACCTACTCCTTAGCGACTCAGCAGACCCAGAAGGCCGCGATACATTTCACCGGCCTGCCGGAAGGTTGTCAGATTGGCTTCGAAAGAGCGGCTGGCTTCGCGCGCATCCGCCATCTCGATAATCATATCGACATTGGATTTTTCGACAAAGCCTTGATCATTGGCGAGTGGATGATTGGGGTCATGCATCATCTCGCCCTGACTTCGATCCAGGGTCGGACTGCCGGCCTGTACGGTGGTCGTTCCTGTGGTCATGTCGAGCTGCTGTGTGAAGCTCATCATCTTGCGCTTGTAGCCATGCGTGTCCGCATTGGAGAGGTTTTCAGACGCAACAGACAGGCGCTGTGACTGCGCGCGCATGCCGGACGAGGCGGCGTTCATTGTCTGGGAGAGGGGGTCGATCATGAGCGAGAAATCCTTTCTTCGCGAACCATCCAGTTAAGGCGTCAGATCACAGGTTCTTTCCGACTGCGGTTTTCATGAGGCCGAGTGTGCTGCGATAGATGGAAACGGCCATCTGGTGATCCTGCTGCGCCTTGGCGCCGCGCATCAGCTCGTCTTCGAGGCTGACCGTATTGCCATTGGGCGAGCCGGCGGACAGGCGTTCGATGATCGGCATTGGATCGAAACCGGACCCTGCAGGTTGCTGTGTCTGCGCCTTCATGACTTCGGCAAAATCGGCAACATCGCGCGCGCGGTAGCCCGGCGTGTCGGCATTGGCGATATTTTCAGAGATAAGGGCATGTCGCGTGGCCGCGTGACGGGCCATGGACGATGATAATGCCAGCATCGAGACGGGATGCTGTCCCGCATTTGGAATCGGGGGCGCCATATTCTGCAATCCTTGCAAGCGACGTTAATTGTGTGTTGAGATTTAGGACAGATGGTTAAACCAATGGTTAATAGACCTGTAACGGTTTTCAGCCGCCCTTCCTTTCGACCTTGAAGGTCCATGACATGACACGGCTGCAGGAGCAGACATTGTCCGAACTCAGCGCCGCGTTTGACGCGCCGCTGCCGCGTGTCGTCACACGAACCGGCACTGTCCTGTCCTGCGCCGGGCAGACCGTGCAGGTCGCCGGGCTGTGTGGACAGGCTGGGATTGGCGCCCGCATGGTCATTGACGGAACACGGCGCGGCGATGTGATCGCCGATGATGGCCAGAGCGTCACGGTTGCCCTCTACGGATCAAGCCAGGGACTTACGTCGGGCCTGCGCGCAGAACTGGTTCCGGAATCCGCCCTTCGCCCCGGGCCGGACTGGCTTGGCAAGGTCTTGGATTATGACGGCCGCGATGCTTTCGGGACGCATCCGCGCCCCGGACAGGACGCCGTCGATCTTTTTGCGTCTCCGCCGCCTGCCGGTCACCGACGGACACTGGGCGGGCGTCTGACAACGGGTTACGCCGCCATCGATACATTTCTGCCCCTCTGCCGGGGTCAGCGTATGGGCCTGTTTGCGGGGTCCGGCGTCGGCAAGACCTCTCTGCTGGGCGGTCTGGCGCAGGGCAGCAATGCGGACGTGACCGTCATCGCCCTGATTGGAGAGCGTGGCCGCGAAGTTCGGAGCTTCGTCGAAGAGGTCGTCGGCCCGGACGCGATGCGAAACACCGTTGTATTTGCCGCCACGTCCGACCAGCCGCCTGCCGCGAAATTGCGTGCCGCACGACTGGCCATGGCCACGGCGGAACGGTTCCGCGACCAAGGACAGCATGTCCTGTTCCTGTTCGACAGCCTGACCCGGTTTGCGCAAGCCCACCGCGAAGTCGCGCTATCAGTCGGGGAAACACCCGCCTTGCGGGCTTTTCCGCCATCAACCTTCCCTGCGCTTGCCAGCTTGTGCGAGCGGGCAGGGCCTGGGGCGGACGGCACAGGAGGCGATATTACGGCCGTCTTCTCGGTCCTGGTGCAGGGATCCGACATGGAAGAACCCGTCGCCGACACGGTAAGGGGTATTCTGGACGGTCACATCATTCTTGACCGGGCCATCGCGGAAAGTGGCCGCTATCCCGCCATTGACATCGGGCGCAGCATTTCCCGCGCCCTTCCGAATGCGGCCAGCGAAACGGAAAATGCGCTACTGTCATCAGCCCGGAGTCTGCTTCGCAGCTATGAAGATGGGCGCCTCATGGTGCAGTCCGGTCTCTATGCAGCGGGCTCGGATCCAGTGCTCGATAAGGCGGTCGCCTGCCACCCACAGTTCGACACCTTCCTGCGCCAGCGCAATATCGCTACGATCGATGAGAGTTTTGCGGGTCTGCAGAATGCGATCGGCGTGACCGGCTAGTGTCGTCTCGACGCTAGACGGCGTTGGACAGGATCAGGCTGGACAGGCTTTGCGACCCGAAACCAGCCCCTGCACTCAGCAGTGTCAATGCGCTTGCGCCCGGCGTCAGCGCGTCGGGTCCGTTCTGCAACTGGGTCTGCAAGATGAACTTGCGGACTGTGGTCTGTACCCCTTCATCCGTCGCCAGAATGGCACGCGGGTCCGATCCGATCTGCTGTTCGGCGCGGTTTTGAAGATAGTCGGCCTGTTTGTCGACATCGAGGTTCGCAAACCCGTCCGGCAGGATGAATGCGGCCTGGAAGACTTCCATCAGCGGCGCACTGCCGATGACCTTGAACCAGAAGGATCGATCAGACGCGGCATCGCGAGCCAGATCACCGATTTCTTGCTCGAAATTCAGAGCCAGTCGCAAGGTCGGCTCCTGTTCGCCGACGGCCACTTCGAACGCTTCGTCTTGATAGGCCTGGATCAGATTATCGACTTCCGTATCGCTCAGCCGGATCAAACCGTCGGGATCGGCCTCGAAGGTTCGAGACAATTCGATGAAGTCTGTATTGTTCAGACGTCGCGCAAAGCCTTGCGGATCATCCGGGCCATCCGAAATAATGCGTCGAATAAAAGCGCCCTTGTCGATTTCGTCCTGCAAGCCGAAGCTCTGCAAAACGGGTCGCAGGAGCTGCCGATCGCCCATCAATTCGTCGAGCGTGAAAGGCTGAGTCAGTTTTTCGCGCATGCCATCGACATTGCGCTGGATATCGGTTGAAGACTCGAAGGTCGCTTGCTGCCGCTCCCGCGTCTCCTGCAGGAAGGCCCAACCCGGCAGCGAGCCGCCAATCAGACTGGGCGGGATCGGCATGGCTTAACTCGCAGCCGCCAAAGGCATGGCTGATGTTCCTGGTTCGACGGCGTCCAAGCCTAGCAATTCCGCCTCGATCGGCAGAAGCGGCTTCAGGCGGCAAAGGGACGAATAGATCCGTCCATCGACCCAGGCCTTGTAGGATTTGAACAACATCTCATCGAGTTTCGTCCCGTCGAAAACCGCGCTGAGCGTGCGGTACTGCGCTTCAATGGCATCGCTGACATCGTCGCTCGACGCATCACCGGACAGCAAAGTCTGGATGGCGCTATAGAGGCGCGTGACAGGTGTGCGGACTTCACTTGGATGAATGACGTCGGACAGACGCAGCACATTAATGCCCTCGCCTTCGACGCAGATCTGACCGCGCTTCGGCCCATTCGACAGAAGGGCGCCATTGACCAGAAACTTTTCGTTCGGTTTCAGACTGATAAGCAGACCGGCCATAATATTCCCCTATGCCGCAGACTGCGCGTCAGCGACCTGACCCGGCCTGCCGAGCAGGCCTTGCAGAATTGCCGTGTTGATTTCGAGCAGAATATCGACCGTACCACTGCCGGTATAAAGCGTATGCGTATGATACCGGACGAACCGTGCGAGTGTCAGGAGCTGGCTGGCCAGCTGCGGAGCGGTCTCATTATCGGGATGCGCCAGGTCGACTGTCAGCAGGTCCCAGAGACGTAGATTTTCGGACAAGACTTCGGCGGCATCGCCGGTCAGTTTGAATTCGGGGCCCGCATAGGGCGTGAGCTTGGCGATAGCGGTCTGGAACACTCTGACTTCGATGTCGCGACCTGAACCGGTCGCCTGTCCCATATTGCCGTAAGCGCTTTGTGCGTTGAAGGCGTGGGAGGTCATGAGTGCCATAGCGAAATCCTGTGCTATCGGAGCGTCGGGTCCGACCACGCATCAGGCGCGGCTGGTTTGAGTGTTTCCCGGCCCAGAGAGCCGGGAAACGAAGTCGTTAGCGTCTAGCCAGTTCCTATCGGAACAGGCTGAGCAGGGCCTGTGGCGCCTGGTTGGCAATCGACAGAGCCTGAACACCCAGCTGCTGCTGAACCTGCAGGGCCTGCAGACGGGCAGAGGCTTCTTCCAGATTGGCGTCCGTCAGCGTCGAGATACCAGCTTTCAGGCTGTCACCCAGCGAGGAGACAAACCCGATCTGGTTATCGATACGCTTCTGCTTGGAACCGAACTGGGCGGCAGCGTCGATGGCGTTTCCGAGAATGTTCTCGATATCGTTGAGCGCCATAGCGGCGTTCCCGGTAGAACCGACATTGATGCTGTTCAGTCCGGCCAGAGCGCCACCGGCGACGTTGACACTGGTCTGTGAGGTGATCGTCGTCGTGACGACCCCGGCATTGCCGTTGACGAGTTCCACGACATTATCGCCCGTACCGCTGATCTGAGCCGTCACGTTGGCGACGCCTGCACCGTTGATCGCGGAGACCAGCTTGTTGGCCAGCGAGTCGTGATCGTCGGAAGCACCGGCCGTCACGGCAACGGTTTCACCACCAACGGCGACCGTGTAGATGTTGCCTTCGGTCACGGCGACACCTGTCGCAAACGTGTAGGCGTCGGCCGTTGTGTTGGCAGCGACGCTGGCGCCGGCCGCAGTGATACCGCCGACAAGCGCGCTCGTCGTGCCAGCGTTAGTTGTCAGGTTCTGCTTATCAACCGAAATCTGACCTGCATTGACATTACCGGCCGCGTCGCGGTTCAGCGAAGACAGGATGTTGATGGAACCGCTGCTGTTCAGCAGGTTCTGACCGTTGAACTGAGCCCCTGCAACGATAGACTCGATCTGGGCGATGGACTCATTGATGTCGATCTGGATCTTGTCCTTGTCGACATTGTTTTCCTGAGCCGCGATAATGTTGTCGCGAATGTCCTGAAGGTTGGTCACGACTTCTTCTGCAGCGGTGCGGGCAACGCCCACCGTTGCGGAACCGAGGTTCAGCGAGTTGCTGATCTGCTCGAAGCCGGCGACGTCGGATTCCATGACTGTGGAAATTGACCAGATCGCGGCATTGTCTGCTGCGGAGTTGATCGACTTACCGGTCGAGATTTCGTTCTGAACCATCCCGAGGTTCTTGTTGATGCCCTTGAGGGTATCGAGCGCCACCATGGCGCCAAGGTTTGTGTTAATGCTGGACATTGGATCTCACCTAATGAGCGGGCAGTTTCCCGCGTTAATATTACTTCGACGCATTCCTTGCGAAATGGCGGTCGAAGGTGACCAAGTCGTCCTGACGATATGGCCGGTAGAACCGACCGCGCTCTCCTGAGCTATGACTCTGTTTAGGATAGAGATTATAACAAGAAGTGAACCTAGAGTGTTTTGTTGTAGGGCGAGGCGAAGTTTTTCAGTGCTACGGGCAATCCGTTCGCTGTATAGGCCCCAACCTGATGCTCTGCGGCGTGCAATCCATCCAGGCGTGCGCGCGCATCACGCGCCCCGTTGAGGGCAGATGCCAGCAAACCCCGCGCACGTTCCGCACGGCTGCGGATTCCTGCCATGGCACGTTCGATCGCCACGCTGTCTGTTCCAGGCAGTTTCAGATTGAGCCGGACTTCATCCAGGCCCTTCATCGCTTCGGCAGTTTCGATCTGAACATTATGCAGCTCGGTAAAACGACCTTCCTGCAGGATTTCAATCTCTGCCAGAAGGGCCCGGTCAATGCGCGAGAGCATGTCGAGAAGGGGCTGCTGTGCCATCATCCTTCACCTGCTTCGTAGCGTTCAAGCTGCTTATATATAATGTCGGCCATACCGATGCCGCCGCTCTGGGCCATTTCTTCAGCCAGATGTTCGACGAAGAAACTGCCGAATGCCGACGCCATTTTTCCTTCGCCAGAGGTCAGCGCATCCGCCAGTCCCGAATGAGTCAGCATTTGCGCGATAAAGGCGGCTTCGAAATCCATCGCCACCTGCTCGACCGCATTCTTTTCAGCAACCGCTTGCGGCACACTGATTGAGGAGGTCGCGGGGCTGTTGCTCAGCAGACTGGACGAAATCGGATCGATCATATCGTCAGAATGACGCATCGCCGTAAACTATAGGTAAACCATATTCGTTTTACTTTAGGCCCATGGACGCCCTTCCCAATGCGCTTGCGCCGACGTCAACACCCCTCCGGTCGGTCCAGGCTGACAGTGGTGCGGAGCAAAACGGCACAAATGACACACTCCCCGACAACAGCTTTGCTGAGGCTTTGAACGAACAGGGCGCGACCAAGGACAATAGCGCTGATACGCCTGCGAAAACTCTGCCCGCAGGTCGTTTTACGGGCGACACATTGGTCGACAGCGATCTGCCACACGCTGACGTCAAACCCGATATCATTCCCATTGCCGACATCAACGGAACGGAACGCATTGAAGCGGATCCCACCGCGCCTGCGGTTGCGACCCAGCCGCCCCTGAGTTCTGATCCGGCAGCAGCCAATCAGCCCGCTACAGCAACGCGCAATGAGCCAAATCCAGATAACACGCTGATGGCTGCCGATCTTTGGGTCGCACCGGGATCGCCGACCGATCCCGCCACACAGCCGGGACGAGGCGCTGCCATCGCAGCGAGAGCTCCCTTAACGGGTCCTGTAACGGGCGCAGCACCTCCTGACGCTGCACCGCAGACGCAAGCAGGTATAGTCACGCCCCCTGCGCCACATACGGTCGACGCTATCCTCCCTTCCGCAGCCGATCCGACGATTGACGCAGATCGCCACGCGCAACAGGTCGCAACGACGCCATCAGGCACCCGCGCCCAGGCACCTGCATCCGGATCAGCGCTCGTGGCGGGTCAGATCGACGCCTCTGCACCGCAACAGGCCGCGCAAGCTGCAACGCTGACCCCTATAACGATTGGTGTCGCACCAGCCGATAGCGCAGAGTCCACGACGCGAACAATACAGATCGCCAAGCCGGAAACGACACCCATCGCAGATGTAACTGGCGACATTGAGGCACGCGTGGCAACAAAGGAAACCGTCATCGTCTCGGAACCCGGTCGCCCTGCGATCGAGACCTTGAAGGCGAGCGATTTGCCAACCATCAATACCTTATCCAGCGTGACTGGCGACACGGTCTCGACGCCGAAAACTCTGCCTTTGACGCCGCAAGCGCCCGTCCCGACACCGATCAGCGGACTGGCCGAACGCATGGCGGCCAACTATATTCAAACGACACCGAGCATGGCCCCCGTCACATTGGACAAGCTCCCGCAGACTGTCGTGGCACTGACGCTCAACGCACGAAGCGCGACATTGCAGATCGACCCGCCCGAACTCGGCCGGATCCAGCTCGAGTATCAATTTGATACGCAGGGCCGGACCGTCGTGACGCTAATTCCGGAATCAGAGGCTGCACGCGCGGCTCTGATCGACCGGATGGCGGCTATCAGCGCGGCGCTGTCGCAGAATGCCTCGGGTGAAGTCGACGTCAGAATGGGGGATTCGAGCGATTTCGCCTTTGTCCAGGACGATGGGACGTTCGCCGATGGATCGTCTGATCAAAGCGGCCGCGACACATCGGAAGCCGGTCAGAGCCACACGCAGTCCAGTCAACAAAGCACACAGACACAGTCTTTCACACGCGGGTCGTCCGGACAGACCGACCGGCTTCACATCCTTGTCTAGGACGGACTTATGGATATTTCATCACTGACTCACTTCGCCCAGACCAAGGAGTCTGCCGTGCGACTGGCCAATGAAGGCACGGCGACTGCGGAGGATCCCGCCGGGACTGGCGAGAGTGGTAGCAATACGGATTCCGTCGCGCAGGACTTCGATACGTTTCTGGAGCTGCTGACCGCACAGATCCGCAATCAGGACCCGCTTGCACCGCTCGACTCGACTCAGTTCGTCGAACAGCTTGCCACCTTCTCCAATCTGGAATTGCAGGCAAAGAATACGCAAATTCTGGAGAGCATTGCCTCGATGCTGGCTCAGCAGCTGGCACTGGGATCGGACGGCGCGACAGCCCCGTCCGATAGCTGAAACCTAACGATCCTGCCGCGACAGGTCGAGGATCAGCACATCCTTGATCCCATCCTTTGCAATCTCATGGGCCGCCCGGATCAGCGTTTCGCGCAGGACTTCATAGGTGTCCGGAGACGTCAGATCCCCGTCCAGATAGCCCGTATCGGACAAGGCCAGTAATTCGCGGATGAACGCATCCCGAAAACGCGGTTCCATTCGGAACAGATGGTCGCGCTCCTTGGCCGACACTTCCAGACCTATATTCAGCAGAACCAGTGCATGGACCGTATCGTCCTTGAGGACCGGGACCACGAACTGGCGTTTGAATTTGAGGAATTCCGTCTCGCCTGCATAGCTTGCTTCACCGCCATGACCGCCCTTCTCGGCTTTGCCGTGGCTGTCTTTTTTGGGCTTGGCATGCGCATCAGCCTTCACCTCATGTGTGTCGCCGCTGGCCGGGGCTGAAGGACGCACAATGTCCGCCACCATGACGCCGCCAAATGCGCTGACGCCTAGAATGGCTGGAAAGAGAATGGCTTTCATGGCCGCCTCCTAGAACGGGATCACGGTATCGAGGACCCGGGTTCCGATTTTGTCATTCGTCGTTCGCGAGACGGACCCGCTGCCGTCATACCCCACTTGAGCATTCGCGATCTTGTCCAGCGTGATGACGTTACGACGGCTAATATCCTCGCGACGCACGATTCCTGACACGAACAGTGTCCGGGCCTCGCCTTCGACCTGAACATTCTGTCGGCCGATGATCACCAGATCGCCATTCGGCGTGATTTCGGCCACCTGAGCTGCGAGCGTCAGTGACAATGTCTCTCCCCGGCGCAACTGTCCATTACCATCGACTGTAGAATTACGGGTCAGATCGACAGCCGGGTCGAGCGTTGAATTATTGGGCAGGATCTCTTCGATCAAGCTGCCGATGCCAAACAGGTTCGGCATGGAGAACCCTTCCGCCGAACTCCGGTCCGTTGCGACGGAAGCCCGCATTTCCGCACGATCGTCAATATTGATCTGGACCGTCAGAATATCACCCGGCCCACGGGCGCGGCGATCCCCGAACAGGGATTCCGGACTGTGACTCCATAGTGATGCCGTCTGGACGGGCTGCGAGTGAACCGCAGGTGTCGGCGCAGCGTAGGCGATGGGAGCGGCCTGGACGGTCGTCACCGCCTGAGGCGCGCGACTATGCGCACAGGCTGTCAGCAACATGCTGCCAAGAAGCGTAACGGCCAGAGACCGCCGTCCTGAAACGCGTGAGTGAAATAAGCTTGCTGTCGTAAGCGTTCGGCTCATGGTGTGACCTCGACTAATCCGGGACCGACGATCCGGCCCGTAATGCGTTTGCGCGATGAGCTGTTCATGACGGCGATCCGGGCACCATCACCGCCTTCATCCAAAGCGCGCCCTGTCGTTTCCATCGTCAGCGGACCCTGCCGGAAAATAAGCGTGACGGTTTCATTGCGTTTGACCAGCAAGGGTTCACGTACATGCCGCGGGGTCAGCACGGCGCCAGCGCGAACAGACCGGGTCAGTTCCCACCCGACATAGTCGTCCTGTGCGTAGGGACCGGTGACGTCTGCGGGGCGCAATACGGCACCGCGCTGCAAGGCGCGGGTCGTCGTGACCTGATCGCCTGCACTGGTCGCGCTTGCGGCGAGTGGCGACAGGCAGAGAGCCAGAAGAAGCGCTGTGATGGCGATGAGACGGGTCATGGCTATCGGATCCGCGTCGTCGCGGCGAGCATTTCGTCAGCTGCCGTGATGATCTTTGAGTTCAGCTCATAGCCTCGCTGGGCTTCGATCAGTTCGGAAATTTCCTCGACGACATCCACGCCGCTATCTTCAAGATAACCTTGGCGCATGACGCCAATCCCTTCCGTTCCGGCGGCCCCATTGATCGGGGCACCGGACGCTTCGGTTTCGCGGTAGAGATTGCCGCCCAGCGCTTCGAGGCCCTTGGTGTTGGCAAACACATTCAGGGTCAGCGTACCGATCGTCTGGCCGGCCGTCGCATTATCGAAATAGGCAACGACCTCTCCGTCCTGCGAAATCGTCAGCCGGTTCGTGTCATTCGGTATTGTGATCTGATCAGCCAGCGCATGGCCGTCGGAATTGACCATCAGGCCTTCCGCATCGCGGTAGAATTTCCCGTCACGCGTGAAGGCGGACTCGCCGTTTGGCTGAATGATTTCGAAGAATCCGCGCCCTTCGATGGCGAGATCGAGATCGCCGCCCGTCTGACTGAGGGCTCCCTGAACGATTTCCATCGAAACCGTGGTCGGGCGAACCCCCATTCCGATCTGAATGCCGGCGGGCACCGTACTGCCAGTTTGCGAACTGAGCGTTCCGGGTGTCTGATATTGCTGATAGATTAGATCGGCGAATTCGGCGACGCGCGGCTGATAGGCCGTCGTACTCATATTCGCGATATTGTTCGAAATGACGTCGACCCGCATCTGCTGGGCGGCCATGCCGGTTGCGGCGATTTTCAAGGCGTTCATCCTGAAGCCTCCTTTTCCTAAAGTTATCCGTCTTAGGGGTTATCCATGATGGGTTAGCTCATCTGTCTGACTGTCTGAGCGACGCTACGGATGCGGTCATCTTCCAGGTCCATGAGGGATTGACCGGCATCATAATGTCGCTGCACCTCGATCATCCGGGCCATTTCCAGCACCGGATTGACGTTACTCTGTTCTAGGAAGCCAGAAACGATCTTTGCCTCTTCCAGCGGTCGCGTGTTGGGCGCATTCCAGAGGTTGCCGCCTTCACGTACCAGCGTATCCGGCGCTGCGGTCACGACGCCGATACGGCCATATTCGATGCCGTCAGACGAAATCGTACCGTCCAGCCCGACCTGAATGTTCGCGGCTTCCAGCGGTATGGCGATTTCACCACCTCCCGCACCCATAACGGCATTGCCTTGCGGGTCGACCAGAACTCTATCCGCATTGAGCATGAAATGACCCGCACGGGTCAGGCGAGGGCCTGCATTCGTCTGAACCTGAAAGAACCCATCACCGGAAATCGCCATGTCGAGCGCGCCGCCAGTGGATTTCAGTCCGCCATCGGAGAAATCGGTCGCATGTGCGCCCAGTCGGCCCATGGACAGACTGTCGCCACCCAAACCTGCTGCACTGCCATTTTCAAGTCGGCTGATAAATTCGGTGAAGACACCGTGCTCGGCCTTGAAGCCGGTCGTGCCCATATTCGCGACATTGTTGGCCACGGTCGAAAATTCACGCATAAGCCCGGATTGCCGGGTCAGCATGGTGTAAATGGCATTATCCACGGGCCAATACCTCCTGAAATGTCGTCAGATCCTCTGACAACTCGCCAAGATAGGTTTCGAGATCCGGACCGCTCAACCCGTCGGGTGCGGACCTCTGATTGAAGGGCGATGTGAACTCGGCCGTTTTCGTCTGGCTATCGGCGCGCGCCATGGCCGTAATCCGGTCCGCTGCCGCCTTGGACAGTTGCGCATCAATGGTCAGTCCCTGCGAGCGCAGACGGTCGATCAGATCCAAGCTCAGCACCGCGTCCATCGCGGAGCCGGTTTGCAGGGTTGTGATCAACCGTGCGGAAAGGTCCCGCTTGAGGCTGTCATCGTCACCGAGCTGCTGCGGATGTTGCAGGACGGCGGCCAGTTGCGCGATCTCGCCGTCTTCGACGGACTGGGCCAGAAGCCGTTCGCGTGCGTGGGTCCGCAACACTGGATCGGGACTATCGGACAGGCGTGTCAGTTCTTCCCGGTTTTCCGAGATCGCATCCATCTTCCGGAGCATGTCGATGGCATGAAACTGTTCGGGTCCGTCGCGATCGGCCACCCAGGACAGACGGGCACGCGCGCCGACAGGGTCGCGTGCAACGCGCAATATGCCTTCGAGCAGAACATTTTCAGGCTGGCTGTCATGACGCGCCTGATTGTGCAGCCGCGCATCACTGAGTGTATCGGCGACACGCCGGGCGAGACGATGATTGTCCGCCATGCCGGCCCGGATCGCAATCTGCATACCGACTGTGCGCCGCAGCGGGGCGTCCATTTCGGCCAGAGCGTTGGACAGGGCCGCTTCCGTATCGGCATTCAGCACCCGGCCCGGAGTGGCAAGAACCTGCCACGGCAGGAATGTCGGGCCGCAAAGCCCCGCATTTTCCAGGTCCACCTCCAGCTCTCCGCCCGCATAGGACGGATCCGTCAGATCGGCGAGTGAACGTGCCAGCGGCGCCAGTGCGGCGTCGTCCTTGGCGATTTCGGTATATAGACCCGCGGCAAAATCACCTTGCCCGCCATCGAAAAGCGGTGCCAGCGCCATGCAATCCGCGGACAGGTCCTTGGATGTCGTGGCAGGGCCGTCCGCCGATTTAAGTGGGGCGGTTTCTGGCCGCTCCTTCATCTCGACCAAGCCACTGCGGCCTGCGACTTCGAGCAGGTTTTTCAGATTTTCGACCTTCGTGTCGAACGCTTGCTGATCCTTGTCCCCCGCAAACGCAGAAGGCCCGAGCGCGAGAGCGCTCAGGCTAACTGAGAGAATGAGGATCGTTCTCCTCACGCGGCCTGTTTCAGCGCTTTGATAGCGTCCTCCACTTCGGTGAAACTCGGCCGACTGCCGTGCGGCGCGCTCCGGCGCGCTACTTCGATACAAAGATTGGCGTCATTCTTATGCAGCCGTGAAACCAGAACTTCGCGCATCAGCCCGTAGAAGAAAGCTTCCTGTTCGCGGATCTGCGCCACACGTGTGGCTAGCGGACCGACCAAGGCATAGGCCAGGAAGACTCCAAGAAACGTTCCGACCAGTGCGCCGCCGATCATCTGACCCAGCACTTCCGGGGGCTTGTCGATCGACGCCATCGTCTTGATCACACCCAGAACGGCGGCGACGATCCCCAGTGCGGGCAGAGCATCGGCCATGCTCTGCAGCGCGTGGCTTCCGTGCATCCGCTCTTCCTTCATGGTCTCCAGTTGCTTGTCGAGCAGCTCTTCGACCTGATAGACGTTGTCGAAATTCATCAGCATCGAGCGCAATGTGTCGCAGATCAGCTCAACGAAATCGCTGGATGCGAGAATGCGCGGATATTTCTGAAACAGGCTCGAATTCTCAGGATCTTCAATATGCGCTTCCAGATCGACCGGGCTCTCTTCAGTCAGACGGATCAGCTCATGCATTAGGCACAGAAGATCGGCATAATCCTGCCGCTTCCATTTTGGCCCTTTGAAGACGGCAACGATGTCACCCAGCGTCGATTTCACGCCGTGCATGTCATTACCGCAGACAAATGCCCCGATCGCAGCGCCTCCAATCATCATCATTTCGAAGGGCAAGGCATGCAGAATGATTTCGAGCTTGCCGCCCGCCATCATATAGCCGCCAAAGACGCAGATCAGTGTTAAAACGATGCCGATAATGGAGTTCATATGTCGTCGTTACAGGATGGGAGTTAACTCAACGCTAAGTGTGGATTGTACGAATTTGGGTCATGCCGCGCTTCGTTTCGTCGGCGCTGCGTCGGGCATGGGTGGCAGTCGAAAAGCGGGGTCGAGGCCGCGGTTCAGGCGAACGGCCTTGCGGCCCTTATCGGCCCCGAGCGCCGCATCGACGAGGGGTATGCGGCCTTCATTCATGGCGATGTTAAGTTCAAGCTGATCGAACCGGAGACCAGGAAGGCTCACGATCTGACCGATTTCGAGGCGCGAACAGTCGGCAACACTCATCCGGATCCGGTCAGCGACGGCCTTGATCTCGACCTCGCAAGGTCCCAGCCGGGGTGACAGGACCGGGTTTTCATCCGTCTCAGCCGCGTCCTCATCACATTCATCATAGAGACCAAGGAGTTCCGGCGTGGCCATGATGGTGATCATTGATGGCGGGCTGCCGACCTCTGCGCATGCGATATCGATGCGAACGATTTCGAGGTCGCGGCAGAGAACGCCGAGTGTTTCAGCCGTCTCATTCGTCCAGATAACCCTATCGGGAAGGCGGGACTGAAAGGCCGTCCCTCTAGTCAGGCGCAGACCCAGATCGCTCAGATTCTGTTCCATGAACGGTTTGAGGGGTTTGAGTGTCGCAGCGTCGGCGTTTTCAGGCAGGCTTAGAAGACGACAGGCCGACAGGCTGCTGAAATGATCCGAAGTGGCAATAGCAATCCGGTTGCTCGACGTCTCACCCTTGGCCGAGACGATGCAGGGAGGCAGGTCGGACGGGATTTCACTGATCCAGCTGACTTGTACAGTGTGAAGCTTGAGTGTGTCAGTCGACATCCAGCGCGCCAGGATCGGCAGGATTTCTGCGATCAGCGGATCGGCGACGCTGTCCGCATCGGGCCGCGCTGGGGCGACCTTTGCGGCATGCGCGATTTTTCTGGCAATGACGGTCAAGACGACTCTTTCGCTCTTTGCCTTGATGGCGTTCTCGTGCCTTCCGGGCACGACCGTTCCACCAGACCTGTCAGCAAAAGGTTATTCAAAGGTTGACCAATTGTGCAATCGGCCATGCCGCGTTCACAAAGGATCAACCATGTCTGCAACCGTTTTGCCAACCTTCTTCGGCTAAGGATGGCACACAACCCTTTTGCCTACAGCGAAACCGACCATGAGCGCAGCCGAGCCGACAATCATTATCAAGCGCCCGAAAAAGGTGGTCGGTGGTGGTCACCATGGCGGCGCGTGGAAAGTCGCCTACGCCGATTTCGTGACAGCGATGATGGCGTTCTTCCTGCTGATGTGGCTTCTGAACGCCACGACGGAAGATCAGCGCCGGGGTCTGGCGGACTATTTCAATCCCTCGATCCCGATCGCAGCTGTATCCGGCGGCGGGGCCGATGCGCTCAATGGCAGCGATGTCGATGACAAGGTCAGCCTGACCGTACTCTCTAAAACACAAACCAATTCAGATCGTGAAGCAGGCCGCCCGGGCGATGTGACGTCAGACAGTGTAATGCTGGACGAAACACCGACAGACATGGAAGTCGCCGAAGCGCTGGAAGCCGTACTGGACGGTGAAGCCGCCGAGCTATCGGAACATATCAGCATCCGGATGAGTCCTGAAGGCCTGGTCATTGAACTGACCGACCGCGAGAGCCAGCCGCTCTTTGCCTCGGGCAGCGCCCAACCTTCGCCTGTCCTGGACCGCCTGTGTGCCGCGGTCGCAACCGCGCTTTACGCGGTCGAGAACAAAGTCAAGATTGTCGGTCATACGGATAGCCGCCGCTATGTCAGCGATCGCAACTACAGCAACTGGGAATTGTCGAGCGACCGTGCGAATGTCGCCCGCCGACTGATCCAGGGTTCGGGACTGGGTGAGTACAGGATCGAGGAAGTCTCTGGCCGGGCCGCCACCATGCCGCTCGTCGACGATCCGCTGGACCCGCGCAATCGCCGGATTTCCATCACGCTTCTGCGTCGCTAATCGCCCGTCAATCCAAGGCCCCTTGCTGACCTTTCAGGCCACTTCTGGGCAGCTTCCAGATGGACCGCACACGGTTACACGCTTTGTTAAGCCTGTTTGTTTAGCCCTGTCATCGGTTCCAGAGAACCCCGAGTCCGGCGAATGATCGGAATCGGCTTCAAGGATTGAAACGATGACGATGACCTCCTCGCTCAATGCGGGCGTAATGGGCCTGAACGTGAATTCCACGCGCTTGGCCGCTATTTCCAACAATATCTCCAACTCCGCGACCTACGGATACAAACGGACCGACGTCGATTTCTCGTCGCTGGTCATCAGCGAACGCGCCAGCGTCTACTCCGCTGGCGGGGTCCGAGCGACCACAACGCGAGAAATCTCCGACGCAGGCTCGCTGATCTCCACAGGACGATCAACCGATCTCGCTGTCAATGGCAGCGGTATGATCCCGGTGACTAATCTGGCTGGACTAACCCAACCTCCCACGGAACGGGACTTCATGATGGTCCCGACAGGTGGATTCGCCCCAGATGCGGACGGTAATCTGCGAACGGAGAGCGGGCTTTATCTACTCGGCTGGGCAATCGGCGCCGATGGCAATCCGATCAACACCGGACGCAGCAGCCAGACAGGCCTTGTCCCTGTCAATGTCTCCTCGGGTTTGTTCAATGCCGAATCCACAAGCCGGATTCAATTGGGTGTCAATTTGCCAGGCGACCCTTCAGTCCTGCCAGTTGGAGACTCATTGAGTTTGCCAATCGAATATTATGACCAGATTGGTCTGGCCAGTGCGCTGAATACGACATTTACGCGAAATTCCAATAATGAGTGGTCCGTGTCCATTCAGGATCAGTCGACAGGAACAGCCGTGCAGACGGCGGCTTTCGACATCACCTTCAATGCCGATGGAACATTAGGTTCAGTCACTTCAGGAGCAGGCGCAACCTATGATGCCGCGACCGGGAATGTCAGCTTCACATTACCGAGCGGTCCGATCGATATGTTTGTTGGGCAGCTCAACACGGCTGCCGGCATGACGCAGATCGGAACGTCGTTCCAAGCGCAGAACGTCAGCGCCAACGGATCCCCTGCCGGTGAGCTCCAGGACATTGAAATCTCCCCGACTGGCATGCTGGAAGCGATCTACAACACCGGCGCACGACGCAATCTTTTCCAAATTCCTGTCGCGTCCGTTAATAATCTGGATGGCTTAACCCCACAAGGCAACCAAGCCTACAGCGTTTCGCGAGAAAGCGGCGATGTCTATCTCTGGGATGCGGGTGACGGCCCGGCTGGCGATTTGGTCGGCTACGCCCTGATGGAAAGCAACACGGACATCGCGACCGAGCTAACCAATCTGATCGAAACCCAGCGCGCTTATTCCTCCAACGCCAAAATCGTCCAGACCGTGGACGAAATGTTGCAGGAAACGACCAACCTGAAACGGTAGGTCGGGACCGAAGGACGCCATAGACCATGTCGCTCTCCGCAACACTCGCCACGGCGCGAACCGGAATGGCGGCGACGGGCGTGCGCGCCCAGACGGCGTCTTCCAACATCGCCAACGTCTCGACGCCGGGCTATGTCCGGCGCGATACGTCTGTGTCGCAAAACGGCGCCACAGGCGGGGTCACGACAGACGTCGCGCGTACACAGGACCGGGTTCTGGTCCAATCCCGCCGCGATGCCCAATCGCAAAGCGCCCATTCCGGTGTCATTCAGGACGCGATGCAACGGGCGCTCAGCGCCTTCGGCGAACCGGGCAGTTCGACTGGCGTGTTCGGCACCTTCACGCAATTCGAAAACGATCTGCAGACATTACGAAGCACACCGGAATCAGGCGCCGCACAGGCCATCGCCGTCGATTCGTTGAAGGATCTGACCCATGCTCTCACCACTGCATCGCAGGACCTGCAGACCGAACGGACCCGTGCAGACGCGAACCTGTCCACCGATATTGATCAGGCCAACGAACTGGCCGCCGATCTGTTCAAACTCAATAACGATATCCGCACAGCCAGCGGCGCAGGACGCAACACGGCCCCCTTGCTGGATCAACGCGACCAGATCCTCGACAAGCTTTCTGCCTATCTGCCGCTTAATGTGACTTATGAGAACACCGGTGCCGTGGCTGTCAGAACCGATTCAGGCCTGACCCTGGTCGGTGTCACATTGAACGAAATCGAATTCTCGCCCGCCAATCGCGTCGGGCCCCTCGACTCGCCCGAACCTGTGGGCAGGCTGTCCATCCCGACTTTGAACGGGCAGCCGATCGGACCCAATTCCGGTGGTCACGGTATCACGGAAGGCCGCATCGCCGCCCATCTGACACTACGTGACACGGATATTCCACGCCAATCCGCTGCGCTGGATGACTTTGCCTATGATCTGGCCTCGGCCTTTCAAGCGGTAGGCGAACCGCTGCTGCTGGACGCCGGCGCCGCCGTGGACATCAATAATAAGGTCGGCCTGTCAGAGCGATTGAGCGTCAACCCTCTGGTCGATCCGTCGCGAGGCGGTGACGCAACGCGTCTGCGTGACGGCCTGGCTACCGCCACACAAGGGGCACCATCCGAAGACGGGCTGCTGACCCAGCTTGTCGATACGATTGCGCCCTTCTCCGATCGGCTCGGCAACGTCATCAGCGACGTATCGTCCGAAGTCTACCGCGCCGAACGCATTCATACCGGCAATCTGGCCCGCGAAACCACCCTCTTCGATGCCGATGCCGAGCTCAGCGCGGTCGATCTCGACAATGAGCTGCAAAGCCTGCTCGCGATCGAACAGGCCTATAGTGCGAACGCCCGGGTCATTCAGACCGTCAGCGACATCTTCGACATATTGGCGAGGCTCTAGATCATGCGCTTTGCTCTGACCCCCGATAGTCTGTTCACAGTGCGGCAATCGCGGCAGAATGCCGAGCTTCGCGCCCGCCTTGAAACCGTATCCCAGGAAGTCATTACGGGACGTCGGGCCGATACGCTGGAAGCGACCAATGGCCGTCTGGGCGATGCCTTTCTTCTCGACAAGGCATCCGCCGACATCACGCGCCAGCGTAGCATGGCCGATCTGGCGGGCGCACGTCTGAACGGAGCCGCGGGTTCCGTCTCCGTCATTCGGGAAACGCTGCTGGGGTTCAACGGAACGGCGCGAAACTCGCTCGCTCAGGGCCATGAAAATGACCTCGACCTGCTGACACTCAATGCTTCAGACGCGCTCGCACAGATCACAGGTGCGCTCAGTCGCCGCCAAGGGACGCGTCACCTCTTTTCCGGCACGCAAAGCGTGGGCGTGCCCCTGTCGTCACCAGCCGATATCGAAGCCGGGGTCAATGCCATCATCAGCGGCAGTGCGGATGCTGCCACGGCCAGCGCCGACATCGAAGCCTATTTCAACGCACCCGGCGGCGGGTTCGAAACGGATATCTATCAGGGCAGCGCCGAAGACGGCCCGCGCCTGCATATTACGGACACGAAAAGCTTCGACCCGCTGCCGAAAGGCGACGATCCGCTGTTCCGCGACATTCTGCGCGGCTTGAGCCTGGTCGCCGGATCCGGCAATGCCACGACACGGGACGACCAGATAGCCATGATCGAAGAAGGTCTGGCTCTCCTCGATACGGCGGTTGAAGGCGTCTTGGCGATGGAAAGCCGTCTCGGCAGCGCCCAGCAATCGCTCGAACGCACGGATTCCGTTCTCCAGACGGAAGCGTCGCTGATTGCGGCCGCGCAGGACAAGTTGCTCGGCCGGGACGTCTTCGACGCCGCGGCTGAACTTCAGTCGCTCGAAGGACAACTTGAAGCCAGCTATACTGTTACGGGGCGTCTCGGCTCCCTCTCCCTTGCTAACTTTCTGAGGTGATGATGCTCCGTCTCCCTAGCCCCCGCCTGCGCCGCACATTGACCGCTACGCTGGTCTGTGCAGTGACGCCTTTGATGACTATGCTGGCCCCGGTGACACCCGCGCTCGCCGCTGAAGTCCGGATCAAGGACATTGCCGACGTGCAGGGCGTTCGCGGCAACGATCTGGTCGGCTATGGGCTTGTCATCGGACTGAACGGCACAGGCGATACGATTCGCAACTCGCCCTACACGGAAGAAGCGCTGACCAATATCCTAGAACGGTTGGGCGTGAACGTGCAGGATAGCGACTTTCGACCTGACAATATCGCCGCTGTTCTTGTCACGGCAACATTGCCGCCCTTCGCCCGTGAAGGCTCCCGTATCGACATCAATGTCGCATCGATTGGCGACGCGTCCAGCCTGGCGGGCGGAACATTGGTCATGACACCGCTCAACGCCCCCAATGGCGAGATCTATGCGATAGCGCAGGGCAATTTGCTGGTCAGCGGCTTTGACGCAGAAGGCGAAGGCGCAAGACTGACACAGGGCGTTCCAACCAGCGCATCCGTCCCGAACGGGGCGCGCGTCGAACGCGAAATTCCCTTTGATTTCCGCACCCAGCAGAGTGTGCGTCTGGCGCTACGGACGGCTGACTTCACCACGGCGGGTCGTGTCGAGGACAGCATCAATCGCGCTGTCGGTCGCCCGATCGCGACTTTGCTGGACTCAGGCACGGTTGAAGTCGATCTGAGTGGCCTTCCCGGCAACCCTGCCCACGCGATGGGAAAGATTGAAAACCTGACACTGAAATCCGCCGAGATTTCGCGCGTCGTCATCGACCAGCGGTCAGGCACGATCGTTCTAGGCGAAGCGGTGAAAGTATCATCCGTCGCCGTGGCGCAAGGCAATCTGACGATCAAGATCGCCGAAACGCCCGTCGCCTCCCAGCCCAATCCGTTCGGTTTTGGCGACACAGTCGTGTTGCCACGAACGAATGTTCAGGTTCAGGATGGCGAAGCCGGCAATGTCGCGCTGGTCGGCGAAGCCGTGACCTTGCCGGATCTGGTGGCAGGTCTGAATGCGCTGGGTGTCTCCCCACGCGAGATGATCGATATCCTCAAGGCCATTAAGAGCGCCGGCGCGCTTCACGCGGAACTGGTTCTGCAATAGTCGTCAAAGTGTGTCGCCGCAGAGTCCGTCTGAGGCGTCTTTGCGGTTACGCTGTCTCGGATCGATTATTCTGCGTCTGAGAGACTGTTCAGCGTAATATCGCCCCGACGCGACAAACCGAGAATTTCCCGCACAAGCGCGCCAATTGCACGGTCCTTGGTAGACCCGTCCATCTCGCCCAGCGCGTCAATGTCGGCGCGATACTGATCGGCCATGCGCTGTGCGATATTGCCTAGCAGGAACTCACTGACTTCCGGTGTGTCGACCTTCACCGCAGCCAGACCCTTGACCATGATCGACCGATCCAGATCGCGGAACAGCACCTGCACAGATTTGGTCGGCAGTCGCGCAGGTATGTCTTCGATCTGCAGCAAGGCAGCCCGAATGGCCTGCGCCCGGACCGCATCTTCCTGATCCAGCCGGGTCAGAGCGGCATCGCGCAAATCGCGCGGCAGCGTTCCCAGCGTTTCGCCAATCATGATGACCTTGGGATCGCTGGTCGGGTCCGTATCCTTTGTCAGAAGCCTGTCCTGGATCATCGCTTCGGCAACGGACAAGGCTGCGGGCGATGGGTCGTCAGGGCGCGACAAATGGCCGATGGCTTCGACGGCAGCGGCTGATTCCATCAGGCCTAGCACTTCCGGTATCCGGTCACTGGCAAGCTTGTGCAGGATCAGCGCCGAGACGGCTCCATGCTGCTGGCTGACGAATTCGGCAATGACCTGGCTGTCGAGCCCGTTGAAATCCGACCAGACATCGGAGGGCTGCTCGACTTCGACGATGGGTCCTCTGATCTGTTCGACAAGTGTCTCGCCCAGCGCCTTGGTCAACAGGTCCAGCGCTTCCTTCTTGCCGCCCCGCATGCCGGCGCTCCAGATATTGAGCTGTGTGATGAAATCGGCAAACGCGGCGAGCATCTCCTCCTGCGACACGAAAGGCATGTCGGTCAGGGCGTCGCGGATCCGGCGCATCGCGTCGACGCCGAGCTGGTCCGCAAGGGATTGGGCGTGTTCAGGGCCAAGAGAGACCAGAACAACTGCGGCGCGCTGTTCGCGCGTCAATCGCTTGAGAGCCGTCACAACGCATATCCTTGCAAGAGAGCTTCGGTGATTTTCAGCCAGCCGTCGGCCAGCACGAAGAAGCCGAGTTTGAATGGCAATGAAACCACAGCCGGAGGCACCATCATCATACCCATGGCCATCAGGACGGAGGCGACAGCCAGGTCGATCGCCAGGAAGGGCAGGAAGATCGCGAAACCGATCTGAAACGCGACCTTGATCTCGGACAGCATGAAAGCACTCGTCAGAAGGCCCAGAGACGGTTCTTCACCCGGGGCCCATTCCCGGCCCGGCAGCGCGTCGGCCAGACGCTGGATCGTCTCCGCATCGACGCGGCCACTCATAAAGGCGCGGAATGGTTCGATAGCCAGATCGAAGGCCATTTCCTCATCCAGAATACCGTCCATATAGGGACGAACGCCCGCCTCCCAGCTTTCGGCAAAGACCGGCTCCATAATGAAAAAGGTCAGGATCAGCGCCAACCCCATGATCATTGAGTTGGGCGGTGTCTGCTGAAGGCCCAACGCCTGACGCAGAAAGGACAGGACGATCACGATCAACGGCAGGCATGTGACCATCATCGCAAGCCCTGGAGCCAGGCTGAGAACGGTCACCAGAAGGAAAAGCTGAACGATCGAAACATCGAGCGCGACAGGCGCATTGACCGCGTCTCTGACGCCATTGCTGAGCGCATCGGAAACGGCATCGCCATCTGGCGCGACCTGAGCCAGCACATCCGGCGCAAACCAGAGTGCAAGCCCGCCCAGGATGAGCGCGGTTATAAGCCGCGTCAGTCTCACGCCAGCGCGTCTTCCGCGACATCGACGACCTGCGTGATCCGCACGCCGATACCACCGCCATTTTCCATCTCGACCAGTTCGCCGCGCGCGATGACACGACCGTCCACACAGAGATCAACCGGATCTTCGATGCCCCGGTCCAGACCCAGAAGGCTGCCTTCGTCAAGGCCGAGCAATTCAGTCACGGTCGGCCGGGCCGATCCCACAACGACATCGACCGTGACCGGCAAGGCATAGATAGAGCGTTTGAATTTCGCCCCTCCGGCTTCGTCGCGTCGTTCCAGAACCGGCGGCTCGACCGGGTTCGGACCCGTCTGTTCCGTGGTGCTTTCAGGTGCCGGGATCGCGGTGGGGTCGTCGAATTCCGGTGTAATCGTATCGCCTGGCTGGTCCGGTGTCGTCATGGCTCAGTCTCTTGAATTCTGCACATTCAGACGGGCAAGGCACGCGTCTATCAATGGTTGAGGGTTGATATGGGTGGTCCCGCCTTCGCGGCGCAGCTCGACATGGTGCAAGGTAAGCGCGTCATCACAGGCGATCGAAAGCCGTGCATCGTCAGCAAGCGGGCCCAGATCCAGATCCGGATGTTTGACCAGAATAAAGGTTGTGCCCCGGCTGCCGTCCGACAGCGTCGCGATTTCATCCGCCAGAAGCGACCGGAGCGTCGCATCGGCCAGATGCGGCAGGACCGTCGTCAAAACCGTCGTCACGAGCGCGACCTGTTCGGCTTCGATGCGAGCCAACTGCTTGACCAAAGCATCTTCCACAAGCTGCGACAAACGCAGTGCCGTGTCCTGTGACAGCTTGCGGGCTTCGGCGATGGCGTCAGCCTGCTTGGCTTCGCAGCTCGCGCAAGGCTGACAATGGGCATCGCAGCCGGGCTGTGCCTGGTCGACCAGCGGGCGGCGCAAAGCCGACAGGGACGTCGGTGAGGCAGGTTCGAAAGGCGGGACGTTCAGTTTGACAACCGTGTTCATGCCGCAACCTCTGATACGGGCGGATCGCGCCTTGTGTCCGAAGCATCAGTGTCGAGCCAGCTGGCGAGGAGCGCGGCCGCGTCATCCATATTCTCTTCTACCGCGTCGTTCAGTGCGGCCCGGGGATCGGGCGCCGGCAAGCCGAGTGCCCCGCCCTGTCCGTTCCCTTGTCCGCCTTCCAGACCCAGCGCCTGCGCTGACGCGTCGGCCATGTCGTCCGCCGGATCCAGACCATTGAGAGTCATGGGCGACAGGCCGGCACCGGACGGTGCTGGTAAAGCGCCTACGCCCCCGCGCGAGACGCGCAGCATGGGACGAATGACAAAGAAGGCCAGACCGAACGCCAGCAGGCTGAGGATCGTCAGCTGCGCCAGACGGCCGCCATGCTGATCGACAAAGCGCGAGGCTGCGCCTGGAGGGGTGATCATCTCGCCCGGTTCCGGACGATCAAAGGCGAGCGTATCAACACGCAACACATCGCCGCGTTCTGTATTCAGACCGGCCGCCGCACTGGCCAGAGACTGCAAGGCGTCCAGTTCATCTTGCGTGCGCGGTACGAAGCTGATCGTACCATCATCCGCGACCTCACGCCGGTGGTCGAGCAGGACGGCGACACTCATTCGTGTTACTTTGCCCGGCAGGCTCTCCGTCGTAGTCAGGGTCTCGGAAATCTCATAGCTCATCGTTTCCGTTGTTTCGGACTGTTCGCTGGTCTGATTGCCGCCCCCAGCTGCGCCTTCGGGCAGATTGGACGCGACCGTCACATTACCGGTCGTACCGTCGCTCTGGTTGCTCCGGTCGCTCGTCGTGGTCGAGCGCAGGACCCGACCGTTGGGATCGAAACGGCGCTCCGTCCGGCTGGTCCGGTCCGTTTCCAGATCAAGCGACACATTGACCCGGACATTGCCCGGACCGACCCGCGCTTCGAGCAGGCTCAGCAATTCGGATTTGATTGTCGCAGCCCGTCCCAGTTCGCCCGCCGCATCGGAAGTCGCCGCATCGTCGAGGCCCGGCCCGGCCAGCAAACCCGCCTGTGTGTCGATCACGGCCACGTCTTCGGGTTTCAAGCCCGGAACAGCCAGCGCGACAAGATATTGGACGGCCTGTGCGCGACGTGCATCAATAGAAGGTTGCGATGTCAGCGTGACGGACGCCGTCGTCGGCTGACGTCGGGCCGTCAGACCGCGCCCTGCGCCCTGCCCGACATGCACGCGAGCCGCCCGTACATTCGGCATGGCCAGAATGGTCCGGGCCAGTTCACCTTCCTTTGCGCGCCAGTAGGCCGTGTCGAACATGTCCGACGACATGGCGAAACTGTTCAGCCCATCGAACAATTCGTATCCGACAACGTCCTGACGCGGCAGACTTTCGCGCGCGAGTTCGAGACGTAAGGAGTCGCGACGGCTGGAATCGGCATAGATCGCACCGCCATCGACGCGGTAGTTCACACCCATATTATCGAGGCGCGCAATCACTTCTCCGGCTGTGGCCGGTTCGAGATCAGCATACAGGAGAGAGAGGTTGGGTTGGGAGACCTGACGCGCGATCAACGTCATGACAAGCAGCGTCGCCAGGACGGCACCTGCTGAAATGATCTTCTGCTGCATAGACAGCGACCGGAAAACGGCAATCGGGTTCATCCTGAGCTCGCCTAACGTGCATCCTGCACACCACTTGCTCACCCGCTCTACGGTCCAATTCGTTAATCTAGTGTTTACCGTAAACACGCATGTCAGTTTCCAGTCCGTGACAATCGAATCGGAGAAAGAGCAGACACCGCCGCCCATGGCCCTGATGAAGAAAAAGAGTGCTGCCCCCAAAGCGGGAACGCCGCCGGATTCCGGCGGGGCGGCAGCGCCTGCGGCGAAAAAAGGTGGCAAGCTCGGATTGATTCTGACACCACTGGCCGTTTTTGGCGGTGCGTTTGGGGCCAGCTGGCTCGGTGGCGCGCCTGCACCGGCTCCGGCGACGGAACATGTCGAAGCGGCCAAAGGCGCCGCTGGCGATATTCACGCTGAAGACTCATCCATGATTGCAGCCTGGCTGCCCGGAAAGCATGCCACGACGCTGGCGCTAGAGCCCTTGATGATTACGGCGGGTTCGCAAGGGCAGACATTACGCATCGGGCTAGCCATCGAAGTCTGGGATTCCGAAGCACCGATCGATGTTGCCAAACTACGCGATGCGTTCACTACCTATTTGCGCGCGCTGGAACCGGACATGCTGTCCGATCCCAGTTTTCACATGCGGCTGAAGCGGGCCTTGCTGCACCGTGCCCGCGTCGTCACGGATCAGGATGTCATTGCCGACGTGCTGATCACGGATTTTCTACTGACGAGTTAGGACGGAACTGATGGGAATAGAATTCATCAAGGACATGCTCCTGATTGCCCTGTGTGGAGCGTCCGCCTTTTATTGCGGCATGCTTTCCTATCGGCTCAAGCGGCTCAACGATCTGAAAAGCGGTGTCGGGGCATCGATCGTCACCCTGACGGACGCCATCGAACGCACGCACGACGCTGCCAAGACGGCCAGGGCCGAACTGTTCGATTCCATCGAGGAGATCAAAGGCCTTCTCGCCGACGCGGAAGTCAAGTCCGACCGTCTGGAAACCGCCATGAAAAATGCCGACAGCAAGATCGTCGAAGCCGAACAGGCCAATGATGCGCTGCAGACCGTGATCGAAAAAGATGTGCCGGCAGCGCGTCGCAAGGCGCTGAATACGACTGAAGGACTGCTGAAGATCGTGTCTGATCTCAATCGTCTGAACGGAACGCTGCCGCAGCAGAAGGACGCCGCATGAGATCATCAATCCTCATTGTCCTGGCCGTCGGATTTGCCGGATTTGGCGCGCTCGAAGTCGCAGCGCTCAACCCTGATGACGGCAAGACGATCACCGGGCCCGCACAGGACCACTCCTCAGAAGCAATGCCTGATGAAACCCCGGTGACGGCTGAACCAGTAGCAAAAGCGTCGATCGGCACGGATCAGAGCTGTCTGACCCCGGCGCTCGTCGCTGCATTTCAGCCGCGCCATCTGGAACTGCTGGACCGGGCAGCCAAGCTCGATCGGCGCGAGGCCGAACTGGAAGACCTGGAAGCCAATCTGAAAGCCCGCCTTAGTGGCATGGCGCAGACCCGGGACGAACTCCAAGCCATGACGGAGCGGCTGGACGTCGTCGCTGGTGAAGATATTACCCATCTGGTACAGATGTATTCGACCATGAAAGCCAAGAAAGCGGCGGCGATCTTCGACAAGATGGATCCGGCCTTCGCTGCGGGCTTCCTGCGCGAAATCGACAGTGCTCGCGCGGGCATGATCATGGCGGAAATGGGTGAAGACCAATCCTACCGCGTCAGCCTTCTGATCGCCAACCGTCATGCCGAGTGGCGCAATAAGCGCTGAGCAGAGCGCTTAGTCATTGGCGCGGGTTTCGCCTGCCCCCCAGACTGCCGGGTTGATCGGGGCAAACAGACCGTCCTGCGTCAGTCTGACTGGCTCACCATCAAACCAGAACGGACCGTCCAGATCGGCATAGTCAGCACCCTGTGCCAGCAGATGGGCTGGTGCAATGGCCAGAGCAGGGGCCAGCATGCACCCCACAAAAATGGACAGCCCCTTCTCGCGCGCCTCGTCGCGGATAGAGAGCGCCGACGTCAGCCCGCCACACTTGTCCAGCTTGATATTGACGGCCTGATAGAGACCAAGAAGCGAGTCCAGATCCGCGAGTGTCTGCAAGCTTTCATCGGCGCAAAGCGGAATATGATGCGACGCGTCGACGAGGCTTTGGCGCATCTCCGCGCGGCTTTCCGATCCGGCAGGCAGTGGTTGTTCCAGCAGCTCATAGCCGCAGGCCGCCGCGACAGGTGCAAGGCGGGCCAGTTGCTCCGCTGTCCAAGCCGCATTGGCATCAATGACCTTGCGGGCTTTCGGAGCGCTGAGCGCAACGGCCCGCAAACGCGTTTCCTCTTCATCAGGCGATCCGCCCAGCTTGACCTTCAGCAGAGGTCTCCAGCCATCAAGCCTGGCTTGGGCGGCCATCGCTTCAGGTGTGTCGAGAACGATCGTATAGGCCGATGCGATCGGGACGGGATCGAGACCAAGCCTCGCAGCCACCGTGCTTCCGCTTTGTGCCGCTTCCAATTCCCATAGCGCACCGTCCAGCGCGGCGCGCGCACCGCCTGCCGGAAGCAGCTGCAAAAGCGCCTGACGATCAATCCCGCTCTCGATCTGTGTCCGCACGGCTTCGATCTCGTCGCGCAAACGCTCGGGACTGGCCCCCAGATAGGCGATCCCCGTGGCCGCCCCCCGCCCGGAATGCGGCCCTGAGGTCAGGCGAACGGACAGGTAAGGCTGATGCGTCCGCGCTCCGGTCGCAATCACGAAGGGGCGAACGAGTTTCGGTGTGGCGACAGACAGGGTCAGGCGAAGCACGGACAATGGGCGACCTACCGATTCATCCGCCCGTCAATAAGTGCATCGACCACCGCAGGCTCAGCCAGAGTGCTGGTATCGCCCAGCGCATCATAGTCATTGGCCGCGATCTTGCGCAGTATCCGCCGCATGATCTTTCCCGACCGGGTCTTGGGCAGGCCGTCCGAGAACTGAATCAGATCCGGTGAGGCGATCGGGCCGATTTCGGCCCTGACATGTCTGACGAGATCGCGCTTCAATTCATCAGTCTCGACCGTTCCTGCTGTGGTCGTCACATAGGCATAGATGCCCTGCCCTTTAATGTCGTGCGGATAGCCGACTACGGCACTCTCGGCGACATCCGGGTGACTGCCCAAGGCGGCTTCGACCTCCGCTGTGCCCATGCGGTGACCCGAGACATTGATCACATCATCGACGCGGCCCGTAATCCAGATCGTTCCATCCGCATCGCGGCGCGCACCGTCGCCGGTGAAGTAATTGCCGGGGTAGGTGGAAAAATAGGTCTGCTCGAACCGCTCATGGTCGCCATAGACTGTTCGCATCTGTCCTGGCCAGCTTGCCGTAATGACCAGATTACCTTCGGTTGCGCCCTCCAGAACCTTGCCATCCGCATCGAGCAATTCTGGCTCGATCCCAAACATGGGGAAGGTCCCGGCACCGGGTTTCATGTCAACCGTGCCGGGCAAGGGCACAATCATGGCACCACCCGTTTCGGTCTGCCACCACGTGTCGATTATGGGGCAGCGACCGTCACCGACCACATTGAAATACCATTCCCACGCTTCCGGGTTGATCGGCTCGCCGACCGTGCCGAGTACGCGCAGGCTGGTGCGGTCCGTCACTTTGACCGGATCATCGCCTTCACGCATCAGCGCGCGGATCGCCGTCGGCGCCGTGTAGAAGAGCGAGACCTTATGCGTGTCACAGACCTGCCAGGCACGGGAGGCATCCGGATAGGTTGGCACGCCTTCGAACATGAGGGTCGTCGCGCCGTTCGCCAGCGGACCGTAGACAATGTAGGTATGACCCGTGACCCAGCCGACATCGGCCGTACACCAGTAGACATCGTCCTCTTTCAGATCGAACACATAGTCATGGGTCATCGAAGCCCAGACCAGATAGCCCCCACATGTATGCAGAACGCCTTTGGGCTGCCCTGTCGATCCCGACGTATAGAGGATGAATAGCGGGTCTTCCGCGCTCATCGGTTCAGCCGGGCAATCGACTGACGCCTCTGCCGCGGCCTCATGATACCAGATGTCGCGTCCGTCCTGCCAGGCGACATCGCCGCCTGTGCGCTGGACGACCAGTTGCGTCTTGACGGTCACACCGTTTCGCGCCGCAATCTCGCACGCCGCATCGGCATTTTTCTTCAGCGGGACGATCCGTCCGCCTCGCACGCCTTCGTCTGCTGTGATCACCAGATGGCTGTCGCAATCCACAATCCGTCCTGCCAGCGCATCAGGCGAAAACCCGCCAAAGACGACGGAATGAACCGCCCCGATCCGCGCGCAAGCAAGCATGGCAATGGCCGCTTCGGGAATCATCGGCATGTAAAGCGTGATCCGGTCCCCTTTCCCTGCCCCTTGTGCTTTCAGCACATTGGCGAAGCGGCAGACATGACGGTGCAATTCCCGATAGGTGAAGGTCTGGCTCTCGCCCGGCTCGTCCCCTTCGAAGATGATGGCAACCTTGTCCCCACGCGTCTCGAGATGGCGGTCAAGACAGCTCTCTGTGACATTGAGAATACCGTCCCTGAACCATTCGATCTTGACTGGCGATTTGAAAGACCAGCTGCCAACATGGGTCGGTTCCGTCATCCACTGAATGCGTTTGGCCTGTTCGGCAAAGAAGCCGTCGCGGTCATTGATCGAGCGCTCATACAGGCTCTTATACCCGTCCGGTGTCAGATTGGACGCATCGGCGAAGGCCTTCGGGACCGGATAGATCAGGGGCGAATTTTCCATGTGCAGGCCTTCTTCAACTGCTGGCGTGATGCAGCATATTCGAGCTCCTTGCTTAAAGCCATATTTCGCCAGCAACGTAAATCGCTTGATCGGAATGAGAGCGTTTGTGCACCACATTTTCCAAGGACCGCGCTTTCGACCCTGACACCTGCTGTCCGGTCAGCGGCGTATTAAGCGCGTGACCGCAGGTCTTCCTTCCTGTAGCCTTCAAAGAAAACAGAATGGTCAGGGGACACGATGAAACAGATGCAGGGGCTCGATACGGTCTTCGTCTCCATGGAGCGCGCGACCGCGCCGGTCCATATCGGATCCATTCTGATCTATGATCCCAGCACCGCCGAGGGCGGATTTGTCCGGTTCAAGGACATTCTGGCGTTTATCGAAAACCGTCTGCACATGGCCGACACAATGCGTCAGAAGATGGTCAAGGTCCCCTTCGGCATCGACTACCCTTATTGGGTTCAGGACAGCAATTTCGACATTGAATATCACGTCCGGCACATCGCTCTGCCCAGCCCAGGCGATTGGCGGCAACTCTGCATTCAGGCGGCCCGCGTCTTCGCCCGCCCCCTCGATCTGAGCCGACCGCCCTGGGAAATCACGGTTGTCGAAGGGCTGGACAATATCGACGGTGTCGCCAAGGGCTCCTACGCCATGCTGACAAAGGTTCATCATGCCGCCATCGACGGTGTGTCGGGCGTCGACATGATGCATGCGTTGCACACCATGACCGCCGACAGGCACGAGCCTGTTCCCCGCGACACATGGCGGCCCGAACCTGATCCAAGCCAGGTCGGCATGTTTGCACGCGGTTACGCCCGCAGCCTGATGGCGCCGCTGCGCCAGGCCGTCGCCATGCGCAACGCCGTACCGGGCATGGTCCGCGCGACGAAGGGCCTGATCAGCAAGGAATTCGACTTCAAGGCGCTGATCCAGGCTCCGCGCACGCGCTTCAATGGCACCGTGTCTCCTCACCGCATGTTCGATGCGCGGTCGTTCAAACTCTCAGACGTCAAACGTATCCGGGCGCTGGCGCAGGGCGCGACATTAAACGATGTCATGCTGTCCGTCGTCGGCGGAGCGATGCGCCGCTATCTCGACCATTACGGTGAGCTCCCCGATACGTCGGTGACCACTATGGCGCCGATATCCGTCCGGGACGAATCCGAGAAAAACACGATGGGCAATCAGGTGTCCGCTATGTTCGTCCCGCTCGGCTCCCATATTCCGTCTGTGCAGGAGCGGATGCGGTATGTGACCGAGGAAACGGTCAAGGCCAAAGGCTTCACGACAGCCCTTGGCGCACGTCAATCTGCAGAAATGGCTAAGCTCACACCTGCGCCCGCCATGAATATCGGCGCGATGCTCTATTCGCGCCTCAAGCTGGCCGATCACATCAAGCCGGTTATCAACACGATTGTCACGAATGTCCCGGGACCGCCCGTTCCGATCTACTCGACCGGAGCCAAGCTGACGGGCCTTTACGGCATGCTCTGCCTGGTGGACGGCGTGAAGCTGGGTCATGTCGTTCACAGCTATGTCGATGATGTCACGGTCAGCTTTACCGCCTGTCGGAGTGCAGTGCCGGATCCCGATTTCTATTCGCAGTGCCTGCAGGACAGTTATGACGCCCATCTGGCCGCAACAGTAGCGCTGGAAAATGTCGCAAATGAAACGACGCCAAAGCCAGCTGCAGCAAAGACGAGCAAGGCTAAACCCGCCAAGCGCAAAGCAAAGCCCAAGGCAAAAGCCGCAAATAGCAATTCGAGTTAAGACATCAGTAACCATAATGGGCGCTACTGCGCGATAAGGACAGGGTGACACCGTCAAGAACGGGCACCAAATGTCGGGGAGACATCAGTGAGCACATCTATGGCGGCCAAAGCCCCTTCCCTATTCTGGACCCTGACCGAAGGCCGGAGCCTGCTGGAGCTGAATTCCTTTTATGCGCTTCGTCCGCTGATGAAGCGCCTTCCCAAGGGTGACGGTCATCCGGTCATTGCTTTTCCGGGCTTCGTTGCCAGCGACCGATCGACCAGACCGATGCGCAATTTGCTGCGTGACCTGGGCTATTCCACCTATGGCTGGGGTCTTGGGCGCAATCTACGGTTCAACCCGCAGCGTGAAGATGAAATGGCATCGCTTCTGCACAGCGTGCATCAGCGTTATGGCCGCAAAGTGTCCCTGATCGGCTGGAGTCTGGGCGGAGTCTTTGCGCGTGAAATCGCCAAGGCCAATCCGGAGGCCGTGCGCAACGTCATCACCTTGGGCAGTCCGATTTCCGGCGATATGGACCACACCAATGCGACCCGGCTCTATGAATATCTCAACGGCGCGCCGTCCGTAGAAATGAAGGCTCGCATGTCACAGCTTTCAGAGGCACCGCCCGTTCCAACGACATCAATCTATTCGAAAACGGACGGCATCGTATCCTGGAAAGGGTCGCTACAGAAACCCGGCGGTCAGACGGAAAATATCCGTGTTCCCGCCAGCCATTGCGGTCTCGGGGTCAATCCGCTGGTCATGTATCTATTGGCCGACCGCCTGCAGCACACACCGAGCAGCTGGACACCATTCGAAGCTGACGGCGCCAAGCGATTCCTGTTTCGGTCCTAAGGCCGCACCGCCGCGATTTTTCCGTGACGCCGTCATGGCCCATGTTAGACATGGGCCTTAAACGGGGAGTTCGCGATCAGCTTTCTTGAGAGATTACGTCGACGGAAAGTCTTTCGGGTCGCTGGCACCTATGCCGTGGCTGGGTGGATTCTTGCACAAGTCGCAGTCACACTCGAAACGTCGCTCAACCTGCCTGGCTGGTTCGACACGGCCATCGTTTCGACATTACTGCTGGGCTTCCCTGTCGCTCTGATTCTGGCCTGGGCATTTGAAATCACACCTGATGGGGTCAAGCTCGCCCTGCGCGAGGAGGACAATCAGGACGGACGCCCCCTCTCCCTGCTCGACATTCTGCTGATCGTCGGCCTTTCTCTAGTGGCAATTGCCGTCGGTTATCAGCTCCTCTCCAAGTCGCGGACGGCGCCAGAATCCAGCCTCGAACAGGCGGCGGCCCAGCTGATCCCTGATGCGGACACTTCCATTGCGGTTCTTCCCTTCGCCGACCTGTCGGACACGGGCGATCAGGAATATTTTTCGGATGGTCTGTCGGAAGAATTGCTGAACGTTCTGGCGCAGGTCGAGGGCTTGAAAGTGGCCAGCCGGACTTCGTCCTTTTCGTTCAAGGACCGCAGTCAGAACATTATGGAAATCGCGACATTGCTGGGTGTCGCACACGTGCTGGAAGGGTCCGTACGCAAATCCGGCGACCGTCTACGCATCACGGCGCAGCTGATCCGCGCTTCTGATGGCTTTCACATGTGGTCGGAAACCTATGACCGGACGCTGGATGATGTGTTCGCCATTCAGGACGATATTTCGAACCGGATCCTCGATGAACTCCGCACCCGGATCATGGGCGATGTTCCAGAGGTCCAGGTCGCCCGAGCGAATGTAACCGCCTTCGATCTTGTCCTGCGCGCGCGTGAAGTCGGATCGACATATTCCGTCCCGGGTCATGTGGCCGCAGCCGAACTTTACCGTCAGGCCATCGATATCGATCCGGATTATGCGACTGCCTATGCAGGCCTCGCGGCGGTTGAATTGCTCAATTCCAATGCCCGTGGTGCGCAAGGTCGACGCCCAATCGCTGAGGTCGCACCGATCGTCAAACCGCTTCTTGACAAGGCGCTTGAGCTCGACCCTGATAGTCCGGGAGTCTGGATGCGGATTGCGCTCTATCGCCAATTTACCCGTGATCTGGACGGAGCAGAAGCGGCTTATAAGCGCGCAAAAAAGCTCCAGCCGAATACGAATATGACCAATTATGCTGTGCTTCTCAGACAGCAAAACCGCCTGAATGACGCCCTCGGGATTCTTGAGCGTGAGCTTGAAACCAATCCGAGAAGCCCAGCCGTACGCTTTGGGCTCGTTTCCGGATATGTCTCTGCGAGGCGCTTTGATGAGGCGCAGAAAATCGTAGACGCCATGTATAGGGAATTCCCGGACCTCAAGGGCAATTTCTCACCTGATTTCGCTCAGGCTGAAGTGCTTCTGGCGCAAGGACAATGGGCCGAGGCGATCAAAGTGTTGGAAAAGGCGTTCGAGGATAGTCCGGATGTCTTGCCGATCAAGTTTCAGCTGGGTTTCAGCTATATCGCGCTTAAGGACTATCCGAGCGCATATGCGATAGGTGAACCGCTTCTTTCGACCTATCTGACGGGTGTGACCGGGAACCCCGAAGCCGCCTTGAACAATGTTCTTCCCATGCTGGGGCCTGGAACGCCTGCTTTTCTTTATGGCGCGTCGATGTTCATGGCTTACCTCAACGGCGACTACGCTATCATCGCAGATAAGATCATACTGGAATGGCCGACTTTGGACGGGCTTAGAGCCTGTGATGACAGCGAATTTATCTTCAATTTCGCCGCAGCAAGCTATCGTGAGCTCGGCAGACAGAATGACCTCGACGATTTGATGGCGTGCTGGAGCGAACTGATCGAAGTTCGCCGTCGCAATGGATATGACAGTAGCGAAGAATGGGTCGAGCGCGCAGGCTATTTCGCATTCCGCGGCGATAAGGAGTCCGCTTTCGACGCATTACAAAAGGCATCGAATCCAGCCCTGACCGTGACCGAGATCGAGGTCTTCCTCCGTGCCATGAGTCTCGATCAGGACCCGCGGGGACGGGCAATACTGAACCGTCACTATGCCGACATCAACCGCGAGCGCGCTAAGCTGGGCCTCGATGCAGTCGAGCCGCCTCAGTAACGCGGCGGCGGCGTCCAAGGCGCATACGCGAAGGCTGACAGCTCGGATGGCAGCACTGGATCATAAGGCGCGGCGAAGTCGAAGGGGGCGTTGGTCTCGCTCCAGACATTCACATGCTTCCCGCCGACAAACCGGATCAGGCAGACACAGCCCCAGCGCGTCCCGAACGGGCCGTGCGGAATGGCGGGCGGTCGCCAGAAATAGGCCCCAGGTGCCATCGTCCCATGCGGACCGGTCAGCGATCCTGAAATCACATAGGATTCTTCCACAATCGGATGATGTTCCTGCGGGCCTTCGCTGCCGGGAGGTTCGGAGTGCGGCAGGATCATGGACAAAAAGGTCCTTTCGCCTGTCACAGGATCCTTCCGTAGATCTTTTCTCGATATGCCCAGATGCGCCAGTTTGGGGTCATTCAGCGTCATGTCCCACGGCATGTGCAGCGCGTCGATATGGATCGGATCGGATGCGGGCGACTGATCGCCGCGATAGAGGTCCGGCTCCCGATTGAGAAAGGTCAGCACGACGGCACCCGCCGGGGCCGACATATCATTGCCGCCATGACGGGCCGGAATGAAGCCGTAGTGGTCGTGCGAATAGTTCTCGCCATCGACGATCAGCTGACCATCCAGCACATAGAATTCTTCATCCGCAACGATCCGGTGATCGCCCGCGCGACGCCAGCCCGCCGGATAACGGATCAAGGCGCTGCAGGCACCTGTTTCTTCGTCACGGCTGAGAAATTTATACTCCGCATCGGGTCGCGCCGCGCCAGAGCCGATACGTCGCCATGGTAGCAGCTGCGCCTGAATGAATTCGATATGGGGTCGCATCGCTGTGCCCTCCAAATGGAAAGCACATTGTGTCACAGTCGGAGGCGGTTGGCGTGACGTCGGTCACGTACGTTCGGTGCCGCCCCGAAGAGCGGCCCCGAAACCGGCTTGAGCGCGGCGCTTAGTCGGACGACACCGGAGCCATGCCGGCATCGACGGATCCATGCGCCCTGCGGGTACCTGGAATACGGATATCCTCGACCAGATCCTGCACGTCCTGCGGCGGCGGCGCTGTAACGAGCGACACAATGATACCCACAGCCAGCGACACCCACATGAAGACGAAGCCGATACCTTCCGGCGAAACACCGAACAGCCACAGATCCGGGTTCTCGTTGATGAACTTGAAATAGTAGATGTAGCTGAACGTCGTGATCAGCCCCACCAGCATGGCGCTGATCGCGCCTTCCTTGTTCATGCGTTTCCAGAAGATCCCGAGGAAGATCACCGGGAACAGAGACGCAGCCGCTAATCCAAACGCAAAGGCGACAACCTGCGCGACAAAGGGCAGGCTGGACGCGAACGCCCCCAGCGTCGCCGATGCCACCACGGCGACAGCGGCAGCGCTGCGTGCGGCGAACATCTCCTGTTTTTCCGTCATGTTCGGCGTGAAGGTTCGCTTCATCAGATCATGACTGACAGCGGAACTGATCACCATCAGGAGGCCCGCGGCGGTCGACAGCGCTGCCGCCAGCCCCCCGGCCACGACCAGACCGATCACCCAACCTGGCAGGTTGGCGATCTGTGGGTTGGCCAGCACGAAAATGTCGCGATTCGGTACGACCTCATTGGCGACGCCGTCGGGCGCATCGGGGCCACGATATTGCATGATACCGTCACCGTTCAGATCGTCATAGGCGAGCAGGCCCGTGGTTTCCCACGTCTTGTACCATTCCGGCACCGGCTTGCCGCCATCGGCGAGGATCTCGGCTGAACGCCGCTCATAGTTCTCGTCATCGGCAATATAGGTTGCCTCATTCACCGTATCGATGAAGTTCATCCGGGCGAACGCGCCGACCGCTGGTGCGACTGTGTAGAGCAAGGCGATAAACAGCAGCGCCCAACCAGCCGACTTGCGTGCAGCTCGCGCGGAGCTGACCGTGAAGAAGCGAATGATGACATGCGGCAGTCCGGCCGTGCCGAACATCAGCGCCGCCGTGATGCAGAACACGTCGATCTTGGCTTTGGTCGTTCCGGTATATTCCTTGAAACCCAGATCCGTGACCAGCGTGTTCAGCTTTTCCAGCATGGGAACGTCTGTCCCCGCCGCATTGCCGATAAAGCCGAGTTGCGGAACGAAGTTCCCTGTAATGGCCAGGCTGATGAAGATGGCCGGGACCGTATAGGCGAAGATCAGCACGACATATTGCGCGACCTGCGTATAGGTGATGCCCTTCATCCCGCCCAGTACCGCGTAGAAAAACACGATGGCGGAGCCGATGAAGATCCCGACATTGAAGTTCACGCCCAGGAAGCTTGAGAACGCCACGCCGACGCCTTTCATCTGTCCGGCAATATAGGTGAAGGACACGATCAGCGCACAGACGACCGCGATGACGCGGGCGACCTTGGAATAATAGCGGTCACCAACGAAATCCGGCACGGTGAACTTGCCGAATTCGCGCATGAAGGGCGCCAGCAAGAGCGCCAGCAGCACATAACCCCCAGTCCACCCCATCAGGTAGACGGACCCACCATAACCCAGAAACGCGATCAGGCCTGCCATGGACAGGAAGGAGGCGGCAGACATCCAGTCTGCGCCCGTAGCCATACCATTGAGCGCCGGGTGAATATCGTGGCCGGCCACGTAGAAGTCTTCCGTCGAGCCGGCCTTCGCCCAGATGGCAATGCCGATGTAGAGACCGAAGGTCGCGATGACAAAGAAATAGGTCCAGAATGTCTGATCCATCGCTCTAACCTCCCAATCCGAAGCGACGTTCCAGTCGCGTCATCTGGATGCAGTAAACCACGATCAGCAGCAGGAAGACATAGATCGATCCGTTCTGCGCGAACCAGAAGCCCAGCGGCGCACCGCCGATCGAAAAAGCGTCCAGGGCCTCTCGGAACAGAATGCCAGCCCCGTAGGATACGGCGAACCAGACGAACAGAAGCCCGATGGTCAATCGCTTGGTCGCTTTCCAGTAGGCCGCCTGATTGGCCTTATTCGTCGCTGCGCCCGATTCCGTGTCCGGCATGATCGTCTCCCCTTGCTGCGTCGGCGGCCCTGTTGATCGGGCGTTGGCCAAGCATGTCCGACAGATAGGCCGGATGCAACAGGATGGCGAGCTTCAGGCGGCGTTTCTGACGGGAAAACTTACCGCTCAGACGATGGGGTCCGTCGTCAGTTTGCCGACATCCGTCCCAATCACTCTCGCGCGAGTGACATCATCGCGGTAGTGGCGCGCTGCGATGAGGTAGAAAACGACTGAAGCTGCGTTCAGAACAAGCAGGTAGAGGAGCGCGCGCGCGATCGAACGCGTGCCAAGCTCCTCAGCAAAAGCATCGGACAGAACACCGACCAGAACAGGACCGATCCCGATTCCGATCAATGTCAGACAGAGCAACATTACGGCAGAGGCCATGGCCCGCATGCGCGGCGGGGCCAGTTCCTGCATGGCAGCGTAGGAGATGGATGCGTAGATCAGCCCGAAAAAGCTGGGAATCGCATAGAGTGCGTATGCCGCCATCTTGGTCTCGACCAGCAGGAAAGCGGCCGCGAAGGGCAAGGCCAGCAGAGTTGTCAGGGCGATGATCCAGGGTCGCCACCGCAGGTCCTTGGCCGATAGCCGGTCACAGACCTTGCCGATAACGATGGCACCAATCCCACCGACACCGCCCAGCAACAGCCCCAGTGCAATTCCAAGTTCGCCCAGTGCCACGCCGTGAACCCGGATAAAGTAGAGCGGCACGCCTGTCAGAAAAGCATTGGCCGACACGCATATAAACACGCCGCCTAATAACATGAATACCATGGCTTTCTGCGACAGGAAAAATACAATGGTTTCGGACAAGGGCGGAGCCTTGCCCGTATCGGCGATCGCGTCGGCGGCCCCGCGCTTGGGTTCGGCCACCGTCGTCATCAGCAATAATGCCAGCAGCAGGCCGGGCACACCGGCGACGAAAAAACCAACCCGCCAGCCGTAGCGCTCGGCGATGATCCCGCCCAGCATGAAGCCGACCAGAATGCCGATGCTGATGCCGGTCGTGTAGATGCCGAGTGCGAATGCGCGTTCATTGGCCGGAAACCGGTCAGAAATCATGGAGGTTGCGGGGGGCGTTCCGCCGGCTTCGCCGATCCCGACACCCATCCGCGCCAGCGCCAGATGCCAAAAGTTCTGCGCGAACCCGCTCAGCGCTGTCATGCCTGACCAGATTGTCAAAGCGATCGTGATGATATTGCGGCGATTACCCCGATCAGCCCAAGCCGCAAATGGTATGCCGAGCGTCGCGTAGAAGGCTGCGAACAGAAACCCTGTCAGCATGCCAAGCTGCGTATCGGACAGACCGAATTCCAGCTTGATCGGTTCCTGCAGGATCACCATCACCTGACGGTCGACATGGTTGAAGGCATAGACCAGCGTCAGCACGGCCAGCAGATACCAGCGATTTTCGGATTTCTTCATGATCCGTTTCCGGTTCTGGCAGCCAGCGTGCGGATGGCTGTCGCGACTTCATCGACGGCTTCGGATTGTGGCATGTGACCAACCTGGTCGAGAATGCGCACACTCGCATGTGGCATATGTTCGGCAAAAATATCAGCATGCTCTGGCGGCAGAACCGTGTCTTTGGCTCCCCATAAAATAAGGGTGGGAGCCTCAACCTTGGCCATATCGCCCGCCGGGTCCGGCAAGGTGAAACGCTCGGCCCGGGCGACAAATGCATCGCCATTGCCAGGCATCGCCATCAGGTCTGCAAACCGCGTCACCATCGCGTCTGTAACGCGCGTCGTGTCGCCATGCATGGTCTGCAGCGCTGTTCGCACACCGGCTTTCGGCGCATTTTCAAGATAGAAACGCAACATCATGGGCGCTTCGAGCGGAGTCTCGCCCACACCATTATGCGGCACGCCGCCCGGCGCGAGAAGAGCAAGTCCGGAGACGCGGTCCGGATCAAGAGCCGCATAACGCCACGCCGCCAGACCTCCCAGCGAGTTCCCAACGATTATCGCCTCACTCGTCTTCGTGGCATCGAGAAAATCGCCGACAAACGCCGTGAGAGCTTCATTCGAATAATCGTCACCCGCCGGTAGACCGGACAGGCCATGCCCCGGCAGATCGGGGCGTAGTATATGAAAGTCTGTATCCAGTTCGGCCGCCAGGGCGTCCCATGTGTGCAGCGAGTCCGTGAAACCATGAAGCATCAGAAGGGTCGGCCCAGTCGCCGGCCCGCTTTCGCGGTAGCGGACCGATTGTCCGCCGATCTCGATCATGCGGTCCGAATCCGTAAAATAGGCACTGTTCGCGGGATCACTGCTGACCTGATCAGCGCCGTTGCAGGCGATCAGACAGAGGGACACGCATATGGTCACGGTCAGACGGATCATGCGAAAGGCTCCAGAAATGCGCGAATGGCCGTGATCGCAACGGGTTCGGTCAACATCGGCGCATGCCCCCGTCGGGGAACGCTCACCAACCGTGCCGCGCTACGGTTTTGCACCATATGTTCAGCCGTTTCTGCGGACAGAATATCCGACGTCTCACCGCGAATTATAAGCGTCGGCAAGTCTTCAAGGCCATGATAAAGCGGCCAGAGGTCGGGCGGGACCGTCGACACCTTATCCTCGCCAAGCCCCTGACTGATGACCGGATCATAGCGGAAGCGCACGCGCCCATCATGGTCCTCCTCGCAGACATTAGCGGCAAAATCTCGCCAGTCGGTCTGCGAAAAGTCTGGAAAAATGTCCGGTCCCTGAGCCTGAATGGCTGCGATGGCTCCGTCCCAGTCTTCAAATTCCATGGCCTGCCCGACATAGCCTGCCAGACGCGCAAGACCTTTCGGATCGATCTCAGGCCCGATGTCGTTGATTATGGCCGCCTGGAAAAGCCCGGGCTCCATGTTGGCCAGCATCATCGTCATCAAGCCGCCCATCGATGTGCCGACAGCGATGACCTGATCAAGCGCCAAATCCGACAGCAAGGCCAGCATATCTTTGCAATAGACATCCGGGCGATAGCGGGTCGGATCCGGATCATAGGCGGAATGTCCCCGCCCCCGCTGATCCACACTGATCGCCGGCCAGTCCGGCAACTGCTGCAATAACGCATGAAAATCGGCCGAGTTGCGGGTCAGGCCATGCATACAGAGCAAGGGCGTTCGCCCCGCCGTGCCGTTGTAAATGCGGGCATAAAGCGTCAGACCGTCTTCGCTCTGATAATGATGGTCGGTCCAGCGCCTAGTCATATTCGGTCCCGGAGAACTGTGCCCGTAATTCGCGTTTCAGCACTTTTCCGTTAGGGTTGCGCGGCACTTCGTCAACCAGCTTCACGTCCGCAATGCGCTGCTGCTTGCCCAAGCGGGCATTCGCCCACTCCCGCAGGGCCTTGACATCAAGCCCGTTACCTTTGGACGCAATGATCGCCAGCGGCGTCTCACCCCATTTGCGGCTAGGAACGCCGATGACAGCCACATCGGATACACCCTCATGCGAGGCCAGAACGGCTTCGATGTCTTGCGGATAGATGTTCTGACCGCCCGAGAGGATCATGTCCTTCTTGCGGTCGACCACATAAAGATAGCCATCCGCGTCCAGCCTCCCAATATCGCCGGTTCGTAGCCAGTGCTGACCGTTGGCATCGACATAGGTTGCGTCACGCGTCGCATCGTCCCGGTTAAGATAGCCGGGCATCAGAAATCGACTCGTCATCAGGATTTCACCGCTTTGTCCCGATGGGCACAGCTGGTCTGTCTCATCGAGAATCATCAAGTCTGACCCCGGGAGCGGCAGTCCGCAGGACGCCATCCGCCCAGTGGCATCCTCCGGGTCAAGCGTCGTGATGACGCCTTCCGTCAGTCCGTAAAGCTCCGTAATGCCACAGTCGAAGCGGGAGAAAATGCGCTCACGGAGATCCGGGCGCAGTGGCGAGCCGGCACTGACCATTCCGCCGATTGCAGAGGTATCGACTTGAGGGCCCGGATCCGCATCAATCAGACGCTCGAACAGGATCGGCACCATCGAGAAATGGGTGACGCCATGTTTTGCGATTGCGGTCCAGCACATGTCCGCATCGAAGCGGTCCGCGACCAAAAGACTGCCGCCAAAAACAACCGATGACAGCATGCCGACCCAAGTGATGTTGCTGTACAGACCGATCGTTACCATTACACGGGACTGGCTGTTGTATCGCAGCGCACTGGCCAGATCATAGGCCCAGTCGATTCGACCCTGATGTGTGTGAACGATGCCTTTGGGTTGTCCGGTTGTGCCGGACGAATATATGATATTGAGGATGTCGTCAGGCTGGACCCGGTCTGTCGGTTCTTCGGTCGAGCCTGTTTTCACCCAGTCCGCGTAACGCGTCCAGCCTGCGGCCTCCCCGGCGCAAATGCGCAAGCCGGGTGCCTCGCGCCCCATGGTCGTCAGCAACCGATCGATACGTGCTGCGTGTGCCGCACTCACGAAAATCGCATCCGCCTGACAATCTGCGATCATGGCCCGGATGGCCGCATCGCTGACGGAGAGGTTGAGCGGAGCCGACGCTACTCCCGCCTTCATCAGCCCGAACAGGAGCTCGGTCATGGCGCGGCCATTATCCATGAAAATAACGGCCCGTTTCCCACGCGACACGCCGTCCGCATGCAGGGCGTTAGCGACCTGGTTCATCCGCCCATTAAAGTCCCGCCAACTCAGGCTCTGCCCGTCGACGAGCAGCGCAGGTTTGTTACCCCGCCATTTCGCGTGAAGCCGGAAATAATCCGGAAAAAGAGGGCGCATCGGTTTAATCGTCATGCGTAGAAAAGCCCAATATCTGACGCTGGACATTTGACGCTGAACGGCCCGCGCCGCATAAGCAGGCAACCGCGTGATGCGGAGAGGACAGCACGACCGTGGCCGAAAAACCTTCCCGCAAGACACGCATTCTGGATGCCGCCGAGCAGCTGTTTGCAGAGCATGGCTATGACGGCGTGACCCTGCGCCAGATTGCGACGCTGGCTCATGTCGATGTCGCGCTGACCAGCTATCATTTCGGCAGTAAGGATAATCTTTTCCGATCCGTATTCGAGCGCCGCGCCGTAGTTCTGAACGATGTTCGCGCGCAGGCGCTGGATGCGTGCATGGCGGCTGCGGCGCCGCATCCGCCCCAGCTGGAAGCCGTGATTGAGGCCTACCTTCGCCCGCTGGGCGATATTCAGGGCGCGGCGGATGAGGGCTGGCGACACTATCTCTCTCTCGTGGCCTGGGTGAACAGTTCGACCGAATGGGGCAACGAACTGATGACCGAATATTTCAACCCGTTCGTGCAGCGTTTTATCGAAGTGCTGCGGACGGTTTTGCCGGACGCGGATGAGCAGGCCCTGTTCTGGGGCTATCAATTCATGTCCGGGGCATTGACACTGACCTTTGCCGATACGCGACGCATGGACCGCCTCTCGGGCGGCGCGGCGTCTTCGACCAAGACCGCGACGGGGTATGATCACATGATCCCCTTCGTCGCGGCCGGCTTTCGCCAGATCTGCGGTCATACGCACTGACGCGACCGAGCGTCCTTGCCTAATAGTTGAACCCGATGGTCGCCGTGACGGTCAGCGGTGGGCGGTAGAAGGCCGAATAGGCCCCATCAACGCCGAGCTGCGATGGCGTCACGAAGTTATAGGCAGCCACGCGTGCGCGCTCATCTGTGAGGTTACGGCCAAAAATTCCAACTTCCCAGCGACCGCTTGGGGCGACCCAGTTCGCACCCAGATCGATCGTAGTATAGGCTTCGGGATCAAGCGCAGGCCCGCCACTGGGGAAGACTGCGCTGGTCCCCGCACCGAAGCCGGGATTGGCGACATTGAACAGGAAATATTCGTCGCGGAAATTGGCTGAGCCCGTGAGGGTCAGATCCCCACCGCCAACATCGGACGTATGAACGAACCCGAAACGCGACGTCCATTCCGGCGTATTCTGCGTCACGAACCCATTGGCGATATTCACACCGCCGGAGATGATTTCCTCAATGTCGGCATTGATGTAACCGACCGCACTAGACAGAGTCAGATTATCCGTGACGCGGAAGGCTCCTTCGAATTCAACGCCGAGATATTCGGATGCACCCGCATTGAACACGGATGAGACAAAAGTGTCATTGACGCCGTCATTATCGGTATCGACACCTTCCTGAACCGTGATCTGCTGATCGGTGTAATCCGCCATGAACCCGGCCAAGCTGTAGGTCAGGCGGTTATCCAGCAGCGAGCCTTTGACACCGAGCTCGTAGCTGTCGACAAATTCCGGACTGAAACCTTCACGCGTCACGCCTGTCGGGTCCAGATCGGCCCGTGCACGAGGGTCGAAGCCACCCGCCTTGAACCCTTGCGAGAAGGATGCGTAGACATTGGTCTCAGGCGTCAGCTCATAGGACAAGGCGATCCGCGGCGTGAACTCCTCATCCTCGCGCTCCAGACCGGTATAACCCGTCTGGGTCGCCAGGAAGAAGGAGGTTGCATTGGCAGGGTCGAACGAACCCGAGCCCAGACCTAACCAGACTTCGCGTGTTACATCCGCAACCGTCTTGTCGCGCGTGAAGCGGGCCCCGAGCGAGATATCGAACCGGTCTGTCAGCGCATAGGTAAAGTCGGCATAAGCGGCGAGATTTTCCTTCTGCTGATCCCCTGCCTGGTAGATTGTCAGGCCAAGGCCACCGAGAACAACGTCGAATGCGCCAGACGCTTCGCCGTCCAGATAGTAGAGACCGGCAATACCGGACAGACGGTCCGTATCGAACAGAAGCTGCAATTCCTGACTGAACTGGCTATCATTGTAAAAGGCCGGAACGTCGAAATCCGGTTGCGGAAGGGCGTCGAAATCAATCGGAGTCGTCGTGTCGCCTTCACGGTAGGCCGTGATCGATTTCACCGTCATAGACTCACTGACGTCCCAGGCCGCAGTAAAGGACAGCCCTTTCGTCTTAACCTCATTCGCGTCGCCGACCCCGGCGCGCGTATCATAGACATTGTCGGTGACCGGAAAGGCCCCATTTGCGCTTGGCAACAGACGGTGGCCATGTTTGGCATTGCTGTCATCATCGGTCATGTCGGCAGAGAGGCGGAAATCCAGAGCGTCGGTCGGCATCCAGCGAGCGCTGAGACGTCCAGCCAGAATATCCTTATTATAGTGATCGGAACCGGTATTCAGATTGTCGCCGAAACCATCGCGATTATAGCGCGCGACCGAACCGCCGACCGCAAAGGTCTCGCCCAGCGGAAACGATCCCGATAGGATCTGATCGAACTGATTATAGCTGCCGACATTGATGCGGGCATTCAGAGTTGGCGCGTCGAGATCGAGACCCTTCGTCACATATTTGATTGCGCCGCCAATCGTATTGCGGCCATAGAGCGTGCCTTGCGGACCACGCAGAACTTCGATCCGGTCAACGTCGAAAATATCGAGCACAGCCCCTTGCGGACGGGCGACATAGACATCGTCAACATAGATGCCGACGCCCGGCTCGAAGCCCCAGAGCGGATCTTGCTGACCGACACCGCGGATGAAGGCGATCAGTGTGGAGTTGGACCCGCGCGCCACTTCGACTGTCGCGTTGGGTGTGAATTTCGCGATATCGGTAATATCGATCGCGCCTGTTTCGGCCAGCATATCACCCGACACAGCCGTGACGGATATCGGCACATCCTGAATATTCTGCGCGCGCCTTTGTGCCGTGACGATAATTTCGTCATCGACCTGCGCGAACGCGACCGGGGCGGTCCCAACCGCCATAAGTGCCGCCAGAGACACCTGAACCATCATCGACTTTGACATAGTTTCCCCAATTCCATTATTTTCAACACTTGTTGAATTTCAACAGCTGTTGAAACGAGATCGGGTCGGAGTCAAGTCAGATTACAATCCCCATGGCAATCAGTCCCAACCTGTTGCCAAATGGCCACGCCAACGCTCTCGCCCTCCACGATCAAGAGATGCGATGAAATGATAGGGGGCGGGTGACAATTCTTAGCGGCGTTGGCGCCTTCGTTGACGGGTGAGCATGTCTTCCAGTTCGGCCCGGTCGATATTGCCGTCGCCGTTAAAGTCGGCACGGTCCAGCAGCGAGCCTTGCGGTCCGTCAAATTCGTTCAGGGAGATGCGACCGTCCCGGTTTCGGTCCATCCGCCGGATTGGATCCACGCCACGACGCCCGCGCTGCGGCGCGGAATTCGCCTGATCGCGCAGGGCCTCGACTTCCGAGGCGGTGATGGTCCCGCTTCCATCCGCGTCCATCCGTTCGAAGGCAGCGATGCGGTCCGCTTCGATTTCCGCAAAGGCGATGATCCCATCCCTGTCCGTATCGAGACGGTCGAACAGGCGGTCGGCCATCCTGGCCTGATCGCGATCAGATTGCGGCCCCGCCGGTGGAGGCGGTGCATTGGACGCACAAGCGGCAAGGCCCAAGCCTAGCAAGGCCGTCAGAAGAAAGGAAAAAGGATGGGGCATGGAAATCCGTCTGTCAGAGAGCCTGTCTCTTTAACGGCTTCCAGCCCGAAGTCCTGTGAAATTCAGTCCAGATCGAGCGCGTAGCGGACTGCATCGTGAACGAAGCTCTGTTCGACCACACCGGAGACAACAAATGATCGGGGGCCTTTGGCGTAAATGGCAACATCTTCGCCAGCATGGGTCTCGCCCCGCATCGGGATCGTGGCCTGTTGCCGATAGGCCGGATCGAGCACCTCATCTTCCGTCAACGTGGCGCGCGCGCCATCCGCTGCGCCGGGACCGTTGGCGTAGCCCAGCGTCGTATAGGGCTTCCCATCGCTCCCCCGTGCCAGCCCGTCGCCTTCGCTGTCATAATGAGGGTTCTGTTTCACCAGTCCGAGGATCGGGTTGCCCCGCATCGGATAGCCCGCAATCGTGAAGACATGAGAGTGATCGGCCGTGACCATTATCGTCGTATCCGCATCAGACGTCATCGCGTCTGCGACAGCCACGGCTTCGGCAAAGGCGACCGTGTCCGACAGGGCGTTGAAGGCATTGCCGCCATGATGGGCATGATCGATACGGCCGCCCTCGACCATCAGCACAAAGCCGTCTCCGTCAGCCGACAAAAGCTCGATAGCCTTGGCGGTCAGCTCGGCGATGGTCGGTTGGCGATCTGGTCCGGTCTTGGCGGATGCGAAATCCATATGGCTGGCGTCAAAAAGACCCAGTACACGACCTGTATTGGTCGGCACGGCATCCAGCGCGGCCTTGTCGAAAACGACGGCTCCGCCTGGATTCTTCATCTGCCAGGCATCAATAAGATTGATACCGTCCGTACGGCGTCCCATCACATCAATGAGATCGGGTTCCGGATCGACATCGCGCAGAAATGCCCTGCGGCCACCGCCCAAAGCGACATCGATCATATTAGTGTCGACGAACTGGGTCGCAATATCGCGGCAACCGCCGGACTTTGCACCGTCTGACAGCTCGCCATCATATTCCCAGTTGCGCTCCGATGAATGCGCGTAAGCCGCCGCCGGCGTTGCATGGGTCAAGCGCGCGCTGGAGATCAGACCCAGCTTCAGGCCCGCCTCCGATGCGGCGTCCCAGAAGGTTTCTAGCGAAGCGGCTTCCGTCGCCGAACAATCACCGCGCACCAGTTCAGGACCGACACCCAGCACCCCGGCGCGCGTTTTCACGCCTGTATACATGGCTGTCGCGGTTCCGGCGGAGTCCGGCACTTGCTGATCCGTATTATAGGTCTTGGACAGGGCCGTGTGTGGAAACCGTTCCCATGAGAGTTGATGTTCTTCACCCGGTTTGCCTTCCAGCTGCCCCGCATAGATGCGCGCGGCTGTCACGGTCGAGATGCCCATCCCGTCACCGATGAACAGGATCACATTCTTGGCGGGTGCCCGGTTGGGTTCATAGGCGATCCGTTCCGCCAGAACCGGATTTTCGGCGTCAAAACCAGCATCGGCTTTCGACAGGGTTGTGGTCGAGGCACATCCCGTCATCACCAGTGCCGTACTCAGTAAGAGTGTCATCCGTGCAAAATCGTTCATAGGTCCCATCCTTGATATGAGGCGTTCGGTCAGGCTTCGATGACGCCGGGGCGTCCATTTTCGACAACCCAGGTGCCGCGCGTCGTAGCGCCTGCATTCGGATCATAGACACTGTCCATGGCGCGTAATGTCGCCGTCCAGCGATCCTTGGTCACATCCATGAAAGTGTGGCCCCGCTGCCGATCATCGAAAAATTTGATGTGCGGATTATCCGGCAGCATGCGGGAGAAGCGCCCATAGGCGTAGCTATGCGCCGTAATCGACGTCGTCACGAATTCCGATCCGACGACCGGGCTGTCTTCCTGATTGAAGCGCGGCTTCAGATCGCCGACCCACCAGCTATGCATATCTCCGCCCAGCGCGACGAAGTTCTTGGGCTTGCGATATTCCACCGTGTCGAGAATGCGTTCGCGCGTCGGCGCATAACCATCCCAACCATCGGACCAGGCCCCCGGATTGCCGTCGCGGTCTGTCTGATTGAGACGCCCGAACAAGGTCGGCTGGGCCAGAACTTCCCAGGTCGCACCGGAGCGACCGATACCGCGTAGAATGTCGCGTTCCTGCTCCATGCCGAACATGGAGCGTGTTTCGTCCAGCAACTCATCGCACTGAGCCAGCCGGGCACCGCCATCTTCGGGTGTCTGGCAGGCCTGATCATCGCGATATTGCCGCCCATCGGACAGATAGATGGATAGCAGGTCGCCATACTGGAACTGATCGTGGAAATGCATGTAGGGTCCGCGCGGACGGGAGCGCAGACGAACCGGCATATGCTCGTAATAGGCTTGGAACGCGGCCGCGCGGCGTTTGCGGACCTCTTCGACCGGCATATAATTCTCGTCGTTGAAGCCCGCATAATCGTTCACGACCTCATGATCGTCCCAGATCATCAGCCAGGGCACGCGGCGATGCGCTTCCTGCAGAAATGGGTCGAGCTTATACTGGGCATGAATGCGCCGATAGTCGCCCAGATCCATGGCTTCGACCTCTGCCTGCCGCCGGACCTGCGGGCCCCAACTGACCTCGTAGATATAGTCGCCCATATGCAGGATAAAGTCCGGATCCATCTCCAGCAGATCGGTATAGGCATTGAAGAAACCCTGTTCGAAATGCTGACAGGTCACGACGCCGAATTTGGCACGCTCTGTGGGGGCGAGGAATGTCGGAGCCGTCTTGCTGATGCCGGTTGGGCTGGCCTGACCGTCGGCACGGAAGCGGTAGTAATAATCACGAGCGGGTTGCAGTCCCGACACCTCGACATGAACGCTGTGCGCCCATTCGGAAACAGCCCGTTTGCGACCCCGACGCACGATCTTGGAAAATCCGGCATCCTCTGCGACTTCCCAGTCGACATCGATCGATCCCGGCAACGGATCATCCAGCGCCAGCGGGTCCGGTACGATCCGCGTCCAGATGACAAAACCGTCTGAGAGCGGATCACCGCTCGCCACACCGAGCGCGAAGAGATTATCCTCGCCCAGCGCTCCTCGTCCGCTGGACAGCAAGGCCGGGCTCGGCAAAGGCGTCGTCGCCGTCGTCGTTTGGCAGGCCGCCAAGCCCGCCGTTCCAGCCAGTGACGTTAGAAGTGTGCGGCGATCGAATGTCATGCAGTGTCCCTAGCAGGATTTTATGACGCCCTAACGAAAAAGCCCGCCTTCGAAAAGGCGGGCCTGAAAGTTTCAGTGCGTGATGATCGCCGACTAGAAGTCGTAACGTGCACCAAAGCGGATTTCATAGGCTGACGCCTGATTGATCGAGAGCGCTTGGTTCACATGCAGCGTTCCAGGGAATACCGGACGCTCCAGAATGCCCCAGTCGCTGTTGATCAGGTTCGTCAGATTATCGATGACCATGAAGACTTCGGTCCGATCATCGGCACGGAACCCAGGCAGTTCTTGGCTGATGCGCAGATCGACTTTAGTCCAGGTCGGCGATGTGAACTCGTTCCGGGTCGTACCGGGCAGCAGAATGCTGTCGCCATTGCCGTTGCCGAGGAACGGCGTGAAGCCGTAAATGCTGTTGGCAACGCCATCCAGCGTTCTGGAGTAAGGCTGACCAGACTGTGCCTGGAAGAAGGCAAAGACACCTGTGTCATAGTCTTTCAGCAGCCAGTCACGCTGATGCGATACGGCCCCTGTGAAACGGTGCTTTGTATTATAATTGGACCGCGACAGGATCTGCTCCTGCGGATCTGTGAAGGCACGGTTGTTATAGTTCGAGAATGCGACCGAGCTTGTCATCGGCTGAACATCTTCAGCGTCCGAGTAGGCATAACCGACACGCGCGCTCCACCCGTTCTCCCAACGCTTCGACGCGCCGATCGAGGCCACGAAGGCCCGGTTCGATTCGTCAGCATTCGTCAGGACGAAGCTGTCGAGGAGTGGGCTGTCATAGTCAGGAACGGAGATCGAGTAAGGTACACCCTGACGATCGGTTCCTGTCCGTGTCACCAGACCGGCTTGAACCAGATCACCACGCTGGATGATCGCCGTGTTCTCGCTGTCCGACCAGAGCAGATCGGCCTGGAAGAGCCACTGTCCACCGAAGATGTCTTCACCTGTGTTGAAGTCCGGCGTCCAAGTCGCACCCAGCGAGTATTTCCAATCAGACGGAATGACGAAGTCGGGGTCGAGATAGTTGATCTCGAAGTTCCGGCCAACGCCCGTTCCGACACTGTTTGCAAGGTCCTGAGGCACAGCCCAGCCCGGCGCGTTCGGCACACCATCTTCAGCCAAGACATAAGTCAGGGAGAAGAGGTCGATCGCACCGCGCACACGCGCGCCAACCTGGTCGACATTGTTGGACGAGTAGTTGTTGGACAACCAGACATTCGGGTTACCACCGGAGTAGCGACCTGCGCCACCACGCAGCTGCAGCGTATCCGTTGCATCATAGGTGAAGCCCAGACGGGGCTGCCACAGATCGACACCGTCAAAGTTCTGCGCATTGGAGAATCCATAATCAGCAACGAAAGCTGGATTTTCTGTCGGCACATCATTCGATGAGTACCAGTCGTAACGCATACCCGCGATAACCGTCAGCCGGTCTGTCGCGGCCCATTCGTCCTGGACGTAGAGCGTGTTGAGCGCATAGCCCCATTCAGCCGCAGCATCGTCAGGATTCTGAGACGGTGCGTTGTTATATTCGATCTGCGACGCGATTCCGTTGCGGAAATCTGCGACAGAGTCGAACCGGATCGCTGTTTCGGAATGCGGCAAGAACAGGTTGAAAATGTTCAGCTCAGTATATTCTGCACCGAACAGAATATTGTGATCACCCATGGCATAATTACCGCGGAATGAGAGCGCCAGCTGATCATAGTTCAGATCGTTGGACTGGCGTGAATCATCGCTGCCGAGATAGACATCGACATTCGGTGTTTCGATAACGAATTCACCGAAATCTGTGCCACCGACGGAAACCTGACGGTTGTCGAGGTCGAGATAGCTCGCACGGATTTCCGTCGAGAAGTTATCGGTCCAGTCAGAGAAGAGCGCGCCGGAATAGGAGAGCAGCTCTGCGCCACGCTCATAGAGGTGGTTTGAGAATTCCAGCTCATCCGTGTCACCATCGGAGCGTGTGATGTTGTTGCCGTCATTATAATTGAATGTACCCGTCAGACGGTGCTGATCCGTGACGTTCCAATCCAGCTTGAGGAGGAACTTTTCGTCGAAGTTCGGATTGCTGGTCGGGATCGTACCTGGATCATATTGATAGACGTTCTGAGCGATGCTCGCGATTTCGTCGATCTCTGCCTGCGAGATGAACTGTCGCGTGATCGAGGTCTGCGGATAGGTGTTGGCACCTTCCAGCTTGTCGTAAGCGGCAAAGAAGAACAGCTTGTCCTTGATGATCGGACCGCCAAGCGTCAGACCATAGCGGATTTCGTCGTAATCGCCGAAATCGAAGTCCTGTCCACCGGCCACAGTGTTCGGGCGCATGCTGTCATCTGTATAGTCAACGAAAGCAGAACCGCTGAATGTGTTCGTACCGGATTTCGTGACAGAGTTGATGTTACAAGCCGTGAAGCCACCATATTTGACGTCGAATGGCGCGATCTCGACCGAGACCTGCTCCAGCGCGTCGAATGGGAAGGGCTGACGCTCCGTCGGGTAACCGTTAGAGTTCAGACCAAAGCTGTCATTTAGCGCCACGCCGTCCAGCGTGATGGAGTTGAAGCGTGAGCTTTGACCGACACACTGAACCGAGTTGATGTCGCCGCGACCTTCGTCGACGAAGACGCGCGGGTCGATCCGGATCACGTCGGCAATATTGCGGTTGATGGACGGTGCATTTTCGAGCGTATCGATACCGAAGCTGGCGTTCGGACCGATGGCAAGATCGGCAACGACCTGACGCTGGGCCACGACGATGATTTCGTCCATGACGTCAGAGCCGAGCTGGAACGCGAGCTGCGTGTCGTCGCTGAGGTTCAGGCGAACATTTTCGACGCGTTCACCTTGCAGGTTCGGGGCGTTGACTTCAACGTTATAGCTACCGGTGACCGAAAGGTTGCGGATGGAGAAGTTACCGGAACCATCCGTGCGAACAGTCCGGGCAAAGCCCGTGTCATTATTGACGAGCGAGATGGTCGCGTTCGGGACGGCCGTACCAGTATCAGTCTGGACGACGCCGCGAATGGCGGAGGTTGTGACCTGAGCGACAGCGAGGGTCGGCAGCAGGGCGGTTGCGGCAAGCGTGCTTGTCCCGAGCAGGACAGCAGCGCCGAATGAAAGGCGTTTTGACATTGGAGACACTCCGGGAAGTCAGTCTATGTGAGGTGTTGTTCAAAGCGACCGACGGGACACTCCCATCGGCGTTGCGCGGCCCCTAGCAACGGTTTCCGACAGTTATGTGACAGTTCTGCAATGTCTCCTGATGATTCACAGGGCTGTGTCATTTTCGCCACAGGCTTGCTTCTCTTTTGTGCGCGACCCGCTATTGTGGGTGCATGACACAGGCTCGCAAGACAGACTCCGCCATGGCGGCAACGGTAGATGCCCATGGCCGTGACGGCGCACCCAGGATCACTGTGCTCGACTTCACCGATCATGCCCATGACAGTGCAGCTTTCGGACAGCGCCTCCTGAAAGGTATGCGCGAAACGGGGTTTATCGTCATTCGCAACCACACCATCCCCAAAGCCGACGTCGACGCGGTGCAGGCGGCGAGCACTGAGTTCTTTGCCCTACCGGAAGCTGCAAAGTCAGCCTATGCCATGCCGGAGCACCAATTTCAGCGCGGCTATTCGCCATTCGGCACCGAATCGGCAAAAGATCGCGATGCGCCGGATTTGAAAGAGTTCTGGCATGTCGGTCGCGATTCGATTCCGGGGCTGCCCGGATCGCCCTCCGTGTCGGAAATCGAATCTTTTGATAGCGCGACGCGCCGTCTGTTCGCGGAAATGGACCGTTTTGGCTGCACATTGATGCGCGCGATCGGGCAGACCCTCGACATGCCCGCCGATCAGATCACGGCAGCGCTCGACAATGGAAACTCGATCCTGCGCCTGCTGCACTATCCGCCCATGCCGGAGCGCGGCGGAGAAGGACCGTCCGTTCGCGCCGCCGAGCACGAAGACATCAATCTCCTGACCTTGCTGCTGGGCGCGGAAGAAGCCGGACTGCAGGTCAAGCACCGCAGTGGACAATGGTTATCGATCAACGCTCCCGAGGGCGCCGTGGTCGTCAATGCGGGTGACATGCTCGACCGATTGACCGGCGGCGTGATCCCGTCGACCACACACCGTGTCGTCAATCCGACTCGCGAGCGCGCGCCGCATTCCCGCTACTCCATGCCCTATTTTCTGCATCCGGCCAGCGACTTCAGTCTCGAAGCCTTGCCGAAATGTCTGGAAATGGGCGGGACTGCGAAAGCACCGATCACGGCACGGGGCTATCTGAACGAGAGGCTGCGCGAAATCGGTCTTGCTAAAGACTAACCGCCCAAGCCTACCTTGAAGGCTACAGCCCGACCAGAATCCCGGCCAAGGCCGCACTCATCAGATTGGCCAAGCTGGCCGCGAAGACGGCTTTCAGTCCCATCCGGGCAATCTCCGCCTTGCGTTCGGGAATAATCGTTCCCAGCCCGCCCAGCAGAATGCCGATCGATGCGAAGTTGGCAAACCCGCACAGGGCAAAGGTCAGAATTGTAACTGACTTGGGTGACAGCTCGTCCTGTACATCGATCAATGACAGATAGGCGATAAACTCGTTGAGCACGACTTTTTCACCGAAGATTGCGCCGCCAATGCGCGCCTCTTCCCACGGAATCCCGATCGACCACATGACGGGCGAGAAAATCCACCCGAGAATATACTGGATCGACAGGCCGTCGAGACCGAACAATCCGCCGAGCCAGCCCAGCAAGCCATTGACCAGCGCGATCAGGGAAATGAAGGCGATCAGCATCGCCGCGACGGCAATGGCGATCTGAACGCCCGTCTGCGCGCCATTGGCCGCAGCCAGAAAGACGTTGCTATATTCCTTGCGTTCTTCCGCCATCTCGATTTTGGCGACCGGTTCGGCCGCCGCGACATCTTTCGGAACCGGCATGATGATCTTGGCCATCATCAGACCGGCGGGCGCACTCATGAAGGCGGCAGCGATCAGGAAATCCGCGCGAATGCCCATCTCAACATAGCCCGCCATCACGGAGCCCGCGATCGAGGCGAGGCCCGATACCATGATGGTGAACAGCTCGAACTTGGAAATATTCTTCAGATAGGGCTTGAGCGACAGCGGTGCTTCGGCCTGCCCGACGAAAATATTGGCGACCGTATTAAGGCTCTCGATCGGGCGTGTTCCCGTCACCCACTGCATGAAGCGCCCGCCCCATTGCACGATGATCGGCATGATCTTCAGATAATAGAGCACTTCCATCAGCGCGGCGAAGAAGATGATGACCGGCAGCACGCGGACAAAGAAGATGAAACCCAGATTGGACGGATCGCCAAGCGGCCCGAACATGAAGCTGATACCGTCATTGGAGTAGTCGAGCAGGGTCTGGAAGCCGGAGGCCAGCGCACCCAGCGCTGTCTTGCCGACGGGGACAAAGAGAACCAGCACGGCAATCGCGACCTGCAGGGCGAAGCTCGCCAGGACGATACGCGGCGAGATGGCGCGGCGATCCGAAGAGAAGGCAATCGCGATCGCAAACAGCAGCATGATGCCAACAAGGCCGAAGGCAGGATGGTTCATCGAATTGTGTCCCCTTGCGCCCACAGTGCCTCGGCACTGCTGCAGATGGCAGCCGCCTAGCCTGTCTGTTCCAGAAGTTCCAGAACCTGTCTCACAGTCCCTTCCGGGTCGCGCATGATGTCCTCGGCGTCGAGAATCAGGTCGGCATGCACGGCGGATGGCTCGACATGCTGGTCATGCGCCGGGAAGACCTGTTCCGCCAGCTGCTGCCGGACGAATGTGATGGTGCGCCCACGCTCTTCCACATCCCTGTGTTCACGGCGGGCCCGGCGCAGCGTCTCCGGCGCGCGGACAAAAACAGACACATCGCCCAAGGCCGCGATCTTTGGCTGGCTAAGAATCAACGTCCCATCGACAATCAGAACATCACCTTCGGGAACCAGCGGTTCGGACCCAGCCCGCAGCGAGACATTGAAGTCGTAGACCGGAATGTCGGTCACTTCACCTTGGCACAGAGACTCAAGAGCGGCTTTCATTTCGTCCCAGTCGATCGCGTAAGGCTGGTCAAAGTCGAAATCATGACGATCCGCGGCACTGCCCGACGGGCGGTCATGATAGAAGGCATCCTGCGACATTAGAGTCGCGCTCTGGAGTTGGCGCATGATCATGCGCGCCAGATATGTTTTGCCGGACGCACTGCCGCCGCAAATGAACAAGGTCTTCATGAATCTGACCGCGTTGCCCGTCATGCCGAAAGATAATGGCCGCGCCATAAGCCGAAACCGACCTCGAAAGCCAGACCGTTGCGGCATCTCTTATACATGTTCGCGCAGTCCGATCGTTCACGCAGCCCTCACCCTGCATCACGTTCATGCAAAACAGCCCGAATGGCGTTTCATTGGGGCGGTCAATCCGCCATGACGGGCCATGACCGCACCTCACCTCATTCTCTACGGCATGTCCGCTTCGCTCTATACGGGCAAGGTGCGTGCCTATCTGCTGCATCACGGGTTGCCGTTCGAAGAACGCGGCGCAGGACACCCGGAATTCCTGAACCATATCGTGCCGCAGATCGGTCGCTGGATAATCCCGGTCCTGGTCCTGCCGGACGGCACTGTGTTGCAGGACGGAACGTCCATCATCGACCATTTCGAGACCACAGGTCAGGGACGCTTCAGCATTGTGCCCGATGATCCGGTCTTGCGGAGCGTCGCTCACCTCTTCGAGCTGTTTGGCGGAGAAGGGCTGTTACGTCCGGCTATGCATTATCGCTGGAATTTCGATGCCGGTAATCTCGACTTTCTCAAGGTCAGCTTCTCGGAAGCCTTCTCACCGGGTCTGAACCCGGATCAGCAGGCCGCCATGTTCGATCAGGCATCAGGACGGATGCGACAGGCCGCCGCGGCCTTCGGCGTGTCCGCTGAAAGCGAGGCTGTCATCGAAGCCCGCTATACGGAATTCCTATCACTGTTTGACGCCCATCTAAGCCAGCACGCCTTCTTGCTGGGGGGACGCCCGACACTCGGCGATTATGGCTTGATGAACGGCCTCTATGCCCACCTGGCTCGTGATCCGCATCCCGCCCTGATCATGAAGCGCGATGCGCCCCGCATATTCGCATGGACCGAGCGGATGATGCGACCGCCGCGCGATACGCATTTCATCACGGGAGGGTCCGAAGGCCTGGTCGATACCATTCCGTCGTCGCTCAGATCGCTCATGCGTTTTGTCGCCGACGATTTCCTCCCGGAACTGTCGGCGCATATTGCCTTCGCCAATCAGTGGCTGGAGGATCAGTTCGAGGGTCAGGTGAAGAGTCAGCTGCCAGACTCGCGACAGGACGGAATCAAGCGCTCGATCGGCATGGCGCAGTTTGACTGGCATGGCCTGTCGCTCAAGACCGCGGTCATGCCGTACCGGTTCTGGATGCAACAGCGTCTGACGGATCATCTCGAACAGTGCGAGCCGACGACACAATCTGCCATTCGTGAGCTATTCGCCCAGACCGGACTGAACGACATGCTGGACCTGCGGGTCCGTCGTCGTGTCGAACGACGCGACAATCGCGAATATTGGGAAGATGAAATCGCCCCGTAACGGCCTTTCGCGCGGAACGGTCTGACTTCCCTATGCGTCAGAAACTTCCGCTGAGTGACAGGCGCAGGATCGGACCGAATTCGAAGGTCGCATTGTCGATCTGAGACGGCACGCCGACATCCCGTCGGCCATCGAAGCGTGTGCGCTCGAAAAACTCCTTCTGCCCGAACAGATTGCCTAGATTGGCATTCAGCGTCATCCCGAACACGTCCTTATGCTCGACGAAGATCGCGGCGTAGGGCTTGTCGACGCCGTTCCGGTCGATCGAGAACAGTCTGTATTGCCGGGCGCTGATAAACCGTTCCATGAAGGCCCCATAGGCCCAATCCGTGCTGGGAATATCGTGGCGGTAGCTGACTTCGTAATAGATTTCCTTGTCGCCATTGAGCCGCCGCGAAAAGTCCTGCACCGGGTCGTCCACGATGGAATCCCGCCAGTCGAAGATCAGGTTCAGCTCCGTCCCCGGAAGACCCAAACGTTCCCCTTTCAATGTCGAGGCAATATCGAAACCGTAGCGATAGGCCGTTCCGATATTCCCGACGGCATCGCCATTGGCCCCGACAGGAATACGGTCGACCGTATCGGAAATCTGCGCGCCATAGACTTCGATCCGGAACGTATTGCCCTGACCGAAATCCTTGTCAAAATCGAGACTGGCCAGCCAGCTTTGCGCCGGGACCAGATCGGGATTGCCCGAGCGCCCCAAATTGTCGACCAGATCGACCGACGACACGAAATCGAAGAAGTTGAGCTGACCGACTTCGCGCTCGATGCGCGAGCGGATGCGAAATGTGTCATCGACCTTATAGGTCGCCGACAGAAACCCTTTCGGACGGTAGAAACTGCGCGGATCGACGGCGGCACCGCCCGCCCTGTCCTGCATCAACTTGGAATATTCGAGCCCGATCGAGGCCTGCAAATCCCATTTGTCATTCAGCGGACGACTATGGGTCGTCGTGACCTCGTAGCGATCTTCGCTGACAACGAAACCGGATAATGGATCACCGATAAATCCGGCACCGGGATTTTGTCTGAAAAGCTGCTGCTCGATATCCAGCTCATTATAAGCCGCCTCCGCTGCGACTTGCCAGTCCCGTCCTTCGGTCGGGCTCCATGAATATTCGGCGCGACCGATCAGTTCCAGCTCCTTTCCGAATTGATCGAAACGGCTGGCTCCGGCAAACCCCGACTGCGGATCGAACAGGGCGAAACTGTTCGACATGGGCGAATGCTCGCGGTCATAGACCCCGGTCAGTTTCATCTGTCCCGACAGGAGCGGAAATTCGTAATCGCCGTCGATTTCCAGATTCCACTCATCTTCGCTGCTGGTGGATTCGGTCAGGGAGTCGTCGCCTTGCGCCCCCAGCGGCGTCCGGATCGCATTGGCGGTCCGGGCAAAATTGAACAGGAAATATTCCGTGTTCAGATTGACCTTATGTTCTGGCGCCGGCGTCCAGCCGAGGTTCAGGGCAACGCCTGGCCGGTCCCCGAAATTTGAAATCTTCTCGTCGCGCTGCTCGATCGGACCGCCACCAATCTGGCTGCGCTGCTCGTCGCGGATTGCTCCGCTGCGAAAGCCATATTCCCGTAATTGCAGCGTATAGGTCAGTCCCCCCGCCAGATCGGCTTCACCGGATATGTTCAGCTCCGCATTCAGCAGGCTGGGCTCCAGACGTTTGCGGAATTGCGGGTTCCATTCCCATGTGCCTTTGAGACCATCCGGACGCGACACGATAATGTCGACGACCTGACCGCTCAGCCCCGGAATGGAAAGTGTCGCGCCTTCCAGCACACGGATCTCGACGACACTGCTGGCAAGCAGCTGATCCAGTTCATTGAACGGGTCGGTCTTACCGGTCAGCCGTTCGCCATTAATCAGGACATTCGCGCCGCCCTGGCCCAAACCACGCCGACCCGTATCGCCAGAGCGGATTTGAAAGCCCGGGATCCGCCTGACCATGTCCAGTGCCGTCCGCGGGACATAGGCCTCGAAATAGCTCGCCTGATAGACATTGCGGTCGGAGGCTGCAGATGGTTCGAGTGGGGGCGTTACATCCGCAGCCTCCGGATTCTCAGCGCCGGACAGCTCGGCCTCGGCATCTGCACGAAGGGAATCGTCCACTTGCTGATAGGCGTGAGCGGGCAGAACCGACGCTGAGAAAAGGGTGAGCGAGACCAGGGCCGTCAAACGCGGCGAAGAAGACTTGAACATGGAATATCCTACTTCGTGTCGTCGCTATGCGTGCCGAACGTCATTGTGACGCCGTCATCATCGCCAGTCTCTGACAGTTTGATCTTGGTCGCATCGGATTTGATCGACAGGAGGAGAGAGCCATCGACATCCAGACCTGAGGCGGCGATGATGCCTTCATAACGCCTTTTCTGGGCCGCACTGACCGCCTGGTTATTGATCTCCATACCGTCGCTGCACAGCGACAGATTGACGGCCACTCGATCATTGCGGATCAACCCATCCGCCACCAGAGGCGTCAGAAGGTTCTGACGCAGTGCAGAGACATTGACGGTCCGACCATTGATCTGAATCGCGTCATGATCACCGTCGACCGAGACCTGGGTCGTATGCGTGCTTGTTTTGCGCGACTTGTGGGCTGCTTTCCACTCCGCCTTGCGTGCGGCGTCGCGAGCCGCTCTCTCGACATTGCGCTGAGCCCGTTCGGCGTCACGCTGAGCCCGTTCGGCCTGACGTTCGGCCATACGAACCTGACGGTCTGCATTGCGTTCGACGCGCTCCTGCTGCTGCAGAGCCATCTCCACCTGACGCTCGACCTGTTGGGCAATACGGTCTGCATAGGCCTCGGAATAGTCTTCGATGTCACCGATCCGTTCCAGACCCTTCAGGGCTCCGAGTTCTTCAAGGCGATCACCGACATCGATACCGCGCGCTTCAAGCGATTCTGCCCAGACCTCCATTTCTTCGCCCCAGGCTTCCATCTGGTTTTCCCAGTCGCCTTCGAAACGGGCCTCGACCTCAGCGCCCCAGGCTTCCATCTTGTCTTCCCAGTCCCCCTCGAACCGGGCTTCGACTTCGGTACCCCACGCCTCCATCTTCTCGCCCCAGGCTTCCATCGCGTCTTCGAACGCAGCTTCGCTCTCATAATCACCGATCATGGGGGTCGGCACGGATGGGACAGGCGGCATGGCAGGCGCTGCGGGGGCCGGCGGAAGTGCGGGCACGGGCGGCATGACGGGCATGGGCGGAATCGGCGCATCCATGTTCGATGCCTGCGCGAAGAAACGCGACTTAGGGGCCTCAGCTTCGGCTGAACCGCGCACGACCGTGTCAGGAAGTTGCGGGTCGCTCGGAGCTGCGGATTGCGGGTTTGCCATCGACACGCTGGTGCAAGCTGCGGTCCCGAGCATCAGAGCCGAGAGCGCCGCTGCCGACAGGCGATTCGTGACACTGCGCAGGACCGGACGAGGCGCAGGGCGGCCCATCAGACGGTTCAGGCGCGCCAGCAACGGGCCGCCATCCGCCGCCATCGCCAGATCAGGTGCCGCACTGGACAGACGCAGCGCAGCCAGACCCCGCACCAGATCGGCGGGTTGTCCCGTGATCTGGACGGCAATGTCATCGCAGGCCTCTTCGCGGTCCGCATCGACGGCGCGTGATATCAGCAGGACAGCCGGATTGAAGTAAAGGGCTGTGCGGATGGCGGTCTGCACCAGACCGAACAGGAAGTCATGCCGACGGATATGGGCCAGTTCGTGCAACAGGATCGCTTCGACCTGGGCCGGAGGCAGCGCTGTCAGAAAGCCCGCAGGAACCAGAACGATCGGGCGCAGAGCCCCAAGTGTAAGCGGACCCGACACATGATCGGATACGAACAGGCGGATACGCTGATGCGTATGGCTACGGTGGATCAGGGCCTGAAAGCGGTGTGTCCAGTCGGCGCCGGGCGTTCGAAGACCATTCGTGGCAAGCCAGCGTGTCTGCGACCAGGCACGGTAGGCCTGCAGGCTGAGAAAGGCAAAGCCGATCGCCCAAACCATACCTAGAACGGGCACCAGCGCGACCGTCGTATCCGTCTGCAGGGACTGGACGGGAAAGACGCTGATGGCAACGCCCGTGTCGCTAATCGGACCGCCTGCATCCACTGCCCCCGTTGGCAGGGGATCCAGTCTGAGCGGAATGCCGCGTCGGGATATCAGCAGGACGGCAAATGTCGACAGGAAGGCGGCACATGTCCCTACAAGACCGGCCATGCCGGTCAGGTAGCGCAGTTTCGCACGCCGATCGGTCAATAGAAGCCGGGCCAGCCATACGCCCAAGCCGATCAGAGCCCCCTGCCAAAGACTGTGCAGGATCGCCCAACCCAGCGCGTCCCAGAATGCGGTTATATCCAGTCTCATTACTCGTCCCCTTTCGACGTCTCGTCTCTATCCCTTGGCTGGCACAGGCCGCAGGATTGTCATTCTGACTCTGGATCCAGCGAATCCAGAAACTCTCTGATTTTTTCAATATCGTCCGAGCTGGCCCCGTCCCGTCCCAGCGCATGCATCACCAGATCGGGCACTGAGCCTTCGAACGCAGTGGATACAAACCGGTCGAACAGGCGCGCCTTGGTATCGGCTTCGCCAACGGCGGCGGAATAGTCGTAGGATTTGCCCTCGCCGCGCTCTCGCGTCACCAGGCCTTTTTCAAACATGCGCTGAATCTGCTTCAGCGTTGTCGTATACCCGACCGACCGGGTCTGGCTGAGCGCTTCGTGAATGTCCTTCACACTGCGCGGTTGGGCTTCCCACAGAACTTGCAGGATGGCGGTTTCACCCGGAGACGGTTTGATCGCTTTATTCATGGGAGCTGCAGTACAGGACTGACGCTAAGCTGTAAACGACAAAACGACAGATGTCGTCTTTATGTCGAAATTGTCATGCTTCGACCAGAAAACCCGGTGTCCGCCGATCCTCTTCAGCCGCGTGAATGCGTTGACAGGACCGCAGCGGCACCTTAGCGGCTGCGTTTTCCAAGGACATCGGACATCCGGTCACGCTGTCCGCCGGTAATTTCCATGACATCATTTACAGACCTCGACCTGGCCGAGCCGATTGCGCGCGCGCTGGCAACGATCGGCTACACCACACCCTCCCCCATTCAGGCCCAGGCTATCCCGCATCTGCTGGAAGGGCAGGACCTGTTGGGCATCGCCCAGACAGGGACCGGCAAGACGGCAGCCTTCGCCCTGCCGACCCTCCACCATATCTTCACCCACGATATGGACCCGCCGAAACGCGGGGCGCGCGTGCTTGTGCTCGCCCCCACGCGCGAACTTGTCGGACAGATCGAAAAGAGCTTTCGCAGCTATGGCCGCTTCATGATGGATCTCGAGATCGCCAAAGTCACAGGCGGTGTCTCCATTGCAAGGCAGATCAAACGCCTTGTGCATGGCAATGACATTCTGGTTGCGACTCCTGGCCGCCTGATCGATCTGCTCGACCGGGGCGATGTGCGCCTATCCGGCGTCGAAGTCCTCATTCTCGATGAAGCGGATCAGATGATGGATATGGGCTTCATCCATGCGCTGCGGAAGATCATCCCGCTCTTGCCGAAAAAGCGCCAGACGCTTTTCTTCTCGGCGACGCTTCCTCCGAAAATCCGCAAACTTGCCGACAGCTTTCTCAGCGATCCGGTCAAGGTCACGGTTTCTCCGCCCAACACGACGGCTGAACGGGTCGAACAATCACTGATCTATGCGGAAGGGCCGGAAAAACCAATGTTGCTGGCCGATAGCCTGCTACGCGACGAAGTCACTCGCTCGCTGGTTTTCACGCGCACGAAGCACGGCGCAGACCGGGTCGTGAAACGATTGGCGCAAATCGGCATTCCTGCTCTCGCCATTCATGGCAATCGCAGCCAGGGCCAACGCACGCGCGCGCTGGATGCCTTCAAGTCCGGCGAAGTCGATGTTCTGGTCGCAACAGATGTCGCGGCCCGCGGGATCGATATTCCGGAAATCAGCCACGTTTTCAATTACGAGATCCCGAATGTGCCGGAGCAATATGTCCATCGTATCGGGCGGACGGCCCGCGCACAGGCCTCGGGCCGTGCCATCGCCTTCGTCGCCAAGGATGAGCGCGCCTATCTGAAGGATATTCAGAAACTGCTGGGCGAAACTATTCCTGTCGAGACGATGCCCGACGACATGGCCGACCGGATCAAGGTGATTGAAGCGCGCCCTGCCATCGCACGCGTCAATCTGAGCCCCGATCAGCCCGCGCGCAAAGGCCGGGGAAAGTCACGCAAGAAAACCGGCAAGCCGTCAGGTAAATCCACACGCAGGGATCAGGGCCAGAAATCGGCTCAAGACCGCAGCACCTTTAAGAACGCATCCGACACACCGTCTGGAGAACGCAAGCCAGCCCACAGCAAGCCAAAGCGTGGGTCACGGTCGGATTCGCCTCGGACAGATGGTCAGGGTTACAGGACCCGGCAGACTGAGACGGAAACCGGCAAGCGCGAACCCTCGACCAAAACAGATCGACCACAGATCGATCCGGCACGTCGCCGCGCTGCGCCGTCCCGCAAGACAGGCGTACCCCCACAGTCGGGATCATCGGCACCCAATGCCAAATCGGCGCAATCGTTCAAACGCAAACCCAGACGTAAGCCCGCACCGTTCCGCAATCGGGGTGGCGGACAGGCTCCGCCCAAACGACGCGGACACTGAAACATACGCTTTGTCGACATCATTATTTCGTGATCGGCCACACATCCGTCGAAAATATTAAATCCTCACAATCTTGCCTTGCGTAGCTACCCATTATCTGTGGAGCTTGTTACGCGACTACAGTCGTAGACTGTCCTGTCCCGCCGCTGCGGGGCCAGACTTGGTTCTGCTGGGGAGAATGATGATGAACAAACGGGTCTGGATCGCGGCTTGCCTTGCATCGGTGATGCTTGCGGCATGTTCGGAAAGTGCCGAACCGGAAGTCCGTATGGAACTCTCGGCGGTACCGGCATCGCCCGGTCAGATCACCCGCGTGATCGGTGCCACCGGCAAGATCGTTCCGCGTACGGAAGTAATGGTCGGATCGGAAGTATCGGGCCGATTGCTCGAAGTGCCGGTCGACTATAATTCGACCGTGACCGAGGGGCAGTTGCTGGCGGTCATCGACCCGACCAATTTCCGCAACCGCGTCGAACAGCTGGAAGGCCGTATCCGGTCTGCTACGGCTGACATTGAAGTGCAAAAAGCACGCATCCGGTCCGCCGAAGTCACGTTAGCGCAAGCCAAACAGAATGAAGCCCGACGGCGCGGACTGTTTGCGCAACAGGCTGTGTCCGAAGCGCAGATGGAACAGGCCGAGCGCGATGTCGGTGTGGCCGAAGCCAATCTGGATCTGTCCAAAGCCCAGCTCGTCAGTCAGCGCGCATCGCTAGCGCAGGTCCGCGCGGAAATGGATACGGCACGGGAAAATCTGGCCAGAACCAAGATTACCAGCCCGATCAACGGCGTCATCATCGACCGCAAGGTTGATCCGGGACAGACCGTGCAGGCGAGTTTCAACGCACCCGAACTGTTCACAATCGCCGCCGACCTCTCCGAAATCATGGTCGAAGCCCGGATCGTCGAATCCGACGTGGCGGGGCTGAACCCGGGCGACAAGGCAAAGTTCACCGTCGATGCCTATCCCGACCGAACCATCGAAGGTGTCGTCGAGCAGTTGCGCCTGCAATCGGTCGAGGCGAATAATATTGTCTCCTATGTTGCAGTCGTGAAAGCCGAAAATCCCGACGGAATCCTGATGCCCGGCATGACGGCCAATCTTGAAGTCACGACGGATGTGCGGTCAGGCGTTTCGCGCCTGCCTGTCACGGCGGAGCGGTTCCGCCCGTCGCCGCAGCAAATCGCCATGTTCCAGAGTGACAATGCGCAGACCGAAGACCAGACATTGCTCGACCCGACCTATGAGCGGCTGCGCACGATCGGCATTTCCGAGGACCGCATTCAGGAGTTTGCCAGCCGCGTCGAGCCTTCGACGCAAACGGTACGCGACATCATCAATGATCCGACCCGCAGCTTCATGCACACACCGATGCGGATTCAACTGGGCGAAATTGTTACCAATCAGGTCCGGCAGTTTCTCGGCCCTGAAGAGCAATCCCGCTACACGGCGCAAGTCACGCTGGAACGCACCATCCGGCCTGTCGATGTCTGGGTGGCGACCGATGACGGCAAGATGGAACCGCGCACGATCAAACTCGGCCTGTCGGACGGAGCGTTCGTCGAGGTCGTCTCCGGTCTCGAACCCGGCGAGCGCGTCGTGACAGGTGTCCGGGCAGGCGGTGATGGTCAGCGCGGCGGTCCCGGTGGGCGTCCAGGCGGACGCCCCGGCGCGGCGCGATAGGCAGGCCGGTCGATGAGCGGTCCTGCCACACCCATGATTCAGACCGTCGATCTGCGGAAATCCTACACATTGGGTGGGTCGACCATCCACGCGCTGGACGGCGTCACGCTTGATGTGGCGACTGGTGAATTTCTCGCCGTCATCGGATCGAGCGGCTCCGGCAAATCGACTCTGATGAATATGCTGGGCGGCCTGGACAAACCCGATAGCGGCGATGTCATTATTGACGGCCAGAATGTCGGCTCGCTCAAACCGCGGGATCTGGCGTCCTATCGCGGTGAAACGCTCGGCTTCGTTTTTCAGCAGTTTCAGCTCATGCCGCGCCGCAGCGCTCTGCACAACGTCATGATGCCATTGCAATATCGCCGACCCAGACTGACCGATGGTGAAACCCGTGCGGCGAAGGCACTCGAATCCGTCGGGCTTGGTGACCGGGGACATCACAAGCCCAAGGAACTGTCTGGCGGACAACAGCAACGTGTCGCGATCGCCCGCGCGCTTGTCGGCTCGCCAGCCCTGCTGCTGGCCGATGAGCCAACCGGTGCGCTCGACAGCAAGACGTCGGCAGAGATCATGGACCTGCTGGTCAAACTCAACCGTGAAGACGGGCTGACCATCGTGCTGATCACCCACGATCTTGAAGTGGCCGACTATGCTTCGCGCATCATCACGATGAGCGACGGACAGATCGTGTCCGATGTACCCAACCGGGCGGAGGCCGCTTAGATGTTATCCATTCCCGGTTTCCGCTTGCTTCGAAACGCGTTTGGCAGCCTGCTCGAACATCCGATGCGCACGCTTCTGACCATGCTCGGCATCATCATCGGCGTCGCAGCCGTTTATGTCATGCTGGCGATCGGGGAAGGGGCGGAGAAGAAAATTCTCGAAAGTCTGGACGGACCGCAGGCGCGTACGATCACCGTCTTTCCGGACTGGACCCGGGGTCGCTCATCGCAGCGGCGGCCCTATCGTCGCCTGAACGAGGCCGATCTGCGCGAAATACGGGCCCTGCCAGGCGTCGAAGCGGCGACTGGCAATCTGTCCCGCGAATATCCAGTCATTACGGATGCCACGGACTGGTCATCGGACATTCGCGGCGCGGATGAGGATCATCTCTTTGCCAACGACCTGAAACTGGAAGACGGACGCGGCATCACGGAAAGCGATCTGGAGCGCAAGGAAACGGTCGCCGTTCTGGGTCAGACCGTGATCAAGAATGTCTTTGGCGGTCAATATCCGATTGGCGCCAAGATCAAGATTGGAACCGTGCCCTTCACTGTCGTCGGTACGGTCGAAAAGGCCCCTGAATCAGGCTGGAACAATGGCCAGGACCGCGACAATTTTGTGCTCGTGCCGCGTTCGACCCTGCGTGACCGGCTTGTCGGCGGAGACTATCTGGTTCGCAACCATGTCAATCAGTTCCGTGTCGTCGGCGAAAACCAGCAAGTGCTGGACCGGATCGAGAACGATCTCGATGCGATCCTGCGCCGATCACGCGGCCTGTCGACAGCAGATGCACCCGATTTCCGTATCCTCAATTTCTCGGCCAACCGGCAGCAATTTGCCGATACGCAGCGCACCCTCTCCGTCCTGCTGTTCACCATGGGGGCCGTGTCACTTGTCGTCGGCGGTGTCGGGGTCATGAATATCATGCTGGTCAGCGTGTCCGAACGGACGCGGGAAATCGGACTTCGCATGAGTGTGGGCGCGCGGCAGATGGACGTTCTGGCCCAGTTCCTGACCGAAGCGCTGCTTATCTGCATCTTGTCGGGACTGATCGGACTGGCGATCGGTTACGGTATCTCGCAGCAGGAATTGGGTGGCGAGGATCTGGAAATGGTCTTCTCGCTCGACAATGCACTGCTAGCCTTTGGCTCTGCCGCTCTGGTCGGAATGATTTTCGGCTTCCTGCCGGCCTTCCGGGCGTCGCGCCTCAATCCGGTCGAAGCCCTACGCAGTGAGTAAAGCCATGAAACGCCATGCATTCATATCGCTGCCACTCTCTCTATCAGCGCTCCTGCTGTCAGCTTGCGCGACCCTTGTCGATGTCGACGAAGGCCCGTTGATCGCCGCGAGGACAGCCGAAATTCCTGCCGACTGGCAGGTCAATTCTGACCCGGTCAGGTCCGACAGTTTCGCCGGGCTTTACACGGACCCGGTTCTGTCAGCCTATCTGGACACGGCCATGGCGCGCAATTTCGATCTGGAACAGGCGCGTCTGCGGGTCACGCGAGCCGACGCGCAGTTGGCGCAGTTCAGGGCGCGCCGCGCGCCGCAACTCAATAGTTCTGCGGGCTTTGGCCTGTCGGGTCTGGTGAGCGATCTCGACACGACGACGGATAATGCCAATCTCGGTCTGTCCGCCTCATTCGACCCTGACCTGTTCGGCAGTCTTCGCGCCGATATTGACGGAGCCGAAGCCCGCGCGGAAATCAGCCGCGCCGAGCTGGCGCGGCTTCGCCGCACCATCATGGCCAATGTCGTCTCCGCCTATGTCGGCGCGATTGAAGCACAATTGCAGCTGAACGTGGCCGAGCAGAATTTGGAGTTTCTGGCCGAGACGGAGCGTGTCACGCGCGCCCGGTTCGAAGGCGGCGATGTGGCCGGGTCCGACCTCGCTCTGTCCGAACTGGAAGTGCAGAGCGCACGCGCGTCTGTGGCTGAACAACGCTTTGCCGCAGACGATGCCCGCCGCGCCCTCTCCATTCTGATCGGCGGTTTCGGCGACGACACATTGTCCGGCCAGCCCGTTCTACCGACGCAACTGCCGACTATATCCGATGCTGGCGTCGGATTGAACGGATCCCCTGCAGCGCTGATTGCGAAGCGGTTTGACGTGCAGGCTGCGGGACTGGCAGTGATTGACGCCGCCGCCTCGCTGGAAGGCGCACGCGCCGACGACCTGCCGGGAGCGTCACTCAGCGCCGCCCTGTCTGGACGAGGCGATCTGTCCGATCTGTTCGATATCGATACTTATATCGCCTCTGTCGGGGCGGCTCTGTCCTATAATCTGCTGGATGGCGGCCTGAATGAGGCCCGCCAGATCGATGCGCAGGCGGGCCTTGATACGGCCCTGTCTCTCTATGCCGAAACGCTGCGAGCGGCGCTGCGCGACATTCGTGCCCGCATTTCACTGGTCGATGCGCTGGAAGCCTCACTCGTCAATCTGCGCGGAGCGGAGGCATCCGCCGAGCGGGCGCTAGAGCTGGAAGGCGTCCGCTTTGACTTGGGCGAGTCGATCCTGCTGGACGTTCTGACGGTGCAGCGCCGGGTCGATGCCATTCGCAGTTCCCGCCTGCGCACGGAACGCCGCTATCTGGAAGCGGTCGCGCAGGCCCACCTCGCAGCTGGTCCGCTCTGAGCGCCTAGCTGGCCATGGCCGCAGATCCGGGACGGTCCGTACTGCGCCGTTCCTGCTGCGGGGTTGCGAGCTCAACGGCTGGCATCGGCAGGGCGACACAGAAGGTCGATCCTTGTCCGGGCGCTGAGGTCACACTGATCTGGCCATCGAACAGATCCGTCAGTTCCCGGCAGATTGCCAGGCCGAGCCCCGACCCCCGGACCGTATTGGTCTGCCCGTCCTGCGCCTGTTCGAACCGTTCGAAGATGCGGTTCTGGCGTTCAGGCGTAATGCCGATCCCGCTATCCTGAATGAAGAAATTCAGCCACCACATGTCGCCCTCGGCCGGTCGCCCGCGGAGGGACACGGCGACATGGCCAGTGTCGGTAAATTTCACAGCATTACTGATCAGATTGCCGATGATCTGCCGCAAGCGCGCATGATCGCCCATAAAGAGCGGCGGCAGGCCCGGCTCGATCCGTAAATGCACGGTCAGACCCTTGGCACGGGCATTAGCCTGATGCAGCGCGATGACCGAATCCAGCATGCGCGCAGGATTGAACGGTGTCGGTTTGAGGGTGATGCGCGACGCTTCCAGTCGTGACAGGTCGAGCACGTCGTCGATCACCATGATCATTCCTGTCCCGCAATCGTCGATGATGCTCGCATAACGGCGTTGTTCATCGGTCAGATCGCTCCGCATCAGCAACTGGTTCATTCCTAGGACACCGTTCAGAGGGGTCCTGAGCTCATGACTCATATCGGCCAGAAACTGCGTCTTCGCCGCTTCGGCTGCCCGCGCTTCGGACAGATTGCGTTCGAGAGAGCGAAAAAGATTGTTCAGTGTCAGGCTCAGCACGCCCATGACGGAACCTGCCATGACGATGGCAATGCCCGTTTGCATGCTGCGCTGCATATTGCGCAAGGCAACATAGTCCGGATCGGCCAATACGTAAATATCTGCCTCTGCCGCGTTCAGATGCAGCGCGACCGTCAGTAGACACGCGCTGAGACAATAGATGAGCAATGACCGGCGACTGCCGAGAATGGCGATTATCACGACACCCGCAACCAGAACCGGAAGCAGGGCGGAATTGATGCCGACATTGGCCGGAATGGCCGATCCGGCCACACCGATCAGAATGGCTGCGCCCCAGAGCACCGAGATGAAGTCAAAATTCGCTTGGTAGCGGAGGCTGACAGCGGCGCCGGAAAAGACGGCGATCGCAACCAGCAGCAGATGATGGTCGAGTATCCAGCCATCATAGGAGAAGTACATCTGTACGCCGTTGACGGCCTGCAGGATCAGAAAAGCCAGACCGGTGACATAGACCGTCCGGGCCTTGAACAGGTCCGACGCACCGCCAAGGCGGTCAAGTCGCAGAAACGCCTCCCAGCGGCTTATCAGATCTCGCATGTACGGCCCTCCAACCGACATTCCGGGAATTCCATAGCGGGCAATAGCTACGGACTGGTTACGGAGCCGCACCGCATCAATCTGTCGCAGCCCTCGCCAATCCGCTCCGACTGATCTAAGCGGAGGATAAAGTCAGGGAGAGATAGGTCAGCCGTGAGCGCGCCGGACGATAATGAGAGCGAACCACACGCAGAGACGAGCGTGTTTTTCTCCTATTCCCGGCAGGATCAGGCACAGGCCTTGCCGATCATTCAGGCTATCGAAGCGGCCGGCTATTCCGTCTGGTGGGACGGAATGCTGGAAGGTGGAACGTCGTTCCTGGAAACCACGGAAGCCGCGCTGGAACGCGCCAAGGCCGTCGTCGTGCTGTGGTCGCGACATTCCGTCACCTCTCACTGGGTTCGCGATGAAGCGACCAGCGGGCGGGAGCGCGAACGCATGATCCCGCTGACTCTGGACGGCACCATGCCGCCGCTCGGATTCCGGCAAGTCCAGGTGATCGATATGCGCGGTTGGCACAAAGCTCCGGAGGCGTTTGACGATCTGTCGCGCGGTCTGGCGAAGCTGCATGACCGGGATTATTCACCGCCGGATCGACGCGGACCCGCGCCAACGGGCGCGAACGTGGAAGCGGGGGGACTGTCACGGCGCACGGCGATGCTCGCAGGTCTCGGGCTGGGAACGGTCGGCGTGCTCGGGGTCGGCGGGTTTTATGCCTTGCGGTCGTCCGGTCCCAACATACGGGACAAGGGCCTCGCCATTCTGCCGTTTGAAAACAATGTAGGTGATCCGGCCTATGACTATCTGGCGCAGGGCCTGTCATCTTCGATCCGCGACGCTCTGGCGATGAACAATGTTCTGCGCATTGTCGCGCGCTCATCCTCTCACGCCGTCGCGAAAGAGGCGATTGGTGCGCAGGCGATTGCCGAACGGCTGAACGTGTCCCACATTCTGGAAGGACGGCTGGAACGCGGCCCCGAAGGCCTGCAACTCACGACCAGCCTCGTCGACGCGAAGAGCGCCTTTCAGCGCTGGGTCGGCAGCCTGGACTATGCTGAAGACCAGGTGATCGCGCTGCGCGACCAAATCGTCACACGGGTTGTCTCGACACTGGCGAGCGAGGCGGAGAGCGGACCCCGAACGGGTCGCGGCGATGCCACCAATCCCGAAGCCTTTCTGGAATTTCTCAAAGGCAATGAGCGGCTGATTAGCGCCGCCACGCTGGCTTCCATTCAGGATGCGCGTCGAAACTTCGAACGCGCCATCGCCCTGGACCCCGACTTTGCGCGCGCCCATGGCTGGGTGTCGGAAATCTACATGACGCTGGGCGCCTATGCGACGGAGACGGACATGGCGAAAGCCCTGCTGGATCAGGCCGAAGCCTCCGCCCGCAAGGCCGTGGACCTAGCCCCTGACGATGCCCTGCTTCATGCCATTCTCGGGACTGTGCTGCAGACCGGGCGTGTCGATATCGGTGGCGCAGCCGAGCCGTTTGCCCGCGCCGCAGAACTGGGCCTGAACGAGGCGTCCGGCCTGTCGCGCTATGCCATTTTCCTGATGAGCAGCGGACAGACGAAGGCTGCGATCGATCAGGCGATCACAGCGCGCGCACTTGACCCGCTGAACGCTGCCGCTTCGGAAACACTGGGCCTCGCCTTTTTCGCTGATCGCCAATATGAGGCGGCGGTTCGGGCCTATCGCACCGCCCTGAGCTTTCAGCCAGATCGCTATTCGACCCGCGCACGGCTGGCCTCCGCCCTGATTTTTAACGGTCAGGTCGATGACGGCGCAGCGGAATGCGCTCGCGAGAAAAATCTGATGGAGCGCTACCCCTGCGACGCCTATGTTGCCACGCGCTTATCCGACACGGCAGCGGCGGCGGTCGCGCTCGACAATCTGATCGCCACTTTCGGCGATGCGGGTGCCTATCAGCAAGCCCAGATACAGGCCGATATGGGCGCGCTCCAGCAGGCTATGGAGACATTGCTGAAAGCGGAAAGCCTGAAAGATACAGGTCTATCGCTGGCGGGTTTCGACCCTGCACTGGACCCGCTCCGCGGACGCGAAGATTTCAAGGCGCTGCTTGTGCGTTTGGGGATGACCGATTAGGCAGGACATCAATCAGGGGAGAGAACAATGAAAATATTGTCCATTTTTGCCGTTGCGATGCTGGGGCTGGCCGCTTGTACGACAACCGTCGATGAGACCAAGTCCGACGATATGATGACGAACGCTATGGTTGCGCCGACGTCCGAGGAGCGCTGCGACATTCGCGACGATGACGGAACCTGTCTGTGCATCATCGCCAATGCCAATGGTCAGTGCGAACAAGGCGGCGGGACAGTGATCATTCAGGGCGGCGGCACCAACCCCGGTGGATCAGTCGACGCACCCGATCAGTAGCTAGAACGACGAATTGTCCGGGCAGGATAGCGCCGCCGCCTGTCGTGGCGGCGTCCAGCCGCGACAAAATTCCGGATAGTCGCCCGACGGCTGCGCGGCGACTCCCTGCCCGGTCCGGGACGACCCCGATGCCGTGTCGGACAATTGGGTCGGGCAAACATGGTTCTGGATCCAGTCCCGATATCGCGCCACTGTCATATAGGTCGACGGTTTACCATCGGCCTTGCACACGCCGGACCCGACACTGACAATGCCGACCAGTTCACCGTCTCCGACGACAGGGCCGCCACTATCGCCCTGACAGGTCTTACGGCGTGGCCCCATCACGCAGAACGCATTCTCGTCACGCATCGCGGCCGTGTTCCGGCGCGTGCCGTCGCTCATTTGATCGACGCAATCATCCCAGTCGATCGGCGACAGGGACAACATGCGCAGGCTGGCTGAAGGCGGCGCACCGGCTGGTTTCTTCATTTTCCCCCAGCCAAATGCGGTGACACGGTCTGGCAGTTCTGCCACGCGCGTGCTTTGCGACAGATCGATCAGGCTGACCTTCGCGGCGCTTGCAGTACGGCCATCGGCGCCGATGCTCGAAACGTCGCCCGCATCCGACAGGATGAAGTGCAGGTCTTGACGCCCCGTATCGGCGTTCCAGACCCGAATACGACCGGTCCGGCTCCAGGTCAGAAAGACTGAACCCAGCAAGTCCGTACCGGCCAGCTTGCCGCCATGATAGACACGCGCCATCGGTTGACCCGTCGTCGCGTCCCAGACTTGCGCCGTGCCATATTCCGTAATCACGTTGATTCGTCCGTCGGCATCAAGACGCCCACCACGGATCAGCAGGCTATGATTGAGCGTGTGGGCCGGGTCATCATCCGTCAGGCGCCAGACCTGGCTCAGGCCTTCAATATTCCACAGGACGAAACGCTTCCCGTCTTTCGTGAATTGCGGCGTGGCATCAGTGAAACCGTCATCGGTTTCGAACAGTTTCGGCGCGCGGGATCGTTTCAGGTCCCAGATTTCTCCATATCCCCGACCCAGCTCGCCGTCGCGCTTCAGGCCGAACGCGACCAGATAGCGTCCATTCGGACTGAGGGACAGACGCGGGTGGGTCAGGCCTGTCTGGCCCACCGCCTGCACGCGCCCCCTATCATGATCCGTAACGGACAGCGCTCCATCATTGTTGATCAGGGTGTGCGTGTCCTGCACGAAAACGGCTTCGCCGCGCACGACCGTGCCAGCCATCTCCCGAAAAACATATTTGGGCTTCCCTTCAAACAGGAGCGGAAACTCCTTGCTGGATTCGGACATCGCTGGAAACGACACGATCTGTCTGTTCCGGCGCATATCCCAGACGGCATAGGATGAATTCTGTCGTTCCACACCGAGGCGATGGTTGGGCAGGATCGATACGGCCTTGGGGGCAGCACTCAGCTGGAGGCTACGGGATGGACGACGACCATTTTTCACGGTCGCCAGGCCGCTCGATCCGACCAAGACAAGTTCCCCTGTCTCCACATTGTAATCCGCAGCAACAATCGGTTCCGCATGAACGGCCTCGTCAGCCGGACGGTCGGGATCCGTGATCAGACTGTAGCGCTTGCCTGCCCATTGCAGAACGAAGCCGCGACCTGTGCGTATCTGTCGCTCGGGGCCCGTGACAGGATCGACGGCGCGCCGCGTGCCGCGCTTGAGGTCAAGAAACGCGAGTCGTCCATCTGCAAACTGCAATAGGGCGGCACCCCTATCGAACAGGATGACATCCTCGAGCATGCCCGGCATGTCGATACCGGCCGTCATAAGGTCCACATTCGGCTCCATCGGTTCGAGCGACAGACTCACTCCGCTCGTGTCCAGTTGCAGAAGCGCAACATCGTTGCGGGTCCGGCTGGCATCATAGCAGGGATGGATGCGGTACGATTTGACAGGGATGACAGACGACGTGTCGGTCGCAATATTACCGACATCCAGGCGTACGCCGTAAACGTCCGGGCTCGGAGATTTCAGACAATGGGCCGCCGTCAGAACCCAGTCGGGCGCGATCAGCGTTCCGCCGCATATATGCCGCTTTTCCCAGGGCTGAAGCGCCGTATTGGCCGCTCTGTAGGACGGTTGCTCCGTGGCCCAGTCGGAATAGACGATCTGGGTCTGGAACGGAGCCGCATGACGCGGAACGGCAATGGAACCATAGGACCGCGCTGGAAGTTTGAACGGACATTTTTCGAGCGAGTCCGTCTCAGGATTATCACACAGTCCGGCGGCGGTATCTTCTGCCGCCTGACGGATTTTATCCTGCACGATATTCTCATCCTCCATCCCCATACGCGCATGGTATGCCAAGGGAGTACCGTTTTGCGCCTCCGCATCGGCAACCGGTTCGCGCGACTCCAGATCAGCCGCGATAATCGCGCCCAGATCGACGGTGGGCTCTGGTAGCTCCGTTGCCGGTGTTTGTGCCAGACTGAGCCCGGGCAGAAGCAGTGAGAGGCCTGTCAGCGCGCCGATAATCTGTCTTGTCCTGAACGCCATTCGCGTCTCCCCGTCTTCACTTGGCTAGCAGCTTGCCCGCGCATGACAAAGCCAATTAGCCTGCGTTTGACCCGCGCAGCCCGTCTGTTAAGCGCGTCTTTGACAGGCGCAAAAGGGGAGCCGCATGGAAATTGCGAACCGCGACATGTTTCCGAGCGACGCGACGCGAGCGCGCTTCGACAGGATCGAACCGTTACTTGACAATCCGGTACTGGATTCGGCTTTCATCCATCACGACGCCCTCGCCCTGAGTGGCAAGTCAGTCTACCACAGGGTCGGCCGGTTCGCGATCCTGCTGATTGCGATCAGTGCCGTCTATACCATTGCGGACGCATTGGTGCTGGATGCCGGCGACTGGACCCGGATATTGACTCTCGGCGCGGCGGTGCTGGCGATCGTCGGCATCGGGCTGCAGGCCTTCATCATCGTCACACGGCAGAAGGAGAAGTGGCTGCTCAACCGGTTCGCCAGTGAGAGGATTCGCAGTCTGAAATTCCAGAGTTTCCATCTGGGCGACAATGCCGCCGACAGGGACAGTCTGGCCGAGCAGGTCGCAAGCTTTTCCAGCGCCCAGTTGTCGCGACTGGAAAACGACCTCAATACCGGCATGGCCGTGATGGAACGGTTCAACCCCGATACAGCGCTGAAAACGCCACCCCATGCCCGTCTGGACAACGCCGACCCGGCCATCGCGTCGCAATCACTGGAGGCCTATGAGGAATTGCGCATTCGCTATCAGAGTAATTTCGCCATCGGCGAAGTGGCCCATCTGCGCGGTCGCTTGCGCGCAGTCACGTCCTTGCAGGACGTCATGTATTTTTCCGCCGCCGCCTTCGCCTTTCTGTCACTCGCCGTGAAGTTGGTCGATACCGCCCATATCATCCCGACCGACTGGGTCGATTTCCTGGCCGTCACGCTGTTCGTCTCCGGGGCAACCAAGGCTATCACCGATAATGCGCTGCTGGAAGAACAGTCACAGGGCCGGTACGAAACCTATCTGCGCAACCTCGATCATGCCTCTGCTTCCGCATCAGGCAGCGGGGCCGATCTGGACACGCTGGTCGACGCAATCGAGCGTGTTGCGCTCAATGAACTCGATCTTTTCTGTCAGGATGCTTTGCGCGTCAGTTACCGTTTCTGAAGCCGGTCGCCTTTACCCGTCAGAACGGGCCATCAAGGCTTTTCTTGTCCGATAAATGGCCGTAGCATCCACCTATGTTGTCAGTTCTCGATATCTTCCGGGTTGGTGTCGGACCGTCATCGTCGCACACGGTCGGGCCGATGCGGGTGGCTGCGCGTTACCGGCAGCGCCTGATCAAGAAAGAGCTGACCGAAGACGCTGCGCCGGAGCGGATTGAAATGGTGTTTCGCGGCAGCCTGGCCTTTACTGGCGAGGGTCACGGCACATTTCGCGCCGCCAAGCTGGGCCTGCTGGGCTTCAAACCCGAAACCATCCAGATGGACGAAGCAGAGGTGGCCCTGTCCGCACTGACTGACAGTGGCAGCCTGCCCGACGGCACCGAAGTCATTGTTACGATCGATTATGAAACCCCGACCCGTCTGCATCCGAACGAATTGGAGATGATCGCCAGCCGGGACGGCGAGATCATTGACAGCCGCACCTATTATTCGACCGGGGGCGGGTTCATTGCCAGTCATGCGCAATTATCCAAACCCTCGCCGGACGATCTGGTGCATGTCGGCGATGCCAGCCCCTTTCCGTTCGGCTCGGCAGAAGAGTTGCTGCAAATCTGCGCCCGTGAGAACCAGTCGATCTGCAATATCATCCTGGCCAATGAGGACGCCAAGCGACCACGCCAGAAAACGATTGCCCGCCTCGACCGGATCGCCGCCGTCATGATGGAAAGCGTAGACCGCGGCCTCAACGCTCAAGGCCTCCTGCCCGGATCGCTCAAGGTCCGTCGGCGCGCCGCTGGGCTCTGGACCAAATTGAACTCCGCGCCGCCGAATGAACGCGAGGCGCTGTTCGACTGGCTCAATGTCTATGCCATGGCTGTGAATGAGGAGAATGCCGCCGGGGGTCAGGTCGTGACCGCCCCGACCAACGGCGCCGCCGGAATCATCCCGTCCATCATCCGCCATTACTGCCATGACGAAGATGGGACGATGCAGACAGAACAGACGCGGCGCTTCCTTCTGACGGCGGGCGGAATCGGACTGCTCTACAAACAGCGCGCCTCGATCTCGGGGGCTGAGATGGGCTGTCAGGGCGAAGTGGGCGTCGCCTGTTCCATGGCGGCAGGCGGGCTTTGTGCGGTCTGGGGCGGTACGCCCGAACAAGTCGCCAGTGCCGCCGAAATCGGAATGGAACACAATCTCGGCCTGACGTGCGACCCGGTCGCCGGTCTCGTCCAGATCCCCTGTATCGAGCGCAACGCCATCGGGGCTGTCAAGGCGGCCAACGCTGCGCGCCTGGCCCTGCACGCGCCGGGACAGATGATCGTCAGTCTCGATCAGGTGATCGAAACCATGCGCCAGACCGGCCTCGATATGAGCAGCAAATATAAGGAAACCAGCCAAGGCGGGCTGGCCGTCAATGTGATTGAGTGCTGATCGTGATCACCGCCCTTTAGGGCAGCTCTGTCCGTTCTGACGCTGCCGCCATTGCCATGCTGTCACAGGCCTGCATGACCACGCGAGCAGCTAAAACCGCTTCGCCCGGATGATCTCGACCGGAGTCAGATAAACGATGCCGGCATAGTCGACGAATAGCGTATCTGCGATGTCTTCGGCGACCTTGCGGGCTTCGTCGCTATTACCGAACACGACGTCGAGTTGCACGATCGTGAAATCGTGAATCACGGCCGCGCGGTCGCCTCGGCGATTACTGTGCTCACCCTTGCCGCTGCCGTCGAACACGGTGTGACCCTTGGCCCCGCCTGCATAAAGCATCTCGATGATGCGCTCCTGCAGAAGCCGCTCGGCAATGACGGTCAGTTTGGTTGCGTTTGAGAACATGTGTGAGCCTCCTATGTGCCGAAGACCATCTCGCCTAGCGCCAGAAAGAGCGGGATGCAGACGGCGATCGCAATCGGCGTACCGATACTGGTGGATGACCCGATGAAGGATGCCGGATTGGCGGACGGAATGCCTGCCCGCAATGTCGGCGGGCCCGAAATGTCGGAGTTGGATGCTGCGATGATCGCCAGAATGACGACACCGCCGGGGCTAAACCCGACCGTGATGTGAGCGATATAGCCAAGTCCGAAGCCGATCAGCCCGTGCGCGATAGGGGCGAGCAGAGCGTAAACGGCGAACCAGTGCGCCACACCGCGCAGTTCCGCCAGCCGCGAATAGGCTTCCATGCCCATGATCATCAGCAGGATCGACAGAAAGCCCCGGAACAGCGGATTGTAGAATTCCTCGTAGACGCGTCCGGGTTCGGCAAACAGTCCGATCGCGATGCCGAGCAGAAGCGCCGACAGGGCCGCGCCGCGCAGGCTGTCTTTGATGATTTTCCAGACCCCGACCTTCGGGCGTTCGCCGACATCGCCGCCTTCGGCGACGCGGCGCTTCTGCGCATGCAGACTGGCCAGAACAATGGCGAGCACGAGCGCAGGGATATCCATGAACGGGTAGAGGGCGGGCGCCCACGCTTCATAGATCAATGCTTCCTGTTCCATCACGACGAGTGCAGCCGCCAGGGTCGAGGCGCTGACCGCACCGAACAGGCCCGATGTAGCGATCGCATCGTCGAACCGGATACCGGGCAGCCGGGCCAGCGTCGCCCAGCCGAGCAGGACACAGATGATCCCGGTCAACGCCGCCATCAGCGCCGGCAATGCCAATGCCGTCAGATCGGCATCGCGAATTTCCATGCCGCCATGCAGACCGATCCGCATCAGCAGCATGAAGATGATGAATTGATAGATCGCGTCCGGCACGGTGAGCTTGCTGCCCAGCGCGGCCAGTAGCGCCCCACCGATCAGGAAGGCGAGCGTCGGCGAGCGTAGCTGCGTGAAGAAACTGCTCGCGAAATCGAGAAGAAGGTCCACGTCTACCGATCCATTTCCGTCAGGGGCATTGCGAACACATCCACCGCTATAGCCATTTGAGCAGACGGAACAGGGCAAGCTGGAGCAGGCCGATGGCGACCACAATCGCTGTCACATACCAGAAACCCATCTCGGCTTCGACCCATGGCATGCCGCCGACATTGATGCCCATCATCCCGCTTATCAGACCCAGAGGGAGAAAGATCGCAGCGACCACGGACAGGATCATCATATTCTGGTTCATTTGCTCGGCCCGTATGTCTGTCAGCTGATCCTTGACGATGGCGCAGCGCTCACGCACCGCGTCGAGCTCCTCGGCAACACGCGTCGCCTGATCGGCTGCGTCGCGCAGACGCAATTGATCGTCCTGCCCGATCCAAGGCAGTTGCTGCTGCGACAAGGTGATGAGCGCATCCTTTTGCGGCGCGAGATAGCGGCGCAGCAAAATGGCTTCGCGGCGCAGTTCCGCGACCTTGGGACGCGCCTGATCGTGACGATTTCGTCCACTGCTGTCGATCAGGTCTTCCAGTTCATCGACCTGTTCGTTCAGGTCGGTAATGGTCGGCGTCATGCGCTCGATGACGGCGAGTGCGAATGTCGCGATAAAACCGCCGGGTGTGCGCGATACGGTTTGCGTTTCCAAACGTTCGACCATGTCGCCGATCGCCTTCATTGGTTTGCCGTTACAGGTAATCACGCGACCTGCCTGGATGAAGAAGCGAAGCGGGATCATGTCTTCGGGCTGGGCCCCGGGGTTGAGGTTCACGCCGCGCAGATTGATCAGCACGTCCCGACCCCGGACAATAGTGCGCGGACGCGTATCCGCTGCCAGCAAGGTGCGCGTCGCAATCACGTCGACCCCTTCATCGGCATCGAACAGCGCCTGCGTAGCGGGATCGTTGCGATCGAAATGATACCAGTAATACCCTTCCGCCAGCGGTTCGTCGAAATCGTCAATGGCGGCAGGACTGGCCTGCCCGTTTCCGTCGATTTTCCACGCATGCACGATTCCGCTCATGTCGCGACCCTAGCGGGAAACTGGTCGCAGGCCTAGATAGGATCGGTCGTGATCAATTCCGCCCGCATCAGCCCACGCAAACTGTTGCCGACGAACAGCGCGTCCGCTTTGCGCAAGTCTTCCGGCGACAGCTCCGCTTCGGTCGCCTGACCCGTATCCAGCAATTCGGCGCGCAACACACCCGGCAACAGACCCGGCCCTCTCGGCGTCAGCAGCCGTCCGTCAAGCTCGATGAAGAGGCTGGTAAATGAGCCCTCCATGACGTGTCCGTTCGGGTCCAAGAACAGAACTTCATCCGCGCCGCAAAGGGCTGCCACGCGCCTGCGCTCCCCGTCATAGAAGTCGCGGCGCGATGTCTTGATGTCAATGCGCTGAACCCGCTCGCTCAGCCGATGCTGCGACAGAGCCAGGCTGAGCGGTTCCGCCAAAGGCTCGAAATCCTGCTGAGTAAGCGTGATACGTCCGCTCTCGAAGCGGTCGATCCGTACGCGCTGCAAATCCGTCGCGCGTCCGAGATCAGGCAATGGCTGCCCGAAACGCGCCGCATGGCGGGCTGCCCTAATAGGCCCATAGGGTCCATTAAGCATCGTCTCGAACTGAGTGTAAGGCGCAGGGGTCCAGATATTGGCCTTCAGCAAACATTCGCGATATTCGTCCGGACCATCGGAATCAAGCACGACACCGCTGCCCACATCGTAGCGAAACTGCCCGGATTGCAGCGTCCCCGTTCGGATGGCCACCGAAAAGCTCGCATCATTGTTCGGCGCGATATAGCCAACGGCCCCGCAATAGGGTCCGCGCAGTGCGCCTTCCAGTTCGTGGATGATCTCCATCGCCCTGATTTTCGGCGCGCCGGTCACAGATCCACATGGAAAGAGCGCCTTGAAGATCGTCTGCCAGCCGACGCCATCCTTGAGCTCGCCGGTTACTTGCGACGTCATCTGCACCAGCGTCGGATACTCTTCGATCGCAAACAGTTCCGGCACCTTGACCGATCCGGCTTCGCACAACCGGGACAGATCATTGCGCAGAAGGTCCACGATCATCAGGTTTTCGGCGCGCGATTTTACATCCGCGGTCATATCGTCATTCGCCGTCTTGGGCCGCGTGCCCTTCATCGGACGCATTCGCATTGATCGATCTCTGCGTTCGAAAAACAGTTCCGGTGACAGGCTGACAATATCAGGGCCGCCCAGCGATATGACCGCGCCGTAGCGTCCGGGCTGGCGGCTGCGATAAGCGGCATAGAGAGCGACGGCGTCAGCCTCGGTCGCGCCGCTCATGGGGAAGGTCAGATTGACCTGGTAGGCGTCACCGGCCCGGAGGTAGCGCTGAACGCGTGCAAACCGCGCCTCATAGTCCGCCTCGCTCCAGTCAGGCACGAGCGTCACGTCGGGCGGTGAAGCCCGGTAGAGATGATCAGTCGGTGGATGCGCGGAGGGGGGCGTAAAAACGCCCAGCCGCGCCACTAGGCGACCGACGTCGCACAGGTTCGCCAATCGTGGCTCTAGGGCTGCCGCAAATTCGTAATCGAACTGCCCAGCGATCCAGTGACCGTCCGCCTGCGCCGCTTCGATCGCGGCGAAAAAGGCCTCGACCGACTCGCCCATGCGGTAGGTCAGAACGCGGACGGGATCAGTGAAATAGAGCTGACGCTGTGTCGCCTGATCATCCAGCAGGACGTGCATGGCCTAGAAGGAAAAGTCTGGTATTAACGTGCTCCAGACAGCGTTGCGGGTCTGCAGAATATCGGGCGCTTCGGCATCGAAACAGCGGCGGAAGCTGATTTTCATACCCGGTGCGATCTGTCCCAGCAGCCACTGATCCGCTTGGATGACATGCAGACCCCGCGCATAGCCGCCCGTGCAATGACCGTCGGCCAAAGCCAGGATCGGACGACCATCGGGCGGGCATTGCAGCGTCCCCGGCAATAAGGGGCTGCTGGTCATGGCGAATGACTTGTCCGTAGCGATACGGTCACCGCGCAAGCGCGATCCCATCCGGTCCGTCGCGGGCGTGGCAATGAACGGCGTCGTGAACAGATAGCGGCGGCTTTCCGCCGACAGCAGATCGAACTCGGGTCCGGAACTGGCCCGCAGAACCGCATGACCGGACAGATGCGGCGCATAGCCCGTCGGCAGCGTGCGCGCGCCCTGCGAGACAGCATTGAGACTGTACAGCGTGTCGCCAGCCTTGAGCGCACGCCCCTCGATCCCGCCGAGCGAGGCAGGCAAATAGGTCGACACCGATTCGAGAAATTCGGTCGCCTGCAAGCCGCCCGCAACGGCGATGTAGGACCGGCACCCGGCTCGCGCATAGGATAGCGTCAGAATATCGCCCGCTTCGACCTCGACGGCCCGGTTCGTATCGACATTCATACCCTGAACCTGGGCCCACATTTGCGCGCCCGAAATCGCAATGAGTGTCTTGCGTTCGAACCGCAGATGCAGCCCGCCCAGCGCACATTCGAGCGCGGGCGTGGCCCACTCATTCCCGACCAGATGATTGGCGATGGCAAATGACAGACGGTCCGCCGCACCGGAGCGCGGAATACCGAGATGGCGATAACCCGGACGCCCAGAATCCTGAACGGTGGTTTGGGTCCCACCATTGAGAACTGTGATCAGAGGCGCGCTCACTGGGCGACGAACCGGATGCGATCTCCGGCCTCCACGTAAAAGGGTCGGTCGCGGTCCGCGTCGAACATGGCCACATCCGTGCGTCCGATGATCTGCCACCCGCCAGGGCTTTCAAGACCGTATATACCGGTCTGCCAGTTGGCGATCCCGACACTGCCGGCGGGCACGACCGCGCGCGGCGTCGCATGACGGGGATGCTGCAGCAGCGGATCGACATCAGAGAGAAAGGCAAAGCCCGGAATGAAGCCCATCATGCAGACGCGGTAGTCCCGGCCCGTATGTAGAGCGAGGACGGCTTCCGGACTTTTGCCGATCCTGTCGGCCATCGCGTAGAGGTCCGGGCCGTCCGCGCCGCCATAACTGACCGGTATCTCGACCAGACGACCGTCGACAGCCGTTTCTGAGCGGGCTTCGCGCACGATTGCGTCCTTGATCCGGCGTCGGGCCGAAGCCGCGTTCATCTGCGCGCCATCGAAGCTGGCCACGAGACTGTCATAGCCCGGCATGACTTCGATGAAGGCCTTCTTCTTGCGCAATCGCGCGGCCAGCGCATGCACACGGTCGCTGATGTCGGCGTCGAAACCGTCAGCGCCCCACTCGACCAGAACGGCATGATCGCCATAGGCGCGAATATCCGGGTGCAAATCGTTCATGTCATTGCCTCGATAAAAGGCCGGATCGTCACGCCGACCTCTTCGATGGCGGCGCGCGCCTGCCGCGCGGTTTCGACCGCGCCCGCACTATCGCCGTGCACGCAGAGCGAGCCTGCCTTGATGTCGAGGCGACCCCCCGAGGCGGTTTTGACCTCACCCGTCGTAGCCAAGCTGCGGGCCTGCGACAGACGGTCATGCTGATCCGCAATCACGGCCCCCCGCTCCTTGCGGGAAATAAGATGGCCATCATCGGAATAGCGGCGGTCGATGAAGCCTTCGGCGACGAAGCCAAGGCCGTGCGCCTGCGCAGCCTTGCCCATTTGCGAATTGGGACCGCCGAGCAATATCAGAGCCGGATCGATGGCGGCGACGGTGCGCGCGATCAGCGCGGCCTTGCGCGCATCACCCACGGCGTCATTATAAAGCTGCCCATGCGGTTTAACATAGGCCACCTGCACACCCTCCTCGGCGGCGATTTCGACAAGCCGGACGATCTGCGCGGTAAGACTTCGCACCAGTTCATCCTCCCCGATATCTTCGTCCAGCACCAGTGAGCGGCGACCGAAATGTTCGCGGTCCGGATAGGCCGGATGCGCGCCGATGACGACGCCGTTTGCCTTGGCCCCGCGGACTGTTTTGCGCATGGAGGCGGCGTCGCCCGCATGACCGCCGCAGGCGATATTGGCTGAGCTGATATGCGACAGGATCGCCGCCTCCGCAGCCGCCCATTCCGGATTATCCGCCTCGCCAATGTCGGCATTCAGATCGATCGTCTTCATCCGTCAGCCTCTAGCAGGTTTGCGCGCCGAAGAAAGCCGTGAGGCTAAGCGGATCGGGGACGAGTTTGCGTTAGCAGACTTCGCCGCAGGCCACGCCGCTCGCCCAGGCCCATTGAAAATTATGTCCGCCAAGGTGACCGGTCACGTCGACGACTTCGCCGATGAAATACAGGCCCGGAACGCGTTTGGCTTCCATCGTCTTCGAGGACAGTTCATCCGTCGAGACGCCGCCGCGCGTCACTTCCGCCTTGCGGTAACCCTCACTGCCAGCCGGTTTGATCCGCCAAGCACCGACTTGCAGTGCCAGGTTCATCAGCGCCGTGTCGGGCATGTCCGCCAGACGCGCCTGCCGCACCGTCATCGCAATCGAATTGGCCAGCCGTTTCGGCAGACGCTCGGCAAGCCAGGCTGCAGGCGACAGGCGGGGCCGGTCCGCCCGGTCCCGTTTCAGGCTCTCGAGCAGATCCTCACCCGGTGCCAGGTCGATTGTGATCGCTTCGCCCGGTTCCCAGTAGGAACTGATCTGCAGGATCGCCGGTCCTGACAGGCCGCGATGGGTGAACAGCAGCGGTTCGGTAAAGGCATAACGCTCGCTGCTCACAGCGGCGTCGACCGCCACGCCGGACAGGGCCTTCATCGGCGCGCTAGTTTCGTCGGTGAAGGTCAGCGGGACGAGCGCCGGCACCGTGTCGACCATGTCGAGACCGAATTGCGCCGCGACCTGATAGCCGAACCGTGTTGCGCCCATCTTCGGAATGCTGGGACCGCCCGTCGCGATCACCAAGCTCTCGCAGCTCAGCGTCTGCATCGCTGTCGTCACGGCAAAACCGCTCTCCATCCGGTCCACACCCAGCACCTCCGTGCCCAGACGCAGTTCGACCCCGGCCTTGCGGCATTCTTCCACCAGCATGTCGATGATCTGCGTCGACTTCCCCTGACAGAAGAGTTGTCCTTCTGCTTTCTCCTCCCACTTGATTCCATAGCGTTCGACGAGCGCAAGGAAGTTATAGGGCGTGTAGCGAGACAACGCGCTTTTGCAGAAATGCGGGTTCTCGCTGATGAAATTGTCAGACGTGGAATGGAGATGAGTGAAATTGCAGCGTCCGCCACCGGAAATGCGGATTTTCTCGCCCGGGCGGTCGGCATGATCGATCAGTAAAACATGACGGCCACGACGCCCGGCTACGGCGGCAGCCATCAACCCTGCTGCGCCGGCACCGATCATGATGACATCGAAATCGTGCTGCGGTCCGGAAATTGCAGACTTATTGGAGTTTGTCTCATGAGGAGTCACAACGGGCGCATAAGTGAGCCTGTTTCTCGCCGCAATATCTGTTAAGACGCGTTAACTCTTATACTCAGGACGGATCGAAGGGAGGTCCGCGTGTGGAAAGCCTCGAAATCGATCCGGCCACTGTCGCTGCTGGCCCTGATCGGCATGTCCGTATCGGGCCTGTCGGCCTGCGCAAGCCTCGGAGAAGAGGTTGATCACTTCCAGTTTGCTGCGACCTCGCCATTGCGCGATGCCAACCTGTTGCAGCAGCCTATCCCGCAACAGCTTCAATATCTGTCCCATCCTTACGGTCAGGTCGCTCAATCGAGTTGCCAGAGCTGGGCCTCGGAAATCCGACAGTTGGAGCAGGCGATCGTTGACAATGACGGTCGACGTCCAGGCTATCGCCGCGACGCCAACACCTTTGTCGGGCGGACAGGCAATTTACGCGACGCCGGCGTGCGCGCGCTTTCGCGATCCGTCCTGCCCTTCCGGGGCGTAGTGCGACAAGTGTCTGGCGCGGCCAAGCTGGAACAGAATGCGGATCGGGCCTCGGACCGGGCGCGGTACAGGATCGGCTATCTGGTCGGGCTGGCCCGCGCCAATCGCTGTCCCGGATTTGACGAAGGGCCCGCGCAGTATGTGAGCCAGCCGACCGGCCCGTCCACCTTGCGCTCAGTTCAGGCGAACAGTCTGAGCCCGGCCGTCGTGCGCCGCAGCTATCCGTCCCTGCCTGCACGGACGGGAATGCCATTGCGCACGGGGACGCCCTACATAAGGCCCGGCCCGGTTATCGTCAGGCAAAGCCCATACCCCCAAAGCTACGGACAGACTATTCAGCAGGGCGGCGCCCAGCCTCCTGTTCAGACCCAAACTCACTATCGGACCCAAACTCACTATCGGACAATGCCCCAGACGACCGATCCCGTTCGAGCCGCAAGAGGGCCGCAACGCTCATCGCGTCGGTAATCCGGGCCGCATCGATCGCATTGAGCAACGCGTCGAGCGGTGTGAACTGCACAGTAATGTCTTCGCTCGGCTCGGGCGCGGCCTCTCCCATGCTCAGTCCTGTCGCAAGATAGACCTGCCCCCACTCATCCGTAATTGAATTGGATGAGTGGAGCTGTAGTAGCGGGGTCATCATCTTGGCGCTCAAACCCGTTTCTTCTTTCAGTTCGCGGCGCGCAGCCACGATCAGATCTTCTCCCTCCGGCACACCGCCCTCCGGAATTTCCCAGCTATAGGCATTCAGCGCGAAGCGGGTCTGCCCGACCATCCAGACACCCGGAACACCGTCCCGCACCTCATAGGGAACGATACCCACAGCGCGGTTCTTGAAACGGACCACACCATATTCACAATCTGCACCAGCCGGGTCCACGGCGGCATGCACATCGACCCGCATCCACGGGCTGTCATGGGCGACGCGGGTTTCGCGAATGCGCCAAGGATTGGGCGGGTCAGGCGGGAATGTCATGGAATGGCTCCGGCGGGCTGGCAGTGAGGAAGGGATTCGAACCCTCGATACGGGGATACCGTATACACGCGTTCCAGGCGTGCGCCTTCAACCACTCGGCCACCTCACTAGACGCAGCCCGCCGGGCAGGCGCGCCTATAGACGCAGATGATGGCTTCCGCAATTGCCGGATTGCGCCTAATGCAGCGCCGCTATGACCGCCTTCCACACGATTGACGGCCCGAATGAGGCGGTTTTCATTTTCGCAGACCATGCCTCCAATCATGTTCCGGACTGGGTCGGCGATCTGGGTGTCGGCCCGGCGGACATGCGCCGGCACATTGCCTGGGACATCGGCACGGAAACCGTGGCGCGAACCCTGTGTGACACGCTGAGCTGCAGCGGCCTGATTTGCGGTTTTTCGCGCTTGGTCGTCGACGCCAATCGCGATCCCGATGCGCCTGGCCTAATCCCGGTGATTACTGACGGAACCGATATTCCCGCCAATCACGGCCTGTCCCACGCCCAGATCACCGCACGAACGAACCGTCTTTACAGACCCTATCATGACGCGATCGGCGCAGCGCTGGACACACGCCCCAAGGCGCTGGCCCTGTCCATTCACAGCTTCACCCCGCAATTGCGGGGTCACGCTCCGCGTCCGACCGACATCGGCCTACTGGTCAAGGACGATACGGACACGCCGGAGCGTTTTATCGAACAGATGGCCCGGATCGAGCCGCGCTGGCAGGTCGATATCAACCAGCCCTATTCCGCCTATGATCTGAATTTCACCGTCGATCACAATGTCGTGCCGAGAGGCCTGCGCCATCTTGCGATCGAGCTGCGGCAGGACCACATCGGCATGGACCAGGACGCTACCCACATGGCTCACATCCTCGCTCGCGCGATTGAACCGCTTCTTTAGGAGACTCCGATGCTCGCCACGACTTCCGAACACTTCATCAATGGCCGCAACATGTTTGCCGACTATCCCGAAGGATTCCAGCAGGCCCTGTTCGGCATGGGCTGCTTCTGGGGTGCAGAGCGCATCTTCTGGCAGTTGGACGGTGTCCATGTCACCAGCGTCGGCTATGCGGGCGGAACGACGGATCATCCCGATTACAAATCCGTCTGTTCAGGCCGGACGGGCCATGCCGAGGTCTTCCACCTCGTCTTCGACCCCAAAATCATAAGCTATGAAGAACTGCTGAAAGTCTTCTTCGAAAATCACGATCCGACCCAAGGCAACCGTCAGGGCAATGATGTCGGCAGCCAGTATCGCAGCGTCATCTACACCTATGATGAGATGCAGGCCGAAGCCGCCGAGGCCGCTGCCAAGCGGTATGAAGCCGCCTATGGCCGGACAGTCACGACGGAGATCGCACCCGCGCCAACCTATCACCCGGCAGAAGACTATCATCAGCAATATCTCGCCAAGAACCCGCAAGGCTACTGCAATCACGGCCCGACAGGGGTGGTGTGTGCGATTCCCTCTCGAAACTAGCCCCACAGGTTTGCGTCCCGCTTAGCGGGTCTAAGATTGGTGAAACCAATCGTCGCAAACCTCCGCGATAGCGGTCCGTCCCCAAAGGACGGAAAGGGGAACTTTCGGTGTGAGCGGAACTTGGAGGACTTCATGGCAAGGTGGCTTCGTCCCGCAGGTTCAGAGCGGGCTTTCGCTGCCGCTCAGCGCGCCATTGGCACGCAGACGCGCTGTGACTCCGTGCTCGGCTACGCCTGCGCGCGCCGCCCCATCGCGTGTGGGTGAACTCTGGTGCTAGATTAGGGCCCTGTCCTCAGTGCGCTTCGTTCCAATTCTTCGCGGCCTGCGCCTCAACGTCGATCGGCACGGATAGCGCGATGGCAGGCTCATGAGCCTGCTCCATCGTGGCCTTGACCGTCTCGATCAGCGTCTCTTCACGGCCTTCCGGCACCTCGAAAACCAGTTCATCGTGGACTTGCAGGAGCATGCGCGCGCCGTCCACATTCCGAATGGCTGCGGGCATGCGGGTCATGGCGCGGCGCATAATATCGGCAGCCGTACCTTGGATCGGGGCATTGATCGCCTGGCGTTCAGCAAAGGCCCGGCGTTGCGGATTGCGGTCGCGAATGCCGCCAATATGGCATTTCCGCCCGAAGAGCGTACTGACATAACCGCGTTCCTTCGCTTCCGCCTTGGTTGCGTCCATATAGGCGCGAATGCCGGGGAATTTCTCGAAATAGGTTTTGATGAAGTCAGCCGCGGTTCCGCGGTCCACGCCCGTATTCTTGGCCAAACCGAAAGCGGAGATACCGTAAATGATCCCGAAATTGATCGCCTTGGCCTGACGCCGCACATCCGGTGTCATCTCGGCCAGCGGCACGTCGAACATCTCGCTGGCTGTCAGCGCATGAATATCGATCCCATCGGCAAACGCCTGCTTCATGGTGGGCAGATCCGCCATGTGCGCTAGCAGCCTTAGCTCAATCTGCGAATAGTCGGCGGCGACCAGCAGGTGGCCCGGCTCTGCAATGAAGGCATCCCGGATCTTTCGCCCTTCTTCGGTACGGATCGGGATATTCTGCAGGTTCGGATCGGACGAGCTGAGCCGCCCTGTCGTTGTCGCGGCAAGACTGAAGCTGGTATGGACTCGGTCTGTCTCCGGATTGATCTGCGCCTGCAGCGCATCGGTATAGGTGCTCTTGAGTTTGGAAAATTGCCGCCAGTTCAGAATGACGCGCGGCAGGGTTTCGCCCTTATCCGACAAGTCTTCGAGAATATCGACACCCGTCTGCCAAGCCCCGGTCTTCGTCTTCTTGCCACCGTCCAGCCCCATCTTGTCGAACAGGATTTCGCCGATCTGCTTCGGACTGCCGAGATTGAACGGACCTTCGGCGATATCGTGCGCTTCCGCTTCCAGCCCGGCCATCTTCTGCGAAAAATAGGACGATAGGCGCGCCAGTTCCGCCCGGTCCACCTTCACGCCTTCATTTTCCATCCGCGCGACAACATGCGGCATGTCGCGGTCAATATCTTCATAGACGCGCGTGACCTGCGCGGTGCTCAGCTTCGGCTTGAGATATTTCCACAGGCGCAACGTGACGTCGGCATCCTCGGCGGCGTAGCGCGTGGCGTCTTCCAGCCCGATCTGGTCGAACGTCTTCTGGTTCTTTCCCGTCCCGGCGATCTCCTTGAATGGCACCGGGCTGTGGCCGAAATGAGTTTCGCTCAGCGTGTCCATGCCGTGGCCGTTAATGCCGTTATGCAGCGCATAACTGATCAGCATTGTATCGTCATAGGGCGCGACATCGATGCCTTGGCGCTGAAACACGCCGAGATCATATTTGAAATTCTGCCCGACTTTTAAGACCGCTTCATTTTCCAGCATCGGTTTGAGCGCCGCCAGCGCCGCATCCCGGTCGATCTGATCGGGGGCGCCTTCGCCGAACATGTCTTCACCGCCTGTATGGCCCAATGGCACATAGCAGGCTTCATTATCCTCTACCGCCAGACACACGCCGACCAGATTGGCGGCCCGGCTATCAAGACTATCCGTCTCCAGATCGACAGCCACGACGCCGGCCTCCTGCGCGCGGGAAATCCAGTGCGCGAGGCGGTCCTCGCTCCGCACGCATTCGTAGCGTGTGTGATCGAAAGTCACGTTGGGATAGCGGTCCCGCGTGGCGGGCGAGACGAATTCCGGCGCCGTATCGTCGGCCCGGAGCCCGTCGGATTCGCCCTCGCCCAGCGCTTGCCTCACGCGGGCCGTGAGGGTGCGAAATCCCATCTCCTCCAGAAAGTCGAACAGCACATCCACATCCGGGTCGGTGACGCCCATTTCGTCGAGCTCGACTTCGACCGCGACATCATCCTTGAGCGTGACCAGCTGTTTGGAAATGCGCGCCAGTTCCGCATTGGCGAGCAGTTTTTCACGTCGCCCCTTCTGCTTGATCTCTTCAGCCCTCTCCAATAGCGTTTCCAGATCACCATATTCGTCAAGCAGCAAGGCCGCCGTCTTGACGCCGATGCCCGGTACGCCGGGGATATTATCGACGGAATCACCCGCCAAGGCCTGAATGTCGATCACCTTGTCAGGCGTGACGCCGAATTTCTCTTCAACTTCCTTCGGCCCGATCAGCTTGTTCTTCATCGGGTCGAGCATGGCGATCCTGTCGGTCACCAGTTGCATCAGGTCCTTGTCGGAACTGAGGATGGTGACGCGTGCGCCCTGGGCTTCGGCCTGCCGCGCATAGGTCGCGATCAGGTCGTCAGCCTCGAATCCTTCCAGTTCGATTGAAGGCGCGCCGAAAGCCCGCGTCGCATCACGCGTCAGCGGGAATTGCGGCACCAGATCCTCGGGCGGTTCACCGCGATTAGCCTTGTACTGGTCATAAATATCGTTGCGAAAGGTGTAGCTGCCCTTGTCGAAGATCACCGCGAAATGGGTCGGACGATTTTCGTCCTTCTGATCCTTGAGCATCTTGAACAGCATGTTGCAGAAGCCCGCGACCGCCCCAATCGGCAGGCCGTCACTTTTGCGCGTCAGAGGCGGCAGAGCATGAAAGGCGCGGAAAATATAGGCGGACCCATCGACCAGAACGACATGGGACTTGGCAGTGACGGGTACGGGCTGGCTCATGCGCAGGCTTGTGCCGCCCCCTCTGCAGACTGTCTATACCGCCCGCATCATTTCCGCCTATAAGTCACCCACCATGTATCAGTCGATCGATGATGAACTGCCCGATGTCGCCCAGCCGGATGAGGTCTCCCGCGCCTGGCGACAGCCTGTCCTGGTGGCCGTCCTGCTGGGAATCTGCCTGATGGGCGGTCTGTTCATGCTCAGTCTGCAAGGCGGGCAGAGCGCCGTCAGCGTTGACGCCGAACCCGTATCGCGTACCGCCTATCTGAAGGCGCTGCGCGAGAGCCGACCGGCCCTGCGGCGCGCGCGACTAACCGATTTCCTGAACCAGCATCCGCAGGATGGCCGCACTGGCGCGGTCCGCGCGCAGCTATCTGTACTGGACGCCGTCGCCGATGCGGACTGGCAGGCCACATTGACCCAGGCCTATGATCCGCGCCTGCCACGCCGCCAGCGACGCGACGCCGTGATGGCCTATCAGCAAGCGTGGGGGCGCTATCTCGGGGCGAGAGATAATGAGATCGAGGCGGTGCTGACTGACATCGACGCCCAGCCCGAGCCGGAAGACAGACCGGATCGCGACTTGCCATCCGATCCGGATCGTTTTGCCGGCATTCCCGCCGACCGTCTGGCTGGCGGACCGGCCTATGACACGCGTCGGTTCGAAGAGATTTATGGGCGGGAAGCGGTGGTCTTCCGTCCATCGGAAGACTTGCGCTATCCGGAAGAGGCGGACGGTACTGTCGTAGCGCCGCGCGTTCGTCGCAATGTCAGGCCGCGCTATCCGCGTTCCGCCGAACGGCGGGGGATTGACGGTATGGTCACATTGTCGCTGAATATCGATGCCCGGGGCCGGGTCGCCATGGTCGAATTGATCGATGTGCAGGCTGAACGCTATGCCGAGGACTTTGTCCGCGCTGCCGAACGGGCCGCCTTGCGCACGCGCTTCCATCCCCGGATGGTCGACGGCGAACCCGTGCCCGCCGCAGGTATCCGCAAACGCTACCGCTTCGAGGCGGATTGAGGATTTCTACTTGATGAGCCGGTGACGGTTCAGGCTGTGCCGACGGGTGTGCGCGAGGCTTCATCCGGTTGACGCAGTGCCTGATAGGCCCCGCTGGCTTGCAATCTGTTATCGGCCTGATCAGGTTCTTCCGATTCTAGCGTGCCCACAATATCCTTGGTGCCATCCAGCGTTTCGATCACGGGACGAACATCGCTCAGCACGTCAGAGGTCACCTCTTTTTTCGGGGCCGCGTCGGGCGCAATCGGGTTGAACAGGGCCGGTTGCGTGATTGGGTCTGGAATCTTGCGCGATTCCGGTGATGCATCCACGGCCTGTTCGACCGGGACCTTGGTATCGTCCGTGCGCACATTACGCGACTCTGTCGTAAAGACAGGCGTCGGTGTCGCCGAGGGCAATGCATATGAAGCCATGATAATAGCTCCTTTCCAAACCTGAGTTCCTTTTCACCCAGCCGCAGCAGCATCGCAGAGAAATCTTTCTGTGCGATAAAGAAACAGAGTCAATTCTATCTTAACCCTAATCTGAATGCGTACACCGAATTCGGCGATCCCGGCTCAGCTTTCCGATTCGGGTTCCAGCGCATCCAGCAGATCGTAGAGCGTTGCGATCTGCCCGCCGGGCAGTCCGGCTTCGATCTCCGCATAGGCAGCTTCGCTCAAGGGTGCCACGGCCCGGAAGGTCGCTTGGCCCCTGCGCGACAGACGCACCCGGCGACGGCGAGCATCCTGCGTGTCGGTGACGCGGCGGACCAGTTCGGCCTCTTCCATCCCTGTCACGATCCGGGTCAGACTCGGCATCAGCAGCAGCGTCCTTTCCGCCAGCGTAGAAATATCAAGATCGTCTTCACCTTCCAGCGCGCGGATGATCCGCCACTGCTGTTCGGTCAGACCATGATCTCGCAGGATCGGACGAAACCGAGCCATGACGGCCTCGCGCGCTCGCAGCAGCGCCATGGGCAGATTGCGTTCGAATGGACGCAGGTCGCTCATGCCTGCAGCCCTAGCCCCGATCAGGCTCGTCGATCACACCGTTAGAGAGCGTCCCGATGCCATCACAATGAACTTCGACGACATCGCCTGGCACGAGATATTTCGGCGGATCGAACCGGGCACCGGCCCCGTTCGGCGTACCGGTCGCAATCACGTCGCCGGGTTGCAGCCGGGCAAAACTGGAGAGGTAGGATACGATGAACGGGATCGGGAACATCATGTTCGCGGTCGTGTCGTCCTGCCGTAACTCCCCATTGACGCGAGTGCTGATCTGCAGATCATTGACATCGCGCCCTTTGAGGAATTCCTCGGTCGTGATCATCCACGGCCCGATGGCACCAGAACGTTCGAAATTCTTGCCTTGCGTGACGTTGAACTTGGCGTGACGGACCCAGTCGCGCAGCGTGCCTTCATTCATCAGGGAGAAGCCGGCGACATGATCGGCCCAGTTGGCAGCATCGATACGTCGGCCCGCCTTGCCGATGATGATGACAATTTCGCCCTCATAATCCAGCTTGTCCGACTCCGGCGGGCGTTCGAGCGGCACATTATGGCCGACAAAGCTCTCGCGTGAACGCATGAAGACGGACGGAAATTTGGGCGGCTCCGACCCGTCCTTATACTCCGCATTACGATTGGCGTAGTTGACGCCGATGCAGAAGTATTTCTGTGCATTGGTCACGGGTGCCAGGAGGGTCACGTCGCTAAACGCGATGTGAGGCCCGTCAGCGTCGCGCACCGCAGGGAGCTGATCGCGTTCCAGAACGGATCGCAGATCGCCAAACGCATCCGTCAGATCTGCAATGAAATGTTCATTGACCACGCGTCCGAAACGGTCTCGACCCTGATGTGAAAAACTGACGAGTTTCATGCGTATGTCCTTGTGCGAAATGGCTGGGCTTGAAATTACTTAACATGTTAAATAAATGGATCGCAAGCCATGCCGCATCTCATCATCGAACATAAGACCGATCTGGACGCAGAAGCGCTGTGCCGGGATCTGCACCACGCCGCCATGGGTCTGGACGCGCTGCCGACCGGCGGCATCCGCACCCGGTCCTATCCCTGCGACACCGCCCTTGTCGGCGACGGCGCGCCGGAAAACGGTTTCGTCTATGTCACAGTCAGACTCGGTGCGGGCCGCAGCGACGACCTACGACGAGAGATTGGCGACACGCTGTTCAAGGTTCTGACCGACTGGGCGGCTCCGGCTTTCGCCGACAATCGCCCCCTGTCGCTCGGCCTCGAGGTGCAGGAAATCACGCCCGGCACGACCTGGAAGCAGAACAATATTCACCGCATCCTGAAGGACAAGACATGACCGATCTTTCGGCGCTCGAAACCAAGACGCGCAACTGGCTCAAACCCTATACGAATGCGCCGCTCGGACACTTCATCAATGGGCAGCGGGTCGACGGAGACCAGAACCGGATCGTCGATGTAACGACGCCCGTCGATAATAGCGCGCTGGGCCAGATGCAGGCCGGGACCGAGGCCGATATCGACAAAGCTGCCAATGCCGCCTGGGACGCGTTTCAAAACTGGCGCGCCATGCCCGGGTCGCAACGTCGTGCCATTCTGCACGCCGTCGCAGACGGGATCGAAGCGCGCGCAGACGAAATCGCCCATGTCGAAAGCTTCGATACGGGTCAGCCGATCCGTTTCATGAAGAAGGCCGCCATTCGCGGGGCTGCCAATTTCCGCTTTTTTGCTGACAAGGCTCCGTCCGCCATGGATGGTCAGGCCTTGCCGACCGATACGCACCTGAACGTCACCACGCGCATGCCGCTGGGGCCCATCGGTGTGATCACACCGTGGAACACACCCTTCATGCTTAGCACATGGAAGATCGCTCCGGCCTTGGCCGCAGGCTGCACGGTGGTTCAGAAACCAGCCGAGTTTTCACCCTTCTCCGCCATGATCCTGGCCGAAATCGCGCATGAAGCCGGGCTGCCTGCTGGCGTGTTGAACGTGGTCAACGGCCTCGGCGAAGGGGCGGGCAAGGCGCTGACGGAACACCGCCACATCAAGGCCGTCGCCTTTGTTGGCGAAAGCCATACAGGTACATTGATCCAGCGACAGACGGCGGCAACGCTCAAGCGTATCCACTTGGAGCTGGGCGGGAAAAACCCCTGTATCGTGTTTGACGATGCGGATATGGACCGGGCGCTCGACGCCGCGGTCTTCATGCAATTCTCGCTCAATGGCGAACGCTGCACCAGTTCGACGCGCCTGCTCGTGCAGGACACAATCTATGACGATTTCACCGCGCGCGTGAAGGACCGGATCGCCAATCTGACCGTCGGCCATCCGCTCGATCCGGAAACGGAGATCGGCCCGCTCATTCACCCGACCCACCATGAGAAGGTGCTGAGCTATTTCGATATCGCCAAGGAAGACGGTGCAAAGACGGTCATTGGCGGCAAACGCCATGGCGACACAGGCTGCTATGTCGAGCCGACTCTGTTCACGGGCGCATCGAACGATATGCGGATCGCCCAGGAAGAGATTTTCGGCCCCGTGCTGACAGCCATTCCTTTCAAGGACGAAGCCGACGCGCTTCGCATCGGCAATGATGTCGATTACGGCCTGACCGCCTATGTCTGGACCCATTCCATGGAACGCGGCCTGCGCATGTCCAAAGGGCTGGAAGCCGGCATGGTCTGGGTCAATAGCGAGAACAACCGTCACCTGCCCGCACCGTTCGGCGGCATGAAAGCCTCGGGTATCGGCCGCGACGGCGGCGACTATTCCTTCGACTTCTACATGGAGACGAAAAACATGTGCTATGCTTACGGTACGCACACCGTACCGCAACTCGGAAAGGGATGACGCATGATCCGCACCACTCTCGTCGCCGCGACGTTCGCTCTATTCGCCGCCACCGGCATGGCGTCAGCCCAGACCACGCCTATCGGGGCGCCACCGCCGACATCTGAAGCCGACGCTCATCCGTTCGAATTCCTGTTCGGCGAATGGGTGGGAACGGCAGGCGGTCGAACGGCGGCGGGTCCTTATGAAGTGACACAGACTGAACGGGTCGGACCGATGCTGAATGGCGACATCGTTGTCGTCAATGGTACGGGCTATGATGATGAAGGCGTTGCGAAGTTTCAGGCGCTGGGCATCATTTCGAAGACACCTGACGGCGCAGGCTGGCATATGAAAAGCTGGTCGGGTGGGCGCCAAGGCACATTCCCGATCGAACTGGATGGCACGACCTACAAATGGTCTCTGCCAGCCGGGCCGGGCGCGGTCATGTCATATGTTGCAACGGTCAAGGGCGATCAGTGGGAGTCCATCGGCACCTATAATCGCGACGGCATGGATCCGGTCGAAACCTTCCGCATGACGCTGAAACGCACGGGCGATACAGGCTGGCCTGCCGCCTCACCCGTTCCCACCCGTTAGAAAGTTATTATGCCCATTGCGACCACCAATCCTGCCACCGGCAAGATCGAGAAAACGTTCGAACCGCATACGGATGCCGAGGTCGACCTCGCGATCGCACGCGCCGTTGTCGCGTTCGAGGCCCTGAAAGACAGCAGCTTCGCGGAGCGCGCAGACTGGATGCACAAGGCGGCTGATATTCTGGAGTCGGATGCGGACGAGTTTGGCCGCATCATGACGCTGGAAATGGGCAAGCCGCTCAGCCAGGCGATCGCCGAGTCCAAAAAATGCGCCTGGGTCTGCCGCTATTATGCCGACCATGCCGAAGCGATCATGGCCGACGAGCCCGTCGACACAGACCGGACGCGCAGCTTTCGCCGCATCCTGCCGATCGGTCCCGTCCTGGCCGTCATGCCGTGGAACTATCCGTTCTGGCAGGTCATGCGCTTTGCCGCACCGGCTCTGATGGCCGGGAATACGGGCCTGCTGAAACACGCGTCGAACGTGCCGCAATGCGCGCTGGCGATGGAAATGCTGTTCACCCGTGCAGGCTTCCCCGAAGGCGCGTTCCAGGCATTGCTCGTCGGCGGCGCCAAGGTCGAACGCATTCTGCGCGATGGTCGTGTCCGCGCCGCAACTCTGACCGGATCGGAACCGGCTGGCGCGTCCGTCGCCAGTATCTGCGGACAGGAGATCAAACCTACCGTACTGGAACTGGGCGGATCGGATGCCTTCATCGTCATGCCGAGCGCGGATTTGGACAAGGCGGTCGAAGTCGGGATCAAGGCCCGGACACAGAATAATGGACAGAGCTGCATCGCAGCCAAACGCTTCATCATCCACGCCGACATCTATGATGATTTCCGTGACCGGATGAAAGACGGCTTCGAGGCGTTGCGCATCGGCGACCCGATGTATGACGACACGGATATTGGCCCGCTCGTCAATCCCGAAGCCGTCGAGGAACTGTGCGGACAGGTCGACAATGCACTCTCCCAAGGCGCGCTGCGCGTCTGCGGGGGTCAGGCAATCGACCAAGAGGGCTCTTGGTTCCGCCCCGGTATCATTGAGGGCGTCACCGAGGACATGGACGCCTATAGCGAGGAAATGTTCGGCCCGGTCGCCATGCTGTTCAAGGTCTCGGATCTTGACGAAGCCATCGCCTTAGCCAACGACTCCCCCTTCGGTCTGGGATCATCGGTCTTCACGCAGGACGAGGCCGAAATGGAGCGCGTCTTCACCGAAATCGAATCGGGTGCGACCTTCGTCAATGCCATGACCGCGTCCGATCCCCGCCTGCCCTTCGGCGGCATCAAGGTAAGTGGCTATGGCCGCGAATTGGCGCGCGAAGGCTTACTGGCCTTCTGCAACATCAAGACCTGCGTGGTTGATTAGACCCGGCGCTAGTTCAGCTTCTTCTTCGCCCGTTTCGGATCAAGTGCGGGCGGAATAGGCATGGCAGGAATGCCGTCTTCGAGCAACGCCTTCGCCTGTTGGGCCGTGGCCTGACCATAGATGCTGCGTTCCGGTTTCTCGCCGTAGAACATGGCGCGCGCTTCATCCGTGAAGTTTTCGCCGACATCATCGCACGTTTCCGCGATTTCGTTGCGGATCGCGTCGGCGATCTGTGCGCTCCTGTCGGCACTCCGAACGGCCGGAGACATGATGGCCTTGTCGACCTGTTCGGAACCGCATTGCGGACAGACGAGCAGGCCGGACGCATGCTGATCATCATAGTCGCTGGAGGACCCGAACCAGCCTTCGAAGCTGTGGTCGCGGTCGCAGATCAGCGCGTAGCGGATCATCGTTGTCGCCAGGCGGGAATGCGCGCCCGCGCATCGAGGACAGCTTTGCGGTCGATTTCGACGTCCAGAAGCCCCGGTCGGTCATGATCAAGCACACCGACGACCTCGCCCCAAGGCGCGACCGCCATGGTCCGCCCCCAAGTACGACGCCCATCCTCATGCGTTCCGCCCTGCGCCGGAGCCAGAACCCACGCGCCGCTCTCGATTGCGCGCGCTCTCAGCAATGTTTCCCAATGCGCCTTCCCGGTCGAGCGGGTGAAGGCTGACGGCGCGGTGATTATATCGACGCCGTTGCGCGCATAATCTGAATAGAGCGCGGGAAAGCGCAGATCGTAGCAGATGGACATGCCGACCGTCAGATCATCGACGGGCGCGATGACGGACGCCTCCCCTGCGGCGTAGCTATCACTCTCCCGGTAGCTTTCACCGCCGGGTAGAGCCGCCTCGAACAGATGCATCTTATCATATTGCGCGATCACTGCGCCGTCCGGACCGAGTAGAAAGGATCGGTTCGCGATCTGTCCATCATCCCGCAATACGGCGGCTGATCCCAGCAGAAAGTAGAGGTCGCGATCTCTGGCCAGCGCACGATATGGCGCAAGCATATCGCTTTGCGGGATGAGACCAACGCGAAGCTTCTTTGCGTCCTTTTCCAAGAACGGCGTCATTTCCGGCGTCAGAACGAAGCGTGCATCCGTGTTGCGGAGCAACGCGGCGACGGCGTCGAAATTTGCATCCGGAACCGTGCCGGAAGTCAGTTGCAGGAGCGCGACTTTCACACGCTAGGCAGCCAGCATGGCATCCAGCTTGCCAGCCCGTTCCAGCGCGGCCAGATCATCCGACCCGCCGACATGTTCCCCGTTGATGAAGATTTGCGGGAACGTGTTCCGGCCATTGGCACGCTGATTCATTTCCGCGCGCTTCGCCTTGTCGTTCGCGGCGGGGTAATCGATGATCTCGACACCCTTGCCTTCCAGCAACGCCTTGGCCCGGATGCAGTAAGGGCAGAACATCTTGGTATACATTTCGACTTTAGCGGCCATGGCGGGAACCTTTTCATTTGATCTCGTTGCGCATTTAGGGAGCCGGAAGCGGCTTTACAACGCGCGCCAGACAGACCGTGTCAATCCGGGTGGCGCCTGCGCGTTTCAAAGTCCGTGTGCAGGCTTCCAGCGTCGCGCCCGTCGTCATCACATCATCGATCAGAACGAGACGCCGCCCGGCCACCCTGCCCGGATCGGAGACCGTAAAGGCGCCTTGAACATTCCGGCGACGTCCTGCCGCTGACAATCCGCCCTGGCTCGGTGTCCGGCGGTCGCGCAGTAGCGCATGCGCGTCCATCGGCACGCCGCAACGCCTTGATAACGACCGTGCCAGCAGAGCCGACTGGTTGAAGCGCCGCTTGATCAGACGGGTGCGGTGCAGCGGGACGGGAATGAGCAGATCGGCATGGGCCAGGGCCGTTCGTCCGGCCCGGTGCATCTGCGCGGCAAAACTGTGCAGTCGGTCCGTATGGCCGCCATGTTTGAAAGCCAGAATCATGCGGCGCGAGGCCTCGTCATACTGCAGCGCCGACCGCGCCGTGGCGTAGGCGGGTCGGCGCGCCAGACAGGCGGCGCAAGCCAGATCGAACGCGCTGATACCGGCGACCTGATGATCGAATGGATAGCCGCAGGACGCACAGCACGGTTCATCCAGAAACGTCAGGGCGGCGAACAGTTCCGTATCGTCGGTCGGCGGCAGAACCGTATCGACGACCAGCCGCCCCATGCTCAGCAGTCGTGATTGCCAGACCTCCATTTGCCGACTATCGCGCCCGCATGAGCGCAACACAAGATCAAACGCACGGCAAAGCGCCGCCGACCGTGCTGTTCGACGAACAGGCGCAAGCCCTGCGGGTCGACCGGGCCAAGCGGCGGCAGCAACGCGCAACACCATTCCTGCTTGAGCGCGCCATCGATGATTTGTCCGAACGGCTGCAGGATGTGAACCGGACTTTTTCGAGGGCCTGCCTGATCGGTCCGTTCGACTGGCGCGATCAAATCCTGGACAGACTGCCAGTGGCGAAACGCTTCGCCCAGTTCGATTACCGCGAAACACCCGGCGGCGATGCGTATGACCTGGTGATCAGCCTGTTCCACATCCAGTCACTGAATACGGTGGGCGGATGGATGCAGGCGGCGCGCGCCATGCTGATTCCCGACGGTCTGTTCCTGGCCTGCCTGATCGGCGGGATCAGTCTGACGGAATTGCGACAGACGCTCTACGCCATCGATACGGACCGGATCGGTTCGCCGACACCCCGCATCCATCCCATGATCGAAGTTCGCGCGGCGGCACAATTGCTGGGCCATGCCGGACTGGCCATTCCCGTCACGGACTCCGATCGCTTCGCCGTGCATTACCGCCAGATCGAGACGCTGGCTGGCGACCTGCGTGATCTGGGGTTAAGCAATGCTCTGACGGATCGCAGCGCGGAACCTGCGCCGCGTCTCATCACTGACATCGAAGCGCGGCTTCGCCCCGCGCCAGACAGGCCGATGCCGATCAGTTGGGAAATCGTCTGGATGACGGGGTGGGCACCGCATGACAGCCAGCAAAAACCACTCAAGCCGGGATCTGCCAAAATCGGTCTCAACGAGGCGTTGAAATCGATCCGCGACCGCTAGCGGCTAGACATGAGTCGTGATCAGGCCGTTTTCCGTCAGAATGTGATCCAGCTGCATATCGGTCTTTTCCGTCGGCAAGACTTTGACCATCTGCCCCGCATAAGCCACGCCGACGGTTCGCAAGCTTGGCTTTTCCGTTTTCAGCCCCGCCAGTGTCGCGTCGTAATAACCACCACCATAACCGAGCCTGTCGCCCTGCCGGGTAAAGGCCAGAAGCGGCACCAGAACGACGTCCGGGACGAGCGGATCGGCCCCGTCGCTGAGTTCGCCCACCGGGTGTTGCGTCCCGAACGGCCCGGCTTCCATAGCTGCATCTGGGGTCCAGCGGCGAAAGCTGAGCCGGAGCCGGTCGCGCGGCGTGACCGGCAAGACGATAGTGTGGGACTCCGACAGGCGTTGCAGAAGCGGGCGAATATCGACTTCGCTATTGATCGGCCAATAGCCGGCAATGATGGCGGAGGGCTCCATGCCTGGCCAGTAGCGGACAAAGTCATTCGCATTCGCCGAAAGCCCAGCGCGTAGCGCCCGTGCCCGGTCTCTAGCCTGATCTTTACGTGTCGCGATGCTCATTGTGGAAACACTCTCATTGAAACGCCGAAACGAAGATGGCTCTGGTCACGATGCGTAATCATGCGGACGGCTGACTTTTCAAGGTCCGGGCGACCGCATCGACCACGATTTCGATCTGAACCTCGATGTCTTCGACAGGCAAGAGCAGAGTGCGCGTGCCCATCGCCATCGACACGATGCCGTGGATCGACGCCCAGAGTGCGCGCGCCGTATGAAGACGCCTATCTCCGTCAAAACGGATCGGAAAATCTTCCAGCGCCTGTTCGATGATGGCCAGCAGGGCGCGTTCCTTCTGCCGATACCAGCTCGGCGCGCTATCCATACGGTCTTGATTGAATGCGAGCGTCGCGGACCAGAGCGTGTGATGATCGCCGACCCATTCCAGATAGGCATGAGCTAGCGTATAGAGCTGCCGTCTGGGCGTTTGCATCGCCTTGCGGGCGCGGTCCAGCGCGCCCTGCTGATGCGCAAATAGATCATCATAGGTCTGGCCATTGGCCAGCCGGACAAGGTCGTCCAGATGACCGAACATATTGTAGAGTGTGCCGACCGAAACTCCGGCTGATGCCGCAATGGGGCGCGCCTTGACCGATGACAGACCGTCCGCAGCCATCAAGTCACGGGTCAGCGCGATAACCCGCTCTCGCGTGCCGTCCGGTGCCTTGCGACCTCGCACTCCTGTCTGTCTCTTTTCTTCCATCATCATACCTTAGCCCATCTTTCCTGAATGAACAACGTTCATTATTGCATATTGAACACGGTTCAAACTTCTGCCTAGTGATATTGAACACGGTTCAAACATGGAGACACCAATGTATAGAACACTCAGATCCATCTTTCAGGGCAAGGCGCTTCAGGCAGAGCAATCACTGGAAACTCGCAATGCGGCGCTGATCATCCGCCAGAAGATCGCCGAAGCGGAAGCCGGGCATGCCAGTGCGAAACGAGGGCTGGCAGCCCTCGTCGTGAAAATCCGGTCCGAAGAGAATACCCTGATCCTGCTGGGCGATCAGATTGCGGAGCTGACCGAACGCACGCGTCAGGCCTTGGCAAAGGAGAATGAAGCGCTCGCGCGCGAAGCGGCCGTCATGGTCGCCCAGCTGGAAGATGAGCGCAGCTTGCGCGAAAACACGCTGGATAGTTCGCGCCGCAAGGCGGAGCGCATCCGTCTGGCTGTCGAGCGCAACCATCGGCAGCTGATTTCCCTGCGGCAAGGGCTGATCACGGCGCAGAGCATCGAGCGCGAACGCGCGGCCATCGCCGGCAGCCATCTGCACCGCGCGGCACCGGGGCAGCAATCCGTTTCAGGATCCATCCGGGAAGGCGAAGCCGTGCTGTCACGCCTGCTGAAATCCGAAGACCCGGTCGCGCTGGATGACGTCCTGACCGACATCGAGGACGATCTGTCCGGTCAGTCCGTCCTCAACCGTCTGGCCGATGCCGGATGCGGCCCGTCATTGAAGACACGTCCCGAGGACGTGCTGCAACGCTTGCGCGTCGCAGCCGCACCCGTCGAAAGCTGACCGCGCAAGCTATTCATCTCAGATCCCCTCACCTCACCTCACCTCACCGTTACACATAGACCCACAGGAGCCCAACCATGCTCGAACATTCGAAAACCTGGATCCACTTCAACTATCTCTGCGTCATCACGGCCTTCGGCATGCTCGGCGCGAGTCTGGTCCTCATGCCCGTCAACATCGCGACCAAGGGCTATCTGGCCATGGGGATCGTGTTCCTCGCCGGATCGCTGATCACACTGGTCAAGACGCTCACGGATATCCGCATGCAGGATATGACCTTCGAGAAAATCGCCCGCGCGAAGCAGGATCAACTCCTGTCCGAATATGCGGAAAAAGCAGGCGGCTAGACCTCGCTGCTCCCGGCCCGCTCGCAAAAATGTGGGCCGGGAACAGGATTGGGAGAGAGCATCATGACCGACCGGTCGCCCCAAAGGCATCGTCAGAGGCACCCTCAGCTCGCGACGATCGGGGATGGCCGCTATAGTGCGGTGATTTGCCTGCTAATGGGCGGGCTTGGCTTGCTGAGCGTTCTCGCCTTCCTGTTTCCCAGCTATCTGACGACGCCCGACCTGCGCGCGATCTATGATCCCAATCTGCTCCGAACGCTGCTGGGTCTTGGCCTGTTCATCGGGGCCGCCTTCGGCTGCTTTGCCCTCTATCGTCAGGCCGGTCGCCGGATTGCCTGGAGCGGCATGGGTCTGATTGCGCTGGCCCTGCTGCTGGGCGGTCCAAGTGTGAAGACCGGGCCAATACTGGACGGTGCGCCCTATCTGGGTCTGGACTGGTTTATCATCGGCCTTCTGACGAGCGGCGGTCTGTTTATCGCGCTGGAGCGGCTGGCCCCTTTCCGGGCGGAGCAATCCGTGTTTCGCGCAGGCTGGCTGCATGACATCAAGCATTTCGCGCTCAATCACTGTCTGATCGGGTTCTACCTGCTGATCGCCAATCTGATCGTTCATGACTATCTTGGCTGGATGATCGTTCCGATGGTCGGGGCTTTCATTGCCGACCTGCCCTTCATTGTGCAATTTTTCGGTCTGCTGCTGGCCGTCGATATGCTCGTCTACGGCGTTCATCGGCTCTATCACACGACCGACTTTTTCTGGAAAATTCACAGCGTCCATCATAGCACCGATGTGATGGACTGGCTGGCCGGATCGCGCTTCAACTTCCTGGAACCCATCATCACCCGCACCGCTGGATTGCTGGTCATCACTACGCTCGGTTTCGAACCCGGTCCGATCAGCGCCTATATCGTCTTCGCTTCGTTTCACGCGACATGGCTGCATGCCAATCTGGGTTGGGACTTGCGCTGGATGGAGCGGATCGGCCTGTGCACACCCAAATTCCATCACTGGCATCACGCCAAGGCCGAGGCCGCGATCAATATGAATTACGGCACCTATGTCGTCTGGTTCGACAGGCTGTTCGGCTCCTACTACAATCCGGACACGTTTCCAGATGGGTACGGCGTGCTGCATGACCCGCCGCCCAAAAGTCTGTGGGCGCAGCAACTCCATCCCTTTGTCGATAATGCCAAATCAGTGCTGCAGGAAATCAAATCCGACCCATAGACACGCACCGTCAAACCCATGCCGCGGCATCAGAGCCCGGATGAGTGGCGTCGGTCTGTTGCGCCGCTCGCCAAGGCCGTTAAAGCGCGCATATGGCAAGCCCTCCGTCAGCGCCCCTATCGGGCTACCGCATCGTCGAACTGGCTGGTATCGGCCCCTGCCCCTATGCGGGCATGTTGCTGGCCGATATGGGCGCGGAGGTCATACTCGTGAACCGGCCCGGCTTTGCCGTTCCGACCGTACATGACCGGGGCAAGACATCGATCGCGATCGATCTGCGTCAGCCGGACGGGGTGGCAGTCCTGCTCGATCTTGTCGAACGCAGCGACGCGCTGATCGAAGGCTTGCGTCCCGGCGTTGTCGAGCGGCTTGGCATCGGCCCGGATGCCTGCCACGCGCGCAATGCGAAGCTGGTCTATGGCCGCATGACCGGCTGGGGCCAGACTGGACCCTGGGCGAAGACGGCAGGGCACGACCTCAATTATATCGCCATTACCGGGGCTCTCGCCGCCATGGGGCGCGAAGGCGAACCGCCGCCGCCGCCCTTGAACATTATCGGCGATTATGGTGGCGGCACCCTGTTTCTGGTGATGGGCGTGCTCGCCGCATTGCTGCAGGCTGAGCGCACGGGGCGCGGCGATGTCATTGACGCGGCCATGATCGACGGGACGAACAGTCTGATGGGCCTGTTCCACACGCTGGCCGGGCTCGGACAATGGACGCCGGAGCGTGACACCAACCTGCTGGATGGCGGCATGCCTTTTTATCGCTGCTACGCGACATCGGACGGTAAGTTCATGGCCGTCGGCTGTATCGAGCCGCAATTCTTCGCCGAATTTCTGCGCTTGCTGGAGATCGATCCAGGCGATTTCGGCGACCAGATGGACAAGCGCGAACATGCAAAACAGCATGCAAGGCTCGAAGCCCTATTCAAGACGCACACGCGCGATCACTGGGCCGCACGCTTTGATGGGTCGGACGCCTGCGTCACGCCCGTGCTGGACTATACGGAAGCCCCCGATCACCCGCAGAACCGCGCGCGCGGCGGACTTGAACGGCACGGCCACTATGTGCACCCGCGCCCAGCCCCGGTCTTTGGCGGACATTATGATGTGCCGGACCCGGTCTTGCCTGTCATCAATGGCGGCCGCGATGCGGTCACCCGCCTGCTCGGTTACAATGCAGACCGCGTCTCCACCCTCATTCAGACCAAGATCCTGTCGGAGTAGACATGTCAGATCAAAGCGCTTCGGACCTCGTCTCCTATGAAATGGACGGCCATGTCGCCATCATCACGCTGAACCGTCCCGAGGTGATGAACGCGATGAACAAGGCCGTCCGCAAAGCCCTTCGCGCAGCCCAGACCAGGGCAGAACATGATGATCAGGTCCGTGTCGTCGTTCTGACCGGATCGGGCCGCGCCTTTTCGTCCGGGACCGACTTGAAGGAAAGCGCCAGTTTTGCATCCGAACATGGCCAATTCGACAATTCGATCCGGGACTATAAACCGCTGGTCGACGGCATCGCCAAGTCAGACAAGATCTATATCGCCGCCATTAATGGCTTCGCCGGCGGCGTCGCGCTTGGACTCGCACTGGGGTCCGATCTGGCCGTGATGGCGGATGATGCCACCATCTTCTCGCCTTTTATCGGCATCGGCTTGGTCCCGGATGGTGGTGCCAGCTGGTTCTATCTGCATCATCTCGGTTATAAGCGGGCCTTCGCGGCCATGGCCGAAGGCACGCGGCTGGACGCCCGAACCTGTCTGGAGGCCGGCATGGTCAACAAGGTCGTGCCAGCCGGCGACCTGCGCATGGACGCGATCGCATGGGCGCAGTCTCTGGCCGAAAAAGCGCCCCTCGCGCTGCGATCTCTGAAAAGAATCATGCGCGAAGCCACGCATTCCACACAGGAACAGACGGCCAGGCTCGAATCTGAGCATCAGATGATCATGGCCAATACGGACGATTCCCGCGAAGGCATCATGGCCTTCGTTCAGAAACGCAAACCCGATTTCAAAGGACGGTAAATCGTGAAACAACTTCTCTTCTCAGCCGCCACGCTTGTCTCGGCACTCACATTGACGGCGGTCATGGTCCCGAGCCTCGCTCACGCCAAGGCCGCGCAACCGGGTAATTGTGCCGTCTGGTTGGAAGAAGCGGCCAAGACCGTCAAATCCGACAGCCGCTTTACCGATCCGCTTCGGATGGAGGCGAGCGAGGCCTTCACAGCATTCGCGAAAGCCCAGCGCCAGATCGTCCAGGACGGCATGGCCAAAACCTATGCTGACTCCAAGGCCTTTGGCTGGGACAAGGCCAAGGTCGACCAGATGATGGCGCAGAATGAAACGGCTCTGCGGCAGGGCTTCACCACTTCGACCATGGAACCGGACAGGCTCTATATGGACCACGTCATGGCGATCAATAATTGCGCGGAAGTGAATAAAACGGACGCACAGATGGGACAGGACCGCGAGGCCTTTATTGCGACCCTGACAGCCGTCTTCGAGCTTGTGCGCGCAGGCTGACCTGCCCCACGATCACCCCTGACAGACGCGTTTGCAACCAATTGCGTCGCCCTTCCTTCTGATGCGAAAGCCCGCCCCTAAAATGACCATGAAAACGACCATCGCCGATCTCCTATCCAGCCGCTACTCCGCGCGGGGATTCAAACCCGACCCCGTACCCCAGGCTTTGCTGAACGACATTTTCGCCGAAAGCCTGAAGGCCGCATCGAACTGCAACACGCAGCCCTGGCAGGTCTATGTTGTCTCGGGCGAGATGAAGGATAAAGTCTCCAACGCGATGCTGGCCGAAGTGATGAGCGGCAAGGGGCCGTCGCCGGAATTTGCCTGGAACGTCAGATATCAGGGCGTCCACAAGGACCGCCAATGGGGCTCCGCCATGGCGCTTTACGGTGCAATGGGGATTGAACGCGAAGACAAGCCCGCGCGCATGCAGGCCATGGGCCGCAATTGGCAATTCTTCGGTGCGCCGCACGGAGCTTTCTTCGCGATGGAAAAATATCTCGACATTATGGGTGCCGTCGATGTCGGCATTTACGCCCAGACGCTCAGCCTTCTGCTGGAAGAAAACGGCATCCAGTCCTGCATGCAGGGTGCGCTGGGACAATTCCCGGCCCCTGTGAAAAACCTGCTCGGTATCCCCGACGAACAGGGCATCTTGTTCGGCATGAGCTTCGGTTACGCCGATGACCACGATGCGAATGATTGCCGCACGGACCGGGTAGCGCTGGAGGATGGCGTCAAGTTTTTCAGCTAGTCTATTAGGGGACGCAGCGCTTCCGCTTAACCGGCAAGGTGTCCGCGCGCAGCGCTGACGGAAGCGCTGAGCCAATAAAAAAGACCGCCCATTGGGCGGTCTTTCATTCGTAAAGCACGCGTCGAAAAATCTACTCTTCTTCGTTTTTCGCGTCTTCCGCAGGCGTGTCTTCAGCAGGCGCGTTCTTGGCTTCTTCGGCAGCGGCCTTGGCGGCTTCGTCGGCGGCCTTTTTAGCTTCTTCAGCAGCCGCCTTGGCTTCCTTCTCGGCTTCGGCGCGGGCTTCAGCCTTTTCCTTTTTCTCTTCCAGGCGCTCTAGCGCTTTCTCGCCGGGCTTGCCTTTTTCAGGGTTGTTGCCAGCTTTCCATTCCCACAGGCCGGCAGCACCGAGGAAGCGCGCGACGCGGTCAGTTGGGCGTGCACCCTTACCAAGCCATTCCTTGATCTTGTCGACTTCCAGCTGGACGCGATTTTCGTCGTCCTTGGCCAGCATCGGATTGTAGCGTCCGACGATTTCGATGAAGCGACCATCGCGCGGAGAACGCGAGTCGGCGACGACGATACGATAAAAGGGACGTTTTTTCGCGCCGTGACGGGCGAGACGAAGTTTCAGAGCCATGATGTTTCCTTAAAGTGAGTTCTGAGTTTGGTTATTTCTTGAATTTCGGACTGCCACCCAAACCGGGAAGGCCGCCACCACCGAGACCGGGGAGGCCACCTCCGCCCAGTCCAGGGAGTTTGCCGAGACCCGGCAGGCTGGAGCCCATCTGTTTCTTGAGTTCTTCGAGCTGAGCCGGGTCCATGTCGGCAGGGTTGGGCATGCCGCCCATTCCGCCGCCAAGGCCCTTCATCGCACCCTTAGGCATGCCGGGCATGCCCGCCATCTGCGCGGCCATTCCAGCCATCCCGCCCTTGCCCATCTTTTTCATCATGTCGGACATCTGACGGTGCATCTTCAGCAGCTTGTTGACTTCGGAGACCTGTACGCCTGAACCGGCGGCGATCCGCTTCTTGCGCGACGCCTTGATGAGTTTGGGGTTTTTGCGTTCCCACGGGGTCATGGACAGGATGACGGCGCGTTGACGCGAGAGCAAATTGTCATCGACGCCGCCCATGGCGTCCATCTGCTTCTTCATCTTGCCCATGCCGGGCAGCAATTTCATGATTCCGCCCATACCGCCGAGCTTGGACATCTGGCCAAGCTGATTGGCCAGATCGTCGAGATCGAACTCGCCCTTGGCCATCTTTTCGGCCGCGCGCGCCGCGTCCTTTTCGTCGATCAGCGCGCTCGCCTTCTCGACCAGCGCGACCACGTCGCCCTGTCCCAGAATGCGCCCCGCCAGCCGTTCGGCATCGAACTGTTCCAGCCCGTCCAGTTTCTCGCCCGTACCGAGGAACTTGATCGGCAGGCCCGTGACAGCCTTCATTGAAAGCGCCGCACCGCCGCGGCCATCACCATCAATCCGCGTCAGGACCAGACCGGTCAGCGGCAGGGCTTCGTTGAAGCGCGCCGCCGTTTCCACCGCATCCTGCCCGGTCAGCGCATCGGCGACAAGCAGCGTCTCGGTCGGCTGCGCGATGCGCGCGACCTCGATGACTTCCGCCATCAGTTCTTCATTGATCGTGGTCCGGCCCGCCGTGTCGAGGAACAGCACGTCATAGCCGCCTTTAGCCGCTTCCTTGAGGGCGCGCTGCGTGATCTCGACGGCCGATTGGCCCTTGACGATCGGCAGGAAGCCCGTGCCGGATTTGTCCGCCAGCATGCCGAGCTGATCCATCGCCGCCGGACGGTTCGTATCGAGCGAGGCGAGCATGACCTTCTTCTTGGCGCGCTCGCGCAGATAGAGCGCCAGCTTGCCCGTCGTCGTCGTCTTGCCGGAACCTTGCAGACCCGCCATCAGAATGACGACGGGTGGTTTGGCATTGAGATTGAGTTCCGAGGCGGCACGGACCGCCGCCATGTCGGCATCGTCTTCTGACAATGTGCCACCCAGCGTCTGGATCAGCGCATCATTGACGATCTTGACGACCTGCTGACCGGGTTTGACCGCCTTGATGACGCGCTCGCCGACAGCTTCTTCCCGCACCTTGGCGACGAACTGCTTGACGACCGGCAGGGCGACATCGGCTTCGAGCAGCGCCTTGCGGATTTCGCGCATGGCTGCGTCCACGTCGCGCTCTGTCAGCGCGCCGCGACCCGTCAGCGTGTCGAAAACACCGCCTAATCGATCTCCAAGAGCTTCAAACAAGTCTCTGACGTCTCCAATTCGAAACACTGTGATCAGACAATGCGAAAAGGCCGGCAGCGAACGAAAACTCGTCGGCTCCGGGACCCCGTCTGCATCATGCACAGCGCGGAGCGCAAGATTAGTCCTGCGCGAAAGTGGGCGGCTACTAGGGCTGCGGACAAGTCTTGTCAACCAGATCGCTGCGAGACAGGCTGAGACCAACCCTAACGGAAGCGTCATTTGCGCCTGGGGGTGTTGGTGTTGCACTATTTCATGATGATCCGTTTTCTGTTGCCGATCCTGATCTGGTTGAGCGCAGCCCTGCCGGCGCTGGCGCAAGCCGTCGAGGCGCGCTCCGACCACTTCGTTCTGATCTCCGAAGCGCCGGTCGATGCCGCCGCCCTGCTGTCCGATCTGGAGCAGTTCCGCCTCGCTGTCATGGCCGATCTGGGGTTGCAGCCCGATGCGGATGAGCCGCCGCTGCGCCTGAACATCATCCGCGACCTCGACGTTTTCGCGGCCATTTCTCCGGGCGGCATTACGGCGGCCATCTACCGCCAGAGCGCGGCGGGCAACGACATCGTCATCGGCTATAGCGAAGACCCCGAAGCGCTGCTCGGCAATGCGCTCGACCCGGGCGGACTGCGCCTCGTCCTCAGACATGAGTTCGTCCATCATATTCTGGAGATGCATTATCCTCGCAAACTGCCGATCTGGCTCGGCGAGGGGCTGGCGGAATATTATGCGACATTCGAGCAGACACAGGACGGTCAGAGCCGCTTTGGTCGCGCCTTGCCCGAACAAGATCTTCTGTCCGATACGCGCACCTGGCTGCCGATGCGAACGGTCATCGAAAGCATGGCCCGCTATCCCGACTTCCGCACCATTCCGGCACCATCGGAATTCTGGGCGCAACGGCTTTATTACGGGCAGAGCTGGGCCCTGGCCCACTTCATCATGGACAGGCCGGACGGCCTTGCCCGCATTCACCGCTTCGTCGATCGCTGGCATCCGGCGACCGATAGCGAAGACAGTTTCGAGCAAGAATTCGGCTTGCGCTATGACCGGCTCGAAGCGGAAGTCCGACAGGAATTTTCGGGCCGGGCCAATGACCTGCAGGGCCGCCCCATTCCCGGTCTGTTGCAACGACTGACATCGCGGACACCAACAGCGGATGACATCGCGCTCAACCATCTGCGCCTGATCCTGTCGCATGGCCGGGACAGCCGCCAGAATGCCCACCTGATCGAGCGGTTGCGCGCTCAAGTGGGTCGACCCGACCGGGAGCCCAGCCTCGATCAACAATTCGCCGAGGCGCTGTGGCACTGGAAAGCCGGAGACTGGACGGCGGCTGACATGATCATCGCGGACATACTTGCGCGCGATCCGGCGCATCCTGCCGCGCTGAAACTGAACGTCAAATCCGCCTATCGCGCCATGGCCGAACGACAAACCGATCAGGCCCGCTGGATCGCAGCGGAAGACGCCGCCATTCAGGCCCTCGCCTCGCAGCCCCATGATGCGGAACTGCATCTGTTTCGCGTTGCGGCCACAGCGCCGATCAATAACCGTCTACCGGAAGCCGCCCGGGCGTCGCTCGACTGGCTGATCAAAGAACAGACCCATTTGCGCATGCCGAGCCTGTCCATGATGATGGTTCCCGCCCTGATCTATGAAAAAAGATTCGACCATGCCGAACATGTGCTCGATTTCGCCGAGCGCTGGACCATCCGGCCCACGGATCAGCGTGTCATCGACAATCTGCGTGCCAATGTCGACGCGCAGCGCGCGGCACAGGTGAGCGCAGCCCCGTAAGTCCGCCACGCACCCAACCCGCCATAAAAAAGGCCCGCCGAAGCGAGCCTTTCATAATCGGATGATCGGGGCAACCTAGCTGGCAACCGTGTGCGGCTGCGTGTGGTGGGCTTTGGCTGTTTCGACTAGCGCCTTGAAGGCTTCGGGTTCGTTACCCGCCATATCGGCCAGAACTTTGCGGTCCAGATCGATCCCGGCATTCTTCAGGCCTTCCATGAAGCGACCATAGGTCAGACCTTCGGCGCGGGCAGCTGCGTTGATGCGCTGGATCCACAGGGCGCGGAACTGACGCTTCTTCAGCTTACGGCCGATATAGGCGTACTGACCGGCTTTCTCGACGGCCTGGTTGGCAATGCGGAATGTGTTCTTGCGACGACCGCGATAGCCTTTGGCCTGAGCGAGAACTTTCTTATGGCGAGCGGACTTGGTGACGCCGCGTTTGACTCGTGACATTCTACCGCTCCTACTTCTTCTTCCGGCCGTAAGGCAGGAATTTCTTCTTGATGACTTTGGCGTCGCACTCTTCGACCACCGTGGTCCCGCGCAGACGGCGGATCTGGTCATTGGAGCGCTTGATCATGCCGTGGCGCTTACCGGCCTGACCCGCGAGGACCTTACCGGATTTCGTAATCTTGAAGCGTTTCTTCGCTCCAGACTTCGTCTTCATCTTGGGCATTGTTTTCTCCTGATATTTTGAGATTTCAGCGGCCAGGCAAATGCCACTTCGGCCCGGATGCGCTGTTGACCCTTTCGGGACAGGCGCGCCCTATACACGGTTTTGTGCGGCTTTCAACCACAGGGATCAGGTCAAGGGCGCGTGGGATCTGACAGGTGATAGGCCTGACAGTGAAGCGGTGGGCGGCGAAGTCGGTCCCTAATCCGGCCCCGACCGCCCCTTACGGATGCGAGCCCCCAAGCCCATAATCCGGTCAGATGCCCCACATCTGCAAAACGTTTACATGCAAATCTCTCGCCAGAATGCGAGTCAAAACAGCTCCCGGGCGTCGGGCATGGGGTGAATCACATGGCCTTCTGCGCGACTGATCCCGGTATAGTTCGCGATCGACGGGAATCTGACACCTTCAAAATCACCTGTCGACCGGCAACCACTGGCGATCATATTGAAACGCTGGGGGGCAGTCGCACATGGGCGGGGGACAGGTTCAACCCGGCCAGATAATTAGTTGACTAGAAAACTATTTTCTGGTGAACTAAATTATGACGATCTCACGCCAGGACTGGATGCAAACTTGGGTCAGTCTGATTCATGCTGCCACCCACCTCCGGGCGGGCCTGGAAAAGCGGTTCCGGGAAGAATTGAGCTTCGGCCTGTCGGAACAGGACCTGCTCAAGCAACTTTACGTCAATCACGGCGAGCTTACGCTGACGGAGCTGAGCCGACGCATCTATTTTTCCAAGGCAGGCCTCACAAAGATGCTGGACCGACTTGAAGCGTCGGGTTTCGTGAAGCGGGAACCCGTGCCACAGGATCGCCGTGCGGTTCGCGCACGATTGACGGCGAAAGGTGAGGCCGCATTTGCCAAGTCGCGATCGATATTGGGCGACTATGTGCAATCCGCATTGCGCGACAGGTTGAACGATACGGAATTGCTGGCCCTCAAGGACAGTCTTGAAACCCTCCTGACGGCGCATGGCGTTTGGGACGGCCAGCAGCGCCATTTGCGAGGCGGCAGTGACGATTGACCGCAGACAACTCATCGTTTGCGCCGGATTGATCGCCGTCCTCATCTTGAGCGCCGTCCTGCGGCTATCCGACAATCAGCCAGGCCTGTCCCTGCCCGGGTCCACTCTTGCGACGCCGCTCTATATCGGCGGAACGCTGGCCGCCGCTATTTTACTTATTCGCCAAGGAGTCGACTTTCAGCGCATGGGGTTCGGCCCCAGGCTACGATGGCGTCATCTCTTCCTTGGACTGCTGGGTATAGTCGTTCTGCAAATAGGCGCCGAACTGCTGGACCCTATCTGGAGCCACATTTTCGGCGCACCGCGCGGTCTGCAGCGTTTTGCCAAAATCGAAGGATCCATGCCAACCTATATCGGCTTGCTGGCTTTCAGCTGGACGTTCGCAGCCTTCGGAGAGGAGATCGCGTTTCGAATCGTCCTGTTAGCTGGTCTGACATCGGCATTAGGCGGACGGAAGACCGCCCGTGTAATCGCCGTCATTTTCCAAGCGATCCTGTTCGGGCTGGTTCACCTCTATCAAGGGCCAACGGGTGTCTGCGCTGCGACTGTCAACGGCTTGATATATGGTGTTCTCACAATCGCCGGACGGGGCGCAATCTGGCCAGCTGCCATTGCGCATGGCGGAGCCAATACGATCGGCCTGACCATGCTCTATCTGGGTATGTGACTCTGTCTTCGTGTCTGACAAGGCTGAACGCCTCGAAATAGAACCGGCAAACGATACGCATACGGGCCGCTTAACCCGACATGTATTGTCACCCGACCGACATCTCGCACGGGTCTGGGAGCTGCCGGGTCCTCGCCCTAGCGCGGGGCCATCACCATGACCATCAGGCGGCCTTCGGTTTTGGGGGCGAATTCCACCTTTGCGACCTCTTCGAAATCGTCACGCACACGGGCGAGCAGATCGGTGCCGCGGTCCATATGCGCCATTTCGCGACCCCGAAAGCGGACCGTGACCTTCACCTTGTCGCCGCGCTCGAAGAACTCGTTCATCTTCTTCGTCTTGACCATGTAGTCATGCGTATCGATGTTCGGACGCATCTTGATTTCCTTGAGCGCGCTGGTGCGCTGGCTCTTGCGATTGGCGGCCTTCTTCTTCTGCGCCTCGAAACGCATCTTACCGTAATCGAGCACTTTGCAGACCGGTGTGTCGCCCGGTGCAACCTCGACGAGGTCCAGCCCGGACTGTTGTGCGGCGGCCAAGGCTTCGGCAATCGGCACGACGCCGCGTTTTTCGCCGTCTTCCGTGATCAGAAGGACTTTTTCGGCGGTAATTTCTCGATTTGTACGCGGGCCCTTCGGCTTTTTGGCCGGTTGGGCGGCATGGGGACGTCTGGCGATGGGTATCTACTCCAATATGGCGATCATGTGATCTGTTACGGGTGCGGGCATTATCCCGCGCAAGGCTGGGATATGGCGCTCCACCTGACCTTTTTCAAGCGCATTTGCCCGACAATCGTTCCGAAAAAGCCCATAAACCGGGTTTATCGTAGGCGCAGCACTGCTTCATACACATTCAGGGTCGCCTCTTGCAGCGCCTGCTTGGAAAAGCGTTCCGCAATCCGCCGCCGTGCGGCCGCCGGATCATAGCGGTCAGGGATCGTGCCGAGCGCCCCGGCCAGGCCGTCGGCATCGCCGGGCGTGACCAGCGTGCCCGTTACCCCGTCATCCACCACATCCAGCGCACCGCCATGTGCCGCCGCGACGACCCAGCGGCCCATCGCCTGCGCTTCTGCGGCTGTGCGGCCAAAGGCTTCCGGGTCGGTCGAGGGCGTGACGATGATATCGGCGGCCAGTAGCGCCGCTGGAATATCCACTTCATGCCCCGGCAGGCGCAGACGCGACTCGACACCGAGCTTGCGTGCCTGTTCGCGCAATTCCGTGACATAGCCGTCGCGACCCTGCGGATCACCGGCGCAGACGAGAACCGTATCGTCCGGCAGTTTCGCCAACGCGTCGATAGCAACCGTCTGCCCTTTCCAGCGCGTCAGCCGCGCCGGCAGCAGGACCACCCGGTCATCGGCTTTGACGGCCCATTTCTTCCAGACGGCCTCGACCCGCACGGGCGGCACGGCGTCCGGGTCAAACAGAGCCATGTCGACCCCGCGCGGAATGACCCGGATCCGGTCTGCAGACGTCTGGTGCGTGGCCTGAATATGGTCCGCCGTGAAGCGGGAATTGGCGATCACCAGATCCCCGCGTGCCATCACTGAATTATAGCGCCGCTTGCCGGGAAAGCCTTCATTGTAGATGCCGTGATAGGTCGTCACGAAGGGTACGTTCTCGGCGATTGCGGCGCGCCAGGCGGCCCAAGCCGGAGCCCGCGAGCGCGCATGCACCACATCGATCCCGTTCATCACAATCAGCTTGCGTAGCGCGGCCACACGCCAGGGAAAGCTGAGCAGACGTTTGGACCCGATGTTAAGCGTGAAATGCGTCGCGCCTGCACCGGTCAGCTTATGCACCAGACGCCCGCCGCCACTGGCCACGAATGCGCCGTGACCGGCCGCGATCAGGGCTTCGGCCACGTCCAGCGTGGTACGTTCCACGCCACCCGCATCTAGCTCTGGCACGACTTGCAGGACGTTGTATGGAGGTGACGACGACATTGTGAGAGCCCGTTAGCATGAGCCAGCCACACATCAACCCAAACTCGGATCAGGGCGCCGCTCAGACCCCGGTCCAGCCTGACTATCTCGATCATGACGGCGCCAGGCTCGCTTTTCACAGGACCGATGGCCACGGCCCGATGGTGATCTGGTGCGGCGGTCTGAAGTCCGACATGGACGGCACCAAGGCCGTCTTTCTGGAAGAGCGCTGCGCAGCCGCTGGACAGGCCTTCATCCGGTTCGACTATTTCGGCCACGGTAAAAGCGACGGCGAGTTTACGGACGGCACGGTTTCGCGCTGGGCGTCGGACGTGACCGCCATGATCGACCGTTACGGAACGGGCGGAACCGTGCTGATCGGATCGTCAATGGGCGGATGGGCCGCGCTTCTGGCCGCGATCGATCGTCCGGATTCGGTCAAAGGCCTGGTGCTGATCAACCCCGCTCCTGATTTTACCGAAAAAATGGTCTGGGCCGGGTGGGACGAGCACAAGCGTCAGATGCTGATCGAGGACGGGATCGTTTATGAGCCGTCCGATTATGACGAACCCTATGCGTATAGCCGCGCGCTGATCGAAGATGGCCGGGCGCGACAGATCCTCGACGCGCCGATCGCCGTATCCGGGCCAGTGGAAATTTTGCAGGGCGCTGACGACTTGGTCGTCCCCCCGGCCCATTCCGCCCTGATCCCGGACAGGCTCGAAAGCGATCAGGTCGGCTACACGCTCGTCAAGGGCGGCGATCATTCCCTGTCGCGACCGGATGATCTGGACCGCCTCTGGAGCGCACTGAAAACGGTTATCGCGAAACTGTGACAGGTACGTGAGCGGCGGACTCGCTAGGCAGCGCGAAACCTTCTTCCGGAGAGACCCTCTATGTATCGTCCCCACATACTCGCTTCTGCCGCCCTGTTGATAGCCTGTTCCGGCGCGTCCGATACGGACACCACCTCGCCAGCGGTCGTGACGGTTGCCGACGCGCCCGTCGCAGGGCAATCGATGGCGACGGACGATGCGGTCGCGGTCGAGACCCGTACCAAGGCGGTGCTGGTTTATGCCGATTGGTGCGGCAGCTGCAAAGTGCTCGACCCCAAGATCAAAGCCGTGCAGGCGATGGGACCGATTCCCGGCGTGGACTTCGTCACGCTCGATTATACAGACCGCGATGCCGACAGCTTCTACGCTCAGGCTCGCGACGCCGGGGTCGAAACGGCGGTCCGCACCGAACTGGACGGCACGATCAAGACAGGCTGGCTCCTGCTGATCGATGTCGATGATGCCCGCGTCCTGTCCAAGGTCACGCGCGAAGACGATACCGCCCAGATCGCGACAAAGATCAAAGACGCCTTGGCCGCATCCTGAGGGCTGACTATGGTCGGGACTGCATGACTGTCCCGATCGATCATCCCCTGACCTTCAACTTCGATAGCGGGCTGAACTACCGCTCGGCAAAACGCGCCATGACCCGGCGCTTTGCCGAGGCTGGCCTGCCCTTTGCTGACGAAGACGCACTCGACCTGCTGCTGGGTCTGGTCGGGCTGACGCAGACCGATTACATTTTGCGCGGGGCTGATCCGCTTGGCGACGCCGAGCTTGCCGCCCTGCAAGCCGCGACCGAGCGCCGCCTGAAGGGCGAGCCGGTCGACCGGATACTCGGCTGGCGGGATTTCTACGGACGCCGCTTTGCCATAGACAATGTCTTATCGCCGCGTGGCGATACGGAAGTCCTGCTGCTGGCCGCGCTGGGGGCAATCAGGGACATTTCTGCCCCGCGCCTGCTGGATCTTGGGACCGGGTCGGGCGCGCTGGCGATTTCGATCCTGTGCGAACGCCCGGACGCGACCCTGATGGCGACAGATCGCGAGCCAGCCGCCCTGCTGACCGCAGCGCGCAACGCGGCCTCGCACGGCGTAAGCGATCGTCTGACGTTGATCCAATCCGACTGGTTCGCGGAGATACCACCGTCCCGCTTCGACGCCGTCCTCAGCAACCCGCCTTATATTTCGACTGCCGCCATGGCCGGGCTCGCGCGCGAAGTGGCCGCGCATGACCCCGAAACCGCTCTGCATGGCGGGCCGGACGGCCTCGCCCCCTACCGCATCATCATCCCAAGCGCGGCAGACGCCCTGGTGCCGGGTGGCTGGCTTGGCGTGGAAATCGGTTTCGATCAGGGCCAAGCCGTTGCGGCCCTGTTCTCAGAAGCCGGATTTGAGCGGGTCTGCGTCTGTCCCGACCCTGCCGGGCAGGACCGCATCGTTCATGGCTGGCGCGGCGATATGGCCCGTCATTCATCACAGTCTTCGACACGCGCTGAAAAAGGGCTTTGACATATAGACGCTGGATGCTAGTCGATTCCTGTCGGCAGGGCACGTAATCCGCTGGACACGATGTCCCGGACCCCCCGTTGAAATCCGACACTATCACCCCCGGAAAGTCTCGGTGCGGCCTGTCCGCCATGTCTTTTCCAGCGTGTATTAGGACAATCCGATGAAGCGTCAACGCGGTCGAAATCGTAACAACAACAATAACCGCAACAATAATAACCGGTCGATGGACTCCAACGGCCCGGACGTAAAAGTTCGTGGCAACGCCTCGACCATCTATGAAAAATATACGCAGCTGGCCCGCGACGCCAAGACGGGCGGCAACCGCGTCAAAGCTGAAAGCCTGCGCCAGCACGCCGAACATTATCTGCGCCTGATGAATGAGCAGGAAGCGCAGCGCGAAGCTGAGCGTGAAGCGCGCGAAGCCCGCGACGCCGAACGTCAGCAAAAGCGCAATGACCGTCATAGCAATAATGATGAGGATGGCGATGATCGCCCCCGTCGTCGCCGTCGCAGCCGCGATGATGATCAAGGCGATGAGACGTCGAACGAGACGTCCGATGCGCCCCAATCCGGCGCAGACGACGAAAAACCCAAGCGTCGGTCCCGCAAACCGTCTGACGACGATACGGCGGCGACAGATAACGAAGACAAGCCCAAACGCCGTCGCCGCGCCCCCGCTCGCGCCAAAAATGACGACAGTGAAACCGTCGAAGCCGCAGAATAGCCTTCGCGCCACCCGTTTAGATAAAGCCGCCTGACGGGCGGCTTTTTATGCGTACCTCACCATTTGAGATCGGCTAGCGCATCTCCCCCGGCCTCATCACGGTTGGCTCAGCTTGACCGTAAAGGTCGGGAGATGGGCAGGCCGGTCGAGCTGGCCTGAGCGGAAGAATTGGGAGGGGTTGGACCATTCAATCCCCGTCAATGGCCGAAGCGTTAGCCCCCCCCCCTTCAACGCCTTACCGCCAATTCCCACAATCCAATCCACCCCCTTTGCGCCCCCGTCATACTCGCGCCATCCGCAGTTGACACGAGGGGAGCCTGATCTCGGTGCTGCGGGCGGTGGAGTGCGGCTTTGGGATGGGACGAACGATCCATCAGGCCGCGCCGGGGTCGGGGAAGGTCCGACACGGCGTCGTCTGCAACATTCCGGGGCGGAACGCGGGCAGCCGCAGGCTGGCTGTCAGGGTTCCCAAGCCGCGCGCCGCAGCGAGACTGGCAGGGCGACCTGTCGGCAGAGCGCGCGCCTTTGAGCGGGTCGCCCGTCGTTACGGGCCGTCCGTGAGACCGTTCCAGCCGACACACCGACCCTGAACAGACCCGCTTGCGAGCGTGCCAGCACGCTCCACCCGCGCGGGCTTGGCCTTGCGACGAAACGGTACTTCTCTTCTGCTCCGGTCACGGGGCAGAGCCCGCGCCTCGTGTCACCTTTGACATGCAGGGATCACGTCAAGCGTGATGCTGATGACCCGCTCTCAGCCGCAGGATAGCGCCTGCCAACACGCTAGTCGTCATCTCTGGGCAGCAGTATGAGCGTGCGGGCGATTAGCCCGCAACGCACCTTGAATTTGTTTAACATGTTAAGTAATTTCATCCCATGCCATTGACCCCCGAACAGATTGCCGAACAGGCCGCCGCCCATGACAAGGCGGAAATCGACGCGAAACCTGTCCGCGCCTTTTCGCAAGACCGGGCGATGGATCTGGATGATGCCTATGCGGTGCAGGATGCGTGGGTTGCGCGCAAAGTTGCGCGCGGACGGCATGTAATCGGCCGCAAGGTCGGGCTGACCAGCCGCGCCATGCAGCAGGCCATGCAGATTGGCGAGCCGGATTTCGGCACGCTATTGGACGACATGTTGTTTCAGAGCGGCGACACTCTCCCGGCTGCGGACTTTATCGATCCGCGTCTGGAAGTGGAATGGACGTTCGTTCTGAAGCGCGATCTGTCCGGCGACGATCTGAGCGTGGATGACGTCATGGACGCGACGGATTACATCCTGCCGAGCCTGGAGCTGATCGCTGCGCGGTCGCATCGGATCGATCCGGAGACGGGCTATATGCGGCTGGTGACGGACACGATCAGCGACAATGCCGCCAATGCTGGTATTATCGTCGGGACCGAGCCGATCGCACCGGACGCGATCGATCTGCGTTGGGCAGGCTCCATTCTGTACCGGAAAGGGATCGTCGAGGAGACGGGCCTGGGCGCCGGTGTCATGGATCATCCGGCAGAGGGGCTGGTGTGGCTGGCCAAACGCTTCGCACCCCATGGGATCAAGCTGGAAGCCGGGCAATATCTGATGAGCGGATCCTTTACGCGACCTGTCATGGCGCGTGCTGGCGATCACTTTCTCGCCGACTTCGGGCGCTATGGCTCCGTCGAGCTGGGTTTTTCGTAAAGGACGCATACATGCGCTGGAAAGTAAGCCCAGCGTGCGACAGGGATAGAAAATGAGCTTATATGGCGTTCAGAAAATCCTCTACCGGATCAACCGGGATCGGGAGCTGCAGGACCAGTTCAAGGCCGATGCCGACGCGGCGATGGCGGGCTTTCCGCTGACCGATGAAGAGCGGGGCTGGCTCAGAGATGGCGAGATTGGCGAACTTTATATTCACGGGGTCAACGGCCAGATCCTGATGCATTTCGCGGCCTTTCTCGGACTTGAATGGAATGAGTACATCGATGCCATGAAGGACGGTCTGGCCCAGCATGGTCAGGTCAAGGGCGGGCTCTACAAGGTCGTCGACGGCGGAAGCGGAGGTGCAGTCTGATGGCACTTGTATTTGCAGGTATCTGTTCCCATGCCCCGGGCATAACGGGGCGCGCGGACCGCGCTGATCCGGAATTGAAGGACGGCCTCTACGCCGCCATGGACCGGCTGCGTCTGGCGATGGAAGCGAGCAAACCGGACGCGCTGATCGTCATCGCGGCGGAGCATTTCGCCAATTTCTTCATGGACAACATGCCCGCCTACGCCATCGGCATGGGCGAAGAATATGAAGGCCCGATCGAAGATCCGGACTGGCTCAATATACCGCACACCAAAATCCCGGGCGCGCCCGACATCGGCAAGCGCATCGTCAGCGAAGTCATGCAAACGGTCGACACGGCCTATGCCGAGGAATGGAAGATGGATCACGGCATCATGGTGCCGCTGCATTTTCTGACGCCGCGCTACGACATGAAGGTCATTCCGGCCAACATCAATTGCCAGGGGCCGCCCCTGACGCCGCTGCACCGGGCCTGGGCCTTTGGCGAGGCGATCCGGCGGGCGGCTGATGCCGTGCCTGAACGAATCGCCGTGGTCGGGACGGGCGGGATCAGCCATTGGCCCGCCACGCCGAATAGCGGCAAAATCAACGAGGCCTGGGACCGGGACTATCTCGACCGCTGGACGCGCAATGACCGCGAGGCGCTGTCCGCCTATACGGACGAAGAAACGCTACGCGATGCCGGACAGGGCGGCTTCGAGATCCGCACCTTCAATGCAGTTGCTGCTGCAGCGGGCGGACAAGGCGACATCTGGTACATGCAGCCGATCCCGATCTTCGCTGTGTCCTGCACGGTCGGCGTGATGGATATCGTCTAGGGTACGATCCCGGCGGCCGGCCTGTTCTAGCCGGGCGTGATCGGCATGAGACCGAGACGCGCCCGGTCCGCGATCAACCGGATGCGAACACCGTTTTCGTGCCAGTCATGATGGACGGTTCCGCCCAGCTGCGCGGCACAGGCCCGGATCAGTTTCGATCCGTAGCCCGGTGCATCCGGAGCGGACTGACCCGAGCGCTCATGCTGTTCATCCCACAGCATTTCATACCGGTCATCCTCGCTGATGCGCCAGCTGATCTTGACCCGGGAGACGCCGTCATCCGTATCGACGGCTTTCCAGGCGCCATATTTCAGTGCGTTGGTCGTCAGTTCATGAAGGATCAGGGCGAGTGGCGACACGGCATTTTCACGGATCTGCCGATCTTCGCCTTCGATGTCGAACCGATGCGTGTCCAGCAGTTGCGCCCGAACCACCTGTTCGATGATCGTCGAATTGGGCAGTGAGCGGGCATCGTCGAGCTCACGCGTGGCGGAATAGGCGTGCGACATGGCCTGTATCCGTGCCACCGCCTGCTCGGCATAGACCGCGACATCGTCGCCCCGACCTCGCGCGCTCTGCCGCAACATGCTCTGTGTCACGGTAAACATGTTCTTCATCCGGTGATCGAGCTCATGCGCGATAATTTCGATCCGCTCTGCACTGTCGACAGCCTCCTCGGCTTGCGTTTCAGCCTGTCGGGTGCGGAGCCACAGATAAAGCGCGAAGGCACCCGTAATCGCAGATAGTCCCAGCAGAATAGCCAGCAACATCGACACGACACTGGCCCGCCGGCTGTATTCCCGGGTGCGCTCGATCGCCCTGTCAACCATCAGCCCGACATCGGATTGACGTTTGGCGATAATGCGCCGGATATCCGCCATGGCTTCGCGGCCGCGATCCGTCTGCACCATGCGCAAAGCCGCTTCGGGGCTCCCCGCATCGAACAGGCGTACCGTTTCCTGCATCTCGGTCAGTTTCAATTCGACCAGCTGGCGCAGTTCTCCGTCCGGGTCTTCCTGCAGGGCCGGATGCGACCATCCCTGCCCGGCATTGTTTTCCAGAAGTTCAAACGCACGCTGGTATGGCTGCAGATAGTTGCGGTCGCCCGTCAGGAGATAGCCTCGCTGCCCCGTTTCGGCATCGAGCACGGCATCCTGAAGAGCCCCGAGCGATTGGCGATAGGCCGTGGCATCGCTCAGCGCAGCCCGTGCCTCACGTTCTGCGCTCGCGGTCTGTACCGATGTATAGAGTGCAACGGCGGCGACAATGGCTGTCAGGCTGGCGACGATAATCGCAAGCATACCCGTCAATTTCGTCGAACCCATCCGCGGTTCCTCGTTGCAGCGGGTCGATACGGATCACGCCAGTTTAACGAATGTTATATCCCAGAACCGACCATGGCGACAGCTTTTCTCATCCTGCATATCCAGCCAATGAAAAAGCCGCCCGGCGTGGGGCGGCCTGATCAATGCGTCGAGGATGTGAAGGCAGGACCTAGTCCTCTGACGGCTTCAGTCGCCGCCACAAGCGCTTATAGGACAACCATAACAGCACGGCCAATATCAGGAGGTAGACCATCGACATCAGACCGGCCGACTTCCGCGCGGCCAGTTTGGGATCCGCTGACCAGGCCAGAAATTCCGTCAGGTCCGCCGCCATCTGCTCGATCGTGGCTTCGGGCGGGTTCTGCCCTTCCGTGTCGCTCTGATATTCGAACAGGCCGACCTGCGGCTGCAATTGCGGAGCCATGGCGATCTTGGAGCCTTCCTTGACCGGGTTGTAATACTGACCCGGTGACAGGGATAGACCTTCAGGCTGTGGATGATCATAGGCGAGCATCAGATTATAGAGATAGTTAGCCCCGTCATTCCGTGCTTTGACGATCAGCGACAGATCCGGTGGCAGCGCTCCGTTATTGACCGAGCGGGCTTCGATCGCATTGGTATAGACGCTCGGGAACATGTCGGCTGGAACAGCCGCACGTGTCACTTCGGACCCGTCTTCCGGATCCAGATCCGTCACCTCATATTGTGCGGCAATATTCTTGACGAGCGGATTGTCATTAGGGTTCGGATATTTGTAATCATAGAAGGGCCCACCCTCATCACCGAGATGACGGAAAGCGAGATGATCGAGATTGTGACAGGACCGGCAGACCTGCTCATAGATCTGAAAACCGCGTTGCATGGCTTCCTGATCGTAAGTGCCGTTAAAGCCGCTCCAGTGCCAGTGCTTGTGCACCATCTTGTAGCCGTCTGCAGGGCCGCTCCCTCCGGCAGCCAGCGCGATACCGGTCGCCGTGGCGACAGCGACGCCGCCCACAATGATCAGATTTCTGACAGTCTTGAATGCCATGGTCGTCTTTCCCCCGATTATCGGTCGGTCTTGGGGTCGGTCAGGGCTCTGCGCGCCTATTCGGCAGGCGCGAGGGCCGTCTCGGGTTGCGGTTTGGATGTTTCGCTCAGAATCGACTGCGTAATCGATGCCGGGCGCTCCTTGGGGTCCTCGATCAGGCCGAGGATCGGCAGAATGATGAGGAAGTAGGCGAAGTAGTAGAGCGTACTGATCTGCCCCAGCCGGTAGAAGGTCAGCCCGCCATCACCGATCTTAATCGCATAATCGTCCGGGACGCCTGCCCCGCACCAGCCCAGAACGAAGCAGAAGAACAGGAACAAGAAGAAGAAGGGGCGTGCCAGCGGACGGAACCGCATGGACCGCACGCGCGACGTGTCGAGCCATGGCAGGACGAACAGCACTAGAATGGCGCCGAGCATCAGCAGGATACCGGCCAACTTGTCCGGCACGGCCCGTAGGATCGCGTAGAAAGGTAGGAAGTACCATTCCGGCACGATGTGTGCAGGCGTATTGAGCGGATCCGCCGGGATATAGTTATCCGCATGGCCAAGCGCATCCGGCAGGTAGAACAAGAAGAATCCGAAGATCATCAGGAACACCACGATGGCGAACATGTCCTTGACCGTGAAATAGGGGTGGAAAGGCAGCGTATCCGTCTTGACCTTCTCCGACACCCCGATCGGATTGTTCGACCCGGTCACATGCAGGGCCCAGACATGCAGACCGACCAGTGCGGCGATGATGAAGGGCAGCAGGTAGTGCAGGCTGTAAAAGCGGTTCAGGGTCGCGTTTTCGACGGCGTAACCGCCGAGCAGCCATTGCTGGAGGCCTTCACCGACAATCGGCACAGCGCCGAAAAAGCCGGTTATCACTGTCGCGCCCCAGAAGGACATCTGACCCCATGGCAGCGTATAGCCCAGGAATGCAGTCGCCATCATGACAAGATAGATCAGGCAGCCAATGATCCAGAGAATTTCGCGCGGGGCCTTGTAGGATCCGTAATACAGGCCGCGGAACATATGCATGTAGACGGCAAGGAAGAACATGGAAGCACCGACCGCATGTGTGCTTTGCATCAACCAGCCATAAGGAACGTCGCGGCGGATCCGCTGAACCGAATCGAAGGCGTGATCGACATGGGCGACGTAGTGCATCCCCAGGATCACGCCAGTGACGATCTGGATCACCAGACACAGGGTCAGGATACCGCCAAAGGTCCACCAGTAATTCAGGTTGCGCGGCGTCGGCATCGCCATGAAATCCGCACCCATGCGCACGACCGGCAGGCGCTGGTCCATCCAGCGCGCTATGGAGCCCTTGGGTTCGTAGGTGGAATGTCCGCTCATTATCTCGTCTCTTCTTCTCTTCTGGCGTCGATCGTCAGTGTACGGTGCTAACCGACCTTGATGACGGTGTCGGAGAGGTACTCATAAGGGGGAATATCGAGGTTCCGGGGCGCAGGTCCTTTGCGGATCCGGCCCGACGTGTCGTAGTGACTGCCATGACAAGGGCAGTACCAGCCATCATAGTCACCCGCTTCGCCAACGGGAACGCACCCAAAATGGGTGCAGACCCCGACTTGAACCAGATATTGCGGCTTCAGCGCACCGTCCGGGCCTGGGATCAGACGGGATGCGTCTGTCGCAGGATCGGGCAGAGCGCCCATATCGACGCTTTCCGCTTCAGCGATCTCGGCCGCCGTCCGGTGACGCACGAAGACGGGCGCCCCACGCCACAATACGCGCAGCTGTTCGCCCTCGGCGATTTTGGAAATATCGATTTCGATCGAAGCCAAGGCCAGCGTGTCGGCTGCTTTGCCCATCTGGGCCAGCAAGGGCCAGACGATGGATGCGGCCCCTACGGCACCGGCGGCACCGGCGGCGAGGAAGATGAAATCACGCTTGCCTTCGTCTTTGACGATATCGTCAGGGTGGATCAAGCCAGTCTCGGCCATCGGTTCTACCTTCTATACAGTCCCATATCGGCGTGTGAGCGGGCCTTTCAGCCCCACGCGCGGGCTCTCTAGCCTCATATAAGACGAATGGCCACCCGCGAATGGCGTCATTCCGCCGCAATTTTCGTCCGCATTACAGTCTCTTGCAAACGGTTTGCAACTAAAGACCGATCTGCGCTCCGCTGCCCGGCGCTGGAACAGACCTGCTAGGAGGGGCCCCATGCGAATCGTGCTCCATCAACCCGAAATCGCCGCCAATCTCGGCAATGTCATGCGCAGCTGTGCCTGCTTCGACACGCCTCTCACTGTGATCGAACCGCTCGGCTTTCCGCTTGCAACTCGGGATGTGCGCCGCGCGGCGATGGATTATGGCCGCAGCGTCGATCTGACCCGCCATGCCGACTGGCCTACATATCGGGCCGCATCCATGGGGCGGCGTATTCTCTTCACGACGAAAGGCGCGGTACAACTCGATCAGTTTGCTTTCCGGCCAGACGATGATCTGATTTTCGGCAGCGAGAGCCGCGGCGTACCGGACAGCGTTCATGACGATTGTCAGGGGCGCGTCGTGATTCCCATTGCCGCGCGGTCGCTGAACCTGTCCAATGCCGTCGCGATCGCCCTGTTCGAAGCCTTGCGTCAGACAGGCCGTTTGCCCTAGGCGGCGCGCCCATGGGTATGCTGAGCACAACATTCACCTTCACCCTGCCGGGTGCCCAGCCTGACACACAGTCTGACACACAGTCTGACACCCAGTCTGGCACGCCCGACAAATGGCATCTCGTGGTACGTGAACGCATGCGCGCAGAAGCGCAGGATTTCACCTTCACGCGCAACGGAACGGCGGTTCACGAGGAGCGACGGCCCTATGGTCCCGAACCGCTCGCCACGGTGCGGTCCTTCGACCTGCCCGATCATGATCTGCAGATCGAATTCGGTGCCATAAGCCTGCTGGCTTATGGGCTGATCGTGTACCGCGACGGCGCGGTGCTATGGCGCAGTCATGACCAACCTTTTCGACAAGCCGGCAGGATCGACCGTGGCATGGCGAAACTGGATACGAAAACGGCTGAATGGGACGCCGCATCGTCAGGCGAAAAAACGGCCAAACAGCGTGCTTTTGCCGCACGGCAGAAAGCCCTGCGCCCCTCAATTTATGTCGATATCGCCTTTGGCATATTGTTCTTTTTCGTCGCCCGCGAATTTGGACTCGTCACGGCGGCCCTGACAGGAGCGGCAGCGACTTTTGCGCTGTTTGCGATCAATCCCTTCGTCAAATGGGACCTGCTTGGCGGCTTTGCCGCCTTCGGTGCGGGCATGGCCCTGATCAGTGCGGGGCTGGCTTGGGGATTTCAGGACGATCTCGCCATCAAGCTCCGCGGAACGTTCATGGCCATGATCGGCGCTTCGATCGCACTGTTCGATGCTTTCGTTCTCAACGGCGGCTATCTCGGCAAGCGTATGGCCCTGTATATGGAAGGGCTTGGGCGGCTAAATCCCCGCCGAGCCTCTCTGGCCTTGGCAGGGGCGACCTTGCTGATCATGGCGATCGACACACCGCTCGCCTTCATCCTCACCACCGATCAGTGGATCTGGTACAATGCCTTTCTCGATTCGGTGATCGCCATCCCCATCATTATCGGCGCCATGCTATTCGCCCGTCAAAAGGACCAATCCCGATGAACGAGAAACAGCGGCGTGCCAGCACGTGGTTCCGCGAGTTACGCGACCAGATCTGCGCCGAATTCGAGGCGATCGAACGCGATGCCCCAGCTGAGCTCTATCCCGACGAGCCCGGAACGTTCGAGTATACGGACTGGCAGCGCAAGGTGGCGAATGGCGGGGGCGGAACGGGCGGCATGCTGCGTGGCCGGTTTTTTGAGAAGTGCGGCGTCCATATCAGTATCGTGCAGGGTGAGTTCACGCCGGAAATGGCCGCCAATATCCCCGGTGCGGACGAAGATCCGCGCTTCTGGGCAGCAGGCATCTCCCTGATTGCGCATCTGGTCAATCCGCGTGTCCCCGCCGTGCATATGAATACGCGCTACATCGTGACGACGCGCGATTGGTTCGGCGGCGGGGCGGATCTGACCCCGACGCTGAGCGCTCAGCGCACGCAGGACAATCCCGATGCGGTCGCTTTTCACGCGGGTATGAAAATGCCCTGCAACGCACATCCGGTCGCGGATTATGACCGCTTCAAAACCTGGTGCGACGAGTATTTCCACTTGCATCACCGGGACGAGCCGCGCGGCATTGGCGGCATCTTCTATGACCGGCATAATTCAGGCGACTGGGAGGCGGATTTTGCCTTCACTCAGGATGTCGGACGCGCTTTCCTAAACACCTATTCGGACATTGCCCGCGAACGGATGAATGAGTCCTGGACCGAGGCAGAGCGTGAAGAACAGCTGATTCTGCGGGGCCGCTATGTCGAGTTCAACCTGCTCTGGGACCGCGGCACGACCTTCGGTCTGAAAACAGGCGGCAATGTCGCCACGATCCTGAGCAGCATGCCCCCCGTCGTGAGATGGCCCTGAGCGGGCGTGCGCTGGATATCATCATCGGCGGCGCAGGTGACAGAGTGTTTCGTTGTGCCCGGCGCTATGCCGATACGCTGGCCCGGACCTGTCCCGACCGCGACATCATCTATCTGCCGCAAGGCAAGCGTCGTCGCCTCAAGGCGCTCCTCTCGACAGAGCGCACGATCAACCTCATCGGTCATAGCTGGGGTGCGGCGGATGTCAGCTGGGCTGTCGATAGCGCCCGGCATCCGCTCGGCATTATCATCGGAATAGATCCGGTTGGAAAACCCGGCCCGTGGCGAGCCTGCAAACCTGTGTCGGCCCGCGCGCTGATCACTGTCATGGGCACGGGATCGGAGAACCGACTTTCGGACGGCAATCTGACAGCGAAGCTGGGGCGCAGGCTCGGTCACGACTGTCCGCCGGTTTTCGCCCGGCAGGATGCGGTTCGGATCGACGCACCATACGCGCATTACGACATGACCCGCATGATGCAGTATGCAGGCCCCGACGGTCTTAGCGCGCAGGACTGGCTGCTCGATACATCACTGATTTCGGAGCAATCGCTGAGACCGACTGACACCTGATCGTACCGGTCAACAGGGTTGCGCTTGACCTTTTTCCAGAGCCTGCGACACTCCGGCCATGAAACGTTTCTGGCCTGTGCTGTCCCCTGCGCTTTTCCCTATCCTGCTGATCGCCTGTGCGGAGGCGGGCGGGGACACCGAGGACAACATTCCAGCGGCACAGGTCCCGCCTGTCATATCCGTGCCTGCGGACGCCTTTCCCGGCGATATCGATCCGGCGCTGGCAGCGCGCTTTTCAAGGCTCGCGCTGGATTGTGTGCAGCAGGAATTTCCCAACAAGATCTCGCGTACGACCGACACAGCCGACGCGATCGGCCGACCGCGCGATCTGTTCCCGGCCTTTTACGGCTGTTTCGACTGGCATAGCGCAGTGCATGGCCACTGGTTGCTCGTCCGGCTGTTACGAGTCGGCGATCTTGACGCAGCGAGCCGCGCTGAAGCGATTGCCAAGCTCAACGCCAATCTGACGCCCGAGACGATGGCGGGAGAACTGGCCAATTTCCGGCGTCCGGCGCGGGGCTCCTGGGAGCGGCCCTATGGTTGGGCGTGGCTGTTGCAACTGACGGCGGAGCTGCGCGAAATGGTGGAAGATGGTGACGATGCTGATGCGCGTCGCTGGCTCGATGCGCTGCAACCGCTGGAAGCGGACATTGTCGCAGCGACGAAAGACTGGCTGCCCAAACTGGCCTATCCGATCCGGCTTGGCACTCACAATCAGAGCGCCTTCGCCTTTACTCTGATGATGGACTGGGCGGATGTCGCAGGCGACGCCGACATCGCCGCGCAACTCCGGGACGCGGCGTTGCGCTTTCACAGGGAGGATGTGGACTGCCCGCTCGCCTATGAACCGTCGGGCGAGGATTTCCTCTCGCCCTGCCTGATGGTCGCCGACCTGATGCGGCGCGTCATGGACCCTGCCGATTACGCCAGCTGGCTGAGCGCCTATCTGCCCGATATTCCGATCGACGGATCCGCCGACTGGCTCGCGCCGGCCATTGTGCTGGACGCATCGGACGGAAAGCTTGTTCATCTGGATGGGGTCAACAGTTCCCGCGCCTGGAACCTCTACAATATGGCCCGCGCCCTGCCGGATAACGATCCGCGCCGCGCCAGCCTCGTCGCCGCCGCCAAAATCCATCAGGATGAAGGGGTGGCGGCTGTTTCCGACGAACATTATTCCGGCAGCCACTGGCTCGCAAGTTTTGCGACCTATCTGATGACGGATCGAGGGCATGAAAGCGGTCCGGCTAAAGCCGGAAAAATCGATTGATAATCAATTTTAGCGAAGTGCCGCGGGTGCTACGAGCGGCTAGCCGTGCGGAAATCTGTGAGACGACCCAATGACTGACGACCTCGACAAGCAAACGCGGATCGAGCGGCACAAGACGATCCGCATGGGATTGATGGTTGTGGCGCTGCTGATCGTGGCGGCTGTGCTGTTCGGCGTCTATCGCTTCGTCACCGCGCCTGTGCGGGTTGCGCAGGATACGACACAGACGATTACGCGAACGGTCGAGGAAACGGCCACGGCGGTTTTGACCCGGCGGCACATTGAAGTGCGCGAAGGCCGAAAATTCTCGCGATTGGCAGACGCCGCGCATGCGGCCCTTACTGCCCTTCCTGAAACCAGACCTGCCGGGCTGGGGGAGCGGGCGTTCCGGCTCGCCCATCTGCGCGGCTCTCAGAACAAGGTCTGTCGCTTCACGATGGATTTCGGTGCCGGCCCCGTTCCGGTCTGGACAGCCGCCGACAATGCCGACTTCGAAGCGAACCGCCGGATGGGTGGCGAGGCGGAGCGGCAGCTCCGGATCGTGTGGGAAACGGAGCCGGACATATTGGGCGTATCCGTTCAATATGCGGCGCAATATGATCGCAATGATGATGCACCGCGCTGGGAGCTGCTCTGGCGCAGACGTGACAGCCTGTCCAAGCCGATGACCGATGCGCTGATGAGTGAACGCACGATGAACGCGCTGGCGGCCATTCCAGAACAATGCGGGACTCCCGCGCCCTGATCCGGTAACGAACCGCGCAACATTGAATCAGACAGGAGTTTTTCGATGGCCATGAATATGATGGACATGATCATGCAGGCCGCAGGCGGCAATACGGCGCAGGCCGCAGGCAACCAGTTCGGTCTGTCGCCACAGCAAAGCCAGCAGGCCATCGGCGCGCTCCTGCCCGCCATCAGTTCGGCGATGAAGCGTAATACCGCTGACCCGCAAGGTCTCGCCGGTCTTCTGGGTGCGCTGGAACGGGGCCAACATGACCGTTATCTTGAAGATCCACAGATGTTGCAACAGAATGCCCAGACGGACGGCAATGCCATTCTCGGTCACCTGTTCGGGTCCAAGGATGTCAGCCGGGCGGTCGCAGGCCGCGCGTCCGAGCAGACAGGCATCGACACAGGCATTCTCAAGCAGATGCTGCCCATGGTCGCCATGATGGCGATGGGCGGTCTCTCCAAGCAGACACAGGGCAATTCCGGTATTAAAGGCCTGCTGGCCCAGGCAGCGATGCAACAGCTCATGGGTGGCGGCGCGCAAGGCGCTCCGGCCAAAGGCATTGGCGGCATTCTCGGCGGCCTGCTGGGTGGCGGAGGCCGTCAGGTTCGTCAGCAGCGCCAAGTGCACCAGCAAGGTCTCGGCATGCTCGGTCAGATGCTGGACGCGGACGGCGACGGCAGTTCCATGGACGACATTCTCGGCATGGTGATGAACTCACGCCGCTAGCGTTGCTCGGCCTTCTCGACGAAAAAATAACGAAAAGGGAGCACGCATAAGCGCAGCTGAGCATGATGTCTTTTCGTGAGCGTCGCGAAGCGACCCGGGCGAAGGGAGATTAAAATAATCCCTGCTTGTCAAAACGCTTACATGATGAGCGGGTACTTCGTCCCCCGTCACAAACAAGAAAGCCCGCCAGATGGCGGGCTTTCTTTATGGATGATTCAGAGCCTTAACTCACGGAGGCTTCCGCTTTGACATTGGCTTCCTGGACCTCTTTTTCCCAGCCCTTGGTAAACATGCCGACCAAGAATACCATTGCACCGACACCGATCGCGAAGGTCGCGATCATCTTGAACAGGTCGGGCATCTGCTCGACGTTCTCGGGGTCGAACCCGCCCGCCATCAGGCCCGCGATGATGTTGCCCATGGAGTACGTCAGCACGAACAGACCCATCATCTGGCCGAGGAACCGCGGCGGGGACAGCTTGCTAACTGCTGACAGAGCGATCGGCGACAGGGTCAGTTCGCCCACCGTGTGCAGGAAATAGGTCAGGATCAGCCAGAAGATCGCGACTTTGCCTTGCGACGCGGCATCCGCAGCGAAGATCATTACCACGAAGCCGAGACCCATGATGATCAGGCCCGCGCCCATCTTCAGGCCGTAACCCGGCGTTATCATGCGTTTGCCCAGCCAGACCCAGAAGGCAGCGAAAAAGGGTGTCAGCGTAATGATGAAGAATGGGTTAGCGTTCTGCAGCCATGTCGTCGGCAGCTCGAATCCGCCAATGGTGCGGTCCGTGAAGTCCTGCCCGAACAGGTTAAGCGAGGAGCCTGCCTGCTCGAAGCCGGACCAGAACATGGTCGACGCGATGCAGATCAACAGGAACGCCCACATGCCACGCTTTTCAACGGGACTCAGCTTTCCGAGGAAATAGACCCAGGCGAAGTAGATCACGAAAATGGCCGTAAACACGACTGCGACCGCCTTGGAGGCGGCGATCGGATCAAAGGTGAACAGTCCGGCTAGCATGGAGACGGTGACGACCGCGATCAGAGCGACCACGCCCCATATGACCGCCCAGCTGCGCTTGCGTCCCGCCTCCGACATGGGCGCCATCGGCGCAGCACCCGCGCCGTGCAGGTCACCGCGCTTGAACCAGAAGACGGTCAGCCCCAGCGCCATGCCGATAGCGGATGCGCCGAATGCCCAGTGGACGCCCTGGTTCTCGTAGAGCCAGCCGCACACTGTGTAGCCGATCAGCGAGCCGATGTTGATGAACATGTAGTAGAGTGCATAGCCGCTGTCCCGGCGCGGATCATCGGCGCGGTAGAGTTGCCCCACCACGGCGGAAATGTTGGGTTTCAGCAAACCTGTGCCGAGCACGACGAGCACCAGTCCGAGGAAGAAAGACCATTCGCTAGGAATGGCCAGCACGATGTGGCCGCACATGATAACGATGCCACCATACCATATGGCCTTCTGCGATCCGATCAGACGGTCAGCAATCCATCCCCCGGGGAGGCCCATAAAATAGACAGACGCCGTATAGAGACCGTAGATGGCAACAGCCGTGGCCGTGCCGATGGCGAGACCGCCTTCTGCGATGGCCGCCGTCATGAACAGAACCAGCAGGCCTCGCATGCCGTAATAGCTCATCCGTTCCCACATTTCGGTCACGGATACGGGTAACAGCCCCCTTGGATGTCCGAAGATGGTTTTTTCGATTGGGCTGGCGCCGGCCAGAGCGCCGGGAATTTCCCCGGCGGCATCAGAAAGATCGGACATTGTTTCCCCTGTTTTGTTTCGAGCATCCCTAACGCTCAGCACGCAACGCCCCTGCCACACGCTTGGCGTGAAGGCAATTCGGGCTGTGATCACTTATCCCGCATTGATCTGCGGCATACCAAAAATGGCGCGGGCGCCATTAGCATCGCGTACGATCTGCTGTTTCAGATCCTCGAAACTGTCGAATTTCTGCTCGTCGCGGATGAAGCTGCGAAAGCGAACCATCAGTCGCTGTCCGTAAATGTCCCGATCGAAATCGAAGATGTGGACTTCCAGTCGCGCCTCTTCGCCGTCGACGGTCGGGCGTGTGCCCGTATTGGCGACCGCTGGCCGCCACTCGCTCTCACCGGCAATATGGCATTCGACGGCATAGACGCCGAATTTCGGCCGGACCAGATCGCCAAAGTCCAGATTGGCCGTCGGAAAGCCGATCGTGCGCCCGCGCTTTTGTCCTTCGGAGACGATGCCATCGACCATCCAGGGCCGCGACAGCATATGCTGGGCATGAAAGACGTCGCCCTGTTGCAGCGCTTTGCGGATCTCCGTCGATCCATATTTGCCGTAACGGTCATGCAGGCCAACCGGGGCGATGGTCGTGACACCGATATTGCGCTCTGCGCCGAGGCGTTTCAGGCTTTGCACATCACCGCATCGGTTCCGGCCAAAGCCGTAATCCTCGCCGACCACGACATGGCGCACGCCCAGACCCTGATGCAGCACGGTGTCGACGAAGTCTTCGTCGTCCATGTCGCGCAAGCGGTCATCGAATGGGAGCTCGAACAGCAGATCGATCCCGAGTTCTGCCAGAATGCCTTCGCGCAGGCCCGCGCTCATCAGACGGAAGGGCGGCGCATCCGGCTTGAAGAATCGGTAGGGATGCGGGCGGAACAGGCCGATCGCGGCGGGCGCGTCATGGTCGGCGGCGATCTTGCGAAGCTGCGCGATAACGGCCTGATGGCCCCGATGCAGCCCGTCGAAATTGCCGAGCGCGATGACCGCGCCGCGGACGCCCTTAGGCAGATCCGTGTACCGGTTGAACGATCGCACTTAAGCGGCTGGCCGTTTTTGCACGAAGACCCCAGCATCGCCGCGACAGATTTTCTGGCCGTCCGCTTCGCAATGACACTTCATCTTCACCTTGCCGGTGCGCTCGTTGATTTCCACCACTTCGGCCACGGCAATAATTTCGTCGCCGATCAGGGCCGGTTTGCGAAAGCGCAGATTGAGCTCCACGAACACGCCGCCGGGTCCGGGCAGCTGATTGCCTAGAATGGCCGAGATGAAGCTGGCCGACAGGGCGCCATGGGCGATCCGACCGTCAAACCCATTGGCGCGCGCGGCGGCGTCATCCATGTGGATCGGATTATGGTCGCCCGTAATTTCGGCAAATGTATCGATCATCTCGGCTGTAATCGTCGCGGCCGTGCTCGCACTCATGCCGACTTCAAGATCGTCCAGATAGTATTTTACAGTGTCTGACATGGGCCGTGCCTATACAAAGGCTGCCACGTCTTGTGCAAGCATATTACCACGCCAGTTCCGGCAGCTGGTATCGCGCCGACAGGCCGTGCGCTTCGCACAGGCTGCGGAACTCCGCCGCCGTGCTGCCGTAAAGGCCGTCCTGAATGAACAGGCAGTCAATCCCTTCACGCTGCGCGCCCAGTACATCGGTGAACAGATTGTCCCCGATCATCAGGATGCGATCGGGCGCATAGCCGAGCGTTTCCTCCAGCCAGGCCCGGCCCAGCTGATAGATGGGCGGATGCGGCTTGCCACCATAGACCACCGTGCCCCCCATGGCTTCATAGGCTTGAGCGATGGCGCCAGCGCACATCACTTCACGCCCATCAACTTTGACCTTCACATCCGGATTGGTGCAGACCATTTCCAGATCGCGCGCGAGGAGATCAGTCAGCAGGTCCTCATAATCTTCAATATCATCATCGTAGTCGTATGGCCGTGTGCAGACGACGAAATCAGCCCCGTCCATGTCGGCGAAATTCATCGGGATCTGATCGAACAGGCCGAACCCTTCCGCGTCCTCTTCATCGACTGCACCGATCAGAAAGGCCGGCCCGGGCGATCGCCGGGCCAGTTCGTTGACGATCGCATCGCCCGATGTGACGATGGCATCAAAAAAGCCGTCCGGCATTTCGATATGGGCGAAGCTTTCCGGCACCAGCGCGCTGGGCCGCGATGTGTTGGACATCAGAACGACCGGGCCGATCTCGTCGCGGTAACGCTCCAGCGCACCGCAGGCTGCGAAGTTCGGACGACGGCCATTATGAACTACGCCCCAGATGTCGCAGAAGATCGCATCATATTCGACCGCAATATCGGCAAGTCCGGACAGGCGCTGAAAGGAGTGTGTCATGGACCGCGCTTTACCCCAAACCATCCGATTGTCACCCGTCCACACGCAACCGTCTTGCCGCATACTTTCCCTGACCTGGGGCGGGTCGACCTTGCGGCAGAATCGGCGATCGGTCTGTCCAGACCCGTCTGATGCATCCGCTCTGACCGGCCCAGCCGGCCTGCCCATCTCCTTCTGTCACGTCTGGCAGGGAGGGTTGGGTGATGGACACGCCATCAAGTCAGCGAGAGCAGATGGGTAGGAGCTAGCGTTCTGAACGCTAGCAACGGAGATCAGCCCCCCGGACTGATCTTTCACTTTGAAAGCCCTATTCCGAGATTTCACGCAGAACGGTTCGGAGTGTGTCCATCGCGGTGCGGAGTTCCGTTTCGCCAATGATCAGGGGTGGCGCCATGCGCAGGACGTTATCGCCTGCCGTACCGACCATCAGCTTATGGTCGAGGGCTTTTGACTTGGCCTTGAGATGGGCACCAGGCACGCGCATTTTCAGTCCGACCAGCAGGCCCTTGCCGCGTACATCCTCGATCTGATCCGGGAATTCATCTTTCAGCCCCGCCAGCGCCTGCCGGAACTTGTTTGCTGTATCGCGCACATGTTCCAGAAATTCGGGCTGGCTGATCCGGTCCCAGACGGCGATGCCTGCCGCCATGGCCAGCGGGTTGCCACCATAGGTGGTGCCGTGCGTGCCGGGCACCATATGCTTGGCCGCATCTTCTGATGCGATCACAGCGCCGAGTGGGAACCCCCCGCCGACACCTTTGGCGACAGCCATGATGTCAGGTTCACCCCCATCTACCCATTGGTGCGCGAAGAGCTGTCCAGTTCGGCCTGCGCCACATTGCACTTCATCATAGATCAGCAGCAGATCATTTTCGTCGCACAGCTCGCGCAGGCCCCGAAGACATTCCGGCGGCAGGGCACGCACCCCGCCTTCGCCTTGGACAGGCTCGACCAGAATGGCGGCCGTCGTCTCGCCGACCGCAGACTGGAGCGCGTCGTGATCACCGAACGGCAGATTGATGAAGCCTGGCAGTCGCGGGCCGAAGCCTTCGAGATATTTGGGATTGCCGGCGGCATTGATCGCGGCAAATGACCGGCCATGAAAGGCGCCGCCAAAGCCGATGATGTCGACGCGTTCCGGACGGCCTTCGCCATACTGCCAGCGCCGTGCCGTCTTCATCGCCAGTTCGAGCGATTCCGTTCCGCTATTCTGGAAGAAGACTTTCTCGGCCCAGGGGAGCGCGTCGCAATAGCGCTTGGACAGGTCGATCTGCCCTGGAACCTTGAACATGTTGGACAGGTGCCAGACCTTGCCCATCTGTTCCGTGACCGCCGCCGCCACATCCTGCGGCGCATGGCCAAGCGCATTGACAGCGATGCCAGCAATGAAATCGAGATAGCGCTCACCCTCATCCGTATAAAGCCAGGCGCCCTCACCCCGCTCGAAGGTAATGTCGGGAGGATTGTAACAATCGAAGAGATGGTTGCCTTGGGCCATGGTTCGCTCCACCCCCTGTGATCCGGGGACCTTAGCTTTTGATCCGCCAGCCTGCGCGAAGCACCAACCAGACGGCCATGAACAGACCGATATTCAACACGGCAATAAAGACAACCCCGAACAGAAGATTTGCATCGGTCTGTCCGGTAAAACCGTAACGAAACCCGTCAATGAGGTAGAAAAGCGGATTGCCCTGGATCAGCGTCTGGAAGATCGGCGGCAAGACATCAATGCGGTAGAAGGTCCCCGACAGGAACGACAGCGGCAGGATGATAAACTGATTGACGACGGCGAGTTGGTCGAACTTCTCCGCCCAGATGCCGGACAGGACGCCGATCATCGCCATCATCAGCGCCGCCGAAAGACCAAAATAGAGCACAGCCCAGAAATGCATCGGAATCAGCGGCGTGAAGATCGACAGGGCCAGCCCCGTCACGATCGCGACCAGCACACCGCGTGTGGCAGCCCCGCCGATCCAGCCCAGCGCCAGCTCCGTATGCGACAGTGGCGGCATCAACACGTCTGTGATCGAGCCCATCATCTTGCCGGTCATGATGGAGGAGCTGCTATTGGCGGCGGCATTATTGAGAATGCCGAGCATGACCAGCCCCGGCGCCAGGAACGCCATGAAGGCTTCCGGGTCCGGGCGCAGCGCGGAAAAAGCCAGCACGAAAACCGTCATATAGAGCAGGTTGGATATGATCGGCGCGAGCAGGGTCTGCGGCGCGACCCGCATGAACCGCTTCACTTCCTTCTTGTAGAGCGTCGCCAGACCCATCCAGTTGATCGGGCCGAGTTGCCGGGCCATGGGTGCGGAATTCTCTGTATGATGTGTATCGGACATGGATCGCCCCATAGATCGGACCGGTGCAAAAGTGCAATAAGACAGCCGGGCCGCAAGTCCGAGCATGTCGCAAGTGATTTTCACCGCGACCCGGTCCGACCCGAAAAGTCCGCAAACGCGGCGATGAGTGGCGCACCCTGTGGATGAACGCAACACAATATCTTGATTCTTGTGGACAGGACCACACCTACATTTTGTGGTTCCGGCTGAGCTTGCTACCAGACCTGTGACACTGACATCTACATATAGTGTGTGGACCCGGATCAATGCCTGGCCCGCACACACACCGAAGGAGATCGTCCATGGCCTGGACCGAAGACCGCGTTGCAACCCTGAGCAAACTCTGGGCTGAGGGCCTGTCAGCCTCGCAGATCGCCAAGCAGCTGGGCGGGGTCACACGCAATGCCGTCATCGGCAAAGTGCACCGTCTGGGCCTGTCCGGACGGGCCAAGCCGAGCCGTCCCAAGCCGGCCAAGACCCAGACGACAGCCCGCGCCACGCCTAAACCCAAGCCCGCCAAGGCGCAGCCCGCGACCCGCCGCAGTGCGGCTAAACCCAAAGCACAGCCGTCGAGCTTGCCCGTATCGACCGAGCCCCCCCTGGAAGCCAAACCGCTCAAGGACGGAAGCTATGCAACGATCCTGACCCTGACGGATCACATGTGCAAATTCCCGATCGGCGATCCGTCCGCGGATGAGTTTCGCTTCTGCGGTCGCAAGACCGACCCGGACGAGCCCTATTGCACGCCGCACTCCATGGTCGCCTATCAGCCATCGCGCCGCCGAAACAGTTCCGGTAAGATGATCAGCATCGGCCCCGCCCCAACATCGCGCAAACGCCTCCGGTAAGCGGGACATCACGATTTCAGGATAATTCGAGGCGCGCCTTGCCGGGCGCGCCTTTTCAATTAGAGCATAGCCATTGTGCGCCGCCTCTTCGCCCGTTCCCTGTCTGCCCGCCTGCTTGGCCTGACGATCGGTTTCGTCATGCTCGCAGAACTGCTGCTGTTCGTGCCGTCCATCGCGTCGTTCCGGCAGGAAGGGCTGGAGATGCGGGCCCGCTCGGCCGGTCTGGTTGCCGAGGCCCTGATGAGCCAGGACGCTGAGGCCAGTTCCCGAGAAGCATCGCAAATGCTGGCCGAGCAATTCATGCTCCAGACGGACGCCGTCTTTCTGGCCGCCTTTCAGGACGGTCGCACGATCCTGATCGTCGGCGATGCGCCCGATGCAAAAGTCATCGCGACTGAAGATCTGCGCAAATCCCGGCGTCTGCCCAATTTCATCGGCACGTCGATGGACTTCTTCGCCCGCGGCAACGGCTATCTGCGTGTGATCGCACCCTCGCCCGTGGCTGGACAGGACCGTCTGGAACTGCTCGTGCCCTGTGCCGCGATCGGGGCTGACCTGCGCGCCTATGCGGGCCGCATTCTGATCCTGAGCCTGCTGATTGCGGCCTTTGTCGGGGCGCTGATCTATTTCTCCATGCTGCGCCTGATCGTGCGACCGATTCAGCGTCTGGCGCACGATATGACCGCCTTTCGCGAAGCGCCGGAGCGCAAGCAACGATCCGGGCCGCCAACTATGCGCGCCGACGAAATCGGGCAGCTGCAGCGCGAATTTCACGAGGTCAAGCAATCGCTGCGCTCCGCCTTCCGGCAGCGCGAGCGTTTGGCTTCACTCGGCCTGTCGGTCACCAAGATCAATCACGATCTGCGCAATGTGCTGTCGACCGCGCTGCTGATGGCGGACCGGCTGTCGATGAACCCGGACCCCAAGCTGGCAGAGATGGGCGAGCGCCTGACGCGGACCGTCGAGCGCGGGGTCGGCCTGACCGAGGAAGTGTTGACCTACAGTTCCGCCCGCGAGCCGCAGCCCGATCTGGAACGGCTGCCGTTGAGCCGGATCGTCGCCGATGTGCAGATGGATATGCGCACCGCCTTTCCACGTATCTGGGTATCGAACCGGATCGCTCGTGATGTCTGGGTCAGGGCAGACCCGGAACAGCTCTATCGTATCCTGTCCAATCTGACCCGCAACGCTGCGCAGGCCATGGCTGACCGCGCCAAGCCCCGTGTCGAGATTTCGGCGGATATTGTCGGCGAAACCGCCATCATCACCATCGAGGACAATGGCCCCGGCCTTCCGGAATCCGTCGAAGACAGGCTGTTTCTGCCATTCACACGCGGTCAGAGCGAAGGCAGCACCGGCCTCGGCCTGTCCATTTCCAAGGAACTCGCCGAAGGGATGGGCGGCTCGCTCGAACTGCTCGACACAGGCCCCGACGGCACCCGCTTCATTCTCGGCCTCCCCCTCGCAGAGCCGGCCTGACCCCGCTCTCTTTCGTCATCCCGACCAAGGCGCTTGCGCCGCAGAGCCAGGACCTAGCGGGATGGAGCGCGGTCTGCTGTCTAGCTGTTGCGTCAGGTCCCGGATCTGCGCGGCTGATACCGCTTGTCCGGGATGACTGGTTAGATGCAGGCAGCCGCCTCCATCTAACCAGAGGCCATCTCTCGCATGGCGCGGGAATGCGGGATTGAATGTGCTCTGTCACTTGGCACAACCCCCATTTACTCGACCCTGATCAGGGTGCGTCTGCATTATCGACGCGGATCACGATGCCTTCGCGCCGGGGGTCGGCTCCGCCATCGAGTGTGCCGTCCGGGAGGCGGTGGATGATGTGCAGGCCGCTGATTTCGCCGCGCGAGCGGACGATATCATGGCCCATCGATTCCAGCCCTTCGATAATGTCTGACTGCATTCCGAATTCCTGCGCCGGACCGGCACGCTGGACCTCATCCGTATCTTCTTCGGGCAGGTCGCGCGCTTCCATCCTTACGGTTCCGTTGCGAGCGATGACATTGGGCAGGTTGATCGCATCCTGCGCGCTGAGGTTCCAGTCGATCATACCGACGATCGATTTGGCTGTATAAGCGAGGATCGCATTGCCGCCGGGCGACCCCGTGGCAAAGGCGAAATCGCCGTTCGGACCGAAGACGATATGCGGTGCCATGGAAGAGCGGGGACGCTTGCCCGGTTGGACCCGGTTCGCGATCGGATTGCCCGCATCATCCGTGGGACGGAAGGAAAAATCCGTCAGCTCATTGTTGAGCATGAAGCCCCGCACCATACGCTGTGAGCCGAACGGCGCTTCGACCGTCGTGGTCATGGAGACAATCAACCCGTCGGCATCGACGATGGTAAAATGCGACGTCCCCGGGACTTCCGCAGTCGCGTCCGTCCCCGCCACCCCCAGATTGCCGGCCGGATAGTTGGCCAGCGCCGCCATGGGTTTGATCAGCCCGGACCGGCCCGCCAGATAGCCCTTATCCAGCATTGTATCGATTGGGACGGTGACAAAGGCGGGATCGCCGACATAGCGGTCGCGATCGGCATAGGCGAGTTGGCTGGCTTCGATGAAATAGTGCCAGCCCTCCACGCCGGGGCCAACGCGCGCCATATCGAACGGTTCGAGCATGCCGAGAATGGCCTGCACGCCGACCCCGCCGGATGAGGGCGGCGGCGCGGAACAGAGACGATGATTGCGATAGGTGGAACAAAGCGCCGGCTTTTTGATCGGCTGATAATTCGCCATATCATCAAGGGTAAGCGTCCCCGGCAGCGGGGCTTCGCGCGTCTTGTCGATAATCGCCTGCGCGATCGGACCTGTCAGCAGAGCGCGCGGATCAGCGGCAATGGCGCGCAGCGTGTCGGCATAGGCCGGGTTATCGCGTTTAAAACCCGCTGGGATGGGCCGTTCCGGATCGCCGTCGACAAAGAAATAGGCCCGCGCATTATCATCGCGCGGCAGTACGAAACGCCCCATACGCGCGACCAGATCGGCCATGCGCGGACTAACGACGAAACCGTCTTCGGCCAGCGCGATCGCCGGGTTGAACGTTTCGGACCAGTCGAGCTTTCCATAATCCGCATGCGCCATGCCGAGCATTGCCACCGCCCCGGGAACACCCGTTGAGCGACCGGACGCAATCCCGTCAAAATAACGCAGCGGCTGTCCGCTTTCGTCCAGAAACAGGGCGGAGGTCGCCGCCGCCGGGGCGGTTTCGCGCCCGTCATAAGTCCAGGTCTTATCCGTTTTTGGATCGTGCAGCACCATGAAGGCCCCGCCGCCAAGGCCCGAGCTTTGCGGTTCTACCAGCCCCAGCACGGCCTGAACAGCCACGGCAGCGTCCACGGCGGACCCGCCCGCGCGCAGAATATCCGCGCCCGCTTCGACCGCATAGGGATTGGCCGCCGTCACCATGCCCTGCGACACGGCGGTCTGCGCCTGCACCGTGTCCGGCGAGGTATCGGCAGCCGTCCCGCACCCCGCGACAATCAGGGCGGAGGTCAGTAGAAGCAGGCGTAAGGTCATGTCGAACGCTTTGGCGCGTGAGGACGGATCGCGCAAGGTTCGTTCGGGTTAGAGTTCAAGGATGCTGGACCTCGACACTGCGGTCTTCTTCCGGCTTGGTCACCAACAGGTTCAAGTTTTCAAATACAATATCTTCAGCCCAAAGCCGACTTCAACAAAAGTAAGAGTGTCTGGATCGCACACATCTGTTGCGTCAGCGGAAATTCCGATAAAGGCTGAAAGCTCTGGGGCTCGGCCCGGCTGTCAGCGCGGCCATCCTTATGCGCATCGGGCTGCGCCTTCCCTACACGCAACATGCCCTTACGGGCGAAGACACCAGCTCAGTATGGATTTTTGTGCATGCAACCGGTTCTCGGCCTCATCCCAGATCGCCGATTGCGGGCCCTCCATCACGGCGTCAGTGATCTCCTGCCCGCGATAGGCCGGCAGGCAATGCAGGACGACGGCCTCAGGCTTGGCCTTGGCGACACGCGCCGCATCCAGATTGAAGGATGACAAGGCGGCGACGCGTGCGTCATAATCCGTATCGCCCATAGAGACGAAGCAGTCCGTGATCAGCGCATCAGCCCCGTCCGCAGCTGCGTCCGGATGATCCGTGAGATGAATGTCGGCTCCGGCAGCGCGGGCCCGTTCGATATGCTGACCCTTCAGGCGGTAACCGTCCGGGCTGGCGACGATCAGGGAAAAGCCGAGCTGCGCGGCGCAGTTCACGAAGCTCATGGCGACATTGTTCCCGTCGCCGATCCAGGCGAGCTTTGCGCCCTTCAGTGTCAGCCCCCTTTCTTCCAGCGTCATCAGATCGGCGATGATCTGGCAGGGGTGATTATAATCCGACAGTCCATTGATGATCGGCACGCTCGCATGACGGGCAAATTCGGTCAGCGTGTCATGCGAATTGACGCGTAGCATGACGGCGTCGACATAGCGTGACAGAACGCGTGCCGTATCTTTGACGGGTTCGCCGCGCCCCAATTGCATTTGATCAGAGGTGGCGACGATGGCGCTGCCGCCCAGCTGACGCATCGCCTGCTCGAACGAAAAACGCGTCCGTGTCGACGACTTTTCGAAAACCATGGCTAGCGTATGGCCCGACAGCGACGCATCATCGTCTGCCGCGCCTTTAGGGCGCCCGGCACGGGCCGCCTTGCGACGATGCGCGTCGTCGAGAATGGTGCGGAGTTGCACCGGCGAGAGATCAGCGAGCGATAGAAAGTGGTTCATCGCCCCTGCATGGCGGTTTGGACGGCGCGGATCAATCCACCTGTGATGGGTCGACCGAAAAGAGGTCGGTTGAAGGCGTCGTGACCAGTATGCGCCGAGATATCAACGCCGTGAGACTATCCGTTCTCTGGCGCCTGTCCTGGACGTGCGTCAGATGACCCGGTCTTCCATGACTCTCACTGAAAGGCGGGGCAGTCCCATTGTAGCGGGCAGCGATGGCAGTGACCCGCATGCGGACGACAGATCAGTTGCCCCAGACGTTTGAACAGCATGTGGTGGACATCGATCCACGCGGGGTCCCATTCGGGCGGCAGCAACGGCATGATCTCCCGATAAGCTTTCGGAAAGCTGGTCCCGGCCTCCAGAAAGCCGAGCCGTTGGAGAATACGACGGTGATGCGTATCGATCACCAGCGATCGCTTGCGTAGCGTACTCGTATTCAGAACGGCGGCCGCGATTTTCGGACCGACGCCTTTCAAGCCCTCCAGATAGGCATGGGCTTCGGCAACGCTCATCGCGGTGAGATGGCCCAGATCCGGTCGACCGGACGGGCCTGTGATCCGCGTGAGGATGTCGACCATATAGAGGGCTTTCCTGTCAGCGTATGTGACGTCGCTGATCAAGGCGTGAATGGCGTCAGGTCCTGCATTGCGAACAGCCGACCAGCAGCCACCATACCGGCTCCACAAGGCGAGATGAGCGGCGCGAGACACGTCGCTGCGCGTCTGACCGCCCAAAAGGCTCATGACCAGCTGACTGACGGGATCAAGGATCAGATAACGAGGCGGAAACCCTGGAAAATGGCCGCGCAGGCTGGCATCGATCCGGCGAAGCCGATCCGTCCCGCCTTCCATATCCAACCTGTATTGCATGCCCGCAGTAAAGCAGTTGGTGAGAACAATACAAGAACATTCATCAGCCGCGATTGTCCAACCTCGCGCCATCCAAACTGATCAGGACTACCCGCCAGGTCCCTCTCCTAAACGAAAAATCCCGCCTCAAGGGCGGGATTTTATCGTTGGTTGCGGGGGTAGGATTTGAACCTACGACCTTCAGGTTATGAGCCTGACGAGCTACCGGGCTGCTCCACCCCGCGCCAAGAGAAGAGGCATATATGGAAGGGGCGTCAGGGTTGCAAGGGCATTGGTGCTATTGCTCAGTCTTTTCTGTGATTTGGTCCCATTGAATAGCCCCGCCGTAAACCCTGTTTGTCGGTAGAATGAGCGCTTGAAGGTGAGCGACCTCTTGATCAGACAGCGGTATATAGACTTGACTGTCTTTATGAGCCTCTATCAAGAGACCTTCGAGCGTGCTCTGATCGGCAAAGACATGTTGCCGACGACCACGCCACCCCGACGACATCTTCGGTAGAACGAGACTTCGGTTGCGCACCAGCAAGCAAGCCGGACGCCCATATTCAAAGTACTCATGAAGTGTCTCAAACTTTATAAAATCAGGATTGAGGCCTCCATGTTTATCCCAAGGATCGTATTTCCAATTAATCATCACTTGTCCGTCCGGTCGCACAGGTTGATGAACCATCATCATTCTAAATCCGACAGCGAGTAATAAAAATCCGCTCAAAATGAGAATTCGGAAGACAAGAGTCGACAAACGATTATTCGGGAACGTGATGATGACGACCTGCGCATAGGCTGCAGAAAGGCAGGTCACCCAGAAGAGCATAGACCATATTGTATGCCCTGCGAGCCATCCTGTCTCAACATACCCCATGACCGCATATTGCTCGGCGCAAGCAGACGACATGGCGGTAAAGAGAAAAAGAATGCGTGACCAGACGAGACCCAAGCACGCCAGCAAGATCAATAAAATCCAATCTTCAACGCTCAGCAATGCGGATCCCGCAGTCCTTTTGTTGTACCGACCGCGCTTCATGGTGAGATCGCACAAGTCTGCATTCCACCTGAGCGATCATGCAACGCCTGACTTTGTGTGTTTCTTTGACAATGGGCGAACTTCGCCGTCAGACGTTTTCCGCCATGGGCCTGACCATTGAGCCATTTCAGATCATATATGAGTCGCTACGCAACCACCTGCTTCGATGGCCAATAGACGCTCTTCGCGCAGGCCTTGATGTCCACATTAATTGCTAGGTAGGCTCCCCTAATCTTGAGTTTACATCCATAACTATAAATACCCAACAAGTCCGGATGGAGCTTCAGCGTAAGGATTGTACACGGATCCACACAAGTCTGGCCGGGAATACCGCTATCACAACCATGCTGCGTTACGATGAGAGGTGGAGATCCTGAGCGGCCCAGATGATCAAGACTTGTCATGTTCTTAATCAGAAAGCCAATAGTCCTGAGACGATAGCATCGCTGCAAACAGAGAAAGGGGCAAGGCCAGAGCCGCCATTACCCGCCAGTTTCATCTTTCGCATCATAAAGACAATCTTAGCTGAACAACCAAAACTTGTAAAATAACGAAAAATGAACTCACCAGAAACAAAAAACGCCCCCGGCGCTATGCCGGGGACGTTATCTGTTCTGTGTAATCGGAGGATGAAACCGCTGAGTCGTGGCCTGGATAAACCGGGCGGTGACCTACTCTCCCGTGCCTTAAGACAAAGTACCATCGGCGCTGAGAGGCTTAACGACCGAGTTCGGAATGGGATCGGGTGGGGACCTCTCGCAATAACCACCCGGTTAATGCAGGCCACGAAAAGCGGTGAAATCTGAATAGTAAAGATATCGTCTGACCGTGCGTCAGGCGTAGCTGGCAAGCCACGCGCATGAGCGCCAACGAGATCGAGTAAATCAAGCCAATCGAGTTATTAGTACCGGTAAGCTCCATGTGTTGCCACACTTCCACACCCGGCCTATCAACGTCCTAGTCTTGAACGACTCTCAAGGGAGCTCTAGTATTGAGGTTGGTTTCCCGCTTAGATGCTTTCAGCGGTTATCCGTTCCATTCATAGCTACACTGCAATGCCGCTGGCGCGACAACAGTTCCACCAGAGGAATGTCCACCCCGGTCCTCTCGTACTAAGGGCAGATCCTCTCAAAACTCCTACTCCCACGGTAGATAGGGACCGAACTGTCTCACGACGTTCTAAACCCAGCTCACGTACCGCTTTAAATGGCGAACAGCCATACCCTTGGGACCTTCTCCAGCCCCAGGATGCGATGAGCCGACATCGAGGTGCCAAACAACGCCGTCGATATGGACTCTTGGGCGTCATCAGCCTGTTATCCCCAGAGTACCTTTTATCCGTTGAGCGATGGCCCTTCCACGCGGGACCACCGGATCACTATGACCGACTTTCGTCTCTGCTCGAGTTGTCACTCTCGCAGTCAGGCTGGCTTATGCCATTGCACTCAACGACCGATTTCCGACCGGTCTGAGCCAACCATCGCGCGCCTCCGTTACTCTTTAGGAGGCGACCGCCCCAGTCAAACTACCCACCAGACAATGTTCCGGACCCGGATAACGGGCCGCGGTTAGACATCCATAAGAACAAGGGCGGTATTTCAAGGACGACTCCACGTGAGCTGGCGCCCACGCTTCGAAGTCTCCCGCCTATCCTACACAAATTCTTACAAATGCCACTGTCAAGCTGTAGTAAAGGTTCATGGGGTCTTTCCGTCTAGCCGCGGGTACCTCGCATCTTCACGAGGAATTCAATTTCACTGAGTCTCTGCTGGAGACAGTGGGGAAGTCGTTACGCCATTCGTGCAGGTCGGAACTTACCCGACAAGGAATTTCGCTACCTTAGGACCGTTATAGTTACGGCCGCCGTTTACTGGGGCTTCAATTCGGAGCTTGCACTCCTCCTTTTAACCTTCCAGCACCGGGCAGGCGTCAGACCCTATACGTCGTTTTACAACTTCGCAGAGCCCTATGTTTTTAATAAACAGTCGCCACCCCCTGGTCTGTGCCCCTTACCGATGGTTGCCCATTGGCAAGGCCTCCTTCTCCCGAAGTTACGGAGGTAATTTGCCGAGTTCCTTCAGCAGAGTTCTCTCAAGCGCCTTGGTATTCTCTACCTGATCACCTGTGTCGGTTTGGGGTACGGTCATATATGGGGGCTATTTCCAGGAACTGCTTCACTGCCCATCCAATCCAATAAGGATGAACAATACACGCAATCCGTCACCACCCAATGGCCGAGGAATATTAACCTCGTTCCCATCGACTACGCCTTTCGGCCTTGCCTTAGGGGCCGGCTAACCCTGCGCTGATTAGCATTGCGCAGGAAACCTTGATCTTTCGGCGAAGGGGTCTCTCACCCCTTTTATCGTTACTCATGTCAGCATTCTCACTTCCGATACCTCCAGCCGACCTCGCAGTCGACCTTCGCAGGCTTACGGAACGCTCCGCTACCGCGCAATAAATTGCGCCCGTGTCTTCGGTAAATCACTTGAGCCCCGGTACATTTTCGACGCAGGAGCGCTTGACCAGTGAGCTGTTACGCTATCTTTAAAGGATGGCTGCTTCTAAGCCAACCTCCTGGTTGTCTAAGCACTCTCACATTCTTTACCACTTAGTGATTATTTAGGGACCTTAGACGACGGTCAGGGCTGTTTCCCTTTCCACTACGGACCTTAGCACCCGCAGTGTGTCTGCCTGATAGTACTCCTGGGTATTCGGAGTTTGGTTAGGTTTGGTAAGACGGTGAGTCCCCCTAGCCCATCCAGTGCTCTACCCCCCAGGGTATTCATCAGACGCTCTACCTAAATAGATTTCGCGGAGAACCAGCTATCTCCAGGTTTGATTGGCCTTTCACCCCTAGCCACATGTCATCCCGTCATTTTTCAACATAAGTGGGTTCGGTCCTCCAGTGCGTGTTACCGCACCTTCAACCTGCACATGGCTAGATCACCTGGTTTCGGGTCTGATCCTACGAACTCATTCGCGCTATTAACACTCGCTTTCGCTACGCCTACACCTAACGGCTTAAGCTTGCTCGTAAGACCAAGTCGCTGACCCATTATACAAAAGGTACGCCGTCGCGGGGCAAGCCCGCTTCGACAGCTTGTAGATTTCCAGTTTCAGGGACTGTTTCACACCCCTCGTCGGGGGACTTTTCACCTTTCCCTCACGGTACTTGTTCACTATCGGTCGCACAGGAGTACTTAGGCTTGGAGGGTGGTCCCCCCATATTCAGACAGGATTTCACGTGTCCCGCCCTACTCTAGGACTATGGCAATCAACACACCTACGGGACTGTCACCCACTTTGGTCGTGTTTCCCAACACATTCGGTTTAGATTACTATAGCCACTGGCCTGATCCGCGTTCGCTCGCCACTACTAACGGAGTCTCGGTTGATGTCCTTTCCTCCGGGTACTGAGATGTTTCA